>CBDEFU010000001.1:0-1369212 GCA_965237555.1 Amylibacter sp.
ATCGCGGAGCTTTTCTTCCGAGAAATCGTATTCGCCGAGCATATTGATGTGAGCCCATGACATGGGCGAATGGGCTGCGATCAGCTGCAGCAGGTTTTCTCTGGTCTCGACGTCTGGTGCCTTCTCGAGTTGTCTGGCGAGGTAGAGGTAATTCCAGCAGATGATGCTGTTTTTGATCAGTCGATTGCAGGCCTCGGCGATTTCCTGTTCTTCCTTTTCAGTCTGGGTGAACCCACGCGGATTTCCGACGGCGACTGCGCGGGTGAAGCGGTTGGCGAGTTCGACCTTGTTGAGTTGCTTCTCGATAGCCTGTCGTAGCGCCAAATCATCAATGTAGCGCAGGATGAAGAGGGATTTGATGATCTGCCCGAAGGCCTTCAGGGTCTGGTACAAGGCATGTTGCCGCGAGTAGGAATTCAGCCTCCGGAAGATGTCGGACGCGGTGTTTTCCTTGAGCCTGATGGTGGCCACGAGGCGCAGCAAGTTATCCCAGTTTTCGCGAATGACGGCTTCGTTGATGGTCTTGTCGGGTCGTATGACCCAATTGGGGTCAGCCTGATGTTTCGGCTTGAAGATGTGCAGGGTCTGTTTGCCGATCCCCTTGATACGTGGGGCGAAGGAGAACCCCAGCAGATGGGTCAGGCCGAAGACGGCCTCGGTATAGCCATGGGTGTCCGTGGAATGGATGTCACTTTTCACGACGTCGTTGTGCATCAACCCGTCGATCACATAGGCGCTTTCGCGGTCAGCGGCGCTGATCATCAGGGAATGCCAGAGAAAGTTGCGCTCATCGATAAAAGTGTAGGCACTGATACCCTGGCCTTGCCCGAAGTATTTGAATGACCGGCTGGCATGCAGGCTGTCACCGCGCACCTCGAACTTTTGACCGTCACTGGCGGTGTGGAGCTGATCCTTGGTTTGACGATAGAGGTTTGGCAGATCCATCCCATCCATGGCCTTGACCACGGCATCGTTGGCAACACGAATATTCTCCAGCGAGAAGCGCCAATTGACCGTGTGATCCAGTTCGCTCTCTGTGACAAACGAGGAAATCCGCGCCATCTTCCGCACACCGATCCCGCAGCCCAGTCCCATGATCCCGGCCAGCAATGCGGGATGTGATGTGGTCTGCCGGACATGGGTTTGCTGCCAGTGCTCGAAAGACCGCAGCATGTGGCAGTGGTGGTTGACGGTTTCCAGAACCTGCGCGAGCGGTACGTCGTGACGTTGGGGGAAAAGATCGCCCAACGGATCGGCCTCACGAGCATCGAGTGCCGGGGTGGCAATGTGAAACGTCCTGTCCTTGCGCAGCTTGAGGTGGGGATTATCAGCCGCGCGATCATTGGTTGCCCGATACTGGGCGGTCAATGTGACGTTCAGCCTTGCCAATACGGGGTCGGGATCGGCGAACTCTGTCAGACCGGCGCGCTCCAGCAGGTGGATCTTTTCCCGTTGCCAGCGTTCTTTCTCGATCAGATAGGCGTCCATGGGCCGATATTTGTAGGATTGTTCAACATTCAGGTCACCGGACTTGATGGCCGTGGTCACCGCCTGAAACAGGAACACCTTGTACAGTGATACCCGGAAGGTACCATCCGTTCGCACAAGCGCTGCCTTCTGTCCCGCATCAAGGAAGTCTATCGGCGCGTGGCTGGCAGCTACGTCTCCATCTGCCTTGAAGTGATCAATCGCATCCAGCAGCGCTGCGGCCCGTTTGTTCGGCATGAAGTTGAGTGCTCGTAACAACGGACTGAGGCGGTTTTGTAGTTTCAGTGACCGGGCTTCCAGAATGTCATGCCAACCGGCTTCATTGGCGGTTGCGGCCAGATCATTCTTCAGCTGGTCGAAGTCTTCCGTTTTTCCCTGAGCAAGAAGAGCCTGTGTGGCAGTAACCTTTTCTGCGTCTGACAGATTGGCCGCAGACATGACGCTTCGAATGCCGCGCAGAACCCCAAAGACGGAAACCTCCAGGCCATCGACGACAATTTCGATCTGTCTCTGCTGATCCTCGCGCTCTTGCACGAGCGTTTCCTGATATTTCCGCGCCGCCGCCGATTTGAACGAGGCCATGACGCTGAGCCAAAGGTCGATCATGTTGTCCTGACAGCGATAGAATTGGTGCGCCACAAAGGCCGTGGCGTGAAGGTGGCGATCAGGTCGGCTTCTTTGTTGAAGCTGAAACATCCGGGATTTCAGAACGCTGCCAGCAAAGTACCGAATGCCAGCAGCTCCCAGTTCAAGTCTTGCAAGAATGTCGTACAGATGGCCGTACAGATCTGATAATACTTCCAGATCAGCAACGGCTTCCTTGATCTTGGAGGGGCTGGTCGATTGCGACAGTTTCTTCAAAAGTGTCAGGCGATACCGGCTCTGATCATCTGGTGCCGTGAATAATCCATCAAGCAGGTTCCGCGTCTCAGCAGGCAGCTTACTGTCCATCAATGTGACCAACTCGGCTTTGCGTTCGTGCAGACTGGCACGAATCAAATCCGTCAGGCGACGCGCCGTTGGCACCTGCACGTGGCGCTGGATGAGAAAGTCCACGCAACGATCAAAGATCAGCCGTGGCTTCAGGTGCATCCGGGCCATTGTGGCGATCTCGGTGGCCAGCCCTTTGCTGGCACGCTCATCAAAGGATACAAAGCCATGGAATTCGAGGATTAGACGTTGGTGTCTGAGACGGGTCGTCTCGGCGTACTGGCACGGTTGAAAGGCATTCTCTGACACATCAAGTTGGTGCGCGGCGAAAGCGATATCGCGGACGTGAAAATTGTGTGGTTGATAAAAGCGCTTGGTTGCTTTGAAATAGCCACACATCAGGAGAAAACTGATCTGGCTGTCGGGCGAGCGCAGGCCCGTCGCGATATCCATCAGCCCTTTGGGCAAAACGAGGAATTGCTTTCGCTCCTTGTGATCAAAGACCGGGGGCCTGTCGAAAGCTTCTTGTTCATTGTTCATAAGGATACGCATTCTGGCCATGGTCGCTCCGAAAAGTCTGTGTTCTCAAAACCGTCGTTTAACGAACAGAGGCGGCCAATGTCCGACAGGGTCCCATTGCCTGAAAATACCGGGCCGTTTACCTTGTTCGGAATTACAGGTTCGTTTATGATGCTGGAAACAGAATTTGTGAACAAAAAACATGCTCATCGGTTACGCCCGCGTCTCAACCATGGATCAGAACCCCGCGCTTCAAATGGATGCGCTACGCGACATCGGCTGCGAGAGGATCTTCGTCGAGAAAGCCTCCGGCTCCCATCGCGACCGTCCCCAACTCAAAGCGGCCCTCGATTATTTGCGGACCGGAGATACGCTGGCCGTCTGGAAACTCTCGCGCCTGGCGCGGTCTCTTACGCAAGTGATCAAAACAGCTTCCGACATCGCCGAACGTGGCATCGCCCTCAAAGTTTTGACCCAAAACATCGACACCAGCACCCCTGAGGGGAGGCTGTTTTTCCATATGACAGCAGCCTTCGACGAGTTCCAACGCGAGTTGATTGTTGAAAACACCCGCGCCGGGCTGAAAGCCGCCGCAAAACGTGGAAGGCGAGGTGGTCGGCCAAAAGCCATGAACGAGCAAAACATCAAACACGCCGAAGCTATGCTTAAGGACACTGAAAACTACCCATTCATCGGCGACGTCATTGACCAGCTCAAAATTGGCCGCACCGCATTTTACAAATATTTCCCCACAGACCGCATCAAGCAGCTGCGGCCTGACCACTCAGACGCGCCTCAAACATAGCTAAATCCTGTGGTGGGTTTGGTACCTTTATGCAGATGGACCCCCAGTGCCAAATAGTGCTCGCCATAAAACCATTGACAGAGAAGCTTCCGTTACCGAAGTCCTGATCCTAGGGAGTAACTCAATACTGACCCAGAAAATTCTCGAGAACGGTAATAGCCGCCTCCCCTTTTAGGCTGTGCTTCCACAAACTCTCTGTTACACTTTGGTGGAGCCTAACTGTTTCATCAGCAGCAGTAATTGTTGCGACCCCAATTCTCACATTGGCTGAGGAGCCTAGTCGGAATGGGCTGAGAGCCACTTGCGCATTCGCACCTTTGCGAAGGATCTGAAAACTAGTACTCGGCATAGAGTCCTGAACAACACCAATCTGCATGCCGATGGGTTGCTCTTGAATGAGTGAAAGGATGTTTTGAACTTCGTAGAGGGCGGCATCCTTACGCACTGCGATTTCATCAGGTTGCAAATTAGTGTTACCAACAAACCCAGAGTGAACAAACTGCTCTAGCTCAGACGCAGAAATCAGCCCGATGATGTTAGGCTTGCGGGCTTTAAACGCCTGTTTGCGGCTCTTTAAGATTTCTACCAGCTGCGAGATCGAGCTTTCGAGACCCTCTCTGTTTGCAGCCGTTTCAGGAACACTTTCCAGTAACACCTGAGGAAGTAATTCATCGTATTTATCCGTGGTTAAAAGATAGGGTACGGGACCAAACAGGACGGTAATTTGGTCTGCCTCGGCCTCAATTTGCCGAAGTCGTTCGAAGAACGTTACCGCAGATGATATATTCTCAGAGCCAACTCCAAAAAGTGATGCAAGCGACACATCCAAGAAATCCGCAAGTTTCCCTAATGCATCGACACGAATTGGTTGGCCAGATTCGTAGCGATACAAGGACGCCACGGATATGCCAGTCTCTTTCGCGACCTCTTCCGGTGTCAGCCCTGCCCCAAGGCGGTAAGACTTTAATCGGTCACCGATCTCGGAGATCATTTGATATTGCGATGTCATTTCTGCGACTTTTCTCTACAGTTGGCTTGGTAGACGTATTATAAAACTCTGCTTCTGGGTAGTCGCAATTTGATAGAATTATCAAATTTAATAATATTCTTGACTCTGATACTTCCTTGCGGTTTTCTCTAACCATCAACAGGGAGAAGACAATGAAAACCAAATTCAATATCGGACGCCGAGCGTTCTCAGCACTCGCATTGAGCGCGTTGGCTCTCACATCTACCCCAGCTTACGCGCAAGAATTCACCGCACGCATTGGGCACCTCGAGTCACCGCAACAAAGCCGCCACGTCCACCTAGAAATGGTGGCAGAGCTTGTCAAAGAACGCACGGGCGGCGCGGTCGAATTTCAAATCTTCCCACAAGCACAACTCGGCAACCAGCGCGTCATGACAGAAGGCGTTCAGCTTGGAACACTTGAAGCAACAGTTTCCCCTGCTGCATTTCTTGGCGGTTTCAACGCAGCTGTTTCGGTTTTGGACATCCCATACATTATGCCAGCCGACACGGCAGAAGCTCAAGCTCTGCGTGAGGGCCCATTTGGTGATGCGCTGCTGGACACGTTCTCGACCAAAGGCGTTGTTGGCGTTGCTTGGTGGCCAAATGGCATGAAGAATTTCACGTCGAACGAATCTCTCGACGACATCGCCGCATTTGCTGACCAAAAATTCCGGGTAATGGACTCCAATATCCTGATCGAGCAATTCAACGCCCTCGGCGCTTCTGCAATCGCTCTGCCGTTCGGCGAGCTTTATACATCGCTTCAAACCGGTGTTGTGGATGGTCAAGAAAACCCGCTCGACACGATCCAACGCATGAAGTTCTTTGAAGTCCAAGACTACCTTGTGATTTCTGAACATGGCGCGATGGAAGATGTTGTATTGTTCAACCCAGTTTGGTGGGCAAGCCTGCCAGCTGAGTATCAAGTCATCATCAATGATGCATTTGACGAAGTTGTCCCTGCTCTGATCGAACACAAAGCTGGGGCTGTTGAGGCCGCTCTAGAAGTGATCTCCGCAAGCGACATCAACATCCGCGTTGCCTCTCCTGAAGAGCGTGCTGCATTCCGCGATGTTATGTACGATAGTTCTGTGACGGCGTACATTGAGCGTGCCGGTGATGCAGGACAATCGCTGATCGACGTATACACTGCAAATCAGTAAGGTTTGTCGAGCAGTTGGGTCCGCACGTTGCGGACCCAACAACCGTTAGTGGCTCCTCAAGAGATTTAACTGCCGGTGTCCGCGACTTGAGGAAAATACATTGAAAATACTCTCTTATATTCGTCTCGCTGAGCGGGCATTCTTGGTGACGCTATTCCTGACGATGGTCATACTTTTCTTTGGAAACGTTGTGGCTCGAGAAATCGGCGGAACCTTCGCAAGCAAGTTTGCTTGGATCGAAGAAGCCGTTCGTTTCATGAATGTGTTCTTAGTCTTTATCGCTCTTGGCTTGGCCTTGGAAAAAGGTCGTCATGTTGGCATCGATACCCTGCGGGATAGGCTCCCGACGAACCTCAGGTCTGTTCTGCTAAAGATCATTGATGGCACAGGGTTCTTGTTCTCAATCTACCTCGCTTGGCTCGGAATTGGCCTTGTCAAATTCGTGCTTATGACTGGGCAACGCAGCCCCACCTTAGATGTTCCGGTTGGCTGGGTGTATTCCGCGCCAGTCATCGGATTTGGCTTACTTGCCCTACGATTTGCGTTAAGTTTTTTCGGCGTCATTGATCGTTTCGGCATTCATGAAACACCAGTAGAGGCGGAGCATTAATGCTACTTCTAATAATAGCTCTTGCCGCAGCCTTACTCATTCTAGGGTTCGAAATGTTTCTTGTGTTGGGGGTTCCAGCACTCGCAACCAAAGAAGCTTTCTATGGCAATATTCCAGATGCCGCAGTTGTGCAAAAAATCTTTGGTGGCATTGATCACACGACCCTCCTTGCCATTCCCTTCTTCATCTTCGCAGCCCATCTGATGGGTTCGGGCCAAATCGCCAAAAACCTAACAGGTTTTGTGCGCTCGTTGGTTGGTCATACCCGAGGCGGCATGGGGCACACGGTTATCGGTGGCTCTATGGCATTTGGTTCAGTTTCAGGGTCTGCACCCGCGACGGTCGCCGCGATGGGCAAAATGGTTTACCCAGAGATGCGTAAGAATGGGTTCTCAGAAAAATTCAGCCTTGGCCTTTTGGTTGCGAGCGCTGAAACCGCGCTTCTAATCCCACCCTCAATCACATTCATCATCTATGGTTGGATGACAGGAACTTCCATTGCCAAGCTTTTCGCTGGTGGCCTTGCCGTAGGTCTATTCCTTGGTCTCGCCTTTGCAGTCATGGTTTGGATCGAAGCAAAGCGTCAGGGGATCGAACCTGATCAGAAAACGACTTGGAGCCAAAGGTTCGCATCATTTCGCGAAGCTAAATGGGCGCTCGGCATGCCGTTCATCATCTTGGGTGGTATCTATTCGGGCACCATCACTCCTACTGAAGCCGCAGCCGTCAGTGTCGTTTATGCAATTTTTGTAGAAATGGTCGTCTATCGGAATTTTGGCTTCAGGGACCTTGTGAAAATCACCGAACAAAGTGCGATCTCAACCTGCGTGATTTTCATTCTTCTCGCGCTTGGCGGATTGATTTCTTTCTATGTTACACTCGCTCAAGTTCCAACACAGATCACAGACTTCCTCACGGCGATAGATGCAGGTCCGATCCAGTTCCTGTTGGCCGTCAACGTCTGCTTTCTCATTGCTGGCATGTTTATTGATCCCAACTCCGCCCTCCTAATTCTTGTGCCACCCCTTTTTCCGGTTGCACAGGCAATGGGTGTGGATCCGGTTCACTTCGGCATGATTGTGACACTCAATATCAGTCTCGGCATGATCACCCCGCCGTTTGGCCTCGATATATTTGTCGCCTCATCCACACTTAACAAACCTGTCCTCAACATCATCAAAGGGGTTTGGCCCTTCGTGTTCGTCAACATACTCGTATTGTTGGTTGTCACTTACGTGCCCCAGATCTCGTTATTCATTCCCCAGCTGATCTTCGGTTAAGAAAGGGACATCATGACAATCTTACAACGACCTAGCGCCGGAGCGGCTTCTCCGGCGACCGGGGAAACTCACGAAACTGACACGCGTGTTAAAAGCAATACGCCAGTTAACGGTGAATACCGGCTGCTTGTTCTCGATGCACCACAATCCATCTTGAACTGCCAACCGGGACAGTTCTTTCATCTGCTTTGTCCAGTGACGTCTGCGCATCAACCATATTTGCGGCGGCCCATGAGCATATATGGCTATTCAGCAGAAAAGGGTGAGCTTCAGTTTCTCTACAAGGTCACTGGTGAGGGTACGCGCGCGCTTGCCGAACTCAAAGTTGGTGACACACTAAACCTTCTAGGACCGCTTGGAGTCGGTTTCACCATTGAACCGGAATGGCAAAATTTGCTGCTGTTGGCACGAGGTGTAGGTTTGGCAACGTTAGCCCCCCTCGCCCAAGAGGCAAAACGCTTGGGACGCAAACTAACAGCGATTTGCTCTGCACGATCACAAGACGTGCTTATGTCTATCGATTATTTCGAAGGCATGGGCGCTGAAGTCATCACGCTTACGGATGCTGAGGGCACGTCGGATATGGACAACATGCGGCGCGTCATTGAAGCGAAGATATCTGAAGGTGCTGTTGATGCGATGTACACATGCGGATCAAACCGGATGCTGAAGCTGCTGCAAGAGGTTGGTGCGACCCACAACATTCCCGGTGAGATCGCTCTCGAACAGCAAATGGCCTGTGGTTTGGGCATGTGTCAGTGCTGTGTCCGCTCGTTCAACCGTCAGGGTTCAATCACTCAAGAACGGGTTTGCCGCGAAGGCCCTGTCTTTGGCATTCAGGAGGCAATGGCATGGTAAAACTCACCACAAAGATTGGGAGCCTTACGCTAGACAATCCGATTATGCCTGCGTCTGGAACCTTTTCCGAGGACCTCTCCGAAGTGCTTGATCTAAATCAACTTGGCGCACATGTCACCAAAACCATAACCGAGGAGAAACGTGGTGGTAACCCTACTCCGCGTGTTTGTGAGGTGCGTGGGTCAATGCTGAACTCGATTGGTATTCCCTCCAAAGGCGTCGACTACTTCATCGACAACGTCATTCCGTTTTACAATCAGTACGACGTTCCTTTGGTCGTCAGCATTTCCGCACACACTGCCGATGACTTTGCTCGCATCTGTGAGAGGGTGTCCGTTCCCGGTGTTGATGCCATTGAGGTCAACATCTCATGTCCCAACATCGAAGAAGACGGCAAGGCGTTCGCGATGCGACCTTCAACAACGCATTCGGTGATGACAAAGCTGCGAGGCGCTTCCGACCTGCCCCTTTGGGCAAAACTGAGTCCTAATACAGGCGAAACAATTGAGGTGGCAATGGCCGCGGAAGCGGCTGGTGCTGATGCGCTCGTTGTCTCAAACACATTATTGTCCATGGCCATCGACATTCACAGCAGGAAACCGAAGCTTGGTAACCTTATGGGAGGACTGTCTGGGCCCTCACTTAAACCGATCGCGCTACGAATGGCTTACCAATGCGCTAAATCTGTGGACATCCCAGTGATCGGATGTGGAGGAATTTCTACAGTCGAAGACATCGTTGAGTATCTGATTGCGGGTGCAACTGCCATCCAAGTCGGGACAGCGACCTTCATTAATCCCAATGCAATGATCACGTTGCTCGCGGAACTGAAAGCCTTTTTGAATGCCAAAAACATTCAGAATGTGTCTGAACTCGTGGGATCGGTACGCGACGAAGACACCGCTGATGCGGTTGTATTCATGGAGACAGCGCCGTGACCTCCGATCGCAAATTTGCTGTCGACGAAGCCGAGCTGATCCTTGCGAATGAATGGTTCAACGCAGTTGCTTCGATGAGCCCTGACAAAGAAGGGGTCAGCCGACCCGCCTTCTCAACTACGGAAACCGAGGTTCTTGATTTTCTGGCGGAGCAAGCCCGCAGCGTAGGTTTAGCTGTCTCATATGATGCGGGGCAAAACGCAATTTTCTCACTACCCGAAGACGCCAAAGCAGAGAAATACGTATTGGTTGGTTCGCACGTCGATAGTGTCCCAATGGGTGGGAATTTTGATGGGTTGGCTGGAGTGCTTGCCGGACTGCTGTGCCTCTTTCGTGCAAAAGCGACCGACACACGGTTCAAACGCCCTGTGAAGGTTATTGCAATGCGCGGTGAGGAAAGCGCTTGGTTTGGCCCTTGCTACATCGCATCTAAAGCGCTGCTGGGTGTTCTGTCGGACGCCGAATTGGAATCTCCCCACAAATCAGATGGCCGGTCCTTAGCCGAACATATGGCTGACGTTGGCATCGAAATGGGGCCAATTCATGCAAGCAAACCGTTACTAAACAAAGCTGATCTTCTCGAATATATTGAGCTGCATATTGAGCAAGGCCCCCTGCTCATAGGCAAAGACATGCCGGCTGCTGTGGTATCCGCGATCAGAGGGAATTTCAGACATAAAAAAATCCGCTGCGTTGGTGAAGCCGGGCACTCAGGAGCCGTTCCGCGCGCATTTCGCAAAGATCCGGTGCTTGCCATGGTCGACTTACTTAGTCGCCTTGACGAAAGCTGGCTTACTATTCTTCAAAAAGGTGATGATCTCGTTTTGACCTCTGGCGTCGTTTCAACCGACCCCAACAAACACGCCTTGTCACGCATTCCTGACGAGGTCGGATTCAGCCTTGATGTTCGAAGTCAAAGTCAGAGCGTCCTCAACGCAATGTCGGATCTCATTGCGAGTGAAATGAAGGACATCGCGCTAGAGCGGCAGGTTGAATTTAAGTTAGACGAAGTCAACGCTACGGCCCCAGCCCTAATGGATGATGGCGTTGTTCGTAGCCTTGAAGATGCGATGGCGCGGATTGGATTAGAGCCGACAACAATGGCCTCCGGCGGTGGACATGATGCTGCAGTATTCGCAAATGCCGGTGTTCCCACAGCTATGATTTTCGTTCGAAACCAGAACGGCTCACATAACCCAAATGAAGCCATGAAAACTGAGGATTTTCTAGCTGGCGCTTCAATTATTTATGATCACCTCGTCGGAGCAAACCAATGACCCAACAAGAGGTTATCTTAAACAAGCCAGACGACATGCATCTTCATTTGCGAGATGGCGAGTTGCTTTCTGCCGTCGTTGCGCTCAGTGCCCGCGATTTCGCGCGCGCAATTATTATGCCAAATCTTGTCCCTCCGGTGACAACCGTCGATGGTGCAATGAGCTATCGGCAGCGCATCCTAGACGCCCTAGGTGGGAGCAGCACATCATTCGTGCCACTCATGACACTCTATCTCACCGAATCCACAACAATTTATGACTTAGAGAATGCTGCGGCATCAGATATCGTCAAGGCTGTGAAGCTTTATCCAGCCGGTGCGACGACAAACTCAGACAGTGGCGTCCGTAACATCTCAAAATCCTATCGCCTATTTGAGAAGATGGCTGAGCTTGGGCTACCCTTGCTGGTCCACGGTGAAGTGACCGATGATGACATCGACATCTTTGACCGAGAGGCGGTCTTCATCGATAGGGTTCTTGACCCCATTAGGCGCACGATCCCAGAACTTCGCATTGTCATGGAACACGTCACCACAAAAACGGCGTCGATTATGTTGGGGGTGCAGATCGCAATCTCTACGCGACCCTCACAACTCACCATTTGATGTTGAACCGCAATGCCATGCTGGTTGGTGGATTCCGCCCCCACTACTATTGCCTGCCAATCTTAAAGCGCGAAGAACATCGGCAAGCGCTAAGGGCTGCCGCGACATCGGGCGATCCGCGTTACTTCCTTGGAACTGACTCAGCACCCCATCCCACACACACAAAAGAAAGCGCTTGTGGATGTGCTGGGGTTTTCTCCGCCGCCAATTCTCTTGGGTGCCTTGCAACAGTTTTCGAAGAAGAGCAAGCATTGGAAAACCTCAATGCCTTTACTTCGAAAAATGGAGCAAAGTTCTATGGCCTTGACATTAATGATGCAAAAATGCGCTTAGTCCGCACTTCCGAACCGGCAGTTTTTCCTGAAAAAATTAATGTTGGCGCAGAAACTGTGACTGTTTTCGACCCAGGTAAACCGATTTATTGGCATGTTGATCATGCAGCCAGCCTTTAGGCCATCCTTAGAAAGTTCGACAGATGTCTAGTGACTTCCCAAGCCGACAGAGTATCGCTGAAACCACTGCCAAGATGCTCCTTGAAATCGACGCAGTACATTTCAGCGCGGACAAACCGTTTACCTTCACGTCTGGCATTGCAAGCCCCGTTTATATCGATTGTCGCAAAATCATCTCTTACCCGCGCATCCGCGAAATGATCACAAGCTTCTCCGTATCGGTCATTCTGAATGAGATAGGTTTTGAGAAATTTGACGCGATTGCTGGCGGCGAGACTGCGGGCATCCCATTCGCTGCTTGGATCGCAGCAGAAATGGGGCTCCCTATGCAGTATGTTCGGAAAAAACCCAAAGGTTTTGGACGGGATGCTCAGATTGAAGGTAAAATCACCGACAACCAGCGCGTTCTCCTTGTTGAAGATCTGACCACCGATGGCGGCAGCAAAATCAACTTTTGCAATGCACTGCGAAAAGCCGGGGCCAGAGCAGATCATACAATCGTTGTCTTCTACTATGACATTTTCGATCAAACGCGAGAAAAGCTGACAACCGAAGGCATTACACTGCATTCGCTGGCGACTTGGTGGGATGTTTTGGCGGTTTGCAAAGCAGAAAATCACTTCGATACACATACTCATGGACAGGTCGAAGCTTTCTTGAACGCGCCACTTGAGTGGTCGGGCAAGAACGGTGGAGCAACGTCCATTTCAATATGAGGAACCTAAAAATGATGTTTGAACAAATTTTAACAACGCTTAGCGATAACGGAAAAAGCGGCCAAGCTTACGCCAAAGTCGTCACGCACGCAGAGACGGCGATGAAGGACGATAGCGACCGAGCCGTTGGTTACCTGTTGCTAAAAATCCTTGCTGATCGCTTTATTGAATCTACGGGGCGTATGGCGACAACGGCGACCCAAACTGAAAATGAGTATGAGATTTTTTCCGACCACGTAGGCACACTCAGCGATGCTTATATTGCGGGCGATCCCTCCGGTATTTCCATCGCTCTCAATAAGGTTTCCTTGGCAAGTCTCGAGCCATTTGATCCTTCTTTCCCAGCTATTTAGAAAAGCATAAAATTATGGGCCATCAGGCAACCCGCATCGAACAAGATGCGATCGGAAAGCGTGAGCTTTCCGCGAGTGTTGACGGGGCGGTAAAAAGTTGTTGGCCGATGGCGTGCTTGTACAGGTCTTTGCGGTTCGGTGAAGAATATTTGCCTGTCTCCGCGTTGCTGGTGGATAAAACCTGATATTACCTATCCTTGGCTTCTCCTTGGCTTCGTTTTTTATGGTGCGATTGCCGCGCAGCGTTGGATATTGAGGCCGAGGGCACGCAGATTGACCACGTAGCGCATGGCCGGCATGCCGCGAATGCGTAGGTGAGCCAGGTTCATCTGGTACTTTAATCGCGACATGGTCGCTTCTATGCCGGCCCGCCATCTGTAGACGTCGCGGAAGGCATCGCTTTGTTCATAAAGCCGGCGCTTTTGGTTGGCAGCCCTGTCCGGGGTATATTGAAAGCGGGAAAATTGGCCGTCACGCTTGGCCGCCTGCACGGGACATCGCAGTATATCGGGACATTTTTGGCAGATGGAAAGGTCGAAACGGGCCTGCAGCTTGGCTTTGGCGAGCGAGGCTGAAACCGGTTCGACGTTATTGGGACAGCGCAAGACCAAGCCTTCTTCGTTGAGAGTGAAATCCTCCAACGTCAACCGTCCCGAGACGGCGCCTTTCGGCGGTCGCGCGGGCGCCGCGAGATTGATGTTCTGTTCGCGCGTCAGAGCCATGTTGTCACTGGAACCGTAATGTGAATCACCCAGCATCACCGCCGGCGTCAGCGCGCGCTCGCTCAGATCATCCAGCGCATCGGCCAAGCGATGGCCGTCATGCACCGTCATCTTGTGGACCTCCACGTGGGTGATGAGGTCCGGTGTCGCGGCAACCGCCTCGTTACTGTCATCTTCACAATAGGTTTCGACGATCTGCGCCATGTATCCCTGACCCTTGTGCGCGTTGTAGCTCGCGTCCGGGTCGGCCGGATTGCCGACGGTATCGCACGGCACATCCTTTGGATCTCGAATCGCGGCGCGCGTTGCGTCACGATCGCCACACTCATCATCAACGATCTCGAACTGATCGCGCAGAACCCTCTCCAGGATCGCAAAACTGGAAAGCTTTGCCGCCGCCGTGTCACGGAATTGCAGCACCAGGGCTAGGAGATCCTGACCCGCTTCGCCGAGGCGGCGTTTTGAAACACTCGGCGCCGTATTCGCGAACGCGCCATTACCCTCGCGATCGACATAGCGGCGGATCACCTCCTTGCTGATCTGCTCGTGCAGACCGGGATGATATCGCTCAAGCTCACGGGCAAACTTCGAGATGCTCTCAACAACGATACCAAGTCGTGTCAGCGCCCGCATCGCCGAACGAAGGGCCGTCGAATCCATGCGTTGGTGGCTGGTATCGACAGAGAACCCCTGCACCAGCCGATCCGTCAAACACCGGAACAGCAATTCATCGAGACCTTGTTCGATAAACAGACGGCGATAGTTGCGCAGGGTTTTCTCACAGAAATAGCTGTCCGCTTCGCTGCGCACGTCCAAGGCATAGTGCCACGCCATATTGAAGGCCAGGGCCTCGACGGTCTCTGCATCGCTCAGATCGTGCAGCTGCTGCAAAAGCAAGACCCCGATGACAACGTGTAGATCCTTCGATGGTCGGCCCATGCGTTCATCAAGGTGACGGCAAAGATCGTCAACCGGAAGTTCGACAAGCAGATGGTTCCGAAAAACCCCGGCCCAGGATTGCTCCATCAGGCGCCGACGTTTGTCCCCGAAATCGGACCAGCGATCAAACAATTCTCCGGTCCGTCGGTCGCGTAAAGTAAACATGCACAATTATAACCCAGCCGACTCTCATGAGGAATCGACTTTTTACCGCCCCGTCGATGTTTGATGTTGTCTCCACCTCGTCGGGTTATTCCTGGACTATGAACGCCTATTGCCCCGCACCGAGCATCGGCCCGCAGTCGCCTGCTGACAACGGCTACAAACCCGGCTTTGCCTCCGAACTGATGCTGAAATACCTGTGCCTCAGCCAGAAGGCGGCGGAAGCGGTGGACGCGGATACGCCGATCGGGGCACGGGCAACCGAACTCTATGCCGCGTTTGTCGAGGATGAGGGCGGACAGGGAACCGATTTCTCGGCTATGCTGCCCCGGTTTGAAGGCAAGGGACGTGTGTAATCGCAAGAGCCGCGGCCAGCCTCAGCCCAGCGACATACTCCGCCGCTTCTATAACCGACGGGCGTCATTTTGCCGATCGTCACGACAGCCCCAGGGGTTCATGATAGACTATTTACTGTCGATGCGTTGCCATCCTTTGGCAAAAAGGAGACCGCCATGTCAGATCCTACCAGCATCCTGTTTCAGCCGCTTTCGATAGGCCGGTTGGAGATTGCCGGTCGGGTCGTCAAGACCGCAACATCGGAGACCCGGGCAACGGAGGATGGCTTTGCAACCAAGAAGCATATCGAATTCTACGAGCCGATGGCGATCGCCGGAACGCCGCTGATCATCACCGGCAATATCTACACTAGCCGCGACGGCCAGTCGACGCCGAATCAACTTGGAGCCGATGCCGACGACAAGATCCCGGCGCTCGCAGAGCTGACGGCGGCGGCGCACCGGCACGGGTCGAGGATCTTCGCCCAACTCAGCCATTGCGGCCGCCAGGTTGTGCCACCCTTTGTCGGGCTCCAAAACGCGGTATCGGCGTCGAATGTCATGGATTTGTCGATCGGAACCAGGCCGAGATCGCTGACTATTGAGGAGATACGCCACATCGTCGACGAGTTCGGCGACGCCGCAAGTCGCTGCAAGACCGCCCAGTTCGACGGCGTCCAGATCCACGCCGGGCACGGTTATCTGATCAGCCAGTTCATGACGCCCCACACCAACCGGCGCGACGATGAATACGGCGGCGCCCTGGAGGGTCGAACGAAATTTCTGCGCGACGTCTATCACGCGGTGCGCACGCGCGTGGGCGCTGACTTCCCGGTCATTATTAAGATCAACGGGTCTGACTATCTGCCGCTCAGACGCGGGCTCAAAACCAGACAACTGGTTGAAATCGCGCGAGTGATGGAGCACGAGGGTGTTGATGCCATCGAGGTTTCGGTGGGCCACTACGAGTCTGGATTTCCGGTGGTGCGGGGTACGTTCTGGCGCTGCATGCGCGGAATGGTGAGCGGTAGCGTACGGTTCCTGCCCGCACTGTGGCGGCTGTTCTTCACCCTGTTCTGGCCGCTACTCGCGGTGGTCTGCAATCTGATCTGGCGCCCCTACGAGGGGTACAATCTGCGCTACGCCCGGCAGTTCAAGGCGGTGCTTTCGATCCCGGTCATCTGCGTCGGCGGGTTTCAGACGCGCGAGAGGATGGAGGCGGCGATCGAAGACCGGTTGTGTGACGCGATCTCCTGTGGCCGATCGTTCATCGCCGATCCATTCTTGTACCGGCACCTGAAAGCAGGGATCTCGGGTCCGAAATGCGTTTACTGCAACGCCTGCGTTGGCCATATCGGCAGTCGGGCGCTCGATTGCTTCCATCCGCAGGTCCGCAAGGAGAAAGACGCGATGCTTGTAGGGGCAAAGTCCAGAGCAGCGTCGGAATCGTGATTTGCGCCGCGACAGGCGACTGCGGCTGAGGCTTCCCCGTGCTATGCGCGCGCAGCTGGTAAGCTGTGGCCGCTACTCCGTCTTGCAGATGGCCGAGGTTGCCAACCTTTGGCGCGTTTTCGCTGCCATTCTGACAATAATCGACGCTCTGCGCGGGCCGCGATCGCAGGGTGCACCCGCATGACTGTCCGCCCAACCAGATCGGCAACAACCAATTCAGACGACAGGAATAGTGTATTAGAGAACGGCGGGAATGGACCGACAGCGCGAATTCACCATACGCTTACGAAGTAAGTTCTATTCACAGATATTCTCTTTGATGAAGCAATTTGAACCGATGCAACCATCCCAGCCTTTAACTTTGATGGATTGAGATTTCTCATTGAATACACCTTCAACAACCTTAACTGACTTGATCTTATCAAATCTGAATATCCGTTCGGAAGCATAATCTCGCCCCTTGGTACAACCGCGGTTCTGCCAGCCATGCAAATACATCTTGCCGTTATTGCCAATTGCAACTTGGTGCACATCTACAAGACGCGGAAGACAACCTTTGCTGACGTCTTTATCGTAGACGATCTCGACAACGCGATTTGTTTTGGCTGCCTCGCAGAGCGGAGCTTCGTGTACCGATTGGGCTTGGGCGGGTGAGAATAATGCAATTGCAGCAAGCAATGTCATTGCTATGTGGGTTTGTTTCACTGCAGAGCCCCCCAGGATCAAATGATTGTTTATCTGATGTTTGGTTTAATGAGTATTCTAGCGTTTGTAATGATAACGTCACAATCCGAGGTTTAGAAATAAATGGTAAGAATGCAGGCTTTCTGGCGCGTCGCTGCCATTCTGCTTCCAAGCAACAGACCTATTCAGCAAGATGTCAGCTATCGGGAATATCTCTAAGCTGAACCGGTGACCTTTCAGATGGCGGCTATGGGCCGTCTTTGAAGGCCATCAAGAATTAATGCTTGTCGCGATGTGCCAACAGGCGACATCGGCAGTTTGACTCGTTGTACTACGGATTGACACATCGCGAAACCGGCGCACCCACCCGGATTGACCTTCAGGTGGGGCTGCGTCACCTTACCCAAGGCTGAATATCGGCAGGCCCAGTGGGGAAAGCCAATCGCTAACGCGAACGAATAAGGGGGAAAATTCAAATGATTGCTCGGATTTGGCACGGGGCCGTGCCAGTTAAAAAAAGCGGCGCCTATCTTGAAAAAATGCGCGCCGTCGCACTGCCCGGCTATCGCAATGTCGAGGGCAATCAGGGTGCATGGGTCATGCATCGCGTCGAGGGCGATATCGCCCATTTCGACATGCTTACTTTTTGGGATGACGTCGATGCGATCAAGCGGTTTGCCGGAGAAGACTATAAGGTCTCATACTATTTTAATTTCGACGATGATTTCCTGATCGAAAAGGAGCCCCATGTTCGCCATTGGGAAATGTACGCAGACTAAATCCGAATCGTTCCTATCTCCTTGTGATCCACAGACCCACGTTCTTGGGTATGTGCAATGGCCCTTCTGCAGAATTCCTCGCGTCAAGAGCGACATTCTTGGCGTCCCCAAGCATGGTTTCGGAGAATTAAACTGGCGGCTTAGGTTCAGAACCGACCATAGTTCGCGATCAATTCATTGTCCGGTTTGTCTGCACACTGATCATTCAGGACGCCCAAAATGCTGCGCCATGCATGAAGGTCCGTTTTGACGCGCCGCGCCGCAGCATTCCAATCTCAATCCAACGGTAGGTCTGGGCCGTCTCTCCGCTGAGATGTACTTTTCTAGTTCAGATGTAGTTCAATCAATGTGCGGACCATGTCTTTCCCATTTGTTTCTGAAAATATCTTCCAGCAGACGTTTGGACTCTTCAATCCTGACTTGAGCGGGTTCGAGCCTTTGATAAATCTGACTTGCGAGGTACGTTACCGAACGGACGCCGTGGCAGCACCCCTGGCTGGAAAGAACTATTTGTTAGGCCAGGATTTCACCGCCGCAGACATTCAATTGGCGTCCACCATCCGTTTGGCGCGGGATCTGGGTGTGGTGGATGAATACGGCAACATCCTGGCTTGGATTGGCTGCCTGCTAGCCCGACCTGCATTGCTGAAAGTGATGGGTTGGGGTTTCAAGTTGGCAAACTTAAAAGTCGTGGTGGCAAATAAAGAAAGCGGACCGGACGCCCGGCGTCAGTTAGCCCGGAACCTTGGGCACTGTCCCGTGATTAGTGCCTCATGAGAATTAATTGCCTCTACTAAAAAACGTACGCAGACACGAACCCGTTCCGTTGTTCTGAGATCCGGATGGGTCAGCACCCAACCTGGCATCGACTGGTAAAGTTCGCCCGGTGGAACCCGCATCAGTGTGGGCTCCATGTCGCCAATGAAACATGAGACGATGCCCATGCCTAAACCCGCTTTTGCGGCTTCCAATTGAACCAGCATATTGGGCAGCCGCCAATGGGTTTGACAGCGCGGATAATTACTTTTTTTGATCCAATTGGGAACTTTTTCCTTATCCCGCCATCCAATCCATCGGGCGGTTGGATCATCACCGGTAAAAGTATGCCGCGCCACATATTCCGGAGTGGCATAAACCGCCTCCGCCATATCAGGCAGCCTGCGGCCCACTAAATAATCGTCCGGAGCCCTCGAGACCCGGATAGCGATGTCAGCGTCCCTCCGAGAGAGATCGGTAAATGCATAGGTGGACTCCATTTCGATCTCAATTTCCGGATAAAGCCTGCCAAATTCCACCAAGTGGGGCATGACGAGAAACTGCGCGATAGGCGGCGGCAAGGTAATCCGAATAGGGCCGGCAAGCCGAGTATCCTGGCCGAAAACGTCACGTTCAAGCCCGATAACATCGCCTTCTATACGTTCTGCATGCTCCAGAGCCCTTTCGCCTGCAGCCGTAAGTATGAACCCTTCCGGTGTCCGATCAAACAACCGGGCGCCAAGTTTAGTTTCGAGGTTTGCGATCCGGCGGAAAGTTGTCGAGTGACTGACGCCGAGCGTTTTGGCGGCGGAACGCACTGTCTGTTGACGATAGATCGCTAGAAATACGCGCAGATCATCCCAATCGAAACGGTCCGCAGGTTGTTTAATCTTCGTCATTCCAAGCTCAAATTCAGATGCCGCCGATTTTCCCAGTTGCCGGGCATCTATGTTTGGCGTTCCATTTTCGAAACAATTTGCCTCAAAAATGGAACAACTACATCAAATTTAGACCATATATAGTCAATTTGATAACCTCGTCAATCAATCACATAGGGAGGGAAATTCGGATGACTTATCAAATTACGCTGCTGGAACAGGAAATTAATGGGCCCTTAGACGGCAATATGCGGCTGGGGCTGGTTCATAGTGGCGAGCAGAAAGCGGAGTTGGAATACAGATGGGACGGCACGCAATTCATGGCGGTTTTCCACGGTATTGCAAACGAGTTGCCCGTCCCCGCGCATCCCGTTGCGCTTTTAGAAAAGTCTATCACCACCATGTATGCCTTGATGACGGATGCGCATCGGCTTCCCACCGATGTATTTCAGGACCATCAAGTTTCAATCGACATAAGTAAGTAAGGAAAATTCTCATGCATTACTCCAAGATTGCAACCTTAGCGGCAACCAGTGCGATGATGATCGTCATGGCCAGCAATCAATCCATGGCCCAGCAAATCGGTGTCGTCGGACTTTTCAATTCGCAAGATAGCGTTGCCGTAGAAATCGACAAACAAAAGATATCCGATCTTAAATGTCACGTTCGCCGTGAAGGAATTATTGGCGGAGAAAATGGCGATATTAATATTGCCAAGCCAAATCGGTTTGTCTTTTTGGCGTGTGATGGTTCTTTGCTGAATGATCCGGCCAGACGCAAAGCACTCACCAGTTTGGTTTCAAATAGCAAGACAATAGCAATTCTTGAGGGCGCGTTGAACGATGCCCCCGGATTGAAGGGTGTCAGCGCCGTTGCGGACCGGAATTACATCTTGAAAGTCAGCTATTATAACAACCGCGACACCGACGCGCGCGAGCAGGACCTGGCGCGGATTATGGCGGCCGTCAAACCCAAGGCCGATGCCTTCGTTGACGAAGCGTCCATTGTCGTGAACCGCGCTCTGGGAATGCCGACGCCCGACGAGGTGGTCATACTCTTCTACGGAAACCCAAAGATGGGAAACCGATTCCGCGAGAATAACCCAGATATTTTGAACGAGATCGGGGCGTTCAATAAGGCGCATCTGAACGACTACATATACTATGGCGCAAAAGTCACCGAATAGGTTGCGGGGGAGTTCGGAAAAGGATACGGCCGCGCTAACTTCAATGACGGGTTTTTGATTGCTGCGGTAATATTTTTGACTTAGCTGCCGTCGTCGCTATTCACAGCGAGTCAAGGCGCAGGACGCGGAGTCCCACCGGCAAGCTTGATAATGTCAGCCACTTGGTGGTGAGTATGCACAGTATACTGCCGATAGCCCATCAACCTTTTTGAAAAATTGTAGCCGGCATTTTCTTGTTGTCTGCTATCGGACCGACTGTTTGAATCTCAAGTATTTGACCTATCCCAGTAACACGACAATTCTCTGGCCTCGCAGGCGCAAGCTAAAGCCCGCACCTGCTAAGAAAAAGATTATTGGGTTGGCATAACGAATTGGTGTACCAAGATAAGATTGTTTGCAGAGGTAGCCGCAAAGCGCAGTGGCCGCGCCGCGACATATTCAGGTGAGTCGTAGAAATCCATTGCGGCTTCTTCGCTTTCAAACTTCAGTATCACGGTATGGTTGTAGCCCCATTCCCCTTCCAGCAGTTTGTGTTCACCACCGCCTGCAAGAATCTCTATGCCACGTTCCATCAGAATTGGCAAAACGGCCTGACCATATGTGCTGCGGAATTTGTCAAAGTCTTCAACTTCAATCTGAGCGATCAGGTAGACAGGCTCGGCGCTGACTGAACTTGCGAACATAGAGATAGCAATACCAGCAGCAAGAGCTGACGTTTTCAAGAAAGATATCATTTGGTGTCCTTTCAAGGATCGAAGAATCTGAGCTATTGAGCCCAGCGTTCACAACCAATAACGTGCAAAAATACAGCAAGTAATGAGGGAATTTGCATAAGAATGAGCAAAAAAGCGCACCCCAGCAGGATCGTTCAACCTCCGAATTTACCCTGGTCGGACGTTCCGTTTTTCCTGGCGCTCGCACGCGCGGCGTCACTATCGGGTGCTGCACGTAGCCTTGGGATGAACCGTTCAACGGTCTCCAGACGTCTGGATCATCTTGAGCGCCGGTTGGCCAAGCCACTATTTGAGCGAAAAGCAGGTGCTTTTGTTTTAACCGGCAATGGCCGTAAGGCACTGGCCGCTGCTACCCATGCCGAAGAGGCGCTTTTGCAGTTTGGTCAACCATATGACAATTTTACATACGGCCCTTTAACGATTACAATTTCAGAACATCTTCAAATTTGCTACGCTGAACAATTTGTCGAATTTTCCAAAGCGCATCCAGAAATTCACCTCAATATCGTGACCTCTGACAGGCTAATAGATTTGAAACGTTATGAGGCCGATATCGGGTTTCGAGTGAGCCGGTCAGCCCCTTCAGGTGTTCATCACAAATGCCTTTGCGCCATACCGTTTCGCGTCTATCGCGCCACGACCGATAACGCTCCTGTTCTCCGATACATAGCCGGACCTCGCGAAGAAGAAATTTGGGCTTCGTTACGTGCCCTTTTGCCAGAAGCGAAGGTCGCTCTTAAGGTCGATGGAGTTCTTTCCATGCGTGAAACCATCGCCGCGGGTGGCGGTGTGGGCATTTTACCGGCGTTACTCGGCGATGCAGATCCGCGATTAGAAGCAGTCACACCGCCAATACATGAGCTGCTCGATAACTCACGACCACCAGCGAAAAGGCCCGCTCCATTCCACGTCTACCTTTTGTGTTTGCCAGAGCAAAAATCACTCTATCGCATTCGAACCTTTTTTACCTTTATGCGCAGTAGACTCGAAGGGGATATTGCAAGGCGTTAATTTGGCCAGCGTTTTTTTGGCCACCATAACACTTGTTGTCGCAATGTCGGCCCGCGCATTCGATCGAGACGGCGCCCATGGTAAAAAGCCAGCTTCGGGTGCCGTCTTCATCGGAAATTCTGCGAGATGCACGAATGGCAGGTTCGGCGGGCCGCAATGCAGCATCCGAGGAATTCGTAGATGACCGCAATGGGCCGTTCTTCTCAAATTGTCACAAAATACGAACGGCAGCTTCGTCCGCGGAGCAGACATTACGGTTCCCAAAAAACGTGTCGAATGTTTGGCGCGCCCGGCACTGTCCCCTTGCACTATGGAATTCCCGCCCCATTTTTGTCGAATGATCCGCAACTTGACCCTGCGCAATGCGCGTCCTAACGATCTGGCGGCGGTGGATACGCTGCTGTCGCGCAGCTATCGGCGTTTGTTGCGGCACGACTATCCTCCGTCGATCATGGTCACAATTGTGCCGCTCATCGCCCGGGCGCGACCTGACCTTCTGGCCTCGGGGCGGTATTTCGTGGTCGAGGACGGCGACGAGCGGGTGCTGGGGGCGGGCGGCTACAGTCTTGCAGGGCGTGGTCGGGCTGAGATCCGGCATTTGGCAACAAACCCTGATGCGACACGGCGCGGGATCGGGCGCCAGTTGATGGCGGGGATATTTCTGGCTGCCGGGTCAGAAGGAGTGCGGGTCTTCGACTGCCTGTCCACCCGCACGGCCGTACCGTTCTATGCTTCGGTCGGGTTCAAGACGCATGCGGAAGTGCTGGTTCCAATCCTGCCAGCCTTCGCCTTCCCGGCGGTCCGGATGCAACGCAAGGTTCACGATGAGCCAAATATCTAGCCTAGCAAAACAACCCGGTCTGCCTCATAGGCCGTGACGGGCTACACTGATCAATTGCGTCACGTGTCCGCTTGGAGCCCAAAGCGGACATTTATACAATTGCCGAAACTTCAGTCGAACTCGGATTAGTAGAATGGTTCATCACTAGTAGACGAAGGTCGAGTTTTGAATGAGTATCCAAGTTTTGCAATTGTGATAACCAGCACATCAAAAAACCATGGTGGAGCAAATGGTGATACCACAACTTCATTGTATTCGCTGGACTTGGAGCGATGACGTGAAACGGACGACCCTGCCTGTTCCTGTTTAAATTGAGCTTCGCATAGACCAAGCGCTGCCCCGGCCCGTGATAGATATATTGCCCACCGCGTTTCAAGGGTAGACCGGAAACCGATCCAGATCGGTTAAATCCGCCGCATCGGCACTGGTGCCAGCGGTATATAGCGGCGGATGCTCCGACAGCCAGATCCGTTCGTCCGCGTCGCCTGCAATTATCGCATCCAAATGCGCTTCCTTTTCGGTAACCGCACCAAGTAGGGCACAAGCCCGGAACTGTTGATCCATTTAGTCATGATTGAATTGTTGGCGCAAAAAAAATAGGACCGCCAAACCGGCAGTTGCATGCGCGCCTGACGCGACACCGGCTATAATTCGCCTGAAACCTGAACGTACAGACTTCACTGACAGGCCATTTGCGCTATCTAATACATGGAACGGATTCGATGGATTTGGACTAAGTGTTAGGGAGATCGACATGATTGCTAGACTTACAATTGCAACAGTTGTGGCGTTTGCAGTGCTGTTTGGCACTCAGCAACGAGCCTCGGCAGACTCTGGTGATTTTATCGCAGGCGGGGTGATTGGTGCGCTGCTCGGCGCTGCGATCGAGCATGATCGGCACAAGAAGAAAGACGCGCGCAACAGAGCGATATATCGCAAAAATACCGTGGTGCAATCCAGAGGCACGGTTCGGTATTCGGCCGCATCGCAACATACGCGCGAATTGCAGACTTCGCTCAACTATTTCAATTTTCCTGCCGGTTCGCCGGACGGTGTGATGGGCCGCAGAACACGTACTGGCATGTCCGGGTATCAGACCTATTTGGGTCACCCGGTAACCGCTCAGCTGACCGATTTTGAAAAGACTATTCTGTTAAACAGCTACCATCAGGCGCTTGCCGGAGGGTCACAAATCAGCCAGATCATCGCCAACTCACCCGAGGGGCGTCGCGCAGTGTTATTGCATACAAGAACCGTATTGATGGGTGGACAGCCATCCTTAGGTAGCAGCACGGTGCAGCCGACCGCAGAATTGGAAAATTCAACAACAAACGCAAATACAATTATTTCCGTGCCGCTGTTTGGCTCCGCAGGCGTTGAGCCCTCAATGGCGACACATTGCAGCGTGGTTAGCCTGCGGACCTACCGAAACGGAGGCGTGACCACCAGAAAAACGCTTAGTGACGCAACCTTTGCACTGAATGAACAGTTTTGCCTGGCGCGGATGACCGCAATTGCGCAGGGTGATGAATTGGCGAAGAAATCCACGGGCGGTGCAAGTGTCCTGGAAATGCGGCAACAGTGCGAAACGCTTGGGTCGATTTTCGAGACGCAGATAGTTGCGCTTTCGCAAAAGCGGCGCACAGAGGTGACTAATGAAATGACCGAGCTGGTTTTATCCACCGGAGCCGGAGCAGCCGAGTTAAGCAACACGGCGCGGATTTGTCTGGGTGAAGGGTACCGCGCGGACAATGCACAGCTGGCACTGGCTTCGACTTTGATCCTAGTGGCTCTGGGTGAAAATGCTTACGGCGAGCTCGCCGCGCATCATCTGCTGGGTGGCTTTGGTACGATCCGCCGCCCGGATCTGGCTCAGGAATGGTATGGTTCTGCGGTTGACGCGCTGAAAGACGGGCAAATGGCCGTCTTCGCTCCTGACTTGCCAGATAGGCCAGAACTAATACAGGACGCAGCAACGATCCTGGCCGAGTCCTAATCAAGACACAGCGGCGCAGATACTGACAGCGCTGGTTTGGATTTAGTATGGTACAAGCTGCGCGCTGCGCGCGAACATTGCGTTGACAGGCTCTTCCTTACCCGTAACCGCGTCAGGGTACATGTGTAAGACCATCATTATGACGATTACGCCGACCAGATCCGATCAGGCAGCTACCAGGAGCTCTGAGGGTGCCATCGGCGTGCATGGCGCTGGTTCGCAGGGGAGAGCCAGACAGCGGCCGATCAACAAGCTAAACGCTACCGCGAGTTCGTTAGCGTCGCTGTTGCTAAAATCCAAGAGGAATGGGGCCTTGTGAACCGGTAACCGTGCCTGGTAAACCAAGCAAACAACCATTGTCGCTGCGATAATCCAAAAAATCATAGGCCTGTATACCTCGGACAGTGATTGGGCTCAGCTACTTGTGACTTAAAACACATGCATAGATGACTGTCCGCTTTGTCCGCATATCGGCCATTCAAGGTCCAAAACCAGCGTCCGTTCCTGAGTGAAACCGTCGGATGGCAGCTTTGAACCCAAAGCGGACCTACTTCTACTGGCCTCATAAAGCAGTTCAGCTGCTTCAATCGAAATTGAAACTGCAAGGTCCTTCGGTTTGTGAAACTGATCCCGGTCCCGGTGTGCGCCGAATTTTCGCAGTCTCTCCTTTAGGCTTTCCAATTTAGATTATCCAATGTGTTGCGTTTGACGCAATTATAACCAGAACTACAATGCCTTAAAGTCAAAGGTTGATCTTACTTCGCCACGATTAGCTTGATGTAGTGGGTGGTCGCTTCGGATATCCACAACAACAACCCAAACCCCAACCATTCTGGAAGTGCCAATACTGGTTCGTAATGCGCTCGAATTACCCCCGTTGGCATTGGGTCTGGGAAGGACCCAAGTACATCTCGGCGGGAGACTTAAAATTGAGGAAATCAGATGTCCGATAGACAGTGAAAAATTGAGGAATTCAAATTCATAAAACGGGCTATTCAGAACGAATTCTAAGTTGAGTTTCTGAAGGCATAATCTCAGGGTTACCGGACTAGGCTATTTCCGGACTGGGTGAGATAAATTATGCGAAATCTGCCATCTGGCGGCACCGCCAACTCTGCAATCTTTTGATATTAAACATTTATTTGACCTCACCGATTGCATTCACACCAGATAAGGCCTCAAATTTCGCCCGCTGCAGAAAAAAATCTCCGCGTGGCAGCACCCACCGGTCTAGAACATTCAGAAGTTCTGAATTTTTACTACCCCCCACTTAAATATTGCTCACAAAAATTTGGTTTCCCCCGCCGGTCCCGGATTAACTTAGCTTAGACATTACCCGCCTCGACCGCCACGGTGGCAAATGTACGACGATGGGCGTGTGGGCCCCATTCGATCCTTTCAGGTTGCGTCGTGCGTCCCTCTTGAGATTTTGGCGATGGGAACACCCATTGTTTGCCAAGACCTTCCAATGGAGCCAGTATCTCATGATGAAGCTGCAAGATAGGCAGGTCAAAACTGCGACCATTTTTAGTTGTCGGCAGGTGAATGTAGTCTTCGTGGACATTGCTCCACTTTAGTGTCAGGGCCTCCGTCTTGCGAAGGCCAGTGAACAAGATCAGCTCATAGAAAATTCTGTGGATCGGATTGTAGAGTTCGTCGACCGTTTTGCGCCACACCTTCAGATCTTCAATGATCGTGCCCTTCGGAACTTCCTCATACCATTCGATCGCCATGGTCGGGCATTCTGGCAAATCAATTGTGCGGCGCGCATAATTGTAAACGGCCCGAAAGGTCTTGAGCGTGTGGTTGGCTGCGGAAGGTGTATTCGTCATTTCCCGATGCCGGACCACCACCATGGACTTGCTGATCTCATCCAGCGGAAGCTTCATCCAGTCCTTCAAGTGCCGGTCGAATTACAACCGTATTCCATGTTTGTGGGTATCTGACCGCAGCTTTGGCCGCATCAAGTACGCTTCCATCGCCATCTCCAGCGACGGTGCCCCGATCTGAATCCTCTTGCCAGCCCCCCTGCCCCAGTCCAGTGCGTAGCCAAGCGCGGTTTGTCGCGCTGCTTGTGCCGAAATAATCGGGTACCGTCCGATCAGCACCCGTTTGGTCTGGCCACCCACATCCTTCTGAAAGTACCAGGTCTTTGAGCGCTTCCCGACAAAGAGCACAAGCCCTTTGATCTCACTGTCCCAGAGTTTGTCTGTGCCTGTTTTTGTCTGGGGAACCTTGCGCGCGAAGGTTTCTGTAAGCTTTGGCATTTTGTCTGCTTTTTGTAGGTAACGGTATGCAACTAGGTGATACGACGTGATACGTCATGCAAGACATTATTAAATGAAATGAAACGTATAGCAACTACACGATAGTAGGCGAAACTCAAAACGCTTGCTTGGAAGGCTGAGGTCTTACCACTACACAACGCCCGCACAACAGATTGACCTAGTATTTCAAAGCTTTGTGAGCGTCAAGTGTAACAGTATTTACGGCAGTGGGAACTAGTAAAGAGTCCTCCATTTATGTGACCTAAAAGCGGGCAATCAAGGAACTTATTGTATGACGGAAAACGGCCTGTACTAGACGCTTACCAATTGAATTTTGATGTCCGCATTGGGCTCAAAGCGGACATCCGGAAGCAATTTGCAACCGATTGCAAAATTAACTTCGATTTCATATGCTGCCCCTCATGGGCGATTGAGATACAAGGACGCCGCTACAAATACGAGGAACCCGACCCAATGGCCGTAACACTCAAGGATGTCGCCGCACGCGCGGGCGTGTCACGCTCGGCGGTGTCGCGCGCCTTTACCGACGGAGCCTCGGTGTCAGACAAGATGCGGCGCAAGGTGGAGAAGGCTGCAAGGGAATTGAGCTATAGCCCAAACGCATTGGCGTCGAGCCTGACAACGGGGCGCACGAAACTGATTGGTCTGGTGTCTAACAACTTTCACAATCCGATTTTCCTCGAAGTTTTCGACCTTTTCACACGCAGCCTGCAGGACCGGGGTCTGCGCCCGCTTCTTGTCAATCTGACCGACGAAACCGATCCGGAAAAATCAGTAAAGATGCTGCGGCAATATTCGGTTGATGGGGTCGTTGTCGCCTCGTCGACCTTGCCAACCGGATTCGCCAAGGCGTTCCGTGATGCTGGCGTTCCCGTGGTCCACAGCTTTGGCCGATCCTCAAGTGCGCCTCAGGTGCATGTGGTTGGGATAGACAATGTGGAATGTGGGCGCATGGCGGCCCAGACACTGGTAGATCGGGGGTATACGCGGGTCGGGTTTCTGGGCGGTCCCGAAGCCGCCACATCGACCCAGGATCGCCATCAGGGGTTCCAGAGCGAGCTTGCTAGGCATCCCGAAATTGAAGTCAGCCATTCCTTCGCCGACGCCTATTCCTTCGACGCGGGGCGCAGCGAGATGTTGCGCCTGCTTGAAGGCAAGCCCGCGCAGGCCTATTTCTGCGGGGATGATGTCCTGTCCATCGGGGCTCTGAGCGCGGTCGAGGATTCGGGCCTGAACGTCCCGCAAGATATCGGCATTATCGGACTGAACGACATGGAAATGGCCGGGTGGGAGAACATCAACCTGACAACGATCCGACAACCGATCCGCCAGATCGTGTCTTCGTCGACCGAGCTGATGGTGGCGATGCTGGATGAACCCGACCGCTATCCCGAGGCGCGGATTTTTCCCTGCACGATTGTTGAACGCGGAACCCTGAAGCCCCCCGTCTGATCTTAACGGAACATGGGTGGGCGCGCTTCCATCCAAGTACCCTGCGCCTTGGCTGAAGCAACGGCCTGGTGCACGGCTGACATCGAGCGCAGCCCATCCTCGGCAGTCGGATAGTGCAGCGCGGCAGGGTCGGGTTTGCGCCCATCCCGTGCAGCGCCAATAACCTCGGCCAGATCGATATAGATATTTGCAACAGCCATCGGAAACCCTTCGGGCGAACCGATGACAACACGGCTAAGACGGCTGGCATCATGAGTAAGACTGGCGTCGCCCTTTTCCAGAATTTCGGTGCGGCCACCTAAGGGTTGCCAGAATAACTGATTGGGCTGTTCCTGCGCCCAACGCAGCCCGCCGCGTTCGCCGAAGACCTGCAGATCAAGCCCGTGCTGACGGCCAATTGCAACAGTCGAGGTCCACAATCGCCCAACTGTACCGGCGTCGGTGCGGAAGTTGATCATCGCGTCATCTTCCAGTTCTCGCCCTTCAATACAGGACGCAAAATCTGCCGAAAGCCTGTTCACCTGTTCGCCAGTCACAAAGCTGGCCAAATGCAGCGCGTGGATACCGCAGTCGGCCATCTGACCCGAAACGCCAGCCTGTACAGGGTCATAGCGCCAGCGCACGCGCGGATTATCCTGATCAGCCGCGTCCGCATGGTGCCCATGGCTGAAATTGGCAATCACCAGACGGATCTTGCCAAGCTCGCCACCGGCAACCATTGCCCGCATCTGGCGCACCATCGGGTAGGCGCTGTAGCAGTAGTTCACGGCACAGATATTTCCGCTGGCGCGAGCGATCTGCACAATCTCCTCTCCCTGTTCGACAGTCATTGTCATCGGCTTTTCGCACAGCACGTTAAACCCAGCTTCAAGAAAAGCCCTGGTGATTTCAAAATGCGTGGCGTTTGGCGTCGCCACAGTCACTAGATCAATCCGGGGTTCGCGGTCCTTTTCACTGGCAAGCATCTCTTTCCAGTCGCCATAGGCACGATCCGGCGCCACGCCCAGACTTTGCGCGAAGGCGCGTCCCTTGTCAGGGTTGTGATCCAACGCCCCGGCAACAAAGAAAAAATGTCCATCCGCTTGGGCGCCCAAACGGTGCGCCGGCCCGATTTGGCTGCCTTCACCGCCGCCTACCATTCCCCAGTTCAGTTTTGTCATATCCGTAATCCTCAGTTGAAGCCTATGCGTTCCAGGTATTCGCGGTTGAGCCGTGCGTCGCCCACCGGATCGGGTTCGAGCGTCGGATCGCAATCCTGTTCAACCGTGCACCAGCCTTCAAAACCGGCGTCCAGAAGCACCTGGCGCACAGCTGGGAAATCCACGTCGCCGTCGCCAAGATTGCAGAAAATACCCTGCCCGCAGGCGTCATAGAATCCAGTGCGGTTTTCGATCGCATCAGCCTTCACCTTGGGGTTGATATCCTTGAAGTGCATGTAGGATATTCGGTTCACATGGCGTTTCATGAAGGCGACCGGATCGAAACCCGCAAAAGAGTGGTGTCCAGTGTCGAAACAGATTTTCAGTATGCTCTCGTCGATCTCGATCAGAAGGCGTTCCAATTCGGGTTCGAAATCCATGAAGCCGCCGGCATGGGCGTGGATGCCAACGGTCAGACCGTATTCCTTGGCCCCCAACTTGGCGACAGTGGCGATGCGATCACGGTAGGCGTTCCACTCGGCTATGTCCATCTGCTCGGCCTCATTGGCGCGGCCTACGGTCGGCGCGCGGCGCTCCGAGATCGAGTCGATCAGCACCAGATGCTGCGCCCCGTGCGCCTTCAACGCCTTGCAGGTTCGCACCGCGCCGTCCATCACATCGTCCCATTGCGCAGGGTCGTGAAAGGCGCGGAACACCACGCCGCCGATCAGTTCCAGCCCGTTTTCGGCCAGGCCGTGCGCCAGAATGGCTGGGTCTTCGGGCATGAAGCCAACAAGCCCCAGTTCGATGCCTTTATACCCAGCGTCAGCGCAGTCTTTCAGGACACTTTGCCAACTGGGGTTGCGGGCGTCGTCAGCAAATTCTACGCCCCAGGAGCAGGGTGCATTGCCAATACGAATTGTCACTTTGCATAGCCTTTCAGATGCTCAGAACGCCGCCACGTCCTGCCAGGATTTCGATTCAGAAGATGCAAATGCCGCGGCGACAATTTGGTTGACCGCCATCCCGTCGCGGAAGGTTGGCCAGACCGCCTTACCGGTTTCGATGGCGATGAGGAAGTCCTTGGCCTCGATGATAATCTGGTCCTGGTAGCCGGTGCCATGGCCAGGGCCCTGACAAAAGGGCTCGTAGTCAGGATGCGCCGGGCCGGTCAGGATCTTGGTGAAGCCGCGAGTCGCGTCAGGGCCCTCGGCACTATAGAGCCACAACGCATTCTGGTCCTCCTGATCAAACCGGATCGCGCCCTTAGTTCCGGTCACTTCATAGGCATAACCCATCTTGCGCCCGGTCGCGATACGGCTGAAATACATCTGCCCCATGGCACCGTGTTTGAACCGGCACATCATCTGGGCGTGGTCATCATTGGTGACGGTGCCGCCAGGGCGTTTGGTATGCACGGTCTCGACCTCGGCAATCAGGCTGTCGATCGGACCAAGCAGCGCCAGCGCGGCGTTGATCATATGTGGTGCCAGATCACCCATCGTGCCGTTGGCATCACCTTCGGTGCGCCAAGTCGCGGGGGCATCCGGGTCGGCGTAGAAATCCTCGGTATGTTCGCCACGGAACCATGTGACCTCGCCGATCTCGCCCTCAGCGATCAGCCGGCGGGCATATTGGCTGGCGGGGGTACGGATATAGTTGAAGCCGACCATGTTAACAGAACCCGAAGCCTCGGCTGCGGCGACCATGGCGCGGCTGTCCGCGAGCGAGGCCCCTAGGGGTTTTTCGCAGAATACTGGTTTGCCAAGCGCAAAACTCGCTTCCGCTACTATACGATGGGTGGCCTGCGGAGTGGCGATAACGATCGCCTCAACCTTCGAGTCATTCACCAACGCCTTCCAGTCATCGGTGGCGCGCGCAAACCCATAGGCCGCGCGATAGCGTTCCGCAGATGCTTGTGAACTGGCACAGACCATTTCCAGGCGGGGGCGCAGGCGAAGGCCAGTACCAAAAACCGCGCCTACGGCAGACATTGCGACGGCATGAGCCTTACCCATGTAGCCGCCGCCCAGAATTCCGATGCCAATCTCTGTCGTCATCTGCCTGTCCTTGATGAATTACTGTTTGCAACCGGTTGCAAATCTTGTATCCTTAGAATCAATTTCTCGCAAGCTGCAATCGGCTTGAAGCTGGAAATTCCGGGAGACCAGGATAGAAATGAACACCGCTCAAGACACCATTCGCCTTACCACCGCGCAGGCCATCATCCGTTACTTGACCAGCCAGTTCATCAAGATCGACGGTGAAGAAATGCGCCTGTTCGGTGGCGGGTTTGGCATTTTCGGACATGGCAACGTGACTTGTCTTGGTGAGGCTCTAAACACATTCCGTGACGAACTGCCGCTATACCGTGGGCAAAATGAACAGAGCATGGGATTCGCAGCAGCTGCCTACGCGAAGCAATGGTTGCGTCAGCGGTTCATGTTCTGCACGGCCTCTGCCGGACCAGGCACCTCGAACTTGGTGACCAGTGCGGCGTTGGCCCATGCCAATCGCCTGCCGATGCTGTTGTTGTGTGGCGATACGTTCCTGACCCGCCTGCCTGACCCAGTCCTTCAGCAGATGGAAAACTTCAATGACCCTACCTTTGGTGTGAATGACGCGTTCAAGCCTATGACCCGTTACTGGGATCGCATCACCCATCCGGCGCAGGTGATCCAGTCATTGCCCGCTGCTCTTGCGACCATGCTGGATCCGGCCGATTGCGGCCCGGCATTCCTGGGCTTGCCGCAGGACGTGCAGGGCTGGGCCTATGATTATCCGGCAGTGTTCTTTGAGAAGAAGGTGCATCGCATCCGATGCGTGACCCCGGATGTCGAAGAAGTAGCAGACGCCGCCGCGCTGCTGGCATCAGCCAAACGCCCAGTTATCATCGCGGGTGGCGGCGTGCAGTATTCGCGGGCCGTCGATGCGCTCACCAGTTTTGCCGAGGCGCATAACATCCCGGTTGTCGAAACCATCGCCGGTCGTGCCAACCTGCTGGTGACGCATCCGCTGAACATTGGCCCCGTCGGCGTGACAGGGTCGCACAGTGCCAACGCGATTGCCGAACAGGCTGACGTGATCGTCGCTGTCGGCACCCGGTTGCAGGATTTCACCACGGGATCATGGACCGCATTTGCCAAGGACGCGCAATTCATCTCGATCAACGTGGCCCGCCACGACGCGGCCAAGCATCGGTCGCTACCGGTGGTCGGTGACGCGAAACTTTCGCTGACCGCAGTGGACACGTTAGTCAAGGGCTATGCCGCCCCTGCCAAATGGACCGACAAGGCGCAGGCGCTGCGTGTTGAGTGGGACGCTTACGTGGCCAAAAACGTGACCCATGGCAACCGCCAGAATTCCTATGCACAGGCGATTGGCGTTGTGAATGCGCTCTGCGATCCCCGTGACCGGATCGTTGCCGCTGCGGGCGGATTGCCGGCTGAGGTCACCGCCAACTGGCGCACGCTGGACATTGGTACGGTGGATGTCGAATTCGGCTTCTCGTGCATGGGCTACGAAATTGCCGGTGGTTGGGGCGCGCGCATTGCGCAGGCCCAACGCGAACCGGACAAAGATACAATCGTATTCACAGGCGACGGTTCCTACATGATGCTGAATTCGGACATCTATTCATCGGTTCTGAGTCAAAAAAAGCTGATTGTGCTTGTGCTCGACAACGGTGGTTTTGCGGTGATCAACAATCTTCAAAACAACACTGGCAACGAAAGCTTCAACAACCTGATCGCCGACTGTCCCACCGTACCTGAACCCTTCGCGGTGGACTTTGAAGCGCATGCGGCTTCAATGGGTGCTACAGCGGAAACCGTCGCCAACCCGGCCGAGCTGGGCGAGGCGTTCAAGCGTGCCAAGGCCAGCGAAAAAACCTATGTGATCGTCATGCAGGTCGATCCTTATGAAGGCTGGACGACCGAAGGCCATGCCTGGTGGGAGGTAGGCACGTCTGAAGTGAGTGACTCCGGAAAAGTCCGCGCCGCTCATGCGGAAATCGAAGCCAGCCGCAAGCGACAGCGGAAAGGCGTGTGAGATGCAAAGTTTCACCGCTGAAACCACCGATCCGGACTTGATTGTCACTGAACTGCTGCAGGGCGCAGGCGCAGTGCGATTTACCGGGCTGTTCGGCGATTCCGACATTGCCGAGGCACGGCGAATCGTGATGGAATATTCGGAACAGGAATCTGAAAAAACTACGCATTTTCAAGGGACTGCGGAGGCGGTGGGCAAGATCAACCTGCAACGGAGAGTGTGGAACCTGCTGGCCAAGGGGGCGGTGTTTTCGCGGATGGCGGCACATCCGGTGTTGATGGATACTTTGCGTAAATTTCTGGGCAGCGAATTCGTAATGGGCTCCATTGCCGCCAATCGGATTCTGCCCGGCGGCCCCGGACAGGAACCACATGTCGATTATCCCTATTGGGATTTTCATGCGCCCGAAACTCACCCGATTGGCCTCAACAGCTCCTTCCCAATGAATGCGCAGGTCTCTGTTATTCTTGACCCTTTTACCGAAGAAAGCGGTGCCACCGCCTATGTTCCCGGTTCCCAGCGCGAATTGCGTTACCCGGGGCCGGAGGATGATTTTCATGGACGCGCCGAACGGATGCTTGGTAATCCAGGTGATGTTGTGCTGTTTTACGGCGTCGCCTGGCATTGCGCGATGCCAAACCTTTCCGATCACGACCGTTCGGCGATTCTGATCCAGTATCTGCCGAAATGGGTGAAACCGATGGAGGACATGCCCGCCGCCCTGCCGCAGGACTTCATTGATGGCGCCTGCCCTGATCTGCGGCAGTTGCTCGGCTTGAACTACCCCTACCCCGAGGTTCTGGATGCCGCGAAGGCGGGCAATACGGAGGGGCGCGCGTGATCCTGAACGGTATCAAGAAGCACAATTTCCTGGTGATCGGGCGGGTCGGTATGGACTTGTCCCCCAATCCGGCAAATACGCGCACACAGGATGCAAGCTCGATGGTAGTGGCGATGGGAGGCAGCAGCGCCAATATCGCTGCCGGACTGGTCAAATTCGGTTGCAAATCCGCGCTCGTGACATCCGTGTCGGACGACGCGGTTGGTTGGTATTGCCTGAACCAGTTGGATCACTACGGTGTGGACCGCACTCATGTGAAGAAAATCACCGGCGAATACCGGACCTCATTGGCGGTCTATGAGACCCGGATCGAGGAACATCAGTCGGTTATCTACCGCAACAACGCGGCGGATTTTCAGATGAATATCCAAGACGTGGAAGCGGTGGATTTTAGCCAATACGACGCGTTGATCACTGCGGGAACCGTATTTGCGTCTGAGCCTTCGCGCTCAGCTACCTTTCGGGCCTTTGAACTGGCGCGCGCCGCTAGTCTGCCGATCATTTTCGACGTGGATTATCGCCCCTATTCCTGGCCGTCGCCGCAAGTGGCCCAAGAGGTTCTGTCCCGCGCAGGCGCTCGTTCAGACGTGATCGTCGGCAATGACGAAGAGTTCGGCTTTATGGCCGGGGACATCGCCAGAGGGCTCGACAAGGCCCGCGAACTGGCAAATTCCAGCGCCGCAATCGTGGTTTACAAATTGGGGCCCAAAGGGGCCGTGACGTTTGCCGATAGTAGGGAAATCCGCACCGGTATCTTCCCGGTTGATGCGGTCAAACCCACCGGCGCGGGTGATAGTTTCATGGCTGGCTTTATGGCCTCACTGGCCGAGGGGCGTGCCATGAAAGACGCCATTCTGCGGGGGTCCGCCTGCGCCTCGATTGTCGTGGCCAAACCCGGCTGCGCCCCCGCGATGCCCACAACTGCCGAGTTAGCGGATTTCCTGTCCTCGCACCCCGGCCCAACGAATTCCTGAAAGGATCGCGCCATGCACATCGCGCCACATGACAACCAGAACAAGCCAATCGTGGATGCGGACAACACGCTGGTTCCGTTGAACTATTTCAACATCGTCATGCTGAAGAATGGCGAGGCTTTCACCTATCAGGTGCCCGGTTATGAAACCTGCATCGTGCCAGCAACCGGCACCGTGACCGTCGATGTCGAAGGCGTGGCATTCCCGTCACTGGGCACACGCGGCACCGATGTCTGGGATGGTGAACCTGAAGGTGTCTATGCACCCGTCGGTTCCAAGGTCACCATCGTCTGCACCTCCGATACGACCGAAACCTTCATCGCAGGCGCAAAATACGACCAGGTGCTGGACCCGTTCGATGTACGCGCCGATGGGATTGACCTCGTGCAATATGGCTCTGACGACACCAAGACCCATCGAAAGATTAAGCATATCCTGGGCCAGAAACAGCATGGTAAGGTCGGCCGCCTGTTGGTCAGCGAGCTTTATACCGTTGGCCAGGGTGGCTGGTCCGGCTTCCCCAGTCACAAGCACGACACGGATCGTCTGCCGGATGAAACCCGCCACGATGAGACTTATAATTTCCGGTTTAAGCCCAACTATGGTTCAGGCATTCAGATGCTGCAACGCGAGGACAACAAACCGGGTGATGCCTATCACATCGTCGACGGGTCCACGATCTGTCTGGACAAGGGCTATCATCCCTGCGCCGTGCTGCCCGGATATGAGATGTATTATTTCACCATCCTGGGCGGCCTCAGCCAGCGCTCGCTCCTGCAGTATTTCCAGCCGACTCATTCGGCGCAGCTGGAAACTATTCCCGGTATCAAGGACATGATTGCGAAGTTCAAATGACCCTTGCAACCCTGTCTGAGGTTCTGCAGCCCGCGTTGGCGCGGGGCTATGCTGTGGGTGGGCTGGTGACGCTCGGCTGGGAAGACATGCGCGCCTATGTGGCCGCTGCTGAGGCCGAAGGCGTCGCGGTGATCCTGCAAGCCGGGCCAAGCTGCCGGGAACACACGCCGCTGCCTGTTCTGGGCAAGATGTTCCGCTATCTGGCCGACTCCGCAACGGTCCCGGTTGTGGCACATCTGGACCATGGCTACACCTTCGAGGAGTGTCGGATCGCGATCGACAGCGGCTTCACCTCGGTCATGTTCGACGGCTCGCGCACGCACCTGACGCAGAACATCGACGACACCGCTGCGATCGCTGAAATGGCCCACGCGGCGGGCGTGTCCTGCGAAGGCGAGATCGGCTTTGTCGGCTATTCGGGCGGAGAAGGTTCAGCCGGAACCGACCCCGAGGAAGCCGCTAAATTCGCCAGCGAAACCGGCGTGGATGCGATGGCGATTTCTGTCGGGAACGTGCATTTGCAACAGGACAAGGAAGGTGGTCTGGACGAGGCCCGCATCCGCGCAATTGAGGCGGTTACCGAGGTGCCGCTGGTGATCCACGGCGGGTCGGGCGTGCCGTTGGTGCAACGCGCGCATCTGGCGGCAAACTCGAAAATCTGTAAGTTCAACATCGGCACCGAACTGCGCTTAGCCTTCGGCGCTGCGCTGCGTGAAGCCGTTAATCGCGATCCCGACCGTTTCGATCGGGTGACGATCCTGAAGGAAACCCACGATCCGGTGGTGGTGGCCACCCGCAAGGTTATAAGCGCGTTCGGCGCGCCGGCATAAAGGTGATGGAGATGCTCAATATCGGAATTTTGGGTTGTGGCCGCATTGGTCAGGTCCATGCCCGTTCGATCCGTGCTGTGGGCAACGCGCACGTGGTCGCTTTGGCCGACGCATATCCGGCTACGGCCGAGGCGCTGGCCGTTCAAACCGACGCCGAGGTGCGTAGCACCGATAGTATTATCAACAGTGCTGATGTGGATGCCGTGGTGATCGGCACACCGACCGACACCCACTATGATCTGATCCACGCCGCCGCCCGCGCGGGCAAGGCGATCTTCTGCGAAAAGCCCGTCGATATGTCTGCGGACCGCATCCGGGATTGCATCAAGGTGATCGAGCAGACCGGGGTCGCGTTCATGACAGCCTTCAACCGCCGCTTCGATCCGAACTTTGCCAAAATTCAAGCCCGCATCCGCGCAGGTGAAATCGGCACGGTGGAGATTGTCACCATCCTGTCGCGTGACCCGTCGCCACCACCGATCAGCTACATTGAAAGCTCCGGTGGTATCTTCCGGGATATGATGATCCATGATTTCGATATGGCGCGGTTCCTGCTCGGTGAAGAACCGGTGCAGGTATACGCCATCGGGTCCGCGTTGGTCGATCCCGCGATCGGTGCGGCAGGTGATGTGGACACGGCTGCGGCGACCTTGACCACCGCTTCTGGCAAAATCTGCCAGATTTCGAATTCGCGCCGTGCGACTTATGGCTATGACCAGCGTATCGAAGTGCATGGTTCAAAAGGCATGCTGCGCGCCGAAAACATGCTGGAAAACACCGTCGAAGTGGCGAACGAAGCAGGGTTCCGTCGGGCTCCTGCGCAGCATTTCTTTCTGGAGCGCTACGAGGCCGCATACCTGGCCGAGATTACCCATTTCGTCGATGCTGTGACCAAAGGCACAGACCCGTCGCCCAGCGTGCGCGACGGGCTGCAAGCGCAAATACTGGCCGATGCGGCGGCGCAATCCCTGGAGAGCGGCCAACCGGTGGCGCCGTAACTTTCAGGCCCGCTGCCTGCTCGTACAAAGCCTGTGAAAAGGCTTCAGAAGACCAGCCTTCATCCGGAGTCGAGTGGAATAATGCCTGCTAGGCCTCTGGTGCCGAGCTGTCTATGGGTGGGTCACGGTCAAGGTCGGTGGAAAACCGCACCAAAAGCTCCATGATTGCCTATACGATCGCTTCGAGTTCTTACTGAGCGTTGATGCATGAAGCCGTGAATGGCGGCTTGCCCCCGACACCCCAGGTTTTCATTCCCCAAGCAATGTCCGCTTCGGTTAAGCAGGACAAGTCGAACTTTTGTCCCGATCGAACGGCGGTTTTGTCTGAGCACAGTTGACATCCATAAATATCAGATTCCTGCGATACGGCGGTCAATCTCGTTGACCTCCTCGTACACTAGGTCGGGATTTCATAATGAACGGTACGAAAGAGCACAGTAGAAAAGGCAAAAGGGCTGATTGTCAGCAACTGCTAGGCGAAGCCGGGGTTGATTTAGAGGTAGCGGGTAGCAAGGTCGGCTCAGATCCCAAACTGTCGAATGCCGCGCCGCAATCATTTTAGCGCTTTCGATCGATACCGGACATTGGAAGCGGGCGTGATTAAGGACCGACACCTGGGTTTTCACCATTCGCTTTGAAAAATACAAAGGTCCACACTGCAAAAGAACTCAGCTCTGATTTAAACAACGTTACCCAATTCGTTGGACGGCATTTGCTAGACCACCGAGTTCGGTATTTAACTTCTGGTTGCCAAAGCACGCAGGTTGCAATCCAGAATAACCGATTGAACTCGCCCACCGTCAGACATGAATATTTATGCCAAATAGGTATACAAATTCAGCCGACGCAATCCAGTGGTACAAGAGGCGGATCCTTGCGTTCAAAGCGCGCTACTGTGACGGCCTCCTGCACGAGGATCACGATGACGAATTGCGCGACGGGGGGGGCAACAGTATAGTGTCTTCGTTGACCGTGTCGGAATTCGAGTGGTTACAACGGGCAGGCCACTGAGCTGACAATGGATTTGAAGGCCGGACTGATATGAGTTTCACTGCGGTCAGGGAATAGCCCTAAACGGGCTTCCGGCAAATGGATTGGTGCGCCGGACACCGCAACTGGGAGGACCCCTATGAATATGAAAAAGATCCTTATGGCAGGTGCTGCTTTTGCGCTGATTGCAAGCGGAGCTGTCGCCGAGCGCTATGTGATGGTCACCCACACTCAGGGCACCGATCCGTTCTGGCCGGTGGTGGAAAAAGGCGGACGTGACGCTGCCGAGGCGATCGGCGCCGAGTTCGAGTACAACTTCGATCCCACCGGCGACATGTCCGGCATGGCGAAGCTGATCGAGGCCGCTGCCGCAACTCAGCCCGATGGCATCATCGTGTCGCTGCCCGACGCCGACGCGCTGGGCGGGGCGATCCGTGCGGCCGTGGATTCCGGCATCCCGGTTGTCACCATGAACTCCGGCCTCGAATCCTCGAAAACTGTTGGTGCGCTGATGCATGTCGGGCAGCCCGAGCGTCTTGCCGGCTCCGCCGCGGGCGAGCGCGCGATGGCCGAAGGCGTGACCAAGGGCCTATGCCTGAACCAGGAGGCCTTCAATACCGCCTTGGTCGACCGCTGTAGCGGCTATTTCGATGCCATGGGCGTCGAACTGAACCAGATCGACGTGTCGAACGACGTCTCCCAGATCAAGACCAGGACCGCTGCGGCGCTTCTGGCAGATCCCGAGATCGACGGCCTCTTGGCGGTCGGCCCGCACGTCTGCGCCGCCGCTGCCGCCGCTGTGGAAGAGGTCGGCGCCGAGGTGCACCTGGCCTGCTTTGACCTGAGCCCCGAGGTGATCGATCTGATCCTTGAAGGCAAGGTGCAGTATACCATCGACCAGCAGCAGCGCCTGCAGGGCTACATGCCGGTCATCGTGCTGCACCTTTATAACACCAACGCCGGCATGCTGCCGGGCGCGAGCATCCCGTCGGGCCCGGGCTTTGTCGATGCCTCCAACGCGGCGGGCGTTCGCGAGCAGGCAGGTGTAAACCGCTGAACCTTCGGCACATAGACAATTGGCAGGCGGGGCGTACCCCCGCCTGCCTTAAGTGTGTCGGACATTTTCTAAGGAAGGTGAGGATAAAATGGCGGACCGGAGCGAATCTGACAGACTAGTACAGGAAACCAAGTTCCAGCGGCTGTTGCGTCGCCCGGAAATCGGTTCCTTCATTGTGATGGCAGTCATCATCGTGGTTCTGGCCGTCGCGTCGAACGGGCTCGCGTTCAATGCACTTGGCCTAAAAAACAATATCGCAATCATCGCGCAATTTGGGATCATCGCCACCGGCGCGGCAATGCTGATGATTGCGGGCGAGTTCGACCTGTCCATCGGCTCTATGATCGGTTTTGCGGGCATGTCGATGGCGATGATGCTGAAATGGGGCCTGCCCTTCGGTCTGGGTGAGGCGACGCCGCTTCTGGCGTTCGTCATCACGCTTGCCATGACGCTGGGCATCGGCTGGCTGATTGGCACGATTGTCGTCCGCTCTGGCCTGTCAAGTTTCATCGTGACGCTCGGATTCCTGTTCTTCCTGCGCGGCGTCACCGAGGTCGCCTACCGCCTGATCAACAAGTCCACCCAGATTTCCGGCCTTCAGGATTTCAAGGAAACCAGTTGGTTCGCCGAACTGATGGGCGGCGAGATCTTCAGTTGGTTTTACGACCTTTGGTTCTTGCTTGGCGGCAACCTCAACCGCAAGGGCGAGCAATGGGTCTCCGGCTTCGACGCCCGCTTTCTGTGGTGGATCATCATCGCGGCGGTTGCCTATTACGTGCTCAGCCGCACACAACTGGGCAGCTGGATCTACGCCACCGGCGACAACAGGGAATCGGCACGCGCCAACGGCGTACCCGTGAACCGGGTCAAGATCGGCCTGTTCATGTTCACCGCCTTCTGCGCTACGATGTTCGCCGCCTGCCAGGTCTTCGACACCAATACCTCGGACGCGGCCAAGGGCAACCTGATGGAACTTTTTGCCATCGCCATCGCCGTTGTCGGCGGCACGCTAATGACAGGCGGTTTCGGATCGGTCATCGGCGTGGTCTTCGGTGCGATCACGGTGGGTCTTGTGGCGAATGCTGTCTTCTTCATCCCCGCCATCGACGGATCCTGGTTCCGGGTCTTCCTTGGCGCGATCCTATTGGCCGCGGTGTTTGCCAACGAACGTATCCGCAAACGCATAACTGGGGGGATTTGAGCCATGGCTGAACCGCTTATCCATATCGAAGATATCGTCAAGAAGTTTGGACCATTCACCGCACTCAACGGTGTCAGCCTGGATGTGCTCCGGGGTGAGGTGCTCGCTCTTCTGGGCGACAACGGCGCCGGGAAGTCGACGCTCATCAAAATCCTGGCCGGTGTGCACCAATTGACTTCGGGCCAAATCTATATCGAGGGCCAGCCGGTCCACTTTCGCACGCCCCGCGACGCCTCGGCGGCGGGGATTGGCACAGTCTATCAGGACCTTGCAGTGAACCAGTTGATGTCGGTCACGCGCAATTTCTTCATGGGTCGCGAGCTGAAGGGCTCCTTCGGGCGGCTCAGGATGGATGAGATGGACAAGATCTCCCATGACGAGATGCTGAAGATCGGGATCGACTTTTCCGACCCCACACAAGCCGTCGGAACCATGTCCGGTGGCCAACGCCAGACGCTGGCGATCGCGCGGGCGATCTACTTCGGCGCCAAAGTGCTGATCCTCGACGAACCAACCTCGGCGCTTGGGCAGAAACAGCAGATGGGTGTCCTGAAGACGATAAAGAAAGTCCGTGCCCGTGGCGACATCGGGATTATCTTCATCACGCACAACGAAATCCATTCGCAACTCGTCGCGGACAGCTATACTTTCCTGGCTCTCGGGCAGGTCATCGGCGCGGGGAAAAAAGGCGATCTGGAGCCCGACGAAATCCGTCGCCTTATGGCGGGCGGCGCCGTGATGGGAGATCTTGAACAGGAACTGGCCGAGATTTGAACTCTGAAACAGTTCCCGCGGCCTAGCTGCGGACCGTAGCCTCAACGACCAGGCAAGGGCTGGCTGGCCCAAACGATTGCCGGTCAGCCCATACTTCGACAAAAAGCTAGGGCGCAACATGTCTGACAACATCAACGTCGCGGTTCTCGGTCCGATCCCGCGGGACAATATCACCAGCTACCAGGGCGAGACTTTTGAAAAGTTTGGCTGCGCGATCTATACGGCAGTCTGCATGTCGTCGCTCGCCGGGCCGGGGTCGACCGTCCACACTGTCAGCCATGTCAGGGATGCGGATGTGCTCAAAGTGCGGGATTTGCTGACGGCATTTCCGCATATGGACGTATCTCATGTTACAGGCGACACTGATCAGGGCGATGTGATTGAACTGACTTAAGTCGATCAGAACCGGCGCGATGAAAGGCAGACCGGTTTCATGAACCCGATTTTGCCCGAAGACCTTGACGGTTTGATGGATTGTAATGCGTTCGTATTTGTGCCGATCACTGATTTGGAGGTGCCGCTGGAAACCCTGCGCTACATCAAATCCAACAGCAACGGACTTGTGGTTTTTGATGCACACGGACCCACGAACGGCTGTTCGATCCACGGCGAGCGATACCACAATTTCTGGATCGATCGGGACCAGTGGTTGCCCTGTATTGATCTTTTGAAAATGAACCTCGAAGAGGCTCAGTGCAGCTGGTTCAAAGGTGAATACAGCGCTGAGGACTTGTTGGAGGTTGACGAACTCACAATGGATGAGTTGCCGAAGTTTGCGCAGCACTGCCCGGATCGCGGCGTTAACCCGACATTCGCTTTCCGTCGTAGGATGGGAACGACGGCAGCTTTATCACCGACCGCAGCACGTCACTCTTTTGCAGTGCAGCGAAAAAATTGGTCTTTCGCGCGCGCTGCAGCGAAATCCGGTGTCGGAACGACTTCAACGCGGGACAATCCTGCCGTTCACTCTGCTTAGATTTCGAGGATGAGAGGGCAGTGATCCGACACTTCTGGATCAAAGATCACCTCGAATTGAGCGACTTCTTCATCGCGATTGATCAGCAGATAATCAGCAAACCGACCAAGCTTCTTGTAGTGGGAGTTCCGTGTGCTTTCGAAGCCTTTTGCGCTGACAAGCTCAGTAAAGCCACGGTTTGCAAGAATGGTCAGTGTCTCGCTATCCGGCTCGATATTGAAATCGCCACAAATGATCCTGACGTCATCTGGCTCCGAGACTTGATCTGATAGCAAAAGCAGCCGGCCTGCCTGCTCAGCTCGCTCAGGGGTGTCCATCTTCCCCCGGAGATCGCGAAGCCCGTGCATATGAGTGATGCTGACAGGTCTTTGCTGCGCAAAGTCGAAGACCCGGATTGCATGGGCGCTGCGCGAGCGGGGATGATTGCCATACCCATCAGCCGAAAAGCCTTTGTGAACAAATCCTTGAGCTTGGCCAATTACAGAAAGCGACTGGTGCACAAATGTTGCCAAACCCCATTGCGAGGCTATAGCTGTTTCTCCATCCCAAAGCACACCCTGTGCAGCAGGACAAAACGTGGCAACGTGATTCGGGAGCGCTTTTGCAACGTCTCTGAAAAAGTTGGCTCTCTGCGGAAGGATATGGTCGCCGTCTCGATAGGCGAGCCAGTCCAGACTGGTTTCGGGGCTATGCACAACTTCTTGCAGGCACAATACGTCTGGGCGTTCAGAGGCTACATAATCGACAAGTTTCTCGTGGAGCTTTCCACCCCAACCATTCAAACACATTATCCGCATTTTTTTCGCTCCAAACCACTCAATAGCTGAGTGCTAAAGGATGCGCATTGGTTTTGAAAGCTGTCGGCTGTGAACAGTGAAACCCGAGCGGCCGTCTAAGCGATGGCGGCCAATGAGGGCTCAACCCGGTCGTTCACTCCCGACTTCCGCTTTTAAACAAAAGCGGAAGTGACCTGAGGCGCCCATAAATGCATGCTTTGCGGACATTGCGGACCTTCATCCGAAGTCGCGGAAATTGCGCTCTCGGCCCCTGCCTGCCGTTGACCGTGACCCTTGGATGTTGCCGCGCAGCCCGTCAAACCTGTCATTCGGGCCTTCAGCTGAATTTTGGAGAATCTTCAGTCTGCTTCGCGGCTCAGATCGATTTGGTGGATTACCAGCTCTAGCTTGGCAATATGCTTTGTAAAACCGCAGAGCTGCACATTTTCTACTGCTAGAGGCACGCTCATTCGCTTGGTACAGTGAGAATGGAGAGCAATTCAGGTATGGCGGCGCCAATGCAGATGGCGAGCCAACAGTTTTCCAGATTTGGCCCGTCAGGACTGGTCGTTGCGGGCTTCGGCGCGTCGTTCTACTATTTGTCGTTGACACTCAAGGTCATGCCCATCGGCATTGTCTATGCAGTCTGGTCCATGCTGAAATTGTACTGATCGCGGTGATTGAGTGTCTGGTGTTTGAGCAACGATTGGACTTGCCCGCCGTGGTTGGTATCGAACTCATTCTCGTCGGCGCAGTGGTTATCCAATTGTCCTCAGCAACTGCTGAGCATAGTGCAATATTTTTGGTGGCAACAGCCACCGTAGGATGGGCTTAAATCGAAGCGCCCACGCGCAAGCCTTCCAAAACCGCTTCTTCAACCGTTCGTGGCGCCAAGCAGTCGCCAATCAGGTGCAATTCACCGCGCCAACTGGAGAGATCAGTTGCCAGATCAGTGTTTGCCTGATGTCCAAGCGCGGTTACCAGCGTGTCCACGCCTTCGCACAGAATTGCTTCGCCACTGGTTGTGTGCTGCAAATACACGGTGTCGCTGTCTGCGCCAAACAGCCGCACGTAGGGAATAACCTCGACCCCAAGCCGATGGATGTCGCCCAACCACTTGTCGCGAACGTACTGCGGGATCGTCTGACCCGCCGTCACACCATTGACCGCCAGGCGAACATGGCAGCCATCGCTCGCCAGTTTTTCCGCCAGACCAAGGCCGATCCAATCACACCGCCAGTCGGCGACAACGACATTGGTCCCAACATTTGCGTCGCCATTCAGAACTTGCCAAGCGTCAACAATATGGGCTGCATCGGCGCCCTCAATAATAGGTCGATATGGTGTTGCTCCGGTCGCAAGGATGACAACCGCAGGTTCAATCCGTTCGATCATATTGCGGCTGACTTGAGTTTTGGTTTCGACAACCACACCGGCCAACTCCATTTCGCGCGCGAGATTGGTGGTGACGCCGCCGAACTCGGCGCGACCCGGCAAAAGCTGCGCCAGATTGACTTGCCCGCCAAGGTTTGCTGACGCTTCAAACAAGGTAACATCGTGGCCGCGGTTTGCGGCAACGGATGCCGCTTTCATCCCGCCTGGTCCGCCGCCAACCACAACAATCCGACGGCGAGATTTCACAGCCTGCAGATCACCAAACTCAATCTCGCGCCCAGTTTCCGGGTGTTGAATACAGGAGATCGGGAAACCGTTTAGCATGTGCCCGATGCAGGCCTGATTGCAGGCAACACAGGCGCGAATATCGTCAAATCGACCAGCCTTGGCTTTTGTCGCCATCTCGGGATCGCTAATCATTGCCCGCGTCATGCCGCACATATCGGCCTGACCACTTGCCAACACCTGCTCGGCTATCTGCGGCTGGTTGATCCGCCCGGCAACGAACACCGGGATGCTTATGCGCGACTTGAATGCCGCCGCAAACGGCGCGGTGTAGGCGGTTTCAACTGCCATCGGCGGCACAATATGAACTGACCCGGCAAGACCGGTAGAGCTTCCGGCAGTGACATTAAAATAATCAAGGATGCCGTCTGATTCCAGGGCCGCTGCGACGTCCAATACTTCCTGCGGCTCTAGGCCTTTGTATTCCATCTCATTGCCAGATAGGCGCATGCCGATCAGCATTTTTTTTCCAGCACCGTGGCGCACAGCCGACAAAACTTCACGGATAAAAGTAAGGCGGCGCTCAAAACTCCCGCCATAACGATCCGTTCTTTGGTTCACGCGGGGATTAAGGAACTGCGCCAGAAGATAGCCCTGAGAAGCGATCACTTCAACTCCGTCAAGACCAGCAGTTTCCATTCTGGAGGCAGCACCGCCGAATCCCGCGACAATCTCGGCAATCATTTTCGTTGGTAATTCACGTGGCATGACGTGAAAGCGCTCATTTGGCATGGCGGATGGTGCGAATGCGACTGCATGGGTTCCATCAGATGCCTCGGCCATTTCGCGACCGGGATGTGTCAACTGCCCGAATACCTTGCAGTCAAATGGGTGACAGGCCTCTGCAATTCGTCGATATCCCGAAATGCAGTCATCATGATATGCACGGATTGCCGGACGGCTGCTGACGCCTGATTTATGAGCGCGTGCCGCCCCGACGATGATAAGGCTCGCACCGCCCTTTGCGCGTGCACGATGGTAGGCAACCATTTGATCGTTTGGAAATCCGTTGTCGAGCATGACAGTCATATGGCCGGTCGAAAATATCCGGTTCTTGAAACGATGCCCGCGAATCGTGATTGGAGTGAACAGATGAGATAGTTTTTTGGTCATCGTTGCATCCCCATCCGCTCTCAAATTACCCTTCAAGTTCCTCGTCGATCAACTCAATCATTGGCCTGCGATCAGATTTTCCCTACGCATTAGCACAATCCACCATTTCCCGCTCTAGCCTTTGGCATACCAACCATTATCGACATAAAGGGCGTTTCCAGTGATGAAACTTGCCTCGTCGGATGCCAAAAATAGGCGCTATTATACTTGACGTACCCAAAATCCAGTTGTAATGAAGATTCATGATCCGATCTTCGGATTGTATCTGCGTGTAGCGCAGTAGGTTAGCGCACTGGATTAAGGTTCTAGGGGTCGGGGGTTCGAGTCCCCCCACGCCCTTTTCCATCTTTTTCATCTGACTTCTTCTTCAAATCCAACTTATCCATGACTTTATCAAGGGCATAGTCGGATTGATCAGCGTCAACCTGTTTGGCGGCTTCTTTGAAACGGTCGAGTTGTTGCTTTTCGGTCATTGCCTGTGCTCACATATGGCATAGTTATTGACATATTCGCACTTCAACATTACCTTAAAGGTGAGAGCCGCTCAAGGTTTGGACCCAGGAACGGCTCTCGTTTTGACCCCTTATGGAAGGGGGTCGGTTAAGGTGGAGCGGAAGGGGATCGAACCCTCTGGCAGCGGATGGGAAGCCCGGCCAGTGCACCAGCATCCCGCCCCACATTTCAGCCCCGGCCATTGCGCCGGGGTTTAATCTTAAAATGGCACTTCTGAATCCAAATCCTCCGCTATTTCCGCTTCCGCCATGTCCTCAAACTCGTTTATTTCCAGTCGTTCTTCTGGCTCCGTTGTTGTATAAACGCCCTTCCTGCCATCTACGCTCCATATCATTTCCATGCGATAGAGTTTATTCTGAACAAAGCGGCGTTTCTGAATCACTTGGAATTTACGATACAAGCCCACTAGAATCTGGTCCAATGAAGCTTCGCCATCGTAGGAATTAATTATTGTGACAAGCTGATCGTCCAATTCGTCGGTTTTGGTTACATTCAGTTCACCAAGCAATTCCGATGGAAGGTCATGTATGTTGCCGAGGTCTGGAGGGAGCGCTGACGTCAGCCCATGCAGTCGAACAAGGTCTGATTCCACGACTTTTAATTTCTCAACCAATTTGTCCATTCGGTCGGCGACCGAAGTCCGCGAATCTTCTCGGTTATTATTCGCCCAAGTGCGCAAATCACGAATAACGTACTTGACGGACTCAACGGATTCAGACATTATTACCTCACTTACAGAAGGGGATTATTGAGCGACAACTCTACCCCTGGACTGGCCCGTACCTCTATAGGTTGCGGGCTTTGTCTTGTTTGGCCACTAAATCAGGGAATCGCTGTGAGGTCAAGAGCGTGTGCATCAATTTGTGCGTTTGCGGCGCAATTCGCCCTTTTTCACGCTTTGCAAGCACCGTGCATCAATTTGCGCACAGTGATTCGGCGCCTTGTGTTTAGATGTGAGTCCCGCGGTAGGTAAGGCGTTTTCCTACAATCGATTGTAGGGAATGTCTGCCCGAACACGGTCATCCGCGCCATTCGCAATACGGTTGTTATAACGGAACTCAAACTTGGCTGCGTAGCGGTGCAGATGCTTCTTGTTGCAGTGTTGGTACACACCTTTCATGCCTCTTTTGAAGATGCTGAAATAGCCCTCGATGGTGTTTGTGTGCACTTCACCCTTGGCCCAATGGTTGCGGCTATGCTTAACGAAATCATGGTGGCCAAACTCTTGCTTGAGGCCGCGATAGTGGCGAGCTTCGTCGGTAAAGATGGTTGCTTCTTTAGCAATATTCTCGCGCAGGATTGGATACAGGGTTCGCTTGGTTAGGTCTTTGACAACAACGCTTTTGGCTTGGCTGGTCTCACGATCCACCAGAGACAAAATTTTGTTCTTGTGAGCAAAGCCGCGAGACTTGCGGTTTTTCTTGGGTTTGGCATTGCCGATGAAAGTTTCGTCAACTTCCACCACACCGCCGCCAGCACCGAAATCTACAGTGTTATCGTCACGCATAGCTTCGCGGATGCGGTGAGACATGAACCAAGCGGTTTTAAGGGTCACGCCAAGCGTCCGGTGCAACTGGTTGCTGCTGATGCCCTTCTTGCTGGCACACATCAGATAGATAGCTTGCAACCATATATTCATCTTAACATGGCTGCTTTCAAAGATTGTACCGACCTTTACTGTGAAAGGCTTGCGGCACTGATAACATTTGTACGCGCCAATCCGGGTGGACTTGCCGCCCATCTTGCTAATGCGCTCTACTCCGCCGCAATGGGGGCATACCGGACCGTTCGGCCAGATGCGTGCCTCTACATATTCGTATGCAGCTTCCTCATTGTGGAACTCAGGGCGGGACAGAATAGACATAGTTTTCTCCTTGTCCCTTTAATTTAGGGATTTGGAGTGGGTACGTCAAGTATAATAACGCCGACATTTAGGATGACCAAGAAACATGATGACAATGCACCTATCAGTGCGAAAGGTTCATGAGTTCGCTGTGGAGTTACAAACGAGGATCGACGGGGCGGTAAAAAGTCGATTCCTCATGAGAGTCGGCTGGGTTATAATTGTGCATGTTTACTTTACGCGACCGACGGACCGGAGAATTGTTTGATCGCTGGTCCGATTTCGGGGACAAACGTCGGCGCCTGATGGAGCAATCCTGGGCCGGGGTTTTTCGGAACCATCTGCTTGTCGAACTTCCGGTTGACGATCTTTGCCGTCACCTTGATGAACGCATGGGCCGACCATCGAAGGATCTACACGTTGTCATCGGGGTCTTGCTTTTGCAGCAGCTGCACGATCTGAGCGATGCAGAGACCGTCGAGGCCCTGGCCTTCAATATGGCGTGGCACTATGCCTTGGACGTGCGCAGCGAAGCGGACAGCTATTTCTGTGAGAAAACCCTGCGCAACTATCGCCGTCTGTTTATCGAACAAGGTCTCGATGAATTGCTGTTCCGGTGTTTGACGGATCGGCTGGTGCAGGGGTTCTCTGTCGATACCAGCCACCAACGCATGGATTCGACGGCCCTTCGTTCGGCGATGCGGGCGCTGACACGACTTGGTATCGTTGTTGAGAGCATCTCGAAGTTTGCCCGTGAGCTTGAGCGATATCATCCCGGTCTGCACGAGCAGATCAGCAAGGAGGTGATCCGCCGCTATGTCGATCGCGAGGGTAATGGCGCGTTCGCGAATACGGCGCCGAGTGTTTCAAAACGCCGCCTCGGCGAAGCGGGTCAGGATCTCCTAGCCCTGGTGCTGCAATTCCGTGACACGGCGGCGGCAAAGCTTTCCAGTTTTGCGATCCTGGAGAGGGTTCTGCGCGATCAGTTCGAGATCGTTGATGATGAGTGTGGCGATCGTGACGCAACGCGCGCCGCGATTCGAGATCCAAAGGATGTGCCGTGCGATACCGTCGGCAATCCGGCCGACCCGGACGCGAGCTACAACGCGCACAAGGGTCAGGGATACATGGCGCAGATCGTCGAAACCTATTGTGAAGATGACAGTAACGAGGCGGTTGCCGCGACACCGGACCTCATCACCCACGTGGAGGTCCACAAGATGACGGTGCATGACGGCCATCGCTTGGCCGATGCGCTGGATGATCTGAGCGAGCGCGCGCTGACGCCGGCGGTGATGCTGGGTGATTCACATTACGGTTCCAGTGACAACATGGCTCTGACGCGCGAACAGAACATCAATCTCGCGGCGCCCGCGCGACCGCCGAAAGGCGCCGTCTCGGGACGGTTGACGTTGGAGGATTTCACTCTCAACGAAGAAGGCTTGGTCTTGCGCTGTCCCAATAACGTCGAACCGGTTTCAGCCTCGCTCGCCAAAGCCAAGCTGCAGGCCCGTTTCGACCTTTCCATCTGCCAAAAATGTCCCGATATACTGCGATGTCCCGTGCAGGCGGCCAAGCGTGACGGCCAATTTTCCCGCTTTCAATATACCCCGGACAGGGCTGCCAACCAAAAGCGCCGGCTTTATGAACAAAGCGATGCCTTCCGCGACGTCTACAGATGGCGGGCCGGCATAGAAGCGACCATGTCGCGATTAAAGTACCAGATGAACCTGGCTCACCTACGCATTCGCGGCATGCCGGCCATGCGCTACGTGGTCAATCTGCGTGCCCTCGGCCTCAATATCCAACGCTGCGCGGCAATCGCACCATAAAAAACGAAGCCAAGGAGAAGCCAAGGATAGGTAATATCAGGTTTTATCCACCAGCAACGCGGAGACAGGCAAATATTCTTCACCGAACCGCAAAGACCTGTACAAGCACGCCATCGGCCAACAACTTTTTACCGCCCCGTCGAGGATCGATCTCAAGGCGTCAATTTTTGGCAACAACCGGACTTGGCACCGCTATGGCGGTCATGGCAGGCGCTGTCCCTGGACTCGCTCCGCGCCCGGTCAATGCTTATGGAAATTTGGGTGACACGTTGATTTTCTCGACTTGGCCGAACTACCACAACCCGGTCAACATCGAAGAGTTCACCGCGACCACCGGCGTAAACGTTCAGATCAATGCCTTTGGTTCGAACGAAGAAATGCTGGCGAAGCTACAGGCTGGCGGCACCGGTTGGGACGTGTTTGTGCCGACAAATTACACCATCTCCAACTACGTGGCGCTCGATTTGATTCAGGAACTGGATCTGTCGCGTCTTCCCAACCATGACGCCAGTGCGCAAAATCCTCTGTTCGCTGATCCTGCTACGGTCAACGGCAAAGTCTACGCCGTGCTGAAAAACTGGGGCACTACCGGTTTCGTAGTCAATACCAATAACATCGATAGTGGCCCGGGTTCCTGGAAGGATTTCTTCGACGTAACGATGGGCGCAGGCTCTGGTCACACAATCGTTCATGACTATCAGTTGACCACCATTGGCGCAGCGCTGCTTGCAAACGGGCATTCCTTCAATTCGGTTGACGCGGACGAACTGGCCGCGGCCGAGAATCTGTTGATCGAAGCCAAACCGCATTTGTTCGCAATTACCTCGGATTATAAGCCAGGCATGCGCAGCGGCGACGGGTGGATGTCGATTTGCTGGAACAGTGACGGTCTGCAACTCAACACCGACTTGCCCGAGATGGATTACGTCATTGCCACCGACGGTGGCGAGATATGGTCTGACTTTTACTGTATTCCAAAGGATGCTCCACATCTGGAAGCGGCGTACGCCTTTGTAAACTTCTTGCTAGACCCGTACATCCAAGTGCGTGAATTCGCCTCGCATGGATATGCGACCGGCGATTCCCGTGTCGAAGCGATGTTGCCGCCTGAAACGGCTGATAACACAATATTGTTCCCGGCTGCTGAGTTGATGAGCGGTTTGGAATTTGGTGCTGCACAGACGTTGACAGATCCAATTCGGGCCGAAGTGTTGGCCCGTTTCAAGTCTGCCTGATCGAGCAAGAATATGGCGGCGATAGAAATAGGTGTCAGCAGAAAAGGGAGCTGGCTGACGGTAGCGCTTTTGACGCCTACCACAGCATGGTTCCTGATTATGCTGGTTATGCCTTTGATTGTCGTCGTCATTTTCAGTTTTGGCGAGCGTTCTCAGTTTGGTGGATATGGCGGCGGATTTACATTTGAGCAGTACGCTAATCTGCCGTCGCGCTTTGTCGCCTTCAAAAATACGATGACATACGCGCCACTCGGTACAGTCTTGAGCCTGCTAATCGCCTATCCGCTGGCGTATTATCTTGCCCTCAAAGTGGACCAAAAGTGGAAACTACTACTGCTGGTACTTGTCATTGTGCCGTTCTGGACCAGCCTGCTGATCCGCACTTATGCCTGGATTTTTATCCTGGGCGGGCGCGGAATTCCGGCACTGTTGGAGTTTATTGGGATTGAGGACTTGCGGTTGATCAACACACCCGGTGCCGTAGTTGTGGGCATTATTTACGGTTACCTGCCGCTCATGGTATTTCCAATTTTTGTATCGCTGGAAAAACTGGATAAGAAACTTCTTGAAGCTTCGAGCGACCTGGGCGGTACGCCGTTTCGCACATTTTGGCAGGTAACTTTGCCACTTTCCATGCCGGGCGTGGCTACCGGGTGCATGCTGGTTTTCATCCTGTTGATGGGCGAATTCTTGATTCCGGCATTTCTTGGCGGCGGGAAAGTATTTTTTATCGGCAACGCGTTGGTTGACTTGTTCCTGCAATCCAGGAATTGGCCGTTCGGGTCGGCTGTTGCCGTGACGCTTGTTGTTATCATGCTCGTCACGGTCAGCCTCTACTTGCGCTTTACAATGCGCGGGGACAAGACCGGACGGGACGTTTCGATAATGTAGGGTACAGTCATGGTCATGCGCTTCTATGTCATCGCGGTCTATCTATTCCTCTATATCCCGATTGGCATTATTGTTCTGTTCAGCTTCAATTCCGGACGACATGCCAGCGATCTTCAAGGGTTGTCTGTGAAATGGTACGGCATCGCGCTGAATAACCCGTTCGTGATTGAATCCCTGAAAACCAGCGTCGTCATTGCTCTGTCAGCGGCCCTGCTTTCGAGCGTCATGGGTACGGCGGCGGCCCTTGCCTTGCAACGGCTGCGGGGTCCAATGAGGGTCCTGTTTGATGGGCTCATTTATACGTCCATCATGATCCCGGGTATCGTGATCGGCATTGCCACATTGATCGCGTTGGTGACCGTATTTGACATTTTGAACCCGGTGTTGGCCGCGATGTGGCCCCCAGACGTAAAGCCGCCGAAACTTTCACTTGGTTTGCCGTCCGTCATCGCGGCGCATACGCTGTTTACAATGTCGCTGGTGATCGTTCTGGTGCGTGCACGCATTGCTGGAATGGATCGAACTCTGATCGAGGCGTCCGAAGATCTGTACGCCACGCCATGGCGGACATTTCGTCAGATTACTCTGCCGCAGATATTCCCGGCCATTCTTGCTGGATTTCTATTGAGCTTCACGTTTAGTTTTGATGATTTCATTATTTCATTTTTTGTTGCAGGGCCCAATACAACGCTGCCAATTTACGTATTTTCGTCCATTCGTCGCGGCATTACACCCGAAGTCAACGCTATTGGTACGATGGTGTTGGTTGTGTCTTTGACACTGTTAATTGTTGCGCAGGTGTTGCTCCGGTCACGCGTTCCCAAATCATCCGGCGGTGGCTAAGCCACAGGCGGCTTTACTCAAACAGAGTCTGTTTGGCCTGTCAGACGTCGTCACCAGTGAGACATTGAGGAGTTACCACGAGGATGATTTCTGGTTCAGAAATAACCTATATGGAGTTAAGTAGAACAAGAATTCCGGAAGCAGCAAAGCAGTTGTTGAAAAACTCGTGAAGTATATTTGTCACGAGACCAGACAATTGCCGTAAGTAATTGAAGTGATTGGCTGCTCGTGGGTTTTGGCAAAATCGTTTCGCATATGAGGCGAATGTCTGCTTACCGTCCTCCTTTCAGAATTCTCACAGGTTGGCCTTGGTCACTAAGGTCTCTGAGCGGACATCTGACGCAAATGATCAGGAATTTTCCATCTGTTACAATTCTGAAAGTTCGCAATGCGGACAAAGTTGCCATCCGCCGCAAGCGCCCCAACCGCCGCTTTATGAATTGGTGCCAAGAACCAAATCAACCTCGGCTTCAGAGAAGCCAAAATTCGCTACCATTCGCCGGTGTTCTTCGCTTCCAAGATAGCTGGCAAGAACGTCATTAACTGCACATCGAAACTCGAAATCGTTTTGCGCGAACCCGAACGAACCAAACGCGGGCGGCTTCTCCGCGCTTGGAACCGCGACCAGTTCGACGTTCCAGTCTGGATTTTGTGCAATAAACCCGCTGTGCGCTCGGGCAACACTTGCATAGGCATCAACCTGTCCATTTCGCACCGCCTCTGCCGCCTGCATATAGGCCTCAAATATTTCGATACGGTCGTCGGGGACGCCGAAATGCACCGCCGAACGATGCTGAAACTGATCGCGGATCACGGCGATTCGCGCGTCCTGGGCCTCGGCGGCTGAGGCGTATCCGCTGAGATAAAACGGATTGCCTTGTCTAACCAAAAAACCGTCCGGCAATGCCCAGATTGGACGGCTAAAGCTGGCAAAAGCACGACGCCTCTCTGTTGCGAATAGCCCTGTCGTCATTCGCCAGCGACCATCTGCAACGCCCAGTAACAACTGAGAAAAATCTGTTTCAACGAGTTCAAATTCGCCGATGTCGAGTTTGGAGAAAACAACCCGCGCAAGTTCAACATCGCATCCTGTAACGCGCCCATTTGAATCGACGTAGTTGAACGGCGGCTCAATCAGGTAAGCGAATTTCATTGGTAATCTCCTGAGACAGGTCTTCGTAGTTGGCGATCTTGATTGCCAAAACGCTTTCGCATTTTTCAAGAACGACCCGCCGGGCCTTGAGTTCATCGGCGTGGTCGAGTAGGATTTGCCGCCTCTCTGCAACGCCCTCATCACCCTTTTTTGCAAGCGTGGTGAAACGTTGCATCTGCTTCAGGGGCATGCCTGTTTTTCGTAACCAGTAGAGCAGCGTCAACCAGTCAATGTGGCGCGGATTGAAGCGCCGATGACCATCGATGCCGCGCTCAATCTCGGGTAGCATTCCAGATTTTTCGTAGTATCGTATTGTGTGGGTAGACAAACCGCACTCGCGCGCTGCTTCTGCAATTCTCATCTGATCGGTCGCTCCTCTGTCCCAGCTTTACCGGGTTAGAGTAACTCTAAGTCAAGATGGGCCATTGATAAAACCGAAGGCTCATTCTTCAACACAACAAAAGGACACGGTTTGAAAGAAAATTCATTGGTTATTAGTCGAGTCCATGGCCCCGCAAAGGGGCGTAGTCTCGTAACGTCTTACGGTGGGATTGTATATGCGGTCGCATACGATCCGACGGTTGCTGCTGGAATTGTGGCGCAAACACGTAATACGCTGGAGTTTCTTGAAAAAAAGCTGACGGAAGCGGGCAGCGGAAAGAGTGCCCTGCTTCAGGCAACGGTCTATCTTGGCGATATGTCGATGAAGGCGGAAATGGATACAGTGTGGTGTGATTGGATCGGTCCGCCCGAGAACTGGCCGCAACGTGCCTGCGTCGGAGCCAATCTAGGTGATGACGTTTCGTTGATTGAAGTCGTTGTGACCGCCGCACAGTTGTGAGCAGGCTGGCGGGTTTCGTTAAAACAAGTCAATATCTCCAAAACCATTTTTCCGCTGGATTGAGCAAGAGCCGACTTTCGCTGCGCAGCAAAACCCAAGCAGCGTGGGCTCAAAATTAACTTTCTCTGCAACGGGCACCAATGGCCGCTGTGCGGACCAACCCGACCTTCGCTGCAGGAGAATTAATGACGGCTTTTATAGTCCGGGCGCAGATAATTTACAGTGTATGGCGACTGGATTGAAGGAATTGGGCCTCAACCTCAGCTGTCAGCGTGGAACCGTTCGAACTCAAGGATTATCGCAGGCCTCCGGACTCGAGGCGCTCGCCTCCTCGAGCAGCCAATCGCGGAAGGCTGCGATCTTCGGGCGCTCGGAGTTGCCTTTCGCACTCAGCAGATAGTAGGAGAAATTGAGCGGCGTGCTGAGGCTCGGGTCGAAGGGGCGTACGAGGCGGCCCGCCGCTAGGTGGTCGGCCACCAGCATGTCGCCGACCAAAGCCACTCCGTGTCCATCGAGCGCCCCTTGCACCGCCATGTTCTCCTGCGTGAAACGTGGCCCGCGGGTCGGATCGATATCATGCAAACCGGCCGCCAGCAGCCACATACGCCAGCTCGCTTCGGCATCTTTCCAGTCGATATGGAGCAGAGTGTGGTGGCACAGATCGTCAGGCTGGAGCAAGGGTTGCCCGCCGCTCAAGAGCGTCGGGCTGCAGACCGGCGTGTTGACCTGGCTGAACAGATAGTCGATCCGCACCCCGTTGTAGCCGCCGGGCCCATAACGCACAGCCACATCGGCGTCTTCGCCCGCCAAGTCGACCAGACGGTCGGTGCCGTCGATGCGAATCTCGATGTCCGGGTGGCGGCTGCGGAAATGCTCGAGCCGGGGCACCAGCCACAAAGCGCCGAATGAGGGACTGACGCTAATGGTCAGCACACCAGTTTCGCTGTGGGCACGCATCTGCTCGACTCCTCGGGTTAACGTGTCGAAACCCTGGCTGAGCATAGGCAATGCCGCTTGGCCGGCGTCGGTCAGGCGCAGTGCCCGGGTAAGGCGGCGGAACAGTCGGAACCCGAGCAGCTCTTCAAGCGCCTTGACTTGATGACTGATTGCGGCCGGCGTTACGTTCAGTTCAGCCGCTGCCTTGGTGAAGCTAAGGTGCCGGGCCGCCGCCTCAAAGGCCTTCAAAGCGTTTAGGGATGGGAACGGTCGCGTCATCGTATATGCTTTAGCTTTTCTAACATTTAAGGCAAGAACTCCTCGTTTGTCGAAAACCACAGATACTCCTACTTTTTCGATATCAAAAGATCGAATCGCACTGGTACCAGTGCGTCGCAAGAAATCTCATTGATCAAATAATTCTAGATCATGGGCATGCAGGTGAACGGAACATCGAGACTGGCGGTAAGCGGGCATGAACAGAAATACTCAATCTGAATATAACATCGGTGTCACTTTCGTCGTGACTGCGGCGATAACATACAGCACTGCAGGATTGTTTACCAAGGGAGTGGATGCCGGTTCGTGGGATGTCATCTTCTGGAGAGGGTTTTTTGCCGCTGCACTCACAACGGTCTGGACTATAAATAAAGGTGTATTCCGACAGAACTTTCTTGGCATTGGCTACAGCGGGTGGGCGGTAGCCGTCGTCGGAGCTTTGGGCACCGCAGCATTTATCCCGGCGTTCAAACTCACAACCATCGCCAATGTTTCGCTCATCTATGCGGTTTCTCCACTTATCGCAGCACTGCTTGCATGGGCGGCAATCGGAGAAAAAGTATCAGCGAGGACGATGGTGGGATGTGTTTGCGCGCTTTTTGGCGTCGCTATCATTGTTTCGGGTTCCATTGGTCAAATCGGCCTCAACGGCGATTTGTTGGCCTTGTGGATGACCATCGCTATGGCTTCGATAATGGTCATTTATCGAAAGTACCCAAAAACACCGGGAGCAGGTCCCGCAGTGCTCCAGTCAGTTCTTTTACTGCCCTTCGCCGCGATGTTTGGTAGCCCATTTGAAGTTGAACGCGTCGAAATCTATGTTCTCGCTGCATTCGGACTGTTGTTTGCCATTGCATCGGTGACCTTGGCCGAAGGTGCCAAACGGGTTCCATCTGGCCAACCGCTCTCTTGAGTGCATTGGAAACCCCTCTTGCACCGGTTTTCGCATATATGCTGTTTACAGAAATTCCAAACATCGCAACAATTCTCGGCGGATCGGTGGTGCTCATTGCGATACTGTTGTCGATAAGAAACGAATCCTAGATAGGGAGTTTTTGTAGGTTGGGAATGCTCAAAGAAGGCAAATGGGATCATGATGCAGACCAGTCGATGGTTTCCGGCACATATCACCGAGAAGAAAGTGCACTTCACACCGTTATTGATGCAGATGTGCTGTACAACTTAAAAAATGATAGAGACCGGTTTGTCCTAGTGGCGTCTGCGAGTTGCCCGTGGTCACATGGTGCAGTGATAGCCCTGGTACTAACCTGGGCTTACCGACCGTGTTCCCGTACAGTGGGCCGGCGGTCCCCGTGTCGAGGGGTATGGTTTGCTACTGAATGGGGCAATCACGCGCTTGGGTCATATCCGCCATGCTCACCAGCTTTATTCCCTCACTGATCCCGCCTATACCGGTCGTGCGACGGTTCCAATGCTCTGGGACAGCAAGCACCAAATGATCCTCTCTAATTCTTCGGCTGATATTATTTGCGCAGTCAACCAAGCCGGCGGTGGCCCCGATTTGTTGCCAGAAAGTCTTTCGGGTGAGATCAACACACTGACCAATGAAATTTTCGACGGCCTCTCGAATGCTGTTTATCGTGCTGGCAAAGCCGAACGACAGGACGAATATGATCAGGCAGTTGACACGGTGTTCGCGACAATGGATCGCCTTGAAGGGAGATTGACAGACCAACCCTTTCTCTTCGGTGCAGACCTGACGACCGCGGATATCAGGTTATTCGCAACTCTAGTGCGGTTTGACACGGTCTATGTGACGCATTTTCGCTGCACCCGAAGGAGATTGGTGGATTACCCGGCCTTGTGGCGTTTTACGCGCCGCATCTACCAGATGCCGGGGATCAAAGACACAGTCGACTTCGATGAAATCCGCTTCGGCTACTATGCCAATGATGGAAGCCACAACCCGTTTGGGATCATTGGGCGTCAACCAATAATTGATTGGGAAAACCGGGAGGGGTTGGTTTAACAGCAGACAATTGCTGCTCTGCGGAAGAACGTTAAGTTGAGCTCCTAGCAGCACTTCGCTGCGTTTGCATTCAACGGAAAAGGAGCATATCGGGTAACGGCCCATTGCCGACCTTCAGAAGAAGCGCAGCGAACGACAGCTTTGCGCCCTTCGTGGTCATTCACAAATCTCGATGCAAACGGGTGCAAGTGGCCAAAGGCGGGCGTGACGGTGGAAAACAACCGTTCCTGTTATTGAGGGACTTGCCTTGACAAATGGCTATTCGAGTTTAACCGCACCGGTCGACAGTCCAACTGTGATCGAAAAGCTTCCCTCGTTGATTAGCCATCGCCGTATTGTGAAGTCTCGGGCGCCGTTTTTGTGCATGGGGTCTTGTTCGGCAATCGATCTGGCTTCATCGAGTGAAGCTGCGCGATAAACGATCAAGCCCGTACCCTCCATGCTTTCACCTGTAAGGTCCGACAGCGGCCCGGCGAACGCCAAAACACGTTCGCGTTCCTTTTCGGCTTGGTACGCTAAATGGGCTGGCAGGTTGACTTTGACATCCTCGCCTGACCCAGCGGCGGAGCTGATTACAACGTAAAGTTCCAGCGCCAGAGATCCTCGTTCCTGCGCAGCATTCCTATAGTCTGCCCAAGCAACCATGATAAAACCTCCTGAAATTATTATTAATCGACATAAATTGACACTTAGCACTTTTATCGATAAAAATATAATCGAGTTTCAATGGAGATTTAGGATGCGATTCTTGGTAGGCCGCGAAGGTGACGCCGAGGCAGTGTACCTTGTGTCTGACGCATCGGCTGTGAACCTGTCGGCATTGAATCCATCGCTTGGCCGCGATCTTTGGCGGGTTATTGAAACCGACCAAACGGCGGCTGATCTTGTTTCACTGTCAAAGACAGCGGGCCGGGTTCCGCTGAGTTCGATCGAACCACTCCTGCCTATTTCAAGACCCGGTAAAATTATCTGTTTGGGGCTGAACTATGCGGATCATGCCAAAGAGGGCGGCTATGCCGTTCCGGACTATCCCGCTCTGTTCATGCGCAGCGCCACTTCACTGATGCCGGCCGACGCGCCCATGATCCGACCCGAATGTTCAGAGCAGTTGGACTACGAAGCCGAGTTGATGGTGATTATCGGAAAAGCAGGCAAACACATCGCTGAGAGTGACGCGCTTGGTCATGTTTTTGGTTATACGATTTTCAACGACGGGTCCGTCCGCGACTATCAGCGCAAAACGCACCAGTGGACACCCGGCAAGAATTTCGATGCAACCGGGGCAGTTGGCCCCATTGTTGTGACGCCAGACGAGTTGCCTGAAGGCGGAACCGGGCTTAGAATTGAATCTCGCGTCGGTAACGAAATTCTGCAAAGTGCGACAACCGCGGACATGTTGTGGTCAGTCGCGCAGACCATTTCAGCAATATCCGAGTTTACCACTTTGGAGCCGGGGGATCACATCGCCATGGGAACTCCGCCGGGTGTGGGGCACGCCAAAAATCCGCCGCGCTGGTTGCGCCCCGGTGAGCTGATTGAAGTGGAGATCGAAGGCATCGGTATCTGTGCAAACCCGGTTGTAGCCGAAGTCAATTTACTGGTCGACGAGGCTGCGGAATGAATGTCGTGATTAATGAGGCTCTTGATCTCGCGCCGGCCGAAGCACAGGCGGCGGTGCGGGCTGTTCGCGCGCGAAAACCAAGGCTGGATAATGCTTCGATTGATCTCATATTGAGTGATGCCCGTTCGCACTATGCGTGGACTGACAAACCGGTGCCGTCAGAGATTCTAGAGGTCATTTACGAAATCACTGCCGCCGGACCCACAAGCATGAATTGCTGCGCCGCGCGCTTCGTGTTTGTTACAAGTAACGAGGGCAAGGACCGACTGGCCAAGTCACTGAAAGAAAAAAATATCGACAAAATGAGGGCAGCGCCGGTAACGGCGATCATCGCGCATGATCTGGAGTTCTGGAAAGAGCTGCCGTTTTTGTTCCCGCATGAGGACCGCCGCCCGCATTTCGAAGGCAAGTTTCAACATGCGGCTGATACAGCGTTTCGCAATGCGACTCTGCAGGGCGCGTACTTCATGATTGCAGCCCGAGCCGTTGGGCTGGATGTCGGCGCAATGTCAGGTTTCTCGAACGAAGCAGTCGATCAGGAGTTTTTTGCGGGCACCAGCCTCAAGTCCAATTTTCTTTGCAACCTTGGCTATGCCGACGAAACCGCGATATTCCAGAAACTGCCACGCTTTCCATTCGACAAAGTCTGTTCTTATACGTGAGGGTCAATGGTTGGTCTTAGAATGAAATCCACAACAGCGCTTCGTGCCAAAGCCGAAGGGTTGTCACATTCGCGCACAGATATCGCTATCCGCGACCTGAACATAACGATTGACGAGCCTATTGAGCGGGGCGGCACAAATCTTGGTCCGACTCCGACCGATGCTGCACTGGCAGCCCTAATCGCCTGCACCAACGTCATCGGCCATAAATGCGCAGACAGTCTTGGAATTGATATTGGCCATATGTCTGTAGATGCAAAATGTGATTTCGATCGGCGCGGGGTCACGCTGGAGCAAGAAATCGACGTGCCGTTTCGGGCAATCCAAATGGCCGTCTTGTGTGATGGCGACGCCAGCGAGACTGAACTGATTCGATTGGGTGAGAAGGTTGCGAAATATTGCCCTCTATCCAAACTATTCGAAAACGCAGGCACCAAATTGGAAATAACCTGGCAGAAAGCCTGACCAGACGCGGGCCAACGTGCTCATCACCAAGGGAGACGGAAACATGAACCACTGGATTAAGAAACTAGCACTTAGTGCGGCACTCTCAACACTAACCGCGCTACCAGTTTACGCGACTGAGACCATCAAGGCCGTGGTGATCGACGGCTATCCGGCACGCGCGCTTTGGGTCAAGGAATTCTCGAATTTCTTCATTCCGGAAGTGGATAAGCGTCTTGCGGCCAGCGGCAACTACCAGATGGACTGGCAGGAAAGCTATGGTGGCAGCATCGTCAAACCCAAAGGCGTGTTGGAAGGTGTTCGTCTGGGTCTCGGCGATATTGGCATTGTCACGACAATCTTTCACTCGTCCAAACTGCCGTCGCAGGCCATTTCTGCAGTAACACCGTTTATCGCGCCCGATTCACGGGCAGTTGCCAAAGCTGTTGACGAAATCGCCAGGGAATTCCCGGCGATGCAGAATGAATTTGCCAAACAAAACCAGGTCTATCTGGCAACCGGCGTTGTGCTCGACACCTACCAGATCTTTTCCAAGAACCCGATTTCTTCACTGAAAGACCTCGAGGGCGGCAAAGTCGCCGGTGCCGGGATGAACTTGCGCTATCTGGAAGGCATCAAAGATGCAGCCGGGGTCCGGGGCGGTCTGACGAACTTCTACAACATGCTGCAAACCGGTCTGGTGGATCACGCCATGTTGTGGCCTGAAGCGGCCAAGACTTTCAAGATTGCCGAAGTTGCGCCGCACATGCTGCAAGTTGACATTGGCGCGGTGAACTCCAAAACCGTCACAGTCAATCTCGACTACTGGAACACCCTGCCCGAAGAAGTTCAGGGCGTCCTCAAGGAAGTTGCCGTTGCTTATCGCGATCACGTTGCCGGTCTGGCAATGAGCCGCGCAGATGCCAGCCGCAAGGCCTTTACCGATGCTGGAGGCACAATTGTTGTCGTCGACGCGGCAGAGCGTGAAGCCTGGGCCGCAGCCATTCCAGACATCGCCGCTGAATGGGCCGCCAATCTTGACTCCAGGGGCGAAGCTGGTTCCGATATGTTGAAAGCTTACCTCGGCAAATTGGAAGCCGCTGGCTTCGTCGGCATACGTGACTGGTCTGCAGGTCTGGCAAACTGATAGCCTGACAAACCCCGGAGGGAAAATTCTTGCCAGCTTTCATTCGCAAAATTCTCTTCGAGATCAGCCGGGCGGCGAACCTGATCGCTATCCTGGCAAATGCGGCGGGGACGCTGGTCGTCCTCGCCCTTGTCTTGGTGGTCTGTTACGACACCGTCGCCCGCGGTCTGTGGAACGCACCCTTTGCTGGTGCTGTCGAAGTGGTGCAGTTTTCCATGGTGCTGATCGTATTCCTGCAATTGCCCGACGTGGTGCGCGTCGGTCGCCTGACCCGCTCTGACGGGTTACTTCTGGTCATTGGCAACAAGCGCCCGGCTCTGTCGGGGCTGCTGCGTCGAGTCATCGACGCAATATCTGCAATTTTCATGGTCCTGATCGCCATCGCGATCTGGCCGGAATTTACCGATATGCTGGAAACCCGTGATTATTTCGGTGTGCCAGGCGTTTTCACCGCACCTTGGTGGCCGATCAAACTGGCTATCTTTCTCAGTGCATGCCTGTGCACGCTGGTGTTTGCCTTGAAAGTGCTCAACCCCATGTCTCAAGGCAAAACCCAAGCTTCTGGCGGAGCTGACCAATGAGCCCGGTCGAAATCGGGCTGCTGTCCGTCGCTGCCATCATCGTCCTGATCTATGTGGGCGTCTACATACCGATTGCCCTTGGAGTGGTGAGCTTCGTGTCAATCTGGTTGATGCGTGACAATTTTGACCTGTCCATGGCGCTGCTCAAGATCGCAATCAGCGATAGTGTAATGGAATACACCTTTGCCACAATTCCGCTATTTGTCTTTATGGGGCTGACTGTCAGCAAAGCGGGCTTGGGGGCTGACGTTTACGAAGTGATGAACTCGGGGTTTCGCAAGGTCAAAGGCGGCGTCGGAATGGCAACAGTGGGGGCCAATGCGGCCCTTGCGGCAGTCTGCGGGTCGTCGATTGCTTCGGCTTCCGTCTTCTCGAAAGTCGCAGTACCACAAATGTTGGCGCTGGATTATAACCCTCGTTTCGCTGTCGGCGTGGTCGCCGGATCATCGGTGTTGGGCATGATCATCCCACCTTCGGCGATGCTCATCATCTACAGTTTCGTTGCAGAACAATCCGTCGGCCAAATGTTTCTCGCCGGTATTGTGCCCGGCCTGCTGCTGACTTTGGCATATATTGCAGCCATCTGGTTTTTGGCCCGGTTCCGGCCAGCGTTTGTCGGCGGCCCGTCAAATGTTGATCTAGCATGGATGAGCTGGGCCGAGATCGCTGGCAAGACCCTGCCCATCGTGGGTCTGATGATGACGGTTCTTGGGGGAATCTATACTGGTTGGCTGACTCCGGTTGAAGCTGGGGCAGCGGGCTCCCTTTTGGGTTTGATTGTCGCCGTCGGGCGCGGTCGGATGACCCTTCGGGGGTTTTGGGAAGCCCTTCTTGAAACCGGACATATCACTGCGGCGATCCTGTTCTTGATCACGGCCGCCTCGATCTACAGCCGGATGCTGGGGTTGGCCGGACTGCCAAACCAGCTTGGCGACATTCTGGCCAGCAGTCAGGCCGGGTTTTTCCAGATCATGCTGATCTATGTGATCCTGATGCTGTTTTTGGGAACGCTGCTCGACACCGCTTCGATAATCCTGATCGTGGTGCCTTTATTCCTGCCCCTGATCGAACCTCTCGGTCTGTCACTCGTTTGGTTCGGGATCGTCACCGTTGTTGGAGCCGAAATCGGCCTGCTGACGCCGCCCCTGGGAATTTCCTGTTTTGTGATCAAAGCCACACTGAACGACGATCGGATCGGGTTGAAGGACGTATTCCTTGGGGCGCTACCTTTCGCGACAGTAATGCTTTTTGTCCTCATCTTGTTGATCCGCTTCCCAATCCTGAGCCTTGCAATCCTGAACTGAGGAGTCCGCAACGTGCGTAGCGTTACCAAAGACAACTTGACCGAAGTCTTCTTGGGGTATTTCGGAGACAGCACGGAGCCGCGCGTCAGAGAGATCATGACTTCACTTTCTGGCCATCTACATGATTTCACACGCGAAGTTGGCTTGACACATGATGAATGGCGCAAGGCGATGGAGTTCCTGGTCTGGGCCGGCAATATCACAACTGCAGAGCGGAATGAGTTCGTTCTGTTGTCGGATGTAATGGGCCTGTCTTCGCTGGTGGACATGATAAATTCCGATCCCAACGCCACCAGCTCCAGTGTGCTCGGCCCTTTCCATATTTCAGGCGCACCACCACTAGCGGTTGGCGGCGACATGAAACGAGGTTTTGAAGGTGAAGTCGTGTTGTGGGAAGGAATCGTTCGCGGGCAAGACGGCACACCGATTGGCGGGGCTGAAGTCGATATTTGGCAGACCGCGCCGAACGGCATGTATTCCAGCCAGGATCCTGATCAGGAGACCTTTTCCTTCCATGGGTTGATGACGACAGGCCCTGACGGACGCTATGCGCTGACAACAGTTCGACCCGTCAGCTACTCTGTGCCAACGGACGGGCCGGTTGGGGCGATCCTGACTGCGGCTAAACGGCATCCTTGGCGGCCCTCACACCTGCATTTCATTGTGAAAGCTAATGGTTATCGCGACCTGGTGACAGAAGTGTTTCCCGACGATGACCCGTATATAGATGAAGATACTGTTTTCGGTGTTCGCGATGATCTGGTAACGTGTTACATGCCGCAGCCAGCGGGCAGTTTCCCAGACGACTTTGAGCTGTCTGGGAATGTGGAGGCGGCGTTTTCGAAGGTTGTCTTTGATTTGGTTCTTGTTGCTCGATAAACAATCAGTCGGCTAAAATTCCTGACAGAAATTTTCCAGTAATACGGTAATGCGCTATCAGACGTTCTGACGCGAGATCGGCGTTACGGTCCAAAGTGGCCTCAAAGATCTGCGCATGCTCAAGCGCGACGTCCCGACTGCTGTAAAACTCTGCCCGGTTAGCAAGATACCGATAGCGGATATTCAGATCGTAGAGTTGGCCACAAAATTTCATCAAAATAGGCGAACCGCATGCTTCAAGCAGGGTCATGTGAAATGCCTTGTGCTTCTCTTCAAACGCCTGCACATCCGCACGGTCGGTCCGTGTCAGGCGATGGTGGATTAGTACGAGGTTTTCTTCCCATTCGCTTCCGCCATTGCCGATGCTTTGCCTGAGCGCGATGTCCTCCAAAGAACAGCGTAGCATCAGGATATCGTTAAACTGCACAGGTCCCGCAGGAGCCGCCCGAAACCCCCTGCGATCCAGACGTTCAACCAATTGATCGGACGTCAGCAAGCTGAGCGCTTCACGGATAGGAGACGCTCCGGTGTTCAACACTGTCTTCAGAGTTTCGACCTTTAGCCGTTCGCCTGGGGCGATCTCGGTTGAAATGATCTGAGATCTCAGTTCATTGTATGCCCTAGTCGTCTCTGACTCCGGAACAGTTTTCTCGGGTAATTGAAGCGCGGGATCCATCCAGATAAGTTATCGATTAAATTGATAAATCGCAATGATTATCGGTAAATCGAACAATTTATGTCATGTATTCCTAAACATTTGTGCAATCGCGCGAGCACTGACCGTTGTTTGGTCGATGGTGATATAGCCACTTCTAGCACATTTTTGCGACTGTCAGGGAGTGAAGTGAGTAACCGATTTCTCCTCCAATAACTTTGGCGCGGACTACAGCAAGCGACGGTATCCCATTATTGAATTTTGCCCAATGCCTGCTTTGTCCGGCGGTTTCAACGGATCGATGCAATGTGGCGAGCCGCCCAAATATTCGCCACCTGGAAGCGTCACGACCGGCCCATAAACGCCATTGATGCCCGATCTGACTGGTCCAATTGATTTTCACCTAGCGGACATTGAAGATACCAACAATTGTTGCTGGCGCGAATGTTGAAAATTGCCATCAAAATTTAATGATCAATTCGAATGTCTGATCCGAAACAAAAGCTGAAGCAATGAACGCTCCATCCCAGGTCAATCCTAAGAAAAATCCAATCTTATTGTGTATTTAGTCGCCGGAGAGAATTCTCAATGATTGTTCATGAATCCGCCGATCACCTGCAGCAACAAACCGATCTGCTGAATGAATTGTCAGATCTGAACCATTCCAATCTGTGATCACACCGCCAGCACCTTGTATAACCGGAACCAGCGCCAAATAGTCATGAATGTTGTAATTGACTTCAACACCGACATCTATCCGGCCGCTGGCGATCTGGGCATAGGCCATGCAACTGCCACCGTAGGCACACCAACGGGTTGCGGCGTTCATCCGCGCCAACGCCGGTTTGTCTTCATCACGGCAAAAATCGGGGTTGCTGTTCGCCATGAGCGCCGTCGATAAGTTATCACATGCACGGCTGCGCACCGGGTTGTCGTTGCGGGTTGTCGGCTGACGTTCACATCCGACCCAGCGTTCGGCTGTCATCGGCATTTCGATGATGCCGACCACCGGCTTTTCGCCCTGTACTAACGCGATCAGTGTGCCAAAGACAGGGAGACCAGCCAGAAATGGCAAGGTGCCGTCGATCGGGTCGATAATCCATTTGAACTCTGCGTCCGGTGCGGTGTCTGCGCGTTCTTCCCCGAGTATTCCGTGTTCGGGAAAGCGTTCTGATATCTGCAGTCGAAGGGCATCTTCAACTGTCTTGTCGACCGCTGTTACCGGGCTGTCGTCCGACTTTATTTCCAGATCGAAAGGCCTCTGCGCCATTTCGCGGATAATCGTCCTACTTGTGTCCGCCAGATGTTCCGCGAACTGCCTGTAATCCTCAAGCGTTTTCACAAGTACCTCTAATGCTGAATGATCTGGCTGAGGAACAGCTTGGTCCGTTCGCTCTTGGGATTGTCAAAGAAAGTTGAAGGCGGGCCAGATTCAACGATTTCACCGGCGTCCATGAAGACAATCTTGTCGGCAACCGATCGGGCGAAGCCCATCTCGTGAGTCACGCAGATCATCGTCATACCTTCCTTGGCCAGATCGACCATAACATCAAGAACTTCCGAGATCATCTCCGGATCCAGCGCCGACGTTGGTTCGTCAAACAGCATGATTTCGGGGTTCATGCACAGGGCACGTGCAATGGCAACGCGCTGCTGCTGACCGCCAGACAGCTGGATCGGATATTTATCCGCCTGTTCCGGAATTCGCACCCGCTCAAGAAAACTCATGGCAATCTCGCGGGCCTCAGTCTTGTTGGTTTTGCGAACCAGACGCGGTGCCAGCATCAGGTTTTTGACGATGGTCAGATGCGGAAAAAGGTTGAAGCTCTGGAAAACCATGCCGACCTCGCGGCGCACCGCGTCGATATCCTTGGTGTCGCCGGTCAACTCATGCCCGTTGACGATGATCTGCCCGCCGTCATGTTCCTCCAGCCTGTTGATGCAACGGATCAAAGTTGATTTACCAGAACCGGACGGTCCACATACCACCAAGCGCTCGCCCCTATTTACTGTCAGATTGATGTTTTTCAGCGCCTGAAAGGACCCGAAATGCTTGTTCATATTCACTAGTTCGATGACCGGTTCAGCCTCGGCATTGCTCATGTCAGGATTCTCTTTTCGTGTAGCGGCTCATGTATCTTTCAAACCGACCAAAGCCTCTTTGGATGAAAAACGTCATGAAGATGTAGATGACGGCAAGCGACATGAACACTTCATAGGGCGCGAAGGTTTCTGCAACGATTGTGCGGGCGATGCCCATCATGTCCAGCAGTGTAATGGTGCTGGCCAGGGCGGGGTTGATTTCATCAAGCTGACGATGTCGTTGCTATAGGCCGGGATCGCCAGCCGGATGGCGATCGGCGATGTGATATGGATGAAACGCTGGCGGACCGACAGACCAAGAGCGGCGGCCGCCTCGCCCAGTCCGCGGTCTACCCCGATCACGCCGCCGCGCAGGATTTCCGAAACATAGGCCCCGGTGTTCAGTGTCAGCGCCAGCACCGCACAGCCGTAGGGCTCGCGCAGGATCGGCCAGAATATGCTGTCGCGCACCCATTCAAACTGCGGCAGGCCATAGTAGATGATGAAGATCTGAACCAGAATCGGCGTGCCGCGAAAGACGTAGATATAGATCTGGGCCGGCCAGTTCAGGAACCATTTGCCGCTGATCCGCATCAGCAGCAGACCGACGGCTAGAGCCGTGCCCAGAACCGCCGACAGAAACATCAGCTGTATGGTCAGGCTAAAGCCCACAAGCATCTTGGGGATGCTGTCAAATACCAGTTGGAAATCAAAGGTCATCTCGCCACCATCAGATGTTTGTTGGCCTGACGTTCCATCAACATCACTGTCAGGGTGATGATGGTCGAGAATGTCAGGTAGATGAGGCCGACCACGATATACATGGTGAACGGCTTGCCGGTGGTTCCGGTGGCCTGTTCAGCGGCAAACAGGGTTTCATTCAGCCCGATGATCGAGATCAGCGCTGTATCCTTGATCAGCGACAGCATGTGATTGCCGAAGGCCGGAAGGGCCAGTCGCCACATTTCGGGGATCTGGATGTAGACGAAGGTTTTGAAATTAGAGATGCCAAGCGCGCGGGCAGCCTCGATCGTGCCGGGGTTGACCCCCAAAAAAGCACCTCGGAACGTCTCGGTGGCGTATGAGCCGACGACCAGCGCTATGGCAAAGGATCCGGCCCAGAACGGCGGTACGTCAATGAAGGCGATGTTGGGATTGAACAGCTGAGCGATGGCGGTCAGGGTGATGGCAGAGCCGAAATAGATCAGCAACAATACCAGAATTTCCGGGGTGCCGCGAAAGACAACCGTATAGCCTGCGGCAATTTTCTGGGCGATCTTGCTGTTTGAAAGCTTTGCCGCAGCCCCGATCAGCCCGAACAGGACCATCATAATCAGTGCCGCAAAAAAAACCTCGACAACAACAACCGAGCCCCAAAAAAAATCGTCCCACCATCCCACCAGATCGGCCACTGGGATTACCTCCTTTGCCCGGTACCTTCATGAACACCCATGTGCACACTATGTTAGCAGAGAAACTGGTTGCGGCGGGGTGTCGGCTCCGCCGCAATCGGATTTCAAGCCCTAACCTTCCCAGCCTTCATTGTGGATGGCGAACGGGAAGTATTTGAGCGCGTAGGTCTCAAGCGAGCCGTCTTTGGTCAGCTGCAAAACCGCCGCGTTCAGGCGCTTGAGGAGGTCCTCATTGTCCTTGCGCAGCCCGATGCCGACACCGATGCCAAAAAATTCGGTCTCGTCGATCTGCGGGCTGACAAACTCAAAACCCGCTCCGTCTTCCTTGCTGAGGAATTTCAGGAAGGCTTTCATCGGATTGGTCATGATCATGTCCACCCGACCGTTGGTCAGGTCGAGATACATGGCTTCGGAGCTGTCATAGTAGACGACATTGGCACCGGGCAGTCTTGCCTCGAACCATTTCGAATAAGTGGTGGCCCGCCCCATGCCGACCTTGAGGCCGTCAAAATTGTCGGGGATCGCCATGCCGGCATCGTCAAACAGGTTCAGGTTCAAGCCCTTTGCGCCGACCAGGCGGCCGACAGAGATGCGGTAGGGTGCCGAAAAGTCCATCTTTTCCAGCCGCGAATTGGTGATCGACATCGACGCGACCACCAGATCGAACTTGTTGGCCAAGAGCGCCGGGATCATGCCGTCCCACTTCTGGCAGACAAACTCCAGCTCGGCCCCGAGGATTTCGGCCACGCCCGTGGCCACATCGACGTCGTAACCCGCAAGAGTGCCGTCCGCTTCTTTGTAGTTGAAGGGTGCATACGTGCACTCCATACCGACACGCAGGGTTTCGGCCTGCGCTGCTGCGCCAATCGACAGCGCAGCAATTGCAGCGACGCCCAGAGTTGTCCGGCGAATGACACTAAATATGTTCGTTTTCATTTCTTCCTCCTGTTGGTTGCACAGTTCTTCTTCTTTTGATCGCTCAATCTATGCGCATCGAGACATTTCGCTGATCGCTTCGATAACCCGGTTCACTTCGGATTCCGTGTTGTAGTGGGCCAGCCCTATTCGCACGACGCCTTCGTCTTCCGGTATGCCGAGAAACCGCGTTGGCTCGTATGCGTAATTGTGGCCGTGCCAGACGAATATTCCCTGATCCGCGAGGGTCCTGGCCAGCGTTGACGGTTCAATCGAGCGATGCCGGATCGACACCGTGGGAACCCGCTCATGAACTCGGTTGGGATTGGTAATCCCGTATACCATTATATCAGAAACACCCTGCAATCCGTCGATCAATTTGTTGGTCAACGGTTCTTCATAGTTGCGGCACTCGTTATAAGCGGCGGCAATCTCTTCACGCCGGGTGTCAAAACTGCCCAACATGCGGCCAAATGCGGCGAAATAGTCGACTGTCGCTGACAGACCAGCGAGCAATTCGATCTGCGGCGTTCCGAGCTCAAACCGATCCGGCAGGCTGTCCGGCGTGCAGCGTCCCTTATAGGGGTGCAATGCCGCCAAAACCTCCTGCTTTCCCCACAATATCCCCAGATGAGGGCCGAAGAATTTATACGATGAACAGGCCAGAAAATCGCAGCTTAGATTTTTTACATCCACCAGATGATGCGGTGCCAGTTGCACCGCATCGACAAATACCTGAGCACCTGCGCTTTGCGCGACTCGCGTGAGCGCTGCAATGTCGTTGATCGAGCCGGTCAGGTTGCTGGCGTAATTCAGGCAGACCAGCTTTGTCCGTTCGCTCAGGATTGCTTTCAACGCTTCCGCCTCGATCTGCCAACTTTCGAGATCAAAATCGAGCCAGCGGATCACCAGACCTTTATCTTTCGCGATTTCGAGCCACGGGCCAATGTTTCCCTCGTGATCCATGCGGGTGATGACTATTTCGTCACCGGCTTTGAAATCCCGGCAGATACTGCGCGACAGATGGAAAGTGAGCGAGGTCATGCTCTGACCGATGATGATTTCGCCGGGTGCATCCGCACCGAGGAAATCCGCCATGTCTTGATGGGCCTTGGCAACGACTTGATCGGAGTTGACGCTGGTTAAGAAATGCCCGCCCAGGTTCGCACAGTTGTTCAACATATAGTCGGAGATCGCCTGAACCACTGTTGTCGGAACCTGTGTTCCCGCAGGGTTGTCAAGGTAAGATCGAGGCAAAACGCCGTTGGTTTTTTCCAGCGCCGGGAACTTTGCGCGAATTTCAGAAATCGGAAAAACCATCCAATCAACCCCGGGATTTGGCTACAGCAGTTTTGTTCATCTCGAAGATTGGCGGTATTGCTGGGATAAATCCATCATCCCAAAGGATGACAAAGCGTTGCTAGCTTATCTGGATCAGATTGGTCCCGAAACGCTGTAGGTCCCTGATCGCGAAGTCAGAAAGCCGATGAAACGCGCGAACAATTCGGCTTGCGAACCAATTTCAAGTTTTGAATAGATGTTCCGTCGGTGCGATTTGATTGTTGGCATGGATGTTCCGAGTCGCAGCGAAATCGATTCGCTCGAATGCCCGGTCAGCACCAGTTTCACAACTTCCTTTTCCCGGTCGGTCAGAATGTGAGAACCGAATTCGTCAAAACTGCCGTCGAGGCTCGGTCGGCTAACGTGGGCGCTGAAATCCTGATTCATCAATTCCCAGTGTTTGTGAAACACGGCAGAGGCAATCGGAAACGCCCGCTTCATCGCAATATGTTCTTGCTTTCTGAATCCGAATTCACGCTTTCGAAGGACCGTCACTTCAACCATGCTCCCATCAGGCAGATTGATGAGCAACATCAGTTCTTCCATGTGTTTCGGCCAACCCGGCGTCAAATAGCCGATTGTTTCCTTGGCATCGATTTTAATCTCGAATTCGACTGCTGAAATCAGTTCGTCATATCCATCTGGCAGTATTTCCCGCATGAGATATACGCCAGAGGATATCCCTGTTTTGTACGCCTGATAAACAGGGTTGAGCAGATAAGTGGTATCAAGGTAATTGTCCAAACCTTGCTGAAACTTTTCAGTTGGCTTGGCGTTTGAGAGCAAGATCGGTGCCGCGTCGGGCCGATATAAGAAAAATAACAGGCCATCATAGGGTGCAATGCGGTCAACCACATCGCCAAAATCGTGGAAAAAGGAACCAGAGCCGATGGTATGAACGAAATCGGCAACAAATGCGTTGCCGGTCGTCGGGGCAATCAAAGTCAGCTCACCGGCCGTTTTCATAACGGTTCCTTCAATCAGTCGAATCTCTCTATCACGATATATAGCCAAGACGAGTAGTAAGTCGTCGAGAGGTATCGCGCCAGCGATCCGGCAAGGATTTAGCACTTTCTCTGCTGTATCCAGTTCAAATCGAGTAAGTGGCAAAGTAATCGTAGGTTTGAAAAAATATTCTCTTCACCATTCTGTGTATGCCTGCGTCGCTGACTCGCGCCAACTTGTGAGCGTCAAACGGAATGATCGCTGCAGAAAACTCTGCACCAAGTTGTCTGGTCGTTCCAGGCGATTCATTTGACGAAAAAGCGAGCACACTGTGCGGCTACACAGCCTCTAGATTTTGGCTCATCCAGGGTACATTCGAACGTCTGTCTTTAGGAGTTTCCCACAATTCGATGCACTTGCAGCGAAGGTCCGCTTTCCACCCTAATTGAATATTTTCTGCGCCAAAGCGAATGCTCAAAAAAATGCGGGAAACAGCCTTTGGCTGTACATGCTCAAATTGAAAGCGATTTCCTGATAACGGACCTCGAGCATGTAATTGCACTCTCATGCTACCGCGTCTGAAATCCGGCTCGTCGTTTTAGAGCCAGAAGATACCTAATTTTCAGATAAATCAGAATTCGGTAGTGCGCTAATCGGTTCAAAACTCTCAAAATCAAAATCATCAAAATAACTTGCGCGCATGAAATTCATAAAGCGATCGTGAAATTGTCTTGTATGCGCATGGGCGAGTCTGTCAGCCAATTCAACGTCCTGATCTTGAATGGCTTTGGTGATTTCAAAATGCTCCAATGTTAACAAATGATCACTCGTTGATGATTGAATGAATTCAAAATGCATGTGCAAAATGCGGCGGCCTTCATCGAGTAATTGACCATAAGCCCGTCCGAGATAGGTGTTTTTCCCCGCCTTGGCCACGGCCATATGAAAGTCTCTGTTTGTGGCGGACATTTGCAGATAGTTTCCATCCTGGCCAGCTTCATCAAAGGCCATTGCCTCTTTGGTCATGACTTCAATATCTTGATCAGTTCGAAATTTCGCGGCAAGTCTGGTATTGATGCGCTGCAAAAAGTCCAGGGCCTCGACGTAGCGAGGGAAATTTGCGAGGTCGATGGGGGCGACCAAAGTTGACCTGTTCGACAGCATTGCAACCAGTCCATCCGCAGAAAGCCGAACAAGCGCCTCTCTGATGGGTGAACGGGACATTGCGAATCTATGTGCAAGAGACGTTTCGTCCAATGGCTGTCCAGGCTCAAGTTCCAAAGACAGAATCTCTTTGCGAAGTTCTTGATAGACAAACTTTGCACCGCCGCCTTTAGCTTGTCTGTGTGATCCCATTTTATCTTTACTTTTTGATGCCATAGCAAAACTTATTGCAGTAATTTTGTGTATTTTTCCAGCCCAGAATCCAATTCGAGTAAAATTAATGTATTGACTTGTCGGCATTATGTCGACAAGGAACTCTTGGACACACAGTGTCGACACAACTTCTGGGAGGACTCTATGAAAAAACCTATTCTTGCTTTGGCCGCTGCGGCCAGCTTTGTTATCGCTGCCGGCACTGCACAGGCTCAGGACAGCCGTCTTAATACAGTACTGGATCGCGGCTCACTATTATGTAGTGGTCACAACGGCAGCTTTCTTGGCTTTGCTGAAGTGGATGACCAAGGTGGATGGAAGGGCGTGGACATTGATATATGCCGCGCGCTGGCGTCTGGTCTATTCGGCACCCACGAGGGTCATCTGGAAATCGTTCCGATCAGCTGGGCACAGCGTTGGCCAGCGCTTCAATCCGGCGATATTGATGTTGTGATCAAGGTTTCGGGTTGGACCCAGAGCCGTGATACGGAACTGAACCTTGCTTACAGTCGCCCCTATTTTATCGGTGCGTTTCAGATCATGGCGCACAAAGAGCTGGGAGCAGCTTCCGTTGCAGACCTTGACGGCGGGTCAATATGCGTAAGCGCTGGTACTTCAACTGAACGGATTTTGGCGGCATTCCTCGAATCAAACAATATTGAGGCCGAAATGGTCGTGTTCGAAAAAGGCGATGAAGTTCGATCGTCTTATTTGAGTGGACGCTGCGACGGGCTTATTGAATGGGCTCCAAGCCTGGCAGCATTGCGGGTCACAGTGGATGATCCTTCGGCCCATGTGATTTTGCCGGATGTTTTGGATCTCGAGGCTGAAGGTATCATCGTGCCCGAGGGTGACCCTGACTGGCTGGACGTTCAGAACTGGATGCTGTCGTCGCTTTGGTTCGCAGAATTGAAGGGTATTACTTCAGCCAACGTTGATGAGGTACGTGCGAACCCACCTTCTACCAGCATTGGCACGTTTCTGGGTGTGACACCTGGTTATGGTTCCCGTTTGGGGCTGTCGGATGACTGGGCGTTTAATATGATCAAAGAAGTTGGCAATTTCGAAGAGATTTATGAGCGCAACATCGGCTCGGGCTCTCCTTACAATCTGCCGCGTGGGATCAACGCGCTCTACACAAACGGTGGTGTATTCTACCCGATGATCATCGACTAAATCAGAAGATTCAAATGAGGCCGTTCAATTTGACGGCCTCATTTTCTCAGCCTTCACAGCCAGAACATTCCGCAAGCTTTCGGAGTAAGTCATATGTTTTCTCTGCTAAAAAATAAGAAATTCCGGGACACCGGTTTTCAAATTAGCTTTGTTGGCATCTTGGTGCTGATGGTTGTCACCTTCATCCTTATTGCGCGTTCAAATTTGGCAGCACAAGGCATTACATCTGGATTTGGTTTTTTGGACCGCGCGACGGGTTGGGACATCAATTTTTCGCTAATTTCTTACAAAACCAGCGATCCCTATTCACGCGCGATTTTGGTCGGATTTCTGAATTCAATGTTCGTCGGTGCGATCTCTTTAACTTTGGCTACCTTCATCGGAATAACCGTTGGCGTCATGCGCACATCTGGCAACGGAATGGCCGAATTGATCGGCACAACTTACGTTGAAATTTTCCGAAATGTGCCGCTCTTGCTGCAGCTGTTCTTTTGGTATGCGCTTTTAACGGCTTTACCAAAACCCAAACAGGTAAGTGGTATCGCCTTTGATACGATTTTTCTGACAGGGCGAGGGGTCTATTTCCCCGGCCTGAATATCAGCGCAAAAATGGTATTCTTCGCGGTTGTCACAATGATAATTGCAGGAAGTTTTGTTTTGTGGCTGAAAACCGCGCGACGCTTTGGGCGCATGCCAGCCGATCAGAAGTTGAAAATAAAGCGGCTGATTTGGGGTTCAGGCATCGCCTTGGTGCTCATTCTGATGATTGTTGGCCGTATTCCTGACACCACATTGGTCAATTTCCCCTACCTCAAGGGCCTGAATTATCGCGGTGGAATCCGCGTGTCACCGGAATTGCTGGCTTGCATTGTCGCCATTTCAATTTACGGCGCGGCCTACATCGCAGAAATCGTTCGGGCCGGGTTTAATTCTGTCAGCAAGGGACAGGGCGAAGCTGCGCACGCACTGGGACTAAGCCGGTTTCACGCTTTCAGCCGGATCATTCTTCCTCTGGCGATCCGAGCGGTGATGCCGACGATGATTAATCAATATGTCTGGCTTTTGAAGGCCACGACCATTGGTATTGCAATCGGCTTCGTCGACTTTTTCATGGTCATCTCAACTTCGATAAATCAATCCGGTCAAACACTTGAAGTGATCGGGATTCTGATGGGCGGCTTTTTGGCGGTGAACTATTCAATGGCGTGGGTACTCAATCGTGTGAATGACGCGATTAAGCTCAAAGGCCATTAGGCACGGTGAAGAAAATGACAAAAACATACCATGCTCCCAGTAGACTCGATGTCATCCGCGCGCGCTATTTTTCAACCAAAGCCAACACAGCGGTATCAATTGTTTTTGCCGCGTTTGTGCTCTGGGTTCTATGGGGCCTGCTTAACTGGGCCGTATTGGGTGCTGTCTTTGGTGCGGAAAACCGAGAGCTATGTCTTGAAGGCGATGCCCATTCCGGCGCTTGCTGGTCTGTTATAGATGCCCGTTGGCGATTGGTTTTATTTGGCCTTTACCCGTTCGAGGAACAGTGGCGGTCCGCCATCGCCTGTGCCGTAATTGTGCTTGTTGCTGGATTGTCCTGCATTCCGATTTTCTGGAATTTCAGACGCCTCTCAATCCTGTGGCTCGGAGGATTTGCGCTTTTCTACGTGCTGATGCGGGGCGGCTATCTGGGCCTTGCGGAAGTAACAGAGCTGAGCTGGGGCGGCCTGTCGTTGACGATTTTCATCTTCGCTTTGGTCGCCATTATAGGAATGCCAATGGCCGTTATGTTTGCGTTGTTGCGCCGGTCCGAGTTGCCGTGGATATCTCGAACGATGGGACTGGTCATCGATACAATTCGATCGCTGCCGTTGTTGTCGATCATGTTCACGTTCGCAATTGTCCTTCCATTTGTGCTGCCAGGATGGCTCATCGGGGATAAGCTCTACCGCGTCATTTTTGGCTATTCACTGTTTTTCGCCTGCTATCAGGCCGAGATCATTCGCGGTGGAATGCAGTCATTGCCAGCCGGTCAGGAAGAAGCCGCCAAGGCATTGGGGATGAGCTATTGGCACCGGATCAGCAGGATTATTCTGCCCCAGGCGTTTCATCGTGCTTTGCCGCCGACAATCAACCAATTCGTCATTACCTTTAAAGAAACGACACTGGTTGTCATCATTGGATTTTTCGATGTTCTGGCTTCTGGAAACGCCGCGTTTGGCACCGCGGAATGGAGCTTTGCCCACACCGAAGTCTATGTTTTCGTAGCCATGATATTCTTCGTCTTCGTCTTTGCACTGTCCCGTTATGGTGCCTATCTGGAACGCCGTTTAAGCATCGCTGAGCGCTAGGGAGAACCTGCTATGACCGACCCAAACCATGCCATAAATATTTCGGATATGGATAAATATTACGGGACCTTTCATGCGTTGAAGAATATCAACCTGAAAGTCGGAAAAGGCGAACGCATAGTTGTTTGCGGCCCATCAGGCTCCGGCAAATCCACATTGATCCGCTGCATCAACAAGCTGGAAGATTACCAGTCCGGTTCGATCAATGTTCTCGGGACCGAACTTGACGATAACCTTGATAATATCGACGTTATCCGGCGCGAAACCGGCATGGTGTTTCAGCATTTTAACTTGTTCCCACATTTGACAATTCTGGAGAACTGTACTTTGGCGCCAATGTTGGTCCGCAAGCGTTCACAGGCTGAAGCCGACGCAATTGCGATGGAATACCTGAGCAAGGTAAAAATTCCTGAGCAAGCTGATAAGTTCCCCGGGCAATTGTCAGGTGGCCAGCAGCAAAGGGTAGCCATCGCCCGGGCTCTTTGCATGAAACCCGAAATCATGCTTTTTGACGAGCCCACTTCTGCCCTTGATCCCGAAATGATCTCAGAGGTTTTGGATGTCATGGTTAGTTTGGCTGAGGAAGGCATGACCATGGTTTGTGTGACCCACGAAATGGGTTTTGCTCGCCAGGTCGCGGACAGAGTTATCTTTATGGCAGACGGTGAAATTGTTGAAGAAGGTCAGCCGGAAGCTTTTTTTACCAATCCACAAAACGAACGCACTCAGAATTTTTTGTCCCAAATCATCGGGCACTAAATACATGTCTGGCAAACCAAACATCATCCTATTCATGGTCGATCAGCTGACATCCTTTGTGCTGAACGCCTATGGCGGAACAGTCTGTAAGACGCCCAATATCGACGCGCTCGCGGCGCGCGGAACCGTGTTTGAAAACGCCTATTGTAACTATCCGCTGTGTGCTCCATCCAGGTTTTCGATGATGTCTGGTCGCCTGCCATCGCGCATCGGGGCGTATGACAACGGAGCGGAGTTCGTTGCTTCTACACCGACATTTGCACATTATCTGCGTCTTGGTGGGTATTACACTTGCATTTCCGGCAAGATGCATTTTGTTGGGCCGGATCAATTTCACGGCTTTGAAGAGCGCCTGACAACGGAAATATATCCGGCAGATATGTCTTGGACGCCAGTGGCGGATTTCAAAAACATAAACAAGGATCAGGAACGCGCTTGTACGTTCGGTGTATCGACAATTGATACTGTGCGGGATGCAGCACCGGTGGCCCGGTCGATGCAAATGGACTACGACGAAGACGTGGTACATCACGCTGTACGCGAGCTGTATACGCGTGCGAGATCTGAAGATGAACGTCCGTTTATGATGACGGTGTCCTTAACTCACCCGCATGATCCTTATGTAACGCTTCAAAAATACTGGGATATGTATCCCGGTGATTCCATTGATGAACCGAATACGCCCTTTATTCCGGTGAAAGAGCGGGACGAACATTCGCAATCGCTTTTCTATCACTATGGGCAGGACAAAACCGATATAACCGACGAAGACTACCGTAATGCGCGACGCGGGTATTACGGAATGATTTCCTACGTTGACGATCTGTTCGGGCGCTTGATGGATGCGCTGAAAGACAGCGGTTACGCCGACAATACGGCAATTATCTTTGCCTCTGATCATGGTGATATGATAGGCGAAAGGGGTATGTGGTTCAAAAAAACTCTGTTCAACCCAGCCATCCAGGTGCCGATAGTTGTCACCCACCCCGAACAGGTGCAAAACAGAGTGTCAGCGCCGGTATCACTGTTGGATTTGTTTCCAACAATTCTCGAAATCGCCGGTATAGACGCCGAAGCCATCCAGACGCCGGTTGATGGAAAAAGTCTTTTTCCTGCGCTGAATGGTGAAAGGATCGATGGGCCAGTGTTTGTCGAACACATTGATGGCGGTACCGCTGCCCCACGTGTGCTTGTACGTGATGGCGACAAAAAACTAACGCTGTCTCGCGGATACCCACCACAGTTATTCGATCTTCGTACTGACCCAGGCGAGTTGCACAATCTGGCTGGTAAAGATGACAAAGACGAAGTGCGCCTGACTGAATTGGCAGAGCGCACCTGGAATCTGGATACGCTGGCTGATGAGGTTTTAGCCGACCAAACCAAGCGCAAATTGGTCGACAGCGCCTTGTCCACCGGCCGTCAGGAAATCTGGGATTTCACGCCGCGCCCTCTGACTCAAAATACCAACTACGTCCGTCGCGGCGATGCTTTTCCGACAGTGGAGCGCCGTGGCTATCTTCCATACAAATCCACACAGTAAGAAAGACGAAATCATGAAATTCACTGGCGTAATGCCTGCTCTGGTCACTCCGTTCGATGCCAACGGCAAAATTGACTTCAAAGCTTATGAAGCCCTGCTAACCCACCTGCGCGAAGCCGGTGTTTCCGGCTGGACCCCAAACGGCTCAACCGGCGAGTACAATGCGATGACGGCTGATGAGCGTGCCGCAGCGCTGGAATTTGTAGCCGACTTTGCGAATGAAGACGAATTCCTAATTGCGGGCACCAACGGTGGCTCGACCCGTGAAGTGATTGAACACACACAGCGCGCCTATGATCTGGGGTATCGCAACGTGCTGCTGTCCGCGCCATACTATGCGATGCCAGCCGAAGACGAGTTGATCGCGCATTATCAGGCGGTTCTTGATGCGGTTGATATCAACCTGGTCATGTATAATTACCCCACAAAAGTGGGTATCGAAGTTACGCTGGCCGTTACTGACGCACTGGCGGATCATCCACGGGTTATCGGCATTAAGGAATCATCCGGCGTGATGCAGCGTGCTATTGATATTTACAGCCGCTACAACGGTCGCATCCAACTGGTCAGCGGTTCTGATGATATCGCGCTTGATTTCATGATCTGGGGTGCGGACAGCTGGATTTGTGGTCCAGCCAACTGCATGGCAAAAGCTTGCTGTGATCTTGACCAAACATATCGCTCTGGTGACATGGGCGCGGCCCGCGAAAAGATGGTAAAGCTCTACACCGCGATGAACAGCCTGGAGTCGGGTAAATTTGTGCAGAAAGTTAAATATGGCTGTGAGTTGCAGGGGATACCTGTTGGCGAATGCCGCGCACCGTTGTTGCCGCTTTCGGACGAAGAAAAGGCTGGGTTCCGCGCTGCAATGGAGCCAATTTTGAACTGGTAATCTCCCCAACTGGACAGCAGGCAATCTACCTGCTGTCCACATTTTTTTGCGAAGTGAAAATACATGACAAAAGTAATTGTCATCGGTGGCGGTGTTGTCGGCATCAGTTGCGCGTTGGAATTACTGGCTGACGGCCACGACGTTACCGTGCTGGATCGGGACGCACCGGGCGAAGGGGCCTGTTGGGCAAGCTGCGGTTCGATGGCGGTCAGCGAAGTTATTCCATTGTCCAAACCGGGCACTTTGCTACGCGCGTTCACATGGCTAATGGATCCTACCGGCCCGTTGACGCTGCGCCTGGGATCAGCGCTGTCGGTGTTGCCGTGGTTCCTGCGGTTTGCCAGCAATTCCCGCATGAGCCGGATCAAAGCTATCAGCGCCGATCTCTCGGCTCTGACCCTGTCTTCCCTTGCTGATACAGAACGATTTCTGGCCACGTACAAACTGGAAAGCCTGCTGCGCAAAACCCCTGTGATCGAAGTTTACGACAGCCTGGAAGAGTTGGATCACGAGCGCGGTTTTCACGATATGCGTCGCGCGCTTGGATTTCAGATTGATGAAATCTCCGGCAAAGAGGCGGCGGAGATGGAGCCGGCTTTGGCGCGCGATTTTGCCTGCGCCACGGTGTTTCAGGACTGGCGTTCGGTGGTCGATACCAAACGTTACGTTCTGGAATTGCACAAAGCGTTTAGAGACCGGGGCGGCATTATCAAACGGGTTGAAGTGATCGAGTTCACGCGTGAAGGTGATCAGGTTTCGGGTGTGAAATTCAAAAGCGGCACATTTCCGGCGGACCAGATTGTGGTGGCTGCAGGTGCCTGGTCAAAGAAATTGGCCGCCCTGTTGGGACTAAAGTTGCAGCTCGAAGGGGTGATCGGGTATCAGACTAGTCTGGCGTCACCGGGTGTCGACGTGACCCACGGCCTTGTCTATGCCAAAGGCGGGTTTGGCATTACTCCCTATGAAAGTGGCCTGGCCATTGGCGGCAGTATCGAATTCGCCGGTCTTTCTGCAGAACCAAACTGGAAACGCGCCGATGTGCTGGTGCAGAAGGCCAAGCGGGTTTTACCGAGCCTTCAAACCGGGAATGGTCAAAAGCGTATCGGGAGGCGCCCCTTAACTCCCGATACCAAACCCATCATCGGGCGTGCGCCCAAAGTGCCAAACGTGATCCTTGCCACCGGCCACGGCCAACTGGGCCTGACACTGGCGGCCACAACAGGGCGGTTGGTGACAGATATCATCGCCAATCGCACCACCGACATCGACATGGCCGCTTACCGGCCCGACCGTTTTTAGAAAGGAAACATCATGAGTGCGATGGGCGAATGGGGTTTCAACAAATACCTCGAGACCAAACAGATCACCGCATATGATCGGTACGAACCCTGGGGCTGGTATCTGAAAGGCTGAGACATGTGCTGGCAACGAACATTGCAAACCGTAGATGTGCATTGCGCGGGTGAGATTGGCCGCGTGGTGACCGGGGGTGTGCTGGATATCCCCGGGGATACGATCGCGGCCAAGCTGAACCACATAAATACCGTGGACGATCGTCTGCGGCGTCTGCTGTGTTCCGAACCGCGCGGCGGGCCTGCCGGATCGGTGGTTTTACTGACGCCGGCGACACAACCCGAGGCTGATGCCGGCTTTATCGTGCTGCAACCTGACCAGGCGCACGCGATGTCCGGCTCCAACGCGATGTGTGCAGTTACCGCCATTCTGGAAACCGGCATGGTGGCAATGGTGGAACCGGAGACCACAGTCAGGCTGGATACCGCTGTTGGGTTGGTAAAGGCCATCGCCCGCTGTGAGAATGGGCAGGTTGTCCGGGTCTCGCTTGATATGCCGGCAGCTTTTGTTGCGCTTAATTCTGCGACCGTTCAAACCCCGCGATGGGGAGAGATTACCTATGATCTGTGCTTTGGCGGCGTTTTTTATGCGTTGGTTGATGTCAACCAGGTTGATCTGAAGATTGTCCCGGAAAGCGCACGCGAACTGGCGGCCATTGGCGTGGAAATCAACGATCTTATTGCCGCCGATCTGAAAGCGATGGGAACGCAGATTGTTCATCCCGAAGCACCAGACATCAATGGTCTTGCTTATGTGATGTTCCGATCAACCGACCCGGACGGCACCATTCGCACCTGCACCACGCTGAAACCGGGGCGGGTAGATCGCTCACCTTGTGGCACCGGCTCCAATGCCAATATGGCGGTGCAACACCTTCTGGGGCGTGTCCAGCCGGGCGATGCTCTGTTGTCCCGTTCAATCATTGGCAGCGAATTCACCACCGAACTTCTGAGCGAAACTCAGGTCGGTCCCTACAAGGCAGTAAGGGCGCGGGTCTCGGGCCAGTGCTGGATTTACGGGATGAGCCAAATCGGGCTTGACCCAACCGACCCTTTTCCGCACGGCTTTACTCTGTCGGATACCTGGGGCGGCAGCACCCAAAATTAGACGGGGCGGTAAAAAGTCGATTCCTCATGAGAGTCGGCTGGGTTATAATTGTGCATGTTTACTTTACGCGACCGACGGACCGGAGAATTGTTTGATCGCTGGTCCGATTTCGGGGACAAACGTCGGCGCCTGATGGAGCAATCCTGGGCCGGGGTTTTTCGGAACCATCTGCTTGTCGAACTTCCGGTTGACGATCTTTGCCGTCACCTTGATGAACGCATGGGCCGACCATCGAAGGATCTACACGTTGTCATCGGGGTCTTGCTTTTGCAGCAGCTGCACGATCTGAGCGATGCAGAGACCGTCGAGGCCCTGGCCTTCAATATGGCGTGGCACTATGCCTTGGACGTGCGCAGCGAAGCGGACAGCTATTTCTGTGAGAAAACCCTGCGCAACTATCGCCGTCTGTTTATCGAACAAGGTCTCGATGAATTGCTGTTCCGGTGTTTGACGGATCGGCTGGTGCAGGGGTTCTCTGTCGATACCAGCCACCAACGCATGGATTCGACGGCCCTTCGTTCGGCGATGCGGGCGCTGACACGACTTGGTATCGTTGTTGAGAGCATCTCGAAGTTTGCCCGTGAGCTTGAGCGATATCATCCCGGTCTGCACGAGCAGATCAGCAAGGAGGTGATCCGCCGCTATGTCGATCGCGAGGGTAATGGCGCGTTCGCGAATACGGCGCCGAGTGTTTCAAAACGCCGCCTCGGCGAAGCGGGTCAGGATCTCCTAGCCCTGGTGCTGCAATTCCGTGACACGGCGGCGGCAAAGCTTTCCAGTTTTGCGATCCTGGAGAGGGTTCTGCGCGATCAGTTCGAGATCGTTGATGATGAGTGTGGCGATCGTGACGCAACGCGCGCCGCGATTCGAGATCCAAAGGATGTGCCGTGCGATACCGTCGGCAATCCGGCCGACCCGGACGCGAGCTACAACGCGCACAAGGGTCAGGGATACATGGCGCAGATCGTCGAAACCTATTGTGAAGATGACAGTAACGAGGCGGTTGCCGCGACACCGGACCTCATCACCCACGTGGAGGTCCACAAGATGACGGTGCATGACGGCCATCGCTTGGCCGATGCGCTGGATGATCTGAGCGAGCGCGCGCTGACGCCGGCGGTGATGCTGGGTGATTCACATTACGGTTCCAGTGACAACATGGCTCTGACGCGCGAACAGAACATCAATCTCGCGGCGCCCGCGCGACCGCCGAAAGGCGCCGTCTCGGGACGGTTGACGTTGGAGGATTTCACTCTCAACGAAGAAGGCTTGGTCTTGCGCTGTCCCAATAACGTCGAACCGGTTTCAGCCTCGCTCGCCAAAGCCAAGCTGCAGGCCCGTTTCGACCTTTCCATCTGCCAAAAATGTCCCGATATACTGCGATGTCCCGTGCAGGCGGCCAAGCGTGACGGCCAATTTTCCCGCTTTCAATATACCCCGGACAGGGCTGCCAACCAAAAGCGCCGGCTTTATGAACAAAGCGATGCCTTCCGCGACGTCTACAGATGGCGGGCCGGCATAGAAGCGACCATGTCGCGATTAAAGTACCAGATGAACCTGGCTCACCTACGCATTCGCGGCATGCCGGCCATGCGCTACGTGGTCAATCTGCGTGCCCTCGGCCTCAATATCCAACGCTGCGCGGCAATCGCACCATAAAAAACGAAGCCAAGGAGAAGCCAAGGAGAAGCCAAGGATAGGTAATATCAGGTTTTATCCACCAGCAACGCGGAGACAGGCAAATATTCTTCACCGAACCGCAAAGACCTGTACAAGCACGCCATCGGCCAACAACTTTTTACCGCCCCGTCAAAATTAGAGGATAGAATATGAACCGATTTGTTGGACAGACCGCCCTGATCACCGGTGGTAGCGGCGGCATTGGTGCCGCTATATGTGAAAGGCTCGCCAGTGAAGGCGCTCATGTGGTGATTTGTGATCTGAACGTCGGGGCATCCGAAGCCTTGGCGGCAGATCTAATGGCGAAAGACCACAAGGCCTCCGTCCAGACCGTCAACATTGCGGACGGTGTCGCTGCGAAGGCGATGATTGACGAGATTGTCGCCACTCACGGACGACTGGATGTGCTCTGCAACAACGCTGGCATCAACCGCCGCGGTGATTTGCTGAGTCTGAGTGAAGACGACTGGTTTGCGACGTTTAGTGTCAATCTGAACGCGATCTTCTTTCTTTGTCGGGCTGCGTTGCCGCATATGATCGAGGCCGGAGGCGGCGCAATCGTCAATACCGCATCACAGTGGGGGTTGCATCCGGCTCCTGGTCATATTGCCTACAACGTCTCCAAAGCCGCCGTTGCATCTTTTATTCAAAACCTGGCGCGTGACTACGCGCCGCAAAAAATCCGGGTGAACGCGGTGTGTCCCGGCGAGGTCCGTACCCCGATGCTGGAAAGTAATCTGGCTCAGTCCGGGCGATCGCTAGATGACCTGAATGCAATGGTGCCGTTCGGCCGTATTGGCGAACCGTCTGAAATAGCGGCGCTGGTTGCGTTTCTCGCCTCTGACGAGGCTGCCTATATGTGCGGCTCGGTCATCGAAATCACGGGCGCACAGGCCGTAGCTTAAGGAATTTTGACATGATGATCCCAGCTCCACTGACAGACAAAACCGTTTTTGTGACCGGTGCTACGCGCGGCATTGGCGCTGCCATCGTTGCGACACTTCACGCAGATGGTGCCCATGTGATCGGCCACTTTGGTCGCGACGCGGAATCCGCCAATACTTTGCTGGTGCAATATCCCGAGCGATTGACCCTTTTGCAGGCCAATCTGATGGACCCGGAGGCCATAGCATTCTTGTGGCAAGAGGCGCAGGCGGCTTCGGGCAAAATAGATGTGCTGGTTAACAATGCCGGTATTTATGTTGGCTCACCGCTTGGTGACAGCGCGGAATGGACCAAAGGCTGGGCCGAGAATATTCAGGTCAACCTGCAGGCCCCGGCAGATCTGTGTCGCCACGCTATCCGGCATTTCCAGAGCCAGGGCGGTGGGATCATCGTGAATATGGCCAGTCGGTCCTCGCATCGTGGCGACGGGCCCGAACATCTGGCTTACGGCGCGGTCAAGGGTGGTCTGCTGGCGCTGACCAAAGGCATTGCGCGCGGTTATGCCCATGAAAACATTCTGGCCTATGCCATAGCACCGGGTTGGGTGCGCACCGCGATGGCCGACGATCACATTGCCACGGTGGGCGAAGAAGCGATCACATCAGCCCTGCCAATGCGAGAGATCACGCCGCCAAGCGATGTTGCCAACATGGTGGCTTTCTGCGCTTCAGGCAAATGCCGCCACGCAACCGGAAGCACAATTGATATTACAGGCGCAGATTACGTACGGTAACAAAATCAACAGAGGCCAGCTAGGAGATCAGAGTGTCATTAAAACAAATTCGGCTATAGGCTTTCAGAGCGTTGCCTGTCGTGATCGAATACTGTCCCTGACCATGAACGGATTTAATGGATAAACGAAAATGATCGTGCCAATGTTGGTAATTGGATGCCATATTGACGACAGGCCAATCGCTACCAAACATGATGCGCTGGGGGCCAAAGGCCTGCTTGACATGTTCGATGTATGGTCTCAGATCCGCTGCTTCCCACTGCTTACGAGCTTCTGTTACCAGCCCTGACAACTTGCAATACACATTTGGAAATTCCGAAATCGCACTGATTTGCGTTGCCCAAGGTTCAAACAATTCATCACGGATTTCGGGTTTTGCGCAGTGGTCAACAACGACAGTCAGATCAACGTAATGTGTTAGAAACTCCTTCAGATGGACCAAGTGTCGGGGAAGGACCAGAGCATCAAATGTCAAATTGTTAGCAATCATTGTTGCGATGGCGGGGCGAAGCTCGTTTCGGAGCATCCATTTGTCATCGTCAATGTTCTGGATCATCGGGCGTAAGCCGACAAGCTTGGGATGGCGCGCCAGTCTTTCGATGCTGGCAACCGCCAGAGGACTCTCAAGATCGACCCATCCCACTACACCCAATATCCAGTCGTTACGTTCCGCCAATGACAACAAGTATTCGGTTTCTGCTTCGCTGTCAGCTGCCTGCACCGCTATCGTCCCGTAGATTCCACATTCTCGCAACAATGGTTCGAGATCCTGAGGCAAGAAGTCCCGATAGAGCGGCGCAAGATCCGGCGTCAGCCAGCGATAGTCGCCACGGGCGAGTTTCCAAAAATGTTGATGAGTGTCGATTGTCATGGTTTGACCTCCAGAAATGTGGAGCCGGTTGGAGTGGGCGCGTCTGGATGCAATAAGCCTTTGTCTTTCAGGGTCCTCCAAAACTCAATGGGAATTTCCTGGGCTACCCAGTCCAAAGTGTCCGAAAGTTCCTGACGGTTTCGCAAACCGGGGATGACCGCCGAAACCACTTTGTGACCCAACGGGAACTGTAGAGCCGCAGCCGGCAGGGGGATATCAAAGGCCCTGCAAGCTGCCGACAGGTGTTTCACTTTACCCAGGATATGGTCAGGGGCCGTTCCATAGTTCCAGGTGTCGCCCCCAACCAGAATACCGGAATTGAACGGCCCTCCGACGACAATCGATATCTGTCTCGCAGCACATTCCGGAAGAAGGTCTGACAAAGGGTCCTGTTCTAAAAGGGTGTATCGGCCGGCCAGAAGAAATACATCCCAATCGCCGATACCTAGGGCATCAAGGCATGCCTGGGCCTCGTTCACACCCAACCCGATCGCCTTTACGTGACCCGAAGTGCGGAGTTCGTCCAGTGCCTTGTAGCCGCTTTCTGCGAGGTTTCTGAAGTGGCGCTGATTATCGTTCCCATGGGTCAGCGCGCCAATATCGTGCACATACAGGATGTCGATCCGATCAAGCCCAAGACGCTGTAGCGAATCTTCAAACGAACGCATGATGCCGTCGTAGCTGTAATCAAAGATCGGGTGAAACTGCAGGGCGTCCGGCCAGCCCATCGCCGCAGAATCAGAGGCCGCGCCGGGATGCAACAGCCTCCCGACTTTCGTCGACAATACATAGTCTCGACTGCGCAGAACATCCCCGATACATCGTTCAGACCGGCCAAAACCATAGAAGGGAGCGGTGTCAACATAGGTCATCCCATTGTCGAATGCCGCTTGCAGAGTATCAGAGGCCATTCCTGGGTCCACAGCATCGAAAAGCCCGCCCAAAGGTGCGCCACCGAATCCCAGCGTAGGAACGTGCAGAGACGTCTGTCCGATGCGCCGGGAAGAAAAATTCATGCGCCTATGCCTTTTTCGAAAACGGGTTTGCACCGCCGTATAGAGCTGTCAATTCGTCAGCCAGAGAGCTGTACATCTCGACGATTTCATCTTGTGTGGGCACGTCCAGATCATCGACTCTTTCAAGATAGGGGCAACTCAGAACCGCCGAGACCTGACCTGAAGGGCCAAAAATTGGGAAGGCAATGTTGGTCACACCGATGGCAGTGGCTGACGGCATCTGCTCATAGCCGGTGTTTCGGATCCGCGCGAGATGGGCATCGAACTCCACGCGATCGAGTTCGGGTTCGCCAACTGCGCGCCGGTGCAGGTCGATCAGGTCATCGACCTCCTCCTGGGAACGAAATGCCGCTAACACACGGCCCGTGCCGGTGTTCCAAAGCCCCACCACGGTTCCGGTTTTCAACGCCAACCCCCAGTTTCCCGGGGATTCTGCAGAGGCAACAATCACGATGTCCCCATTGCTCTCCATGCCCATGTGGCAGGATTGCCAGGCCTTTCTCGTAATGGTCCGCATCCGGGGCAATGCCGCCTCGATAACGCGACCAATCGGTGGGTGGCGCTGACTGATCGCGAACATCTTGAGACCAAGTGAGTACCGGTCACCTGAAACCGAGCGCACTACGTATCCTCGCCGCACTAGAGTTGACAGCATTCGGTAGATTTCGCTTTGGGACCGATCCAGTGCTTTTGCAACCTCACCCTGTGACAGCCCTTCGCCGTGGCTGGCAAGAAGTTCAATGATGTCGAGGCCCTTTTCCAAGGCGGGCGCGCGGTATTTGTCGTTGGAGTCGTCCATCTCGATCCTGAAACACTTATTTTCTTATTATGCATGTCTCCAGAACTTTCAGGCGTTGTCAAGCTTGATTTATTAGTAAATAAATGTTTTACATACAAATATCGCCACTGAAGTGCGGGCGAATCCATCATCTTATGAAGGGAGGAATTGATGAAAAAATCACACGTAATGAAGACCTTGCTCATCAGCGCGGTGTTTATCGCAGGCGAATCGGCAACGGCCGGGATGTACGACGGCGTCACGATTGAGGCAAAATTGATCGGCGGTCAGCAGTATGAAGGGCTTTATGGCCGCATCGCTGAATGGGAAGCCGAAACTGGTGCCAAAGTTGATATCATCTCGAAAAAAAGCCACTTCGAGATTGACAAGGAAATCAAATCGGACATGGCAGCTGGGACAACATCCTGGTGCGTCGGGTCGAACCACTCGTCTTTTGCCCCGCAATATGAAGGGCTATATGCCAACTTGAATGATCTGATTCCTGCCGAAACCATCGCAGAATTTGTGCCGGGAAATATCAACGCCTCAACTGTTGGCGGCGAATTACTAATGCTGCCGCGCGCCCAGTTCGATGTTTCGGTTCTGTACTACCTGAAATCAAATTACGAAGACTCCGACAAGGCAACCGCCTTCAAAGCCGAATATGGTTATGATCTTGCGGTTCCGGACACTTGGGACCAGGTTAAGGATCAAGCGATCTTCTTTGCAGACCCACCAAACTTCTATGGCACGCAATACGCGGGCAAGGACGAAGCCATCGTTGGTCGGTTTTACGAAATGGTGGTGGCCGAGGGCGGTAATTATCTGGACGAAAACAAGAAGCCAATTTTCAACTCTGATGCCGGTCAGCGTGCTTTGCAGTGGTTTGTCGATCTCTATGCTGCCAAGGCAGTTCCGGCAGGAACAACCAGCTACGTCTGGGACGACCTAGGGCAAGGCTTTGCCTCCGGCACCATTGCTCTCAATCTGGATTGGCCAGGCTGGGCCGGGTTCTTCAACGACCCTGAATCGTCAAAAGCCGCTGGCAATGTAGGTGTCGCTGTTCAGCCTATGGGTTCCGTGACACGGACCGGTTGGTCTGGCCACCACGGCTTCTCCGTTACCAACGACTGCGCCAACAAGGAAGCCGCGGCCTCACTCGTGAACTTCTTGACCAGCGAAGCAAGCCAGCTGGCCGAATCTGCCGGTGGGTCGCTGCCAACGCGTAGCGCGGTGTGGGAGGCAAATGTTGCGGCGGCAAAGGCTGGCGATGACGCGTTCCGGGCCGAAGCTCTGGCCGCATTTGCCAAGGGTGCGGAGTTTGCATTCGCAGTTCCGCCGATCCCCGAATGGGGTGAAAGTACAAATATCGTCTTCCCTGAGCTTCAGGCCGCAATTCTTGGTGACAAAACCGTCAAACAGGCGCTGGATGATGCAGCGGCCGCCGTGGACGAGTTGATGCGCGAGTCTGGTTACTATTAAACTCTTCTCCCTGTTTGGGGGCGGGTATATCCTGCTCCCTGAACCCAAGCTCGATTCTCCTGATAGGTGAACTATGACCCGTCGCCGCTTGCCCGAGTGGTTTATCCTTCTGTTGCCTGCGATCATCGTGATTGCCGCAGTTGTGCTTATCCCCCTGATATTCTCGCTCTACTCAAGCTTTACACCTTACAAGCTGACGCGGCCTTCAACCTTGTGGAAATGGGTCGGCACTTTCAACTATGAAAAAATCCTGACCGATACAAAATTCTGGGCAGCGTTCGGGCGGACGGTTCTATTTCTGACCATAGTGCTTAACCTTGAACTGCTGTTTGGCCTTGGTATCGCGCTTATGATGAACAAGGTCACCTGGGGACAACGTTCCCTGCGTACAATCCTGATGTTCCCGATGATGTTCTCGCCCATTCTGGTTGGCTTTCAGTTTAAATTCATCTTCAACGATAATATCGGGCTGGTGAACAATGTGCTGCAATCCATGGGATTTGACGTTGCACTGCCATGGTTGGTGGATGGCAAGCTGGCGATGTTCTCGATTATCTTCGCCGAGGTCTGGATGAGCACTTCGGTTTTTGCGATCCTGATCCTGGCTGGCCTGTTCGCGATGCCGCGCGACCCGCTCGAGGCGGCCAAGGTTGATGGCTGCACCCCTGTTCAGACCTTTCGACATATCACGTTGCCGTTCCTGATGCCGTTCATATATATCGCCATGACCATCCGAAGCCTCGACGTAGCGCGGGCCTATGACATCGTGCAGATCATGACTGGCGGTGGCCCTGCCCGGCGAACCGAGTTGTTGTGGACTCTGATGAGCCGCACCGGATACGTTGATGCGCGCATGGGGCTGGCCAATGCAATGGGCTATGTCTCGATCATCCTATCGATCCTCTTCACCATCTATTTCTTCCGTAAACTCAGCGCTGCACGCGCCCAGATCGGCATGGCACGGTAGATAAAATGGATCGCAACCAGACATATCGCAATCGCAAACGCGCGCTGAAGGCCCTTCACTTCGCCGCGCTGTTCATCACCATGGCAATCATCTGCATTCCTGGACTGTGGATCGTGCTGAACTCATTCCGTCCAACAATCGAGATCATGGCCAAACCGCCGGTCTGGAACCCGAGTTTTACGCTGGAACACTACCGCAACATGTTCGGCGGCGCGGGCAAAGGCGGCGTGCCGGTGTTCAGTTACTTTCGCAACTCAATGATCGTATCGGTGGTTTCGACAGCAATCGCCATCCTGATCGGTATGTCCGGTGGCTATGCCTTTGCCCGCTATCGATTCAAAGGCAAGGCGGGGTATTTCGTTGGCCTGATGCTGTTCCGTGCCGTGCCTAGTGTGGCCTTGTCACTGCCGCTGTTTATCGTCTTTGCCCGTGTCGGCATCATCGACACGCATTTCGGTCTGATCCTGGCCTATGTGGCAATGAACGTGCCATTCACCATCTGGCTGACTGACGGATTCTTCCGTCAAATCCCAAAAGAGCTGCACGAGGCCGCCGAAATTGATGGCTGCACCCGTTGGCAGGCCTTCTGGCGTGTGGAATTCCCGGTGGCGCGGTCCGGTGTTGCCTCTGCCGCGATCTTTGCATTCCTGACCTCGTGGAACGAATTTGCCCTGGCCTCGCAGCTGACACGTTCAGTTGGGTCCAAAACCATGCCGGTAGGTCTTTTGGATTTCACCGCCGAATTCACCATCAACTGGGGGGGCATGTGCGCGCTGGCTGTGTTGATGATCGTTCCAGCCCTGATCCTCACTTTCCTTGTTCAGAAACACTTGATTGCCGGCCTCACGTTCGGCGGCGTCAAAGGATAAGCCCATGACTGAAGTAACCCTCTCAAACGTTGTCAAAGTTTATGGTAAGCAACAGGCCGTGCATGGCATCGACCTGGATATCCTCGACGGCGAATTTGTCGTGCTTGTCGGCTCGTCTGGTTGTGGAAAATCCACAACGCTGCGGATGATTGCCGGGCTCGAAGACATCTCTGGCGGCGAAATCGCGATTGGAGGCCGAGTCGTGAATGACCTGCCGCCGCGGGAACGCAATATTTCGATGGTATTCCAGAACTATGCGCTCTACCCGCACATGAGTGTGCGCGAAAACCTTGGCTTTTCTCTGAAGATTGCAAAGGCGGATGATGCAACCATCGTCAAAGAAGTGGACGCGGCCGCCGGAATTCTGGGCCTAACCGAATTGATGGACCGTAGGCCTGCAGAGCTGTCAGGCGGCCAGCGACAGCGTGTCGCCATGGGTCGAGCAATCGTACGCCGCCCGGACGTGTTTCTGTTTGATGAGCGCCTGTCGAACCTCGATGCCAAGCTGCGCACCCGGATGCGAGTCGAGATCAAAAAGCTGCACCAGAAGGTCGGCAACACCATCATCTATGTGACCCATGACCAGGTTGAGGCAATGACACTGGCTGACCGCATCGTTCTGATGCGGGACGGGCACATCGTGCAGGTCGGAACACCGCTCGAACTGTTCAATGCGCCAAAGGATACATTTGTAGCGACATTCATCGGCTCGCCGCCAATGAATCTCATCGACGGGGTTGTGTCGGGAGTTGATACGATCCACCTTGCGGGCGAGCTTAACATACCGGTTCCGGTGAACGCACGGGGACATGTAACCAACGGGCAGCAGGTGCAATTCGGATTTCGCGCGGACAACTTGATGCCGGAAGGCCACTCGGTGCAGGAAGAAGGCAAAAAAACAACCTTGGAATTGACCGTCAATCTGACGGAGCCTCTTGGCACCGAGACCCTGTTGTTCACCGACATTGTTGGCACTGAGGTTCAGGCCAAGATGCTGAACCCGCGCCCTGTGCTGCCCGGCGAGACACTGAAATTTCAGCTGATGCTGGACAAGTGTCACGTCTTTGACGCGGCCAGTTCGAACGCGATCCGGGGCTGATTCATGGCCCGTATCACCCGCATAAAGTTGCAAATGCTCGACCTTGCTCCCCAGGTTGTGCGGATTGATGCAATTCAATCTTTCGACAGCCAAGAAACCCCGTTTGTGACGGTGTTTGACAGCGACGGCGCCAGCGGCACGGGCTATTCTTATACCATCGGCACCGGCGGGCCATCAGTTATGGCGTTGCTGGAAAAAACGCTTGCACCAGCCTTGATCGGGTGTGACCCAGACCGGATTGAACAGATTTGGCGTGATTTGTTGTTTACCACTCACGCTACTGCTGTCGGCGCGATCACTTCGCTGGCTTTGGCGGCGATCGACACCGCGCTTTGGGACTTGAAATGCAAGAAGGCAGGGTTACCGCTGTGGAAAGCTGCAGGCGGCAGCCATGACCGCATCCCGCTTTACACCACCGAAGGCGGTTGGCTGCATCTGAAAACACAAGCACTGGTGGACGATGCACTGGCGATGAAGGCCAGGGGCTTCAAGGGCTCCAAGATCAAGATCGGCAGCGACCACATCAGTCAGGACGCCACCCGTCTAGCGGAGGTCCGCGGCGCAGTTGGCGATGACTACGAGATCATGGTGGACGCAAATCAGGGCTTTACGCTGTCCGAAGCGATCCGGTGGGCAAAGATGCTGGAGGACTATGGCATCGGGTGGTTCGAGGAACCGTTGCCGGCCGATAATGTGGGAGGGCATGTCGAATTGTCACGCTGCACGTCGATTCCAATCGCCGTGGGCGAAAGCCTCTATTCTGTCAGCCAGTTCAAGGACTACATGCAGTTAGGCGCGGCCAGTATCGTGCAGGTGGATGTGGCCCGGATTGGAGGTATCACGCCTTGGTTGAAGGTGGCGCATATGGCCGAAGCCTTCAACGTTATGGTCTGTCCGCATTTCCTGATGGAGCTGCACCTGCCGTTGGTCTGCGCCGCGCCAAATGCAAAGTGGCTGGAATATATCCCGCAACTAGACAGCGTGACTACAGAGACGATGCAGATCGAGAGTGGCTTTGCAATACCGTCGGATGAACCCGGGCTTGGCATCAACTGGGATTGGGACGCAATCGCGGACAAGTCTCTGATATCGCACACAATCACCGGAGGATCATGATGCAGCGCATGGGCATGGTGATCGGGATCACACCCGACAAAATTGACGCCTATAAACGGCTGCACGCAGCGGTGTGGCCGGATGTATTGGACCAAATCAAAGGCAGCAACATCAGCAATTACAGCATTTTTCTGCGTGAGCCGGAGAATCTGTTGTTTGGCTACTGGGAATACCTTGGGTCCGACTTCGCTGCAGATATGACACGAATGGCCGAAGATCACAGAACCCGCGAATGGTGGACCCACACCGACCCCTGTCAGTCGCCACTGTCCAGCCGCGCGGATGGCGAGCAATGGTCAATGATGCAAGAAGTTTTTCACACGGATTGAGAGCATGACACAGAAACAGGGCCGACTGGCCGGGAAAAAAACACTGATTACCGCAGCGGGCCAAGGGATCGGACGCTCCACGGCCGAGTTATTTGCAGCGGAGGGAGCAACCGTCATTGCCAGCGACATCAATGACGAGACGCTGGCCGAACTGGATGCAATTGACGGTATCACCGCCTTGAAGCTTGATGTGACCAACGGCGACGCCGTCAAGGCCGCCGTTGCTGAAATTGGTGCGCTGAATGTCCTGTTCAACTGCGCCGGATACGTAGCAAACGGTACGATCTTGGAGTGCAACGAGGACGATTGGGACATCAGTTTTGATCTGAATGTCAGGGCGATGTTCCGACTGATCAGGTTGACACTGCCTGAAATGCTGGAAAATGGCGGCGGTTCGATCATCAACATGTCATCGGTCGCTTCGTCGATCAAAGGCGTACCAAACAGGTTCGCTTATTGTACCTCCAAAGCCGCCGTTATCGGCATGACCAAATCCATCGCCGCTGATTACGTGACACGCGGCGTCCGGTGCAATGCGATTTGTCCTGGCACAGTAGACAGCCCGTCCATGCATGGACGATTGCGAGCTACCGGTAACTACGAACAGGCGCTGGCCGATTTCATCGCGCGCCAGCCCATGGGCCGCATCGGCACTCCCAAAGAAATTGCCGCGCTGGCGCTCTACCTCGCCAGCGACGACAGCGCTTTTACCACCGGTCAGACCCACGCCATCGACGGTGGCTGGTCCGCCTGAATATCAGGGAGATTTGAAAGATGAAACTATTACGCTATGGCCCAGTGGGCGCCGAGAAACCGGGGCTTTTGGACGCTGACGGCAATATTCGCGATCTGTCCGACGTGATATCCGATGTCGCAGGTGCGGCCCTGAGCGACGCCGAACTGGACCGGATTCGTGCGATTGAACCAGCCAGCCTGCCGCTGGTCGAAGGGAACCCGCGTCTGGGCTCTTGCGTCGGGCAGGTTGGTAAGTTCATTTGTATCGGCCTGAACTACGCCGATCACGCTGCCGAAAGCGGCATGGCGCTACCAGACGAGCCGGTGATCTTTTTCAAGGCGACTTCAGCGATTTGCGGCCCGAATGACATCGTTGAAATCCCACGAAAATCGGTCAAATCCGACTGGGAGGTTGAACTGGGGGTAATTATCGGCAAACACACAAAATACTTGTCTGTCGAAGACTCGTTGGATCACGTGGCGGGCTATTGTGTGGTCAATGATCTCAGCGAACGCAATTTTCAGCTGCACCGCTCTGGCCAATGGGTGAAAGGCAAATTGTGCGATACATTTGGCCCCATCGGCCCATGGCTGGTGACCCGCGATGAAGTGGCCGATCCACAGAACTTGCCGATGTATCTGGAAGTGAATGGCCACCGATATCAGAATGGGTCAACAAAAACGATGCACTTCGACGTGGCCACCGTGATATCGCAAGTGTCACAATTCATGAGCCTGCAACCGGGTGACGTGATCTCGACCGGAACCCCGCCCGGTGTGGGCATGGGGCAATCCCCGGAGACTTACTTGAAACCCGGAGACACAATGGAACTCGGGATTGAAGGGCTGGGCGTTCAGACTCAGAAAGTGGTGGCAGGCTGATGGTACAGATCACTGGACTTAGCACCCGTGACTTGAGGTTTCCAACGTCAGAGGCGCTTGACGGCTCGGATGCGATGAACCCTGACCCCGACTATTCGGCGGCCTATGTCGTGCTGGAAACAAACGGCGTTCATGAAGGCCACGGACTGACTTTCACCATCGGACGCGGCAATGAAATCTGCGTCGCAGCGATCAATGCCATGCGGCACTTACTTATCGGGCTTGATCTGGATTGGGTGCTCGATGATATGGGCCGGTTCTGGCGTCACATCACAGGTGACAGCCAATTGCGCTGGATCGGTCCCGATAAAGGAGCGATTCACCTGGCCACGGGCGCTGTCGTCAACGCGATGTGGGATTTGCTGGCCAAGGAGGCGGGTAAGCCGGTTTGGCTGCTGGTGGGGGAAATGTCGCCGGAGAACATCGTAAAGCTGGTCGATTTCCGCTACATGAGCGACGTTTTAACTGAAACAGAGGCGGTGAACATCCTGCGCGAGGCAGCGCCGGGTAAAGCTGCCCGGATCGCTACGCTAAAGGCTGAGGGCTATCCGTGCTACACCACTTCGGCTGGCTGGCTCGGCTATTCCGACGACAAGCTGCGCCGATTGTGCCGGAAAGCCCGCGAAGCCGGGTTTACTCACACAAAATTCAAAGTTGGCCAGAACCTGGCTGACGATATCCGCCGCCTGACCATCGCCCGCGAAGAATTGGGCGAGGACATGAACATCATGATTGACGCCAATCAGGTATGGGAGGTGGATCAGGCAGTCAAGTGGGTTAAAGAACTGGCCTTCGCCCGCCCCTTGTTCATCGAAGAGCCGACCAGCCCGGATGACGTTTTCGGACACCGCAAAATCCGCGAGGAGGTTGCGCCGATCAAAGTTGCCACCGGCGAAATGTGCCAAAACCGCATCCTGTTCAAACAATTCATCGCCAACGGCGCGATTGACGTCGTTCAGATCGACAGCTGCCGACTGGGCGGGCTGAACGAGGTGCTGGCCGTTCAGCTGATGGCTGCCAAATTCGGTCTGCCGGTCTGGCCCCATGCCGGCGGAGTGGGTCTGTGTGAATATGTGCAACATCTATCGATGATCGACTATGTCGCAATCACCGGCGAAAAGGACAGCAAGCGGATCGAGTTCGTAGATCATCTACACGAGCATTTCCTGGATCCCTGTGTGGTAAATAACGGTGCATATTTGGCACCAAGCGCGCCAGGATTCTCAATTCAGATGAAACCGGAAACGCTCCGCGATTTTCAGTACAAGCTAAACTTTGCAGCTGAGTAAAGGGAAGAAAGTGAATCGAAACTTAGCGTGTTTCCGGCCTTGGCTAAACCAATTCGTAGCGGATGAGCGCAGTGTTCTCGGAACGGCGCGCAGAACAGCACAACACGCTCAGAAAAATAACATTATCTCAATCCAATTGGCAGTTTCATGTGAACCCCTAATGACCGTTCTTGAGTAACTGATCGTTCGTCTCGCATGTGCAGTGAATGTCTGCTTCCCACCCTTACCTCTATTACTCTACGCAGCCGCGAATGTTCTTGATGGGCGGAAAGCGGACTTTCACTGCGGATTGGGCGAATCTCAATACTGCGGACAAACCGGACATCGGTCAGGACATGTGATAGATATCAACCCAAGAAAAAATTGGAGTGAGAGCTGTTGGCATTTTGCTGCACTGAATCTGAATTGATACTAAAAAAGCGTTTTGAGGGCGTCTACGAAAGAACAGAGGCGCCGATCATGCAAGCGATCGAGCGTCAGGTCTGTGGGTGCGACTTTGGCGGCAACAGTTGGACTAGCAAAGAACAGGCTGACGCCTTGATACCGCTTCTTGGGCTTGGTCCCGATTCCGATTTTATCGAACTTGGGGCAGGAACGGGTTGGCCTGGGATCTACATTGCCAGGACGTGCGGTTGCACTGTCACACTGGTCGACTTGCAGGAAATCGGACTTCAGATCGCCTTGAAGCGAGCCGCGGAAGAGAACTTTGCGGATCGCGTGTCAGCCGAAGTTGCGGACGCCGCAGACCTGCCATTTCCCGAAAGGAGCTTTGATGCGATCGGCCATAGCGATTTGCTGTGTTGCCTGATCCGAAAACGCACCGTGCTTCAACAAAGTCGTCGCATCATTCGCGACGACGGGACGATGGCTTTCACCGTGATCTCGATTGCCCCCAGACTAGGCTGTTCTGATTACGATCGGGCGCTCGAAAATGCGCCTGAATTTATTGAAGCAGAGGAAAACTACCGTGTGCTTCTGGAAGAAACTGGATGGAGTGTGACGGAGTGTCAAGATTTGACAGACGAATATCGCGATAGTTGCGATCGACAGATAAGCGCCGATAATGAAAACCGCGCCGAGCTTGCGGACTTGCTTGGGGCGGAGGAATCTAAACTGCGTCTGGCGAATTGGCACTCGAAACTCCAGGCCGTCGAAGATGGTCTGTTCGTCCGAGAGCTGTTCGTCTGCAAGCCAATGAAAGTTTGAGGAATATACGTCATGATATTCAGACAACTCTTCGACAAGACGTCCAGTACCTACACTTACTTGTTGGCCAGCCGGAACGGCGGCGAGGCGCTTCTGATCGACCCGGTTCTCGAACAGACCGGGCGGTACCTCAAACTTCTTGAAGAACTTGACCTCAAACTGGTCAAGGTCATCGACACCCATGTTCACGCCGACCACGTAAGCGCGATGGGCAAACTCAGAGACGCGACGCGGTGTGTAACTGTGATGGGCGAACAATCTCCGATCGACGTCGTATCAATGCGGGTGCGCGATCAGGACAAGCTGACGGTCGAAGGTCTGACCCTGACCGCGCTATACACGCCCGGCCACACCAGTGAGAGCTATAGCTTTCTCATGGATGATCGGGTCTTCACCGGCGACACGCTCTTGATACGGGGAACCGGACGGACGGACTTCCAGAACGGCGACCCATATGAGCAGTATCATTCACTGTTCGAGCGTCTTTTGAAATTGCCCGAAAACACATTTGTCTATCCGGGCCATGACTACAAAGGTGACACAGTTAGCACAATTGGTGAAGAGAAAGCGTTCAACCCGCGCCTCAACGTCAATTCCGCCGAAGAGTATGCGGAGATCATGAACAATCTGAACCTCCCCAATCCAAAGATGATGGACGTCGCTGTCCCTGAAAACCTGAAACTTGGGCTTCGTCTTGACGCACAGCACCGAGTCCCGTCGATCGAAGTCGAGGAGTTGCTCGAAACATGGCCGGATGTGCCGTTGCAACTGGTCGATATTCGCGAAGAAGGCGAACGTAAGCGAGATGGTGCGATTCCTGGCTCTATTCATCTGCCTTATGGTCGGTTTGCGTCGCATTGCTCGGAAGCAGGGGCGCTTCGCGGGCTAAGCAGGAACGCGCGGTTGCTGATCTATTGCGCTGTGGGCGAGCGATCGACGCTTGCTGTCGAAATTGCAGATGAACATGGCCTCAAGGACATTGTTCATTTGCCCGGGGGGTTTCGCGCATGGAAAGCCGCCAAAGGGTCCGTTGAAGCTATTGACTAGCGACCCATCGCCCTGCACACGCAACTCCGGCGAGACAACATAGGCTTCAGCGTGAGGGTAGATTTGAGCTCAAAGGAGTGTTTCGCTGTGGCTTGCATTGATGCCCGGTATGGGTGGAAAGCGGACCCTTGCTGCGACCGCATTATTGACTGCTTGTGACCAAAGGCAAACCTAAAGAGTAGGACCTTTTGCGACAGCAGCAAGAGGCAACCCGATTTGCTCTGATCTCGATTCCAACTTGTCACTTGTCAGCTGACACCAGCTGGGTCTTCTTTGTTTCGTCCAAGTGCGGCCAGGTCGGAGTAACGATCTCCAATCCGGTGATGCGGGCGGCCACCTGTCGCGGCCCCTAAGGCGACCACGACCTCATCTGACGCTGGGGCATCGTAGATTGAAAATTGGACCGTCAGATAGTGGGATCGCCGCCCCGTATCATGTTTGTCCATTAGTGGAATTTGAATTTGGGTATTGGCTGGTCCGCGTGTATTGGTGAAGCCAAGATAGCTTTTTGCACCGACAGCCTCACGGAAAAAATTGCCGTATTGCAGCGTGTGGATTAGCGCGGACGCATGTTCCCACTCACAATCTGTACCCGCGATACAGGCCTTGCCGTAAGCTTCTATTGCGTCGCCCGAGCCGGCCAGATCAATCAACCGGTTCGTCAGCATCTCACCGAGCGGTGGTGCAAGCATTTGAATTTCTGGCGCCAAATCTTCGACATAACCCTGCCCTACCCAGGGATTGCGCAATACAGCGGCAACGCCGATCATCCGCAAGATCGGTTCAGCTGCACGTTCACCCTCCCGGTGAACGTCTTCATCAAATGTGACAACTTTTCTGAGTTCTGGAAACATAGGCGTCTTGCTTTCTGACTAGTGTTTGGATTTCTTGGTCGCAGTAATGGGATGAACCAAGCCACTGAGTTCGTCACCCTGATAAATGCCGAACTGACCGTGCCGAAACTCGTCCCGATAGCGAGCCAACATGCTACGTTCAGGCGCGCTTGCAACCTTGTCCAGCGGGATGTTTTCAAGTTCAAAAAACTTGTGACCCGCTGGCGCGCGACCAATCGCTGTCCCGTGATAATAAATTCCGTGATGACCGGTGCCCGTGTCGTGGTAAACCGCATAAAGAAAGCCCATATCTGCGCTGATGCCGAGTTTCGCCAGATAGGATTTTAATGCAGGAAGACTTTGATCGCTGGATTTGCATTTCGGAACAGACACCATCTCGTCTCTATTGACACAAAGCAGAATTTGGTTGCCCCGCGCCAGCACCGCGCCGATTTCAACCGTTCCGGTTCGAGAGGCGGCGGAAACCAAGTCCTCCTCCAATCCAACAGAGAAGTAATTGCCCTGAAAATACCCCAATGGCTTTAGCGAAACGGATTGGTGAGCAATCACTCGGCCCAACAGAATCACGTGGTCCCCGGCGTCCACAAGTTTTTCACGCTCACACACAAGGTTGGCCAACGAGCCGTCTAACAGAGGTGTATTGGCGGCGCCCGGTTGCCAACTCACCTGATCAAACTTGTCGGGTGCCTGCGAAGCGAACAGGCCGGATACAGCTTTTTGATCTTCACTCAGGATGTTAACGGCAAAATGTGGAGCTTCGCAAAAGGCAGAACAACTGTGGGCGCTCTTCGCGATGCACACAAGCAGGAGTGGAGGATCAAGGGAAACCGAAGCAATCGAATTTGCGGTGAAGCCGCGCGGTAAACCGTTTTTTTGGCGTGTTGTAATCACTGTTACGCCAGTAGCAAATGAACCGAAAACGTTGCGCAAGGCCTTTTTGTCATGTTCTGATGCAGTCGATTGCGGCATTTCAGAAAGGTATTGTTCTGTGTGTTCGCCCAAACGCGGCGGCGTCACAGGCGCGGGGGTCCGAGCAGCTGAAAATTTGAGCGGGTTCGCTGCGACGATCCAAGGCTTTTGGTCTGAGTTTGGATGGGGCACGTCAGCCAACATTCTCCGCTTGGTCACGTGAGGATCAGATCGAATATCCGCTGCTGTGTTCATGGGACCAAAAGGCACAATTCCCCCGAGTTTGTCGGTCAGTTGTACTTTGGTGAAATCTTTCGTCCACTGCGCTACAATTGCGTTAAGCTCATTTGCATTTTCAGCCCGTGCGGCCCGCGTGGCAAACTTTGGGTTTTCAACTAAACTTTTGAGTTTCATTGCGCCGGCGAGAGCACGCCAGAAGGCGTCATCGACAATTCCAAGCGCTACATTGCCATCGGATGCCGGAAAAAGACCGAAAGGCGCAAGAAATGGGTGGCCGTTGCCATCTGGCGTCGGCGCGATACCTAAAAAGTCGTGCAGGTAAACCGAGCGCTCGCAAAGGGAGATTATGGCGTCGTACATGGCGACATCAACAAACTGACCAACGCCTGTTGCCTCTGCCTGACGAAGTGCCGCAATAATCCCAAAAGACATCATCAGCCCTGAAAAAATGTCTCCAATCCCGGGTCCGACTTTTGTTGGTGTTTCTGCGTCCGGCCCTGTAATGGCCATCAAACCGCCCATAGCCTGTGCTACCACGTCGTAAGATGGCCAGTTGGCATAGGGACTCTCACCGCTGCGTGGATCGCCAAAACCGCGGATCGCACCGTAAACGAGCGCTGGGTTTTCTTTTGCGAGGCTTTCATAATCCAACCCAAGCCGTTCCATTACTCCCGGTCGAAAGTTTTCGACAACAACATTGGCACTTGCAGCCAGCGCTCTAAAACCTGATTTCCCCTCCGCTGTCTTCAGGTTCAACACGACGCTTTTCTTGCTGCGATTCAAACTGATAAAATAGCCGGCCCAATCTTGTTCTGGATCGTCTTCGCGATATGGACCGTTACCCCGGCTGGTGTCTCCAGTGGGCGCTTCAATTTTGATGACTTCCGCACCATGGTCAGCCAACATCATCGTGCAGTAAGGGCCCGACAGCATGCGACTTAGGTCTAGAACGCGAACACCCTTCAGGATCCCTTTGGACATCACGGATCCAATTTCTTCAAATGACGATCAAGAAAGCCTAATAGCGGGCCTGTTATTGCTTCTGGGTCTTCGGCAAGGGCCATGTGGCGCAACCCTTCTAAGATCAGGACTTCCGCGCCTTCAATTTCAGCCGCAATGGCCCGGGTCATTTCCGGCCCGTTTCCAAAATCCTCGTCTCCTGTCACAACCAGAGTCGGAACAGAAATTGCTGGGCTCGGCGCGGTGATTTCGTCAATCCCGCCCGCCAATACACGGTAATTTCGGTGATAGACGGCGATGTCGTTGGCCAAAACCCAGCTGCGGACCAGTGCCATCATTTCGGGGTTGCTGGCGCGAAACTCATCTGTGAACCAGCGCTCCAATGCGGCCTCAACCGTCGTGCCAGAACCTTCGATCCGGGCTTGTTCTACACGATCTAAAATAGCGTGCTGTGCTTCCGGCGAGCGTTGGTGTGGCGAATGCAGAATTGCCAAAGCGCTGACTCGCGCCGGAAAATCCTGTGCAAAACGGCGCGCAATCATTCCCCCCAGCGAAAAACCGACAATCGCGGCTTGCGCAGCATTGCAGGCATCCAGAACACCTGCGAGTTGCTTCGAAAACAACTTCAACGAAGGCGTATCGGGCGGGTCTGCGCAACCTGCGTGCCCGTACAGATCATAGACAATCACGCGGTATCGCGCAGCCAGTGCGGGTCGTTGCCACTGCCATACGTCCCGGCTCAATCCAAGCCCGTGGATCAATACGACGACCGGCGCATTCGCGGGTCCGAATATTTCGAAAGTTGTACCATCGGACAGTCGCGGCATAATTCTCCCCAAAAACCTGGCGTTCGCCGATGAAATCCGCGGCACTCAGCGCCAACAAACGGACAAATCCGCCACATACCGGTGTTCAACGCGCACTGGATCGGCAAAGATCACCCGTCATTCCCTTAACCGTGTCGCAGTTCTGAAAGAAAGTTTCTGAATTTTCGCCATAGCATGACGAATATTCGCATTCTGCTGGCTAATTTACGTCAAGAATGGGAATCAAAACTAGGGAGGTATACGACGATGACCGATATCAAAAGCTATAATATGCTTATCGATGGAGCCTGGGTGGGTGCGTCGGATGGTGCCACGTTTGACAGTGTGAACCCGACCACCGGCGAGGCTTGGAGCCGGGTACCTGAAGCCACAATCGCGGATGTGGATCGGGCCGTGCAAGCGGCGCATCGGGCTTTCAAAGAGGGGCCATGGGCGCGGCTGCTGCCAAGCCAGCGGGGGCAGTATTTGCGAAAATTGGCGGAGCTGCTGGCAGAGAAATCAGAACAGTTGGGCCGGACCGAAAGTATTGATACCGGCAAGATGCTGAAAGAAACCCGTTGGCAGGCCAAGTATATCGCCGAGTTCTTCCAGTTCTACGCTGGTTGCGCCGATAAGATCAGCGGTGAAGTGCTACCGATCGACAAGCCGGATATGTTTGTCTTTACCAACCGGGAGCCTTTGGGGGTTGTAGCCGCAGTTGTGCCATGGAACTCGCAACTGTTTCTGGTGGCGGTAAAAATCGGACCTGCGTTGGCTGCGGGAAACACAGTTGTTTTGAAAGCTTCCGAACATGCTTCGGCAGCCATGTTGGAATTCGGTGAACTGATTGAGGAAGCTGGGTTCCCTCCGGGTGTAGTGAATATAGTAACCGGCCACGGGGACCCATGCGGCAAAGCGCTGACCAGCCACCCAAAAGTAGCACGGATATCGTTTACGGGCGGCGCGGGTGCTGCCAAACACGTACTCTACAATTCGGCTGAAAACTTCGCGGAAGTCTCGCTCGAACTGGGTGGCAAGTCGCCCTTCATTGTCTTTGATGACGCCAATATCGAGAGCGCCGTAAACGGATCAATCGCCGGTATTTTTGGCGCAACCGGCCAATCCTGTGTCGCAGGGTCCCGGCTGTACCTGCACGAAGACATAGCCGACGAGTTTCTGAACAAGATGGTCGCGCTGGCCAAAGATATCCGTATCGGCGATCCGCTTCTGGACGAAACCCAAATGGGTCCGCTTTGCACCGAAGGCCAGATGGACTGCGTCGAGCGTGAAGTGGCGCTGGCACAGAAAGAAGGCGGCACAGTGTTGTGCGGTGGAAAGCGACCCGAGGGCCTTGGTGCCAATTTTTATGAACCCACAATTATCGATTGCCCTCGTCAGGACATGCACATCGTGGACACAGAAATGTTTGGCCCGGTGCTGTCGGTTCTGCGGTTCAAAACCGAGGAAGAAGTCATCGAACTGGCCAATGACACAATACACGGGTTGGCCGCTGGTGTGTTTAGCGAGAACAGCGCGCGTGCAATGCGGGTGGCACAAGCGATAGATGCGGGAATCGTCTGGGTAAACACTTACCGTGTGGTGTCTCCGATCGCAGAGTTTGGCGGGAACAGAGGCTCTGGCTATGGCCGCGAAAGCGGGTTTCAGGCGATGTATGACTACACCCGGCCAAAAACCATCTGGCTCAATACGTCGTCCGAACCGATGTCCAACCCATTTGTAATGCGCTGAGGAGACGGCTGATGAAATTTCAACTTGCGGTAAATTTGGAGCGCATGGACGAGACAGTGAACATGCAGGACGTTGCGCGCCATACGCTTGAAATGGTGCAAATGGCAGAGGACGGCGGGTTTAACATTGTCTGGGCCGCAGAACACCACGCACTCGAGATGACGATTGCGCCAAATCCCTTTCAAATCCTAACCTGGTGGGCGGCTGAAACCAGCACCATCCACCTTGGCACCGCGGTGGCAACCGCGGCCTATTGGCATCCAATCAATTTGGCGGGCGAGGCCGCATTTCTTGACCTTATCAGCGGCGGCAGACTGGAATTCGGCATTGGTTCGGGAGCCTATCAGCGGGAATTTGACCGGATGAAGCCGGGGCTCAAACAGACGGACGGTTACAAGTACATGCAGGAAATGCTGCCGGCACTCCTGCAACTTTGGCAAGGTGATTATGCGCATGACGGCGAATTCTGGAAATTTCCAACGTCAACATCCGTGCCAAAGCCGCTGCAAAAGCCGCATCCGCGGATCTGGGTCGCGGCGCGGTCGCCGATTACCTATGATTACGCTGTTGCCAACAATGCAAATATCTATTGCTGGCCCTTCACGCGCCCCCATGCCGAGGCGGAACTTTATAAACGGCAGCTGGATGAAGCGATTGCCAAACACGGCGGCACTGCCAACCCGATTTTCGCCCTCATGCGCCACACCGCGCTTTACGAGGGCCAGGGTGGACGCGACGAAGCTATCGCCGCAATCACCCGTGTGCTCAGCCAGTTTGAAAATCTGTATCGCAATCTGGATGATGTTGTGAACGGCTTCCCCAGGGAAGTCCCGCTGAGCGAATTGGAGGGGCGTGAACAATACGACCCGGCACTGCTCGAAGAAAACCTGATGTTCGGCTCGCCCGACACAGTGATCCAGAAAATCAAGAAATATGAAGAGCTTGGGGTGGATGAATATATCTATTACGCATCGTTAGGGCTAAGTCATCAGGCACAAAAACGCTCCCTAAAACTCTTCTGTGACGAAGTCATTCCCGCATTTCAATAAGGACTATTTCCGATGAGCAACGAAGTAGACGTAAAAATCGATGGCCACGTTATGGAAGTCACGCTCTCGCGTGGCAAGGTGAATGCCATCGACGTGCCAACCTCGCAGGCGCTGGCCGCTGCGTTTTCCAACTTTCGGCAAAATAAGAATCTCCGAGTGGCGATCCTAACCGGTGGCGGAGACAAGATTTTCTCGGCTGGTTGGGACCTGAAGGCGCTAAACGATGGCGAGATGCAGCTCGATAACTGGTGGGAATCAGACGATTACGGCGAGGGAGGCTTCACCGGGCTGGCCGAGAACTGGGAGCTGAACAAACCAGTGATCTGCGCCATCAACGGATTGGCCATTGGCGGTGGTTTTGAAATGGCGATGGCCTGTGATCTGCTGATTGCGGCGGATCATGTGGAGTTTGGATTGCCAGAAATGCCACTCGGTATTGTTCCCGACGCAGGCGCACTACAACGCTTACCACGCCGTATTCCATACAACATCGCAATGGAAATGTTTCTGCTTGGCCGCCGGATGGGGGCCGAAGAGGCTGCGCACTATGGTTTGGTGAATAAGGTGGTGCCGAAAGAGCAGCTAATGGACGCCGCTCGCGAATGGGCTGCCTCCATCGCATGGTCTGCACCGCTGGCCATGCAGAGCGTCAAAGAGGTACAGCGCGCCATCGAATGCGTGCCGCTGGAACAGGCGTTCCACAAAATGCGCACCGATCCGATGCCGACCTACCGCAAAATGCTGAAATCGGATGACGCGGCTGAAGGCGTGGCGGCCTTCGTGGAAAAACGCGAACCGAATTTCAAAGGCGAGTAGCGATGTACCCCGATCCAAATAAAATCACCCGCGTTACCTCCATTGGCGGCGGGCCCATCGGCGGCGGTTGGGCGGCGCATTTTCTGGCTCGTGGCTATGATGTGACGTTGTATTTACACGACGCTTCAGAGACGTCGGCGGTTCAGGCCATTCTCGATACCGCGTGGCAGAGTTTAACGGCCCTTGGGTTAGCACCCGGCGCGTCACGTGACCGGTTGCGCATTGTTACGAAATTGGCTGAGGCCGTAGAAGGCGCTGAATTCATTCAGGAAAGTGCGCCGGAAATCCTCGCGATGAAACAGGCGCTTTACGCAGAGCTTGGAAAAATCATACCAGAAAACGTGGTGATCGGGTCTTCCACATCCGGCCTTACCATGACCGAAATTCAAGCCGAGTGCCCCACGCCGGGCCGCTGTGTGATTGGTCACCCGTTCAACCCGCCATACCTGCTGCCCTTGGTGGAAATCGTTGGCGGCAAAACCACCGATCCAGAAGCTGTTGAATGGGCCGGGAAATTCTATGAAATCGCGGGCAAAGCGCCGCTGATCATGAAGAAGGAAATTCCAGGATTTGTCGCCACCCGCCTGCAAGAGGCGCTTTGGCGTGAAGCCTTGCATATGGTCGCCAATGGAGAAGCGACGCCAGCCGACATAGACGCTGCGCTCATCAACGGGCCTGCGCCACGCATGGCTATTCAGGGCCAATGTATGGCCTTCCATGTGGCTTGCGGCGCGGGCGGCATGGCCACAAACCTTGATCAGTTTGGCCCAGCACTAAAGCTGCCTTGGACAAGACTGGAAGCGCCAGAACTCACCAAAGAACTGCGCGACCGGATGGTAGACGGGTGCAATGAAATTGCGGGCGAACGCGGATTTGAAGAGATGGCGGCGAAGCGGGATAAACAGATTGTCGCTGTGCTTCGGGCCATTCGGGATACTGCTTAAACCGCAGCTTTCTCGGGTTTTAGTGTATCCAGAAAGCGCCCAAGTGTTCCCGGCCAATGGGGCGCTGTATCCTGTTCTGGCCAGGCTTGGCGGTACTCACTTGGCCTGCGCCCAAAGCATTTTTTAAAGGCATAGGCAAAATGGGACAGCGAATTGAAGCCAGACGCGGTCGCAATTTCCCTTACGCCTAGATCCGTTGAAATCAGAAGCACGCGGGAATGCTGCAACCGCAACAACAACCCAAATTGAACGATACTGCACCCCACCGATTTCTTGAACTGCCGCTCCAGTTGCCGCTGTGAAAGTCCGATCCCTTTCGCAATCTCCGGCACCGTCAACGGTTCGCTGATGTTCCCCTCAATTACGCTAACTATTTTCCGCACCTCTGGCGGCAAGGTTTCGGTTCCGCGCCCCAAGGTTTTACGCTGAGGGTCGGTGGCCGCACGCACAGGGTGGTGCATGATCTGGTCGGAAATCTCGCCTGCCAGCGTTTGCCCGTGCTCCTTGGTTATCAGATTCAACATCAGATCGAGCCCCGCCGTTGCTCCAGAACAGGACAGAATTCCCCCCTGCTCGGAATACAACTGCTCGCTCGCCTGAACTTCGGGAAACTGTTCCTGAAACCCGGCCAGATAAGCCCAATGGGTCGTCGCCTCCCGTTTGGCAAGAAGTCCCGCGCGGGCGAGGATATACGCCCCCATTTCGACCGCGCACAATCGCGCCCCGTTTCGCGCTTGCAGTCGCAGCCAGGAAAACAAGGATTTGTTGGCGTAGTGCTCCGCCCCCCAACTGCCGACAACAAAAACAAGGTCATTGCGATTCAGTTTTTCTGGTGCCGTTTCACAGACGATCGACAGGCCATTGCTCGCAACGATTTTTTCGCCGTCGAAGCTGATAAAACTGTGGCTATAGATATCTTCAGCCGACAAGTAATTCGCAATGCGTGTAGGTTCCATCACATTCGATAGAGAGAACATGTTGAACCGAGGAATCAGCAGATAGTAGATGCGGGTTGCCAGAATCAGCTCCTCCGAATTTTCAGGTTCCCGGCAAAACAATGAATATTCGCCACGGCAATATCAGTAGTGACGAAAAATCGACACTGTCAATGGGTTTGCGTTTCCAAGATGGAATGACAAAACAGGGAGGATAGGCGTGAATTACGACGTCGTGGTCACATGCGCCGTTACTGGCGCGGGCGATACCGCAGGTCGCAACCCGCATGTTCCAGTTACGCCCAAGGAAATTGCGGAGGCGGCGATCGAGGCCGCGAAAGCAGGCGCCGCTGTTGCCCATATCCACGCTCGAGACCCCGAAACGGGACGAGGATCGCGTGACCCAAAACTTTTCAAAGAGATCGTGGATCGAGTGCGAGAAAGCGGCACAGATGTTGTTATCAACCTGACCGCTGGCATGGGCGGCGACTGGATTTCCGATCCAGACAATCCGGCGATGCCAGGCCCGGGAACCGACATGATCGGGCCAGAAGAACGCCTTGCTCATGTGTCGAACTGCCAACCGGACATCTGTTCGCTCGATTGCGGGACGCTGAATTTCTCTGACACCGATATGATCTACATCTCCACGCCACCTGCCTTACGCAAGATGGCCTCCATGGTGCAGGAATGGGGCGTGAAACCGGAACTGGAAGTGTTCGACCTTGGCCACATCCGTTTTGCCAAGCAAATGGTGGCCGAAGGCTTGATCGATGCTCCGCCGATGTTCCAGTTGTGCCTTGGCATCCCTTGGGGTGCGGACCAGGATGTGGAAACCATGGTTGCGATGAAATCGCAATTGCCCGCCGGTGCAAGCTGGGCCAGTTTTGGTATCAGCCGCGGCCAGATGCCAATGGTGGCAGCGGCCGTTGCCCTTGGTGGCAACGTTCGTGTTGGACTTGAGGACAATATCTATCTGGACAGGGGTGTGCTGGCCACAAATGGTCAGCTTGTCTCACGCGCGGTAGAGATCATTGAACGTATGGGCGCACATGCGCTCACGCCACAAGAAGCGCGGAACAAATTGAACTTACGGGGAGCCGACGGGTAGATGTCACAAACCACCCAAGGGGCTTTGCAGATTAGTAATCTGCGCAAGATGTTTGGCACGTTTTGTGCGGTGGATGACATTTCGCTCGATATTCAAAGAGGAGAGTTCCTGACACTGCTTGGGCCATCTGGGTCTGGCAAAACAACGCTTCTGATGATGATCGCCGGGTTTCTGGACATCACCTCGGGTGACATCGCACTTGATGGCACATCGATCTCCGGAACCCCTCCCGAAAAACGCAACTTCGGCATGGTGTTTCAGGGCTATGCGCTGTTTCCGCATATGACGGTGCGCGACAACATCGGCTATGCGCTGTCGGTCCGCAAAAATTCGAAGCCCGAGATCGCCAAGCGCGTTGCCGAAATGCTTGATCTTGTGCAGTTGCAGACCTTTGCTGACCGTAAACCTGCACAACTGTCGGGCGGACAGCAACAACGGGTCGCCCTTGCACGCGCCCTGTGCTTTGCCCCGCCTGTTCTTCTGCTCGACGAACCATTGGGCGCGCTCGACAAAAAATTGCGTGTCGAAGTGCAGGAACAGCTCAAGGACATTCACAAACGAGTTGGCACCACGTTCATCTATGTGACCCACGATCAGGAAGAAGCTCTTTCTATGTCTGACAGGGTCGTCATCATGCGGGACGGTGCAATCGAACAGGTCGGCAGGCCAAAGGAACTGTATGAAAATCCTCAATCCGAATTTGCCGCCTCTTTCTTAGGCAAAAGCAATTTCTTACGGCAAGCAGAGAACACCTACGCGCTGCGCCCAGAAAAAATTGACCTGGCCCCATCTGGGCAAGGCTTGGCGGCACGCAAGACAGGCACGATCCGGTCTATCACCTATTTTGGTTCCATGCAGCGGATCATGGTGATCACACCGGACGCGGGGGAATTAGAAGTGGACATCGACAGTTGGCGCAACACACATGCGTTTTTCGAAGGTCAGGATGTAGATCTTCTGTGGCAAGACGATGCGCCGGTCAGACTGGAGCGAACGGAGTAATCAAAGGCGAGAGCATCAAATCACCCAAGCGTTAGGTACATAGCGCAAATACAACTGAAAAACCAAAGACCTATCAACAAGGAGACGACAAATGCGAGATAAACAATTTATGCGTGAAACGCTGGTTGAAGGGGCAAAAGCTTTCAAAGCTGGCAAAATGGACCGCCGGACATTCTTGGCGTTGTGCGGCGCGACGGGCTTTATATCAGCGACTGTGCTGGCTGGAAATGCAGAAGCAGCCGCCGACCATGTGGTCATGTGGAACTGGGGCGGTCAGTCTGAAGAATGTCACGGATCTGCCATTGGCGAAGCTTTCACCGCGGCTACTGGCAAAGGCCTTAAGTTCGACACTTCGGGACCGCTGGAAGGCAAGATCAAAGAAATGGTGGATAGTGGCAACGTCACAGCTGATGTGGCTGACGCGGATCTTTTCAACGCTGTTTCGCTTGGCCCAACCGGGCATTTGGAACCGATTGATTATTCCATCGTTTCAAAAGACAAGACCTTGCCGAACTATGCTTTGGAGCACGGAGTGTCCGTCATTCTCTATGGCTATGCCTTCGTTTACGACCCGGAAGCTTACGGCGATAATCCACCCCAAAATTGGGCTGATTTCTTCGATACTAAGAAATTTGCTGGCCAGCGGGCGCTGTACAAATGGGCCAACGGTTCACTTGAAGCTGCTTTGATGGCCGACGGCGTTGCTGGTGATGCGCTTTACCCGCTTGATATGGATCGGGCGCTGAACAAGATCAAATCCATCAAGGATAACAGCCTTTATTGGGGGTCAGGTTCCGAAGTGCATTCGATGGTTGTGAACGGGGAAGCATCTATGGCGATGATTTGGCAAAACCGTGGGCGCAACATCGAGAACGATACAGACGGTCGTTACAAACTGGTGAACAATCAGGCCATGGCGATGCCTGGAGCGTACATCGTGCCGAAAGGCAACCCGGCTGGTCGTGATACTGTGATGAAATTCATTGCAACCGCACAGGAAATAGACGCGCAGCTGAAACTTTTGGATTGCCTTGGTATGACGCCATCAAACCCGGCGGCGTTCAGCCAGATCCCCGAGGATCAGCAACCCTATGCCATCACCTCTGCCATGAACATCGACAAGATCGTTTACAATGATCCAGTCTGGTGGGGCAACAATGGCGGCGACGCAGTAAACGCTTTCCTCGAAGCGATCAGCTAAGTGGAAACCTGTCCGGGCGCGTTTTACCTCTGCGCGCCCGGATCAAATTAAGGAAACACCGCGCACCCATGCAGTTGATTCGCAATCATATCAGTCCCGGTTGGTGGCTTGTTGCGCCTTTCTTGCTGATGGTTGCGTGTCTTTACCTCGGACCATTGGTGAACATTCTTTGGCTGAGCGTCAGTGATCCGGAACCGGGCCTCGGCAATTACGAAAAGCTTTTTGAGAGCGATACCCTGGCGCGGATCATGTGGACGACGGTGCGCATTTGCATTGTAACCACCGTGATCAGCGTGTCACTCGGCTACTCCATCGCCTACGCCATGGTGCACGCCTATCGCAAGGAACAGAACCTGATGCTGACGTTTCTGTTGGTTTCGTTCTGGATATCCATTCTTGTCCGCACGTTTTCCTGGCTGATGCTGCTGGGTCGTAAGGGCCTTGTTAATGAAGGGCTCGACGCCATTGGCCTGATCAGCGAACCCATTGCCTTTATGCGCAACGAATTAGGTGTTTTGATCGGTATGGTCCATTACATGGTGCCCTATGCCGTGCTGCCTCTGCTGGTGAACATGCAAACGCTGGACCAACGGGTCATGGCTGCATCCCGCAATCTGGGCGCAACGGGGATGCAGACTTTCTTTCGCATCTACCTGCCGATGACCACCCCTGGCATTGTTGCGTCCACCCTTCTTGTTTTCATCTTCAGCCTTGGTTTCTATGTCACACCCGCGGTGCTTGGCGGAGGCAAGGTTCTGATGGTTGCCGAATATATCTCTGTCCAATTGCTGATCACCCTAAAATGGGGCATCGCTGCCATGCTCGCCGCCCTCATGCTCTTTGGCGTCTTGGCCATGCTCTGGATCATGTCGAAATTCATGAAACTCAGCACGGTTTTCGGGGGCTCTGCGTCATGAAACCGTCGATGCTGACCCTCTTTAACCGCACCGGTGCCTGGGTAATACTCATGTTTCTGGTGCTGCCCGCCCTGATCGCCATTCCGGTATCGCTGACTCCGAAACGCTTCCTTTCGATGCCAAAAGGCGAGTTCTCTCTGCAGCATTTTGAAAAACTCTTCTCCAGCGAAGACTGGATGTCGAGCTTTGGCCAAAGCGCTGTGATCGCAGGGAGCACATCACTGCTCGCCACCACCCTAGGCACGCTGTGTGCAATAGGCCTCTGGCGGGTGTCATCAAAATACTCCGAACTTGTGCGCGCTTTCCTACTTTTGCCGCTCATCATCCCCCAGATCATCTCCGCCATGGCGTTCTACCGCCTCTGGATACCGATGGGCTTGCTGGACAGCTACACAGGCTTGATCCTCGCTCATACCATCCTTGCTACGCCCTTGGTTCTGATCACCGTCAGCGCGTCGCTCGCGAATTTTGATCCAAAGCTGGAACAGGCTTCACGCAATCTTGGGGCCTCGAACTGGACCACCATGCGCCGTGTGATCCTGCCGTCGGTTCGTCCAGGCGTCTTTGCGGGTGCGCTCTTTGCTTTCATCCTGTCATGGGACGAAATCGTTGTGACGCTCTTCATCTCCAAATTCACCGTCTACACATTGCCGCGCCGTATGTGGAACGGTATCCGCGAAAACACGGACCCTACGGTGGCCGCCGCCGCAGTTGTCCTGATTGCCATCACAGTCATCGCGTTTGTCGTTTCGGCCATCCTGTCCCGCCGCAGCGCCCAAACCCAAAACTCCTAACGCATGAGCATTCCCATGAACTTTGCTGTGTCCCATGAAAACGAGCTGCTGCGCAAAACCGTGCAGTCCTTCCTAGAAGAAGAGATCTATCCGCACGAAGAAGAGGTGGACCGCATGGGCGAAGTGCCCCTCGACCTTGGCCGCCAGATCGAACAACGCTCAAAAGAGGTAGGACTCTTCGCCTCGAACTTGCCGGAACAGGTTGGCGGCGGCGGTCTGAATTACACCGCCACGGCAGTGATCGAACGGGAATACGGCAAAACCAGCCATGCGCTGCATTCGTGGATTGCGCGTCCCACCGAACTGTTGCTGGCCTGTGAAGGCGACCAGATTGCCCGCTATCTCGATCCCTGTGTAACGGGCGAAAAACGAGAGCTGTTTGCGCTGACCGAACCGGAAGCCGGGTCTGACGTGATGGGTATGAAAACCAATGCAAAACGAGATGGTGACGATTGGATACTGAACGGTTCAAAACACTTCATTTCCGGACCTGTGATGCCCGACTTCGCAATCGTCTTTGCTGTCACGGGTGTTGATGAAACCCCCCGTGGCCCACGCAAACGAGTAACAGCCTTCCTTGTCGACGTGGGCTTGCCCGGGTTTGAATGCAAAGAGGGCAATAAATGCGTCAGCTATCGCGGCTACAAAACCTTTCAACTCAGCTTTGATAATGTGCACCTCGGTCCTGATCAAATACTTGGGAAAGAAGGACATGGCCTTGAACTCGCCGGAAAATGGCTCGGCATGGGCCGTATCTGGGTCGGTGCCACGTGTTGCGGCAAAGCAGAGCGCATCATGGAAATGGCCACCGACTGGGCCGCCAACCGCAAGCAATTCGGCAAACCAATTGGCAGTTTTCAGGCCACAGGGTTTCGCCTTGCAGATGCAGCCATTGGTTTACGCACCGCCGACCTGCTGGTCGCAGACGCGGTGCGCCGTGCTGACGAGGGCCGGATGGAGGACATGGACGCGGCAATGGTCAAAGTCTACTGCTCTGAAATGCTGAACAAAGTCGCGGACGACGCCGTGCAAATCTTCGGTGGTATGGGCCTGATGGAAGAGCTGCCCATCCAACGCCTCTGGCGAGACAGTCGTCTGGAACGCATCTGGGATGGCACGTCGGAAATCCAACGCCACATCATCACCCGATCCATACTACGGCCTCTGGGTGCATGACCCCAGCGCAACGTAAGCAATTTGAAAGACTCCTGTCCCCTCGCCATATCGCCTTCATTGGTGGGAAAGACGCGATTGTGGCCATCGGCGAGGCTCGCAGGCGCGGGTTCAAAGGCGATTATTGGCCCGTGAACCCCAAACGGGAATCCTTAAACAGCATTCCCTGTTTCGCAACGGTCGAGGATCTCCCCGAAGCACCCGACGCAGTGTTTCTTGCGGTCCCAGCGCCTGCGGCAGTTGAAACGATAGCAAAGCTGGAAAAGATGGGGGCGGGCGGCATCGTCTGCTATTCCGCCGGCTTCAAAGAGGCCGGAGAAGAAGGCCAAGCTCTTGAAGCTGCTTTGAAAGCAGCCGTTGGCAATATGGCTCTGATTGGCCCAAACTGCTATGGGGTTGTGAACTACCTCGATAACGCAGCGCTTTGGCCATTTGCCCATGGAGGCAGCTCGCCTGGTTATGGCGCGGCCATCATCACTCAGAGCGGCATGTTTTCCTCTGACATCTCCATGAGCCAGAGAGCTTTGCCGTTGACCCACATGATATCGGCGGGCAATCAGGCCGTCCTCGGGGTAGAGGATTTTATTGACGCGCTCTGTGAAAATCCGGCCACCCGCGCCATAGGTGTGCACATTGAAGGCCTGTCCGACATCCCAAAGTTTGAACGGGCGGCGTTAAAAGCCCTGCACCATGACACACCGATTGTCGCGCTAAAAACCGGAAGTTCCGCGATTGGTAGCAGTTTGACAATCAGCCACACTGGCTCTTTGTCTGGTACGAACGAGCTTTACGAAGCTCTGTTTGAACGCACCGGCGTGATCAGTGTGACGAACCCTTCGCAAATGCTGGAAACACTGAAATACCTTTGCGTCGTAGACCGGCCCAAAGGGAATCGTATTGCCGGTTTTACCTGTTCCGGTGGTGGAGCAACAATGCTCGCCGATCACAGCCAGGAGATTGGGCTGGAATACCCTGCCTTCGATGCAGATGCCACAGCAGCCCTGACCAAGGTGCTGCCGCCCATCGCAACGGTGTCCAATCCGTTGGATTACACAACACCGATTTGGGGCCAGCCAGAGAACACCGAACCTGTCTTCGATCTGGCCATAGCCGGCAATGACGTACACGCCGCTGTTTTGGTTCAGGACTATCCGGCAGCCGGGCTGGACGAAAGCAAAGTTTACTACCAAAACGACGCCACCGCTTTTGCCAAAGCCGCCAAGAAGGAGGGCATCCCTGCCGCCATCTGCGCCACCCTACCGGAAAATCTGGATGCGCAGACTCGCGATCTCCTTATCGCAAACGGTGTGGCTCCAATGCAAGGTATCCACGAAGCTTTGAATGCCATTTCTCACGCCGTTTGGTGGGCCGCACGCCGAATACGGATTTCGGCGGAAACGTCCCCAGCGCTCCACGTACACAAACCCGGCAACGCGGGAGTCTATCTCGATGAGGCAGCCGGCAAAGACTGGTTGCGCAATATCGGCTTCCCAGTCCCAGACGGCCAAGTTGCAAACAGTGCAAACGCTGCCTCGGCAGCAAAGGCCTTGGGCTTTCCGGTCGCCCTGAAAATGATGGGGCCAAAGCTTGCACATAAAACCGACGCGGGCGCTGTTTCGCTCGGCCTGGACAGCGCACAAGCCGTTGAACTGGCGACACCTGAGATGATCGCTCAGGTTACGGCTCACGATCCGACTGCCGCGAGCGACCGGTTTTTGGTCGAAGCGATGGCCCCAAAACCCCTGGCAGAGTTGGTTGTCGGCTTACGCCACGATTCCCAGTTCGGCTGGGCGCTGACTCTGGGCAGCGGTGGAATTTTCGTTGAATTGATAGGCGACACCAAAACATTGCTCCTGCCCACCACAGCGCAAGAGATTGAAGCAGCCATTTGCGGGCTCAAAATCTCAAAGTTGCTCGACGGATATCGGGGAGCAGCCAAGGCGAACACAGCCGCACTGGCAACACAGGTTCTAAACCTTTGCGAAGCGGTTCAGTCGCAGTCTAATGATCTGTTCGAAATTGAAATAAACCCTCTTTTCGCATATGAAAACAAAGTCTTGGCCGTCGATGCCCTGATCCAAAAAACGGTAGCTGAATGAAAACGATCCCAAACCCCGACCTCAGTGTTCTGGCAGACAACAAACAGCGCTGGAACCATCCCGTCCACCGCCGTCACGGTTTTCACAACGCGCACCGACTTTTTCGTCGCACATGGATGTTCCGGGCGCGAAATGTGTTGCTGTTGAACAGTCGCCCCGATCCCCAGCTTGCGGCTTTACCGGAAATCGACCGTCTCACAACCCACCCAGCTTTTTCAGCGCTTGTCGTGGCCAAAGGTGATCAAGTCCTATTTTCCAAAGCGGCTACGGATTTCAACATCCGCCACCCTCATTCCATCCAATCCGTCACCAAGATGCACATCCATCTGATTGTCGGGAACCTTCTGCAGCATAGTCTGATAGATCTCGACCACAAAGTTAGCCACTATCTGCCAAACATCGGTTCCGGTTATGCGAACGCCACCGTGCAAATGCTGCTCGACATGAATGTGGCTAATGACTTTTCGGAGGATTATTCCGATCCCAACAGCGATTGCTACGCCGAAGAAATCGCGCTCGGCTGGCGGCTACCTACAGGTGATGCTGCCGAACCCTCCCTTGCGGAGTTCGCTGCAGCGATCACAGGGTCCACTCTGCGAAACACCAGTGGAGAAATCGACTACAAATCTGCCAATACAGACGTGTTGACTCTAATTTGCGCCAAAGTGAGCCCGCGCCCGCTCGCTGCTCTGATAGAAGAAATTGTCGATGCTGCCGGCTACGAAGGCGCGTTTCACATCAGCATAAGCCGCGACCAAATGCCCGCCTTTTCCGGTGGTGGTTGCTTAAGCGCCGTTGATCTGGCCCGGCTGGGTTTGTTATTCACACGTAACGGAATGACGTGTCACAAGACCCAGCCTAGCAGCAAAGACTTTCTAACGCTCAGTCGTTCACGTCAAACTCTTCCACTGCCCCCACCAAAAGACTGGCTGCGGTATTCAAATCATTTGATGACGGACGGCCGCTTGGTTGGACATGCAGGGTACGGCGGCCAGTACCTGTTTGCCGATATGCAAACTGGCGTTGTGGCCGCGTTTTTGAGTGTGCTGGAAAACGACGCAGGCTACGACGATGATTACATGGGAGCGGCAGCAAGAGATATTGCGAGCATGATGAAACACATGCAATGACATGATGTGACTAAGGGGCGAGTCCATTTCACCCAAACCAACCCCAGAGCTGCACAAGCTCATCGATCGCCATTTCGTCTATGGCAGCAATTTTTAGTTATTCATTTTTCACGTATTGAATGGGTAGATTCGAAAAGATTGCTGTAGTTCGTCAAATATTTTTGTCATTTACTGAAAAATTTCTTGGCGAGCTAAAGAAATAAGTCGCGGCGACGGTTTGAACGGTGCAGCGCAGCAAAAACGAGCCGGAATAACCGGCTCGTTTTGGTGTTGGATAAAAACCAGGTCGTTACTCGGAAACAGTCGTGGTTTCTTCTGTTGTTGTTTCAACTGCTTCGTTAACCTCGTTGGTGACCGTCTCGGTGACGTTTTCAACAGCTTCTTCGGCGGTCTCGGTGGCAGTTTCGGTCACTTCTTCCACCGTAGCTTCGACCGCCTCTTCCGCGGTCTCCTGGATCTCTTCAGCCGCTTCTTCAACTGCTGTTGCAGTTTCAGTGGCAGCTTCCGTTGCCTCGGTCGCAGCCGGTGTGGCCGCTTCCATTACGTCTTCTGCTTTATCTTTGTTTAGAAACCAATAAACGCCGCCTGCCAGAACAACAACAACGACCAAAATCAATAGATTTTTCATACCTCAAACCCCATGATAGACGCCCCGGATTTCGGGGCTTTCAAGATGCGCTGCACATGCACATTTCGACCGGGGCTTTCAACCCCTTCAACCGAATTTTGCGCCGATAGGCACGAAACCGCGTGTGCTAGTCGCGAAATAGGAAAAGAGCCGCCGGTTTTGGCGACTCTTTCATCAGCTCTTGTCAGTTTTATTTTAACGCTTGCAGCGCCGCCTTCGCTTCGTCAGCAGCGGTTTTTGTGGTGTCCGCCTGCGCCATGGCTTCGGAAACCGAAGTATTGGCCGCTTCCAACGCGGCTGCGGTGTCTGCCTGGGCGGATTTGGCTGCCGCAAGCGCCTCAGAGGCGGATGTCACTTCAGATTTTGCCGTTTCCACTCCTGTCGCGGCGTCAGCAGCCGCAGTCTGCTTCTCCTGTACCAGAGCCTCAGCCTGAGCCTGTGCATTAGATGCGCTTCCGGCCGCGTCTTCAGCCATCACCACGGCTGATTGTTCGTCGGCCAAAACTTGCTTTGCCGCTTGCAATTCCGATTGAGCACTGTCGGCTGCCGCTTGCGCTGCCTGCGCAGTTTCATTGGCTGCACCCAAACTGACACGGGCATTGGCCTCACCAACCATGGCAGCGTCCACCACCTTTAATGCATCGGCTAGTGCTGCTGTGTCGGCATCAGCTTTTTTCTGCGCAGCAGCAGCCGCCTCTTCCGCAGCAGTGGCTGCCCCAGCGGTTTCGGTCGATACTGAGCCTTCTTCGGCGGCCTGTGCAATTTTACGGGCTTCTTTGGCCAAAGCTGTTGCATCTGTTGCCATTTGTCCCGAACTCTTCGCTGAAGAATTGGCCGCAACCGCCTGTTCTTTGGAGGCTGTCAGCGCAGTTTCCATTTCCCCTTGTGCCGCAGCCGCCTCGTCGCGGGCGGATTGCGCGGTCGCCAAGGCCTCTGCAGTGGCATCCGCTGCCGATTGTGCTGCGGCCACTGCTGCCATAGTTGCTTCACTCACCTGAACTCCCAAAGCCGCCTTTGCAGTGGCTGCCACATCAGCCGCACTTGCCGCTTCATCTTGCGCGATGCTCAAATCCGTCTGGGCAGCCTCGGCGGCTGCCTCGGCTGTGCCGATTCCTTTTTCAGCGGCATTCATTACCAGCATTATTGCGCTCACATCTGCCTCGGCGGCGTCCACGGCGCTCTGCGCCCCAACTACCATCTCTTTAGCACCGGCCAATGCATCCTGCGCCGTTTGCTCGGCAACCTGGGTTGCTTCGGCGGTATTCTGGGCAGCTTCCAGCGCAGCCGCTTTTTTCCGGCCGCTTTGATCCGTCAAACCCCAGATCACAATGATAGCGACCAGAGCCAATGCAATAATACCGGCTGTTCTTTTCATCTTACCCTCTGTTGTTGAATTTCGCAGGGTCAGGCCCCGTTCTTGCTATCTTCAAGCTTGGTCATATCCACCAGTCATGCAAGCCTAAATCAGCGGATTCAGCCTTCTGCTCCGGCGTTTTACCGCCTCATTGCGAAAATACCGCTATTTTTGCGCTTGAATCACACACAAGCTATTGACGCCGTTCCATTCCCTTTGCACAGAGGATGCAACGTGACCCCGCACAAGCCGGGGTCATGGTTTCGTTATTATTGACACAGCCACAAAGGACTCGAAAGCAATAGCCCGTAGACCACACCACGCGCCACCTCAGCGCGACACCGGACCCCGCGTCAATGCACGCATTACCTCTGACGAAATCCGACTGATTGGAGCCGAAGGCGAAAACGTGGGTGTTGTATCACCCGCCCATGGCATGGAACTGGCAGAAGCTGTCGGCCTCGACTTGGTGGAAATATCACCCAACGCAAGCCCTCCAGTCTGTAAAGTGATGGACTATGGCAAGTTCAAATATGAACAGCAAAAACGCGAGTCTGAAGCCCGCAAAAAGCAAAAGATCATTGAAGTTAAAGAAGTGAAATTTCGGCCCAACACCGACACCAACGACTTTGAAGTCAAAATGCGCAACGTGATGAAATTTTTGGGCAACGGCGACAAGGTTAAGATCACCCTGCGTTTCCGGGGCCGGGAAATGGCGCACCAGAACCTGGGCTCCGAACTGCTGATGCGTGTTGCTGATGCGGTCGGCGAAGACGGCAAGGTCGAAGGCATGCCCAAGATGGAAGGCCGCCAAATGATCATGATGATTGGTCCGGTTTCCAAGTAGCCCATCACCAAACATTTGAATGAATTTGAAAGCCTGCGCCTCAACGCGGGCTTTTATGTTTTTGAGTGAAGGATGGCACAGAAGCGGATTCCACTGTGTGGTAGTGTGGGTTTGAAATTCCAGCACACACAGGTGCATCATGGCTGTCAAAGCTCCCTTCAATATTGACAAACTCCAACAGGAAAACTGGAAGTCGTTTCAGGCCTGGCTATCGAAGAATAAGAAACAACTGTCGCCGGACACAAACCTTGGCGTGATTTACGCGGGCCAAAAAACCGTCGGCAAGCTGCTGCCGTCCGGCATTCTGGTGGGTGGCGTGATGAACCCGGACCCCAAACCGATGTGGCTGTTCATCAAAAACTGGAATGCCATGGTACGGCGTGCAACCGGCAAACTGCGATACGACACAATTCAGGATGTGATGAAACGCATCAACGACTATCCGCGCACAAAGGGCGTGCAAGGCAAGGCCAACGGCGTCTATCTGCTTTACAAAAACATGTATGATTGCGCCAATGATCTGGCGGATGAGAAAAAGGAGTTGCTGGCAAAGTCGGATGCGAAAAATATCTGGAAACTGATGTCGACCAGCTATGTTGCCAATATCAAGGGCGATCTGGCCATTCTGGAGGGCATTAAAAAGGGCTTCCGCCGCCTGGATGACAGCAAAATAATGATCAGCACTGAAATTCCAGAGCTGATGAAAAACCCCAGCTTGTCGGCTGAGTCGAAAACTGAGTTGAAGAAATTGGTCATGGCCTACAAGAAGGTTTACACAACGCATGGCGAGTTGGGCAAAGAAATTGCAAAAATGGAAAAACACCTGAAGAAGCAAAGCTGACTCTTATTTCAATTGCTGAGGCGGCCAAAGCCTTTTAACCTCGCTATATGGACAACACCAAACTTAGACGCTGGCACGACATGGGCGGGCAAAATGCAGGCCCGATTGATGCCGAAGAACATGATTACGCACTGTGGGAAAAACGCGTGGATGCGTTGCAGGTGCTGACCTCGGGAAAAGGGTTGTTCACCGTCGATGGATTGCGTCGCTGCCTTGAAGATATGCCGCCCGAAAGTTTCGAGACTATGAGCTATTACGAACGCTGGGTGTCCTCGGTTAATCAGAATTTGTTGGAAGCAGGCACATATTCGCTTGAGGAACTCAGTGCCAAAATGGCCGATATCACAGCACGCGGCGAAACTTATGGCGACTGCGCGGAACCGCAATCATGAGTCGGGTTGTCCGTGTCAAAAGCTGGTATCCGCCCGGACATGTGCGTGCTCCCTATTACTTGCGCGGTAAATGCGGCGTAATCGAGCGGTCTCTGGGGTTGACTGGCAACCCGGAACAACTGGCCTACGGACATGATTCCGAGCGCAAGGAATTATTGCGGGTGCGGTTTACCATGGCTGATATCTGGGGTCAGGAAAGCGAACGCTCCTCTGACACTTTGGACGCAGAAATATTTGAACACTGGCTGGAGCCCGCAGATGCAGCATGATCACCCAGACCATTCGCACGAAGGCATGAGCTCCTCCGGTCATCCCTATCGGGCGGATCAAGACCAGCCGTTAACCTATTGGCAAACCATGGAAATCGCCATACGCGAGCTGCTGATTGAAAAAGATATCGTAACCTCGAAAGAGATCAACCGCACCATTGAGGAGATGGACCGTCGATCACCTGCTGATGGTGCTCGTGTAGTCACACGGGCCTGGGTTGACGATGATTTTAAAGTCCGGCTTCTCTCCGATGGCAGCGCTGCGGTCGAAGAAATGGGCATCAAAGCAGGTGTGATGAAACTCATCGCCGTTGAAAATACAAAACAGGTTCACAATATCATCGTTTGTACACTGTGTTCCTGTTATCCGCGCAACCTTTTGGGCCTGCCGCCGGATTGGTATAAACAGCGCGCTTACCGGTCGCGGGTGGTAAAAAGCCCTCGCGCGGTCCTGCGCGAATTCGGGACCGAGCTGCCCGACGACGTTCAGGTCCGCGTTCACGACAGTACCGCTGATATGCGTTATCTGGTGATCCCTTCCCGGCCAGATGGCACAGAAAAATTAGACGAGGCGCAACTCGCCGCGTTGGTCACCAGAGATTCGATGATTGGTGTTTCGGTGGCTTTAGCGCCGGAGTAACGGTGCCGCTGGTCAGTCCAGCCGCCGCGCCGCCAAAATCGGGCCGTGGCCTCTTTCCTGCACAATTACCGCGACTTGCTCGCCGTCTTCCAAGTCTTGTGAAAAATTAACTGCATCACGCCCGTTCCACTCTGCAATCGTGTCCCACGAAGTCACAGTATTGGTGTAACGTATTGTTCTGCCCCGGTTTTCGCCGCCCTTGATCTCAACATCGATCGCCGGTGAATACCGCACCACATGCAAATCCGCCTGTCGAGTTTCTCCCTCATTTGGAGCCAGGGATATACGCAACGTCCCGCCGTCTTTGACGATTTCCAGTTGCGCTCCTTCCGGCATATTGCGTAGCATTTCGATATAGCGCAGCGCCTCTTGCTTTTTAGCACCCGCCACATAGTCATGCCCCTGAAAAATCATTTGCGGCGTCACCAGCCGGTAGCGGCTTTTCATGATCACATTATAAGTCGCCTGCCGCTCGGTGAACGCGTGTTGCGCCAGACTGTCTTTCCAACCCAGATAATCCCAATAATCCACATGCAGCCCCAGCGCGATGATGTCGTCTTCTACCGCAATTTCGGTCAGGATTTTGTCAGCCGCCGGGCAGGAGGAACATCCTTGTGAGGTGTAAAGTTCGACCACAACCACCGATGATTGAGCCGATACAGTCGAGGCCCAGCCGATCGCGGCCACTGCCAGTGACGTCAGAATTTTCCGCATATTCACACCCTGCGCTTGTTGTTCGCTGCATAGATCAATAGCCAATGGCGAATTTGAAAGCGAATAAAGCTTTTGCGAGCGGATTGTTACAAACTGTGTGTTGGCGCTCTCCGCATACTTGTCCGCGGTTAAATCCAGCGGCGTGAATTGGCGAAATAGGATTCGGCCTCTGCGCCGAAAGTTTCACGCAGACCAGCTTCCTCGGGCAGGATAAACCGCCGCTGCAGCACAACAGCCAATGTGGCCATCGGGATGATCCCACTCAATGCCCCAAACCAGACGGCCAGTCCGAGCAAAAACACCACCATCGCCAGATAAATCGGATTGCGAGTCAGTCGATAAGGCCCTTCAACAATCAGGGTTGTCGGTTTGTTACGCGGTTGGATAGGGGTCTTTTTGCGCCGAAACCAAGAGGCCGACCACAGGAGTAATGCGATCGCCAGGAATATCACGATCAAACCGGCCCAGTTCAGCCAAATCAGGTCCAACTGCCAAAGCGGCGCAAACCGTGCCAACAAATATGTGCAAACCGCGCAGATAAGAGTCCAAACCGGAGGTACATCCATAAATTTTGGCACTTTATCGCCTCCTGACACTAGTCGAATATTTCCAGTTTCAGATCCAAACCTGTTCCCAGCCAGATAGCGTGGTCGCGGTGGTCTTCCAGCGCATTTCCGGTTTCCGGATGGGAAAATACGATCAGACCCCGGCGACTCAGGGCAAGCCAGGGTAAAAGCTGCGAAAACTGGTCGGGCGTCGCATGCAGCTGGCAGGACCACATCGGATGTGGGCCCACAGGCCGTTCGTGAACCCGCCCCATTTCGACGCCAAATGTGTCAGCAGCTGTGCGGCACAACGCCCGCGCCTGTTCGACAGTGTTTTCGTCAAAGTAAACGTGAGCGTGGTAGCTGTTAATTGTGGTCATTAGCATTCCTTCGCCGCTACGCCGCTTTCGCCAGATTCCGCAGCACATAGTGCAGTACACCGCCGTTTTCGATGTACTCAATCTCGACTTCGGTATCGATCCGGCATTTCAACTCGATTTCCTTCACCGATCCGTCGGCAAATTCGATCCTGCAGGGCACGGTGCCCAGCGGCTCGATATCGCCGTCCAATCCGCTGATCGAAACCACCTCATCGCCGGTCAGCCCAAGCGATTTACGGCTGTCACCGCCGGTGAATTCGAAAGGAATAACGCCCATGCCTACGAGGTTAGAGCGGTGAATGCGCTCGAAACTCTCGGCAATTACGGCTTTTACACCCAACAGGGCCGTGCCCTTGGCAGCCCAGTCGCGGGACGATCCGGCACCGTATTGCTCGCCGCCAAACACCACCAGCGGAATGCCTGCTGCCTGATACGCCATTGCCGCCTCAAAAATCGAGGTCTGCACCCCATCTGGCCCCTTGGTATAGCCGCCTTCAACCCCATCCAGCATTTCATTCTTGATGCGGATATTGGCAAAAGTGCCGCGCATCATCACTTCGTGGTTGCCGCGCCGTGACCCGTAGGAATTGAACTCGCGCGGGGCGACCTGACGATCCGTCAGATAGCGACCAGCAGGTGTTGTGTCTTTGAACGAGCCGGCGGGCGAGATGTGGTCGGTGGTGATCATATCGCCCAAAACAGCCATCACCCGGGCGTTTTCGATGTTGGAAATCACCCCCGGCTCTTTGCTCATGCCCTGGAAATACGGCGGGTTCTGAACATAGGTGGATGCGGTGGGCCAATCGTAAGTTTTGCTGTCTGTGGTTTCCACCGCCTGCCATTTTTCATCGCCTTTGAATACATCGGCGTATTTCGACAGGAAAGCCTCGCGAGTCACAGTTTTCTGCACCAGGTCGGCGATTTCGGCTTGTGTTGGCCAGATGTCTTTCAGAAACACATCATTGCCATTCTGATCCTGTCCAATTGCGTCGCTGGCCAGATTGATATCCAGCGTACCTGCAATCGCATATGCCACTACCAGCGGCGGCGATGCCAGATAATTGGCGCGCACGTCCGGGCTGATACGGCCTTCGAAATTGCGGTTGCCTGACAGAACCGAGGTCGCCACCAGATCACCTTCGGCAATCGCCTCGGACAGTCCCGCCTGGATAGGGCCGGAGTTGCCGATGCAGGTGGTGCAGCCGTAACCGACCAGATTGAACCCGAGTGCATCGAGGTCCTTCTGTAGATCAGCCGCTTCGAGATAGGCGGAAACCACCTGAGAGCCCGGAGCAAGCGAAGTTTTCACCCACGGCTTGCGATTCAGCCCCAGAGCAGCCGCTTTGCGGGCCACCAAGCCAGCACCGATCATCACGTAAGGGTTCGAAGTATTGGTGCAGGAGGTGATTGAGGCAATCACAACCTTACCGCTTTCCATCGTGTAATTTTCGCCTTTGACCGGAATCTGTTTTCCCATCGGGCGTTTGAAAACGACTTCCATCTGTTGCGTAAAGGCTTCTTTGGCATCAGTCAGGGCCACGTAATCCTGCGGCCGTTTCGGGCCGGAAATGGCAGGAACAATTGTGCCCATATCCAAGTGCAAAGTGTCGGTGTAGATCGGTGCATAATCCGCGCCGCGCCAAAAGCCGTTTTCCTTGGCGTAAGCCTCGACCAGAACAATCCGGTCCTGATCACGACCCGTGGTGGTCAGATAACGGATTGTCTCCGCGTCAACCGGGAAGAAACCACAAGTCGCACCGTATTCCGGTGCCATATTCGCGATCGTCGCGCGATCCGCCAGAGGCAGAACATCCAAACCTGCCCCGAAAAACTCGACAAATTTTCCAACCACGCCCTTTTCACGCAGCATTTCCACAACTTTCAGCACCAGATCTGTGCCTGTTGTGCCTTCCATCATCGCGCCGGTCAGTTCAAATCCAACCACTTCGGGAATCAACATCGAAATCGGCTGGCCCAGCATCGCGGCTTCTGCTTCAATGCCGCCAACGCCCCAACCCAGCACGGCCGCTCCGTTGACCATGGTTGTGTGGCTGTCGGTTCCCACCAGCGTATCAGGATAAGCGATTTCGGCACCGTTCTGATCTTTGTCGGTCCAGACAGTCTGGGAAAGATATTCCAGATTGACCTGGTGGCAAATCCCGGTCCCCGGTGGCACAACGCGGAAATTATCAAATGCCTTCTGACCCCATTTCAGGAAAGTATACCGCTCCAGATTGCGTTCATATTCCCGGTCAACATTCATCTGAAACGCCCGCGCGTTGCCAAATTCGTCGATCATCACCGAGTGATCGATCACCAGATCGACCGGGTTTAACGGGTTGATCTGCTCTGCATCTCCACCCAAAGCCACAATCCCGTCGCGCATAGCTGCAAGATCCACTACCGCCGGAACGCCAGTGAAATCTTGCATCAGCACGCGGGCTGGACGATAGGCAATCTCACGCGGGTTTTTGCCACCTTTGGTCGCCCATTCGGCAAAAGCTTTAATGTCCTCGACACTGACCGTGCGACCGCCGTCCTCGAACCGCAGCATGTTCTCCAGAACCACTTTCAGCGCCGCTGGCAAGCGCGAAAAATCGCCGAGTCCGGCCGCTTCTGCCGCTGCAATCGAGTAATAGTCGACGTTTTGGCCGCCAACCGACAGAGTTTTCCGAGTTTTGCTGGTATCTGTACCGACTTGAACGGTCATGGGGCCTCCAAAATTCTGTGGAATGGGGTTTGGTCAGGGTAATGCCCGAATTTGCCGAGTCTCGCAAGCGGAATTGTATGCAATTGTATGCAGAAATGGCCCGCGCCTTCTACATTTACTTTCCGGCTGAATTTCTTATCTACTCAGGTCATGAGGACTATCCTAACACTTGCCGCATGTTTTGGCCTGTTTCTGACGCTGTACGCGATGGGGCCAAGGCAGCTCGTTCTGACCCGATATTCGATCACACACATCACACAAGACGATTTGCAGTTTTCTGCTTTGCTACGGGGGTCTTATCAAACAGAACAGGGCTGGCTTGTCACCGTCGTTCGCAGTTCCGGCCCGCTTGAGTTTGTTGCCGAGATCAATGACCCCCAGGACAGGTTTGAAACGGTCAGATTGACCGAATTTGAGTTAACACCAAAGGAGACCAGCGCCCAAACCACTCATCCAACCACAAACGGCAACACGGCCTCGTTTGTACAGAACAAAGGTGTCGGCAAAACGGCAAACGTCCATGTGGCCGCAATTCCGCTACCGGTCAAAAATTACCGTTTCAGCGCCACGCTTGAACTGTGTAAATCCGCTGAGTGCCTCGAGAAAACATTCAATGGCGAACTGGACATGACTGAAACCAGATCCTTCGGTTTTATCGCCATCGACGCATTGTTGAGCGTTTAGCGTTTGCACAGCCAAAAATCTCGGCTACACCGCGCTGATGAATATAGTCGTTGATAATTTGGCCTGTCAGCGTGGCGCCCGTTTGGTGTTGTCCGGCCTGTCTTTCACGGCGTCGTCCGGGGATTGCCTGATTTTGCGCGGCCCGAACGGGATCGGCAAATCAACGTTGCTGCGGGTTCTGGCCGGATTATCGCCGCCAGTCGCCGGAACACTGCAAATCGACCCAGAACAAATCGCCTATGCCGGGCATCTGGACGCAGTGAAAGCACAAATGACTGTTTCTGAAAACCTGCAGTTCTGGGCGGGCATCTACGGCGCAGGAGACGCGACACAAACTGCTTCACGATTTGGATTAACCGAATTTAGCACCCGGTCGGCATATCGCCTTTCTGCGGGCCAGAAACGCCGCCTCGGCCTTGCCAGACTACACCTTTCGGGGCGCAGCATCTGGCTTCTTGACGAACCCACGATATCGCTCGACGCGGACAATGTTGAGCTGTTTGAAAACACCCTGGCGGCCCATTGCGCATCGGGAGGCATAGCAGTGATTTCCTCGCATCTCGATTTAAAAATACCGCAGGCTCGCGTGCTGGATCTCAGCCAGTTCAAACCGCATTCGGAATCCCATAACAATCCGTTTCTCGAGGATATTGCTTAATGCTGGCCCTCTTCAAACGTGACATTGTTTTGGCATTTCGGTCGGGCGGCGGTTTTGGGCTCGCGCTGGCGTTTTTCCTGATCCTGGTCATGTTTGTCCCTTTTGGCGTTGGGGCGGACCGTGCCATCCTCGCCCGCATTGCCCCGGGCATCCTTTGGATCGGTGCTCTGCTGGCCTGCCTGCTGTCGCTGGATCGGGTATTTCAGTTGGATGCTGAAGACGGCACACTAGATGTGCTCGCCACATCGCCGATCCCGCTGGAAGGCATCACCGCAGCGAAAGCAGCGGCTCATTGGGTTACCACGGGGTTGCCATTGACGGTCGCGGCACCATTCCTGGGGTATTTGCTTGGCTTGCCGCACGCCGGTTATCTGTGGCTGATTCTCAGCCTCGCCACAGGCACGCTGTCGCTGAGTTTCATCGGTATGTTCGGTGCCGCCATCACCGTCGGAATCAAGCGCGGCGGGCTGTTGCTGTCGCTGCTGGTTCTGCCGCTTTATGTTCCAACCCTGATATTCGGGGCGCAGACAGTGGGTCGGGTGACCGAAGGGCTGGACCCGCTGGCCGCTTGGCTGTTGTTGACAGGGCTGTCGCTGTTGGCAGTGGCTGCGATGCCTTTTGCTGGCGCGCTGGCGTTGCGGGCGAATTTGCGGTGACAAAAAGAAAGCCCACAAATCTGTGACCCAATGCCCATTGGCCTCGCCTGCAAAACGCGGTAATCCAACTTCATGTCACTCTGGGAATACGCAAATCCGGTAAAATTCATGGCTTTATCAGGCCGGATTCTACCCACTGCAACGGCCCTTGCCACCGGGTGCCTGCTGGTGGGTCTTGTCTGGGGCTTTTTCTTTACGCCGGACGATTACAAACAAGAGTCGACGGTCAAGATCATCTTTCTGCATGTCCCCGCCGCGCTGATGGCGATCAATATCTGGCTGATGATGCTGGTTGCCTCGCTGGTTTGGCTGGTGCGCCGTCATCATGTCTCCGCGCTCGCCGCCCGTGCCGCGGCACCGATTGGCATCACCATGACCCTGATCGCGCTTTTTACCGGAGCGATTTGGGGCAAGCCAATGTGGGGCACCTACTGGGCATGGGACCCGCGCCTGACCAGCTTTATGATCCTATTCATTTTTTACCTCGGATACATCGCCCTGTGGCAAGCGATCGAGGATTCCGATACTGCCGCTGATTTGACCTCGATCCTGTGTATGGTCGGATCTGTTTTCGCGCTGCTGTCGCGATATGCGGTGAATTTCTGGAACCAGGGTCTGCACCAAGGAGCATCTTTGTCGGTGGACAAAGAGACTCACGTCGACAACGCATACTATCTGCCGCTGTTGGTCTGTATCGCAGGATTTGTTCTGTTATTCATATCCCTGGTCCTGTTGCGCACCCGCACCCATATCCGGCAACGCAGAACCGAAGCACTGATCGCACGCGAGGCCAGCCAGTGATCCCCGATCTGGGCAAATATGCCGCTGACGTAGTGTCGGCCTATGCCGTCGCAGTGCTGCTTCTACTTGTGCTTGTTGCAATTTCATTACGCCAGAGCGCACGAGCCAAACGGGCGCTGGACGCCCAGGAAGCAAGGGCGCGCAGTCATGGCAAATAACCGGATTTCACCGCTTGTGATCCTGCCGCCGGTGATTTTTTTGGCTTTGGCTGCAATGTTCGTCTTTGGCCTGAACCGCGAAAACCCGGACGCGTTGCCCAGTGCGATAATCGGCAAGCCAGCGCCAACTATTCTGGGAAGTCAGTTGGGCGACTTGCCGATGGTTGACGTTACCCAGTTTGCATCGGGCGACATCAAACTGGTCAATTTTTGGGGCAGCAATTGCCCACCGTGTTGGGCCGAACACCCAAATCTGTTGGCTTTGGCAGACCAAGGCATCGAGATTATTGGCCTGAACTACAATGATTCCCCGAAAGATGCCCTGAAGTTCCTGCAGAACAAAGGCAACCCGTTTCGCTCTGTTTTGGTTATCGAAAACAGAACTGCGATAGAATGGGGTGTGGCCGCGCGTCCGGAGACATTCCTGATCGATAAAAACGGCATTGTTGCCTTGAAAATCACCGGCCCCTTGATTGATCGAACATTGGAAAAGTTGATGCCCGCGATTGAGGCTGCCCGCTGACGCGGCGCCAGAAGTATTCCTGATATGCAGGTCATTCGTTTTTGCTATTGTAACCAAAATTGTAAAAAATTGACGAATCAGTTAGCCTTCTCTCCACATCAAAATCTTCGCGGGGGGGAAATTTATGCGAATTCAAAGTATTGTTGTACCAATTGCAATAATGGCGCTGGCCGGGTGCGAACTCGCACCTGGCAGCAGCTGGGGCAGTGCAAACAGCAGCGGGCCGTATCCCGGCAGCGATCGGGTTGGGTCGTCATATTGCTATGAAAACCCGATAATCTGCGGTCTTGTGGGCGTCGTGGTTATCGGCGGCGTCTATCATCTGATCCGGGATAGCGGCGACGGATATACATCTTCGATGACGTCCGACGCAACACTCAAGCACAATGTGCAGTATGTCCAGACGCTGGAAAATGGAATCCGCCTACACGCGTTTCAATATATCGGCGATGATCGCACTTTTGTTGGCGTACTGGCGCATGAACTTTTGGCTGATGACAGGTTTTCGCATGCAGTGTCTCGCGGGGCACATGGCTATTATGAAGTCGATTACGGTCAATTGGGCCTTGGCCTGACCGGTGCCGAAGCAATGCAGGAAGCCAGCGAGATTGCCCTCGAAACCGCGGCTAGTCTTTGAACATGTGGTCACCCGGATAAACCGGGTGACGACTCATACACTCAAAATTTCCAGCGTTATGGGACAATTGCCGCTGAGGGCTTAGTTGCTACACCTCCAGCGCCAAAACGTCCTGCGCTGCCTTTGCAGCCTCCTGCCCTTTTTTAACAAAATGCTCGGAGTAAAAGCCGACGTGTTCCGTTGTGTCCTGAAAATGATGCGGTGTCAGCGAGACTGAAAACACCGGGACGCCGGTTTCCAACTGTACCTGCATCAGGCCGTTAACCACGGCAGCGGCAACAAAATCGTGCCGGTATAAACCGCCATCCACCACCAGCGCGGCGCAGACGATTGCACAATATCCGCCGTATTGCGCCAATCGTTGCGCCAACAGGGGCATTTCAAACGCGCCGGGCAAATCGAAGGCGACAACCTGATATTCGTCTCCGATCTCCGCCAGAAACCCGTCATAAGCCCGGTCCACTATACCGGAATGCCAGCGGGCTTTGATAAAAGCTATCTTACGAGGTTTTGTCATTGCTCTGATCCTTTCTTTACACAAGACAAGACCCCAGAGCGTTCAGGCACAGGTTGACCAAGCGGCCAACACTTACCCATTCTCTTCCATCCGGACTTTAACCGTCGGCTCCGGAGTTTCACCGGTATCTGCTGACACCCATTAAGGCCGCTCGCGGGCTGTAACCGCCGGTGGGGAATTTCACCCCGCCCTGAGAATACGTCAGGGCTAGCAGGAAAGCGAAAACTGGTCCAGTCTGGCTCCAATAATCGCAGGCTTATTCCAAATTATTATCCGGAGGCGATACTTTGGTTGGATACTCCAAAACGCCGCTTCATCGTAAGCTGGGCCTGAAAGACGGTATGTTGGCAATTGTAATCAATCCGCCCGCAAACTATCACAGCCTGTTGGGGCCGGATGCGCCCGACACGCATTGGTCCGGCGGTCCAATCGACAGGCACGAATTTGTCCATTGTTTCAGCAAATCCCGCGCTGAACTAGACGAATTCCTCACAATCGGGCGTCACGCCATCGCAGGCTACGGGATGATCTGGGTCAGCTGGCCGAAAAGGGCTTCCAAAGTTGCAACTGATATCACTGAGGATGCGATCCGCGAGATCGCATTGCCGATGGGACTGGTGGATATCAAAGTATGTGCAGTTGACGAAGTTTGGTCCGGCCTGAAACTGGTGATCCGAAAAGAATTGCGTTAGCGGGGCGATTTTTGTGCAACCCCTGCAACATAAGTTTGCGCCACGGCACGGTCGTCCCCCATTATTTGCAGAATGAACAGCTCTTCAGCCAAGGTCTCGACCCGCTCCATCCGCAGCGCCATCGCACTCGTTGCCCGGCTGTCGAGCACTACCAAATCAGCCTCGGTTCCAGCGTCCAACGAGCCTATTTTATCCGCCAGCCCCAACACTTCGGCGTTGCCTTTTGTGATCCACCAGAATGCCCGAAAAGCGTGCATTTGCTGGCGTCTTAACTGCAAGACTTTGTAGCCCTCATTCAGCGTTTGCAACATCGAATAGCTGGTGCCACCGCCGACATCGGTGGCAATCCCGTTTACGATCCCGCGCGCCCGCAGCCCGGCATCGTCAAACAACCCACTGCCCAAAAACAGGTTCGACGTCGGGCAGAAAATCGGGTGCGATCCGGTGTCCGCCATTAGGCCGATTTCCCGGTCAGTCAGATGAATACAATGTCCGAGCAAGGTTTTTGGCCCCAGAAGCCCGTAGTTTTCGTAAATGCCCATGTAGTCCGGTGCTTCAGAATACAGTTCTTTTGTGTAGGCAATCTCGTCGTGGTTTTCCGACATATGGGTCTGGATGTGACACTCGGAATATTCAGCGGCCAAAGCACCAGCCATTTCCAACTGTTCCGGCGTTGAGGTTATAGCAAACCGGGGTGAAATCACGTAATCTGCCCGCCCCTGCCGGTGCCACTTTTCGATCAACGCCTTGCTGTCGTCATAGCTGGTTTGTGGCGTGTCACACAGAGCGTCAGGCGCATTCCGGTCCATCATCACCTTGCCACCCAACATCCGCATGTTGCGCCGCTCTGCTTCAGCAAAATAAGCATCAACCGACTGCGGATGCACAGAGCAATAAGCGACCGCTGTAGTGGTTCCGTGACCAACCAGTTCATTGTAAAATGCCGTTGCAAGCCGCGCCGCATGGGCCTCATCTGCAAACAGTGTCTCTTCCGGGAAAGTGTAGTTATTCAGCCAATCGAGCAGTTGCTCGCCCCAACTGCCAATAACCTGCGCCTGTGGAAAATGGATATGGGTATCTATGAAACCAGCCATCAGCAGATTCGGGCGATGATCCACGACCTCTGCATTCGCGTATTGCGCGGTGATCTCTGCATAAGAACCGGAAGCCTCAATGAAGCCGTCCGACATCAACACTGCGCCATCTTCGAAATATTCGAAGGCGTCTGAGTCATGCGCGCCCTGCGGTTCGGACAGGAAATTTAGCACACGGCCGCGCAGCAGTTTTTGTGACATGTTATGTCCTAATTGTTGCTTGGATCAGGAACCGGACCGGGCAACAGCCGCTTCGTACCAGGCCCGGATCAGATCCCGCTCTTCCGGCTCCATGAATGAAACGTTGGCCGGGGGCATCGCATTGCTGACACCTGAATGTAAATAAATCTCGCGGGCACGCTTGGCGATTTGTTCCGGCGTTTCCAGCTTCACCGCCTTGGGCGCCCAAAGAACGCCTTCGTAAAACGGTTCGGCAGAGTGGCACATGGAACAGCGCCCCAGCACCACGTTTTGCACGTCGTCAAAATGCGCCGCTGATGCGAACCGCTGTGTTTGTGGTGCCATCGCTGAGTCCTGTTCACCGGTCAAGACTTTGGGCACTGTCGACAGCCACATGATCAGAATGAACAGGATGGTGGTGGCCAACCAAGTCCAGGTCGGATTACCTTGGCGGGCGTGGATCGAATTGAAATAATGCCGAATTGTGACCCCAATCAGAAACACCAGTGCTGCAATCACCCAGTTGAACTCGGTGGCAAAGGCCAGAGGGTAGTGGGTCGACAACATCAGGAAAATCACTGGCAACGTCAGATAGTTGTTATGGGTGGAGCGCTGTTTGGCGATTTTGCCGTATTTCGGATCCGGCGTACGCCCCTCCTGCAAGTCTTTCACCACCACACGCTGGTTGGGCATGATCACGAAGAACACATTCGCCGACATGATCGTCGCGGTAATCGCACCCAAGTGCAGGAACGCGGCGCGGCCGGTAAATATCTGCGTATAGCCCCAGGCCATTGCAACCAACACCACGTATAAAAACAGCATCAGCCGGGTGTTGTCGTCGCCGAATTTGGATTTGCATAAAAGGTCATAAGCCAGCCAGCCGATGCTAAGAGAGGCCAGAGACACCAAAACCCCAACAACCGGTGACACATCCCAGACATTCGCATCCACCAGATACAGCTCGGCACCACCGTAATAGACAAGACACATCAGCACGAAACCCGACAGCCAGGTCGAGTAGCTTTCCCACTTAAACCAGGTTAGGTGATCCGGCATTTCCGCTGGGGCAACCAAGTATTTCTGAACATGGTAAAAGCCACCACCGTGGACCTGCCATTCTTCGCCATGGGCGCCGACCGGTAGTCCTTCGCGTTGCCGCAATCCCAAATCCAGCGCGATGAAATAGAATGAAGACCCGATCCACGCGATGGCTGTGATGACATGCACCCAGCGGGCGGCAAAGATCAGCCAGTCCCAGATTATGGCGTATTCATACATAGGCATGCCCTCCCTTTGGGATTAAAATCGCATATTTGCTTTCCTTGTAAAATATAAAAAGCCAGTGTTTACTATATAGAATACATTGACAATCACTGCGAGGTGTCATGCCCTATCTAGATAGTATCCGGGTCTTTGTCCGCACAATTGAACTGGGGTCTATTACCGCGGCGGGGCGAGATCAGAGGTTGACGCCGGCCGTGGCCAGCAACCGAATCAAGGAGCTAGAAAACCGTCTTGGCGTGCGGTTGTTTAACAGGACAACACGGCGGATCGCACCAACTGAAATCGGTCGCAATTTCTATGACTATGCCACCAAGGTAATCGAGGCGCTGGATAATGCCGAAGCTGCTGTGGCTGGGTTTTCAAAACAGCCCCGCGGCGCGATAATGGTGACTGCACCGCTGGGGATAGGTCGCAGAATGATCGCGCCATTAGTTCCTGAATTCAACGATGTATATCCCGAAGTTGATGTACGATTGCGCCTATCCGACCGCAAAGTAGACGTGTTTGGCGAAGGCGTGGATGCGGCGTTTGTTTTAGGAGAATTGCACGACAGCAACATGAAAGTGCGCAAAATAGCCGATTGTCCGCGCCTTTTGTGCGCGGCACCTGCATACCTGGAAAAACACGGTAATCCGGAAACACCGCAGTCGTTGATTGACCAGGACCACCATTGTCTGCTTTTACGTTTTCCTGGGTCAGAGGAATACAACTGGGCGCTGGAAACCGAAGACGGAGTTCGTCGATATAATGTCTCCGGGCCGTTCGACGCAGATGACGGGGATGTGCTGACGGAATGGGCGGTCGCCGGCAAGGGTATTGTCAACAAACCAAAATTTCTTGTCACGCAAGAACTGAAATCGGGCGCTCTGGTCCCGGTACTGGAAAACGCTCCACCTCCGCCGTCGAGCTTTGCCTGTCTGTACCCGCACAGGCGCTTACAGGATCCGAAGGTGCGATTATTTGTGGATTTCATGATCGACGGCTGCAAAAAGCGCGTCCGCGAAATGTCCGGTTGAATGGGCGAGCGGTTCGGTAAGCCGAATATGCAAACCTGCTAAATACGGCTGGTTTTGGCCTCTAAAGACCTGCAATCCGCCGCTTAGGGCGTAACCGGCACTGCCTCCAGCTCGGTGCCAATTTCAGATGCAATTTTTACGGTGCCACCGCGTGTCATTCCGACAATAACAGTGCCCATGACAACAATGACAGCCGTGATCACAAGGAAATCAACAGTGACCGCCCCGTTCTGATCTTTGCCCTGTCGGCGTAAAAATTGCAGCGGGTTCACACAATAGCGGTGCAAACCATTGAATGCGCGTGATTCATAGTGAATGTCTAACATAGAAGTCTGCCTCTTCTGTAATCAACTTAATACACCCGAAACAGGCGTAATGACTCGTCCAGTCGATTGATATTAACAGCCAGTTAAGGGAATTTGGTGGTGCAAATGTGTTTATTTTCAGGCGGATGGGAGGACTGACCAACGCCCAATATTGAAAGGCACTTCAGACTGGGGATTCCCTAAAGTATCAGCGCAAGATCAAGACGGATACTTTAGGTGCGTAAACGCTCCAGCGTCATCAGCACCCGTTCCGGCGTTGCCGGGGATTCCAGCCGCGGACATTTCCGGTATTCAGCAACGCTGGCAACCGCCATCGACAGGGCTTCCAGAACCGATATCCCCAGCATGAATGGCGGTTCCCCGACGGCCTTTGACCGTTTGATTGTCATTTCGCGGTTTTCCGACCAATCGGCCAGCTGCACATTGAATTTGCGCGGCTTGTCGGAGGCTAGTGGGATTTTGTAGGTCGAGGGCGCATGAGTCCGCAACCGTCCCGCATCGTCCCACCACAGCTCTTCGGTCGTTACCCATCCCATGCCCTGAATGAAAGCGCCTTCGACCTGGCCTTTGTCGAGCGCCGGATTCAGTGAACGGCCGACGTCATGCAGGATATCCACCTGATCCACATGATATTCCCCGGTCAACGTATCAATGCTGACTTCGGACACAGCCGCACCGTAGGCGAAATAATAAAACGGGTGGCCTTTGCCCTGATCCCGGTCCCAGTGAATTTTCGGAGTCTTGTAGAATCCAGCTGCCGAAAGCTGAATCCGCGCCATATAGGCCATTTTGATAAAGTCGTTGAACGGAACGACATCGCCGCCGATCTGAACTTCGTTTGGCGCAAATACAACCGCTTCCTGCGAAACCTGCCAGCGTTCCGCTGCAAAGGCGATCAACCGCGCCTTGATTTGATCACAGGCATCAAGGGCCGCCATACCGTTCAGGTCCGAACCTGACGAAGCCGCCGTGGCCGAGGTGTTCGGCACTTTTTCTGTCGTGGTCTTGGTGATCTTGATCTTGTCGAAATCGACCTGGAACGCATCAGCCACAACCTGCGCAACCTTGGTATTCAGCCCCTGCCCCATTTCAGTGCCACCGTGGTTCAGATGGATCGACCCGTCGTTGTAGATATGGATCAGCGAACCGGCCTGATTGTACCAGGTTGCGGTGAAGGAAATGCCGAATTTCACCGGTACCAGGGCAATGCCTTTGCGGATTATTTCACTTTTTGCGTTGAAATCCAGAATCTGACTGCGGCGTTCCCGGTATGCGGAACTCTCTTCTAGCTCTCCTATCAGTCGGTCAAGAATATTATCCTCCACCGGCTGGTGATAGGGTGTTAAATCGCGTCCTTCGCCGTAAAAATTGACTTTGCGGATGTCCAGCGGATCTTTGCCTAAGTGATAAGCGATTTCTTCGATCATACGCTCGGCGGCGATCACGCCCTGCGGCCCCCCGAAGCCCCGAAATGCCGTGTTGGACACTGTGTTGGTCTTCATTGGGCGGGATCGCAGCCGCACATTGGGATAGAAATAGGCGTTGTCCGCGTGAAACAGCGCCCGGTCTGTTACCGGCCCGGACAGATCAGCTGAAAATCCGCACCTTGCCGCAAAAGTCCCCTCAACCGCCTCAATCCGACCGTCGTCATCAAACCCCACGTCGTAGTCGATTACAAAGTCATGCCGCTTACCGGTAGCGGTCATATCATCGTCGCGGTCAGGGCGCAGTTTCACCGCCCGGTTCCACTTTTTCGCAGCAATCGCCGCAACCGAGCAGAACAGGTTCATCTGGGTTTCCTTGCCGCCAAACCCGCCACCCATCCGGCGCACATTCACCGTAACGGCATTCGAGGCCACACCCAAAACATGTGCCACCATATGCTGCGCTTCGCTGGGGTGCTGGGTCGAGGAATACAGGGTCACATCTTCGTCCTCACCTGGGATGGCAAAGGCGATATGTCCTTCAAGATACAGGTGATCCTGTCCGCCGACTTTCATCTGGCCCGCGATCCGATGTTCGGCTTTGGCAAGAGCAGGTTCGACGTCGCCGCGCTCGAGCTTCAATGGCGCGGTGACATGCGGATATCCTGCTTCAATCGCAGCAACGGGATCGAGCGCGTGAGGCAGATTTTTGTATTTTACTTCAGCAAGTTCCACCGCCCGCCGTGCCAAATCCCGGCTCTCGGCAACCACGGCGAAGATCGGTTGGCCCCAGAATTCCACCTTTTCAGTGGCGAAAATCGGCTCGTCGTTCAAACCTGTCGGACTGACATCATTGACGCCCGGAATGTCTTTGGCGGTCAAAACCCCGACCACGCCTTTGGCTGTCCGAACTGCTGACAGGTCCATCGACTCAATTTCGGCATGGGCGATATCGGACAGACCCAAATAGGCGTGCAGCGTGCCCACCGGCTCGGCAACGTCGTCGGTATATTCCGCCGCACCGGTGACGTGTTTGATGGCTGAGTCATGGCTCAGGTCAGTATGAAGGCCACCTTGGATTTGCACTGTTTCTTTCATCCTGTGCCTCCTCTTACGCACGCATCAGCCGAACCGGCTCTGCATCCGAAAAATTTTCCAGATAAAACCGGCGGAACAGATTCTGCGCCACGCGCAAACGATAGTCTGCCGAAGCCCGCCAATCAGTCAGCGGTGTGAAATCGTCTCCCAAAACGGCCGCAGCTGCGATCAATGTGGCCTCCGACCACGGATTGTCGATCATAAAGGCCTCAGCCACCGTTGCCCTTTTTGGTGTCGCTGCCATACCGCCAAAAGCTATGCTGGCATCTGTGATTTTTCCATGCTCAATCGTCACAGCGAATCCTGCCGCAACTGAGGAAATATCTTCATCCCGTCTTTTGGAAATCTTGTACGCAGCGTGAAGGCTGTTTTCCGCCCGTCGCGGAATGCGGATTTCCGCCACGAATTCGGCCTCGGCGCGATCCTGTTTGCCGTAGTCGATGAAGAAATCTTCCAAGGGCAACACCCGGCTGGAATTTCCCAGACGCAAAACGATCTCCGCTCCCAGTGCGATCAAAACCGGTGGCGCATCACCGATCGGCGAGCCATTGGCGATATTGCCGCCCACAGTCCCCATATTACGCACCTGCCAACCGGCAATCCGGTTCCAATAGTCCACAAGATGCGGGAATTCGGCACCCAAAACGTCTTCGCAGTCTGTATAGGTTGCGCCCGCTCCGATCCGAACAGTGTTGTCCTCGACTGAAATCTTCTGCAGATCTTCCAAATTGCCGATGAACACAGCCGGCGATATGTTCCGTAGAAACTTTGTCACCCAAAGCCCGACATCGGTTGCTCCGGCGATTATTGTCGCAGTGGGGTTTTCAACCAATACAGCGGCCAGATCATCCACATCCACAGGCAGGATCGCCCGGTCGCCGTCTTTTTCCACAACAACTCGAGCCCCGTCCTGAAAGGCTGACAACTGTGCAATTACGGTTTCGCGCTCTGTAATCAGTTGATCCGCTGCAGGGGTGCCGTATTGTGTGGCTGCCATCGCAGCGCGAATGATTGGCTCATAACCGGTACAGCGGCACAGATTGCCTTGCAATGCGGTCTCAATTTCCTCTTCATTTGGCTCAGGATTACCCATCCAAAGCGCATACAACGCCATGACAATCCCCGGCGTACAAAATCCGCATTGACTGCCGTGGTGCTGCACCATCGCTTGTTGTACCGGATGCAAACCGCCATCTGCGCCGCGCAAATGTTCTACTGTCACCACATGACAGCCATCCAGCGAGGCCAGAAACCGGATGCAGGCATTCACAGGCTCGTATCGCAAGACGCCGTTAACCAGACGCCCGATAAGAACTGTGCAAGCTCCGCAATCACCCTCTGCGCAACCTTCTTTGCTGCCAAGCAGTCGCCGTTCGATGCGCAGAAAATCCAGCAGAGTGTCGGAGGCACCCACATCGCTCGAATGGACCTCGCGGCCATTCAGCAAAAAATGGATATGATTACGTGTCTGAACCAAGTCTCAACTCCCTCGGTAGGTTGAATAGCCAAATGGTGACAACAACAATGGTACATGAAAATGCGCATCCGCGTCATCAATTCCGAAACGGATCGGGATATCGCCCAGAAACCGGTTCGATTGCCGGCCGGCAGTTGCGTCCAGATACTCACCAGCCGCAAACACCAATTCGTAGGTTCCGGCGCTGAATTCGTCCGGTGACAAAATCGACGCATCGGTGCGCCCGTCCGTATTGGTCGTCGTGGATTTGACGAACTCGCGCCCTTCTGGGCCGACGGTGTATAATCTGATTTCCACGCCGGCCGCAGGAACACCTTTTGCGGTATCGAGAATATGGGTCGTCAGGCGTCCATTTGGCATGTGTTTTCTCCTCGTTGCAGGATAGGCAAAACCCTATTGCCTATTAAATGGGGCTAATCGTTTAACTCTTTCAATGATTCATTGAATGACGCGCGGTGATTGTTAGGTTAGCACTTGGCTAAACCGGAGCTACCCGAATGACGTCAAACCGCTATCCCCGTGATATGCTGGGCTACGGCCCGACCCCGCCGGATCCAAACTGGCCCAGCGGTGCAAAAATCGCAGTTCAATTCGTATTAAACTACGAAGAAGGTGGTGAAAATTGCGTGTTGCACGGTGACGCCGCCTCTGAAGCATTTCTGTCGGAAATTGTCGGCGCGTCTGCTTGGCAGGGCCAACGCCATTGGAACATGGAATCAATCTATGAATACGGAGCGCGGGCCGGATTCTGGCGGCTGCACCGCCTGTTTACCAGTGCTGTGATTCCGTTGACCGTTTACGGTGTTGCAACCGCACTAGCCCGTTCGCCTGAACAGGTTGCAGCTATGCAAGCCGCGGACTGGGAAATTGCTAGCCACGGATTAAAGTGGATAGAATACAAAGACTTCTCGGTTGATGACGAACGCGCTCACATGGAAAAGGCGATCAAATTACACACCGATGTCACTGGCGAACGTCCGCGCGGTTGGTATACCGGACGCTGCTCTGTCAATACAATTGATCTGGCCAGTGAACAGGGATTTGACTATGTCGCCGACGCCTATGCCGACGACTTGCCATACTGGCATCAGCACGCAAATGGCCAACAGTTGATCGTGCCCTACACGCTCGATTGCAACGACATGCGGTTTGCCACGCCGCAGGGTTTCAACTCCGGCGACCAGTTCTTCTGCCATTTAAAAGACAGCTTTGACACGCTTTATTCCGAAGGCGCAGCCGGACAGGCAAAAATGATGTCAATTGGTCTGCACTGCCGCCTGATCGGGCGACCGGGCCGAGTGGCAGCATTGAAGCGGTTTATAGAATACGCGCAAAGTCACGCTGATGTATGGTTCGCGCGACGTGTAGATATCGCGCAGCATTGGACAGCGAACCATCCACCAAAATCCTATGCTCGACCTTCGCAGATGAGCGCAGAAGACTTCGTCGCCGCTTATGGCGGCATTTTCGAGCACTCCTCCTGGATCGCCGAACGTGCATTCAGCGATGAACTGGGGCCGGCGCATGACAGCGCAACCGGCCTGCACAGCGCTCTAACCCGCAAATTTCGCAGCGCCTCGCCAACCAAACGCCTCGGCGTTCTGACCGCGCATCCGGATCTGGCAGGAAAACTGGCGCAAGCCAAGCGACTGACCGCCGAGAGCACCTCGGAACAAGCCGTCGCCGGTCTTGACGCACTGACGGACGCCGAACGCAGCCGGTTTGTCGAACTCAATGACCAATATACAACCAAACATGGTTTCCCCTTCATCGTAGCGGTGCGCGACTATAACAAGGCCAGCATCCTCGCCGCATTTGAACGCCGCATCGACAATGACCGCGATACCGAATTTGCCGAAGCCTGCAAACAGGTTGAACGCATTGCCTATCTCAGACTGACGGAACTCCTGCCATGACGCACTACTATGCCCCGCAAGGCGGCCACCCGCCACAGAACCAGTTGCACACCGGTCGGGCAAAGTTCACTGATGCTTATGCCGTGATTCCGCGCGGCGTCATGCAAGACATTGTCACCAGTCAGCTGCCCCATTGGACCAATACACGGCTTTGGGTGCTGGCCCGTCCCTTATCCGGATTTGCGGAGAGTTTTTCACAATACATAATGGAAATATCCCCCGACGGTGGCAGTGATTCACCCGAAGACGATCCAAAAGCTGAGTCGGTATTGTTTGTGGTTCAAGGAACAATGTCCCTAACTTTGGCAGGCAATTCACATCAAATGTCCAAGGGTGGCTACGCCTTTATTCCAGCCGGGACTGATTGGAGCCTGCAAAACACCAGCAGAGAAGAAGTTCGATTTCATTGGATACGCAAAGCTTATGAAGCGGTTGACGGCCTCGATTCGCCGGAACCATTCGTGACCAACGAACAGGACATTACCCCAACTGTTATGCCCGACACCGAAGGCAGATGGGCCACAACCCGGTTCACTGATCCTGACGATCTGCGTCACGACATGCACGTTAATATCGTCACTTTCGAACCCGGCGGATTGATTCCGTTCGAGGAAACCCATGTGATGGAGCACGGGCTTTACGTGCTCGAAGGCAAGGCTGTTTACAAACTCAACACCGATTGGGTGGAAGTTGAAGCAGGCGATTTCATGTGGCTGCGTGCCTTTTGCCCGCAGGCTTGTTACGCGGGTGGACCGGGTCGGTTCCGCTATTTGCTGTACAAAGACGTCAACCGACACGCAAACCTGCAGACTTTGGCACGAAAGTAACCCATGCAAATCAAAGCAGTACCGTTATCCGCAACAGAATTTGTACCCTATGGCAGCGTCATTGACACAAAAGGCGAACCGAGTTTTCTGATTAACGGTGGTCGTTGTGGGCGATTTCACGACATCGCGCAACCGCGGGTGATCGACCCGGACGGTCGCATTGCCATCAGCAGCGGTCTCAGCCAAGCGGTTTCTTTGCCGATGCAAGTTCCGATGCTCGAACGCCATCCTCTGGGTTCTCAGGCCTTTGTACCAACCCAAGGGGCGCAAATGGTGATTGTGGTCGCCGAAGACAAAGACGGAATACCTCACGCACCAAGAGCATTTGTCTCGGACCATGGACAAGGAGTGCAATACAACGCCAACATATGGCACGGAGTCCTTGCGCCCCTACAAGGCCCTGCTGATTTTCTGATCGTGGACCGGGTTGGCCCTGGGAATAACCTTGAAGAACATTTCTTTGATCAGGCATTTGAAGTGATTTTCTAGCGAACGCATTCCATCGATCCTGTTTGATAAGAACGACCCGAATTCTCGAACTCGAGCCGCCCAAGTCCACTAAACGCCGGAAAAATCGTGGCATTGCGGCAAAGTTCCTGCGTTGTGGCCGCTGAATGGCCTGTTCGCCATTGCAAATGCAACTCACCGGTGTATGACGCGGTAACCCTGATCCCACCGCTGCTAAGGCGGGCATTCTCGCTAAACGAGGCAAACATGAAACAGCCAAATCTGGCCCCAATCCCCGAGCTTTATGTATCTTACGACAGCGCTGAAAAGCTGAAACTCGAAGCGGCGCAGCTGCCGTCGTGGGATCTGACACAACGTCAGGTTTGCGACCTTGAACTGTTGATGAACGGCGGCTTTTACCCGCTTAAGGGGTTTATGAACGAGACGGATTACAACAACGTTGTCGAAAACATGCGCCTTGCCGACGGTGAATTGTGGCCGATACCGATCACGCTGGATGTGAATCAGGAATTCGCGGAGTCCTTGGAGCCCGGCAAAGATATCGCATTACGTGATCCCGAAGGTGTGATCCTAGCGATCATGTCAATTACTGACCGCTGGACCCCAAACAAAGCAAACGAAGCGGAAAAGGTTTTGGGTGCCGATGACGATGCTCATCCGGCGGTGAATTATTTGCACAACACCGCAGGGGCGGTATACCTCGGCGGGCCGATCACCGGCATTCAGCAACCAGTTCACTACGATTTCCGCGCCCGACGCGACACTCCAAACGAATTGCGTGCCTATTTCCGCAAAGTTGGCTGGCGCAAAGTTGTTGCGTTTCAAACCCGCAACCCACTGCACCGGGCGCATCAAGAGCTGACTTTCCGGGCTGCCAAGGACGCGCAAGCCAATTTGCTGATCCACCCGGTTGTCGGCATGACAAAACCCGGTGACATCGACCATTTCACCCGCGTGCGCTGTTATGAAGCGGTGCTGGATCAATATCCGTCATCGACAACCTCCATGTCTCTGCTGAATTTGGCGATGCGCATGGCTGGCCCGCGCGAGGCTATCTGGCACGGATTGATCCGCAAAAACCATGGCTGCACCCATCTGATTATAGGCCGCGATCACGCGGGCCCTGGCAAGAACAGCAAAGGCGAGGATTTCTACGGACCCTATGATGCGCAGGATTTGTTCCGCGAACATCAGGCAGAAATGGGTATTGAAATGGAGGACTTCAAGCACATGGTCTATGTGCAGGAACGCGCCCAATACGAGCCCGCCGATGAAGTGGAGGAAGGTGCTACCGTTCTGAATATTTCGGGCACCGAGCTGCGCCGCCGTTTGTCTGAAGGTCTGGAAATCCCCGAATGGTTTTCTTTCCCTGATGTGGTGTCCGAGTTGCGCCGCACCCGTCCGGCCCGCGCCAAACAAGGGTTCACGGTATTTTTCACCGGGTTTTCCGGGTCCGGCAAATCCACCATCGCCAATGCGCTGATGGTCAAATTGATGGAAATGGGCGGACGACCGACCACGTTGCTGGATGGCGACATAGTACGTAAAAAACTGTCTTCCGAGCTGGGTTTTTCCAAGAAACACCGCGATCTGAACATCCGCCGCATTGGGTACGTCGCTTCCGAAATCACCAAAAACGGCGGCATCGCCATTTGTGCACCGATTGCACCTTATAAAACCACCCGTCGCGCAGTGCGCGAGGACGTAGAGGCGTTCGGTGCGTTTCTCGAGGTCCATGTAGCCACGTCGATCGAAGAATGTGAGCGTCGCGACCGCAAGGGACTGTACAAGCTGGCCCGCGAAGGTAAAGTTAAGGAATTTACTGGTATTTCAGACCCTTACGATGTACCGGAAAGCCCGGAGCTGCGCATAGATACAGAAAACACCGACGTCGACAATTGTGCTCATCAGGTGATCCTGAAGCTGGAGAGCATGGGATTGATCGCGGCTTGAGCGTTGGTCTCCAATAAGGAAATATCCGATTGGCCGGGCGTGATAACCCGGCCATTTGTTGTTTCAGGTATAGCGGCTCAAAGCCGCAAAACACCTTGCATAACCACAGTGCCTTCGCCGCCGACTTTGACACCGGTGATGGCATCGGGGGTGCCGAGAACCTCGACATAACCTTTGCCGGGGCGTCCCATCCAATGGCCTTGTTCTGCCGTGAATACAGAGGAATCGATCAGCCCGTAACGCCACAAATATGCCGCCATACATCCTGTTGCAGAGCCGGTGAACGGGTCTTCCGGCAAGCTGGGCGGGGCCAACAGCAGCCGCGAGAACGTGTCGCCCTCATCGGTTTCTCCGCCGAGCGTGACCAGAAACGGCTCCATCAGTTCGGCCCGGCCCAGACCGCTGGCCGTGCGGAATTCGTCCAGCTTCACATAATCCATAGCAGCCCGTTTCAGCGCGGATTTGTTTCTCAGGACCGCAATGCAAAACGGCGTTCCGGTGGACACCGCCTGGGGTGTTCCGATGATGTCATCCGCTGTGAGCCCGTAAATCTCTGCAATCTCGCCTGGATCAAATGTCGGTCCAAATTCGGGTACTGCCTGTGTCATCGTGATTCGCGGCAAGCCGTCGATCATGGTCACTTCGATGGGCAGAACCCCTGCCCCAACTTCTAGTGTGAATTCTGCGCGCCCATCTTGCAACGCAACCATGCCCCGCTCCAGTAAGGATGCGACAGTTGCAATCGTTGGATGCCCCGCCATCGGGATTTCTTTGTCCGCCAAATAGTAGCGCACACCGAAATTGGCCAGACCAGAGCCGATCAGATAGGCGCATTCAGCCAATGACGTTTCGCGCACCAGCGACAGGCGATCCTCAATCGATATGTCAGTTGCATCGTGAACCACAACACAGCCATTGCCGCCGAACGATACAGAGGAAAATGCGTCTACCCAGTCAAAACTGTACTCCGGCATCAGTGAACGCTGACCGGTGACATCTCATTTGTGCGAGCCAGAGCAAACGCCAAGGAGCGATCCCGCGCTAGCGCGATCCTCTCGCCGTCGCCTGAATGGATCGCATACACAGGTCCATCACCATCGATTTGCTCCTGAATATCATCCGGCAGATCGCTTGGATTTACCGGACGAACGTAAACCAGCCGGTCTTTGTCTTCATTCGGGAAATTAAATTGTACGTGCATGGCTCATCCTCACTTTTTACCGATTTTAATGGTTTGAACAACTGTTTCGGGCGCAGAACGTTGCAGGTCCACATGCAGCAACCCGTTTTCCATCGAGGCTCCGGCGACTTCTACTCCATCTGCCAGCACAAACGACCGCTGAAACTGCCGTGCCGCGATGCCACGATGCAGGAACATCCGGCCTTCGCTGTCGTCCACTTGGCGTCCACGGATCACCAATTGGGCGTTTTCCAGCGTGATCGACAGGTCATCTTCACGAAAACCAGCAACCGCCAGCGTAATGCGATAGGCATGTTCGCTACTCTGTTCGATGTTGTAGGGAGGATAGCCTTCGTTGCCGGATTTGGCGGTGCGTTCCACCAGCCTATCCAACTGTTCAAACCCTAGTAAAAAGGGATGCGAGGCAAAGGATATTTTCGTCATGTTCGAAGCCCTTTTGATAAGCGACTTGGTGTGCAGGCCCCGGTAGCGGCGACCTGCGTGGTAATATGGGGTGTGTTGCGGGGGAACTCAAGGGGGAACGATCCCTTGAAAGCCTTGGCGTTGTAATGAAATTCAGCAATATTCAGGCTACGCTGTGGCTTTTTCTTCGCTCGCAGAGATCCTTGACAGCTCCTTGCCCGACATTTCCTGTAAGTGATCAAATTCCGATGTGAACGTGCCGACTCCCATGGTGGCCGAGCGGATTTCGATCACCAGATCCTGCATCTCCGCTGCCGGTATCTGGCAGGAAACCTCGTCCCAACCGATCCAGCCAGCTTTGGCCTCAAACCCGAAAATTTGCCCGCGCCGACCAAGGATGATCTTCTGAATACGGGCGATAAATTCGCTTGGCACCACGATATTGACCTTGTTGAGCGGTTCCAGAACAACCGGTTTTGCGTCGGCAAGCCCGTCGCGCATGGCCTGTGTCCCAGCTTTACGGAACGCCAGTTCCGATGAATCGACAGCATGGTATTTGCCATCATCCAGGGTGACGTCGATATCGACTACGGGATAGCCCATCGGGCCCTTGGTCATAGCATCTTCAACCCCGTGTTTCACAGCCGGAATATACTGGCGCGGGACAACACCGCCGTGAATGGCATCGTTGAACTGAAACCCGGCACCACGCGGGCGGGGAGCGATTTTCAGCTGCACTTCGCCAAATTCACCGTGGCCGCCGCTCTGTTTTCTGTGGCGGACGCGTTTTACCACCTTTTTGCGAGCAGTTTCGCGATAAGCCACTTCGGGTACCGCAGAACTCACTGAAAGGCCGGAACGGTTTTTCAGCCGCTCAAGACAAAGTTTGAGATGCATATCGCCTTGCCCTCGCAGAACCATCTCGCCAGTCATCTCATCGAATTCGCAACTCAACGAAGGATCCTCCTCCAGCACTTTCCTCAGGTTGTCCGACAGTTTCACGTCGTCAGAACGGTTTTCAGCCTTGATCGACAGGCCGTAGAGCGGTGTCGGCGGGGCTGACAGACCGTCATCGGCCTCTTTGCCTTTCGCCGTGGCAAGATCACCGGTGTTCAACGAGTCCAGTTTGGTAAAGCCGACGATATCGCCCGCTGCTGCCCGGGACACAGTTTCAAGTTTCTGGCCGAACAGCAAATTGATCCCCGACGGGCGTTCGCTGTTCAGCGTGTCACCGCTGCCAATAGTCCCCTGCATCACCCGCGCCAGCGACAGTTTTCCTGCGTGACCGACGTGCAGGGTTTTGAAAACCTTGGCTTGCGTTCCGCCCGCGTCGGACAGTCCAAGGCGATCCACGGTCGCGGTAATGTGCGGCCCTTCGTGGCGCAACGCCTTCATCAGGCGCCTGATTCCATTGCCGTGAGTGGCGGAGCCAAAGAACACCGGGATCACCAAGTTGGTCGACAGGTCTTTGCTGAGATTGGCATAGATTTCTTTGTTGGACGGTTCTTCGTCCTCCAGCAGCTTTTCCAGCAAATCGTCGTCAAAATCGGCTAGGCTTTCAAACAGTTCGGTCCGTGCGGAGGCTTCGCGATCCTGAACCTCTTCCGGCAGGGATATCTGGCTGGACGGTTTGTTCTCTTCCCAATGAAACGCACGTTCTGACACCAGATCGACATGGCCTGTTACAGTATCCCCTTCGCGGATCGGGATTTCGCGCAGGACAAGGGGTTTTGTGGAAGCACCCTGAAACGCCTCCATCAAGGCCTTGGCCGAGACATCTTTCTTGTCAAATTTGTTGATAAAAATGATCACCGGAACCGAATATTCATCCAGCAATTTCAAATAGGAAGCCAGCGTGATCGCCTTGTCTGGTGTTGGCTCAACAACCACCACCGCAATGTCGACCACGCTCATCGCCGAACGGGTTTCCTGCATCAATTCCACCGAGCCGGGGCAATCGATAAAGGTCCAGCGTTCACCGAGATAGTCGGCGGTTGCGACGTTCATTTCAGTCGACATTCCGTGGGCCTTTGCCTCGGGCGAGCCATCACCTAGGCTAAAGGCGCTGTTGGGTGAACTGTGGCGCTGCAAGGCTTCTGCCTCTGCCAGCAAAGCCTCAAGCACTGAAGTTTTTCCCGAGAGATAGGGGCCACAAATTAGCGCTGCACGCGACGATTGAGTTTTGGAACCGGCCATTAGCAAACCTTTCTTTTGTTTTTAAGCATCAGCTAATGATAGGCACGCTGTTTGGTCAGTCTTCCCGGAGCGGAGAGAGGAAGAAAAGCTGATACATTATCCGACCAAGTTTAGCCTCAAGAAACGAGTGATTGGAAGGGGGCTTGGAAAAATCTCCGCTCTGCTTCCAAAAACGCAGTTATGTGAGTGGGATTCTCCTTCAATTCTCACCCCTTCCGGCAAAATCAAATCCAGTGTATCATCCGATTAAGACACAAAGCATGAGGCCCATGAGCAGCTCACAACAAATGAGCAGGACCGACATCCTGCGGATTGAACTGGAAATGAAACGGCGCGAGCACCGCGATCTGGATGATGCGATCCGGGCGTTGCATGAAACGCCAGGGCCTGATCCTTTGACCATGCAGAGGTTGAAGCGGCAGAAATTGGCGCTGAAGGACGAAATCGCGCGAATCGAAGATGAGCTGACGCCGGATATAATCGCATGAAACTCATTATTGCCTGAACCCTCACAATCGCTATAGTGCCCGCTTCCCGCAGCCCTGCAAGGAATGGATAGGATGGGCGAGATCAGATTAGGCATCGTCAAAGTCGGCATCGTCATGGGCAGTCAGTCCGACTGGGCAACCATGAAAGGCGCAGCGGATATTCTGAACGAACTTGAGGTGCCGCATGAGGTCAAGATCGTGTCGGCCCACCGCACACCTGTCCGGCTTTGGGACTACGGGAATTCGGCGGTTGAACACGGCTTGCAGGTGATCATTGCAGGAGCCGGTGGCGCGGCGCATCTGCCCGGCATGCTGGCCAGTAAAACCCGAGTACCGGTGCTGGGCGTGCCGATCCAGACCGAGGCGCTTTCTGGCGTCGACAGCCTTTACTCAATTGTCCAGATGCCAAAGGGCTACCCGGTTGGCACCATGGCGATTGGCGCGTCCGGCGCCGCCAATGCCGGGCTGATGGCCGCTGCAATCCTGGCAAACCACGACCCGGCGCTGGCAGAGCGTCTGGACGCCTGGCGGCAGGCGTTGTCGGACTCCATCCCGGATGAACCAACCGATGAATAAACCGCTACCGTCCGGTTCAACAATCGGCATTCTGGGTGGCGGGCAACTGGGCCGGATGCTGTCGGTTGCCGCGTCCCGACTTGGCCTGAAAACCCATATCTTTGAACCGGGACCCAACCCGCCAGCGGGTCAGGTTGCGGATCGGTTAACCACCGCATCCTATAGTGATATCGAGGCATTGCAGAGTTTTGCAAAAGCTGTCGATGTCATTACGTTTGAATTCGAAAACATTCCCACAGAAGCGCTTGACACACTCGAAGCTATGCGCCCTGTGCTACCCAACCGCCGCGCTCTGGCAACTTCGCAAGACCGGATCACCGAAAAAGATTTCTTGACCAGCCTCGGCCTAAATTGCGCACCCTACACGAAAATAGAAACCACAGAAGATCTGGCAAAAGCCATCGCGTCCGTCGGCACCCCGTCGATCCTGAAAACCCGCCGATTTGGGTATGACGGCAAAGGTCAAGTGCGGTTGAAAACCGAGGCTGACGCGCAAAAAGCCTGGGAAGAACTGGGCATGACCCCCTGTGTGCTGGAAGGCTTTGTCGGTTTTTCCAACGAAGTCTCGGTTATCGGAGCCCGTTCCCAGTCCGGCGAAGTGGTCTGTTTTGATCCTGGTGAAAACATTCACCGCGACGGCATCCTGCACTCGACGACCATTCCGGCCAGGCTGACGCTCGCCCAGAAAACAGACGCCGTGATCCTGACTGGCAAAATCCTGAATGCGCTGGATTACGTTGGCGTGATGGGTGTGGAGATATTTGTTACTGCACAAAAGTTGATGGTCAATGAAATCGCGCCGCGGGTTCATAATTCAGGCCACTGGACCCAGAACGGCTGTACCATCGATCAGTTTGAACAGCATATCCGTGCCATAGCGAGCTGGCCGCTGGGCGACGGACAACGTCATTCAAACGTGGTTATGACCAATTTGATCGGTGAAGAGGTGAACGACGTGCAGGCGCTTTCGAGAGATACCAGCGTCGGCCTGCACCTATATGGCAAAGCGGACGCCAAGCCGGGCCGCAAAATGGGCCATGTGAACAAGATTACTGGGCCAGCTTAGCTGTTGATCAAGGGGACGCAGGCACCTTTACTTGTGTCCCAGATTAACCCTTCAACACAAGACGATGTTTGCTGTGTTCGGTGCTTGCTGCCAGGGCAACTTTGCGCATAAGCCAGCGCAGGCAACATGACTGCCGCTAACACAATCGTGGCAATTTTGAGTTTCATGGCACACTCCTTATCGCCGAAGCCTGCCATCTTCAGCCCAAAAAGTAAATTCACTCAGTTGTGATTGAACGCCCCGGACTTCAGGTAATGCGCCACTTGTTCGAACACCGCCGGGTTGTTCATCATGAATGTATGCGTTACCGGAAGAACAATATGGTCGGTCATTCCCGCCACCTTGGTACTCTCGACGCCAACTTTACCATCATCCGGACCGTCGATCAGGTTGGAAAAAATCGGGCTGATGCTCTGGTCTCCAGCCACGATCCCGACAGAATATTTTACCGGTCCCAGCCGGTTGGGAAGGCTGTCGTTACCCGTCCCCAATTGCATCCCGGCTATACCGCTCCAAAGCTCAAATACTGGAAGTTCGCCCAGTTGATCCACAACCGGAGTACCTTTGTTGGGCGGAGCCAACATAACAACATGGCCTAGATTTTTTGGCCGGGTCGCCGTTATTTCCATGAAATAACGCAACAGAATACCACCCATTGAATGGGTCACAAAATGCACCCGCTTGGCATCTGCGCATTGTGATATCGCCGCCGGTATCGTTTTGCCTGCAAGCGATTCGATACTGGCTTCCTTCGACGGATAACCGACGTTTATCACATCGTAACCCTTGAGCCGAAGTCGCCATTCCATTACCAGAAAACTGTTGGAAGACCGGGCCAACCCGTGCAACAACACCACACATTCTTTCGCAGCCACTGGTTCAGCGGCGTTCAGAGACAACATAGTGGCCGCAGTTGCAGCAAAGGGTTTAATGAGACTCATACTATTAAATCTGTGAATTGAAGCCTTCAAGTCAAGTCAAACATCTCTGTAACGTTACGTCTTGGTTAACACGCTGATCCCAACCCCACCCAGAACCAGAGCGGCAGCGATGACAAAACGCATGCTGAGAGGTTCAGCCAGAAACACGAGCCCGCCCCCCATCGCAATTAACGGAACTGTCAGCTGTGCGACCGCTGCAGTTGCAATGTTGAGGCGCGGTAGAAGCAAATACCAAAGCGCATAACCAAGTGCCGAGGTCACCCCGCCTGACAGGCAGGCCAGCAGAACGCCTCGTAGAGCTACGGTTTCAGCAGGCACCAGCAGCCAGGCCAAAATGGCAACTGGCAATGCAAACAGAAAATTCAATCCCGTCGCGTCCAGCGGTGCCTTGGCCTTCTGTCCGGCAAGGGTGTAAATTCCCCATCCCACGGCTGCGATCAGCATCAGAAACAAGCCAATAGGATTGGGCGCAGCAACCCCCGGCAACAGCAGATAAACCAAACCAGAAAATGCGATGCCTGCCCCAAGCCATTGCAACCATTGCGGTTTTTGTCGCATCATCACGGCACCGCAAAACATCGTCACTTGCACCCCTCCAAACAGGACCAGCGCACCCAGACCTGCATCCAAAGTCACATAGGCAAAGGAAAACCCAAGCATATACGCAGCCAACCCGGCCACGGCCCAGGGATCAGGTCGCCAACTTTTCAGCGATCGGCTCCGGGCCAACAGCAAGACCGACAACATCACAGCACCCGCCGCCAGTCGAACCGCGGCAAAGCTGGCGGGCCCAATCGCACCATCTGTCAGCGCCAATCGATTCAAGACCGAATTCGCGGCAAAGGCGGTCATGGTCAGGCAAACAAGGAGAAACAGGCGCATGGCTCTATCAAGATGGTATCAAGCAGCGATGCAAGCTGGAAATACGCCTTACACGTGCGCAAACGCAGGCGGATATGTCAGTTCCCGCTTCAGTGCGGCAAATGCACCGGCGTCCAGCACGGCCGCGGCAGTGAACTCATGCGCATACGGCGTGTCAAATCCACCCGCCTGACTGACGTCAAACCCAAATTTGTTGTAGTATTTCGGTTCTCCGAGAACAAAAACAGCCGTCCAATCATCTTCTTCCGCCAATTCCAGCGCTGCATGGATCAAAGCCGACCCAATTCCCTGTTTCTGCCGGAACGGGGTTACCGAGATCGGCGCAAGCACCAGACAGTTGTGCGGCGAAACCAATCGGGACAACGCCAGATGACCGACCACCTCGTCCAACACCGTGGCCACCCATTCATAAACGATGTCGCCTTGATCCCTCAGGTTGTCGACCAGCAAAGATTCGCCGTGCTGACCAAAGGCCGAGGCGATAAGATCAGAGATTTTGCGCGCGTCGCGCTTTGAGGCAAGACGGACATACATGAATCAATGTTAGCATAAATTTCCGGCATGGCGACCATGGCATTTCAATTGTGAATTTGCCCGTTACTTTTCGAGCCAGATCGTAAGCGGGCCATCATTGACCAACGAAACCTGCATATCCGCGCCAAACCGCCCTTTGGCGATTGAAATGCCAAAGCCGGCATTCCTTGCACAAAACAATTCGTAAAAGCGTTTGCCTTCGTTAGGATGCGCAGCAGAAGAAAAGCCGGGGCGGTTACCTCGCGACGTATCAGTGGCAAGGGTAAACTGGCTGACAATCAAAGCTTCGCCACCGACATCCAGGATTGAGCGGTTCATTTTGCCATCACCGTCTCTGAAAATCCGCAGGTTCACCACTTTGCGCGCCATTGCTTCGACATTCATCTCAGCATCGCCCTCCATGGCACAAGTGAGGATCAACACACCGGGGCCGGTTGCGCCGATGGTTTCGCCTGCGACGGATACCGAAGCGGAGGTGACACGTTGGAGAAGGCAGCGCATGGGAAGTGTCCTGTTTGGGAATCTGGGTCGTCGCATATTTACATCAAGTATATGCGTTAATCGGTTACTATTAAGCAATATTCCCGCCGCGCGAGGATGCGGTCACATTCCGCTTAATGTAAAACGTCAATGCCGCCGTATGTGCTGCCACAGGTACGGCAACATTTTTCACAACCGCTGTCACCATAGCGCCCGACACCCCATTCGCTACCACTTTCATTGTCAGTAAAACCGCCAAAGCAAATTTTTTCGCCGCTTTCACAACTGAGCCGCATGAGATGATTGTTGGAATCCTTCAGGACATAGGCTTCATCCCCACCTGGCCAGGACCGGTTGTATTTGTCGCTGAAAAATCGCACGTAAACGATGTAACGATATTCACTTTTTATGCGCCAATCGAGTGTACCGGCGGATGCGGAAGTCGATATTACCGTGCTCCCCAGCACCAGTATCATCGTAGCAAGCAGCGTACGAATCATGTGTGTCCCCTTTGATGCGAAAGGGTAGCACGGTTTATACCGCCCTGCCGTCGGGCGAAACCGGTGCCTGTAACAAAAAAGCCCCCCAAATACTGGGAGGGCTCTTCTATTTTCAGTTCATGGGCTGAACGGATGCCTTCCGCTCTCGGGCATTGCTTGCGCAATATCCTGTCGCAGTGAAGCGTTTCGGCCTGCAAGGCAGGCCAATGCCACTTCTTACATCATGCCGCCCATACCGCCCATGCCACCCATGTCTGGCATACCGCCACCGGCAGCGCCTTCTTTGGCTGGTTTATCGGCAACCATGGCCTCGGTGGTGATCAGCAGACCGGCGATAGAGGCCGCGTCTTCCAGAGCCGTCCGGACCACTTTTGCCGGGTCGATCACCCCGAAAGAGAACAGGTCACCGTACTCTTCGGTTTGCGCATTGAAGCCGAAATGTGCGTCGTCGCTCTCGCGGACTTTGCCGGCAACAACTGCACCGTCAACACCTGCGTTTTCAGCGATCTGGCGCAGGGGCGATTCCAGTGCCCGGCGCACGATCTGAATGCCGGCATCCTGATCGGCATTTTCGCCTTTGACAGCGGTCAGCCCTTTGGCAGCTTGCATCAGCGCCACGCCACCGCCGACAACAACACCTTCCTGCACGGCCGCACGGGTCGCGTTCAGAGCATCATCAACGCGGTCTTTGCGCTCTTTCACTTCCACTTCGGTGGCACCACCAACGCGGATCACTGCAACACCGCCAGCCAGTTTGGCCAGACGTTCCTGCAGTTTTTCGCGGTCGTAGTCAGACGTAGTTTCTTCAACCTGCGCACGGATTTGCTCAACCCGGGCGTTGATTTCAGCTTTTTCGCCAGCGCCATCAATGATGGTTGTTTCGTCTTTGGTGATCGAGACTTTCTTGGCTGTGCCGAGCATTTCCAAGCCGACGTTTTCCAACTTCATGCCCAGATCTTCGGAAATCACCTGACCACCGGTCAGAATGGCGATGTCTTGCAGCATGGCCTTGCGGCGATCGCCGAAACCAGGTGCTTTGACAGCCGCGATTTTCAATCCGCCGCGCAGTTTGTTGACAACCAGAGTTGCCAGCGCTTCGCCTTCAACGTCTTCGGAGATGATCAACAGCGGTTTGGACGACTGGATAACGGTTTCCAGCAGCGGAACCATGGCTTGCAGCGACGACAGTTTCTTTTCGTGCAGCAGGATCAGGCAGTCTTCAAGCTCGGTGGTCATTTTGTCCGCGTTGGTCACAAAGTATGGTGACAGGTAACCGCGGTCGAATTGCATGCCTTCAACAACGTCGGTTTCTGTTTCCAGACCTTTGTTTTCCTCAACGGTGATGACGCCTTCATTGCCCACACGCTGCATCGCGTCAGCGATTTGCTGGCCGATTGCGGTTTCGCCGTTGGCGGAAATCGTGCCAACCTGTGCCACTTCGTCAGAGTCTTTGACTTCGCGGGACATGGTTTTTATGGCTTCAACCACATGCGCCACCGCGCTATCGACGCCACGCTTTAGGTCCATCGGGTTCATGCCCGCTGCTACCGATTTCATACCTTCTTTGAGGATGGAATGTGCCAGGATAGTTGCGGTGGTGGTGCCGTCTCCGGCGGTGTCATTGGTGCGGCTGGCCACTTCCTTGACCATTTGAGCACCCATGTTTTCGAACTTGCCATCCAGTTCGATTTCTTTGGCCACGGCAACACCGTCTTTGGTGATGCGCGGCGCGCCAAAGGACTTGTCGAGAATAACGTTACGACCCTTCGGCCCGAGCGTTATTCTTACAGCGTCGGCCAGAGTGTTCACGCCGTCCATCATCCGGTTGCGGGCGTCTGTGCCGAATTTTACATCTTTTGCAGCCATTTTAGCTTGCTCCTAATTCGTCTGGTTTATGATCTTAAGAAAGAACGCCGAGCACGTCGGATTCTTTCATCATCAACAGTTCTTCGCCGTCGATGGTCACTTCTGTGCCGGACCATTTGCCGAACAACACTTTGTCGCCGACGCTTACAGCCATCGGGATCAGTTCGCCGCTGTCTTTGCGCGCGCCTTCACCTACGGCGATGATTTCGCCTTCAGCCGGTTTTTCCTTGGCGGAATCCGGAATGATCAGACCGCCAGATGTTTTTTCGTCGCTTTCCAGCCGGCGAACCAGTACACGGTCGTGCAAAGGTGTGAGTGCCATGGAGGGTGCTCCTTAACTCTTTGTTTCATTAGCTTTGATGGCTTGATTAAATATGTTAGCACTCGCCACCTTTGAGTGCTAACAGGCGGTACCTAAGCAAACCGATGCACCGAGTCAAGAAACCAATTTAATGAACTTGGGCTTCTGAATAATTTTGGAGATAAACTGAGCAGGAATAGGGCGTCACCCAATAGAAACATCACCCAATTCCATGCAAAAAAACCCATAGAGCTTTGCGCCCTGATATGCCAGAAAGGCGCAACTATATTATTGTCTGCGAGGAAGGGGGGGCCGACCATGGCAAATATACGCCACACAACAGCATTCAGCGCTGCCATCGTTGCCGCTCTGAGCGGGCCGGCAATCCCGCAATCTGCCCCTTCATTGAACCTTTACGGCACAACCGGATTGATCGACATGCCGTCGGCGGAGAGCCAGCCGGATGCGCAGGTCACTGGTACGCTTTCGCATTTCGGCACGGTCAAGAAAGTCACGCTGGGCTTTCAGCTGACCAACCGCTTGTCCGGCAGTTTTCGCTTCGCACATCTCGACGGATGGACCATCGCGGGCAACTCTGAAGATCGAAGCTTTGATCTGCAATTCAGGGTGATCGACGAAGGTGACGTGATGCCGGCAATCGCAGTAGGGCTGCGCGATTTTACCGGCAACGGGGCGTTTGGCGCCGAATACATCGTTGCCACCAAGTCGATTTCTCCAAACCTGAAGCTGACAGCCGGCTTGGGTTGGGGACGTTTAAGCAACTCCAGCACCGTTCGCTCTGGGGCCAATCCTCAGGGCGGTGTTCCGACAGCGCGGCAATGGTTCGACGGTCCAGTTGGAGCTTTTGGTGGTCTGGAATGGCAGTCCCCAGTCAAAGGCTTAAGCGTAAAAGCCGAATATTCGTCCGACAAATACACCCGTGAAGTTGCTGCCGGTGCCATCAATCGAAAGAATCCTTTCAACTTTGGTGTAGAGTACACAACCAAGTCCAACCTTAGTTTTGGTGCCTATTACCTGCACGGCACGGAATTCGGGCTGCGGTTCTCTGCCGCCATCAACCCCAAACGCCCGCCACCCACCGGTTCGCTGGAGCGGGCACCGCTGCCGGTCATGGCGCGCCCAGCAAATTACGACCGGTCCACTGCCTGGGCCAGCACTCCTGAATTCAACCGCACCAGCCGCAAACAATTTGCCGCACTGCTGAAAGATCAGGGGCTCCAGATAGAGGCGCTCGCTCTGAACGGCACTTCCGCAGAATTGCGGCTGCGAAACAAAACCTATAATGCCAGCGCCCAGGCTATCGGTCGCGCGGCGCGGGTCATGGCGTTTGTTTTACCGCATTCGGTTGAGACATTTGTTATCACACCTGTTGTCGGCGGCATTCCTGCCGCTTCCGTAATCATCAAACGGTCCGATCTTGAAGCTTTGGAACACGACGCAAACGGAACCGAAAAAATCATGCAGCGCGCAGTTTTTGCCGATGCAGGTGCGCTGCCGGAAAATGGCGAATACGCCGAAGACCTGTATCCCAAACTCAGCTGGGCAATTGCACCTTATGTTAGCCTGTCGCTGTTTGACGGCTCTGGTCCGCTGCGCGCCAGCACTGGTATCCGCGCTTCGGCCGATTATTACATCGCTCCCGGGTTGTCGTTTTCAGGATCCGTCACCCAACGGGTGTTTGGCAACCAAAATACCGAAGTCCCGCCCCCGTCTGGCCTGCCGCGCGTGCGCACCGATCGCGCCCTTTACCGCCAACAGGGCAAATCTGCAATCGAACGGCTGACTGCGGAATATCTCTTCAAACCCGCGCCCAACCTGTTTGGCCGCGTTTCGGTTGGCTATCTGGAAAGCATGTTTGGCGGCGTATCAACCGAATTGCTCTGGAAACCGGCGGATCAGAATTGGGGTGTCGGAGCAGAAGTAAACTACGTCAAGCAACGCGATTTCAACCAGCTGCTGGGATTCCAGTCATATGACGTTGTAACCGGTCACGCCTCGCTCTACTGGCAGGTCAGCGACGGTGTTACAGCGCAGCTCGATGCCGGCCGTTATCTTGCGGGTGACTGGGGAGCCACCCTGTCCATTGACCGGGTCTTTGCCAACGGCTGGCGCATGGGGGCTTATGCGACGCTGACCGATGCGACCTACGCACAATACGGATCCGGCAGCTTTGCCAAAGGCTTCCGGCTTAGTGTTCCGCTCAGCTGGGGCATTGGTTCTCCCAACAGTAAAAGCTACGCAATTGACATGAACACCTTGGCGCGGGATGGCGGTGCGCGCTTGAACGTAGAAAATCGGTTGTTCGGCATGGTCTCTGAATACCATCAACCGGAACTGGAAACTGGTTGGGCGCGGTTCTGGAGATAAGTGTGATATCACATCATTGGTGGAAATTGGCTCTGGGTGCGTTTGCGGTCGCTCTGCTTGCAGGCTGCAGTTCGGAAGAAGACAAACAACCCGGTCTTGGCAACATCGCCATCGGTTTTGCCAAATCAAAACTGGGCAGGAACAAAGTCGAAACCGCCGATCAACCTGCATCGACCAATCAGGTGCAATTGTCCCGCGTTGAGTTGGAAAAGACCGGCAAGCCAGTGATTTTTCGCAGCGTGCCGCGATTTGGAACCGGACTGGCAGCCATCGAGGTTACGAAAAATGGCCCCTACGACACTTACATGGGCGCGGACCGGACGACTTTCACCGTGAAGGGAGGCCTCATAACAGCAACCCGCGGTCTGATCGTGGATCTATTTGCTCAGGATTTATCTCTTAAGCCAGCGCAAATTTTTTATGGCGGAGAGTTTCCCAAAACCTACACCCGCATTCAGCGCCACTTGAACGGCGAAGGCACATTGACCACGTTGACCTATGACTGCGCCATTGCGCCGCATGACGCTGACGAAACACTGACTCTGTTCGAGCGGACGCACAGAGTGCGCCAATTCACCGAACTGTGCAAAAACCAATCGCGTGCCTTTCAGAACAGCTATTGGGTAGACCGGGACGCCCGCCAAATCTGGCAAAGCCACCAATCCATCAGCAAAGAGGTCGGACACATGATTTTGCAGGTGGTGATCCCTTAAATTACACCTGCGACGGCAACCACAAAACGATCCAGGGAAACGCCACCAGCAGGGCAATCGTCACGCCGTCCGCGAGGAAAAACGGCGTCACCCCTTTGAACACATCCTGCACCGTCAGATCATCGCGCACCCCTGCGACCACAAAACAGTTCAAGCCGATGGGCGGCGTGATCAAGCAGAACTCGGCCATTTTTACCACCAAAATGCCAAACCAGATCGCACACAGCGGCCCGGACATGCCAAAAGCACTTGCCTCAGCTGCAACAAACTCGCCTCCGTTCAGCGCCATCACCGCTGGATAAACCACCGGTAGCGTTAACAACAACATACCGATGGCATCCATGAACATGCCCAGCACCGCATAGCCCAGAAGGATCAGAACAAGCGTCAGCATCGGGCTCTGATCCAGGCTGGTGATCCAATCGGAAAACGCTTGCGGCAGTTCGGCAAACCCCAAAAACCGCACATAGATCAGCACGCCCCAAATGATGGTAAATATCATCACCGTCAGCTTGGCGGTCTCCATCAGCGCATCTTTGAGCTGCGCCCAGCGCATCCCGCGCCAAACAGCCATGCAAAACACAATGAACGCGCCAATCGCGCCGCCTTCGGTCGGTGTGCCCCAGGCATCGCCGCCAAACGGGTTATAGACAAAGAAGATGATGATCACGACCACCAACACGATGGGCAGCGCCGGGGGCAGAGACACCAGCCGTTCGCGCCAGGTAAAGCCGCTCACCGGCGGGCCGAAATTGCGAAACGTCAGCGCCATGCCGACGATCAGCATCGCATAGACACAGGCCGAGAAAATGCCGGGAATGAAACCTGCCAGCAGCAGCTTGCCAACGTCCTGCTCCACGATGATCGCATAAATCACCAGGATCGCGGAGGGCGGGATCAGCGAGGCCAGGGTGCCGCCTGCGGCCACCACCCCGGCGGCAAAACGCTTGTCATAGCCAATCGCCAGCATCTCGGGGATGGCGATGCGCGCGAAAACCGCCGCCGTTGCCACCGACGCCCCCGACACTGCCGCAAACCCGGCGGTGGCAAAGATGGTCGATACCGCAAGCCCACCCGGTAGCCAGGCAATCCAGCGTTTCGCAGCCTCAAATAGCGCTTTGGTCAGCCCGGCGTAGTAGGCCAGATAGCCGATTAGGATGAACGTCGGGATCAGCGACAGCACGTTTGACGAAACCTTGGAATGGGGCACCTGCCCCGCCTGTTTGGTGGCAATGGTCAGCGCCTTGAGGAACTTGTCCGGCTCATAGCCGAACTTGGCCCAGAATATCCACACCAGCCCGACCAGCCCGGCCAGCCCTGCCGCGAAAGCAACCCGCATGCCCAGAATCACCGACACCAGCATGCCCCCGGTCACCACCAATCCGATGTCAATCGGCTCCACGGCTCACCCTTCCAGTTCCTCGAAATGTTCGGCTTCGGCGGCTGCCTGCGCCGCCGCACTCAGCACCAGAGGTACTGCCGCCGGCCTGGCGTCATTGCGCACAAAAGCACCAACATAGGCAACAAGCTGCAAACCCAGCCGCAGACACAGCACCGAAAACGCCACCGGAACCAGCAACTTGGCGGGCCAGATCGGAATGTTGATATCCATCGAACTGTCGCGACTCCAGTTGGGCATGGCAAAGTCGATGCTGCGCTGAAAATGCGCCCAGGTACCCCAGACCAGCAACACCATCAGCACCAGCATCAGGCTCACGGTGATGATTTCGGCCCCCCACAACGCGCGGCCGCGCAGCGCCCCCACCAGCATGTCCATGCGGATGTGGCCGCCGTCACGCTGGGTATAGGCGACGCCCATAAACGCGATCAGCGGCATGATCTGCTCGATCCAGTCGATGTAGCCGGGCAGCGGTGCATTGGCGAAATTGCGCCCCCCCACCGAAATCACCGCCAGCACCATCAGCGAGAACACCGCGACGCCGCTCACCAGTGCTAGCCAGCCCTCGACGCGGTAGAGCCCGCGGTCCAGCGCGCTCAGCGTTGAGCCGTCACTCAATACGGATGTCGTGCCTGCCATGAAATCAACGGGCGCGGGCCGCGCTTGAAACGCGGCCCCACGCTGCCTATTGGCCGATCATGCCGGTCACAAAGTCATAGAGATCCTGCGCCGGCAAGCCTCTCGCATTGTTGTCAGCGATCCACGCCTCGGCTGCTGGACCAGCAACTTTGTCCCGGAACGCGGCCAGTTCAGCGTCCGAATAGGTCACCTTCATGATGCCCTTTTCCTCCAGCACCAGCCCCCAGGCGTCCATCGTCTTGCCGTTGTAGCTGGCGATATAATGGTCGAGCGACGCGCTGACTGACCCCATCAACGCCTCACGCTCGCTGTCAGACAACGCCGCCAGCGCGTCGGTGTTGACCACCACCGGGCAGTTTACCGTGCCCGGGTTCAGGTTGGTGGTCCACCACTCGGCGGTGTCAACCGTGCCGTAGGACATATGCGCGTGGGGGGCGAAAGCCACGGATTTGACCACGCCGCTGTCCAGCGCCTGGCGCACTTCGGTGGCGGTCACTGAGGTCGGCACTGCCCCGACCGCCGCCATCGCCTTGCCGATACCCCCTGTGGCGCGGACTGTAAGACCTTCGTAGTCGGCCAGCGACATCGGCGCATCGCCCATCCCGGCGATGTTGTATTGCGGCAATGGTGACGGCATCAGCAGGGTCGCGTTCCAGCGCGCCAGATCGGCGATTGCCGCAGGGTGCTGGTACAGCGCCTCGCTGATCTTGCGCTCTTCTTCCAGCGAGCTGACCCCCAGGAACGGCAACTCAAGCACCGTGATCGAGGGGTTCTTATCGCGGTGATAACCCGCACAGAACTGCGCCATCTCGAACGCGCCGATAGAAATCCCGTCGAGGTTTTCCTTGTTCTTGGACAGGCCGCCGTAAGAAATGTTCAAAGTGAACTCGCCACCGGTTTTTTCAGAGATTAGTTCTGCCAGTTTCTCCACATGCTCGGTGAACGCGCGACGTTTACCCCACAGGGAAACATTCCATTCAGTAGCAAACGATTCACTTGCAAACGCCACCGCCAATGCGGGTATCGCAATCGTTTTTATACTTAATTTCATAATGTTAGTCCTCCCAGAACCGTTTTTGCTTTTCCTTACACAGCACACTAGCTAATAATCCTGCGATTCTGTAACCAAAATCGAACCCATCACTGTACTTTCTCGCGGCCAAAGCATCCAGCAAACATGGTCTTGCAAGTTGAACGCGTCACCAATACTGATGAACTCCGCCGGATTCATATAGAGGTAAACATGAAAATAGTCGTGCTGATCTGCTTTGTTGCAGTATTTCTGCCGGGCAGTCTGTTCGCCGGTGTGTCCGGATATGAAACCCAGCAAACCGCAGCCAAATCGGTAAAAGAAACCAAAAAGAAAGCTGTAAAGCCTGTCAACACCGCGAAAGCCAAGGCAGCGATGGCAAACTTTCGTAAGGTTTCAAAAAAGGTTGAACCAATCGCAGAGAATATTTGCCGTTCACTGCACCCAAAGAAACCTCAGAAATTCTGTGATTTTCAGATCAAGGTCCGCAATGACGGCAACGAAAAGGCCAACGCCTTCCAATCAGCAGGCAAAGGTGGCAGGCCCGTTATTACGTTTAACATCAATATGTTGCTTTCAATGCGAAATGATGACGAGATTGTCTTTGTACTGGGTCATGAAGTTGGGCACCAGATTGCCCAGCATTTAGCGCAAACCAGGGTCCACGAGGCCGCCGGAGCATTGCTGGGCAGCGCGATCATCGATGACAAGGAGGACGAGAAAGACCGCGGTGAGCGGATCGGGACTATTATTGGAGGTCTGGCATATTCCAAACAGTTTGAACTGGAAGCCGATGTCATCGCTACACATATCACCGACCGGGCAGGCTATAACGCCCGCAAAGGCTCGCGCGAATTGGCTCGAACCGGTGGGTCGAGCAATTGGAACAGTTCCCACCCACCATCGCAGCGACGCTTAGAAAAAGTCGGGCGCGAATTGCGCAAAATCCGGGCCGCAAAAAGACGCGGCGAGCGTGCGCCGATTATTTGGTAGGTAACCTTCCCATGGGCAGTTTTTTTGGCTACGGCTCGCTGGTTAACACCGCCACGCATGACTATGCGAACACCCGAAAGGCCACTGTCCAAGGCTGGCGCCGGCAATGGGAACAGTCGGCCCTGCGTGATGCATCATTTCTAAGTATCCACCGCGACCCCCTGTCATCAATACAAGGATTGATTGCTGATGTCGGGCCGATCGGCTGGGATGCGCTGGACGAACGCGAACGGGCTTATAACCGGTATCGTCTGACACATCGCGAGTTGAACGAGCAACCAGAACCGGGTGTGCATATCTACCAGGCAAATCCGGATTTTATTGCTCCAACCGGGTCAGGCAAACCAATCTTGCTGAGTTATCTCGATTGCGTCGTTCAGGGATATCTTGAACAGTTTGGCGAGGACGGCGTGCGGGCATTTTTTCGCAGCACATCTGGTTGGGACACGCCGGTGCGCGACGACCGGTCAGACCCGGTCTATCCAAGAGCTCAACGACTGACAGCCAACGAAACTGCCCTGGTAGACACTTATCTGAAAACGCTATCGGCGGTCGTTGTATAGCTGAAAAATCTTGCGATGCGGGCTGAATGCTGTTCGCAGTTTTACCGGACCCTCGGACAAGGAAGCCTTGCGGATGGTCAGCAACGCCAACCAAAAGCTGAAAATGGCCACAAATACGCCGCCCGCCATTTGGCCAATCAACACTCCTTGGCCCCCCCAATAATATGCTCCGACCCAGACAAACGGGAAAACACCCAAGGTGCTGCGGGCCCAGTTTACCGACGTTGAATAATAGGGATGGCCAAGGTTGTTATAGGCTGCATTCCCTACAAAAATTATACCATTGAATATCCATGCCAGCGACAAAGGACCGCAAAACAGGAATATCAAGTCGCGCGCGACGCCCTCGGCCCCAAACATATTGGCGATTGGCGCCCGCAGCAGGAACAGAATAATGACCGCTCCAACAACATAGGCGATTGTGAAATATATACTTTCCAGAAAACTTCTGCGCACACGGTCATATTTTCCAGCGCCGAAGTTTTGTCCCATTATCGGACCAATGGCGCCAGACAGAGCAAAGATCAGACAGAATGCAACCGGTGTAACCCGTCCAACAATCGCCATCCCGGCAACCGCTTCTTCGCCAAATTCCGCTGCCGCCCGTGTGACATAGGCCGATCCGACAGGCGTGGCGACATTTGCGAGCATCGCCGGCAAGGCAAAGCCTAGTATTGGACCCACGTCAGCACGAAATCTGGTCCAGTTTAACCGCACTAATCCACCGTATTTGAACAGAACCGGTCGCAGGGCAACGGCCATCATTACCAGTCGGGCACAAACAGAGGCCACCGCCGCGCCGTCCAATCCGAGACCCAAACCAAATATCAGTATCGGATCCAGAATTGCGTTTACGATCCCACCGGACAAAGTAACCCAAGTGGACAACCTAGCATCGCCGTGGCTGCGGATGACGGCGGAACAAACCATCGCCACAACAATAAACGGCATCGATGGAATGATGATCGCAAGATAACGGATTGCCAGGTCTTGCGTCGAGCCGCTGGCCCCCATCAGGCCTGTCAGGATGTCCAGATTCAACCAAACACATACAGCAACAATGGCTGCGATCACCAGCGACACGATCAACATATGGGTGGTCTGTTCGCGGGCGCGGTCTTCGTCTTCGCGGCCCAGAGACCGTGCCACCAATGCACCGCAAGTAATTGACATTGCAATTGAAATTGAGATTGTGAAAAACAAGATTGCGCCAGAGTATCCCACCGCTGCTGCCAATTCGGCGTGGCCCAGCAGCGAGATGAAAAACATGTCCGCGAGATCAACCAGAAAAATCGCAACCAGACCAATGGACGAAGCCACTGACATAGTCACAATATGGCGTAGCAGGCTGCCCTGCAGATAGACGGCGTGTTGTGTCAAGGCGGCTCCTGTTGCGTGCCGCCTGACTGTGGATCAGAGGTTGGTCTTTTGCAACAATGGCATCAGCTTTGACATGTCTGGCCCGTGCTGCATCCCGGTCAACGCCTTGCGCAGTGGCATGAACAGGCCCCTGCCCTTGCGCCCTGTTTCCGCCTTCACCGCAGCGGTCCATTGTCCCCAGGTTTCAGCGGTCCACGGCGCGGACGGCAGCAGGGTTTTTGCCTTGGCGACAAATTCTGCGTCTTCATCATCAATCGACGGCGTTGCTCCATCACGGCAGAGCGTCCACCATTTCGCAACATCGGCGCGGATTTCAACGTTTTCGCGGGCCACGTCCCAGAATTCCGCAGCAATTTCCACCGGAACGCCCAGATCGTTTAAAGCGTCGGCCATTGAATCAAACGGCAGAGCAGAAACAAATTTCGACGTCAGCGGGCGCAAGTCTTCGACGTCAAATTTGGTGGGCGCCACTCCAAAATTCGACAGATCGAAACCCGCAATCAGTTCGTCCATTGAAATCCGCAGTTCCACCGGATCAGATGATCCCAGCCGCGCCATCAGTGACAACAGTGCCATCGGCTCGATTCCCTGGGCACGCAAGTCACGCAGCGCCAGAGTTCCGAGCCGTTTGGACAGCGCCTCGCCCTGCGGACCGGTCAGCAGTGAATGGTGGGCAAAGGTAGGCATTGTTCCCTCGAGCGTCTCAATAATCTGGATTTGCGTTGCGGTATTGGTGACGTGGTCCGAGCCGCGCACCACATCGGTGATGCCAAAATCAACGTCGTCACACACCGATGCGAGGGTATAGAGAAACTGTCCGTCACCTCGGATCAGCACCGGGTCGGACACGCTGGCCGCATCAATCGACAGGTCACCGAGAATACCGTCGGCCCATTCTATTCGTTGCTGGTCCAGCTTGAACCGCCAATGCCCGGCACCACGCTCGCTGCGCAGCACCTTTTTTTCGGCTTCGGACACATCCAGCGCTGAACGGTCATAAACCGGCGGCTTGCCCATGCTGAGTTGTTTTTTACGCTTCAGATCCAATTCAACAGGCGTTTCAAAACACTCGTAGAACCTGCCTTTTTCCCGAAGATCAACTGCTGCGGCCTCGTAGCGGTCCAGCCTGTCAGACTGTTTTTCAACTCGATCCCAGGTCAAACCCAACCATTCCAAATCTTCCATTATACCGTCAGCATATTCCTGTTTCGACCGTTCCGGATCGGTATCGTCGAGTCGCAGTATGAACTGCCCGCCGGCCTGACGCGCGATCAGATAGTTAAACAGCGCTGTGCGCAGGTTGCCAACGTGGATATAGCCTGTGGGCGAAGGGGCAAATCGGGTAACGGTCATGGGATTCGAGCACCTAAAGATAATTTGCACCCCTCATACATCGGCGCTGATAAAACGCCAAGGGGCGTCGGTGCTGTCAGAAACCGACCCAATTTGCGCAACTACAAAAGTGCGGACTGCAACTCCCTCAGCAGCCGGCCCGCTTCTACCGAAGGATGGCTCAGCTTGGCCCTGTCTTCGCCGGGAAAAAACCGGGCACGGGTCGCAGTTGGCATCGGCTTTGGCGCAAATCCTATAACACCAAGCTTTGCCTCCCGCGTTTCAGCCGCCCAACTGTCAAACAGCGCCTTTTGTGCGGCTTTCGAAGCGCCGTATGCGCCGAAAAACTTCTTACCGGCAAATGTATCTTCCAAATGCACCGCAGTTCCTGCCCGGGCCAACAACAAAGGTTCGATATTGGCAATCAACCGCTGGGAAGCGCGAATGTTGATTGCCAGCGTCTTGTCCCAGTCATTTTCGGCCACATGACCGGCGGGCGAAAGGGGAACTGCATGGATTGCGCTGTGAACCCACAAATTCACGCCACCCCAGCGTTCATGGATCGACAGGCACATCCGCTGCAGACCCGGCTCATCAGTAATATCGAGTGGCACCAGTGTGGCACCACCGCCATTTGCCTGAATCCTGTCGTCAAGCTCTTCCAGAGCACCAACCGTCCGCGCTACAGCAACGATGTGATGGGTATCGGATAGCGCTTCGGCCACAGCAGCGCCAAAGCCGCGCGACGCACCGGTTATCAGAGCAATCTTGTCAGTCATGAAAGGGGGTTTGCTGTGCAGCAGGCCGGGCGTCAAGGGGAAATACCAAGAGTACATAACCTGTCGGGTAATCTACCCAGGCACGGCCAAACGCACTGTTTTCCCTCGTCTGCGCAGCATCACCATGCCAGCTTCAATCCCGGCAATCTGCCCGACCGAAGTCGTTTCACCTTTGCGAACCTTGATAATCCGCCCGATTGACGTGCGCAGAAGCGCACCGATATCTTCGGCTGTGCCAAACGTTCCTATCAGTGCGAGCTCACCCATAGCGAGAACACCCGTTTCCGTTGCCAGTTTGGCAACGTTATCTGGCGTGCGGTCTGAGGTACCGGCGGGCTGGCCCGCGGCAGGAGATGATTTGGTCAAGGCGGGTGCCTCCAGAGAGAACGCCATCGCCATCCGAAGCCCGGATTAACCGGCCAAACGGAAGTGGCAAGGGCAGCAAGCCGCGCGGCTATCAGGAAGAATTGAGAATGAAAAGCCGGTGTCGATGCGCATCGGCGGATTTATGCCGCAGCGCAGCATTCCTGTGGTTGAGCGGATATATCAAAGGAACACGTTGACCGGGAAAAGGAAAATTATTCGGCCGCCTTAACCTCGAAACCTTCTTGAATCATGTCAGAAGGAGCCACCGGATATTCGCCGGAAAAGCAGGCGTCGCAATATTGCGGCATTGCAGCATCGCGGCCTTCGGGAACGCCACAGGCCCGGTACAATCCGTCCAGCGAGATGAATTTCAGACTAGACACCGACAGATGCTCGCGCATTTCGTCTGCTGTCATGGTCGCGGCCAATAATTTATCCCGTTGTGGCGTGTCCACCCCGTAAAAACACGGCCATGCGGTTGGGGGTGAGGCGATGCGGAAATGAACTTCGGCGGCGCCCGCGTCCTGGATCATTTCCTTGATCTTGCGGCTGGTGGTGCCGCGCACCACCGAGTCATCCACCAGAATCACCCGCTTGCCTTTGATCAGCGCCCGGTTGACGTTCAGTTTCAGCCGGACACCCATGTTGCGGATCTGCTCGGTCGGCTCGATGAAGGTGCGGCCCATATACTGGTTGCGGATGATCCCCATCGCATACTGAATGCCGCTTTCCTGGCTATAACCGATCGCCGCGGGTGTGCCAGAGTCCGGCACCGGGCAGACCAGATCGGCGTCAACTGGGCTCTCCTTGGCCAGTTCCACCCCGATCAAACGACGGGTTTCATAGATCGACTGGCCGCCGACGATGCTGTCGGGACGCGAAAAATAGACGTGTTCGAAAATGCAGGGGCGCGCCGCGACCCGCTCGAACGGATAACTGCTATCGATGCCTTTGCTGGTGATAATCACCATCTCGCCGGGTTCGATAGCGCGGACAAATTCGGCGCCGATGATATCAAGGGCGCAGGTCTCGGAACTCAGCGCCCAGCCATCGCCGATCTTACCCAGCACCAGCGGGCGCACGCCGCGCGGATCGCGCACCCCGATCAGCTTGGAGCGGGTCATCGAAACAATCGAAAACGCTCCCTCGACCCGACGCAGCGCGTCTTTCAGCCGTCCGGGCAGCGTGTTCTGGAACGAGCGGGCGATCAGGTGAATGATACATTCGCTGTCAGATGAGGACTGAAAAATCGACCCCGCCGAGATCAGTTCCTTGCGCAGCGCGTTGGCATTGGTCAGGTTGCCGTTATGGGAAATCGCACAGCCGCCGAGGGCAAATTCGCCAAAAAACGGCTGCACGTCGCGGATCGCCGTGTGGCCCTTCGAGCCGGAGGTCGAATAGCGCACATGGCCGATGGCGTTATGACCGGGAAGCGTTTCCATCAGCGAAGCTTTGGTGAAAGTGTCGCGCACGTAGCCAAAGCGGCGGGCCGAGTTGAAACCAGCGTCTTTGTCATAGGCAACAATACCGCCCGCCTCTTGCCCGCGATGCTGCAGGGCATGCAGGCCAAGGGCAACAAAATTGGCGGCGTCTTTGACGCCGATAACCCCGAATATCCCGCATTCTTCCTTCAACTTGTTGTGGTCGAAAGGATGGGCCAGAAACGGCTCGGTTTGGCGCAGCATGGGCGAATCCGGGTGTGGCAGTGGTTGGGGGCTGTATAGGGGGGAAGGTGGGTAGTGTCTATGGGGGAGATGGGGTGGTGAAAGCTTGGTTTTCTTATATTTTCTATTGGTAAAAACGGAAAAGGCTACCGAGTGGATTTCCACAAGAAACGATCAGACAAGAATGTGGTTGGCGCGGAGAACAAATGCTGCGCTATTTTGTTTCTGGGTTGTTTGAACCGAATGCTTTGGGCGTGCCGGTTTTCTTAACAGCTTTCGCATTAGAACAAAGCCATTTGCGTCGAAAGGCGCTTTCCCCATCCACAATACCTTGAAATGTCGCGCTTCTAATAAATTCACCTAGAAATATTGGCAAGTTGTCGGGGTGCCAACACGACAAAACGTAAAATGGCTGGCCTGTGTCCGGTGCTGGAACATCGGGCAACAAAGTGTGCTCGTCTCCGATAACATTTTCCAGCATCTGTTGCGTTAGCCCACCTGCGTCCCGTAAATCTGCAGAGCGAAGCAATGAATATCCAAAAGTGGTGCCCTCCAGATATGCCGCCCTGAAGTCAGTGCCTGCCATGTGCGTGCTCCCAAATTCAGCTTTCTCCACGTGTGCACCAAAAAAATCGGCCCCTTCTAACTGCGCCCCCTTAAAAAACGCTCCCTCCAAGTACGCATAAATGAATTCTGCCTCCTGCAAACGCGCGCTACCAAATGCTACCCCCTTCAAATGGGCGCCTAAGAAAATTGCTTCTACTGACTGTGTCCCGCCAAGGTCTGCTTCCTCCATTCGCGCACCGGAAAATTTGGTGCCATCCAGTTGCGCAAAGGACAGGTTTGCAGATTCCAACCTGGCGTTTGTTAAGTCTGTCCTTTCAAGTCCTGCCGCAAAGAGATTTGTCCCCTCCAACTGCGCATTTAAGAGGAACGCTCCTTCTAATCGCGCAAATCTCAGGTCCGCTCGTGGCAGAAATGCACTTTCTAGATTTGCGTCGCGCAGATCCGCCGCAATCAGATTCAGTTTTCTGAGCTCGGCTAAAAGGCTGTCGCGCTCTTCGCGCCATTCGACTTGAAACTGATCGTCTAGCCCGGCGAAGTGTTCCTTGCATATTTCTCCCTTATAGGATTCCCCGCACCACGCAATCCGTTTGGGCCAGATATGCGCTGGTGGAGTCTTTGTTTTTGAATAGACCTGGCCGCAGATCGCACTCTCCAACCCCTGCCGACTGCACCATTCGGACCGAAAACGACGCTCTGCCGTTTCGAAGTTGCGCCACTCGCTAGGTCTTTCGGTTAACTCCTGCCCCGAAAGGTTAGCATGAACGATGGGCCGCAAATTCGCAATTGAATCTTCCGCAAATGTGCCCGGTACAAAATACCCAGAAACCCCGCCCTCGGTCGTAATCCAGCTTGTTGTAAAAACAAACATCGCCGTTAGTGCCACAAGCCCGTTTTTGTAAAGCCAAACAACACGGCCCCAGATACCGGTAAACCTATCTTTCTTCCTCCGACCAAGCCGTTCTTGCAAATATTGCCAGCTAACATATCCGGACCGCCAGGCGAGAAACATTAGCAGGCCGATGAAAAGCGTAAGCCACTGGTTATGCGCCGGAAAGCTCCACCACCAGAACCCGGCTAGTACCAGCGGCCCTGCAACAAACACCAACGCCACCGTCACACATTTTGAAAGCCGACGCATGGGGCGTTCACGCAACGCACCATTGTTACGCATCCCCAGCACCAGATCATTTATCAGCCATGGCGTCAGCTGATCAGAAATCGGGTCCTCGCCAACTTTCGCTGGAATGTCGCTCAACACCTCCCACAGCTTCAGCAAATACAGATGCAGGTAGATATAAAGCGCTGCGCCCAATATCGGCGCAAAGGCAAAGAAACTCGCCGTCGGGATTGCAACATTTATCAGCGGCAGTTGCGTCTGGCGCGAGGGATCGAAAAAATCCACATCTTCAACCGCCAGCAGCGTCACCCCGACAAACGCCAGATAGCCCAGCAAACTCAGCCAGGTCGCCCGCGCCGTTTTGCTCAGTTCATTGATCCGGGCGATCTGCGTTTGGGTGTCGGACGGCTCTTGGGCCGGGTTTCCGGTGCGTCTTGCGGCACGGAGCAGCCTCCGGCGCCACCGCGGAGAATAATCACCGAAATTCTTATTTTGCTTAACCATTGGGTGTATTAACGATCGTTAAATTCCACCCTATGGTAGACCGCCACCAACGCTTCAGGCAAGCTTCTCAGGTATCGGAACCCGTACCCGCATCGGTTGGCCCGTCGCAATGGCCGACAAAATCATCATAGCGCACCCGCAGCCAGCCCGGCACTTCGGTTGGCGCCATTTCGGCCAGACGGCGCTGGCTTTCCGCCAGCACCTCGCGTGATTTGCTGTCCTCGACAATCGCCAGACGATCGCCTTCGGGGAAGATATTGTCGTAGAGAATAAAGGCGACCAGCACCAGCAACAGCCCGCGGGCAACACCAAACAGGAAGCCAAACCCCTGATCGATCACCCCGATTGCCGATCGTTGCACCATGCCGGAAAACAGCGGCGTGAAAATCGAGACGATGATCAGCGCGACCGCGAATACAATCGCAAAGGCCACGATCAGCGACACAATACACGAGGTGCCGATGATGTCTTTGACCACCGGGATTTCGCGCACCAAGGGCTCAACCTGTGGAGTCAGAAAATAGGCAACAATTGCCGCCACAACCCAGCCCGCAATCGACAGGATTTCGCGCACCAGACCGCGCGAATAGGCCAAAATGGCCGAAATCAGCACGACGACCGCGACCCCCCCGTCTACAAGTGTGAAACCTTCCATGGTCTTCCCTACTCTCTAGAGCGCTATGCATTTGATCTGAACCGGATTAATCGCATAGCGCCGGTCTCAGCCTTTGATGTTATTGCGTCATGCGCTTCATTGGTGATTCCAATAAAACGCATAATGCCCTAGGCCTCGATATCACCAAAACAACTAGTGATGAATTCGCCTATATCATTCACTTTTTTTACTGTCATGCCAGAGTTGCCGGCAAATTTCATCCTTGATGGTGCAAATGCGCAAACAAATCCCAGTTTTTGCGCTTCTTTCAAGCGAGCATCCGCTTGCGCTATGGGCCGTAACGCACCGGAAAGGCTGATTTCTCCGAACACAACCGTTTCTCCGTTCAGGCTTACGTCCTGCCGTGCCGAAATCAATGCCGCCGCCACCGCCAAATCCGCCGCCGGTTCGCTGATCCGCAATCCACCGGCGATGTTCAGGTACACATCCATTCCGGCAAAACTAAGGCCGCAGCGCGATTCCAGCACGGCCAGGATCATTGCCAGGCGCCCGCTGTCCCAGCCCACCACGGTGCGCCGCGCATTGGCCAAGGCGGATTGCGCCACCAGGGCCTGAATTTCCACCAAAACCGGCCGGGTGCCCTCGATACCGGCAAATACCACCGATCCTGGTGCCGGGTCTTCGCGTTCGGACAGAAACAGCGCAGACGGGTTGGCCACCTCCATCAACCCAGCCCCGGTCATTTCAAATACGCCAATCTCATCCGCCGGTCCAAAACGGTTTTTGACCGCCCGCAGGATACGGAACTGATGCCCCCGCTCGCCTTCAAAATACAGCACTGTATCGACCATATGTTCGACCACGCGCGGCCCGGCGATCTGGCCGTCTTTGGTGACATGACCAACCAATATCACCGCCACCCCGCGCCGTTTGGCAAATGTTACCAACTCATGTGCCACCGCCCGGACCTGCGACACCGATCCCGGCGCGCTGTCCACATGATCGGCCCACATGGTCTGGACCGAATCGATGACCACGAGATCGGGCTTTTCTTGTTCCAGAGTGGTCAGGATATCGCGCAGGTTGGTTTCAGAGGCCAATAACACCGGCGCCTGATCCAGCCCCAGCCGCTGTGCTCGCATTCTGATCTGGCTCGGTGCTTCCTCACCCGATAGATAAACCGCGGAATTTCCCGCCATGGCGAATTTGGCTGCGGCCTGTAACATCAGGGTCGATTTCCCGATCCCCGGATCACCACCAACCAAAACCGCACTGGCGGGCACCAGACCGCCGCCCAGCACCCGATCCAATTCCGCGATGCCCGAGATCGACCGGGATAAGGGCGCTTCTGCTGCCGACAACTCGCTCAGTTTCACCCGCCGTCCCTTTGAAGCACCGAGGGTTTTCCCAGTTGGCCCGGACGCCAGCGGGGCTACTTCAACCACCGAATTCCACTCGCCACATGTTTCACAGCGCCCGGCCCATTTTTTGTGAGCAGCACCGCAGGCAGAACAGGTGTAAGAGGCAGTCATCTTGGCCATGCAAAGGTTTATGCCTAGCCCATGGCGAGGTTCAAGTGCTCATTAATCAGAACGACCGCCCAGACCGTCAAAACCACCACACCAAAACTGGCGGTCACGACGGCTCCGACGAGCGACAACTCAGACGCCCCCTGCAAAACAAAGTTGCGCGCCTCGTATACTGCAAGCATCAGCACCATCAGACAGCCAAGCCGGAACACCATAATTTGGTCAAACAGCAACGTATTCAGCGTCATAAACAGCAACAAAAGTGAAAACGGAACTTCCGGCGTTTCACCTTGCTTTCGCCTGTGCAATTCGACGGCTATCCACAGGAACAGAAACAGAAAATTTGACACGATGACGATCGGAAGAACCGGCAATGAGCAGACCTCGGGCATTAGTTTTGTGCCAAGATTAGATCGCAGGTGTTAAGATTGTGCCTTGAATTTGGATTTTTTGCCATGCCGGTCGATCAGTGTGATTGTGTAGGATGCCAGCACGCAAAAGGTAAACAAATACAATCCCCAGCCGGTTTCCAGCCGCCCTACGCCGATGCCTTTGGCCGCAACTATATAAATGGCGACCAGAAATACAGCGGCCATCGCCAGACGCCCCATCAGCGTCAGAACTGGCTTGATCAGCGTCAGAACTGGCTTGACCTTTTTGCTCATCAGATTGAACTGGATCAGGGCGGTTCCGGTAACTTCGACTATTGGGGCCACCAGCGCCAGAAACGTGACCAGCAGCGCCAAAAACACGTCTTTTTCCCATAGCGCCTGCAACCCAGTGATCACCGATATTTCGTCGAGGCTGAAGAACGGGAGCAGACCTGCGCGTAACAGCGGCGCGAACCAGGCAACTGGGAACAGGACAAGCAGCGCGAGATTGGCAAATTTCAGCATGTGACTTTATCTAAACATTAATTGACGGTTTGCCAGAACATTGCCGGCTTCCACCAGCAAAACGTGGCCAAATCTCTGCTGCCACGAAACGATTTTAACGCAATATTCATCAATTGGCGCAAGCATCTCGGGAAAAATCGTCAGGAATATCATGCATCAGCCTTATGTTACCTATTTGCTCACCAATCCACAGCACGACGCGTTTTATGCCGGAACCACCCGTGATCTGGAATTCGCCGTCGCTACACACCGGCAGGGTATCGCTGATGTTTTACCAGAACCCACAACGTCAATCAACTGGTTTGGCTCCGTGAAGACCATGACTTGATCTCCGCTCTGCACCAAAAGTCCCGGCTGTCGGACCTGCCAACAGACCGGAAGCTGGAGTTGGTTCAAAACAGCAATCCGGATTGGCACGACCTGATGCCGCAACACGCGCCGCCGCTGACCGCCTAGTTTTTCTTGAATTTGCTCGCCAGTTCTTCACTGTAACCAAACAAGTCAGGCTGCCGGTCTGTGTGCCAGAACAAAACCCCTTCGCCACTCAACGGCACAATAAACGGGCGTTTCCCTTCGCTTCGCAACCGGTCGACTCGCAGGCCAAGGACCGCAACCAGAAAAATTTCAACTGACGCGACTTATTGCCGCCCATACCGACGCCGCTGCAATCATCAAGCTTGACCGTCAGGTCAATACCGAGCGACGCCCCAGATTTGGTATCGCCTCCAACGGCGTTGGCAAATGGCCCATCATGGCCCGTGGAAAATTGCCCAAGCAGGCCATCAGTTCATCTAATATCATGCGTTTTGCCCCGCCAAGCGTCCGGAAAAAATACAGCCGCCCAGAAAAGTGCCTTCTAGCGCGTTGTATCCGTGATACCCGCCGCCGCCAAAACCGGCAACCTCACCAGCGGCATACAGGCCGGGAATGGGTGTTCCGCCAGCATCCAGAACCTGCGATTTCAGGTTCGTGTGCAACCCTCCCAGAGACTTGCGGGTCAGGATATTCAGCCTGACAGCGATTAGTGGCCCATTCGCAGGATCAAGGATTTTATGAGGCTTCGCAGTGCGCACCAGCCGGTCACCTCGATAATTGCGGGCGCCCCTGATGGCGATCACCTGAGCATCTTTGGCAAACAGATTGTCGATCTGGCCGTCCCGTGCCTCAATCTGCGATTGGATGTGGTCCGGATCAAGCGGCGTGTCCGGGGTGATCGTATTCATCCCGGATACCAACTCGGTTAGGTTGCTCTTCACCACAAAATCCACACCACGCTGCTTGAACGCCTCCACCGGACCGGGCGCGCCTTTGCCCAACCTGGATTTCAACACCTGAAGCCATTTGCCAGAGGTAAAATCCGGGTTCTGCTCCGACCCCGACAGTGCAAATTCTTTTTCGATGATTTTCTGGGTCAGGATGAACCAACTGTGATCATGCCCGGTGGACAGAATGCGTTTCAGGGTCGACAGCGTGTCGAACCCCGGCAGACATGGCGCCTGCAACCGGTCACCCAGGGCATCAAACCAAAGGGAACTTGGCCCTGGCAGGATGCGGATGCCGTGATTTGGCCAGATCGGGTTCCAGTTCTGCACGCCTTCGGCGTAATGCCACATCCGGTCAGCATTGATCGCACCGGCACCAGCGGCAATCGCCACCTGTTGCATCTGACCGTCAACGTAATCCGGAACGCCGGAAACCATTTTTACGGGCGCAGGCCCCAGCCGGTCGGTTGGCCAGTGTTTGCGCACCAGATCAAGGTTGCCGCCTATTCCGCCGGAGGTGATGACAATACTTTCGGCTGAAGCCGTAAAATCATCAATCACCACGCGCGATGTAGATTGCCCCCGAACCGTTGTTGTCGGCTCAAGAACCTCGCCGGAAACCCGGCCATTCGCCGCATCAAGCGCGGTGACTCGGTGCCGAAACCCAAACTGAACTTGCCCCTGTTCCTGTTCAGCACGCACCATCCGTTCAAACGGTGCAACGACCCCCGGCCCGGTTCCCCAGGTCAGGTGAAACCGGGGCACTGAATTGCCGTGCCCGTTCGCCAGAGCACCGCCACGCTCAGCCCAGCCGACCACCGGAAACCACCGCATGCCCAGCGAATTCAGCCAAGGGTGCATTTCGCTGCAGGCAAAATCGAGGTAAGCCTCAGCAAAGGCCCGAGGGTTTTCGTCACCAGTTTCCGAAAACTGCGCTGAGCCATGCCAATCAGTTGCCGCCAGTTTCCGGCTGTCACGTATCCCCATGCGCCGTTGTTCCGGCGTGTCGACCATAAACAATCCACCCAGCGACCAGAATGCCTGTCCGCCTAGCGATTGCTCGCCCTCCTGATCCAACAGCAGAACCCTGCGTCCACGCGCGGCAGCTTCCGAGGCGGCCACCAGACCAGCGAGGCCCGCGCCGATGATGATAACGTCAGACGTAAGGGAATGTGTCATGCGCACAAAACAACGCGAGTCTGCGAGGCTGTCAAGGATGGTGCGAACCACAAAGCGATTTGGCTAAATGTGCTACACTTAGAGCATTTCAGTTTTAGGCTGAAACAGACTGAACCTGAACCGCCGTTCTAAGTATCTGGCGTCGCTGCGTATCTGACTTCGTTTGTGATTCAAACAAAACTGAAACGCTCTAAATCGTCCGCTCCACCATCATCTTCTTGATCTCGGCAATCGCCAGCGCCGGATTCAAGCCTTTGGGGCAGGTTTTGGTACAGTTCATGATGGTGTGGCAGCGGTACAGTTTGAATGGGTCCTGCAATTCGTCCAGCCGCTCCCCCGTGGCCTCGTCACGGGAATCGATGATCCAGCGATAAGCGTGTAACAGCGCTGCGGGTCCAAGATATCGGTCTCCGTTCCACCAATAACTCGGGCAGCTGGTCGAGCAGGACGCACACATCACGCATTCATAAAGGCCGTCCAATTTCTTGCGGTCCTCGATCGATTGCCGCCATTCCTTTTGCGGTCGGTTGGTTTTGGTTTCCAGCCACGGCATGATGCTGGCGTGCTGCGCATAGAAATGCGTCAGATCGGGGATCAAGTCTTTGACCACCGGCAGGTGCGGCAGCGGATATATTTTAACCTCACCCTTGGCCTCGTCCAGCCCATAGATACAGGCCAGCGTATTGATGCCATCGATGTTCATCGCGCAAGAGCCGCAGATGCCTTCACGGCAAGATCGGCGGAAGGTCAGGGTCGGATCGATCTCATTCTTGATTTTGATCAGCGCGTCCAGAATCATCGGCCCACAACTGTCCATGTCGACATAATAGGTATCCACCCGCGGATTGTCGCCACTGTCAGGATCAAATCGGTAAATCTTGAACCCCCGCACGTTTTTGGCCCCGACCGGTTTCGGCCAGGTTTTTCCCACGGTCATGCGGGAATTTTTCGGCAATGTCAGTTCAACCATTAGTCCCTCGTGTCCCTTTGTTCCGCCCTGTCCAGCTTATAACCTTGTAGATTTTTCATTTTTGAATTTCAAGCAACGCATTACTTCGCGTTTGGCCAATTTCAACATAGCCGCGCTTCAGCATTGTTTTTACAAATTTTGCGTTTTCATCATTCAGGAGAACGGCTTCCACAACCACACGTTTCGGGAGCAAACTGTTTTTTGCTTCGGCGAAGAATGGTCCCAAGGCCTTTTCTTCGAAGCCATCAATATCAACCTTCATTGCGCTGATGCGATCGACTTTGTTTCTTTCCAAAATTGTCATAAGGCTTTGCATTGGAATACCACCTGTCGTGCTTTCGGTGACGGTTGCGGTTCCGGGATTGCCTTTGACCGCATTTAATTGCACTTCACCTTCCCCGCCACCAACCGCAATATTCTCAAAGGAAATATTAGAAAAATCGTTAGCTGCGGCGTTGATTCTCAACTTTTTCATAAAAGATGCGCTGGCATCCACAGCTATTATCTTGCCCGTCTCACCAACTTTAGCAGCCATTGTGATTGTATACATACCAATGTTAGATCCCAGATCGACAGCAACGTCGCCTTCGCCCAAGACCTCCGATAGGAAATCCAGCTCCGGTGCATTATAAGCCGAGTTTAACAGCATACCGTATTCAATTGGATTACGTTGGTTTGTTATTGCAAACCTGGCGCTGCGGAATGTTATCAAAAGGGGATGCTTTGCAAGTCCCGTAACCATATGAGACAAGGCAACGCGAAACGATCCGCGATTAAATGGTGCACGGCTGAACAGCGAAACCAGCAGACCAATGAACCAATGCGGAATCTTTGCAGATGCCGTCAATTTTGCCTTCTCAATCACTATTATTTTCCCACTAAACTCTTTTTTACTCCGTAATTTGACCGCTAAACTTTGTTAAATCAGATATGGTTCAACACCATCTTTAGTCCGAATATTTTCAGCAATTCGAATTCCTATTTCCAGCGTCGAATTTCGCCCATGTTGACCCTTTGATTGATTTGTTCCCGCTGCCGGATTCAAACCTTAACTCAGTGTAGTCAGATGACCCGCACGTTTTTGGTCCTGGCCGGTTTCGGCCAGGTTTTTCCCACGGTCATGCGGGAATTTTTCGGCAATGTCAGTTCAACCATTAGTCTCTCGTATTTGTCTTTGGCAAGTTTGCCCGCCTATAAACGCCATTTCACCCGTCCTGATGCCCGCTGCCCGGAATTGGCATAAACACACCGGCGGTAGTAGTCCTGCACCATAAAGTCATCCGGATATTCAGCCAGAAGTCCGACCTGAATTGCGCCGTCTTCAATCACCGGAATCGGTCGCCGGGCGTATCTGTTTGCTTCCTGTTCACAATAGGCCTCGGCATCGGCCAGCGACAGTGTGGGCTCGTTTGGCGTGCAGGTTACCGGAACGGCAACTCCAACACCTATGGCAAATGCTTTCAGTATCATGTCTGCCCCATGGAGTTGAGCCGGAACAGCACCCGCCGCTGCAGGTTCAGTTTCTGGCTGGGCCGGAAACCGGAATTCGCAAAAACGCAAGACCGGTAATGTTCACGTATCAAGTAGTCATCGGGATGATCTGCCCCTTTGCCGCGAATGGTTTCCGCAAAATTATGGGCACGCTTCGAACACAGCCCCTCTGCCTGCGACCGCAACAGATGAGACGATTGACCGACACCCGCAACAAAGGTGAAAACGACCAAGCCCGCAATTAATACTGAAAATTTGTGCATTTCGCTTCCTTTCCCAACCAATGGATCGGCCTATTTGCGGTAAACCAGGCCGATCCGGGCGGAACCTGATATCGTCAGTTTATTTTTCCGTGTCTGCTGTGCAGGGTAACGGCTGGATTTGGCATAGATGCAGCTTCTGTATTGATCGTCTATTTTGTCCTGTGTCGGAGGATTGCCACCCTGACCCGTGATCGATTCTGACAACAGCCGGGTCAACTTCTCACATTGGGCCTGTGCCGCCAACATCGTGATTTTGCCAGCGGCGCCCGCTCCGCCGGCCACGGCGGCGGTTAAGGTCAATGCTAGCAATCCTGAGCACAGGCGCATTATCATTCCCTTAGTAAACCCGCGCTTTTGGCGCGATTCTTTTCAAATCGATCCCACCGTCTTTGTGATCCGTCAGCGGATCCAGATGGACATTACGATAGGTCAGTTTGACATTATTTCCAGTCACGGTGGCTAAAGTATGTTTGCGCCATTTCTTGTCGTCACGATCCGGATAGTCTTCATGCGCATGGGCGCCGCGGCTTTCTTTGCGGGCTTCGGCACCGACGATGGTTGCCAGTGCATTCGGCATCAGGTTGCCCAGTTCCAGCGTTTCCATCAGGTCGGAATTCCAGATCAACGAGCGGTCAGTAACCTTCAGGTCATCCATTTTTGCGGCAACCGCGGTCATTTTCTCGCAGCCTTCGGACAGTGTTTTGTCAGTGCGGAACACTGCAGCGTCCGCCTGCATGGTTTTTTGCATTTCCAGCCGCAAATCAGCGGTTGCAACCGACCCGTTCGCATGGCGCGTGGCATCAAACCGATCCATCGCTTGCTCAACCGAAGCGGTATTCAAATCGCGGTTGGGTTCCTTCGGATCAACAATTTCGCCCGCCCTGATCGCCGCCGCACGGCCAAACACCACCAAATCGATCAGCGAGTTCGAGCCCAGCCGGTTTGCACCATGCACCGACGCACAGCCTGCCTCGCCCACGGCCATCAGACCCGGTTGGATGCGGTCGTGGTTTTTGGATGTTGGGTTCAGCGCTTCACCCCAATAGTTGGTCGGAATGCCGCCCATATTATAGTGGACGGTTGGCAGGACCGGGATCGGTTCCCTGGTCACGTCGACACCTGCAAAGATGCGTGCACTTTCAGATATCCCGGGCAGGCGCTCGGCCAACGCTTCGGCGGGCAGGTGATTTAGATGCAGATGAATATGGTCTTTTTCCGCCCCGATCCCCCGGCCTTCACGTATTTCCATTGTCATGCAGCGGCTCACAACATCGCGGGACGCCAGATCCTTGTAGGTCGGTGCATAGCGTTCCATAAAGCGCTCGCCCTCGGAATTGGTTAAATAGCCACCTTCACCGCGCGCACCTTCGGTAATCAGGCAGCCTGAGCCGTAAATTCCCGTTGGATGGAATTGCACAAACTCCATATCCTGTAACGGCAACCCCTGCCGCGCCACCATGCCGTTGCCATCCCCGGTGCATGTGTGTGCAGAAGTTGCACTGAAAAAAGCCCGGCCATAACCGCCAGTGGCCAGCACCACCATCTTGGCATTGAACCGGTGAATGGTGCCATCGTCGAGTTTCCAGGCAAGCAGGCCCTGGCAGGTACCGTCCTTGGCCATGATCAAATCAAGCGCGAAATATTCGATGTAGAATTCCGCGTTGTTCTTCAGTGACTGCCCATACAGCGTATGCAGGATGGCATGGCCGGTACGGTCAGCGGCGGCGCAGGTACGCTGCACCGGCGGGCCTTCGCCAAATTCGGTTGTGTGGCCGCCAAAGGGGCGCTGGTAAATCTTGCCCTCTTCGGTGCGCGAAAACGGCACGCCGTAATGTTCCAGCTCATACACCGCCTTGGGGGCTTCGCGCACCAGATATTCCATTGCATCTGTATCGCCCAGCCAGTCAGAGCCTTTTACTGTGTCATACAAATGCCAGTGCCAATGATCCGGCCCCATGTTTTTCAAAGACGCGGCGATACCGCCCTGGGCTGCCACCGTATGCGAGCGGGTCGGGAAAACCTTGGTCACACAAGCGGTTTTAAGCCCCTGCTCGGCCATGCCCAATGTTGCCCTCAGACCGGCACCACCGGCACCGACAACCACCACATCATAGGTATGATCTATATATTCGTAAGCAGACATTCAGAATTCTCCGGTCAGGCGCCAAATGCGATTTTTGCAACGGCAAACGCGCCTGCAAATCCAAAGGCATAACAGCCCAAACGTGTGCCAACCAACAGCACGATCAACGGTCCTTTGGCGTGTACGTAGTCAACAATCACCTCTTTCAACCCGTCGGCCAGGTGGCGGAACGCCACCAGCAGAAACAGGATCGTGGAAATCGCCGTAAGCGGGCTTTGGAACGCTGCCAGAACTTCCGCCTGCCCGGCGCCGATCAACGGTGCAACGCGCCACAGGAAAATCAGCGACAGCGGAATCAGCGCAACTGACGTCAGCCGCCCGATCCACCACTCATGCACGCCTTCTTTGGCGGACCCAAGGCCGATGACACGACCCATATCGGTTTTATAGTTCATAGCGTGTCCCTTCAGACCAGAATCAGCAGCGACAGGGCTGTCAGCACCACACTGCCAACCACCAGCACCCAGCCGGACATATTGACCGTTTCGATTTCATAGCCATAGCCGAAATCCATCCAAATGTGGCGCAGACCCGCGAGAAAATGGAACCACAGGGCCCACAGCGAACCAACCAGAACGATCAACCCAATCCAACTGGTCAGCAGCCCGTCGACAAATGCATAATAAGAAGCGCTGGAGGCGGCCGCTATCAACCACCAGACAATCAGCAAGGCCGCCAGTGCCATGCCGACACCGGTAATGCGGTTGACGATAGATGTCACCATGTTGATCTCGAGTCGATAAACTTCGAGATGTGGTGAAAGGGGTCGGTTGCCTGGGGTATCGTCAGCCATGGAGTTCCCTTTGTTCCGAATATATGCAGGTCTTTGATATCGCAGTTTTTACGGAAGGCACAGGGGGTGGGGTGGGTTTTATACTGCTTGGTCGTGGTTATTTGTCGCAAATGCTCGTTCGAACGTCATTGCACGGCTCGTCCGGGCAATCCTGGACTTAAGGTAGATCACCCGAATAAATCGGGTGATGACATTCGGGCGAGCAAGAATGAAACGCTATTAGGAGTGTTCTACACAGGCATCAAAACCCAATAGTCCAGATCGAGCAGGACTTCCGGCAGATATTTTCCGCCTTCGTCTTTCAAGGGAAACGCGCTGGCGTCACCTTTCACGGCCACCAGCCTCAGGCGCAAGGCCCCGACTCCCGGTGCGTCCACCTCAGCCTTGTCCAGCACCTCGGTCCAGGCCCGCACTGTATCCCCCGCAAAACACGGGTTCGCGTGGGCTCCGGCGTTAATTCCGGCCACAATCTGCGCATTCGCCAGACCATTGAACGACAAAGTCCGCGCCATGGAAATCACATGACCGCCGTAGATCAGCCGTTTGCCGTCGGGCCGTGCTGAAGTGTCAAAATGCACCTTGGCGGTGTTCTGCCAAAGACGCGTTGCCATCATGTGCTCGGCCTCTTCTATGGTCACACCGTCCACATGATCAATCTTTTCGCCCACCGTATAGTCGCCCCAGCGGTGAGGCTCGCCCGCCAGAGCATAATCATAGTTGGTGAAATCAAGGCCTTCCGGCACCACCAATTTGCCAACGGGAATAACCGCTTTCAAATCGGGAACCACGGTTTCCGGCGCATCTGAACCAAAATCGCGTTTGCGCACCATCACCCAGCGTTTGTAGTCGATAACCACGTCGTTGTGCTGGTTCACCCCTTTGGAATGCACCCAAAGTACGCCACTTTTCCCATTGGAATTTTGTTTCAGACCAATAACTTCTGAGGTGGTTTTCAAGGTGTCCCCGGCATAGATCGGCTTCAGAAACCGCCCCTCCGCATAACCTAGGTTGGCAAGCGCATTCAGAGACACATCCGGCACGGTTTTGCCAAATACCACGTGAAAACCGGCGATATCGTCCAGAGGCGATCCGTCCAGACCACAAGACCGGGCAAATTCGTCGGATGAATAAAGCGCGTGACGCGCCGGGTACAGCGCATGATACAGCGCCCGCTCGCCTCCTGAAACCGTGCGCGGAACCGCGTGGGTCAGGGTTTCACCGATCTTATAGTCTTCAAAAAAGCGGCCCGGATTGGTCTTTAACATGTTTACAACTGCCCCAGTTTCAGGTCCGGCCGATAGTCGCCCTCGACTTCTTTTGTCACCGCCTGCCCGCAACGCATCGTGCCGTTAGCTGCATCAAACGAATAGGCCGGAGACCCATGCAAAGACCAGCCCTTTGCCAGCGCGTCGGTCACGCGATGGCAAAACTTCGACGAGTCATCCTCGGAAATAAACCGGTATGCAATCATCCGTAAGTTCCCAGAAACGGGCTGTGCCCCAGCCAGAAATGCACACCAGCTATAACCGCGAACAACACCGCTGAAATCACCAGCAAACGGATATCTCCCGAAACCGGCCCCGGTTCAGGACGCTCCCAAGGCCCTTCGGCAAGGTTGATCAGCGCCATTTCGGCCATCGCCCACATGCCCAGGCCACCGAACAGCAATATCGACGCCTGATCGCCATTCACCAGCAGATGCGCCACTGCCCAAACCACGGCACCGGTCAACATCGGATGTCGCATCAGGCTGCGCATCCGGCCCTTGGACGACCCGGCACCGATCAGTATCACAGCCACAATCATCAGCAGATTGTTCAGATGACCCATTCCGGCAATCGGCGTATAGACCGGTTCAACCGGGGCAGCCCGATAACCAAAGACCATCAACACCAGCGCCGCAAGGATCAGCAATGCGGTAATTCCTCGCGCTGGTCCGGCACCCAGAGTCTCATATAACGAAGTGCGAATACTCGGTGCCAACCGCTTGAAAAAATGCATCAAAACCCAAAGCGCAACCCCAATACTAAGCAAAGTCATAAACGTTCCTTTCTCATCAAATTTCAGTTTCGGCAATCACTGCAGCTTTGGCCATCAGGTTGCGGGCTGAAACGATATGCAAATTTTCGATGATTTGTCCGTCGAGAACAGCAATTCCGCTTCCTTCCGACTTGGCTGTTTCGAAAGCCGCCATTTGCCGTCGCGCCAAATCAACTTCGCCCTTTGACGGCCGGTAGATGTCATTGGCAACATACACCTGATCTGGATGGATCAACGATTTGCCGTCAAACCCCATGTTGCGCCCCTGCATACAGGATATCCGCAATCCGTCCTGTTCGCGGAATGCATTGTGCACCCCGTCAATACAAACCAGCCCATAGGCCCGCGCCGCCAGCAAACACATCCCCATGCTCGGCAACAACGCCTCGCGGTCCTGAGTATGTTTGGCAAACAGGTCTTTGGTCAGGTCATTCGACCCGAGAACCATACCCTTCATCCGTGGCGAAGCAGCGGCAATTTCCTGGGCATTCAACACACTCAGCGGGCTTTCCATCATTGCCCAGATCGATGTGTTTGCACATCTGGGGTGCTCGTCCAGAATGGTTTCGAGCTTTTTCACATCCTCTGCGCAGTTCACCTTGGGCAGTAAAATCGCTTGCGGCGCACCCTCGCAGATCACTTGCAGATCATCGCGGGCCCAGCCGGTGCCAAAGCCATTGGTGCGCACCAGCAAACCGCGGCGGCCATAGTCGCCTTCGCGCAGAAACTTTGCCACCTGTTCGCGGGCTTCCGCCTTTTTTTCCACTGCCACCGCATCTTCGAGATCAAAAATAATTCCGTCACACGGCAAGCTTTGGGCCTTTTCCAACGCCCGCGTGTTTGATCCGGGAATATACAACAGCGAACGAAAAGGGCGGTTGAGATAGTCCATTTGGTCTCCGACAATTCTGGCGCGGCAAGATCAACCATAGTTTTTACCCAAGCGCAACCGACCCGACGGCGGAAAATTTGGGGCATTCTTGACGGTTGCATCCGAAGAAAAAACCAAACGCATTTTAATCACCGCACGCCGTGTTAACCGCTTTTTCGGCCTTTTGACACATCCTTGATCCTGTTCATTCACAGGGATGGAGGGCCGATCGGTAGGTCGCCCGGCGCAAATGGAGAGCAGGCCTGTGAACTTATCGAATTCCGGGAGGCCGCGCAGATCTGCGAAGATTGGGCCAAATTGCGCTGCTGAACCCTGAGACGGAGACTACCGATGCAAAAATTTCTATTTGCTCTTTCCCTGGGTTTCGCAGGTGTCATTCTTGCCCATAAAGCTGCTTATTCCCAATCAGCCAACTGCGCCCAACGTACACAGGTCGTGGAGCGGTTGCAGAAGCGGTACGGCGAAACCCGGCAAAGCGTCGGGTTGGCGCAAAACAACGGCGTGGTCGAGGTTTATGCCTCCAGCGAAAGCGGCACATGGACGATCGTGATCACGCTGCCAAACGGCATGACCTGTCTGGTCGCAGCCGGCAGCGCCTTTGAAACGGTGGACGACGCCGAGGCGACACCGGGCGACAAAGCATAATCGGCCCGAACTTCCCCTAAAATCACGATGTGGCGATAATTATTAACCGCCTCCTTTGCAACGCCCGTTTCAGTCCACTACGATTCGATTGTGTGCAATTGCATACAATTCGCTGTAAAATTTCATCCACCGCTCATTCAATGTCGCCCGAATTGCTGCGACTCACAGCTAGATGTTTCGCAAGTGTTTATTATTATCAACACTGTATCAGCCGAATTGCGAATTCCTTTGCCGGTTGCAGTCCAATCAACCTTGCTCTCTCCCCGCTTTGCCGCTAGCACTCGCAAAAGTTTCAAAGCAGCATGGAGATCGAAATCATGGCCAGAGCAAAGATCGCACTGATCGGCGCCGGACAAATTGGCGGCACACTTGCCCATTTGGCAGCACTCAAGGAATTAGGCGACGTCGTCCTTTGCGATATCGCCGAGGGCATACCGCAGGGAAAAGCGTTGGACATTGCTGAATCGGCCCCGGTTGACGGGTTTGACGCGGCCATGACCGGCACCAATGATTATGCTGATATCGCCGGTGCTGATGTCTGCATCGTTACCGCCGGTGTCGCCCGCAAGCCGGGCATGAGCCGCGATGACCTGCTGGGTATCAACCTAAGAGTCATGAAAGCAGTGGGTGAAGGCATCGCCGCACACGCCCCGAAAGCATTTGTTATCTGTATAACCAACCCACTCGACGCGATGGTCTGGGCGCTGCGTGAATTCTCCGGCCTACCGGTCGAAATGGTCTGTGGCATGGCCGGCATTCTGGACAGCGCTCGTTTCCGTCATTTCCTAGCGGATGAATTCAAGGTTTCGGTCAAAGACGTCACCGCCTTTGTGCTCGGAGGTCACGGCGACACCATGGTGCCGCTAACCCGCTATTCCACGGTAGCCGGCATTCCATTGCCTGATCTGGTGCAAATGGGTTGGACTTCGCAGGAAAAACTCGACGCCATCGTACAGCGCACCCGTGACGGCGGCGCTGAAATTGTCGGCCTGTTGAAAACCGGCTCAGCGTTTTATGCTCCGGCAGCCTCTGCAATTGAAATGGCCGAAGCCTTCTTGAAAGATCAAAAGCGGGTCCTTCCCTGCGCGGCCAATGTTGACGGCGCTTACGGTCTGGAAAATCTCTACGTCGGCGTGCCGACGGTGATCGGAGCCGGCGGTATCGAAAAGGTTGTCGAGATCGCCATGGACAAAGACGAAAAAGCCATGTTCGACAATTCGGTCGAGGCGGTCAAAGGTCTGGTAGCAGCCTGTAAGGAAATCGACGCTTCGCTGGCCTAAGCTTCCACGACTCCCAAAACAAAAACCCGCCGGATCCGGCGGGTTTTTTTGTTTCAATAACTGGCCTGAATTATCAGAACTTGAAACTGACACCGACGTTCAGAGAATTGGTGATGAGATCGGTTTTCAGTGTCCCACCGCCAACCAGGTCGGCGCTGATTTTTGAATAAGTGCCGCGGTATTCGCCAAACAGCGACCAGCGGTCATTCAAAGAATATGACACCCCAGCGGACACTGCCGCAGCCGGACCTACCAGCTGATACTCGAACGTGGTTGGCGCCGCCGCCGTTGTCTGCACCTCGACATTCGGCACAGTAATACCGATGCCGCCGCTCACATAAGGTGTGAACCGGCCCCATTGCTCAGGCCAGCGATAGTTCACCCCGAAAATTAGCACATTCAGGCCATCGGTAAATTCCAGCACCGGAAACCCGGAAGCCGCCAGCGTGGCCGCATCCGCATAGACCTTCGAATGGGCAAAATCGATGCTGAACCCGAGGTTTTCTGTTCGCCACCAAACCGCCCGCAGCCCGTAATAGGGTGGCGGTGATAATGACCTGCCGTCCCAGCCGGCACCAAAGCTGAACACGCCAATGCCCAGCGGGTCAGTGCCTGAGACCGTGCTGTGAGGTGCGGATTGTGAGCCGGTATAAAACGACAGTTCCACTTCGCTGCGTGCAGTTGTTGCCGCAACAAGCGCTGCGATCAGCACTAAAAAGCCTGCTGCCAGCACCCCCAAACGGATGCGGCTCAAACTTTCATCATGGGTTTTTGCAATGGCTTTTGACATGTTCTGTATTCGGTCCATCGGTGTACGCATTTAGCATTTAGTCTAACAGCGATTGAAGACAATACGCCGCGTCTCTTAATTGATGAAGCTTCGATCGCCGTTTCACTTGTGAATCACAGAATACAAGAAACGCCGTAACTCCGCCAGTTTTCTACCAAAAAAGGTTATACCAGCCCTAAACCTTCGGTCAAAGCTGCGCAATGCAAGAAATTGTGTCAGCCAGCCCAACAGCGCTCCGGCGACAACCAGCCACAGGTTATGCGCCCCGGCTTCGATACGACTGCCGCCAACGAAACCAGCGGTCAGAATCACCAACCCCTGCGCCAGTTTGCTCTCCTTTACGCAGCCGTTGACCAATGCCGTAGCGCCAAAACTCGCAGCAGTGGTGTGGCCGGAAGGGAATCCTTGATACCCACCGTTCGGGCGTTGGTTGATTGTTGCCTCTCCCAGCCCGTATTTACTGCCTTTTAGAAGGGTTTCCATCAACAGAAACCGCCCGGTGTATTGCAGTGCCTTTCCGTCCATCACCGCGCAGCCCAGCCCCAACAGCGGCAGCGCGATTTGCAAGCGATCACCGGCTTTTTCGGTGCTGTTAAGCGAAGCTAGGAAAACCAGTCCAATAATTCCAAGGATGATCAGGACACGGGTGCCAGGTAACGTGGGGCGCTTGAACGGATAACTGGGCATAATGCATGATCCAAATTGTGCGAGGTTTCAGGGTAGTCGGATTCCTTGGCAAGGGAAAGCAGTAGGATAGACGGTGCAGCAGTTACAGCCGTCCATCCAATTTTCCTGCAGGTGATTCTCTCCTACAACCCTCTATGTGATCACAAACATCGCTAAATTCCCAATATTCTTGTAATCACAGCTTTTTCGCTTCTAAGCACCGCCAAAAGATGCCACTCATTGCCCGATATCAACCGATCTGTCGGGAGCCCCTTATGAACATTCACGAATATCAAGCCAAGCAATTGCTCAAGGAATACGGGGCACCGATTTCCGATGGCCACGCGGTATTAAAAGCCGAATACGCCAAAACCGCCGCAGGCGGGCTGGACGGCCCGTTGTGGGTGGTCAAGGCGCAAATCCACGCCGGAGGGCGCGGCAAAGGTACGTTCAAGGAACCGGAAGCCGGAGACGAAGGCGGTGTGCGTCTGGCAAAATCGGCGGAAGAAGCGGCTGAAGAAGCCCAGAAAATGCTGGGCCGCACACTGGTTACGCATCAGACCGGTCCTGCAGGCAAGCAGGTCAACCGGATCTATATCGAAGACGGTGCCAGTATCGACCGCGAGCTGTACCTCGCCGTTCTGGTGGACCGCAACTCCTCGCGCGTCTCTTTCGTCGCCTCAACCGAAGGCGGCATGGACATCGAAGAAGTCGCCGCCAGCGCACCGGAGAAAATCCTGACCTTCACGGTTGATCCGGCCACCGGCCTGTCCGGCTTTCATGGCCGCCGGGTTGCTTTTGCACTGGGGCTCGAAGGCAAACAGGTCAAACAATGTGTGGCGTTGATTTCGACACTCTACAAAATGTTCATCGAACGCGACATGGAAATGCTGGAAATCAACCCGCTGATTGTCACCGCCGCGGGTGACCTGAAATGCCTCGATGCCAAGATGGGGTTCGATTCCAACGCACTTTACCGGCAGCCAGACGTGCTGGCGCTGCGGGACGAATCCGAAGAAGACGATAAAGAGCTGGCCGCCAGCAAATTCGACCTGAATTACATCGCGCTGGATGGCGAGATTGGCTGCATGGTCAACGGCGCCGGTCTGGCCATGGCGACAATGGACATCATCAAGCTGTATGGCTCCGAACCCGCCAACTTTCTTGATGTAGGTGGCGGCGCCACCACCGAAAAGGTCACCGAAGCCTTCAAGATCATCACTTCTGATCCACAGGTCAAAGGCATATTGGTCAACATCTTCGGCGGCATCATGCGCTGCGACGTCATCGCCGAGGGTGTGGTGACAGCGGTGAAGGAGGTCGGCCTGCAAGTGCCGCTGGTGGTCCGGCTTGAGGGGACGAATGTGGAAGAAGGCAAGCGGATCATAAATGAGAGTGACGTTGACGTGATCGCGGCGGATGACCTGGGGGATGCAGCGGCGAAGATTGTTAAGGCGGTGAAGGGGTAGCGAACATGTTGCGGTCAATCCGAACGCTCACCGCAGGGCTCGCTCTTGCAGTCCTTGCTGCCGGAACCGCATTTGGTCAGGCTGGCTCCGAACAGCCAAGCATTGGCGAGGTCGCCGGGTTTTTTGATCGTATCTGCCTGAAAACTGCACCTGGCTTTACCGATGCTGTGCAAGCAAGCGCCATCGAAGGCCTGACCCACGAGTCCGAGTCCGAGCCGGGTCTGATGTACCACCGCGCGCTGAACATGTCGGTCAAAGTGTTTGAGGATCAGGGCAGTAAGTTCTGCTCGATGGTGTTTTCTTCAGCGATCCATATTCCTGCTCTGAAATTGGCGATTCAGGACCGGGCAAAAAAGCGACTGGGTGCGACCGATTTCATCGCTTCGCAGTGGAACAATATTGACAAATTCACCACAGGAACGGGCGACGCCACGCTGTTGTGGGGACCTTACGAAGTTGGAGACACGCTCTTTCGGATTGCAATTTTGAGGAATCCGGATGGTTAGGAACTGTGGGGTGGGACCCAACTCACCAATCAAACCCAATGGTGGGCTGAATCCTGCCCCGCGTAGGAAGTAAGGACATTGGACATGGCCGCAAACAAACCTATCACACCGAACCGCTGCGGCAGAATATCCCTTGCGGCTGGTTTGGTTTCGTTTGCGCTCTGCCTCACCGTCCTCGCCTCTCCGTCCACGGCACTCGACCTGAACCGTCTGGCGAACGAATCCGAACGCATGACCGCCACTGATCCAGCTAAACTCATGCGCGCGGCAACGGCCATGTGCCTCTACCCCAATCTCGACCGTGACACGCTGATCACCTCTTTTGGCCACGGCGGCTGGAACGTTGCCGGAGACGGCGACTGGATCGAAATAGACCGCAGCGAAGTCTGGGTCACATTGCTGGGGCCCGCAGATGATTTCTTCTGTGATATCCAAGGCGATATCTCGCAGGCCGCCGCATTGCAAAAACTCACCGACCTGTTTACCGACACCCAATGGACCGGCTGGCAGATCACCGCGTCTGATCAGGCCTGCCGCAGCCTGACGCATCCCAGCGGGCTCGGCATCGAGATCACCAGCAGCGGCAACGACCCGACCTGCGAACCGACACCACACAGCGCAATCCGCATTTATTACGGAACAAACTAGACCCATGCGCCGCTGACCTGCGGCCAGACAACAACCGCGCAGCCGCGCAACCAAACGAGGGAATGCCAAAATGGCCGTATTAGTCGACGAAAACACCAAGGTTATCTGCCAGGGCTTTACCGGCAGCCAGGGCACGTTTCACTCGGAACAGGCCATCGAATATGGTACCAAAATGGTCGGCGGCGTGACCCCGGGCAAAGGCGGGCAATCGCATCTGGGGCTGCCGGTCTTCAATTCCGTGCACGAAGCAAAACATGTGACTGACGCAAATGCCTCCGTCATCTACGTCCCGCCACCGTTTGCCGCCGATTCTATCCTCGAAGCCATCGACGCCGAAATGGAGCTGATCGTCTGCATCACCGAAGGCATCCCGGTGCTCGACATGATGAAAGTCAAACGCGCGCTGGAGGGCGCGACAAGCCGCCTGATCGGCCCGAACTGCCCAGGGATCATAACACCTGACGCCTGCAAGATCGGCATCATGCCCGGCCACATCCACAAACGCGGCTCGGTGGGCGTGGTGTCGCGCTCCGGAACACTGACTTATGAGGCCGTGGGTCAAACCACCGCCATTGGGCTCGGCCAATCCACCTGCATCGGCATCGGCGGCGACCCGATCAAGGGGACGGAACACATTGACGCGCTGGACCTGTTGCTTGGGGATGATGAAACCCAATCCATCATCATGATCGGCGAGATCGGCGGCTCTGCGGAAGAAGACGCCGCCCAGTTCCTGATCGACGAGGCCAAGAAGGGCCGCAAGAAACCGGTCGCAGGCTTCATCGCCGGGCGCACCGCACCGCCGGGCCGCCGCATGGGCCACGCCGGGGCGATCGTTGCCGGCGGCAAAGGCGGTGCCGATGACAAGATCGAAGCGATGAGATTGGCCGGGATTGTGGTGGCCGACAGCCCTGCCGGACTGGGCGAAGCGGTGCTGGAGGCAATTGGGTGAACACATGAAGAAGATGAGGTGGCATCGGATGTTTTCGGCAACATGGGGCATTTTCTGCGCCTTGGTTTTCGGAGTCGCCGCATCCGCCGCCGAATTCGGCCCGCTGCAAGGTGTCGCCTATGGCTCCGGCAACAAAGCTGTGGTGATCGTCCTGCACGGGGATATGTCCAAAGGTGGGCCGGCAAATTACCACTACTCCTTCGCCAAATCCGTGGCCAAGGCCAACAAAGGCAGCACTGCGATCGCCCTTCTGCGCCCCGGATATTCTGACGGGAAAGGCAACAAAAGCGCCGGTTCGAACAACGGGCGGCGCGATCATTACACCAAGAAAAACAACGACCGGCTGGCGCAGGCGATCACAGCCATTAAAGCAGCCTATAAACCACAGCGCCTGATTGTCGTTGGTCACTCCGGCGGCGCGGCGCAGACCGGATCTGTGATCGGGCGCTATCCGGGTCTGATCGACAGCGCGCTCTTGGTATCCTGCCCTTGTAACATCGCCGCCTGGCGCAGCGCCAAAAACGCCAGCGCCTGGCCAAGCAGCCAGTCGCCGCATAAGTACTTGAAAAGTATTGCAAAATCGACACGCATCTTTGTGATCAACGGCAGCCGCGACCGGAACACCAGACCAAAACAGGCACAGGACTACACCGCCCAGGCGCAGGCCGCGGGTCTGCAGGCGGCCTATGTCGAACTCAGCGGCGCCGAACATGGCTTCAACCGGATGGCCAATAAAATCGGCAAAATTGTCAAATCGGAGATCAACCGATGAATTGGGGGCGAACAATGTTATTGCCGATCACCACCCGCAGAGCAGCGCCCTACAGGTGTGACATAGGGACAATTGAAGCCAAATCCACGTGCATTCGCAAATTTGCAGCCTTCTCAGGACTTGCTGCTTTGTTGGCAATGTCAGGTTTTGCCAACGCACAATCCGGCTTAAATGCATCGCCACTTGGGCAAGCTTGTTTGGAGCCCAGCAACACTATCGAAACCATAATCGGTGAACTCGAAATTGAAGATTGGCAGTTGGCCCCCGATCCGAGCGCTTTGACCCTGGAACAATTGGCTTGGACCGGAATGCCTCAGTATTTCGCCGGGGACAGCGGTGGAGCCGAGTTAAAATCAGTCCTTGAACTTAAAATACGCACAGCAAAGGGGCTCTTAAGGAAGAAAGAGCTGCCGACCAACAAAACCCGTATTCTGGTTCGAAAAATAGACGAACGGCAAGAAACGTTGCTGCTCATGTGGCGAAAACCGACCCCGCAAACAACGGAAATACAATGCTTGGCCGCTTTGGTGAACAAGATAGGAAACGAACCTTTGGTCACGGGCGACGCGGTGAAGATCGAACCCGATTTTCACCGAATGAGCACCCCAAACCTTCCCCAGAACGAGGCCACTCAAAAAGTTGACGTCGTTGTGTTAAACCGTATTTCGCTGGAGGAGCGCCTAGGCGCGCCTGTCCCCGCGGATTTTATTGTCGAAACCTACCTGAGCTACTCCGCAAAGGAAAACTGACCATGACCGACCAACCCTCAAACGACCAGTTCCACTCAGAGAGCTTTCTGCAAGGCCATAACGCCGCCTATGTTGAGCAGCTCTACGCCAACTACACCCGCGATCCCGGGTCGGTAGCGGCCGGCTGGGCCGCCTATTTCAAAGGGCTGGGTGACTCCACCGCGGATGTTCAGGCCGAAGCTTCCGGTCCCAGCTGGCATCGCACCGACTGGCCGCCGCAACCTGTCGACGATCTGACCGCCGCACTCGATGGGCAATGGGGACCGGACCCGGCAGCCCACGCCGAGAAAAAGGTCAGGGAACAAGCCGCCGCCAGCGGCGTCGCGGTGTCGGAAGCCGAAATCCGCCGCGCGGTGCTCGATTCCGTTCGCGCGCTGATGCTGATCCGCGCCCACCGCATTGTCGGCCACCTCAAGGCCAACCTCGATCCGCTCGGCGTGCGCGAATCTGGAACTTTGCCGGAACTGGAACCGGCCACATATGGCTTTGCCGAGGCCGACATGGACCGGCCGATATTCCTCGACAATGTGCTCGGCATGGAAACCGCGTCGATGCGACAAATCCTCGAGCTGGTGCGCCGCACTTATTGCGGGACATTCGCGCTGCAATACATGCATATCTCCGACGCCGAACAGGCCAACTGGCTGAAAGAACGCATTGAAGGCTTCGGTAAAGAAATTCAGTTCACCAAATCAGGACGCAAAGCCATCCTCAACAAGATGGTCGAGGCCGAGGGTTTCGAAAAATTCCTACATGTCAAATACATGGGCACCAAACGCTTTGGTCTCGACGGCTCCGAAAGCCTGATCCCGGCGATGGAACAGATTATCAAACGTGGCGGCGCGCTTGGTGTGCGCGACATCATTGTCGGCATGCCGCACCGGGGGCGCCTGAACGTGCTGGCCAATGTCTTCGCCAAACCGTTCCGCGCCATTTTCAACGAATTCCAGGGCGGCAGTTACAAACCCGAAGACGTGGACGGTTCAGGTGATGTGAAATATCACCTCGGCGTGTCCTCGGACCGCGAGTTCGATGGTAACAATGTACATCTGTCGCTGACCGCAAACCCGTCGCATCTGGAGGCAGTCAACCCGGTGGTGCTGGGCAAAGCCCGCGCCAAACAAGAACAACTGGACGACGAAGAACATAAGATGGTCATGCCGATCCTGCTGCACGGCGACGCCGCCTTTGCAGGACAAGGCGTGATAGCTGAGTGTTTCGGCCTGTCCGGTCTGAGTGGCCACAAAACCGGCGGCACCATGCATATTGTGGTGAACAACCAGATCGGATTTACCACCGCACCGCATAACTCGCGCTCTTCACCTTATTGCACCGATATCGCGCTGATGGTTGAAGCGCCGATATTCCACGTCAACGGTGATGATCCCGAGGCCGTCGTCCACGCCGCCAGGGTCGCCACCGAGTTTCGGCAGAAATTCAGCAAAGACGTGGTGCTCGACATTTTTTGCTACCGCCGGTTTGGCCACAACGAAGGCGACGAGCCGATGTTCACCAACCCGACCATGTATTCCCATATTAAAAAGCAGAAAACCACGCTGGCGCTCTATACCGAGCGGCTGGTTGCTGACGGTCTGATCCCCGAAGGCGAAATCGAGGATATGAAAGCCGCGTTTCAGGCCCATCTGAACGAAGAATTCGAAGTCGGGCGCAGCTATAAACCCAATAAAGCCGATTGGCTCGACGGGCGCTGGTCGCATCTCGACAAACGTGGTGAGGAATACCAGCGCGGCGCCACAGCGGTTGCGAAAAAGACCCTCAAAGAAGTCGGCAACGCCCTGACTCGCCTGCCCGAAGGTTTCAACGTGCATAAAACCGTCGCCCGGCTGCTCGACACCAAAAAGAAGATGATCAAATCCGGCAAAGGCATCGACTGGGCCACAGCGGAAGCACTGGCCTTTGGCACCCTGTCGCTGGAAGGTTATCCGGTACGCCTGTCCGGTCAAGACTGTACCCGCGGCACCTTTTCACAACGGCATTCCGGCATTATTGATCAGAAAACCGAGCAACGCTACCTGCCGCTTGAACACATCCGCGAAAAGCAGGCCAAGTTCGAAGTCATCGACTCGATGTTATCAGAATACGCGGTGCTGGGTTATGAGTACGGCTATACGCTGGCCGAACCCAACGCGCTGACCTTATGGGAGGCGCAGTTTGGCGACTTTGCCAATGGCGCACAGATCATGATCGACCAGTTCATCAGTTCGGGCGAAAGCAAATGGTTGCGCATGTCCGGGTTGGTGATGCTGCTGCCGCACGGCTTTGAAGGTCAAGGGCCGGAACACTCCTCCGCACGGCTCGAGCGCTTTCTGCAAATGTGCGGCGGTGACAACTGGATCGTGGCCAATTGCACCACCCCGGCCAACTATTTCCACATCCTGCGCCGCCAGATGCACCGGACCTATCGCAAACCACTGGTACTGATGACACCAAAGTCACTGCTGCGTCACAAGCTCTGCACTTCGACGATGGAAGATCTGTCCACTGGTTCCAGCTTTCACCGGATGCTGTGGGACGACGCCGAAAAAGGCCAGTCTGACACCAAACTGGTCAAAGATAACAAGATCAAACGCGTGGTCCTGTGTTCCGGCAAAGTCTATTTCGACCTGCTGGCTGAACGCGACGCCCGCGGCCTGACCGATGTTTATCTTCTGCGGGTTGAACAGTTCTATCCGGTTCCGGCGCAATCTCTGGTCAAGGAACTGTCACGTTTCACCAACGCCGATTTTGTCTGGTGCCAGGAAGAACCAAAAAATCAGGGGGCCTGGTTCTTCATGGAGCCCAACATCGAATGGGTGCTGACCCGAATCAAACATAAAAACACCCGGCCCGCTTATGCCGGACGCGCGGCCGCCGCCTCACCGGCGACCGGCCTCGCCAGCAAACATAAATTAGAACAACAGGCGCTTGTTGACGATGCGCTGACAGTGGAAGGGAATTAATCATGGCCGATGTAAGAGTACCCACATTGGGCGAAAGCGTGACCGAAGCCACCATCGCCACCTGGTTCAAAAAAACAGGCGACGCGGTGTCGGTTGATGAGATGCTCTGCGAGTTGGAAACCGACAAAGTCACTGTCGAAGTGTCCTCTCCGGTTGCCGGTATGCTGGGCGAGATTGTTGCCGCCGAAGGGGACACAGTAGGTGTCGACGCTCTGCTCGCCACGATTGCCGAAGGCGCTTCGGCACCCGCCACCACAAAGGCACCCGCAGCCACAACCAAACCTGCACCGCCGCCTGCCAGCGGCGGCGACAGTATCGACGTGATGGTCCCCGCCCTAGGCGAAAGTGTCACCGAAGCCACCGTATCCACCTGGTTCAAAACCGTGGGCGACGCAGTCGCTGCGGATGAAATGCTCTGCGAGCTGGAAACCGACAAGGTCTCAGTCGAGGTTCCGGCCCCGGCCGCCGGCGTGATCAGCGAAATCCTCGCAGGCGACGGTGTTACCGTTGCCGCAGGGGCCAAGCTCGCAGTGATTTCTGGTTCTGGCGCGACCGCTGACCCAGCCGTTGCCGCCGCCGCTGCTCCGGCAGCCGTTGCCAGCAGCACTGGCGCAAAAAACGCGCCCTCAGCGGATAAACTGATGGCCGACAGCAGCCTGTCCGCCGATCAGGTTACCGGCACCGGCAAAGACGGGCGCATTATGAAAGAAGATGTGCAAAAGGCGCTGGCCACGCCACCCCCCGCAGCCGCCCCCTCCTCTGCACCGGCTGCCCCGCGCGCTCCAGTTGCAGCGGAACAGGCGGCACGCGAGGAGCGGGTGAAAATGACCCGCCTGCGCCAGACTATCGCCCGGCGGTTGAAAGACAGTCAAAATACCGCCGCCATGCTGACCACTTACAACGAAGTGGACATGACGGAAGTTATGTCTTTACGAAATGAATACAAGGACTTGTTCTTGAAAAAACACGGCGTCAAACTCGGCTTCATGTCGTTTTTCACCAAGGCTTGCAACCACGCGTTAAAAGAAGTCCCCGAGGTGAATGCCGAAATCGACGGCACCGATATCGTGTATAAAAACTACGTCAACATGGGGGTCGCAGCAGGTACACCGACCGGTCTGGTGGTGCCGGTGATCCGTGACGCTGACCAGATGGGTTTCGCTGCGATCGAAAAAGAAATCGCCCGCCTTGGCGGTCTGGCGCGGGACGGCAAACTCAGCATGGCGGACATGCAGGGCGGCACTTTCACTATCTCGAACGGCGGCGTCTACGGCTCGCTGATGTCCTCGCCGATCCTGAACCCGCCACAATCGGGCATCCTCGGAATGCATAAAATCCAGGACCGCCCGATGGCAGTCAACGGTGCAGTGGTGATCCGACCGATGATGTATCTGGCGCTGAGCTATGACCACCGAATTGTGGACGGCAAAGGTGCTGTGACGTTCCTGGTGCGGGTGAAAGAGGCGCTGGAGGATCCTAGGCGGTTGTTGATGGATTTGTGAGAGGGGAAAGCTTGTGAGAGCTTCAGATTTGACTGCAATACTGCGTGATCGCTATCACAATGCGGAAGAAAAAAAGGTTGCGCTATCTGTTCATCTCTTTGGAATTGAGTTTGCCGAAGCGCTCGCCAACCACCGAATAGAAGACATTTGCACAGCAGCAGACGTTCCTGTTTCTTATGGGACTGAAATTCGTAAAGGCGTGCGCCTTTCTGCATATGTTGAGATAAAGAAGCGTTCTTAATGCCCATATCCACCCCAATAACGGACTCATCCGCGGATGTAGGTCTACTCCGTTCAACAATCGCGCTAACTGAAAATTTACCGACCCGCGACTTGCGACAGAATTCGACACGCCCCAACATCAGGGCAGCGCCCGGACCTCGGGGTGGGCGAGAAGCGCCCTCCCCGTGGGGGAGGTCCGGGCGCTGCCCGGGCCGCGAGCGGCCCGGACCGTGGTGGCATCCGGCCTCAGTCAATTCCGCGCAAATTATTATCGTCACCCCCGGCTCGGCCGATCCATCATGCCCTAACCACCGAAGGGAGCCGAAAATGACCCAATCCCCGGTCCAAGTCTATCTCACCGTCAGAAACGGCCTCGACGCCATCGCCTGGTACGAAAAGACTTTTGGCGCAACGCAAGACATGTTGCAGATGGCTGACGACGAAAAACGCGTGCTGCACGCCACGCTTGCCCTTTTTGGCGGCCACGTGATGCTGTCCGATGAGTTCCCCGAATTCGAGAGTTACGTCGTCGCCCCGCCCAGCAAAAACGGTACCACCGTGACGGTCCACATTAACCTTGCCGACCGCGACACTGTAGATAAAACTTTTGCCGATGCCGCCGCATCCGGGGCCAAAATCACCATGCCGGCAGCGGAAATGTTCTGGGGAGCATATTATGGGCGGCTTGTGGACCCGTTCGGCCATTCCTGGTCTTTTGCGGCTGAGTGAAAGTATTTTTAATGACCCAAATCCTGTTGCGCATCACCCTCGCCCTCACCGGCATTGTTTTGCTCCTGCTTGGTCTCAACACCGGTGTCGGAGGAATCCTGACGCTCGGCTGGCAAATCCCGCCCGATTTTGCCACCATTGCCAACGCCGGGAACTTCGCCGCCCAAGACAATCACGTCCGGTTCATGGGCGGCCTGCTGGCTGGCGCCGGACTGCTGACCTGCGCCGGAGCGGTCGCCTTGCACCGCCTGCGACCCGCCCTGATCACCATTTGCGCCATCGTCTTCGTCGGCGGCCTGTTTCGCTTCACCCCCTTCGATGGCACCGTGTTTTCGAACCCGGAATTGATCCGTTCGCTGGCGCTGGAACTCGTCTACTTTCCTCTACTGGCGTTGTGGGTATGGCGCACTGCACCAAAAGGCTAAACGCGTGACCTACGTCCAAACCAAAAAATCGAGCCTGTTTATAGTCCTGGTGTTTTGCCTCGGGGCTTACTGCTTTCTTTTGACACTGCAACTGGTCGGAACCCTTTTGCGGCTGTTTCTCGAACCGGACGGTTTCAGCACTCTCCTGACCGATGGCCTGCCCGGCTTCGCCCTGTTTCTGCTGGTCCCGGCGCTGTCGCTGATCGCTGTCAGCTTTGCTCTCAAAGCGCTGTGGCGCAGCAACTCCAGGGCCGTCATTTGGTACTTCGGCGCGATCTGGCTTTTCATCATTCAGCAACTTTCCATCTACGCCCTGTTCGACAGCTTCAAGCTGTCCGGTGAATGGGTTTTTCTGGGGCTGTTCTTCGGTAAAATCTTTCTGATGCTTGCCATTGTCGGCGGGCTGATAAACTTGTTTCGAGCTAACGACGAGCGGGCAGCACAGCAAAACCGGACGCATCAATGATCACCCTCGATCATATCGCCGTAGCTGCCCGAACTCTCGATGAAGGCGCGGCCTGTGTGACGTCGCACACCGGCCTCATACTCCCCAAAGGTGGCGAACACCCGCAGATGGGCACCCACAACCTGCTCACCACCTTCGGCAACGACACCTATCTCGAAGTCATTGCCCCCAACCCGGACGCCCCGGCACTGGGCCGCCCACGCTGGTTCGGCCTCGATGAACCGCCACAGCCCCCACGCCTTCTGGCGTGGATATTGCGCACCGACGATATCGACGCCTGCATCACCAAAGCCGCGGCCATCGACATCGACCTCGGCACCGCAACGCCTTTCAAACGCGACGCCCTGCGCTGGCGATTTTCTCTGCGCGGTGATGGTTCAATCCCGCTCGGCGGTGCCGCTCCGCTGATCATACAGTGGGACATTCCCGGCCCACATCCCTCCAACACCATGGCCGACCTCGGCTTGCGTCTCGATCAACTCACGATCGAAACACCACACAGCGATACCCTCGCCTCCTTGCTCAACGCCCTCAATTTGGAAAACCCACCTCGGCTTAAGTGTTCCAATAATACTCAAATTACCGCCAACCTCGCCCTGCCCGACGGCAGCCGGGTCGTTTTTCAATGAACCTCGGCCTTGCAAAAACCCAACCAGTTTGCACTACTGTGGCGTACCGATCGCGGTATGCTTTTCAGACGTGCTTTTCCGGCGCCAGCCTCATAAAGGAGACACTCCATGTCAGACTATGACGTCATCATTATCGGCGGCGGGCCTGGCGGCTATGTCTGCGCGATCCGCTGCGCCCAGCTCGGCCTGAAAACCGCCTGCGTTGAGGGCCGGGGCGCGCTTGGCGGTACTTGCCTGAACGTCGGCTGTATCCCATCCAAAGCCCTGCTGCACGCCTCGCATATGTTGCACGAAGCCCAGCATAATTTTCCCAAGATGGGGTTGAAGGGCAAAGCCCCCTCCGTCGATTTCAAAGAGATGATCGCCTATAAAGACGACGTCATCTCTCAGAACACCACCGGCATAGAATTCCTGTTTAAAAAGAACAAGGTGGACTATCTGCGCGGCTGGGGGAAAATCACCGCACCGGGTGAGGTTTCGGTTGATGGCGAAATCCACAAGGCCAAGAACATCGTGATCGCCACGGGTTCTGAGCCTTCCGAACTTCCAGGTGTTACAGTCGACGAAAAAGTGGTGGTGACATCCACTGGTGCACTCACCCTGTCCAAAGTGCCCAAGAAAATGATCGTAATCGGTGCCGGTGTCATCGGGCTGGAGCTCGGCTCTGTATACGCGCGGCTGGGTTCCGAAGTCACTGTTGTCGAATTCCTGGATCATATCACCCCCGGTATGGACAGCGAAATCGCCAAAACTCTCGCCAGAACCCTGAAAAAACAAGGCATTAAGTTCATCCTCAACGCCGCCGTGCAAAAGGTCGAAGCGACAAAAACCAAAGCCAAACTGACCTACGAGAGCCGCAAAAAAGGCAATGTCGAGGTCCTCGACGCCGATGTGGTCCTCGTCGCCACGGGACGCAAACCGTTCACCGACGGTCTCGGGTTCCAGGCCATAGGCGGTATCATTACCGACCGCGGGCAGGTGCAAACCAACGACCAGTGGCAGACCAGCATCCCCGGCATCTATGCCATCGGCGACGTCATCACCGGCCCGATGCTGGCCCATAAAGCCGAAGACGAAGGCACGGCAGTGGCCGAAGAAATTGCGGGTAAACATGGCCATGTGAACTATGGCGTGATTCCCGGTGTGATCTACACCGCTCCCGAAGTCGCCAGCGTCGGCAAGACCGAAGAACAGCTGAAAGAAGAAAGCGTCGACTATAAAGTCGGCAAATTCTCCTTCATGGGCAACGGCCGCGCCAAGGCGGTGTTCATGGGCGACGGATTTGTGAAATTGCTGGCCGACAAGAAAACCGACCGCATCCTCGGCTGCCATCTGATCGGCCCCGCCGCTGGTGACCTGATCCACGAAATCTGCGTGGCGATGGAATTTGGTGCGTCTGCCCAAGACATAGCCCTGACCTGCCACGCCCACCCAACATTCTCCGAAGCCGTGCGTGAAGCGGCGCTGGCTTGTGGTGACGGCGCCATTCATGCCTAGAGCATCATCTGTTAATTGAAACCTTTCCGTGTCCACCGCGATTCAGATTAGGCGGACATCGCTATAACAGATTGTAATAGCGCCGATATATCCGAGTGCACGCCTTGTGGCCTTGGGCTGACTCGACAGGCTGATTGGGCTCGGCTTAGGTCGTCAACATCCGCAAACCGCGTGTCACATCCGTGCGGATCGCCAGCTTCAGCCCTGGCTCGTCTCCCGCTCTGAGCGCTGCAATTGCAGCGCGGTGGTCGCCTGCTGCATTGGGACGTTGCAACCGCGCATAGAGCGAGCTCATCGTCGGCCCCAACTGCAACCACACGGTTTCCACAATCGCCAGCATCGCCGGGGCCTGGGCCCGCAGATACAATGTGCGGTGAAACTCCAGATTGGACCTGATATATCCAACGGCGTCATTCTTGGCGATCATCTGCTCGATGGTGGCGTTGATATTCTGCAATCGCTCGATCAGGGCCATATGCGCCCGGGGCTGCGCCCGCGCCGCCAGTTCCGGTTCCAGCAACGCCCGGATCGCGGCCAGTTCTTCGATCCGCTCGGTGCTGAGTGACGGAGCCGATACCCGCCCGGTTTTGGACAGGGTCAGCGCACCCTCAGCGGTCAGGCGCCGCGCTGCTTCTCGCGCCGGGGTCATGGATACATCAAACCGCGCGGCAATGCCGCGGATGGTCAGCGCCTGGCCCGGAGTGATTTCACCATACATGACTTCTGAGCGGATTTGCCGGTAGACTCGCTCATGGGACGGCATCGATGGTTCGGTTAAGCGGGGTTTTTCGGTCATGGGTGATACGTGATCACAAAGCCATCGCCTGTCAACCTCAACCGGCGATCAAAACTGATACCGGTGCAGTTCCGCGCCATTTTTCCGCAGCCAGGCACGCTGCTTCTGATATCCCGGATAAACGCGCTCCACCAATCGCCAGTACTCGGCGGAGTGGTTCATCTCGACCAGGTGGCACACCTCATGCGCCGCCACATAGTCCTGTACGGTAGGCGGTGCCATCACCAACCGCCAGGAATACATCAGGTTGCCCTCAGAAGTGCAGGATCCCCAACGCGACCGCGTATCGCGCAGGCTGATCCGGTTGAAACGTTGGCCGAGCATACCGGCATAGTGGTCCGAAGCCACTGACAACCGCTGTCGCGCCAGCGTTTTCAGAAACCCGCGCAATCTGGCACCAATTTCCGGTTCGACCCCCGGCACAACCAGAACGCCCCCAGACATCGTGACTGAACGCCCCTGCGCCGACTGAATCACTGCCGGCACACCATCCAGCGGCAAAATACCGCCAAATTGCAAAGTCACCAAAGAAGGCCGTTTGTTGAGGTTTCGCCGTAGCCAACTCTCCTGATCGCTGGCAAAGGCCAGCGCCGCCCGCTGACTGGCACGTTTCGGCACCGTCAGGCTGACACTGCCGTCGCTGTTGGAAATCCGTAGCGAAAACCGCCGCGCCCGCGCCGAACGCCGCAAACGAACCGCGATAGGAGGCTGGCCAATATGCACAGTATCCGACATGAACAGCACTCTAGCGGGATGCGGAGCAGAGGCAATCGGAACCTGCGCCGCGATTTCCTCGATTCAGCCTTTGACAAGCTTCTGGTCTTATGGCAATTGCCAGCAATATTCGAACAATGAGCCTTCAAGGGGAAACTCATGCCCAAAGAAGAATGGGGTGTAAAACGCGTCTGTCCGGAAACGGGCAAGCGTTTCTACGACCTGCAAACCAACCCGGTGGTCAGCCCGTACACCGGCACGGAATATCCACTGTCTTTCTTTACGCAAGACAAGTCGAAAACCACGATGGCCGACAAAGCAGACCAATCCGCGCTGAAAAAAGCCAAAGAAGAAGAAGCGGCTGACGACGCAGATGTGCTGGATGACGATAATGCTGATGCTGATGCAGCGGACGTCAATCTTGGTGATGACGTGTTGGAAGAGGAAGAAGATGATACCGTCAACCTCGAAGAAATCGCCGACGTGCCTGCAGAAGACGGCGACGAGTCATAAATTGAAACGGGATTTTCCGCTTGCAACGGCAGGCGGGGTTTCCTAAACACCCAAAGCGCGATCTCTATGTCGTGTTACCGGGGCCTTAGCTCAGCTGGGAGAGCGCTTCGCTGGCAGCGAAGAGGTCAGGAGTTCGATCCTCCTAGGCTCCACCAAAATCTTTCGGTTTTTCAATAGCGTTATGAATGGGTTACGAGGTAATTCATTACCTCTGACGTGTTGGGTCACCAATCGCGAAGAGGTCCGTGGTCACCATCGGGTCACCAGAATGTCGTGACAAAACTGATGCGGCTCTGGCGAAAGGGCATAACTTGCCTGCCCTGGAGAACGTTTGATTGGTTGCATTGGGCGGAAACCAGACTTTCGCTGCATGAGCAAAAACTGTTGCACCATCGCGCTAATGCGTTCAGGTTGAATAACTCCTAACGAAATGGATTTCGCCTGTGACGCCGTTGGCATTGATCCCTATCTCAATTTGGGCTCGGAGCAGCCTTTCGCTGCATCTGCTCCGGTTAAGTAGATTTCACGTTCCACAAGATGACTGTTTTGCGGACAATGCTTCCGTTCACTTTTCTAAGGCAACTGACGCTTCCGGCCCATACCCGCCATTGGTGTTTCGGACATTCCGCTGCGCTGCAGCACCAATAGCGGACAAGTCGCAGCGTCGCAGATAGCGTTGCCCCCGCATTAGCGTCACGCCTTTGACCGACGACGTAAACGCAGCTGTGACTGTGGGCAAACTGAAAATCGTTATCCGCGCTCCGAAAATTCAGCCTAACCCGTAACGGCACATCATCATATCGACGCTGTTTTCCACGTAATTCTCCATTTGCGCTTTAGTTGCAAGCGGAGCACCAAAAATGACCGGCCAAAAGGCTTTGGCTTTGATTAAGGCGATGAATTCCACGGCGGCGTCTTCGGGATTGGCGACGTTTAGTTGACTATCCACCGTCGCTTCCCGAAGCATCTTTGCAAATACGGACGTCTTGTCGATTTTACCTTGCGCAGCTTCCGCCAGTTCAGGGTTGCGCAAAGTTTCGCTTACGATCATGCGCGCCATGGCCATCACGTCGCGGGAAATCAAAAGCCGCCCTTCTGCCCAGGCCAGATCGATCAGCTGGTCGCGAATTGCACGGTTCGGATCATAGCTTATGTCGCGTAAGCCGGCGAAACGCTCAGACAGTACATCGATGATCGAGCGAAAGAGTTTATCCTTGCTTTCGAAATACTTGTAGACGGTCCGCTTGGACACTTCAGCGCGCGCCGAAACGCGATCCATGCTGGCCTCGGAGAATCCCTTTTCCTGGAATTCCTCAACAGCGGCATCGATGATCTGCGCGTATTTCGACGCGTTGGGTATGTTTAACTCGCTCACGAACCTAACTATGAGGTAAATTTTCTTCCCGGTCAAACCCCGAAAGTAAACTCGGTGGTTTACACGCGATTGTGGCTCGCCTATCGTAAACTTGCAAGTTTACCGACTCGCATTACTCACGCACGAACAGGAGAGTTCTGAATGGCAATCTCATTGAAACTTAACGGCAAGACCCATCGGGTCGATGCCGAACCCGGAACCCCGCTGCTCTGGGTGATCCGGGATGAGCTGAAGATGACGGGAACCAAGTTTGGCTGCGGCGTTGCGTCGTGCGGAGCCTGCACGGTGCATCTGGACGGTGAGCCGGTGCGTTCGTGCCAGACCTTTATCGAGGATGTTGAGGACGCGGAGATCACCACAATCGAAGCGATGGCGGATACCAAGGTTGGCGCTGCTGTCCAGCAGGCTTGGGTCGAACTGGACGTGGTTCAGTGCGGCTATTGCCAGTCCGGCCAGATCATGTCCGCTGTCGGGCTTTTGACTGAGAACCCGGCTCCGACCGTCGAAGAGATCGACGAGTACATGTACGGCAATGCCTGTCGCTGTGCCACCTACCAGCGTATTCGCACCGGGATTCAACGCGCAGCCGAAATTCTGGAGGTTTGATATGACTTTGAACACTTCCCGCCGCAGTTTCATGAAAGGTGCCGCCGCCACAACCGCGGTTTTGATGGTTGGCACCCTTCCCGATGGTGCACTTGCTGCCGCTTCAGGCGATACCACCATATTGAATCCCTTCGTCAAGATCAGTGCTGATGGCACGGTCACCGCCATCGTCAAGCACTTCGAGACGGGTCAGGGCCCGGCCACAGGACTGTCCACGCTGATCGCCGAGGAAATCGGGCTGCGCATGGACCAGATCGGGTATGAATTCGCACCCTCGAACCCTGCGGTCTACAACAATCTGTTCTTTGGTGAATTTCAGGGCACCGGTGGCTCCACTGCGATGGCAAACTCGTTCATGCAGTATCGCACGGCAGGTGCGGCTGCGCGGGAGATGTTGATCAACGCTGCCGCGCACGCTTGGGACATCGACGCTGTAGGACTGACAATCGAAGATGGAATTGTAAAAGGCGCGGGCAATTCCGCACCGATTGGCGACTTCGTGGCAGCGGCTGCGGAAATGGACGTACCCGCCGAGCCCAGACTCAAAGAAGCGTCCGAGTTCCGCCTGATCGGCAATCCCAATGTGCGTCGCTTAGACAGCGTGATTAAAGGCAACGGTACTGCGCAATATGCAACGGTACTGCGCAATATGCAACGGTACTGCGCAATATGCAATGGACGTGCATCTTCCGAACCAAATGGTCGCGATGATCAAACGTCCCGAACAAAGAGGCGCCTTGGCTACGGGTTTTGACGACAACGCCGCGAAATCAATCACCGGCTACATTATGTCGGCTGTGCTGCCAAACCAGGCTGGTGTGGCGGTTTATGCTGAAAACACCTGGTCTGCGATGCAGGCACGCGAGGCGCTGGGGGTCGAATGGAACCTCTCGTCGGCTGAGACCCGCGATTCCGACCAGATCAAAGCCGAGATCATGGCTGCTCTGGACGCAGAGCCAGAATACAACGTCACCAAATCCGACCCCGCCGCGACCCGGTCAGCGCTGGAAGGCGCGGTGCAAGTTGTCGAGAAGACCTTCTACTTCCCGCTTCTGGCGCACGCGCCAATGGAACCGCTGAACTGCACTATCGAGGCGACCGCAGACGGAGGCATCCTGCTGCATGATGGATGTCAGTCTCCAACAGGACCGCACTTTGCGTTGGCGCAGATCTTCCAGCTTCCCATGGAAAAAATCCAGATCAACACGATGTTGGCGGGCGGTTCGTTTGGGCGCCGGGCAACGCCGGATGCGGATTATCAGGTAGAGGCCGGATTGGCTTTTGTCATGACCGACCGCTCCAGGCCCGTAAAGCTGGTTTGGTCGCGCGAAGATGATATTCGAAGCGGCTATTACCGTCCAGCCTTCGGCCACAAGGTCCGCGTTGGACTGGACGCAGATGGCAAAATCGTAGGCTGGGATCACCGGATCGCGGGTCAGTCGATTATGAAGGGTACAGCCTTTGAAGCGTTCGCTGTGCATGACGGCGTCGATCACAGCTCAGTCGAAGGTGCGGCCGACACGCCATACCGGATCGCGGGTGCTTTCTTTGGCCTGACCGACACCAAGAAGGCGACCAGCACGCTCTGGTGGCGCTCGGTAGGTCACACGCACACGGCCTATGTGATGGAAGTCATGATGGATATGGCGGCCAAGGCTGCGGACAAGGACCCTTTGGAATTCCGCCTGAGTTATCTCAAGGGTGACAAGGATCAGGATCGGATGGCTGGCGTGCTGAAACTGGCCGCTGAAAAAGCCGGCTGGAGTGACGCACCGGCAGGCCGCGCGCAAGGCATCGCCGTACACAAGTCCTTCGGGTCCTACGTGGCTGAAGTTGTCGAGATCTCCGGCAATGCCGACGACGGTGTAAAGATCGAAAAAATCACCTGCGCTGTAGATTGCGGTATTGCCGTGAACCCAGATGTGATCAAGGCCCAGATGGAAGGTGGCATCGGCTATGGCATCGGCCACGTGATGCGAGACAAAATCACGCTCACAGGAGGTGCCGTGGACCAGCATAACTTCCCGGACTATGAGCCTCTGCGCATCAGCGACATCTCTGCGATCGACGTGCATATCGTACCGTCGGCAGAAGCTCCGACGGGCGTCGGCGAACCTGGCACACCGCCCGCTGCTCCGGCTCTGGCCAATGCCATCGCTGCCGCCAGCAACGAATTGCGCGTGAGCAGCCTGCCTATGGCTGAAAACGGCGTGGATTTCGTATGAGCATCAAGATTGCACCTCTGGCGACTCCCCGGGGGTGCAATTTTCGCAATGGGCGTTCGGCTGTTCGACAATGCGCATGAAACCTACAAATCCGAAAAACTGAAGCGCCCGGCCCAATCCGGACATTCAAGGCAAAGCTAGATGCCGCAGTGCAGCTTCCGCAAAGCGGCCCTTAGTCAGTTCGCAGAAATTTCATTTGCTTGAACGGAGGCTCAGCGGACTAACTTGCCGAACATTGAAATTATCCAATGTCCGATTTGGGACAAACCGCAACGGCAAAAATCTACGCTCTCTAATTGATACGATTGTACCATTTGCGCAAAGCAACAAGTGCCCAAAGTCCTTCAGCCATCATGAATGGGTATGAGCCAATGAGGAACGCATAAATCGCGGCAGCCGCGCAGGATACAGAGAAGGCAAAAGTGTATTGGTGGCCCTTATGTTCGATCGCATAAAACAATACCATCGCACAAACGGTTAGAAATCCGAAAGCCTCAATCATGGTGAAGAATGAGAGTTCCATTCAACTCACATTCGGCAATATTTCCACACCTGCAGGTATCGAGTGCCAAAAGAGCGCCATCGATCCGTTGGAGTGTCTCAATCTGTTTTTGAATGTCTTGCCTATGTTTGGTGACAAGTTCCTGAAGTTCGGCCGTCTCCCATGATCCTTGCACGAGATTAGATATATCGCTCAACAGCAACCCAACGGATTGAGCATCACGAACAAACTGGAGGGTACTTATATCCTTCTCCGAAAACGAACGGTCCTGGCCGTTTCTTGCAGGTTTTGGAATGACACCACGTTTTTCGTAAAATCGGATGGTCGAAACCGGAATACCTGTCGTTTTGGCCACCTCAGAGATTCTCATGAAGACGCTCTCCTTCGCCGATTTCTCAAGAATTGTACCAAAAGCCAACCAAGCCCCATCAGTGCGAATAAGATCAGGACGACCTCAATTCCTGTTCCAAGATAGGCGCCCGTGGCCACACTTATAAGTCCCATTGAGACGAAAATAATTGGTGCAGCGCAGGCGACTACGCAAAGGCTGATGAAACTTGCGAAGTATTTTGACGTTTTACCGCTTTGTGAAACGTCTTTACCAACACAACCGCAGGCATCCGTTGCCGAGCTGCTCGGAGCGGAAAAAAGCTACGGATAATGTCTTCGCTTCCCTTTGGACCGCTGACTGTCAGATGAAAGTGAGCATCAGTTTCTGAAAGTTCGAAGTCAAGGAATGCGCAGCACCCTTTTTCCGACGCAATCAACTGTTCAAGCGTGTTTCTTGTAACTTCAGGCCTGGAAAATGACAGTTGAGACCTTCCATCTTCGTAAACAGTGTTCTCTAAAAACGGCGCCAGGTCGCGACGAAACGTACTGCGCTGCGCGCGCTCCTCAGGCTTTGAAAGAGTACAGGCGATAGCGGGTGAGTTCTTGGTCATGGTGTTCTCCTTGGATGACCAAAAGAGTTGTAAGCTATGAACCTTGGTTCATAGCAAGTCAAAATTTGGACGCTTTTGTAACGATATCAACCAAATTCTGAAAGCGGACACATCTAGCAAGGAGAATCGAAGTCAATTTGGGTTCAAAGCAAACAATTGCTTCTTGAACCGGTTGCCGCGAAAGTTTCTTCACGGCAACCGTGCTGGCTAAAATTCCTTGACCACTTCACGCTGCTTGAAGTTTTCGGCCAATACGCTGTGCGACCCATTGGGCGCGCTCCTTAGTGGGACTGAAAGTAAGCCAGATTTGAAGTCATTACTTCAACGTGGCTGCGCATGACTGCATCGAACCGTGGGTGGTCGCCATAGTTGGCGCGCAGTTTTTCGATCGCATTGTCGGTTACTGCTTCGTGGAAGTTGTTTACCCATACCAGTACGTCAGACGCCGGATCAATGAACTGCTCAAATGAGACTGTTCCCAACGCGGCACCAGTTGCGTTGCGGATATCACTGACAAGTTCAAGATGCTTATCAATGTCGTCCCGAGAGCCTACATTGCCATGGCCGGCGTTTAAGAAAACCCAGTCGAGGGTTTTAACGTACCGCAGTGTCTCTTCCATTGGGGCGATATCCAACACACCAACGAGACGAAAGTATGGTAAAAAATCTTCAGGCTCCACGGTATCCAGATAGTGAAGTACTTTTTCCTGCTCCAACAAGAACATTGTATTGTCTACGCTATGAGTGTCTGCCGCAGACTCGACACGAACATTGAGTTCACCGAAAGAAAATGAACCCGGATCCTCTTGGATCACCTCTGTCGGCGCTGGGATCGGATTGCCATATCGTTCTATCTGCGCTGCCACAGCGGCTGGGGCAACTATTCTCAGACTTGTGCCTTTGGCTTCTGCGGCATCCACGAATAGTTGCGCGTCTGACAGGTGGTCCAAGTGGAAATGCGAATAAACCAGCGCTGTCACTGGTAGATCAGTAATGGTACCAATTGCTTCCAGCACAGCTTGACCATACCCGTTCGAAAGAGGGTCAAATACCAGCACACCGCTGTCGGAGACATAAACTGTGGCGTTGTGGGTGCTGACAGAGACCATATAGGTACGGTCTGTCAGGCGCTGCAAAACGTAGGGTTGCGTGTAACGCTTATACGACAGCCCCTGAACATATTCCCCTGGCTGAAGCACGCCCGCTGTCTCAGTTGTCTGAGAAGCCGCGGGTAGGGCATACGTGAAAACAGAGGTGACAGCTGCGAGTGATGCGGCCCCAACGATGGAACGGGCCCTTTGGGTGAAGTTTAGCATATTTTGTTCTCCTGATTACTTTGAGAATCAGATATAGCTACCATTAGTAATGCGCTCTACATGCAAGAAAGTAAGCAACACACATTGATGTAAGGAACGTGAAATTGGAACATAGCTTGTCGCTCCAGAACAAGGAAAAATGCCCAGTCGAGACAACCGTTGAAATCATTGGTGGGAAATGGAAGACGGTGCTTTTGTACCATCTAGTGTCAGGCGCAAAAAGATATTCGGAATTGCAACGGCTCGCCCCACAAGCGTCGGATCGAATGCTCTCTCGGTCACTAAAGGAATTGGAAGCGGATGGATTGGTATTACGTCAGGTCTTTGCTGAGGTGCCGGTTCGGGTTGAGTATAGCTTGACTCAGGATGGTTCGACACTTGTCCCAATTCTACATGCGATGGGCGAATGGGGCAGCAATCGCACCAACCAGTAGAGGTTGAAAACAGCTAAGACCGATTGAAGACATTTTATATCTGCGTCGCCTTTGGATCAAATGGCCGAGCGAATGGCAGCTTCTTGCGATTTACGGCAAATTTTTGCAACGCAGCATTATGCACTTTGGGCTCCTTCCAGAAATTCGCTGCAGTACAGCATCCATCAATCTTTGATGCGTTAGCTCGGTTGCTTCCGGCCCTGAGCTGCCTTTCGATGTTGGCCTGATTGCTGCGATGCGGCTTTCGCATTGCGGACATTTACTGCGCGGCAGCAATCTCATGACAGGCAAGGGAAACTCTGAGGACAAACTTGCCGTTAACAGTGCATCTCAGGACGTCCGTTAGTTATCCAAAGCGGACAATCAATGTTTTGCAGGTCGCAAACAAGCGAAAATAAACGGGTGTTTTCAGCTATTTTGCGATTGAGTTTTTAAAGATACATCAGTTCGACAGTTGCGATGATAGATAACCCAAAAAAATTCAAAGCCAGCCGGATACTATGCTGGGGCGTGCTTCTTGCGTCTGGGATTATTTATGGCAGTTCATTTTCGTGGATGAAGATTGCAGTCGGTGGTGGTGCTAGCCCTTTGGGGATGGTCTTTTGGTTTGCGCTGATTGCTACTTTGATTCTGACAATTGAATTGGCTGTTCGCGGCAAATTGGAACGGATGGAATTGCGGCTTCTACAGTTTTGTATTCCATGGGCAATCATAAGTGTCATTTTCCCTAATCTGTTTTTTTTCTATGCGGCAACCGAAATCCAGCCGAGCCTCATAGCAATCGGGATTGCTCTCGTGCCGATACTTACAATGTTGGGCGCAACTGTGTTGGGGCGCGAATTTCTCTCAACCCGTCGAGCCGTTGGCATTGCGCTTGGCGCTGTCGGTGTCGCGATGATTTTATTGCCGGACACCAGCCTGCCAGAGGCAAGTGACACTTTCTTTGTGCTCCTCGCGTTCGCTGGCGCCGCCTGCTACGCAGCTGAGCACCTGTATATAGAAATGAAATTGCCAAGCGATGTTGCTATTGATCAACTTCTCTTACTCATGTTTTTGTCGGCTACAATAATGTTGTTGCCTGTTGTTGTTGTGACCGGCACTTTTTTTACTCCCACCTGGCCGCTGGGAACCACTGAAATAGCTATTGCGAGCGTGGCTGGTGTCACTTTGATGGACTACTACTTCTTCATCACTCTGTTGATCGTGTGGGCAGGACCAGTCTTTACAAGTCAAGCGGCATACATAGTGACTCTCGCCGGAATAGCTTGGGGCATTGTCATTTTTGACGACGCACTCTCAATCTGGCTGTGGGGTGCGATTGTAGTTTTGATGTGCGGATTGTCATTAGTTCGCCCAAGGGAGCCACGTCGTGAATAATATTAGTGCGTCGAATCTGCCCACCCGTTTGGGCGTGTTAAGTCTGCTTTAGGTGCCTTGCAACAACTTACGCGCACTACAGCCTTCGTAACTTTGGGCCCCAAGCGGGCATTTGACGGTTTCACTCAGGAACAGACGTGGTTTATAGCGCTGATTGGCAGCTCGGCGGGATAAAGCGGACTTCGACATTTCACAAAGGACTCGATACCCAATTGCCCAAATTCCTCCAGCCAACCCCATTGCCTTTGCCCCGTCAGCAACTGCACTGCAGGTCGATCAGTAGAATTGTAAGACTGGACCCGCCGTCGTGCGGGTGATCGACAACCTTTCATTGGCTGGCACGGTAAACCAGTCGCTGATGCCACGATCGGGCCAAATTACACGCAATCGAACAGACTCTGCCCTACCCAGCCCAAAATGCTCCGGACCTGCAACGCCGCTTGCATGGCCTCCGCCGACGGTAATTTCGCGCGACTGGGTGCCGCGTCCATCATCAATTTCGATCCATGCGCCCACCGCATCGCGATTGGGTGCTGGCTGTGATAGCTCTACAGACAGCCAATTTCCAGCCATCGAACTGATATTACGATAGATCTTGAGAGGAGCGCGGCGATTAACCACCGCCAAATCCAACAGTCCATCAAGGTTGAAATCGGCCATTGCAGCACCTCGGCTGCGTTCCGGGTCGGCGACACCGGCCACTTCTGCGAATTCGACGAAAGTCCCCGCTTGGGATTGGATCAGCAAGTTGTTCGGATCATCCATCGCGGCGTCCATCATCTGATCAACATTTCCCTTGGAGACAAAAATATCGTCCAACCCGTCGTTTTGCACATCGCCAAAGCTCACGTGCCATCCGGTAGAGGGGCGGTCATCGCCGCCGACAAATGGCCGCTGTGCGGCAACGCCAAATTCAAATGGAACATTTTGGTACGCAGGCCCTTCCTCGTCGGGGCGCAAAAATTGTAGCCGCTGGTCACCCATCGACGTCAAAAATACCTCTGGCAGACCGTCTCCGGTCAAGTCACGGCTCGCAATTCCCATGCCCCACAATTTGTAGGGCTGCCATCCGTCTGCTTTAGTGTAGAGCCTAGGAACAGTCTCCATCGCCCACAATTGTTCTTGGCCGGCATCCACGTAATAATGTCGGTCATTGCTGACGCGCAAATCGGCACGTCCCTGACGGCCCCAGTCGGAAAACTGCATCGAAAGTGTGCAATATCCGGGAGACAATGAAATATGCAGCCCATATTTCCGGCTAGCTGGCCGATAGAGTTCGCTGGTATCGCAAGCGCGAAAAGGGCCGTCTGGATTTGCGCGGTCGACGTAGTTGCCAAATGCCAGTGTCGGAAGCGTTTGATTGGCTTCCCATGTTGCGGAAAACGCAGTTGTCCACTTTTCGGTAGATCGGAAGTTTAACCGGTCAAACGGTGTGAACTTGCAATCCGGTTCGCCCTTCAGCAGGAAATTGTTTCCCGCGCGCAGCACTACGAGATCCAAGTAGCCGTCACTGTTGATGTCTAGCGGGTATGCGCCGATCACGCCAGTCAGAGCAAGCGACGCCGGAGTATCATCAACGAATGAGACTGCACCGCCGCGCTCGGACCTATTATGCAATAATTTTGCCTGTCCTGCACCGCCGGCGACGAAGAGTTCGGGCAAGTGATCTTGGTTGCAGTCAAACGCCGCTATACCGCCGCCGACAAAATGCTCCCATCCACCGGAATAGATGTGGTGCGGTGCGTCGATTGCTTCGAATTTAGGATCCGCAATCGAAGCTTCTGACCAGAACAACAGCAAAAGTAAGGCAACGGGATCAGGTCGCATTTTCGCCAATATCCTTCAACGCGATTTCTTCTACACCACCAAGAGCATAAGCCGCCGCGCCTTTTGCCCACATAAGATCGCCCCATTTGTGGATCACGATCTCGGGCGGCGCTTTGTCGACCTGGACGATCGAGTGGCGAATACTGTCGAGTACTTCATCGGCATAAAGGTGATCAAATTGCATACGCTCGCCGGAAAGAATGATCAGCTGTGGATCGAAAATATTGACCAGATTGGCCAGGCCCATTGCGAACATTCGCCCAGCGCGCCCGACGATGTTCATTGCGGTTTGATCGCCATTTCGTGCGGCTAGCAACAGGGTCTCTATTGTTTTCTCGGGTCGATCGCCTTCTTGGTCAACAAGTGCGATGGATGCTTCACGCAGCAGAGCATAGTCTGCCACGTAAGCTTCCAGGCAACCTCGCTGGCCGCAGCGGCACAGTGCTCCGTCCAGCTGTACTTTGGTATGTCCGAATTCTGCACCACACCCTTGCGTGCCGCGATAAATCTCGCCGCCAATAACTATGCCCATCCCAACGCCGCTTTCAATTGTCACCACAATGAAATCAGACGCGTCGCGACCGAGCCCAAATTTTTGCTCTGCGATTGCTACAACATTTGTGTCGTTGTCCAGAAATACAGGTTTACCGAGCCTTGTGGCCACCATAGACCCAAACTCAATATTGCGCTCGGTCAGGGAAGGAGACCAGTACAAAAATCCGCGTTTTGCATCGACAATGCCTGCAATTCCAATCCCGACAGCCGAAATGTTGCTGGGCGTATTCCCGATTTTTGTGGTCAGCTCTTCGAGCGCTGTCGTAATTATCGAAACAAGTGAAATCGCACTATTCACGGGTTCCTTCAATGGAATCTCGTGTTCGCCAATTTGCAAGCCTTCAAAATCCAGCAGCACCAACGAAATGGACCGGTTTGAGATTTTCGCGCCAGCCACGCAAAACGCCTGACCCCGTATTTTCAGATCTACGCGCGGGCGTCCGCGTGGAGTGTCAATTTGTCCCTTCTCCGAGGGTTCGCGCGCAACTTCTTCGATTAGCCCGTCGCTCAATAACTCTGCCGTTATCGTTGTCACAGTCGCCCGGCTGATCCCAGTTTCGTTTGACAGATCGATACGCGCAACTGGGCCAGAACGGCGAATCGCCGAAAGCAGAGAACGGCGACCTTGCACCCTTGGCTGACCTAGCATTTTGATTCCATTCTGACTGCTTGTTCTTCTAACTATATTAATTCGATTCTCAAATCAAATAGTGAATTTATTTAATTTGACTTTGGAATTAAATGTGGTAACACTGGTGTCACGCCGCACCCACTTTGCGCTAAAGTGGGATGGCAACAGATTTTTGGGAGGAAATAATGAAAAGACTTACAGCCGTAGTCGCGGTCGTAGCCAGCGTTGTATTTGGCACCACCGCGTTTGCCCAACAGATCACCGTAGGTGTAAGTTGGTCAAATTTTCAAGAGGAGCGCTGGAAAACAGACGAGGCAGCCATCAAGGCTGCATTGGACGCTGCGGGCGCCTCGTATATTTCGGCCGATGCGCAAAGCTCGTCTTCGAAACAGTTATCAGACGTTGAAAGCCTGATTGCACAAGGCGCCAACGCCTTGATCATTCTCGCACAGGACGCCTCTGCGGTCGGCCCGGCGGTTCAGGCTGCATCTGACGAGGGAATTCCGGTGATTGCGTATGACCGGTTGATCGAAGACAGCCGTGCTTTCTATCTGACGTTTGACAACGTCGAAGTTGGCCGGATGCAGGCGCGCGCCGTTCTCGCAGCTCAGCCGACAGGCAACTATGTTATGATCAAGGGCTCGCCAACCGATCCAAATGCGGACTTTTTGCGCGGCGGTCAGCAAGAGGTTCTGCAAGCTGCGATCGACGCAGGTGATATCACCATTGTAGCCGAAGCCTACACCGACGGCTGGGTCCCTGCGAACGCTCAGCGCAATATGGAACAAATACTGACCGCACAGGACAACAAAGTTGATGCTGTGGTCGCCTCCAACGACGGTACGGCCGGTGGCGCCGTTGCTGCCTTGACTGCTCAGGGTATGGAAGGATTGCCAGTGTCTGGTCAGGACGGTGACCACGCCGCTTTGAACCGCGTTGCAATTGGCACTCAGACCGTTTCGGTTTGGAAAGATGCCCGTGCGCTGGGAACAGCGGCTGGCGAAATTGCCGCGGCACTCGCGGGTGACGGCATGGCCAAAATCGCAGGCGCTGCTGAATGGACGTCGCCATCGGGAACCACACTGAACTCTATGTTCCTGGCGCCAGTTCCAATTACAATCGACAACCTAGGCGTTGTTATCGATGCTGGCTGGATCAGCAAGGAAGCACTGTGCGCAGGTTCCAGCGCAGCTGCGTGCAACTAGGCTATTAATCGCCCTTCCGGCACAGGTGTCGGAAGGGCGATCCCAGGAACCTTAACACCTACGATTTTCATACCATTGGGCCTGCCTTGATTTCTTATGATCGTCGCAATGGCCGGATCACCTTCACCGGAGAGCTGCCCCAAATGCAAAGTTCGACCAGAAAGTTTTTCACCAGCTTAGGGATAGATACCCGATTGCTCGGAATGATTGCGGCTTTGGTTGTGCTGTGGGTCATGTTCGATCTGATTACCGGCGGTCGTTTCCTGACACCACGAAATCTGTTTAATCTGTCTGTTCAGACCTCGTCGGTAGCTGTGATGGCCACCGGTATGGTTTTCGTCATAGTCACACGAAATATCGATTTGTCAGTCGGGTCAATGCTTGGCTTTATCGGCATGACCGTCGGTGCCCTCCAGGTCCATTATTTGCCTGATTTTCTTGGACTTGGCCACTGGTCGCTTTGGATTATCGCTGTTTTAGCCGCGGTCGCAATGGGCACCGCGTTGGGAGCGTTTCAAGGGTGGATCGTCGGGTATCTGGCGGTTCCGGCCTTCATTGTGACGCTGGGTGGCCTGTTGGTGTACCGCGGTGCAATGTGGTGGGTGACCCAGGGACAAACAGTTTCACCATTGGATCCATCTTTCAAACTGCTAGGCGGCGGTGCAAATGGTACGTTGGGAGAAACCGTCAGCTGGGCGTTTGGCGTTCTTGCCTCGGTTGCGGCCGTTGTGCTGATCCTCTTGAGCCGCCGACGCAAAGCAAACCATGGGTTTGTTGTGAAACCGATCTGGGTCGAAACGGTGCTGGCGGCATTGACGGTCGGGCTTATCATTGGCTACGTGTGGATATTGAACTCCTACAAAATTGCCAAAGGTGCACTGCCCCGTATCGCCGAAGCACGCGGCATCGAGTTGACCGACGGGTTGACGTTGTATCATGGCATCGCGATCCCAGTGGTAATATTGTTGGTCGTCACCGTAATCATGACTGTTGTTTCTACCCGCACGCGGTTCGGTCGATATGTATATGCAACAGGTGGTAACCCCGAAGCGGCCGAGCTGTCTGGCATTAACACAAGATTTCTGACGGTGAAGGTGTTCGCGCTGATGGGTGCTCTGACCGGCATTTCCGCGGTGATCGCCTCTGCCCGGCTTGGGTCCGTCGATGTCGGGCTTGGAACGCTCGACGAGTTGCGGGTAATTGCAGCAGCCGTCATTGGAGGCACAGCGCTTGCAGGTGGAGTTGGCACAATCTATGGCGCCGTTATCGGCGCGCTGATCATGCAATCCTTACAGTCGGGTATGGCGTCGGTGGGGGTCGATGCACCGCTTCAGTCAATTGTTGTTGGCCTGGTTCTGGTTTTCGCGGTTTGGGTCGACATCGTTTATCGACGCAGAACCGGCTCATAGGGGAGGACAAATCATGGATAAGCAAACTCCACTGGTCGACATGAAAGATATTTGCATCTCGTTTGGCGGCATCCACGCCGTCGACCATGTCTCGGTCGAACTTTATCCCGGCGAGGTCGTCGGATTGCTGGGTCACAATGGTGCGGGTAAGTCCACGTTGATCAAAATTCTGTCCGGCGCCTATCAGGGCGACAGCGGCGATATATTCATCAACGGCGAGAAAGCGACAATCAACAACCCGCGTGACGCGCGCTCCTACAATATCGAAACGATCTACCAGACGCTGGCACTTGCAGACAATCTCGACAGCGCGTCAAATCTGTTTCTGGGTCGCGAATTGGTGACCGCATTGGGCATGGTTGATGATGACGCGATGGAGGCTGAGACCCGCAAGATAATGGGGCGGTTGAACCCGAATTTTGAGAAGTTCTCTGCGCCCGTGTCGGCCCTTTCCGGTGGACAGCGCCAGTCTGTAGCAATTGCGAGAGCGGTCTATTTCAACGCGCGAATATTAATCATGGACGAGCCAACGGCTGCGCTGGGGCCCCAGGAAACCCAGATGGTATCCGAGCTCATTCGACAGTTGAAATCCGAAGGGATCGGAATATTCCTGATCAGCCACGACATTCACGATGTTATGGAGCTTTGTGATCGGGCTAGCGTTATGAAAAACGGCAAATTGGTCGGCACCGTAAATGTTGCTGACGTCACCGATGATGATTTGTTGAGTATGATAATTTTGGGCAAGCAACCCAATGCGGCAACGTCGTAAAAACGGCGTCGCAATGCTTTTGGATCACTAAATCCGCCGGAGATTGATGTTGGCAGTTCTAGTTGCGGATATTGGAGGCACAAACACCCGCATCGCTCTGGCTGCCTCGGGTCGAGTTTTGCCCGCGTCAGTCACCGGGTATTCCAACGATGAGTTTGGATCATTTTACGAAGTACTTGGCGATTTTCTGCAGCGGCAAAACAACCCCCGATTTCAGAGTTGCTGCATTGCCGTCGCCGGGCCGGTCACGTCACAGATTGCTGTCCTGACAAACCGAAGTTGGCGGATCGAGACCGAAAAACTCGCAGCGCTGACAGGGGCTAGCCACATTATCCTGATGAACGATCTGCTGGCACTTGGGCACGCCGTTGCCCATCTGGATAATGATGATCTCGTGCCAATAAATACCAATTCTTCTGACGGCCAGCCGAATGGCCAGTCATTAGTCCTGGGCATCGGAACTGGCCTGAACTTGTGTGCAATCAAACGAGCAGAATCGATGCCAGCAGCGTTCCTGCAGGCCGAGTTTGGTCACTGTGAGCTGCCCGTCGGTGTGGCTCGCATATTGGCGCAGGCGTTTGGTGATGCTGCGCAATTTTTCACGACAGCCGAGGATTGTTTTTCCGGGCGTGGGTTATCGCGAATTCATAGCCTCGTTTCTGGTCAGCAAGGTGTTCCCGGTGACCAAATATTGGCCGCCTACGAGAGCGGGAGAGAACCAACTGCGACACAGACGGTTGATTTGTTTACGGAGCTGACCGGCGCACTTTGTCGCCAGCTGATCTTCCAATATATGCCGCTTGATGGGATATATTTTGCGGGCGGCGTCGCGCGTGGCCTGTTCCAAGCAGATACCCGATCACAATTTCTTAGATCTTACATAGGCAAGGACCAATTCGCCGACATTTTGCCGAACATCCCAATGTCGCTGATCGTCAAGGATGAGGCGGCGCTTGCCGGTTGCGCGCAGGCGGCTAGCGATACCGGCGCCTTCAGAGCTGGTTAGCAACGTGTCCCTCAATCAGCGAGCATCGGAAGCTCGGATGCATAGATCATGTCGATTAACCGTTGGTTTCCGCGAGAAAATTCTAGCGGACACTGGAAACGGGCTCCCGCAAGAACCGCCGCGTTGAAGTTATCAATCTGCACTGTGTACTGATCGACCAGTGGAAATCGTTCTAGTTGGCGCTTGCCGTCCGCGTCACGGATCTCGATGACATCGTCACCGTACAATTTGGCGTTGAACGGCGCGTGGACCGTCAGCACGGCTTTGTCGCCGTGGAAAACCATCCGCTGATGCAGCGCCATGCGCATGGATACGTAGAAATCCATAGTAAAAGAGGGAAAATCGGCCCAAACACGCGCGGATGCATCGATATTGTTTTCCCAGTCAATCCGTGCCCGCGTTCGAAGGGGCTCTTCTCCGGTAACAAATCGCGCAGTTACTGATGGGTAGACACCAATGTCCCGCAACGCACCGCCACCAAATTCCGGCCGGTTTCTGATATTTTCCGGGTCATCGTTGAAGAAAGAGAAAGCGCCTTGGACGTGGCGCAACGACCCGATCCTGCCGTCCTGTATCAGTTCGCGAACGCGATGCCATTGGGGGTGATGTACAACCATAAACGCTTCCGCAACCACCAATCCACTTTGGTCTCGCAATTTGATGAGGTCGTCAATTTCCTCGGCTTTCAGGGCAATTGGTTTTTCACATAAAACATGCTTGCCCGCGTCAAGACATTTAGCGGTCCATTTGACATGATCCGAATTTGGTAAGGGCACGTAGACGGCGTCTATGTCGGGGTCGGCTAGGAAGGCATCGTAGTCGCTGTATGTTTGAACCTCTCCATAAGGTTCCGCCAGTGCCATCGCCTTTTCCATCGTGCGGCTGGCAACGGCTGCAATCCGACCAGCCTTGCTCAAATGAATTGCTGGGCATACCCAATCACGGGCTATTACCGCTGCCCCCAAAACACCCCAGCTAACTTGATTATCAGACATTTGGTTCCCTGTTCACGAGGAGAGCCCCTTAATTCAGTAGCTTATCCTTTTCACACAGTCTGATCCAAGACATATTTGCGGTCAGGCAAGGGGCAATTTGGTGTGCGCTAATGTCAGGATTCGCACAGGCCAACGTTGCACTAACACTCAAATTGGACCTGCTAATTGAGGCTTATCAGTCCGATTTGGGCTCTGAGCGGCTGTGGCGAAATGCATCAAGGGCGGACAGGTGCAGCTGTCCGCCTCGCGAACATTGAGGGACAAAGGGATAGGACAATCCAAGAATTTGGGTACTAACAGTCCTGACATTGCAAAAGGGGCAAGAGGTATGGCGATAAATGCGCTCTGTTATCTGGGAGTTCGGTCGGACAAACTTGAGGATTGGGGGGATTTTGCTGGCAAATTATTGGGCATGCAAAAAATCGACCTTGCTGGAAAATCAATGGCATTCCGGATGGATGACCAACAGCAGCGGTTTGTTGTTTCAGACGAACCCGGAGACACAATCGCCTTTATCGGTTGGGAAGTTGAGGATCGCGAGGATCTGGATGTTTACGCTGCCCGCCTTGAAGCTGCAGGTCACAAAGTGACAGCAGGTTCGCGGGATTTGGCTGATCGTCGGCTTGTTGAAGACTTAATTTTTTTTCACGACCCGGCAGGCTATCGGATTGAAATAATTTGGAACCCGACAAAGACAACTGATCCATTCGCACCCGGACGGCCGATTGATGGTTTCAAAACAGGGCCATTTGGAATGGGGCACGCGGTTCTTCACGTCGCAGATGCTGAAGCTGTGATGCCGTTCTATCGTGACGTTCTGGGTTTTTCCTTGAGTGACTACGGCCTAAAGCCAATTCCACTATACTTCTTCCACGTCAATGGCCGGCACCACAGCTTTGCAATCGTTGGCTCGGGGAAAAGTGGATTTCATCATTTTATGGTCGAGTACCAAAATCTTGATGATGTCGGTCAGGGTTATGACCTTGCGCAGTTGGAGGAAGGACGCATTGCTTATACTCTGGGTCGGCACACCAATAACTATATGACCAGCTTTTATGCAAGTACGCCCTCCGGGTTTTTTGTCGAAAATGGATGGGGTGGTCGCGTAATTGACACTGAAGCATGGGAACCGCATGAAACCACGGTGGGGCCCAGCTTCTGGGGGCACGAACGTTTGCACCTGCCCGAAGAGCCCCGCGCGCATTTCAGAGATATGCGGTTGAAAGCCGCTGCGGACGGGTTGCGCGCACCGCCTGTTCCGGATTGCCCTTGGTTGTTCAACGAATTGAAAAACAGGTAATCGGAGGCGGTGGTTAATGACTGATCTGAAATCTGGTACAATCCATGACGTGGTTATTGTCGGTCTGGGGCCGACAGGAGCGACGCTGGCCCATCTTCTGGCGATCAGTGGTTTAAATGTCGCCGTTCTGGATCGAGAGGCTGACCTCTATCATTTACCGCGTGCCGTGCATTTCGATGACGAAACGATGCGCGTTTTCCAAACCGTGGGAATTGGCGATGCGCTCAGCAAAAAGCTGCATGTCAATCCGGGAATGCGATTTATTGGCAAGGACGGTGAATTGCTTTTGGATTGGCCGCGACCGCAAGAGGTGGGACCACAAGGTTGGCACAGCAGTTACCGGTTTCATCAGCCCGATCTTGAGACACTTCTTCGTCAAGCGTTGTCGACGCGTGACGGTGTTACAATGCGTGCAAACTGCGAAGTGATCTCACTAACTGACACGGGCGATGTGGTCGAGATCGATTGCCGCGACCGGTTGACAGGAGAGTCTTTGCACCTGCAGGCTAGTTACGTTGTTGGTTGTGATGGCGCGCGTTCCACTTTGCGTGCAGCAATCGGCGGCGGCATGGAAGACCTTGGCTTTTGCGAGCGGTGGTTGGTTGTCGATGCTTTGCTGAAACGCGACAGACCCGACCTCGGCGATCACTCGATCCAATATTGCGATCCGGACCGCCCGATGACCTATTGCCGAAGCCCTCAAAACCGGCGTCGATGGGAAATCACAGTTCTGGAAAATGAAACCGATGAAGAAATCACCCAGCACGAGAAAGTCTGGGAGCTTCTTTCGGACTTGATTACTCCCGAAGATGCAGACTTGGAGCGTTGTGCGGTCTACACTTTTCATTCGGCTATTGCGGAATGTTGGCGGAAAGGCCGGTTGCTGATTGCAGGCGATGCCGCCCACTTGACCCCGCCTTTCATGGGGCAAGGAATGTGCGCAGGCGTGCGCGATGCGTCCAACCTTGGATGGAAATTGGCCCTGTGTGCTCGTGGTCTTGCTGATCAATCGCTTTTGGACAGCTATCAGGCCGAACGCAGCCCGCATGTGCGCGAATACATCACAACCGCGATCCGGTTGGGCGGTTTAATCAACAGCCTTGATCGTGAAAGCGCTCTGACCATGGTCAATGAGGACGGCGCTAGTGGAGTGCGTATGCGCAGCATCGCACCTGAACTCGGGGCCAGCGATCTTGGCGGGTTAGATCACCGCAAGACGCCACACAAGGGGCGTGTATTTACGCAACCCATACTTTCAGATGGTCGGCTTATGGATGACCTGATTGGCTATGGGCCGGTGTTGATAGCGCGCGCTCCCGTTCAAAACGCAGCCAATGTTCCGACACTAACCACCACTGAAAACCCTCAGATTGCGGCCAGCCTTGATGCGCTTGACGTGAACGCTGTACTCGTCCGTCCAGATCGATACATTCTGGCAACAGCCAAAACGGAACAGGACATTGCCGAACTGGCTAACGTCTCTTTTCCGTCTTTAGTCAACACCTTGATCGAAAGTGAAACTGCTGCATGAAACTTGCCTCACTCAAAACCGGAGGCCGCGATGGTACGTTGGGGTCATCCTGTCTGGCTGAGTTGCGCATGATCGAAACCATAGAAACTGGCTCAGCCAAAACGCGCTTCATGGAGCCTGGTGACACGATTAGGTTCGAAATGAAGGACAATAGCGGGCAATCTGTCTTTGGGGCCATTGACCAAACCATCGTCGCGGCCTGACACTGGACCTCAATAGATCGCACGCAAAGGAGCACCCATGGCAGCACGACAGGAAAATGTGCGTGCTTTGGTGCGCGGGTTGGACGTTCTCAGATTTCTGAATTCGGTAGGCGCAGCACGCGCCTCCGAAATCTCCAAGGCGCTCGAAATTCCGCGGCCGACTGTGTATCGCCTTTTACGAACCTTGGAGGAAGAAGGCTATGTGCTGCTTTCCTCAACCGATGCGCGCGCTCGGGTTTCTGCGTTGGCCGCGGCTCTAGGAGATAACTCAGCTGCCAGATCCCGCCTATGTCATGTCGCTGGGCCCTTTCTGTCAAAGTTCACAGACCAATATTCCTGGCCGGTTGATCTTTCGGTTTACGAAGACGCCCATATGGTAATTCAGGAGACCACTCATGGCCGCAGTCCCCTGTCCGTAGACAACAACATGGCGGGATTTGCATTGCCTATGTTGCGCTCATCTGCGGGACGGGCTTATTTGGCAGCCTGCAATGCGCGGGAATGCGAAATCATTCTTGATTTGCTGCGTGGTGAAAATTTGCTGGAAGACCAACCATTTCTACTAAGACGTTGGCTTGATGAAAACTTGATGGAATATGCCAAGCAGGGGTTTGCAACACGTGGTCCAAGAACTTTTCGGCCAAAGACATCCAGCCTTGCCGTTCCGATCCTTCAAGAAAACCGGGTTGTGGGCTGTCTTTCGATCATCTGGATAACCAAGGCGGTCACAATGGCGGACGCCTCCGCAAAATATACCAACCCTTTGAAAAAATTGGCGGCAAAAATTGGAGACGAATTGGCAAAGCCCTTTGTTTAGACGCGTAGTTTCAATTTGCCTGCAGCTTTTCAAAGGCGCGTGCGGTGGTGCTTTGGCCTGGTTCATCGGTCTGCCGATGCCGTTTCTAATAGGTGCCTTGGTGATTACCGCGCTGCTTGCCATCGTCCAGAAAAAGAACGGCGGAGAGCAAAGCCCGTTTCCTCAACCTCTTCGGCAAATCTTTATGGCCATTATCGGTGTCATGATCGGGCAGAGTTTTTCACCGGAACTGGTGTCAAATTTTAGCGCGCTTTGGGTGTCTCTGCTGGCCGTCGGTGTGTTTGTTGTTGTTGCTCAGCTTGCGGGTTACACCCTGTTTCGAACGGTTGGCCGGCTTGATCCGCCCACGGCTCTTTTTGCGTCTACACCCGGAGGGCTTGTGGAAGCGATTTCTCTCGGAGAACAAGCTGGCGGGCAGGTCGACATCATCACGATCCAGCATTTTGTTCGGGTCGTGTTGGTTGTCGTGACCATTCCCCTGCTGTTTCTGTTCTGGACAGGCGAGACTGTGGGCAGTTCAGCAGGAATGTCGTTGTCTGAAGCCGCTTATGGGTGGCGTGATATTGTTCTGACCGTCGGATTGGCTTTCGCTGGCATGGTCACAGGTAAGGTTTTGCGTTTGCCTGCATCAGTTTTGATCGGCCCTTTGGCCCTGAGCGCAGCTATGCAAGGTACGGGTCTGGTTGATGTGGTTTCACCGGGCTGGCTGCTCAATCTGTCGCAGCTGGTTGTAGGTGTAGGGCTGGGCGCCGGGTTTGCCGGTGTCAGCCGTTCCCAGCTGATGGCATCAATGGGTCTCGGCGCAATGTCAGTTACTTTGTATCTCGTTTTGGCGTTCGGGTTCGTTTGGGCGTTATCCGGCTTCAGCCCAGTACCCGTCGAAGCGCTGTTCATCAGTTTTTCGCCCGGAGGGGTAACAGAGATGAGTCTGATCGCGCTCAGCCTGAATATTGGCCCTATCGTCGTGGCGACTCATCATGTGTTCCGCATCAGTTGCACTGTCGTATTGATGAGTATTATTTTCAGAGTGATGAAAAACTCAAGCAAGGCCTGAACCGGCACCGTCACAGAAAATCTGACGCCAAAGCGGCGTTCACGAACCGACCGGATCGCGCCGCGCCTAATGGCAGTTGCCAGCACCTGAGCTTTGGTAGTGCAAGTGATGGTCTGTCGTGTAACGTTGCAAGCAACTTGGCGCAGCACCACAGGAACCCGCATGATGGCAGTTGCAATTCGCTGGCTTGTTCCCGTGTTGGGGGGTGTGATTGCGCTTGCGCTGATCTTCTGGCTCTACGGCAGCCTCGACTTCGGCGTTTTTCTTGTCGGACTGCGCGGCGCCGAGCCATTCTGGATCGTGGTGCTTGCGGCAACGATCCTGCTCGAGCAGCAGCTAAACGGCTGGAAATGGCGGCAGATCCTTTATGACGTCAAACCGATCGCGTCGCTGCGACTGACCGGGGCGTTGCTGGCAGGCTATGGCGTCAATGTGCTGGTGCCGCTCGGGATCAGCCCGCTGGTGCGGGCCTGGCTGGTGGCCCGGCTTGAGGGGCTGAAGATGGCGACGGTGCTGACCACCACGATCATCGCCCGGTTCATCGATGGGGTGGTGTTTGCCCTGTTTGCAGGCGTTGTCGCAGTTGCGGGCAAAGTGCCGCAGATCGAGGGCAATCTGGAGCTGGGCCTTAGCATCGCCGGTGCGCTCAATATCGCGCTGTTTGGCGGGCTGCTGTGGGCGATGTTCCGGTTCCGCACGCTGTTTGCCCGCGAAGGGCCGCTGATCAGTCGTCTGTTCGATTGGGCGGCGGAGCGACTGCGGACCGATGGGCCGGGGCTGCGCGGCGCGCTTTGCGATGGAGTTGTCTGGCCGCGCGCGCGGCTGCGGCAACTGACAGTCATTCTTGCGGCGGTGGCCGCCAAACTGATTGCGGCCTCACATTTTGTCTGGGCCGGGCTGGCCGTCGGCGTTTTGCTTGGCCCGTGGGATTATGTTTTCCTGATGGTCTTCGCCGGCTTCATCATGGTGTTGGGCCGCTTCGTGCGCATTCCGGGCAGCTTTGTCTTTGGCGCAGGCTTTGCCCTTCAACTGCCCGGCGTACCGGACGAAACCGCGCTTTTGATGATCCTGTTCAACTACATGATGAGCATTGTCCTGGTCGTCGGCATCGGATTGATCGTACTTTGGCAAAGCGGCATTGACATCCGCCGCGCCGGTCGGGAGGCCTCAAATGAAGGAATTTGAGCATCAAGCGAAACGTCGCCTTCGCGCGCTCGTCTTGGCAGCATTGTTGCTGGCGGCCTCGTTCGTTGCTTTGCCCAACGCCGCGCGGGCGCACAGTTTTACAGTAGCCCTGCACGCTGTCGGGGCCAATCAGCCCGCGACTCTCGCGTCTGCGATCCGCGGCATGCGGCTCGCGGCAACCGAACGGGATGGCCATGCCGACGAAACATCCGACGGGCATCTTGGGGGGCTCGACCTCTTCATCCTGCCCTGGCCCACTGAAGTCACCCATGGCATAACCTGGCTCAAAGGCGCACCGCAGAACAAACCGGACATCATCGTAGTCATTGGCCCGCCCGACGCGGCAGCCCCGGCAATCCAAGCATCGCAGACCAAGGCGGTCGCCATTGGATCTGGTGTCCTGCCTGCCGACGCGTACTGGCTGAACGAAGACACTGCGCCACAGGCATTCGCAGCGCGCTTCCGGGCGGCCTACGGGGTCGCACCAGACCGGCAGGCTGCGGCGGGTTACAACGCCGCGCGACGCATTGATCTCGCGGTGCGCGCGCAGGGCGGCGTGACAGACCGCGACGATCTGGCAGAGGCGCTTGCCAACACCGCCAAAGGTATCGGCTGGTAATCGTACCCGCACAAATACCACCGTGTAGCTGGCATGTCCGGATCTGACACAGCGACACAGCGACGCCGCTTCCGGCGGAGCGCAGGCGCCGGGGCGGCGTTTCAGGCCGGTTCGGCGGCTGTGGATTCCGCCACCGTGGTCGCAAGCCTGGTGTTTCATCTGACTGGCAGCGCATTCGCCGTGGGCGCAGCCAGCGCGGTCTTGCGACTGGGCTGGCTGTTGCCGCAGCTGGTCGTCGGCTATCTGGCCGAACGCAGCCCACAGCGGATGCGGTATTACATCATCGGTGCCTATGGCCGTGCGCTCTGTGCTGGGTTGATCGCCGTGCTGCTGTGGTGGGGGTCGGACTGGCCGACGCTGCCGTTGGCAGTAGGTTTTTTGGCGCTCTGGACGCTTTATGCCTTTGTCAGTGGTATCGTCGCCGTACCCTACAACGACATCGTCGGACGCTCGATCCCGTCGGGCGGGCGCAGTCGGATGCTGGCCTGGCGGTTCTTCGGCGGCGGCGTTTTCGCGCTTGCAGTCGCCTTCTTCATCCGCTTGTCGCTCGACCGATTGCCGACGCTTACGGCCTATGCACTGATTTTTGCGCTGGCGTCGTTGCTAATGATCCTGTCCGCGACGTTGTTTGTGTCGGCGGGAGAGCCGGCGCTGCCGCAGAAACCAGCCACCGAACACCAGCGCACAACGCGCATGGCCTTCCTCAAGGGTGGATGGGAGACTTTGCGCGATGACACACGGTTCCGCCTGTTCCTGCAGTCGCAGTGGCTCGGCAGCGCGACCCTGATGGCGTTGCCGTTTTACGTCGTCGCGGCCAGGCAAGTCGACGTCGGCATTGCCGAAGTGGGCACTCTGTTGGGGCACAGACCGCCGGGGCGCTTATGTCAAATGTTGTTTGGGGCTGGCTCGGCGACCGAGGTGGCAAGCTACGGCTGTTGCAGACGGTGGCTGTGGTGCGGCTGCTGCCACCCATTGGTGTTCTGATATTGCTCGGCAGCGGCACCGGGTTAGCGGGTTATGTCGCGCTGTTCTTCCTGATCGGCGCGATGATGAACGGTGTCACCATCGGCTATCTCGGCTTCCTGATGGAGATTTCCCCCGACGACCGCCGCCCGGCCTATTCCGCTTACTTCAGTGCGTTCGCCTCGCCCGCAGCACTTTCGCCGCTATTGGGTGCGGCACTGGTGTTGCTGATTTCCATCCATGCGGTTTTCGTTGCCGCCATCGCCGCGGCTGTTTGGCAGTTTGCGCTGCTCAATCGGATCGCAAAAGCAGCGGCAACTAAATGATGTTCCTCACAGTTGCAACCGCCTCAGACGCAAGGCGTTTGATATGACCGAAACGGATGACAGGCTCATCGCTGCGGCGGCAATCATCGGCGAAAGCAACAGGCCAAAGATCGGGTAAAGCACGCCCGCCGCGACCGGAACACCCGCCATGTTGTACACGAAGGCGAAGAACAGGTTCTGCTTGATGTTGCGCAGCGTCGCGCGGGCGAGCTTGCGGGCGCGGACAATGCCGGTCAGATCACCGCCCAGCAGGGTGATGCCTGCGCTTTCCATCGCAACATCGGCGCCGGTGCCCATGGCGATGCCAACATCTGCCGCAGCAAGCGCCGGGGCGTCATTCACACCATCCCCCGCCATGGCAACAGCATGGCCTGCGGCGCGCAACGCGTCGACAAGGGCTTTCTTGTCTTCAGGCAGCACACCGGCGCGGACTTCATCGATACCGAGCTTGGCTGCAACCGCTTCAGCAGTCCGCTGGTTGTCACCGGTCGCCATGATCACGCGCAGACCAACATTGTGAAGCTCATGAATGGCCGCAGCGGACGTCTCCTTGATCGGGTCGGCAACGGCGACGATGCCCGCAAGAGCGCCGTCAATAGCAACAAACATCGCGGTTTTGCCATCGGCCCGCAGGTCGTCTGCTGCTTGCTCTACAAGTCCAATGTCCAGATTGAGGTTGCGCATCATCGCCGGATTGCCAAGCACCACATCTTGGCCATCGACAGTTCCGCGCACGCCTTTGCCAGTAACGGCCTCAAACCCTTTGGCGGCCTTTAGATCAAGCCCCTTTTCGCGCGCGCCTTCGACAATGGCTTCGCCAAAGGGTGTTCCGAACCGAGTTCCAATGCCGCAGCAAGCGCGAGGATTGTGTCAGCGTCGCCGTCCGCCAAGGCGACCGTATCCGTCAGCTTAGGTTTGCCCTCGGTCAATGTGCCGGTTTTATCGACGATCAAGGTATCCACCCGCGCCATGCGTTCCAACGCCTCGGCATCTTTGATCAGAACGCCTGCCTGTGCGCCCCGACCGGCAGCGGTTGTTATTGAGATCGGCGTCGCAAGACCAAGCGCACAGGGGCAGGCGATGATCAGAACAGAGACCGCCGACGCAAAGGCGAACGCCAGCGCCGGTTCAGGGCCAAACGTCAGCCAGACAAGAAACGCAACAACGGCAATCGCAACCACGGTCGGTACAAATATCCCCGATACACGATCCGCCAGACCTTGGATTGGGGCGCGGGATCGCTTGGCGTTCGATACCATTTCGACGATCTGGCTCAGCACTGTATCGGCACCGACCTTTGCAGCTTCGATCACCAGCGAGCCGTTCTTGTTGATCGTGCCGCCAGTGACCTGATCACCTGCGGATTTCTCGATCGGGAGGGGTTCTCCGGTGATCAAGCTTTCGTCAATGGACGAATGACCTTCGATCACCACAGCATCGACCGGCACACTGTCACCGGGGCGCAGGCGCAGCCGGTCGCCTTCAACCACATTTTCCAATGGTGCATCGTATTCCGTGCCGTCCGGCATGATCCGGCGCGCGGTTTTTGGCGCAAGGTCAAGCAAGGCACGGATTGCGTCGCCGGTGCGTTCACGGGCGCGAAGTTCCAGCACCTGTCCGACAAAGATCAGGGCGACAATCACGACGGCAGCTTCGTAATAGGTGCCGACGCCCGCGCCCATTCGGTATTGTTCCGGAAAAATACCGGGCAGGAATGTGGCAAACAGCGAATAGATATAGGCCGCCCCGACCCCAAGCGAAATTAGGGTCCACATATTGGGCGAGCGGTTGATAAATGAGTCCCAACCCCGTTTGAAAAACGGAAGCGCCGCCCAAAGCACGATCGGTGTTGCCAGCAAAAATTCAATGTATGTCGCCGCACGATGTCCGATCCAGTCACGGACCGGCAAACCCACCAGCTCGCCCATTGTCAGCACGATCCGCGGCACGGCCGCAGCTGCACTGATCCACAGACGGCGGGTGAAATCCACTAGCTCCTCGCTTGGCTCATCCGTTGGAAGCATCGGTTCAAGCGCCATACCGCAAATCGGACAGGCCCCCGGTTCGTCGCGGATGACTTCGGGGTGCATCGGGCAGGTATACTGCACGCCAGGCTGTGCGATCTCGCCTTTCTTATTCGCATTGCCTGACGCGTAGAAATGCGGGTCGGCTTTGAATTTTTCCTGGCAAATGTCGGAGCAGAAATGGAACGTTTCGCCAGACAATTCCGCCCTCCGCGTATCGGGTTTGACCTCAATCACCATACCACAGACCGGATCGGCCGCGGTTTGCACATCCTTCGGGATGTCTTGCTGATGTTGGTGGCCTTGGCGCATGTGTTCCATGTCAGATTCCGATGCAAAATTCGCGGGCCGGTAATGGCCATGTCATTCTATTTTGGGGTTCCAGTCACTGGAAGGTCAAGGGGTGACTGTCATTCTTGCGCTCGTCCTGAGGTATCTCTGCTCAAACGCACAAGATTCCATTGTACGAGCAGCGGCATAAAAACCCACTGCACCACGGGCGTTGGGATTGTTGCGTTACTTTGGCCGAGACGCGAACATGTTGTCTTTGATCCTGTCCTGCGAGGTTAACCGCCGGCTTTCCCGAACTCTTGCCAACAGCCGTTCTCAGCGTTTGGCGCCGAATTTTGTGCAGTGCAGCATCGGGTATGTTCGGGCTCAGAGCGGCCCTTTGCTGCGCTGCGACAGGTAACTACAACCTTGGGTCACCATCTGATCACCACGAACAGACTCGAAAACACTCCAACAACTCACCTCAAATTCGACAATCGCATTAATCCAGTTATCACACAGAATAACACGGGCCTTTGGCGAAGTCGGAATGACCGGTGGAAATTCAGTTGAACGCTCAGATGGAACCGTGGAGATGTTGCAGGGCGATGACGAGGTTCAGACGGCCGAAGGTGATGTTTTTGTTCTAAAAACCCCGGGTGGCGGTGGTTTTAGAACGCGATAAATGGCGTGAAGATGTGAACCTACCCCGGATCATCAATCACCGCAGTGCCTTCGATTTCCAGCAATGCAGCGTCTTCAACCAAGGCTGATACAACAACCAACGTCATCGCAGGAAAATTATTACCAAGAACACTGCGATACACCCTGCCCACTTCTTTTTGTTTGGCCAGATACTCTGCCTTGTCGATCACGTACCACGTCAGGCGCGTCAGGTCCGAAGGCTGACCACCCGCGGCTTCCAGAACACCCCGTATATTCAACAGCGCCTGTTCCATTTGACCGATAAAATCATGGGCCTCAAATTCCTGATCCGCGGTCCAGCCGATTTGCCCGGCGATGTGCAGCACCGCACCTTGGGACAAAACGCCGTTTGAAAAGCCTTTTGCGGATTTCCAGCCTTGCGGGTGTATGATCTTATGCATCAGGTCTCCTCCTTCAAATCCAGTTTTATATTATCACGCAATGCCCACTTTGACATTGTTGCCATCGGTAAGTGCTGTGGTTGGAAACGCCGCAATCCCCGCTGCGATTGCTAGGTTTCCAAGTTTCATATTCACCACCTGTTGCTATTAAGCATTTGTTATTCAACGTTATAATTTGGAGCGGATTTCAGATATGTTCCGTATGCCTGCGCATTGGGATAGGAAAACTGCTCTGCCAGCGGATTGGACCGCTTTTTCAGGCGTGCGCCAATATCCGCCAATAACTCGTCGAAATGTTTGAAATGGAACGGCGCAGAACACAACCCACCATAGACTTTGGCTGCGGGCCGCTCGTTGCGCTTCCAGTTCAGCATCATGTCGATATTTTCGCGTATAACGTCGTCGCTTGGCTGGCTGGCAAGTTGGCCATCGACAAAGCGCACCAGCCAGTTGGCGATCATCTCCGCTGACAGGACCGTGCAAAAGCTGGAATTAAACCCAACAAACCCCATATCCGGCAAATCGGGGTTCACGGCCAGACGGTAAACCCGGTATTGTCCGTCGCTTTCGATCAGCTTGTCCTGAAACTTCCGCGGCAGATAAGGCAGGCCCAGTTTCCAACCCACGGCCAGAATCGAAACATCGCAGCCCACTTTGTCGCCGGTACTCAGCACAACTGTATCGCCTTCATAGTGGTCAATGGTTCCCAGAACCGGTTTCACTTTGCCGGATTTGAAGCTTTCAAACAGACCAGGGGTAACAATCGGAACCGAACATGAAACCGCGTTCTCAATCGGCTTATCGGGCACCATGTTCCATTTCTTCAGCCCCAGCTGGGTTTTCAGCATCATTTCTAGTCCGCGGAAATTGGCCCAGACCAGCGGTTTGAAAACAGCGGCAATGACCCGCTGCAGACCGTTCTTGCCCCATTGGTTAAATTGCTGTTCCTGGGCCCGCATATAGAGCAGCCGTTTAAAGTTGATGCCGCCAACAAAATACGGAATCCGCCAGACGTTTTCGCGGTATACCATCGTCACCGCCTTGGCACCGTTGTTTGCCGCGTTCACCGCGATATCCGTCGCGGATTTTGAGCCGCCCAGCACAACCACGCGCTTGTCTTTGATCATCGCTGTATCGGTGTATTCGGACGAGTGGATCACCTGCCCGCCGCCAGCGACAAAATCACCCTGCCCCGGGTGCGTTATAATGTTCTTGTCGGAAAACTGCCCGGTGCCGATGGCGATGAAATCAAAGTCTTCTTGCCGCTCCCGGCCCGCGCTTTCCAGCGTCAGCGTCCAGCCAGGCGCGCCATCTGCGCGGCGGGTCATGCTCTTGACGTTGGTGTTGAGCTGGAACAGCCGGCCCAATTTGTGTTTTTGCGAGTAGGAATGCAAATAGGCATGCACCTGCTTACCTTTTGGCCATTCCGGATAGTCGTCCGGCATCGGATGATCGGTATAGCAATACAAATCTTTGGGCGATTGGGTTTGGATACCGGGATAGGACCGGGACAGCTCCCACACGCCGCCGATATCATGGCTTCGCTCAAATCCGGTGACCCTGTGGCCTTTTTCGTCGAACACCTTTACCGCGGCCAGACCGCTGACACCGCCGCCGATGACCGCGACACTTTTACGTTTTACCATTTTGGATACCCCTATTATTCCGCATCCGGCGGAGGCGGCAGGAAATCAACTTCGTGCAGCGCAGACAAACGCACCAGTTCGGCTGGGTCTGTTACCCCGTCTAGCGCGCCGAACAGATCGAACAGTTTGCGCGACGGTGCCACGCCAAACACACAGGTTGCGGTTTTGCCGGACCGGTTAAAGATGCCATGCGCGATGCCGCGGGGTATTCGAACCGTGTCGCCGGGGCCGGCCCGATGCACCTCGGGCGGGCCAGCGTCATGGCCGAATTCGACTTCAAGATTGCCCTCCAGCATAATGATCCATTCGTCCTGGGTGGGGTGGATATGTGGCGGCACAAAGGTTTCAGCCGGGATATCCGCATGCCAGATCAAAGCATTATCCGTGTTCAGCTTCGGTGTGTAAGTGTGCCCGACGACGTTCCATGACACGCCGTCAAGTCCTTCTGCCGCGCGTGTGATACCGGAGTCTTGTGCCATATTAGTCTCCTTGTTGGGTTACAATCGTTAGAGTTTGGTGTGGTCAAAACGCCTTGAAAGTCAGCGTTGTCAGCGATCTCTCGATGCCGTCGATATTCAGAATATTGTCGTTGACCCACTTGCCGACATCAACGTCCTTGGGTGGGTAAAACTGCGCCAGCAAATCCCATTCGCCACTTGTCGAGTACAATTGCGAGACGATTTCGCGTTCGTACAACACATCTGCCACATCATAGGCCGTACCCGGTTTGCAGCGCAGCTGGACAAAAATGACGCTCATCTTACTCTCCTGTTTTTATTAGATATAATATGTTCCGGTTGCATCATGCGCCTGCCTTCAACAAAAACCGTTGAATTTTTCCGGATTGGGTTTTGGGCAAGGCATCTGTGAACACAACAGACCGTGGAAATTTGTAAGGTGCAATGTTCGCCTTGACGAAATCCTGCAGTACCGTGCGGGTCTCATCCGCCTCCGGCACCCCCTCTGTCAGCACCACATGTGCCTGGACAATTGTCCCGCGGTCTGGATCAGGCACACCAACAACGGCGCATTCCAGAACATCATCATGGGCCAGCAGTGCGGCTTCGACTTCTGGTCCGGCAATATTATAGCCGGAAGAAACGATCATATCGTCGTTCCGGGCGACAAAGTGGAAATATCCCTCGGCGTCCCGGCTGAAACTGTCGCCGGTGATGTTCCAACCGTCTTTCACATATCCCCGTTGCCGGTCGTCGGCCAGATAACGACACCCGGTCGGGCCGCGAACCGCTAGGCGGCCAACTTCCCCGTCAGGAACGTCATTCATATCGTCATCCACCACTTTTGCCTGATATCCTGACACCGGTTTTCCAGTGCAGGCCGCTTTGTGGTCGTCAAACCGGTTTGAGATAAAGATGTGCAACAATTCTGTGGCGCCGATCCCGTCGAGCATCGGCTTGCCGGTTTTCTCAAGCCATTTTTTATAGATCGGCGCGGACAGCGTTTCGCCAGCCGAAACAGCAGCCCTGAGTGATGATAAATCAGCGCCTTCGTCCATTGCCACCATCATGGCGTTATAGGCTGTCGGGGCGGTGAAACACACAGTTGCTTTGTATTTCTCAATGATTTCAATCATATTCGCAGGTGAGGCGGTCTCCAGCAGAGTTGCGGCAGCACCGTACCTCAGTGGAAATATGGCAAGACCACCCAATCCAAATGTAAATCCCAAAGGCGGTGACCCGACAAAAATGTCGCTGTCAGTCACCTGCAAAACTTCTTTGGCGTAGCCATCGGCAATGGCCAGTAAATCCCGGTGAAAATGCATTGTCGCTTTAGGTTCACCAGTGGTTCCGGACGTAAATCCCAACAAAGCAACATCGTCACGGCCCGTCTTGATTGCATCGAATTTCACAGGTTTTTCAAGGGCAGCAGCATCCAGTTCGCTGGCGTGGTTGGCGGTGCCGTCAAAGGCAATGACCTGATCAAGAAATGTATTGCCAGACGCGCAGGCCGCCATTTCGTCAAGCAGACGATTGTCGCAAAGTGCGTGGCTGATCTCGGCTTTGTCGACAACTTTGCTCAACTCACCGGCACGCAGCATCGGCATGGTATTGACCACCACCGCGCCCGCCTTTGTTGCCGCCAACCAGCAGGCGACCATGGCCGGGTTGTTTGCAGATCGTATCAAAACTCGGTTGCCCGCTTTGACCCCGTAATCCTCCACCAGCGCGTGCGCCAAACGGTTGGACCAGTCGGTCAGCTCTTTGTAGGTGCGCCTGCGCCCGTTGCCGATCAGCGCGGTGTGATCGCCATACCCTTTGTCAACCATCACATCCGTCAGTTCCACCGCTGCGTTCAGGAAGTCCGGGTATTCAAACCAATCGAGCAGATAATCCGGCTGCTGTTCTTCCGATGGCAGATTATCCCGGGCGAAGGTGTCTATATGTGCGGTCGGCCCCAACATGATTATGCTCCCGCTGCCAGCACGTTGCGCGCGATGATGATTTTCTGCACATCAGACGCACCTTCGTAAATCCTCAACGCCCGAATTTCCCGGTACAGGCGCTCGATGATATGACCTTTGCGCACCCCGTCGCCGCCGTGGATTTGCACCGCCTTGTCGATCACCTTTTGCGCCTGATCCGTGGCAAACAGCTTTGCCATCGCCGCCTCTTTTGTGATCCGCGCTGCGCCATTGTCTTTGGCCCATGCCGCCCGGTAGATCAGCAGGGCGCTGGCATCTATGTCCAGCGCCATATCCGCCAGATGCCCTTGCACCATTTGCAGTTCCGCCAAAGGTGCTCCGAATAATTCGCGGCTTTGCGCGCGTGCAAGGCTCTCATCAAAAGCCCGCCTTGCAAAACCAAGCGCGGCGGCACCCACGGTAGAGCGCATGTTATCAAGCGACGCCATGGCTACTTTGAAGCCTTCACCCGGTTGGCCGATCATGGCATCCGCTTGCAACCGCAAATCTTCGAACTTCAGCCGCGCCAAAGGATGCGGTGCGACGGTTTCAAGCCGCTCGGCTATGGACAGGCCTGCGGCATTCGCCGGGACAACAAATGCGGACAGCCCTTTGGCTCCTGCTGCCTCACCGGTGCGGGCAAAAACCGTATAGATATCCGCGATTCCGCCGTTGGATATCCAGGTTTTTTCGCCGTTCAAAACGTAGCCATTGCCGTCGCGTCTGGCCTCCAGCGCAATATTGGCGACGTCTGATCCGGATTGCGGCTCGGTCAGTGCAAATGCGGAAATCGCTTTGCCTGCCTGAACATCCGGCAACCACGTTGCCTGCTGGGTGTCACTGCCAAACAGCGAAATCGCCATTGTCCCCAGACCTTGCATGGCAAAGGCAAAATCCGCCAGCCCGTCGTGACGGGCCAGGGTTTCGCGGATCAGACACAGGCCGCGCACATCCACTTTGGTGTTTTCCGCAGAAACACCCGTGTGGCGCAGAAAACCCGCCTCGCCCAGATCGCGCACAAGCTGAATGCAGGTTTGATCGGTATCGGCGTGATCAATGTCTTTCAGATGTGTGCTACACCAGTCTTCCAGCGCCGCGTGCAATGCGCGGTGTTTGGGCTCCAGAAACGGCCAGTCAAGGAATGTGGTGTCTGCCATCAGTTCCCCTCAAACTCCGGCTTTTCTTTTGCGACAAAAGCATCATAGGCCCGTTTGAAATCGCCGGTCTGCATACAGATCGCCTGCGCCTGCGCTTCGGCTTCGATCGCCTGCTCAATCGACATCGACCATTCCTGCGCCAGCATGGTTTTGGTCATCATATGGCCAAAGTTCGGCCCCGCCGCGATGCGATTTGCCAAAGTAACGGCTGCTTCTTGCAACCCATCTGCTGCGATTATGGAATTGTAAAACCCCCAGGCATGGCCTTCGTCTGCAGACATCGAACGGCCGGTATACAGCAGCTCGGCGGCACGCCCCTGCCCGATGATCCGGGGCAATATTGCGCAGGCCCCCATATCACAGCCTGCCAGTCCGACGCGGGTAAACAGAAACGCGGTTTTCGCCTCAGGCGTTGCAATCCGCAAGTCCGACGCCATGGCCACAATCGCGCCCGCGCCAACACAAATTCCGTCAACCGCCGCGATAATCGGCTTGCCGCAGTTCACCATCGCTTTGACCAGATCACCGGTCATCCTGGCGAACTTTAGCAGATCTTTCATGCCCATATTAACCAGCGGCCCGATGATATCGTGCACATCACCGCCCGAACAAAAATTGCCGCCGTTTGATCCAAACACCACCGCATTGATATCCTCTGCATAAACAAGATCACGGAAATAATCGCGCAATTCGGCATAGCTCTCAAAGGTCAGTGGGTTTTTACGGTCCGCACCCTTCAACGAAATCAGCGCCACGCCGTTCTCAACTGAATAATTAAAATGCTGTGGAATTCGGTCAGCCAAGTTCATCCCGTTTCCTCCTGATCCGTGATCGAGCCGAGCAGACTGATCAGTATCTCGGCGTCACCACTGCTGAGATCACTCAGAAGGTTGTTTAGCCATTTTTCATGCGCCGCTGCATATTCATCAAACCTTTCGCGGCCGCCTTTTGTCAGGCGCACCAGATTGGCACGCCGGTCACCCTCGACCGCAACGCGCACCACATGGCTGTCATTCACCAGCCGGTCAACGATGCCAGTAACATTGCCATTGGACACTTTCAATGCGCCCGACAACTGGCTCATTTTCATGCCTTTTTCGCAACGCGACAGTGCCGACATCACGTCGAACCGCGGCAGCGTTGTGTCAAATTCCGCGCGCAGCTTTTCACGAAGCTGCTTTTCAATCAAATCCGATGTTTTCAGAATTTTGAGCCATGCCCGCAAGCGCATCTTGGATTGGTTCTGGGACAATATCGGGTTTGTCCGGGTCACGCTTCACCCCCAGAAACCGTTATCGCCTGTCCATTTATTGCGGCAGCGCCGTCACCGCACAGCCAAGCGACGGTGTCGGCCACTTCTTTTGGCCGGATCAGCCGCCCCTGCGGATTGCCCGCGGTAAGAGCTGCAACAGCCTGCTGCCGATCCCGACCGGTTTTGGCCATGATATTGTCAATGGTGCGGTCCGTCATTGGCGTATCCACATAAGACGGACAAACCGCGTTTGCAGTAATGCCTTTTTTGGCGACCTCAATCGCCAATGCCCGGGTCATGCCAATCACTGCGTGTTTGGCGGCGCAGTAATGCGAGACGTAGCCAGCACCCTTCAGCCCCGCGACCGATGCCATCGCAATCAGACGCCCCCATCCCGCAGCTTTCATATCGGGCAGCGCGGCCTGAAACGTATTGAAAACACCAATCAGATTAACATCCAGCATGGCGTACATGTCGTCACGGTTCAGTTTGTGAAACGGTTTGCTGTCCGCTGCCCCGGCGTTGGCCACCACGATGTCGATTGCCCCCGAATTCATCCGTGCAGCTGCAAAACACTCCTGAACCGAGTCAACATCGGTCACGTCACACACGCACACATTGATACGGGCTTGATTTGCCGCCACCTCATCGAGCTTTGTCTTGCGTCGCCCGGTTATAGTGACGGTTGCGCCCAGATCGGCCAATGCCATCGCAATCGCCGCGCCCACGCCGGTGCCACCGCCCGTTACCACCGCATGTTTGCCAGCCAAGTTCATGCGCCCGTCTCCGTATCCAATTCCGCCGCGCGGTCGGCCAGTCGCCACATCTGATCGCGGCCCGCTTTATAGGGTTGTGGCCAAGATGCGTGGCGGTCGCCGATTTCCGATCCCGCGTGTAGGGTCCAATAAGGGTGGGCTAGGAGTTCAGGGGCGTACGGCCCGGTGCAGCCCGGCGTAATCCACCCTTCTGGGACATACAGGTCATTTCAACATACACCAGCCAAATGTGTCGTCCGGTTCGTTACGTTCGATCACTGTGATTTCGGCGGACGGATCGCGCAATTTCATCGAAATCGAAAAATAGAGTCCGGCCGGTCCACCACCGATTACCGCTACGCTGGTCATCTGTAATTCCTTCCCCAGGAAACGACTCGCATCTCCTGTTTCCTGCAAAACGGTAGTCGACAGGAAAATGTATTACAAGCATAAATATTTTATGTTTGAAATACATTCTGAAATGAGTCACTTTGCTCGGGAATCAAAAGATATTAGAAAGACGCTGATGACAGATTTCAGCAAAACCAAAGAACAGTTTCACATTCCCGCGGGTATGATCTACCTCGACGGCAATTCGCTTGGTGTTATGCCCAAATCCGCACCCGCCCGGATTCAATCCATGATGAAGAAAGAATGGTCAGAACAGTTGATCAAAGGCTGGAATACCGCGGGTTGGTACGTGCAGCCAAATGTCGTCGGTGACCGTATTGCGCCGTTGATCGGCGCTCCTGCCGGCACCGTTGTCATGGGCGATACGCTGACGCTCAAAGTCCATCAAGCGCTGGTTGCAGCCCTTGCCATCAACAGTGACCGCAAGGTGATCTTGTCTGACAATGGCAATTTCCCGACCGATCTCTATATCGCGGCTGGTGTTGCACAGGTCATGGACAAGGGTCATGAAATTCTAACGCCAGACCCCGAAGATGTAGAGGCGATGATAGATGACTCTGTCGCGGTCTTGATGCTGACTGAGGTGGACTATCGCACCGGGCGCCTGCACGACATGCGGCGCCTTACAAAAAAGGCGCATGCGCATGGTGTTGTGACGATCTGGGATTTGGCACATTCCGCCGGGGCGATACCGGTTGATCTGGGTGCCGCCAAGGCAGATTTTGCGGTTGGATGCACCTATAAATACCTGAATGGCGGCCCCGGTTCGCCCGCGTTTATTTACGTTGCTCCCAAACATATCAAACGGGCTTCTGTCGCTTTGTCGGGTTGGATGGGTCACCAACACCCTTTCAAGTTCGATCTGGATTATCACCCTGCCAAGGGCATTTCTCGGATGCGGGTAGGGACGCCGCCGGTGATGGCGCTCACCACACTGGAAACCTCGCTCGATATTTGGGAGCAGGTCGACATGGCGGCCATACGGTCAAAATCCATTCAACTGAGTGAATTGTTCATTCACCGGGTCGAAGCAACATGCCCTGACCTAAAACTCGCCAGCCCCAGAGACCCGTATCACAGGGGCTCGCAGGTGTCTTTCTCATTTGAACATGGTTATGCGGTTATGCAGGCCCTGATAGACCACAACGTGATCGGGGATTTCCGGCAGCCGGATGTCATTCGATTTGGATTTACGCCGCTATATATTGACGAAGACGATGTCCTGACGGCAGTAAACAGGCTACAAAATATCATGAAAAGCCGGCTGTGGGACAATCCAAAGTATAAAACTGTGCAAGCCGTCACATGAGCCAGCCCCGTGATCAGGCGCAGGAAGGCGCGGAAATGTCATTTGATGACAAGATGTCTTATGCCGATTATCTCGGGCTCGAAAAAATCCTGTCCGCGCAGAAGCCGCGGTCCGAAGCGCATGACGAAATGCTGTTTATCGTCCAGCATCAGGTCTCCGAACTCTGGTTGCGACTGGCGATTCACGAGTTGAATACGGCCCGGGTTCTGATTGCGCAGGACGCCATCCGTCCCGTGTTCAAGATGTTGTCCCGCGTGGCCCGGATATTTGAACAGTTGAACAATGCCTGGGATGTGCTGCGCACAATGACCCCCAGCGAATACACCCAGTTTCGGGATGACCTGGGTCAAAGTTCCGGGTTTCAGTCGCATCAATACCGGCTGATCGAGTTCATTGTCGGCAACCGCAACACCGCAATGCTCGAATCCCACGCACACCAGCCGGAATTGCTTGCGGAATTGCAAGCCGAGCTGACCCGACCAACCTTGTATGATGAAGTTTTGAGGTTACTTGCGCGGCAGGGGTTTGGCTTGCCGGAGAATATTTTGCAGCGAGATCTTACGGTGCCGATGCCGTTCAGTCAGGCTGTACAGGATTGTTGGCAGGAGATTTACCAGGCCCCGGAAACCAATTGGCTGGCCTATGAGCTGGCAGAGAAGCTCGTTGATTTTGAAGATTATTTCCGGCGCTGGCGGTTCAATCACGTGACAACGGTTGAGCGGATCATCGGCAATAAAACCGGCACCGGCGGCACCGGCGGCGTTTCTTATCTGCAGCGGATGCTGAAGGTCGAATTATTTCCCGAACTCTGGGCTGTTCGGACGGTTTTATGACTTCATCAGACACGCCTAATATCACTGATTGGGACGACGCCTACGAAAATCGCGCCTATATCGCCGGCGCTGCGGATTACCCACCCCGCTGGGCTGCATTTGCACAGGCTTACCGTGATGCCCTTGCGGAACAATCTCGTTGTACGTTGGACATTCCCTATGGCAGTTCTGAACGCGAGCGGTTTGATCTTTTCCAGCCTGTAGATACACCAAAAGGCTTGGCGGTGTTTGTTCACGGCGGTTATTGGATGGCGTTTGACAAATCATCATGGTCACATCTGGCGCACGGCGCGGTGGAGGCCGGTTGGGCGGTCGCACTGCCCAGTTACACCCTGGCACCGACGGCATATTTGCCTGACATAACGGTTCAGATTGCGCGGATGATCGAGAAAACCGCGCAACAAATCGAAGGTCCAATCAATCTTGCCGGGCATTCCGCCGGGGGGCATTTGGTCAGCCGGATGATGTGTAAAAGCTCTCCGCTCGACCCTGACATTCAAAACCGTATTCAAAACGTCGTGTCGATCAGCGGCTTGCACGATCTGCGCCCGCTGCTGAATACCAAAATGAAGCAGTCGCTCCGATTGTCGGAGGCGCAGGCCGCAGATGAAAGCGCCTGCCTGCATTTGCCCCACCAGCCGATAAAGCTGACAGCATGGGTTGGTGCCGATGAGCGACCGGAGTTTATTCGCCAAAGCAAATTATTGGTCGACGTCTGGGGCCGGATTGGAGCTACAACGCGATTGGTGTTGGATCGCGGCAAACATCACTTCAACGTCATTGACGGCCTGAGTGATACAAATTCTGACCTCTGCAAGGCATTGCTTGAATAGAGCAGCCCGCAATATATCAGATTTGCCGAAACTGATTTTCACGCTGCACGGCAACAACCCTTGCCAAGCTTTGCGAACTCGTGTCATTTTCGGTGTCAAAATAAAAAGAAAGAGCAGTTTATGGTGGGTTTGGGATTCTTGGGCCTTTTGGTCATCGGCGCACTCGTTCTGGGCGCCATCGGGTTTTTCATTGCAATTGGCAACCAGAGAAAAATCCGCAGCCTTGAAGAAGACCTCGCCAATACAAAGTCTGAGTTATGGGGGTTGAGCGGCGGCAAACAGACTGAACCCGATAAATCTGAGCAAACCCTAGCGAAAATACCGCCAAAAGCGGCGGCGGCACTCGAATCCGCACCTGCAACCAAAACTGCTCCCGCGAAAGTGCCGGAAGAAAAATCGCAAGTAATTTCTGACGGCCCCGAGACAGCAGCGCCTGACCCGACACCCGAAGACACCCCACTACAGCCACCGCGCAAGCCGCCTGAGCCCGCCGAACCAGGAGCTTTTGCCCGTGGAATTGAGAATTTCAAAGCCAACTGGTGATCTGGATCGGCGCGCTGTCCCTCGCGCTAGGCGGATTGTTCTTTGTGCAGTACGGGCTGGAACGCGGCATCCTCGGGCCGAAAGCCCGGGTCGCCAGCGCCATCGGTTTTGGCATCGCGCTGATGGCGGTTGCCGAACGGGTGCGGCGGAGCGAGATCAAGCGCACCAGCAGTTGGTTTACCGCCGATACGGCGCTTGCAGCGGGAGGAATCGCATCGCTGTTTGCCGGCACCATCTCGGCGCATGTGCTCTATGATCTGACCAGCGGCGTAACCGCTTTTCTGTCGATGGCGGTGGTGGCCTGGTTCGCGCTAGCAGCCGGTATCCTCTATGGACCGGTGCTGGCGGTGATCGGGCTGCTTGGCGCTTTTGTCACCCCAATATTGGTCGACAGCGATAGCGCGTCGCCGATCATGTACGCCTATTTCGCGCTGGTTCTGGCAGCATCTCTGGCGGTTGAGCGCTATCAGAAATGGATTTGGCTGTCTTCGATCGCGGTGGCTGCGTCGCTGGTCTGGGCGGTGCTGCTGTTCATCGCTCTGCCCCGCGAACCGTGGTTTGCACCGTATCTGGTATTGGTGATGGCGATGGTGGTGACGGTGCCGGCCTTTGGCTTTCCGCCAAAATGGCCCGACGTGCGAATGCTTGGTGTTTCGTCACTGGCCAGGCTTTCGCAACACTACCCGACGATCCTGACGGTTGTGACAGGTGGTGCAATCGCCACCCTGCTGATGCTGATGGCGACGGATACCATTTTCAGCTATCAAACGTCGGCACTGGCGTTGCTGGTTTTGCTGGCCGTGTCAGTGCTGACACTATATCGCTGCGAAAATCTCGATCAATTGGCGCCGATTTTTGGCACCGGCCTGATAGGTTCAATGTTGGCATTCAGCCATCTGACATTTCGTTCTTCCAGCACACTCGAATCTTATTTTGGCTTTACCGCCACCATGACCACTCTTGGGATCATCGTTCTGCTGGTCGGCGCGATCTGGCGAGCGGAACGCTCCTGCCGACCGATGTTCTGGGTGTATTTGGCCGCCGCCGCGCCGGTTGTCGGCATTGGCGTTCTGTGGCTCGACTGGAACGAAGTGGTCACCCTGCCCGCCCGCTATTGGCTGATGGGCACCGGCGTTGCAGTGATGGTGCAATTGGGCTACGCCACATTTTTCCATCGCATCCGCGACAAACTGCCAAATGCCTCGGACGCTTTCACCGCCTCGGCCATCCTGTTGCTGCTGTGTATGGCTGCCGCCTATATGACCGGCTGGCAACTGACTGTGGCCGTCGCCGCGCTGGCCCTGCTGGCCGTTGCCGCCGAGTGCCGGTTTGATTTCGGCCACACAGGACGGCTGGCCACAGCATTGGTGGCACTGACAACCGGACGGTTGGTGTTGCTGCCGGGCCTGCCCTGGGCGATGGAGGCCGGCGCCACCGAACTGGTACAGCTTTACGTCCTGACAATCGCGTTGTTTGCTGTTGGGGCCTGGATAACGTTGAAAGCCCAGCGGATGGTCAACCAACTGGTGTTTGAAACCGCTGCCGTGTCGCTGGCTGGCGTATTCCTGTGCATCCTGATCGCGCGGCAACTTGGAACCAAAATCGAGCAGAACCTGATCAGCGTCGCGCTTTACGGGGTGATCTGGGGTCTGCTGGCCCTTGCTCAGTTGATCCGTGCCCGTGAAGAGGATTCCATGCAATGGTTCCGGCAGATGATGGGGTTGATCTATGGGGCGGCCTTTGCGCTGACGCTGCTGATAAACCTCAGCATCTTTAACCCGCTGCTGACCGGATCAGTCAAGGGCCCGATGCTGCTCGACACGCTGGCCTTTGCTTATCTGTTGCCCGCCGTGTTGGGGTTTTTCCTGCTGCGCATGCCGCAGATCGGCAGCCGTGTTCCCAAAATTGCCCAAATCGTGGCACCGCTGGCTTTGGTCGCTTTATACATAGCGCTGGAAATCCGCCGGTTCTGGCAGGGAGACGTCCTGTGGCACCATCGTGTGGTGTCCGAGGAATTATACTCTTACACAGTTGTTATGCTGCTGATCACCGTTGGCCTGATCGCCTTCGCGCTGATGCGCAATTCAGCACCGCTGCGCAAGCTGGGGCTGGTGTTTGTCGGCATTACCGCGGCAAAAGTGTTCCTGTGGGATATGGCCGGACTGGCCGGGCTGGCGCGGGCCACGTCTTTTGTGGCTTTGGGGCTGATTTTGGCCGGGACTGCCCTGCTGTATCAGCGGTACGCCGTCAGCGAAACCCCGGAAGAGGAACCGGATCCGGAGATTAATTCCTGATCTCGCCTTGCTGTGAAGAAACAGACGGCGGCGCGGATTGCGGCGGCGATTTGGTGGTCAGCGCCGCGACCGACGAAACGGTCAGGGCAACGGCGCAGGTCCAAAGGACGAGGCGTGGCATGGCTGGGTACTCCTAAAGGTTTCCCCTGATCTAGAGCTTTTCGGGCCGGATTTGAGTCACAAATCTGGTACGAAAGGCAGCGTCGCATAATACTGGGAGCGGCGTCTCCCATCCAATTAGAACCAAATTGAATGCGAAACGCTCTAGGTGGCGGATCTGCGGGTTAAAGTGACAAACCGTACCATTGACGCATCCATGAACCGGTTGCGCCGTTTTTCGCCGAAAACAACGTCAAGTCGAACGCCCTGCGACCGGTTCATTTCGGTGCAGGGTTTCTAGTACCTGGTCTTGGTATTGAAAAAAGGCGGGCCCGCCATTGCGGTTATAAGAGCCGAACAGGGATTGATAGGCCCTGCACCTTAAAATTACCGGTGATCTTCAGGTGTTCTTTCGCGGCTTGTCAGTGCCATCAAAGATCCGAAACCACTTTTTGAGCGCTCGGGAGGGGTTATAGATCAAATTTGCTACGAATGTGTTAGATCAGCGTACGGTGGGGTGGTTGTCTCTAGTATACCGGCGCTAAAATCTCCAGAGCCCGGGCTTTGCTTGGCGTGTCCGCGCTTACAATAATACCGCCACGCTGTTGATCAAATATTTTGTCGGACAGCGCCGGCAAAGTGGTTACGCTGACTGCTAACAGCACCACCCAAATTACAAACTTTGGCATCTTAACCTCGTGTTTCTCTGTTCATCTGAGTTTTATTTAGGATTTTTGAAGCTCAATTAAAGTATCGCATGACACAATTTTTCGAGAGCACACATTCGGCTCTAATCCCCATGTCGTCCGGAATAGCGGTTCACGACCGGGCTCTGCCAGTCATCCAAAGCCCCGTCCGCCGGCTTCCAAACTTCAATCTTCAGCGGATAACAGGCCGCTGTATCGCTGGAATGGGAAGAGCCGCAATCCCCGCCAGGACAGGCGGAACAGGCGCCCATCAGGTCAATCTCGGCAAAAAACTCCAGATAATCATCCGGACGCACCGGGCTGGCTTTCATGAAATACTGTTTGGTATCGGGCATAAACCCTGTGCACATGAACACGTTGCAGACGTCATGCACCAGTGGCTCCGCTTCGGCCAGGGTCATCCCGGTTTCAGCCGACAGCGCCCGGGTCAGGTTGGAATGGCAGCAATAGTGGTAGTCAGTGCCATTCAACACATCGTTGGTATAAGGATCGCAGCGGGTGCCTATAACGTCGTGCACCGAACCACCGTCCGCATCCCAGCCATACCAGTCAAGTGTGTCATGGGTCACCGTTGCCATCGGCCGCATCGCCGGAAAACTGGACCACATACGGTCGCCCGTGCTGATGTGGGTGCCGTGCAGCGCGCGGGTTTTGCCGGAATAAAACCGTTCGTTCAGGTCATGTGCATTCCACAGGTTCAGATCGCCAACCTGCGGCCCTTCGACACTAACAATGCGAAAGAAATGGCCTTTGGGAACGTGGAAACAGCGGGCGTCACGGGGCGGCATGATCACTTCGTCGATCAATGTTATATCCTGACGTGCCAAGTCATACAGCACCATGTCCGGCGCGGGCAATGTATCGATCGGGTAACACACTGTTGCTGTTGCGGCCCGGCGTGCCTCCGCATCATGCGGCGCTGGGGTTTGTGAGGGATATTTCATACCTGGGTCACCTCTGCTTGATCAGCACAATCGTGACACAGAACACCGCTCGCGCAAAGCTGATCAGTCGGCTTTTCTGCCGCCTTTTTTCATTCCGCGCCCCACCTCTTTACGATAGCGACCTTCCATATGTTTGTTCAGCTTGGTCACTTTCTTTTCTTTTTTGTCCTTGTAGGGGTTCTTGTCCGATTGCGAACGCATAAACAGACGGATCGGCGTGCCCGGCATATCCAATTCGTCGCGCAACCCGTTGATCAGGTAGCGGTTATAGCTTTCCGGCACCAGATCGGGATGCGAACACATCACCACAAAACTCGGCGGGCGGGTTTTGACTTGCGTCATGTAGCGCATGCGGATGCGTTTGCCACCCGGTGCAGGTGGCGGATGCGCTTCCAGCATACCGGTCAGCCAGCGGTTCAGACGCGCGGTGCTGATCCGGCGGTTCCAAACCGCGTGCGCCTGCAAGATGGCTTTGTGTAAGCGGTCCAGCCCCTTGCCGGTTTTGGCGGATACCGTGACCATCGGAGCGCCGCGCAGTTGCGGCAGCAGACGTCCGAATTTTTCGCGTAGGTCCTTCAGCTTGGCCTGTTTTTCGCCTTCAAGGTCCCATTTGTTAACAGCGACCACAACCGCCCGTCCTTCTCGCTCGGCCAGATCAGCGATGCGCAGGTCCTGTTGCTCAAACGGAATTTCAACGTCCAACAAAACAACCACAACTTCCGAAAATTTTACTGCTCGCAAGCCATCGGAAACTGAGAGTTTCTCCAGCTTTTCTTGCACTTTGGCCTTTTTGCGGATACCAGCTGTATCCCAGATCCGCATCGGTACCGCGTGCCAGGTGAAATTGGTCGAGATCGAATCCCGCGTGATCCCGGCTTCCGGCCCGGTCAGCAATTTTTCTTCGCCCAGTATCTGATTGATCAGGGTGGATTTTCCAGAATTTGGGCGGCCAACAACAGCGAGCTGTAACGGGCGTTTGGCGGAAAAGGTGATTTCGCCCTCTTCCTCCTCGTCCTCGACATCCACATCGGTTTCCGGCTCGATTTGGCGTTCGGCGAATTCCAGTGCAATCGGGTCCAGCATCCGCATCAGATCGCCCATGCCTTCGCCGTGTTCAGCCGACAGTTGAACAGGTTCACCAAGACCCAGTGAGAACGCGTCGTAATACCCTTCCTCGCCTGCCTTGCCTTCGGCCTTGTTCGCTCCGAGGATCACCCGCGCGGACTTGCGCCGCAGGATTTCCGCGAACACCTGATCGGCCGGCATCACGCCGGCGCGAGCGTCGATCATGAACAGGCAGACATCCGCCATTTCGACCGCGCGTTCGGTTAGTATCCGCATCCGGCCCTGCAGGCTTTCGTCGGTCGCCTCCTCGAGCCCAGCCGTATCAATCACGGTAAAGCGCAGTGGCCCCAGCCGGGCATCACCTTCGCGCAGGTCGCGGGTCACTCCGGGCTGATTGTCAACCAGCGCCAGACGCCGCCCAACCAACCGATTGAACAGTGTGGATTTGCCGACATTGGGGCGACCAACAATGGCGAGGGTGAAACTCATCGGATCAGCCAGAATCTTGGATACAGACCGCCCCCATAGAGCAAAGCCGCGCTATTGGAAAGCGTGCAGTTGTCCGCTGGCGGACAAGATGAACATCCGTCCGTTTGCGATGGCGGGTTGTGACGCTGCACCTCCGGGGATTTGTACGGAGCCGGTCAATTCGCCGGATTCAGGGTTGTAGCTGCGCAACAGCCCATCGCTGCCCGCCACCCACAGCTGACCTCCGGCCAACGTCGGGCCGAAATAGGAAAATGCATCTTTTCGGCGTTTGGGTTTGTTGGCCTTGTAGTCGGGCAATTCTGCCGACCAAACTTCGGAACCATCAGAGGCGTTCAGGCGTTTCACCGCAAATTCGTCCGATATGATAAAAACCGCCCCGCCCACAGGCCAGACTGGCGAATATGATCCTTCGTTTGCGGTCCAGATTCGCGCGCCCGAACGCCGGTCCAGTGACGCCATCCGACCGGATTGATTGGCCACATAGACAATTGCGCCATCGACAACCGGATCCCCGGAAATATCGCCTACAAAATTCCGTGCGATGCCGCTGTGACCGCCAGAAACCACTGCGCTCCATGCCCGCAGCCCGTTGCGCGAAACCGCACCGACAACCTCGCCAGACGCAAACGGCAATATGGCCAGCCCCCCGGCGGCGGCAGGAGAACCTGCGCCCAGAACACCGGCTTCGCCGCCGCTGCTGGTTTGACGCCAGCGGATGCGCCCGTTGGCAATGTCCAGCCCAAGCGCGGTATTATCGCGGCCCACAGCAACAACTGTGTCACCAGAGACCACCGGTGCGGCGGAAACCGAGCCGCTCATTTTGTGCCGCCAGCGTACGTCACCGGTTGCCGGATCAAGCGCCACCACTTCACCGTGGCCGGTGGTGGCAAACAATGTGCCCGACCCAAAGGCCAAGCCACCACCTGTCGCCTCGCTAGAGCGTTCGTGCGGCGGTGTCAGGTCCCGGCTCCAAATACCGGCTCCGTCAGTGGTAAAGGCACGGACACCGGCGCTGGCATCCAAAGTAAACACTCGGCCACCGGCGATTATCGGATCAGACGAAATCGCCCGCTTTCGCGAATTGCCGGTGCCGATGGATTGGGTCCAGACTTTGGTTAACACCCGTCCAAGGGCCGGATGCGCGATCATGTGACTGGCAGAGCCGTTTCGGTGGGTCCATTCGGCATTGCGAACTGCCGCAGGCAGCACCAGTTTGGTCACCTCTACCGGCGCCTCTTCAGACACTTCCTCTGCATCTTCTTCTGTGGTCGTCGCAAATTCGCGGATGCCGAGCCGTTCACCGACAAGAATTTCTTCGCGATTGCCGCAAGAAGTTGCACCCAGCAGAGCCACTAACGCCAACCCCAACGCGGTGTTTTTCCTGATCGTCATTCCGCTCATGTCCCTGCCACCCGATATGCCCGTATACTCGTTGCCATTTGTGCAGGTTATTGACCGGAAAGCAATTCCGCGCTTGCAGGAACTTCGCCGCCCAGCGCGGTGATCACCTGTTCAACTCGGCTGCGCAGAGATGGCGTGGATTGGCTGTCGGAAAAAACATCGCCTAATATCGCCAACGCCTTTTCCCGGTCACCCAGTTCCATCGCCATCACAGCCTGCTGTTCCATCGCCAGCGGGCGAAAAGCTTTGCCGGGCTGCGCCAGAGTTTCCAGCGCCGCTGCGCGGCTTGCCGAGTCCATATCGCTGCCGCGCAGCACCAGCGCTTTCAATGCGGCAAGATCGCGGTACAACGGGTCTGTTGCGGTACTGGCTATCTGGTCCAGGACTTCAAGCGCCGCCGGTTTGTCGTCGCTTGCAACAAGTTCCGACGCGCGCCGGAAATCAACCAAAACCTGCGCCAACCCCGCGTCGCCTGACATTTCGGCGAGCGCATAGGCCCGTTCCTGCGGGGTGTCGAGATCAAGGGCGGCAATGATCTGGTTGCCCAGTGCCTGTGCCGCGGCGGTTTTGGAGGATTTCTGCCACTCCAGATAACCAGTGGTCCCGACAATACCAAAAATCGCGACAACCGCGATCCAGCCATATTTTTTAACATAGCCGTACAGCTTGTCGCGGCGGACCTCTTCGGTCACTTCTTCGATGAAGGAATCAGTATCGCTCACAGGGCAAGTCTCCACACTTTATTCGCGCGGACCCTACTCTTTTTGGGGTGCAGAAGCCAAGCCGCTATGTGGTCTAAACCGCAACCTCGATTGCCAGGCCTTTTTCGATTGCCAAATCGACAGCGGCGGAGGCGACTGCCAGATCTTGCAAACCGACGCCGGTTCCGTCAAACAGCGTGATCTCGTCAGCATTTGCCCGACCGGTATGGGTGCCGTTAATCACCGCACCAATCTGAGCAATATCAGACTCCCGCAAACTGCCATTGGCAATCGCGTGCTGGCATTCGCCGATGCTGATGGATTGGGCAACCTCGTCGGTGAAAACAGACGCATTCGCTACGATTGCCGCGTCCACTTCCTGTTTGCCTTTGGTATCCGTGCCCATGCAGGCGATATGGGTGCCGGGTTTGATTTGCCCGTGGTTCAGGATCGCGTCAAAGCTGGACGTGATGGTGATGATCACATCCGCCTGCGCCCCGAGTTCATCGAGGCTGACCGCTTCAAACGGCAGGCCAAGCCCCGCAGCCACTTCGCCCAGTTTCGGCAACATGTCGGGATGCAGGTTCCAGGCCACAACTTTTTCGAAATCCCGTTGCTGTGCCGCCGCCCGCAATTGAAACTCGGCCTGATGACCGGCGCCAACCATCCCCAATACCTTCGCGTCTTTGCGTGCCAGATGTTTGATCGAAACGCTTGAGGCCGCCGCCGTGCGCAACGCGGTCAGCAGATTACCGCCAACCAATGCCCTGACCTGACCTGTATCCGCGTCAAACAGAAACACTGTGGATTGGTGGTTTGTCAGGCCCTTGTCCATATTGCCCGGCCAATAGCCGCCGGATTTTAACCCTAGTGACAGACCAGCGCGGTCAAACCCGGATTTGAAACCATAAAGCGCGTCGGCATAGCCAATCGCCTCGCGGATCACCGGAAAATTATAGGCGTCTCCGCGCGCCATTGCGCCAAAAACAGCCTCCACCGCGTCAAAAGACGCTTCCGCAGTTATCAGATCGCCAATGACCCGTTCCGGCACGATATACATGTTTGTTATTCCTTGAAAAAAGTGGGGCACCTTTCGGCGCACCCCACAGGGAGAAATCAGTAAGCTTTGCCGCGCGCTGACACCGGCCACAGGCTTTCGACCTTGCCGTCCCGTACGCCGACGTACCAGTCGTGCACGTTGCAAGTGGGATCACAATGGCCGGGAACCAGTTTCAGCTTGTCGTTCACGTTCAGCACCCCGTCCGGGTCGCCGATCACGCCGTGCTCGTCGGAGCATTTCAGGTATTCCACGTCGTCGCGGCCAAAGATGAATGGCAGGCCACTGTCAACAGACTGAGCTTTCAGACCGGCGTCACAGATCGCCTTGTCGGCTTTGGTGTGGGACATGACGCTGGTCAGGATGAACAGCGCGTTTTCCCATTCGCCCTGGTCGATGCGGTTGCCGTCTTTGTCGAGGATGCGGCCATAATCCGCGTCCATGAAGGCGTAGGAACCACACTGCAGTTCATTGTAAACGCCGGAGTTCGATTCAAAGTAGTAAGACCCGGTGCCGCCACCGGAAACCAGCTCACATTCGATTCCTTCCGATTTCAGCCCTTCAACCGCATCAGCAACCTGTGCGATGGCGGTGTCGAGCTTCTCTTTGCGGGCCTCGTAGGTGTCAAGGTGCTGCATCGCACCCTGATAGGCCTGGATGCCGGTGAATTTCAAGCTGTCCGCAGCGACGATAGCTTTGGCAATCTCAACCACAGCTTCGGTTGAATTCACACCACAGCGGCCAGCGCCGCAGTCAATCTCGATCAAGGTTTCCAGTTCGGTGCCGTGTTTTTGTGCAGCAGCCGACAGATCAGCAACGTTTGCCAGATCGTCAACACAGACGATAATGCGCGAGCCCAGTTTCGGCAGTTGTGCCAGACGGTCAACCTTCAGCGGGTCACGCACCTGGTTCGAGACCAGCACGTCCTTGATGCCGCCGCGAACGAAAACCTCCGCTTCGGAAACCTTCTGGCAGCAAACGCCGACAGCGCCGCCCAGTTCTTCCTGCAGCTTGGCCACGTCCACCGATTTGTGCATCTTGCCGTGTACCCGGTGACGCATACCGTGCGCCTTGGCGTAGTCGCCCATCTTCTTGACGTTGTTTTCCAGCGCGTCCAGATCGAGGATCAGGCACGGGGTCTGAATGTCGGCCTCGTCCATGCCCGGTACAGCGGGAACGTCGTAACCCACAACGAGGTTTTCAAAATTGGTAGGTGCGTTCATTTTCTCTCTCCTGAATAAAGTCTTAGTTTTGCATCCACGGCAGCTTGTCGAGATCGACATTGCCGCCGGTGACGATGACGCCGACGCGTTTGCCCGCGAATACGTCCTTGTTTTTCAGAATGGTGGCCAGCGGCACCGCTGACGATGGTTCCATCACGATTTTCATCCGCGCCCAGATCAGGCGCATCGCATCTATGATTTCCTGCTCGCTCGCGGTCAGGATGTCAGTCACGTGATGTGACACAAAGTGCCATGTCAGTTCCTTCAGCGGCACTTTCAGGCCGTCGGCAACCGTGACCGGCGCATCGTCGGCAATGATGTGACCAGCTTTGAAGCTGCGGGCGGCGTCATCGGCCTGTTCCGGCTCGGCAGCATAGATTTTCACGTTCGGCGCGAGGTTCGACAGGGTCAGGCAGGTGCCTGAAATCATGCCGCCACCGCCGATCGGGGCGACAACAGCGTCAAGGCCCTCAACCTGTTCGTTCAGCTCGCGCGAACAGGTGCCTTGCCCTGCAATTACGCGCGGGTCGTTGTAGGGATGTACGAAATCCGCACCGGTTCGCTCCTGCACCTCTGCAAACACCGCCTCGCGGCTGGTGGTCGAGGGTTCGCATTCGGTGATCTTACCACCGTAACCGATCACCGCGTCCTTTTTCGCCTGCGGTGCGGTGTGCGGCATGACCACATGACACGGGATGCCTCGGCGCCCTGCGGCATAAGACAGGCTCAGCGCGTGGTTGCCCGATGAATGGGTAGCCACGCCGCGTCTGGCCTGCTCATCGGTCAGACCAAACACCGCGTTAGATGCACCGCGTACCTTGAAGGCAGCTGCTTTCTGAAAGTTCTCGCATTTGAAGAACAGTTCAGCGCCAGTCAGTTCGTTCAGGAACGACGAGGTCAGTACCGGGGTGCGGTGCACATAAGGCTTGATGCGCTCATGTGCAGCCAGCATGTCTTCGAGCGTTGGGATATACATCTCGTTCACTCCCTTTGATTAGGCACCATTGGTGGAATTGCGGTAGTATTCCTGGGCAGCAGCAACGCCTGAACCTAATTTGATATCCAAACCCAGATCAACCATAACCATTTCGGCTGTGGCGACACCACTTAACGCCAAAACATCGGTCAACTGACCCAGATGACCGATGCGGAACACCTTGCCGGCAACCTCACCCAGACCAACACCAAACGCTACTCCGTATTTGTCGGCGGCATGAGTGACGAATTCAGTGGCGTTAAATCCTTCGGGTGTTTGGATCGCACTTACTGTGTCGGATTGGACATCCTTTGTGGCAGCCTTCAGCTTCAGACCCCAGGCGTCAACCCCACGGCGGATACCCTCAGCGATGCGATAATGGCGTGCGAACACGTTTTCCAGGCCCTCATCCAGCAGCATTTCGCATGCCAGTTTCAGGCCGTTCATCAAGCCAACTGCGGGGGTATAGGGATAGGCGTTGGCGGCATAGCCTTTGCCCATGTCACGAACATCAAAGAAGGTTCGCGGCAAGGTCGCAGTTTCAACCGCAGCCATGGCTTTGGGCGAAAAACCAACGATTCCAAGGCCAGCAGGCAACATAAAGCCCTTCTGGCTGCCGGTCACAGCGACATCAACGCCCCATTCATCCATACGGAAATCCATCGACCCGATCGAGCTCACGCCATCAACGAACAGCAGCGCCGGATGGCCCGCTGCATCCATTGCGCGGCGCACAGCACCGATATCGCTGCGCACACCGGTGGCAGTTTCGTTATGCGTGGCCAGAACGGCCTTGATCTCGTGATTTGTGTCAGCAGCCAAGGCTTTTTCGTAGCGTCCCGCCGGCAGGCCTTCACCCCAGGTGGTTTCAACGATCTGCACTTCCAGACCGTGACGCTGGCACATGTCGATCCAGCGATGGCTGAACATGCCGTTGCGCGCTGCCAGTACTTTGTCGCCTGCGCTCAGCGTGTTGGTAAGGGCGGTTTCCCAGCCACCGGTGCCGGTTGAAGGGTAGATGAAAATCTCAGCGGTTTCGGATTTCAAAACCTTCTTCACACCCGCCCGGGCAGGATGCAGAATCTCACCGAATAACGCTGAACGGTGGTCGATAGTCGGCATATAAATTGCCTTGCGGATTTCCTCGGGCATGTTGGTCGGACCGGGGATGAAAACCGGGTTTTGCAAGCTCATTGGACGCTCCATTTCTGAATTCCCTAGCTTTATACGGCGTTGCCGAACACAAATCCATTTTTTCAAATTCACCACCGCATCGCGGAAAAGCTACTATATTTCTTTATTTTCAATAGCTAACATTTTTCATAATACGATTGATTTTTTCAATATTTTATTGATAATCTTTCACGACTTCATTTTTCAGGCCGAAATCCGATGAATGTGAACAAACGAACCCGAGGTCGCCCCAAAGCCGCGGACGGTGAGCAAAACATCGTCCAGTCCCTCGACCGGGCTTTGGAAATCCTCTCTGAGCTGGCCCGTGCCGACAGGGTGTCACTGACGGAACTCTCCCTTTTGACCCGCCAGTCGCCTTCGACCGTTTACCGGGTTCTCAGCACCTTCGCCCTACACGGCATGGCCGAAGTCGGCACAGATCAGCAATGGCGCATCGGACCCGGCGCATTCCGCATCGGCAGCCGATTTTTGCGTCAGTCCAATCTGCTCGATGCCTCACGTCCAATCATGCGCGATCTGATGCAATCCACCCAGGAAACTGCCAATCTCGGAATCGACGACAACGGACAGGTGCTGTTCCTATCGCAAACCGAAACCCATCAAACCATTCGCGCGTTTTTCCCACCGGGCACCCGCAACCCGCTTCATTCCTCGGGCATCGGCAAGGCTCTGTTGGCGTGGTACACGCCGGACCGCATCCGTTCGATTGTTACGACCGAGGGATTGAAACGATTTACCGACACCACCATTACCGATCTGGACGATCTGCTTGACGACCTCGCCAAAGCCCGCCGCAAGGGCTTTGCTTTTGACAATGAAGAGCGCACCGACGGTATGCGTTGCATCGCCGCCCCGGTGTTCGGCCCGTTTGGCGATCCCGTGGCTGGACTGTCCGTCTCCGGTCCCGGCTTTCGCATTCCAGCCAATGCGGTCAATGAATTGGGGACAACGGTTCGGGCCGCCGCTAACCAACTGACCCGCGATATTGGCGGGCAGATGGCCGCGCCGTGATTGAGCCGCCCGGCGCGCAATATTTGCGAATCTCGGGCGCATATGTTCTAATAATTACAAGACGCTGCGTGGGGCAGCGTGAATCGCACAACATTCTGCTTGGGGGAACTTACATGCGTAGACTCACAGGAGCCGCCAGCTTGTTGGCTGGATTGACACTGGCAACACAACTGGCCGCAGGCACAGGGACACCTCCGCCGATGTCCGTAACAACAGGAGGCGACACAACCAAGGCCTTCGTCGGACTCAACTGGGTGTTTGGCAGTGGACCGTCCAAAGCCGAAGCGATTATCGGTGTTGCGCATGGATCAAACGATGCTTCGGATCATGTGACCGGCGGCAAGGCGGCGATCCATTTTGACCTGCAGGATGGTCTTAAATTCGGTAAGATCAAACTGACTGGCCTGAAAGGCACAAACCACGTTCAGGCCGAGCTGGGATTGGGATTCAATTTCTTGACCAACCAGATCTTTGGCATTGGCGGCATCAACGGAAGTCATTTTGCGCTTGGTGCCGACGTCAGCTTTGACGGAGGCACAATGGGATATGCCGGTATTCACACGATCGGGGAATTTGATAAACAGACTACAACAATTATCCTGCCGACGCCCTAAGTTTGAACACCGGGGTTTGATTTGAAAGCGGTCGGTGGCAGACTAAGCCGGCGGCAGGTTTTGACCGCATTGCTTGCGCCAGTAATGGCGCAGGCTGTGAACGTGTTGCCAGCGAAAGCAGCGATCGTCGACCTTGACCAAACCACCTTTGCCGCATTTTTGGACGTGCTGCTGCCGCGAGACCCACAATCGCCTTCCGCCAGCGAACTGGGCGTACCAGCGGAACTCATCGAAATCGCAAAAACCGTGGAGCCGTTCTACCGGTTGATCACCCTGGCTTGTACCTGGATGAACGATACCGGAAGCGCACCGTTTCATGCGCTACCGGAGGCCGATAAACTCAAACTTGTAACGTGGATGAGTACGTCTGATTTTAACCAGATTCCCAGGCGATTTTTCCATCTGGTGCGCCTTTCGGCTGTAGAAATTTATTACGCACCCCCCGGGGCCATTCGCGGCTATCCGTTGAACAACGCACCACAGCCCGAAGGTTATCCGCCACCATGGCTGTGAGAGAATCGCATGATGCAGTAATCGTCGGCGCTGGCGCAGGAGGCGCGGCCGCGGCTTGGCGGTTGTGTTCGCAGGGGTTAAAAGTGTTAGTGCTGGAAGCTGGCTCTTGGTTTGATCCGGCCAGCGATTACAATCTTTACGAACCCGGATGGGAGCGGCAGAGCTTTCCGTCCAAGCCTAACAGTCAGGCTAAAATAACCTATGGCGATCTTGGCCAGCTTGACCCGGAGTTCGACGACCTCGCCTCCTGGAACCGAGTGTCCGGCAAATTGTACGGAGGTGCGCGACGCGAAGCTTCCAGCATCGGTTATGCGCATGTGCAGGGTGTCGGTGGCAGCACCCTGCATTTTGTCGGCGAAGCCCACCGGATGCACCCGCGGTCCATGCGGCTTGCCTCGGATCATTCCACCGGGACTGACTGGCCACTCAGCTACGCTGAACTGGAACCCTATTACACCACCTGTGAAACGCTTATCGGTGTTGCCGGACCAAAAGATCAGGGTGACAGATGGCGTTCTGATGGGTTTCCCTTGCCGCCGCATCCTCTGAGCCCCGCCGCGATACAACTACAGGTGGGTGCAGCCAAACTCGGCATGGCATGGCAAGAAAATTCCCGCGCCGCGCTTTCGGCACCTTACGACGGGCGCCCACCCTGCAATTATTGCGCCAACTGTATTCGGGGCTGTCCGATTGGCGACAAAGGGTCTGCCGATGTTACTTTTGTTAGGCGGGCCGCGCTGACCAGCAATCTTACTCTGAAAACCAACGCATCGATGGTTCGGATCAACGCTGCAGCTACCGGCGGTATCGAAAGTGTCGACTACACAGACGGCGGTGCTTTGATCCGCCAAGAAACACCGATCCTGATACTGGCAGCTGGCGCGGTTCAGACTCCCAGATTGCTGCTGGCAAACGGCTTGGCGAATGGTTCCGGGCAGATTGGCAGAAATTTCATGGAAACCCTGCACTGGTCCAGCACCGGCTTGCTGCCCGGTTTGCAAAACAGCCATATGGGTCTGCCCTCGGACGCCATCAGCTGGCAGCACAATGCACCGGATGCCATTTCTGGCGTCACCGGTGGTTGCCGGTTCAATTCCAACGTACATGAAATCGGACTGGTTGGGCCAATCGCCTATGGCACCCGGCTGATCGGCGGGTTTGGCGCGGCTTTCAAGGCAGAAATGCGGGACAGGTTTGGAACCGCCATCTCGGTCGGCGCGATCGGCGAAACCATCCCGGACGCGCGCAGTTTTGTCGGGCTGCCCCCGGATCAAACCGACGAAAATGGTATTCCTCTGCCGCAGATCCATTCGGTGCTGACCGAAAACAGCCTGCACTTGATGCGGTTCATGGCGCGCACTGCGCGAGGCTTGTTGACAGCAGCAGGCGTGCAAGAGCTGGCGGAAGAAGGTGGCGCCTGGGATCAGTTCACCACAACCCATGTGTTTGGCACCTGCAGGATGGGGAATGACAGCACCGCGTCAGTTGCGGATAGAAACGGCCGATCACATGACCACCCCAACCTCTATATTTCAGACGCCAGCTTATTCCCGTCGAGCGGTGGCGGCGAGTCGCCATGCCTGACTATTCAGGCGCTCGCCACCCGGATGGCGGATCAGATTACTGCTTAGAAACGCCCGATCATCATCCGCCACCGCAATGCGTTTTTGCACCGACGGTTAGGACTGCATTTGCGTCACAGTCAGACCTGACAATTCCTGCGCCTGCTTTGATATCGCATCGACAAGAAACCGAACACAAACCCGCACACGCTCGGTCGTATCAAGGTCGGGATGCGTAAGCACCCACACTGGGATATGCTGCAGCGGGCTATTGCCCGGCATTCGGATCAGATCAGGTTGATGATCCGCCACGAAACAAAACAGATAACCAAAACCCATGCCCGCTGAAATCGCCCGCAGTTGAACCAGCGGATCAGTGGTGAAGTGCTGAACTTTGCAATGCGAAAATGGCGTCTCATCGCGCCAGTGCGCAAGCGTGGTCTTGTTTCCAAGAGCCACCCAACGGGCGGTGGCAGATGGTCCGTTAAAACTGTGGCGGGAGGTATAATCCGGTGTGGCATAGATTGCATTTGCAAGATCCGGCAACTTGTGACCGATAAGACCGTCCTCCGAACTGCTGCTGAACCTGACGGCAATATCCGCATTTCTGCGCCGCAGGTCCGCCACGTCGAAAGTAGCTTCGACGTCGATGGAAATTTCGGGATAGGTTTCGGCAAACTCGGCGAGATGTGGAATTAACAGATATTGCGCGATCAAGGGTGGTGCCGATATGCGAACCGTGCCAGCCAGTGCGGCGTCCCTGCCGAATACCTCGCGTTCAAGGCTCAGGATCTCCCCCTCCACGCGCTCTGCCCGTGCCACCATGACTTCGCCCACCTCGGTCAAAACAAACCCCTCAGCCTGTCGAACGAACAGTTTAACGCCAACCTGCTGCTCCATCGCCTGCAGGCGCCGCGACACGGTTGAATGACTGACGCCAAGCAATTTCGACGCTGCCCGTACCGACCTGCCACGCAAAACGGCGAGGAAAATTCGAAGATCATCCCACTCAAATACTTTCATGTCTTATCCTCCAAAAGCGAACCAATCGACTAATCTGGTGCAAAAACGGAACGAGAAATTGCGATTATAGCCAGTTCCGCACCATTATTGAACAAGCTATTTTGATCTCAAGCACATGAACCCCGGGATTTCCCGGCAGCAAAGGAATCTCAAAATGACAAACAATATCCTGATTATCGGCGGCACCGGTAATATCGGCACACCGCTTATTGATCTGCTGAAAGACAGCAACGAAAACTATCGCGTTATGGTGCGCAGCGACGAAAGCGAGGCCAAAATGGCATCGTTGGGCGTTCCCACCGTGCGCGCTGAACTGGGTGACTGGCCAAGCGTCGAGACTGCGCTGGAAAATACCGATACGGTTTTTCTTCTCAGCAGCCCGTCACCGGAAATGCCGGGACTGCACAAGGGGCTGATTGACCGGGCTGTTTCTGCCGGTGTGCGCAAGATCGTGCGACAATCGGCCGAACCGGCCAGCAACAGCACAGGTCTTCCGATGTATGAGCAGCATGCAGAGGTGGACGATTATCTGAGGGCAAGCGGTCTCGACCACGTAATCCTGCGGCCACATTATTTCATGCAGAACATCCCGCAGATGCATGCGCAGTTCATGGTCGAAAAGCAGATGTTTGCGCAGTATCTCGGCGACGCACGCATACCGATGGTTGATACGCGGGACGTCGCAACGGCTGCGTTTGCGTGCCTGACTTCCGATACTTTCAACGGCAAAACCCACTATATCACCGGCCCGCGCGCAATCAGCTATTACGATGTTGCGGCAGCGTTTTCCAAACCTCTGGGCAAAGAAATTCAATATGTCAGCCTGTCCTATGAAGATCAGAAAGCGGGCTTGGAGTCCTTTGGCATGCCGGACATGATCGTCAACACCATCATGACCTTGTTCAAGCGCTGGGTTGATGCGGGGGAACAACCCGTAAGCCCGGATTTCGAGCGGATCACCGGCGCCAAGGCCACTGACATCGACACATTCGCCAGGGATGTTGCGCCAGCGATGTAACAACCTCGGTTGAGGTTCAGCAAAAGGACACCGCGCCACTTCAATGCGATTGGCGCAGTGTGGCAGACGGACCCCAACCTGCGTTGAAATGAAGAAATGGACAAATGAAAATGACCCAATTCCCAGCTCAACTGCCCCACGGCGAAATCCGCGAGATCTTTCCCGACGTTTTTTTCGTGACTGGTAGTGTCGATATGATGCCCGGTATCAGGATTAGCCGCAGCATGACCATTTTACGCGACGGCGACGCCCTGACACTTATCAGTCCGATCCGGCTGGATGAGACCGGGTTAGAGGCACTGGACGCGTTGGGGCGGGTAACGAATATCGTCAAACTCGGCGCTTATCATCTGGGTGCTCACAACGGTCTGGATGATCCGTTTTACGTGGACCGCTACAGCACCAAGCTTTGGGCGCTTAACGGAATGGACCATAAAGGCGGGCTGACTGCAGACCACATTCTTAGCCCTGGCGGGGAAATGCCGGTTCGCGATGTGTCGTTGTTTGTTTATGAAACTTCGAAAATGCCCGAGGCTATGTTTCTGCTGAATCGCGAAGGTGGCATCATTATCGCGGCGGACAGCCTGCAAAATTGGGCCGAAGTAGACGAATTTTTTAGCGACGCGGCTGCAAACGCCATGACGAAAGGCGGATTCATTCGTCCTGCCAATATCGGCCCGGAATGGAAGCGTCATTGTTCGCCTGACCCCGCAGAATTTGACAAGGTTGCCGAGCTGACTTTCAGGCATCTGCTGCCTTCGCACGGCACTCCTCTTTTGAACACCGCCAAAGACGATCTCGCGGCGACGTTCGCCAATCAAGCTGGGTAGCGTACTCGCGCGGCCCCAAAACAACCACCACAGACTTTTCTGATCCAAACACAGGAAAAACCATGCAAACAGAAAAAAGCCGAAAACTCGTACTTGACCTTCTGGCCGCGCAAAGCAGCGGTGATGGTGATCAAGCGCGCGAGATGATTGATCCAGAAGCCGATTTTGTCATCCCAGCCTCAGTCAATATGCATCCTCCCAAAGGACCGGCAGGCATCCTGGATTTCCAGATGGAGCAGGCATTTAAGTTTTTCGACATGTCTACTGTGAAACTCGACGTTCTGAAAATCATCGCCGATGGCGATACCGTCGTCATCCGCAGTCACGTCGAAGTCAAAGCTCTTAACGGCCGCGATTACATCAATGAAGTGGTCCATATCTACACTTGCAAAAACGGCAAAGTCGTGCGGCTCGAGGAGCACATGGATTCACTGCTCTTCAAAGAAATCGTGCTCGACCCTTGACGAGGCAGGGCGTGAGGGCACGAAACCGAAACAAAGAAAGTCAGGAACAGAAATTATGACCAAACCAAAAAGTATAGCCGTGATCGGGGCAGGTTCTCTGGCTGGGATTCGTGGCAATGCGCTTGTGAAAGCTGGCGCGGAAATTGTCGGTGTGGCAGCACGCAGTAAAGAATCTGCCGCCAAGCTGACAGAAAAACTGGGTGGCGAAGCTTTCGGCGATTACAGAGAGCTTGAAAGCCTGAAACCGGACGGCGTGCTGATTGAAGTGCCTCACAATGTTCAGGACGATATCACCCAAACAGTGATCTCTTGGGGGTGCGACGTGCTGGTGGGGGCGCCGCTGGCCTATACACCGGAATCGGCCGACAGTATCGCAGAGCATGCCAAAACTGCAGGTGTCCACGTGGAAGCAGGATTTCACATGCGGTATTCTGATGAGTGGATTGCCGCAAGGGATGTGATCCGCGCCGACACTCTGGGCGAAATAATCGCCGTCCATTCTGACGCTTTTTATCAGGGCGACCCGGGGCGCTGGAATTATCGTCAGGTCGAAGGCGGCGGAATGCCCCTTACGGTAATGACCTTCTTTTTCATCAATCCGCTGCGCTGGATTCTGGGCGAGCCGGTAGAGGTTCGTGCAATTGCAAACCGAAAGAAACATATGGACGAAGGTCTGGTTGATCAGGAGACATGCGCAGCGTTGGTCAGGTTTGAAAACGATGTGCTCTGCACGATGATGGCCGGTATGGTGAACCCCGAGGGCCGCCCGCGCGCATCGGTGTTTGTACTTGGCACGGAAGGAACAATGGAGTTGTCACCGGTTGGCATGGGCTCCGGCACCCTTACGGTTAACCGGCAAGGGGAAGTGACGACCGAGAACTTTGAGAACCCAGCAATGGGGTTCATGGCGCAGGCCAAAGCATTTGTGGAAGCTTTGGACGGTAAGGCGACGCTGAAGAACCCGGCCGAAGACGCCCGTTTTGATATACACTTCGCCGAAGCAATTGCCGCGTCTTCGAGGGGATCATGACAGATTTTCCACCACAATTGCCCCACGGCAAATTCCAGGAGGTTCTGCCCGACATCTTTTTCCTGACCAGCCAGACCCTGATTGGAGATGGCAAAATTAAAAGTCACAGACGCAACATGATTGTGATCCGTGATGGCCCCTACCTGACTCTGGTTAACACGATACGTTTGGATAAGGCTGGGCTAACAGCACTCGAAGCGCTTGGTGAAGTGAACAATGTCGTCAAACTGGGGGCCTTTCACGGGCGCGACGACGCGTTCTACATCGACCGGTACAGCACGGACCTTTGGGCACCACCGGGAATGACTTATAAGCGGGGAGAGAAAACAACGCAGCAAATAGCTGATGGCCAGGCCGGTCCCAATCCGGACTCAACCGCCTTTGTATTGGATACCCCAAAATTGCCCGAAGCGATCTTACATTTGGGGCGGCACGGCGGCATTCTGATCGCCTGTGACTGTTTTCAGAACACGGTGCAGCCGGATGAAAACTTCAATTTCACCGCAACCAATCCCGAAGATTGGAGCGGCGTCAAGAAAGCGGAGATCGCCCAGGGCCTGGCGCAACTTTGCAGAACCCAAACCGAAAGATTTTGCGCGGCTGAAAGACCTGAAATTCCGCCACTTACTGTGCGCCCATGGCAAACCCCTGCTAGAGGATGCAAAACAGGCGGTCGAGGAGTCGATTGACGGACTGACAGAGCCACAAAGGGGAAAATTATGCTAATCGTAACCGTCGAGGTTGTTCTTGAAGACGACATCAATGCAGATCTGCGGCCTGCTTTTCGTATGCTGGACGAAGAATCTGCCAAAGAGGCGGGCTGTTTGAAACATGTCTCTTCGATCGACATGAACGACCCGCGAATTATCAACATCTTGGGGCTGTGGGAGTCGATGGAGGCACTGATGCCCCATTCCCAAACAGCTCACATGACGTCAATTCAACGAGCCTTCAGCGAGCAGAAAATCGAATCGATAGAATCCAAAGTATATGACATTAGGGGAGAGTTACCGTTCCCGAACGGATGAATTAATTTTGGATTCTTGTCTCCGATCTTGGAGGCAGGCGGGGATCAGTTAACCTCAGCGCCTAAAGCCAGTAAGCCGCCTCTAGCGCACCAAAGGAGCACCAATGTCCAATTTCCCAATTCAGCTGCCGCATGGCGAAATTCAGGAAGTCCTTCCCGATGTCTTTGTGGTGAAAGGGCTGATCCGGATTGAAGCTGACCAAACACATGAATTCAGCCGAAACATGACAATTATCCGGGACAATGGCGATCTGACACTTGTGAACACAATCCGGCTTGATGCCGCCGGACTATCGAGCTTGGACAGGCTTGGAACGGTTCGCCACATAATAAAGCTCGGGTCCTTCCACGGGCGCGATGATGCGTTCTATGTTGACCGCTACGGCGCAAAGCTCTGGGCTCCCGCCGGTATGGAGTACTCGCGCGGCGAAACCACTGACGAAACACTTGTAAATGGTCAGCCCGGCCCCAATCCGGACGCCTCGACCTTTGTTTTTGACACGCCGAAGTTTCCCGAGGCAATTCTGCTGCTGGAACGGCATGGCGGCATCATTGTCACCTGTGACAGCTTGCAGAATACGCTTGGCCGGGACGAATATTTCAATGATGTGTCCGCTGAATCAAAAGCAAGGCTGGGGTTTTTTGGCAAAGCCACGGTCGGCCCCGGTTTTCGAAAAGTCGCGGAACCCAAAGCGGGCGACTTTTCCCGCCTCAAAGAGCTGGAATTTCGTCACCTACTGAGCGCCCACGGTGATCCGCTTCTTGAGGATGCGCATCAGGCCGTCAGCGCGACAATTGCAAAACTATTCAGCGCATAGGCTCGGTTACAACCGACTGTTGGGCAACAAAAGCCGCGACGCCGGACAGCGCCGCGGCTTTTCATTTCAAAGCAGGCCGGCTTAGTTCAGTGCCGCGTCCGTGATTTCATGCGTCCAGGCGCCTTTCGGCTCCATGGTGATCACCGGATCGGAACCGCCCGACATCAGGCTGTCCACGGTGCGCTGAAAATCCGCCGGATCAAGCGCGCCGTTGGAACCTGCGGTCAACTTGGCGATCTCGCCCATCATCCGCTTCTGATGTTTTTCAGTCTGCGCGCCGGTCGAGTCGTTCTCCAACACGATCATCGCCGCATCATCGGGATTCTCCTCGGCCCATTTCCAGCCCTTCATCGAAGCCCGTACAAAGCGCACCATTTTGTCTTTGAACGCCGGGTCTGCCAGATTGGAGCCCAGCACGTACATGCCGTCTTCCAACGTTGCCACGCCCTGATCTTCGTATTTGAACACCGCCAGATCGTCCGGGCTCAGACCCGCATCAATAATCTGCCAGTATTCATTGTAGGTCATGGTCGACACACAGGCCGCCTGACCCTGCAGGATCGGATCGACGTTAAAGCCCTGTTTCAGAACGGTGACACCGCCGTCAGATCCATCCGTGGCCAGCCCAAGTTTGCTCATCCAGCTCAGAAACGGATATTCATTGCCAAAGAACCAGACACCCAATGTTTTCCCGGCAAAATCGTCCGGAGAATTCACGCCGGCGTCTTTGCGGCAGGTTAGCATCATGCCCGAAGATTTGAACGGCTGGGCGATGTTCACCAGGTCCAGACCTTTTTCACGTGAGGCCAAAGCCGACGGCATCCAGTCGAGCACCACATCAGCACCGCCACCGGCGATCACCTGCGCTGGCGCGATATCCGGTCCGCCCGGCTTGATCGTGACATTCAGGTCTTCTTCTTCGTAAAAGCCTTTGTCCAGCGCCACGTAATACCCGGCAAACTGCGCCTGAGTGACCCATTTCAGTTGCAGCGTCACATCATCCGCCGCTTGTGCCACTGACGCGCCTAGCGCCAGCGCACCGGCCAAAGCCGTTGTTAACAATCGTTTCATCTCTCTCTCCTTGTTGGTCGTTGAAATTCTCTTTGCTCAACCTCGTTGCGACGGGTGCCAGAAGGTCACTGCTTTTTCCAGCAGCGCTACCCCGCCATAAAACGCGGAGCCCGCAAGGGCCGCCACGGTAATTTCTGCCCAGACCATATCAAGCGCGAGCCGCCCGACCTCGGTCGAAATCCGGAACCCCATGCCCCGGATCGGTGAGCCGAAAAACTCAGCCACAATTGCGCCGATCAGCGCCAGGGTGGAGCAGATTTTCAGCCCGTTGAAAATAAACGGCATCGCTGCCGGAAGGCGCAGTTTCAGCAACGCTTGTGGATACGACGCCCCATAGGTCCGCATCAGGTCGCGTTGCATATGGTCATTGGCTTGCAGCCCCTGCACGGTATTCACCAGCATCGGGAAAAACACCATCACCACCACCACCGCGGCTTTCGAGTGCCAATCAAAGCCAAACCACATCACCAGAATCGGTGCCATGCCGATGATCGGCAGTGCGGCAACGAAATTGCCGACCGGCAGCAACCCGCGTTGTAAAAACGGGGAACGATCGACAGCGATGGCAGTCAGAACCGCTGCACTACAGCCAATAACGTAGCCGGACAACGCGCCTTTCACGAAGGTCTGAACGAAGTCCACCCAAAGCGTCGGCAGGCTGGTGGAGAATTTCGCGGCAATTGCCGAAGGTGGCGGCAAAAGCACTGGGCTGACTTCTAAACCCCGCACCATACCTTCCCAAACCACCAGAATGGATATGCCGAAAATTGCCGGCACCAGCAGCGACACCGCACGTGTTTTCGGCAGTTCGGACAGCCTGACGTTCAGCCACCACGCGGCAAGCCATATACCCAGTGACCCAACAACCCAGATCATCGTGCCATCCCCATCCGCCGCAGCGTTTTATCCTGAACAATCCCGATCAGTGCCACCAGACAGGCGGCAACAACCGCAGCCGCAATCAGCGCACTCCAAATCTGAATGGTTTGTCCGTAGTAGCTGCCCACCAGCATCCGCGCGCCAAGCCCGCCGTCCTGACTGAGCGACAGCTCGGCCACAACCGCGCCGATCAGGCTGGCGGCAACGCCCACTTTCAGCGAAGCAAACAGATAGGGTGCCGAAGCCGGCAACCGCAGTTTCCAGAGTGTCTGCACCCGTGACGCATGATAGGTCGCCATCTGATCAAGCTGCATGGCTTCCGGCGAGCGCAGCCCTTTGACCATCCCTACAACCACGGGAAAGAACGATAAGTACATCGAGATTACGCCCTTGGCGATCAGATCATCCACGTTCATCGAGGCTAGAACAACCACAATCATCGGCGCAATCGCCAGAATTGGTATCGTTTGGCTCGCAATCACCCAAGGCAACACGCTTTTGTCCATCGCCCGGTTGTGCACGATGCCAACCGCCAGCAGGATGCCGAGAATAGTGCCGAAGACAAACCCCAACAGGGTCGACGACAGCGTCGTCCACCCATGCCGGATCAGTGAGCGTTTCGACGTGATTTTCTTTTGCGCCGTAGTTTTCCAGATTTCGGAGACCACCTGATGCGGCGCAGGCAGCAGCGGCTTGTCCTGTGCCATCGTGTCTGCAACCATTTCCGAGAAAGAAAGTGTTACGTCGGCCCGCTTGGCTTTGTCGTAGGCCCAATTTGAATTCAGCGCCACGGCACCGAGGTACCAGGCCGCGAATATGGCTGTGAGGACGGTGAGGATGGGGACAATGCTACGCATCGTGCATGCTTCCGACGTTTGTATTTTCCCGTTTCTGCATCGTCATTCGCCTGCCACGACTTCTACTGAGATCGACAACGGAACCCTCACACCGCGAAGGTCGTCGCTCACTCCGATGTCGAACTGCCAGACGCCAACCGGGTCGTCGTCGTCGATTTCGAAATTAACTTCCAAACCCGTCAGTCGCAGATTTTCCGGAGGACCCTCTATCTTGCCTTCCCCACACAGCGCGGGTCCGTGGTTCAGCTCTGTACCATCGGGCCTTGCAAGATGCAGATCGCAGCTGATTTTCGCGCGCGAATTCTCCGTTTGCGCATTCGAGAAAAATATCAACAGAGTCGCGGTATCGCCACTTGACAGCCTTGAGGTTGTCTTGAAATTCGGGAAGACATCAGGCGGAGTATCCCATTGCTCGCGCCAGTCTTCGTCGCCCGTGATAATCGTCAACACGCGAAACCCGTCGGCCTCGCCCTCCGCCTTACAGTTGCAGGGCGACTGCGCATGTCCCGCCAGCGCGGAACTCAGGGCCATAGCCAATGACCAGAAGCAATCCGCCAGTTCATAGCGAGCTCCTCGGTGTTTCATTGTGGCGAAGTACAGGCTGAGGAGCCGATGGTCGTGAACGATGAAACCGCCCCGTCATGCTCTGCAATGCAGGGCGTACGCGTTTTCGGACTGCGGCGCGCCAGATGGTAAACACAAGGCTGTCATTCGCCATCTGGCAGGCAATACTATCCATTCCCGTGCCCCTCGCGCAGCCCGTCGCGCACCCGGTGGGCGATCTCGATGAACTCCGGCGTGTCGCGGATGTCGAGCGGGCGTTCGCGCGGCAAAGTGCTGTTGATCACATCAGCAATCCGTCCCGGGCGCGGCGACATCACCACGATCCTGGTCGACAGGTACACCGCTTCGGGGATCGAGTGGGTGACAAAGCCAATGGTTTTGTTGGTTTTTGCCCAGAGATCGAGCAGTTGCTGGTTCAAATGATCGCGCACGATTTCGTCGAGTGCCCCAAAAGGCTCATCCATCAACAGAATATCCGCATCAAACGCCAGTGCCCGGGCGATTGACGCCCGCTGTTGCATCCCACCAGACAGCTGCCAGGGGAATTTCTTTTCGAACCCTGCCAGTTCCACCAACTCAAGCACGCGGCCAACCCGCTCTGCTTGTTCCTCTTTGCTGTATCCCATGATCTCCAACGGCAACCGGATATTGCCGCCGATTGTACGCCAGGGATACAGACCAGCCGCCTGAAACACATACCCATATGCTCTTGATTTTCGGGCTTGTTCCGGGCTGACACCATTCATGGTGATACTGCCGCCAGTGGGTTTCTCCAAATCCGCCATCACCCGCAGAAACGTGGTTTTGCCGCAGCCTGACGGACCGATGAACGACACAAATTCGCCCTTTTGAATTTCCAGATTGATATCCTGCAGCGCGTGCACTGGCCCGTCGTTGGTTTCAAACGTCAGGCTGAGATTTTCAGCTTTTACAACGGTTTGGTCGCTCACAAGCAGCTCACTTTCTCGGTCACTCCGCAGTTGATCCAACGCCATGTCAGATCAAATCCCCGCCGGAATATTCAACGGATCGCGCTCGATCCGACGCGGCGTGTTCAGCGCTTTCCACTTGCTCAGCGCCTCATGCGCTGACGGGAACGCCGGACGCGGCACAAACCGCCCGCGTCCCGGTTGCGGCTGGCTGTTGCGGCCCCAGGCCCAGATCACATCACCCCTGCTCAGAGTATAGCGTGATTGCGCGGTCACGTCGAAGCCTTCAAACACGTTGTAATCCAGCACCGAATGGTGGTTCGACGGGCTGATGGTTTTGGAAATCTTCGGATCCCAAACCACGATATCCGCATCCGCGCCTTCTACGATTGCGCCTTTTTTCGGATATATGTTCAGTATCTTGGCGACGTTGGTTGATGTCGTCGCAACAAATTCATTGGGCGTCAGTCGCCCGGTTTCCACACCTTCGGTCCAGAGCACCGCCAGTCGTTCCTCAAGCCCGTTCGACCCGTTGGGAATGATCCGGAAATCATCGCGGCCGGCGCGTTTCTGTTCGGTGTTAAACGCCGCATGATCGGTCGCAACAACCTGCAGCGACCCCGACTGCAGACCCGCCCAAAGGCTCGCCTGATGCTCTTTATTGCGGAACGGAGGTGACATGACGCGCCGCGCCGCGTGGTCCCAATCTTTGTTGAAATATTCGGATTCATCCAAGGTCAGGAACTGAATCAGCGGCTCGCCGTAAACCCGCATGCCCTTTTGCCGTGCCCGGCGGATGGCCTCGTGCGCCTGTTCGCAACTGACATGCACAATATACAGCGGCACTCCCGCCGCATCCGCAATGGTAATCGCCCGATTCGCCGCCTCGCCTTCCAGCTCCGGTGGTCGGGAATACGCGTGACCTTCCGGCCCGGTAATGCCCTCGGCCATGTATTTTTCTTGCAAAGCGGCCACCAGATCACCGTTCTCGGCATGCACCATCGGCAGCGCACCCAGTTCGGCGCAGCGCTTGAAGCTGGCGAACATCTCGTCGTCTTCGATCATCAGCGCGCCTTTATAGGCCATGAAATGTTTGAACGAATTCACCCCCATTTTCACTGCGTCTTCCATTTCGGAAAAAACATTCTCGTTCCAGCCAGTGATCGCCATGTGATAGCCGATGTCAGAGCAAATCTGCGGCGTCGATTTGCGGTGCCATTCGTTGATCGCATTCTTGATCGAGCCGTCTTCGCCCGGCAGGCAGAAATCCACCAGCATGGTGGTGCCTCCAGCGGCGGCGGCCCAGGTGCCGGACTCGAAGGTTTCCGCCGCCGTGGTGCCCATAAACGGCATTTCCAGATGCGTGTGTGGGTCGATGCCGCCGGGGATCACATAAGCACCTTCGGCGTCGATATATTCGTCGCCCGTCAGGTCCTCACCGATCTGCCTGATGGTCTCGCCGTCGATTAGGACGTCGGCTTTCCAAGTGCGGTCTGCGGTGCAGACGGTACCATTTTTGATGACTTTGGTCATTTCGTTTACCTCCCCGTTTACCTCGTCAAATTGATAGATAGAGCTGAGACAGTATTGCGATGACAATCCCTGCCAATGCGAGATAGAATGACAGGTTTAACAGCTTTGCATTATTCTCAATGGTCTTTTTATTGTGCTGGGAATGTTCGTCATTGAATTGTGCAAGCTCCTCTAACGAAGCCATAAAATTAGGTTCGTCCTTCATAATATCTTCTTTGAAATCATCAAACCAAGCTCCAGGTGTATAGAGCCTAACTGGGCGCGCCGCGAAGCCAGAAAAGATTGCCGATAACAGTAAGAAAACTGTTGCGACCAACAACCCGTAATTTGGCAGTACAGGGTTAAATAATCCTGCAAGTACAGCTGACCCTGCGACGAGAACTCCGCTAAACGCTATCGCCCTTTGATCGGACGCGGTAGCGATCGAAACTTCCATCTCAAGCATTCGTTCACTGAGCCTGTAAGCTTCCAACTTGAGTTTACGTCGCTCCTCATTATAGTCCGTAGACATCAACTACTCCTTCTGAAAGACAAAGCCATGGTGCGCGAACCAAAACCGACAAAGAAAAACGATGAAGATGATCTGCCAAAATCAGGTGTTTGACTTCTGACTTCACCCCTCAACCCCCGCCGTCTCGACAACCGCATGGAACAGCACATCCGCCCCTGCAGCCGCCCACTCTTTGCTGATGTCTTCAGCTTCATTGTGAGATAACCCATCCACACAGGGACACATCACCATCGCTGTCGGGGCGACCCCGTTGATCCAGCAGGCGTCATGCCCTGCTCCGGAAATCAAATCCCGGTGTGAATAGCCTAGCCGTTCGGCGGCATCTCGCACAGCCGTCACACAGCCTTCGTCAAACTCCACGGGGTCAAAGCCGCCGACCTTTTCAAAGGTGATATCCAGACCCATCTGCCCGGCAATCGCTGAGCCGCCTTCACGCAGTTTGTTTTCCATATCCGTAATCACCGCCTTGTCGGGTGAGCGGAAATCGACGGTAAACACCGCCTTGCCGGGAATCACGTTGCGTGAATTCGGGTAGATGTCGATATGGCCCGCTGCGCCGACCGCGTCGGGAGCGTGGCTCAGCGCAATCGCTTCGACCATCTCTAGTATCCGTGCCATGCCCAGCCCGGCATTTTTGCGCATCGGCATCGGGGTGGAGCCGGTGTGGCTTTCTTTGCCGGTCAGGGTCACCTGCGTCCAGGACAAGCCCTGACCATGGGTGACAACACCAATCTCTTTGTTCTCGGCCTCCAAAATCGGTCCCTGCTCAATATGCAGTTCAAAAAACGCGTGCATCTTGCGGGCACCAACTTCTTCGTCACCCCGCCAGCCGATCCGCGCCAGTTCGTCCCCGAACTTCAGCCCCTCGGCGTCTTCGCGGTCATAGGCCCAGTCCTGGGTGTGAATGCCGCCGAAAACGCCCGAGGCCAGCATTGGCGGGGCATAGCGGGTGCCCTCTTCGTTGGTCCAGTTGGTTACGACGATGGGGTGTCTGGTTTTGATCGACAGATCATTCAGGGAGCGGATGATCTCCAAACCAGCCAAGACACCAAGCACCCCATCGTATTTCCCGCCCGTAGGCTGGGTATCCAAATGTGACCCGACATAGACTGGCAGTGCGTCCGGATCAGTGCCTTCGTATCGAGCAAACATATTGCCCATTTGATCAAGCCCCATGGTGCAGCCGATATCTTCACACCAGCGCTGGAACAGATGCCGGCCTTCACCGTCCTCATCTGTCAGGGTCTGACGGTTGTTGCCGCCGGCTACACCGGGGCCAATTTTGGCCATCTCCATCAACGTGTCCCACAGACGGTCACCATTGATCCGCAGATTGCTCGCCGGAACTGCCATGCTATCCTCCCAGATATCGACCCGTTTGCCGGGCCAGAGTTTTTCTTGCGTCAGAGATTTTCTGACCATATGGTCAAAACTATGCATGTAACCTGACCAATCGGTCAAGAACTTTCTGAGGCACAGCGAAATGAGCGCGGAACCAACCCCTCTTCGACAGAACATCAAGCGCCGCGAAAACGAACGCGCGATTCTGGCGGCAGCCGAAAAAGTCTTTGCAGAAGCAGGGTATGGCGGGGCCACGATGCAATTGATCGCCGATGTGGCCGGGCTGCCAAAGGCGAATGTGCACTATTATTTTCAGACCAAGGAAGAACTGTACAGGCAGGTCGTCAGCATCATTTTTGACATCTGGTTGCAGGCAGCGGGCGCATTTGACGGTGCTGCGGGCCCAGCAGAGGGAATCGGTGCCTATATCGACGCCAAGATGGAAATCAGCCGTCACCACCCGGATGGATCGAAAGTCTGGGCCTCGGAAGTGATGCACGGTGCGCCGATCATTCAGGATTATCTGGAGAATAAACTGGTCGAATGGACCGAAGACCGGGCGCAGGTTTTGCAGGAGTGGATTGATCAGGGATTGATGGATCCGATCAGCCCGCGGCATCTGCTCTATATGCTTTGGGCAACCACTCAGCATTACGCCGATTTTGGCCATCAGGTGGAAACACTGAACGGCGGTGATCCTTTGTCGGATGCGCAATGGGAAGAAGCTAAAGCTTCGGTCAAAGCGATCGTGTTAAAGGGGATTGGGGTATCGTCGTGAGCCTCGGCGAGACCGATTTCTGGCAGGAGTAAACTGGGAAAATGGCAAGGGCAGCATCAACAAAAGGCCAGACCCGGATCCAGCGGGAAAAGACCGAGCAGATCCTGGAAGCGGCGCTGGAAGTGTTCGCCAGTCATGGCTATCGCGGGTCTACAATTGACCAGATCGCAGCGCAGTCGGGTCTGTCAAAGCCGAATATCCTGTATTACTTCGACGGCAAACCGGCGATCCACGCGGTGTTGCTGGGCCGCCTGCTGGACACCTGGCTGGAACCATTGGAGCATCTGACAGACACTGGCGATCCGATTGCCGAAATCTGTGCATATGTGAGGCGAAAGCTGGAAATGGCCCGCGACTACCCGCGCGAGAGCCGGTTGTTCGCCAATGAGATTTTGCAGGGCGCGCCGCGGATTCTGGAAGACTTGTCGGGACCGCTGAAACAACTCACAGATGAAAAGGCGCAGTTGATCCAGGCCTGGGTGAAAGCGGGAAAAATCGCACCGGTAGACCCCTATCACCTGATCTTTTCGATCTGGGCTACGACCCAGCACTATGCGGATTTTGACGTGCAGGTTCAGGCGGTTCTCGGCAATAAGTCAGAGGGCCGGTTTGAGGCTGCACAGGTACATCTTGACCGGATGTATCGGGCCCTATTGCGGCCGGGATAAAGCAAACAATCGTCCCGCATGCGGAGAATTTATTATTTGTTAATAATGGGTTAACAAAGCACCCTTGACTTTACCCTGCTTGTTCGGGCAACGCCAAGAAGTTTGGTGAATCCGAGCGAGGTTCCCCCCCGGACAAGTCGGAAGATGACGTGTAATAATATTAAAAAGTGCGCACCTATTCCGCCACCACCGCCATCGGATTATTCGGATGCGTCGTCCAGTCGCCATGAGTTCCGTCCACCACTTTGCCTGTACGTTCGTCAACTTCACCGGCTTTCAATTGGCGCATGGTGATACAGGCTTCAACCGGGCAAACATCGACACACAAGTTACAAGCCACGCATTCACTGTCGTCCACGGTGAAGGTCCGGTCGTCGCTCATCAGAATTGCCTGATGCGATGTGTCTTCGCAGGCAGCGAAGCAGCGGCCACAGCTGATGCAGAGATCCTGATCAATCGAGGCTTTAGTGATGTAATTCAGATTCAGGTTCTGCCAGTCGGAACAGTTTGGCACCGCGCGGCCAACCACATCGGCGACGCTGGTGTGGCCTTTTTCATCCATCCATTCGCTGAGACCGGAAATCATTTCCTGCACGATCTTGAAGCCATAAGTCATGGCCGCGGTGCAGACCTGTACATTGCCCGCTCCAAGTGCCAGAAACTCAGCCGCATCGCGCCACGTGGTGACGCCGCCGATGCCGGATATCGGCAAGTTAGCGGTTTCCGGGTTGCGGGCGATTTCGGATACCATCGATAGGGCGATCGGCTTAACCGCAGGGCCGCAGTAGCCGCCATGTGCACCTTTGCCGTCGATGGTGGGTTCGGGGGCAAACAGGTCCAGATCCACCGAGGTGATCGAGTTGATGGTGTTGATCAGACTGACCGCGTCCGCGCCACCGTTTTGGGCGGCCAATGCCGGTTTGCGCACGTCTGTGATATTGGGTGTCAGTTTCACGATCACCGGCATCCGTGAGTATTGTTTGCACCAGCGGGTGACCATTTCGATATATTCCGGAACCTGGCCAACGGCCGATCCCATACCACGCTCAGCCATCCCGTGCGGGCAGCCGAAGTTCAGTTCCACCCCGTCGGCGCCAGTCTCTTCAACCAGCGGCAGGATGGCCCTCCACGCCGCCTCTTCGCAAGGCACCATCAGCGATGCGATCACCGCCCGATCCGGGTAATCGCGTTTCACCACCTTCATTTCGCGCAGGTTAACCTCCAGTGGACGGTCGGTGATCAGTTCGATGTTGTTCAACCCCAGCAAACGCCGGTCCGCACCCCAGATCGCGCCATAACGCGGGCCGTTTACGTTAACAATCGGCAGGCCCGCTTCGCCCAGAGTTTTCCAGACAACACCGCCCCAACCGGCCTCAAAGGCCCGGCGGACGTTGTATTCCTTGTCCGTTGGCGGGGCGGATGCCAGCCAGAACGGGTTGGGGGATTTGATCCCTACGAAATCTGAACTTAGGTCTGCCATTGTCTTATCCTCCCATCAGGGTTGTATGAATGTCTTCAGCGGCGTCACGGCCCTCGGCCACGGCTGTCACCGTCAGGTCATCGCCGCCGGTGGCACAATCACCGCCAGCCCAGACTTGGGGGACCGACGTCCGCCCAGAGTCCGTCACCGCAATTTTCCGACCCACCAGTTTCAGCGCATCAGGAGCGCTGTCGAGCGTTTGACCAATGGCTTTGAACACCTGATCAGCCGCCAACGTGAAGGTTTCGCCGGTCTGTTCCAGTTTGCCGTTTACGGTTTGGGTGTAGCCGAACTCAACCGCAGCAGCCGCGCTGTTTCCTGATACCCGCAGGGGCTGGGCGTAATAGATGATCCGCACGCCTTTGGAGGTCGCCAGATCCTGTTCGAATTCCGATGCGCTCATCGCGTCTTTGCCGCGGCGGTAGGCGATGGTGACCTCCTGCGCGCCCAGAAGTTTTGACTGAACAGCTGCGTCCACCGCCGTCATCCCGCCGCCAATGACCACCACGCGGCGACCGATTTCCAGTTTCGACAGATCACCTGCCTGCCGCAAATCGGCGATAAAAGACACAGCGTCCAGCACGTTGTCTTTGTCCTCGCCGTCCACTTGCAAAGCATTGACACCGCCGAGACCGACGCCGAGGAAAACCGCGTCAAATCCGTCCTGCAACTCGGACAGAGGCACAGAATTCCCGTATTCGATTGTGATGCCGCCAACCGACAGCAACCATTCGACTTCGTCCTGTGCGTAACCGTCCACGGTTTTATACGCAGCAATGCCAAATTCGTTCAGGCCGCCGCCCTTGGGGCGGGAATCATAGAGAGTTACGGCGTGGCCCTTCAGCGCGAGCCGGTGTGCACACGACAAACCGGCAGGTCCTGCCCCAACGACAGCCACTGTTTTGCCGGTCTCCGGAGCACGGGTGAACGGGTGTCCTGCTTTTGCCATCAGTGTATCGGTGGCAAAGCGCTGCAAACGCCCGATTTCGACCGGCCTGCCTTCGGCAGTTTCGCGCACACAAACCTGTTCGCACAAAGTTTCGGTCGGGCAGACCCGGGCGCACATGCCGCCAAGAATATTCTGTGAAAAGATCGTTCTGGCCGATGCTTCCGGCGTGCCGGTGGCGATCTGGCGGATGAACAGCGGAATGTCGATGTCTGTCGGACAGGCCGTTGTGCAGGGTGCGTCGTGGCAGAAATAACACCGGTCAGCGGCAACCAGAGCCTCGTGATTATCGAGCGGCGGGTGCAGGTCCGAGAAGTTTTCGGCGAGTTGTTCCCCGCTCAGCCGGTTCGAGACGATCCCGTCCGTCGATATTGATCCTGTCATGTGAACCTCCCGTTCATCAGTATTTCGGGAAGACTGGCACACTTGAAAATATTTATCAATTGGTAAATTTTTTATTTGGCCAAGAAAATCTGCAGTATCAGTGGCTGAAAGAACTCCAGTCCACTTGGTGGAAATACTAGAAGCAGAAAAACTGATTTGCGGGCGGTTACATCCTGCCGACTTTTCGGGCCATTCGCATCGCCTGTTTCGCCCGCCTGGCCTGTTGTTTGTTGCGCCGTTTCTGCACGCGTTCTTCCTTGGTCAAAGGCTCTCCGCCTTTGTCGCCGGACATCATGTCAAAACCCTTGTCGATGCCTTTGCTCATAGTCTTTCGCATTAATATGCGGATGAACATGTTGATGATCTGGTTCATAGCTGCTCCTTTTTTTGCCAGTTCATGCTGGCTTTTGTTACGGCGAACATAACCTGATTGGGCTTACACTTCAACGCAGCGTCACTCGCGCGGTTAACGGTGCTTGAATCCGGTGGATTTGCAGTATAGCTGGCGACCATGATTACAAGGAAAACTCTGTTGCTGGTCGTCGCCGTTGGCGTTGTTGGTGCCAATTCCTTGGGACTGAGCCCAATCGTCGGTGCCGTTGCCGCGTCGTTTGACGGCGCGACATCGGCAGATGTGGTCCGGGCGTCCGGAGTGTTTGGATTGACCACGGCTCTGTCGGCGCTGTTCGCCGCGCCACAAGTCGACCGGATCGGTGCTGCCCATGCCCTGCTGGCAGCGCTGGTTGTATTGGCGGTGGCGTTGATTCTGAGCCTGGGTGCGCAATCCGTTATGATGCTGTCTCTGGCACAGGGCTTGGCGGGGGTTGCGTCCGGGGTTGCCCTGCCCGCAACCTATGCGCTGGCGGCTTCGATTGCTCCGAAGGGCAAAGAGGCGCAAACGTTGGGCCTGGTTCTGACAGGGTGGACCCTGTGTCTCGTAACCGGGGTGACTATTTCAGCGCTGATCGCCGATTTCTATCACTGGCGGCTGGTATACAGCCTTTTGACGCTGCTGACATTGGCAGCCCTGACCGGCATCTGGCGGGTTGGTTTCGTGAACCAGCGCGGCGCTGTGGCAGTCAGCCCGATAACGGCGCTTCGGGTTCCCGGCGTGGTCCGGGCGTTAATCCCAGCGTTTTTGTACATGCTGGCGTTTTACGGGGTTTACAATTTTGTCGGCGCGCATGTGCATGATGTGTTGGGTTACAACACCTCCGCCGCCGGGATGATCACGCTGAGTTACGGCATCGGATTTGGCCTGTCGGTCAGCGCGGACAAAATGATGGACCGGATGGGGCTCGACATGATGCGGGCTCCGGTATTTGCCGCGTTAACAATCACATATCTGGTGCTGACACTGGTGATGCAGGACTTGCCAATGCTTGTCGGATTGTCGTTTTTCTGGGGGTTCTTCAACCACATGGGGTTGAATTTGCTGGTGGCACGGCTGGCCGAGATTGATCCTGCGAAACGCGGTGCGATATTGGGTCTGTATTCGGCTGTATCCTATTTCGCGGTGTCGTTTGGCGTTTGGGTATTTGCACCGGTGTTCGCCGGACGCGGCCTGCAATATTGCGCATTGATTGCAGCCGTGTGTCTGGCGGTGGCCACGATAGACGCCTGGATTTCGCGTAGGCGCCGTAATCCGGTTCAGCCGAACATATCTTCCTGATCGTCAACTTCAGCGCGCCCGTCTTCACTTTCTTCCGCGTCCGACCCATTCAAATGCATCGCGCCGGGTGGCGGTCGGTTGTCGAGCAGTCCGGCATCGCGCAATTCGCGCACTCCAGGCAGGTCTTTGGCGCTTTCCAGTCCAAAATGATCGAGGAAGATTTGGGTGACAATAAATGTCACCGGGCGCCCTGGGGTCATCCGGCGGCGGCCCAACCTGATCCACTCCAGTTCCAACAGCATGTCCACGGTTCCACTGGATACGGACACGCCGCGAATTTCTTCAATTTCGGATCGGGTGACCGGTTGGTGATAGGCAATGATCGCCAGGGTTTCGATAGCGGCGCGGGACAGTTTTCGCACTTCTTTGGATTCTTTTTGCATCAGGAAACCCAGATCGGGTGCTGTACGCAAGGCCCAGCCATCACCGACTTTGACCACATTAACGCCCCTGCTCTCATACCGATTGCGCAGATGCACCAGAGCTTCGGACACGTCTGAACCATGCGGCATGCGGTTTTCGATCTGCGATTTGCTTTGCGGCTCGGCTGTGGCAAACAGGATCGCCTCGACCATGCGTTCCTGTTCCGCCATGGGCGGGGCTTCAAACAGGCTTTCGGTTGTCGCCGATATGGGGTCGCTCATTACTCTTATCCTTTTCGCCGCAACTGGATCGGCGCAAATGTATCGATCTGGCGGATTTCCAACCTGCCGGCTTTGACCAGCTCCAGCGAAGCGGCAAAAGTGGAGGCTGTGGCAGAGCGCCATTGGGCAGGGTCGTTCAGCCAGCCCTCCGGTAAAAATTGGGTCAGATCGCCCCATTCGATGGCGTGGCCTATCAGAGTTTTCATCCGCTCCAGCGCCTGTTCCATTGTGAACACGCTGTCGCGTTCGCGCATGTATAGCGGTTCAAAATTATCCTTTGTGCGCAAACGTGCATAAGCCTGCATCAGATCAAGAATGGTGGCTTTGTAAGCAACGCGGCGTTTGATCGAGACGTCTTCGGGAATGCCGCGCACAAAGAAATCCCGGCCCAGTTGATCACGCGCCATCAGCCTCGCGGCAGACCGGCGCATCGCCCCAAGCCGTTCCAGTTGGAACGCCAGGTGCGCGGCCAGTTCGTCGCCCGTAGGACCTTCGTCGGACGGGTCGGGTGGCAGCAACAGGCGAGATTTCAGAAACGCCAGCCACGCCGCCATCACCAGATAATCTGCTGCCAATTCAATCCGCAGTCGCTTGGCCTGTTCGACAAATTTCAGATATTGTTCCGCGAGTGCCAGCACAGAAATCTTGCGCAGATCGACCTTTTGGGTTCGCGCCAGCATCAACAGAAGATCAAGCGGGCCTTCGTAGCCTTCCACATCCACCACCAGCGCTTCGGTTTTGACCCGTTCAGCGGTGTTTTCAAATTCGTCGTTGGGGTCGGCCACAAACACCTCGTCGGTTGGATTGTCAGACATGGGCAGCGTCTTTCATCAGTTTGGCCAGTGCTGCGTCGGCCACGTCCGGGTCGAAGGGTTCTGGTTTCTTGCGGGCCGCACGGGCTTTGTCGGCACGCTCCAGAGATTTGCCTGCCAACTCGGGCACGGCCGTCAGAATCGCTTCCATGGGCCCACGTTCACCGTTGCAATGCAAGATCATATCACATCCGGCAGCGAGTGCCTGTCGGACGCGATCAGCAAAACCGCATTTCAAGGCTTTCATCGACAAATCATCGGTCATCAGCAATCCGTCAAAACCAATGTCGCTGCGGATTGTTTGAATGACCGGGCCGGACAATGTGGCGCAATTATCCGGGTCAATTGCCGAATAGACGATATGGGCGGTCATTGCCACAGGCAGATCGGAAAGCTGCGCAAAGGGCCGGAAATCAGACGCCTTGAGGTCATTCAGTGGCGTATCAAGGACTGGCAATTCATGATGGGTGTCGAGCGTGGCGCGGCCGTGGCCGGGGATGTGTTTGATGATCGGTAGCACGCCACCGGCCAGCAGGCCATCCGCCACCGCGCGACCGATTTCAGCGACTGTTTCAGGATCGCGGCCATAACAGCGGTTGAGAATAATCGGGTGGCTGCTATCCCGCGCCACATCGAGCATCGGGGCACAGTTTACATCGATGCCAACTGCGGTCAATTCATGGGCAATCAGCCGGTAACGCAATGCCGTTGCCTGACGGGCGATTTCTGGTCCAGCCTGTGCGACAAATTCCAGTGGTGCCGTCCATTCGCGCCAGTGCGGGCTATGCATTCGGGCTACACGACCGCCTTCCTGATCTATCAGGATCGGGGCATTGCGACCCACCGTCGAGCGCAGGTCTGAGGTCAGTGCGCGCAGCTGATCAGGCGCTTCGACATTACGAGCGAACAGGATGAATCCCCAGGGATTGGCATCGCGAAAAAACGCCCTTTCATCAAGGGAAAGATGTGTGCCTTCGCAGCCAAATATGCAAGCCCGCGCTGCCATCAACGCGCCGTCACCGGAATGCACGGCGTGCCGCGCGCCAGCAATGCGGAACACAAGGTGCGGCTCTCGTCCAGCGAGTTGAACCCCACTGCCCGCAAACGATAGAATTTACGCCCGCCGGATTCGGCAGATTGGACCAGACGCTTCTTGTCCTCAAGCAGATCGCTGTGTTTGGCAAACAGCTTTTTCCATTCGCTAGCGGCCAATTCTGCACTGTCATAGGCTCCAAGTTGTACCAGCCGGGTGCCAATCGGCACGGAGTCAACAGAATCCCCAGCGGGTTCGGCAGAAGACGTCGGTTCCAGCGAAGCCAGTTCAACTGACAGATCGTCCGGCCGATTTTGCGGGCGTGGCGAACGCGCTGGTGAATAGGCGGTGCCGGAAACCACAGGTTTTTTTGCGGTTGGGTGTGTCGCCGTTTCTTGGGGTTGGGTTATGTCCTGCATGATCGCTGCAGCCACAATGTCGGAACCGGATGTTTCAGCCGGAATTTGGGTCTCAGGATTCTGCTTTTGTGCAATCGTTTTGGGCCGCGCCTGTGGAACTATGCCAGCACCGGCAACATCTTCCTCGGTCAATTCTTCCGGCGTCGGGGCCAAAACCACCCGGTTTGATGGCGCTTCGACACCGCCTTCTGCCTGAACTGTGTTCACCGCCAGACCCTGATGGCTGGCTTGCTCTCCCCCCGGATCATTGGGCAGAATCCGGGCCGGTCCCTCCATGGCGCGGATAATTGGAACCTGATTTGGGTCACGGGTACCCAGGCTGAAGGCCCAATAGACAAACGCCGCGATGACCGCGATGGACAGGGTGGCGACAGCCCAATTTATGACCATTCGCAGCACCTCGAAACCGCCAACAGACGTTTGCGCGGAGTCGTCTTGTATTTCTTGGTGCTCAGACATCGGGTTCGCCTCTTCTCAACACACAATATATCGTGTGCTTTGCTGCTCCAACCCCAAAATAGGCGATTTTTTCGCCTTTTATTACATTTCCTGCATCGGGGTCACGCCAAGAATACCAAGACCAGCCGAAAGTACAACTGAAACGGCGCGGATCAGTGCGATCTTGGCGGCGGAAATATCCGGATTGTCGGCTTGCCAGAAGCGCAGTTCGGGGCGCAATTTTCCCAGATTGTGCAGACTATGGTAGTCGGACGCCAGATCAAACAGGTAGAAGGCCACGCGGTGCGGCTCGTGGTGTTTCGCCGCCAATTCCAACAACCGCGGCCATTCGCCGAGTTTCTTAGCCAACGCCAACTCCGCTTCATGGCCAAGATTGCCCAGATCGGCCGCCGCCAGATCGGCGTCGCCAAAATCATGACCAGCCTCGGCAGCTTTACGCATCACCGAGCATATACGCGCGTGGGCATATTGGACGTAGAACACAGGATTGTCTTTGGACTGGTCCAGCACTTTGTCGAAATCAAAGTCCAGCGGCGCGTCATTTTTGCGAGTCAGCATCACAAAACGGGTGACATCGGGCCCGACCTGATCTACCAGATCGCGCAGAGACACAAAGGTTCCGGCCCGTTTAGACATCTTAAACGGTTCGCCGTTTTTGTAGAGCTTCACCAGCTGCGTGAGTTTGATATCGAGCGGCACTTTGCCATCCGACAGCGCGGAAACTGCAGCCTTCATTCGTTTGACATAGCCGCCGTGATCGGCGCCAAAAATGTCGATCAGCTCATCATAGCCGCGGCTGACTTTGTCGTAGTGATAGGCGATGTCTGGTGCAAAATAGGTCCAGGCCCCGTCGGATTTTTTCACCGGCCGATCGACATCGTCGCCGTGTTCAGTGGATTTGAACAATGTCTGTTTGCGCGGTTTCCAACCCTCCGGCTTTTTGCCTTTGGGTGGCTCCAGATAACCCTCGTATATCAAGCCCTTGGCATCCAGATCGGCCAAGGCCGCCTCGATCCGCCCGGTGCCATACAGCGATTTTTCCGAGTAGAACTGATCCATCTCGACACCCAGGGCTTTCAGGTCATCGCGGATCAGGTCCATCATGGCGTCGGTGGAAAATTCCCGTAAACCAGCTAGCCAGTCCGCCTCAGGTTTATCCACCAGAGTGTCGCCATATTTTTCTTTAACCGCCTGTCCAACCGGAATCAGATAGTCGCCAGGATAAGTGCCGTCTTCAAACGCCACTTCTTGTCCGTTGGCTTCCAGATACCGCAGGTAGACCGAGCGGGCCAGCACATCGACCTGCGCGCCGCCGTCGTTGATGTAATATTCACGGGTGACATCGTATCCGGCGAAATCGAGCAGGCTGGCAAGCGCGTCGCCAAATACCGCGCCCCGGGTGTGACCGACATGCAGCGGGCCGGTGGGGTTGGCCGAAACGAATTCGACGTTAACTTTGGTGTCTGCGCCTATGGTTGAGCGCCCGAATTCGGCGCCAGCGCTTAGTGCGGCGGGGAGGACAGAGAGCCACTCAGCCGGATCCAGCCGCAAGTTCAAGAAACCCGGCCCGGCCACTTCCGCAGCCGTGATCCGCGGATCGGTTGCCAATTTCGCCGCCAGTGCCTCTGCAATATCACGTGGCTTCATCTTCGCCGCTTTTGCCAGAACCATCGCCGCATTGGTCGCCATATCACCGTGCAGGGCGTCGCGCGGGGGTTCGACGGCAACATTTGCAATATCGAGATCAACGGGCAGCACACCCTCGGCCTGCAACGCCACGAGGTTGTCGAGCACGAGAGTTTTGATGTCGGCGAAAAGGTTCATTACAGGCATCCGTCAAACGAGTTGGCCGCGATGTAACATAGGTGGTTGCAGCCATCTAGGGATTACTTCGCCGGCACTTGAAATCTATTCCGTGCAATTCGCCTTTTTGTAGGCATCCATTGCCGCGATCAATCCATCTTTCTTTTCACGCTCTACATAAATATGGAGATCAAAAACACTCACCCAGAAATAGAGAACATGGTTCACCCTATCTGGGTGGCTTTCGCGGTAATTCTTCGCAACATACTCACCTGCTTCGCCACTTTGCATGCGGGCTGCAAGCCGCTTTGTTGCATCATACAATTCTTGCGTGGACAGCCGGTCCACCGCCGAGTTCATCGGGCCAAATTCGTCTTCGTAGATCGAATTTAGCGCAGCGTTTTCTGACTGCCAAAGTGCGATAACTTCATCGGTTGGCTGCCATGCTATCAATAGCGACGGACGCTTTTGTTCCTCGCCCACCACTATCACATCTTGCGGGTCGGTCTTAACAGTCGTGGGCTGTATTGATACTTTCGAGACATACTCCGCGTCAGCACCACCGCCCCGATATGTCCTGAACGATAGCAAACATCCGTCAGTTTCCAAGTATGTAGTTTCAGTCATCCACGCGATGCGGGCAATGTTTCTAACAGGAAAATAGTCGGTGAGTTTCTCTTCCGATAAACACACTGATCCACTGAAAAGGGCCCCAAGAAACGCAATTACTAAAAATCTCATCGCATTCACCTTATCGACATCGGATCGGTCAGCTTCTGATACTCCTGCAATGCATAGCGATCCGTCATTCCGGCAATATAATCCGAGATCACCTGCGCTTTTTGCGCCTCGTCGTCGATCATCGCCCATTTCTGCCAGCCGTCATCCGGCAGCATCTTCGGGTCGTCCATGAAAATCTCGAACATCTCGCGCACAATCCCCGCCGCTTTGCGCCGCATCCGGCGGACTTTCCAGTGGCGGTACATGTTTTCGAAAAAGAATTCGCGGATCACTTTGAGGTCGGCGAACATCGGGTCGGCAAACAGCACAACTTGGTGCCCGGCGTTGCGGACATCGGCAACTGACTGGGGGTTCAAATCAGCGATCAGGCGTTTGCTTTCGGCCAGCACGTCCTCGACCATCATCCCGAAGACCCGGCGCAGGGCTTCATGCGTATAGCGGGTACCGGTCAGATCTGGATACAGCCGCTCGACCTCGTCATAGCAGGGTCCGATAATGGGCAGTTCCCGGATTTCCGCTTCGGTAAACAGCCCCGCCCGCAACCCGTCGTCCAGATCGTGGTTGTTATAAGCGATGTCGTCGGAAATCGCCGCCACCTGAGCTTCGGCGCTGGCGTAAGTGCCGAGCTCCAGATCGTGCGTGCCGTTATACTCGTCCAGCGCAATCGGGACATCACCCAGCACCGGCCCATTGTGCTTGGCGATGCCTTCCAGCGTTTCCCAGGTCAGGTTCAACCCGTTGAAATCGGCATAGTGCCGTTCGACCAGCGTAACGATCTTGATCGCTTGCGCGTTGTGATCAAACCCACCCCAGGGTTCCATGCAGGCGTTCAGCGCATCTTCGCCGGTGTGGCCAAAGGGTGTGTGACCGAGATCATGAGCCAGCGCCACCGCCTCGGTCAGTTCCGAATTCAGGCCCAGAACTCCGGCGATGGTCCGGGCGACCTGCGCCACTTCGATTGTGTGGGTCAGGCGGGTGCGAAAATGATCACCTTCATGCTCCACAAAAACCTGGGTCTTGTGTTTCAGTCGCCGGAACGCTGAGGAATGGATAATCCGGTCACGATCGCGCTGAAACACCGACCGATGCGTGCTTTCGCTTTCATCAACCAGCCGCCCCCGACTGTCGCCGGGATTACAGGCATAAATTGCTTTCATTATTTTGCCTTCGTCTTCACCTTGCCGCCGCGTCCCGGCGTGCTTATATCTACACCACCTTATAACGGATAGATCGAGACCTGGAAGATGGAGCTTTCGTTACCCCCAAAGTCACTGACCGGGCGTTCGCGCGGCTAGAAGAGATCAACCACGGTGCCGCACCAGTGCAATGCCTGCGCGTGGCGGTCGAAGGCGGCGGCTGTTCCGGGTTTCAATATGAGATAAAGCTGGAAGACATCGCCGGCGGCGATGATCTGGTGCTGGAAAAGAACGGGCAGAAGGTGCTGATCGATACCATATCACTGCCGTTTTTGTCCAACGCGGTGATTGATTTTACCCAGGAGCTGATCGGGGCGCGGTTTGTGGTAGATAATCCGAATGCGACGAGCAGTTGTGGCTGTGGCACGTCGTTTTCGATGTAACGCCCCTGTCCTTTTCCAGACCCTTGGAATAGATTCGCCGGAACTCAGGACGAACCGGGGACAGAAATGAAAATCGCCAGCTTTAACATCAACGGCATCAAGGCCCGGCTGCCGCGTATTTTGGAGTGGCTGGAAGAGACCGAGCCGGATGTGGCTTTGCTGCAGGAAATCAAATCCATTGACGAGAATTTCCCGCGAGAACCGTTTGAAGACCTTGGCTACAACGTTGAAACTCATGGGCAAAAGAGCTTTAACGGCGTGGCGATCCTGTCGAAATACCCGCTGGAAGACGTCAGCCGCGGCTTGCCCGGGGATGACGGCGACGAACAGGCGCGGTGGATCGAGGCGACCGTGATCGGCGACAAAACGGCAGTGCGGATTTGCGAGTTGTATTTGCCGAATGGCAATCCCGCTCCGGGGCCGAAATATGACTATAAACTGAGCTGGATGGAGCGGTTGAAAGCCCGTGCAGAACAGCTAATGGCCGCCGAGGAACCGGCGCTGATGGCCGGGGATTACAACGTGATCCAACAGCCGGAAGACTGCTGGGATACCAAGCCCTGGGAAACCGACGCGCTGTATTTGCCGGCAAGCCGCGATGCCCTGCGCCGGATTGTGAACCTTGGCTTTACCGAAGCTTTCCGCGCCCGTGACAGCGCCCCGATGAACTATACATTCTGGGATTTTCAGGCTGGTGCCTGGAACAAGAACAACGGCATCCGAATTGATCATTTTCTGCTGACCCCGCAATGCGCTGACCTGTTGCTGGATTGCAAAATCGACCGCGATATGCGCGGACGCGAGAAACCCTCGGATCACGTTCCGATCTGGGTAGAGTTGGATGCTTAGGGATGCAATGCTCCGATGGCAAATGAGAGGGTTAGCTACAGCGGCAGCTGTCATTGCGGGGCGATTGAATTTGCTTTTGACGCCGCTCCGATCATCGAGGGATTGCGCTGCGATTGTTCAATCTGCCGCAGAAAGGGCGCGGTGCTGAGCAATTTTGTGCTGCAACCGGACCAGTTGAAGCTGTCCGTGCGAGACGATGCTGACACCTGCTATCAGTTTGGCATACGCATCGCAAAGCATCACTTCTGTCGGGTGTGTGGGATTTTTACCTATGTCGAGACTCGCCTGAACCCCGGTGCGATACGGGTAAATCTGGGATGCCTAGACGATCTGGACGTGTTCAGCCTGCCGATAACGGTTTTCGACGGAAAATCGCTATGAGCACGGCACTGGCAACGGTGCAGTTCTTGCGTTTTACACCTTTGTCACATCCAGATCGTAAATCCAGTTGTAGCGACGGGTCAGCAGGCCCGAAGCGACCTTCGCTGCAAGCGTCATGCCAAGGTGAAGCGGTCTTCTGACAAGCGGGTGGGCAGCATGATAGATGCGCGCGTTTCGGTGCGAAACAGCCTGCACCCGCGTTGCGCGCGGTTTGCGGTACTTTTCATAGACTTTCAACGCCTTATACGTGTCGCCGTGCTGGTCCAGCATCGCCGCAAGCACCCAGGCGTCTTCCAGAGCCATGCAGGCACCCTGTGCCATAAACGGCAACATGGGATGGGCGGCGTCGCCCAGCAGAGCTGCCTTGCCCCTGCTCCAACGCGGCAGGACCGGGTGTTCGAAAAGCCCCCATAACAGCGGCGCGTCGATGCGTTGCAACAAGCCGATTACATAAGGACACCAGTTTCGGAAAGCCCTACGCAGGTTTTCGGGATCGTCGTGGTGGTTCCAACCCTCAGCAGCCCAGGTGTCGCGCTCCTCGACCGCTACGATATTGATCAACCCACGATCCCGGAGCGGATAGACCACCAGATGCCGTTTGGGGCCGAGGTACAGTCGCGTGCCGGTTTGGTCGGCAAACTCCGGCACCGCGTCGGCAGGAACCAAAGCCCGCCAGGCCACCTGCCCCGCGAAGGGCGGGGACTCTCCGGCAAAATAGGTCTGTCGGCTGGTTGAGCGCACGCCGTCCGCAGCGATCACGACGTCAAATTCGACTGGGTCCGACCCGTCGGTGCAAAGGATTTGACCGGTCTCGCAGTTGGCAACACTCGCGGATTTTCCCAGTTGCACAACAACACCTGCTTTGTCGCAGCCAGTTGCCAGTAAATTCAAAAGATCGGCGCGGTGATATTGGATGAACGGATTTGCCGGAGATCGGTTCAACGGCAATGTCACAATTGCACCGCCTGAAATTCCATCCCGCAACTCAACCGAAGTCGGCATATTCCCGGCATTGCCCGCCAACGGATCAAGACCCAATGCTTGCATCACCCGCACGCCGTTGGTGCTGATCTGCACACCGGCACCAACCTCGCCGAGTGCCATTGCCTGTTCGAATACCGTGACATCCGCGCCCCGACGGGCCAGCGCTAAGGCAGCACTAAGCCCGCCAATACCGCCGCCAATAACCCCCGCGCTTTTGCCTTTCAGATACAAATTGGACCCCGTTAACGAAAAAACCGGCGCTCAACTGGCGCCGGTTTCAATATTTTACCGATCCCGCATTCGATCACTCGTCGCGGTGGACTTTTTCTTTGCGCTCGTGGCGTTCCTGCGCTTCCAGCGACAGGGTTGCAATCGGCCGCGCGTCCAGACGTTTCAGCGAAATCGGCTCGCCGGTGTCTTCGCAATATCCGTAAGAGCCTTCGTCGATCCGCCGCAGCGCAGAGTCGATCTTGGCCACCAGTTTGCGCTGTCTGTCACGGGTACGCAGTTCCAGCGCCCGGTCTGTTTCCTCTGAAGCGCGGTCGGCAACGTCGGGTATATTCCGAGCGCCTTCCTGCATGACTTCGATGGTTTCGCGGCTGTCAGCCAGCAGCGCGGATTTCCATTCGGACAGTTTGTCTCGGAAATAGTCCAGCTGGCGGACATTCATGAACGGCTCATTATCAGCCGGATGATATTTGGTATCCAGAATGAGTTCAGCCTTCATTCCACACCCCTTATTAAAGTTGTTACCTGTAACAGTTTTTCTGCTTTTCGAGTGTCGTTTACCGAGATTCTTAAACTTTGTCACCCCCGCATCGACACAGCTTGAAGGTTTGTGCACGGGGACGTAGATTGCGCCTGAAAAATATGGAGAATTATCCGAAGATGAAGTTTAACGGCACCGAACAATATGTCTCGACCGATGATTTGACGGTTGCGGTCAATGCAGCGATTGCGCTGGAAAGGCCGTTGTTGGTCAAGGGCGAGCCGGGCACCGGCAAAACCGAACTGGCCCGACAGGTGGCCGCTGCGCTAAATTTGCCGATGTTGGAGTGGAACATCAAATCCACCACCAAAACGCAGCAGGGTTTGTACGAATATGATGCGGTCTCGCGCCTGCGGGACAGCCAGTTGGGCGAAGAACGCGTGCATAAAGTGAAAAATTACATCAAAAAGGGCAAACTGTGGGATGCCTTTGAGTCCGATGGCAAACAGGTGCTGCTGATAGATGAAATCGACAAAGCCGACATCGAATTTCCGAACGACCTGTTGCAAGAACTCGATAAGATGGAGTTCTATGTATACGAGACCGGTGAAACCATCCGCGCGCGTCAGCGGCCGATTGTGATCATTACGTCGAACAACGAAAAAGAACTACCAGACGCATTTCTGCGCCGCTGCTTTTTCCACTACATCCGGTTTCCCGACACCGAGACCATGAAGCAGATCATTGACGTGCATTTTCCCGGAATCAAACCTACTCTGGTGGCAGAGGCCCTGTCCCAATTCTATGACATCCGCGAAACGCCGGGACTGAAGAAAAAGCCGTCAACATCTGAAGTTTTGGACTGGCTGAAGCTTCTACTGGTCGAAGATTTGGAGCCCTCAGACATGCGGCGGGACGGCAAGGATGCGCTGCCAAAACTGCACGGGGCTTTGCTCAAGAACGAACAGGATGTACATTTGTTCGAACGTTTGGCGTTTATTGCAAGGGGAAATAGATGAATGTAACGGTCCGATCCGTTACTCCGGCTGACGAGCCGGTCTGGCGCGACCTGTGGCGGGATTATCTGGCGTTTTACAACACCAGTCGTCCGGAAGAGGTTTACGTGTCGACCTGGGCACGTATTTTGGAAGGCAGCGAAGAGCTGTTTTCCTGTCTGGCAGAAACCGAGGACGGCCAAGTTATCGGACTGGTGAATTTCCTGTATCACCGGACGTTCTGGAATATCGAACCTGCCTGTTACCTAAATGATCTTTACACCGTCCCTGCCGCAAGGGGGTCGGGCGCTGGAAAAGCCATGATCGATGCCGTGGTTTCGCACGCAAAAGAACACAATTCTGCCGCAGTATATTGGTTAACAGCTCAGGACAACGCACAAGCGCGGCAATTATACGACAAAGTTGCGGCGCTGACTCCTTTTGTAAAGTATCAAGTATGACGAGTATCCGGCCCCTTTTCCTTATCCTCTTTTCTTTCGTGCTGGCTGCCTGTGTCAGCCCTCAAAATACCGAAGTAAACAAACGCGTTTCCGGTTCCGAAAACTGGCCGGCAATGAAGGTGTTTTTACCGACCTCAGCGCCCAACGCGGTCTATCGATCCAATAAGGATATTTTTGACGAGTTTCTGGATTTGACCTTTAATCTGGAAAGCGGCCATAAAATCCCGCGCCTCACCCGTTTCAAAGGCAAAATCACGGTGGCCTTCACCAATCCGCCCAGGTCTGTTGTCAGCCGTGATCTGGACAATCTGGTCGCGCGCCTGCGCAACGAAGCAGGTCTGAATATTTACCGGATCAATGATGCGCATAAAGCCAGTATCATCATCGAGACCATGCCCAAACGCCAGCTGCAGCGGGCCGCGCCTAACGCCGCCTGTATAGTTGTTCCCAGGGTCTCCAGCTGGGCTGAATTCCGCAAAAACCGGTTTACGCGATTGACCGACTGGTCATCGCTCGACCAACGCGACCGGGCGATTATCTTTATGCCCAATGATATATCCGCACAGGATTCCCGAGATTGTCTGCACGAAGAACTGGCACAAGCATTAGGCCCACTCAATGACCTCTATCGATTGCCAGACAGCGTTTACAATGACGACAATTTTCACATCGTCCTGACCGCTTATGACATGATGATTTTGCGGGCTTTCTATGCACCTGAAATTCGCAATGGCATGGCCCAGCACGAGGTTGCCGCAGTGCTGCCACGGATCCTGACTCGGATCAATCCGGTTGGTAATGGGATTTCAGCACAGTACTTGCCAGCCACCCGACGGGACTGGACCTCAGCCATCGAAACAGCTCTCGGGGTTCGGGTTTCGACATCTGAACGGATTACCGCGGCTAACAGAGCCCTAAGGATTGCCCGGCAAGCCGGGTATCGCGATCACCGGTTGGCGTTTACATATTTCGCCCGCGCCCGTGTCAGCATTGGTGAAAATCCCGAACTGGCGGCGGCCGATTTTGCCCGCGCTTATGCGATATTCAACGATCGGTTTGGCAGGCACGACATACACACCGCGCAAACCGCGCTGCAAATGGCGTCCTTGTCAATTTCTGCAAACCAAATCGGTGTCGCCCTGAAATTCATTGACGATTCGCTGGTGGCAGCAAAGTCCGCGCAAAACGGACGGCTGTTGTTCAGCCTATTGGCGATGAAGTCTGAGATAAGGAAAATGCAGGGGCACGCCGAGGAAGCTGCGCAACTGCGCAAAGAGGCGGTCAGCTGGGGGCGATATGGGATTGTGCCGGAACAGGAAATAGCCGATAGGCTCAAGATCATATCGAAACTCCGGCCGCGCATGGCGGCGCAGAAGGACAGCTAGCCCATGTTTGCAGCCCCCGCGTTTATCATCGGAGTTTTGATCGGATGGTATCGGGCTGGCAAAGCAGGCGGCAACCGGTTGGACAGATTGCAGTGGGCCGCGGCACACGGTTTTGCGTTCTTCCTTGTCGCTCTGGTTTTGACGGTCGTGGCTGACTGGCAGGGTTGGGTTTAAAGAGCCCCTTACCCGGTTTCAGGTCCGCCCTGTCGGAGCCAATTCGGGACTAAAGCGTTTCTACATTAACTTGAGGCAAGTTGATGTAGAAATCGCCGGTCTATGACACTGTTAACGTGGCAGTTTCGAGTTTCACTTGTAATTCAAGCAAAACTCGAAACTCTCTAGGCCAAGTCGTTGTTTGAAACTGGTATCGGGTATACCTGCGAAAACGACGACGCTGGGATTGGGCTGAATTGGACCGATCCCAAAGGGATTTCACACAAACACGGCGTCCAACGCCGAATTGGCCTTGCCCGATAATTCCATCGCGCTACGGTCAACTCGACGCTGATCCACCGTGTTTGGAAGAAACAGGGTAGACATGAAACCGGGTAAGGGGCTCTCTAATGTTTGTCCGCTTCTTTGAGATGTTACGCAAAGCGGGAATCCCCGTCAGTTTGCGTGAATATCTGACGTTTCTCGAAGCCCTGAAGACCGGACTGGTTTTGTATGATGTTGAGGGCTTTTATTACCTGGCCCGCGCCGCCATGGTCAAAGACGAGCGCAACCTCGACAAATTCGACCGGGTATTTTCTGAGTGTTTCAAGGGCATGGAAAATCTGAGCATCGACGACGTAATGAACGCGGTGGACGTACCGGACGACTGGCTGACCAAACTGGCGGAAAAGCACCTGACAGCAGAAGAAATGGCGGAAATTCAGTCGCTTGGCGGTTTTGACAAGCTGATGGAAACCCTGAAAGAGCGGTTGAAGGAACAGGAAGGCCGGCATCAGGGCGGCAACAAATGGATCGGCACTGCCGGCACGTCGCCTTTCGGGGCTTACGGGTACAACCCCGAAGGCATCCGCATTGGTCAGAGCGAAAGCCGCCATCAACGGGCGGTCAAGGTCTGGGACAAGCGTGACTTCAAAAATTTGGACGATTCTGTGGAACTCGGTACCCGCAATATCAAGGTGGCCCTGAAACGCCTGCGCCGCTGGGCGCGGGACGGCGCGGATGATGAACTGGATTTGAACGGCACCATTCAGGCCACTGCGGAGCACGGCTATCTGGATGTGATCACCCGTCCAGAGCGGCGCAACGCAGTGAAAGTGTTGCTGTTTCTGGATGTTGGTGGCTCGATGGGTCCGTATATCAAACTGGTGGAGGAGTTGTTTTCGGCAGCCCGCACTGAATTCAAGCACATGGAATATTTCTACTTCCACAATTGTCTGTACGAGGGCGTCTGGCGCGACAACAAGCGCCGCTGGACCGAGCAGATGCCGACCAGGGATGTGCTGCACACCTACGGCCCGGACTATAAATGTATCTTTGTCGGCGACGCATCGATGTCGCCCTATGAAATCGCCTATCGCGGTGGCGCCAATGAGCATTGGAACGAAGAGCCGGGGCAGGTCTGGCTGACCCGCGCGCAGGAACAGTGGCCGGGGTCGGTGTGGATCAATCCGGTGAAAGAGGCCTATTGGGACTACACCCATTCGATCGGCATGATCCGGGAAGTGTTCGGAAACCGGATGTTTCCGATGACACTGAAGGGCATTGAGGCGGCAATGAAGGAGCTGGGGCGGTGACGCGGCTGCCTTGACAGAGTTTGAGTTCGGGCGCAGGTTTTGGTCATGAAATGGCTGTTGATCCCCCTGCTCCTGATTGTGTCACCCGCCTTTGCCGACTGCCCTGACCTGCCTGACCGGAGCAACGAGCGACAGGGTTTGCTGGACGATCTTGTCGCTGCGAATACTTACGGCATCGGCATTGCCGCTGCTTCGGCGGTATGGACGTTTTGGCATGAAGCCCCGGACGAAGTGTCACAAGAGATGTTGGACACAGGTGTATCCCGCCTTCGGATTGCCGACTATATCGAGGCCGAGAGTCTATTGTACAGGCTAGCCGAATATTGCCCTGACTATCCCGAAGGTCACAACCAGTTGGCTTTTGCCTATTTTTTGCAAGGCAAACTGGAGCAATCGCTCACCAGCATCGACCGCACGCTGGAGTTGGAGCCCGCGCATTTTGGTGCACTTTCCGGCAAGGCTATGATCTATGCGCAGCAAGGTCGTCATTCACTCGCTCAGCTGTTCCTGCGCCGGGCGGTGGCTGTGAATCCCTGGCTGAACGAACGCGTGATGCTTAAGCAACTTGATGGGGGCGACGAGTTGTGAGTGACCTGGATTTACAAAAATCAGAGAATGGCATCAATTGATGTCCACCGCACCGATATTTGATCTCGAGCCAACTGCTTTTTTCGAGGACCCTTACCCGACTCTTGCACAAATGCGTGTTGAAACCCCCATCGCCTACGTCCCGCAACTAGACGCCACACTGTTCACGCTGCGCGATGACATTTTTGAATGCGAAAAGAACATCGCCGTGTTTTCTTCTCAGCAGCCGGATGGTCTGATGGATCAATTGATGGGCCAGAATATGATGCGCAAGGATGGAGATGCGCATCTTATTGAACGGCGCGCGACGTTTCCAGCCTTGTCACCACGCACAGTGCGGGACCATTGGCTGGCGCAGTTCCGGGCCTCTGCAGAGGCGCTGCTGGATAATCTTGCCCCACGCGGCGCAGGCGATCTGGTAAAGGACTTCGCACTGCTGCTGTCCGCCGAATCGCTCAAGGTCATCACCGGCCTGACCAACATGGATGCCCGCGAACTGGACCGGGTTTCCCAAGGCATGATCGACGGGATTGCGAATTATGCAGGTGATCCGGCGGTCGAGCACAACTGCGATGATTGCACCGCGTCAATTGACCGCCATATCAGTGAAATAATGCCCCGACTGCGGGCGGAACCAGATAAAAGCCTGCTGTCGGTGCAAATGCAGGCGGGTTTGAACGAGGCCAGCACACGGGCCAATGTCAAACTGGCGATCTCCGGTGGTCAGAACGAGCCCCGCGACGCGATTGCCGGGGCGATTTGGGCGCTGCTGACCCATCCAAATCAACTGAAGCAGGTGCAGGCCGGTGACGTTGGCTGGCGCGAAGTATTTGAGGAATACGCCCGCTGGATATCACCGATCGGCATGTCGCCGCGCCGCGTCGCCATAGCGGCGGAATACGGCGGGATCCGGTTCGAACCGGAAGACAGGGTGTTTTTCATGTTCGGCTCCGCCAATCGCGATGGAGCGCATTTCGATGCGCCGGAGCGGTTCGACATCACCCGCAACACCTCGCCGGCCATTGCATTTGGCGCAGGCCCGCATTTCTGCGCCGGGGCCGCTGCATCACGCGCATTGATTGCAGAAATAGCCCTGCCCATGGCGTTTGCCCGCCTGCCCGGGCTGAGAATTGCTAATGGCGCGGAGCCACAGTTCTGCGGCTGGGCTTTTCGAGGCCTGACGTCGCTGGAAAGTGCGTGGGATACTTAGCCGCCTTATTGCCATTCGCGGATATGGCGCCCATATCTACGACATGCTGAAACTCACCCCCATTCTGCTCGCGGTTCTTTACGGAGTGCTGATATACCGGTTCTCAGCCTGGCGGACGAAATCCGAGCTGGACGCGAAATCGACACCTTTGACCGATCCTGTTCTGACAGTTCTGATGCAGCAAATGGCGCAGGCTTTGGATTTGGAACGCATCCCGGTGTATGTCTATGATATCGATCCGGTGAACGGGCTGGCGTCGCCGGATGGTCGGATATTTGTCACCCGCGGATTTATTGAAAAATACCGGGCGGGCATGGTGACCGCCGCTGAAATGGCCAGCGTTATCGCGCATGAGCTGGGGCATGTGGCCCTGGGTCATTCGCGCCGTCGGATGATTGATTTCTCCGGGCAAAACGCCATGCGGGCTGCGCTTGGCATGGTGCTGGGCCGGTTCATCCCCGGCATTGGGTTTTATTTGGCAAATATATTGACCAGCCTTATCGCCGCCCGGTTGTCGCGGCAGGATGAATATGAGGCGGACGCTTATGCTGCGGCCTTGCTGACCAAATCCGGGATCGGGACGGATGCACAAAAATCTCTGTTCACCAAATTGGAGCGGCTGACAGGCGCCGGTGGTCAACCAATGGCCTGGCTGATGAGTCACCCGAAAACCGCGGAACGGATCGCCGCGATTGCCAAGTTGGAAAACAGCTGGGCCGCCGAAAAATAGCAGGCCGTTTACCTTGATTTCAGTTTTACTGCCTAGCCTATACCCCAGAGCGCTATGCGTTTGATCTGTTGCAGACCAAACTCATAGCGCTCTGGGCAGCGGAATCGGAGGCAAAGCGATGTTCGTCCAATCCATTTACGAAAGCAGGATCACCGGCAGTTTTGGGCCGTTGGCACTGCTGTCTCTGCAAAAACTGGCGATGACGCGCAACTGCAAGGCCGATGTCACCAGTTTTCTTTACCACGATAAAATCCTTATTTTTCAAGTGGTTGAAGGGAAGCCGGGCAATGTGGCCGAGATTATGGATTGGATTGGCAAGTCGCGCAAACACAAAGACGTGAAAGTGCGCGCCATATTGCGCTGCAACCGGCGCAGCTTTCCGCATTGGTATTTTGGTGCGACGAACTGTGATGATCACCATTTCAAACGGGTTTACGGCGCATTGAACAAACCGGCGTTCTTTAACCTCGATGTTGTCGAAGCAGTGCAGATTCTGCAAATGGTCGCGTCACGCAAGCGCCGGGCGGTGAAGATGGATCAGTTCAGCGCCAAGACGAGAAACTTCAAATCCAACAAAGAGCCGCGACCCCTGCAAGCCATCAGGTAACTGGCATTCCGGCAAGAAATTTACCTAACCGGGGCAAGCCAGTTTTGCGCAGCATCGTGCGCATGTCCTGGGGTTCGCCGCTTATTGCGCTCGAATTTTCAGTGATCTGCTTGGCCAATCTTTGTAGAGTATCAGGCTGCGCATGGGCCAGTTCCAGCAGGAAACCGTCGGGATCGCGGCGGATGATGCCGTGGCTGCTGAGCACCGGTGTCGGGAAATCCCGCAGATTGGCAGTCACCAACTCGTCCGCCCCGCCTTTGATCGCCGCGGCCAGCACATGAACGTCGTCCGGATCAGGCAAGTTCAGGTCCCGCGTAGCGATATCCTCTGTTTCAACTGCCGCTTGTGGCCACCGCGCCTTTAGCAAGGCAATCTCACCGGCGGCTATCATTTCCGCCTCCGCCCCGTGCCGGATCGCCGCCCGGTGCCATTCTTCCAGAATCCGCTCAGACCACAGCGGCTGTATCAATCCTGTTTCCGCGACACCCATCAGCATTTCCCGCATCACGGACGGAAACAGAACACAGGCATCCAGCAATGCACGGGTCATGACAGACGCAGGAAGATCGCTTTGAGGTATGCAGATTCAGCCAGTTTCGGGTGCACCGGATGGTCCGGCCCGGCAAATCCCGTATGAATTATCTGGCAGACGCGCCCGGCCCGTCCAACGCCGCGCAGGCACACACTTCGAAAACTGTTCAAATCAGCGGCATGGGAACAGGAACACAACCCCAGATAACCACCGGGTGCCACCAATTTGGACGCCAACCGCGCAACCCGCTCATAGGCGCGGAGCCCTGCTTCCAATGCCGGTTTAGCGGGCGCAAACGCAGGCGGATCGCAGATGACCACATCGAATTGTTGCCCTTCCTCCGCAAGGGACGCCATAACTTCAAACGCATCACCGCGCCGGGTTTGGATTCGGCCGCCAAAGCCGGAAGCTTCTGCACCAGCAGCAGCCAGGTCCAACGCCGGTTGTGATCCGTCAACTGCCAGGCCGGAGGTCGCACCGCCAGCCAGTGCTGCCAATGAAAAGCCACCGACATGGCTGAAAACATCCAATACCCGGGCACCACGCGACAGGCTGGCCGCAAATGTATGATTTGGCCGCTGATCATAAAACAACCCGGTTTTCTGCCCACCCAGCAGATCGGCCATATAGGTCGCGCCGTTCATTGGGTCCGTCAAGCAGGCCGGACAAAACCAATGTTTCTTCCGGCAGCCCTTCCAGACCGCGCGCCCGGCCGCTGCCATTTTTGACCACTGTTTTTGCGCCGGTCAGTTTCACCAGTGCGGCAACCAGTATATCCAGCCGCCCTTCAATCCACGCGGCATTCGGCTGAACAACCAACGCGTCGCCGAAACGATCCACAATCAGGCCCGGCAAACCGTCCGCCTCCGCGTGGATCAGGCGGTAGTAAGGCTTGGTATACAAACGGTCCCGCAACCCCATCGCCTGTTTTATGCGCGCGTCGAACCACTCGGCGTCGATCTCTGTCGCAGTGTCCAGTTCCAGAACCCGGCAGGCAATCCGCGAGTCCGGGTTGAAGGCGCAAACTGCCACCGGACGCTGATCAGCATCAAGAAGATCAACAACACTGCCTGCGTCGATTTTGCGGGCCCGCCGATCAAGCACCAGCTCGTTCGCGTAGGCCCAGGGAAAGCCATGGCGCAAGGACTTGGGGGATTTATTGGGCCGGAGCCTGATCTGAGGGCGGTCAAGAGTCATGCGCCCTCCTACCCTGTTGTGCCCAGCGCAGAAAGGCAAAAAAGCGGCCCCTTGCGGGACCGCGTTTTCGGTCTGTGCACCCTTAAATCAGAAGTTGCGAGTTTCTCAGATTTCGGCAGACCCGTTCAGTTGGTGATAGATCACTTCTGCGACACGGCGGGTGATCCGCACTTTTTGGGTTTCGCCACGGCGCATTGCCTGATAAGCCCTGCGGCCTCCGTATGCCTTCAAGGACGCATCAACGCTTTTGACCTTGGTTATTGGTTGGCCGGTTGTTGCGTCCAGCAATACATAGTCAAACTGTACATTGTGCTTCCCACCGACGGTGTTCCGTGCCTTTTCGGTCAAAGCGTGGAACATTTTCATCCGCGCACTCAGGATTACCGGCCGCTCGCCTTGAATTTGTGCAGTGCCAGCACGCAGGGCGGCCTCAACGATCGTTTTCACCTGAACACGGCGATCCCCAATCGGATCTTCCCGCCACACAATATCAGCGTGCGGTAAATAGAGATTGGCCTCCGATACCACCAGATAGTCAGGAACCTGAACCTTCACATCAACGATTTTGTAAGTTGCTATTGATGCAGCGACCTGCGTCCCATCCGCAGTAGTGGTGTTTTTGGACACAACCTGCGTGTGACTCACGGTCTCTGTATTTGCGTAAACACGGCGATTTTCATCGACGGCGTTTTGCGATGCTTTATCCGACACCACACAAGCAGACATGCTGATTGCTATGGCCATCAAGCCGGCGAATTTTGCGATCTTTAACATTGTTAGTCTCCTCAGCCCCGAGAAAGAGTTTGTTGCGATTTCTAATACAATTGTTGCCAATGGAATGTGACGTCAGTTGGGAGAATATTGACAATTTGAGGGGCATTTTCGTGAAGGCTGGAAATACGAACCGTTCGTTTGATAAGTTGGATTCTAAAATTTTTACATAAATTACTAATGTTTATAAGAATAAGGCAGCTGGTCAATATTCCGCCTCATATGGAAGCAGTTAGACTACAAACTTATTGTTGAGCGGCGCGGGCGGCGCGGGACTCGTCGCCTGTTAGGGCTAAAAATGCTCGGGCAGACTGTCTTTGGCGGCGGCCATACACAGCCATTTATAGACAAACGCGCCGACGGAACGAAAGCAGACCAGTTGCATCGTTTCGTCATCGCTCAGCCAGAAGGCTACGGCGACCTGCCCCAGCCGGGAGCGGCGAATTTCACCTGTTTGAAAAGCATCGGGCGACAGATCGGCTGGCGAGCCCTTGGCGATCACCTCGCGCACGCCTGCCCCGGTCAGGGTAAAACTGGCGCGGGCGTCGGATACGTTGACAGCAAGGAAATGTTCGCCCTTGAGCGCCTTGTCCAATTTCGCCACTACCGCACCGACATCGGCGTAGTCACAAAACAGCATCAATTCGTCCGGTGACATCCAGGCGACGGCACCTTTGGCCCCCGACTTGATCCCGCGTTCAGCGGGCATCGCCAAACCCACGGCGGCCTTTACTGCCTTAGCGGTTTTTTCCGAACTCAGGTCGCTACGCAGGGTGATCATGCCTTTCAAGCCCGCGTCTTTTACCGCAACGGCACCTGCAAATTCAGCACCGTTCATTACACTTACCGCATCAGACATTCTGGCGTGCTCCTTCTTTGTCCAGGAAAACCGGATCAACAATTTTGGTCATGATCTCAGTGCCATCGAGGGTCGGGAAGTTGATCACCTCGCCCATCCGGTCCGGACCGTGCTCGACCAACCCCATCGCAATCGACCGGTTCAGGGTCGGCGACCAATAGGTCGACGTGACACGGCCAATCATATTGGATACACCATTCACGCGCGTTGTTCCGTCAACGGCATAGGCCCCGTCGGGGATCACTACATTCGGGTCTTCGGTCTGCAGTCCTACCAGTTTCCAGCGGTTTGAGTCGGTCATATGGCTGCGTTGCTGGGCCCGTTTGCCCAGGAAATCCTCTTTCTTTTTGGAAATTGCCCAGTTCAGACCCAGATCCTGCGGAATCACGGTCCCATCGGTTTCGTCGCCGATCATGATGAACCCTTTCTCGGCGCGCATGACGTGCAGAGCTTCGGTGCCATATGGGGTGATACCGAATTCTTTGCCTGCTTCGAGGGCGGCATTCCAGAACGCCTGTGCCTGAGCCGCAGGAACCGCGATTTCAAACGACAACTCTCCGGAAAAGGAGATTCTGAAAGGCCGCGCTGCGATGCCCGCGATCTTGCCATCGGCGAAGCCCATGAACGACAGCGCTTCGGCAGAGACATCCATCCCCTCAACGCCCATCTTTTCAATAACTTCACGGGCCTTGGGACCGACAATGCCGATCTGAGCGTATTGTTCAGTGACATTGGCGGTATAGACTTTCCAGTCCCACCATTCGGTTTGCAGCCATTCTTCCATCCAGGCGTGAATCCGGTCGGAACCGCCCGACGTGGTGTGGCAGAGGAAAGTTTCGCCGTCGAGCCGGGCAACCACGCCATCGTCAGACAAAAAGCCGTTTTCCGTGCACATCAGCCCGTAACGGCAGCGGCCCGGTTTCAGATTGCTCATCATATTGGTGTAGAGCATGTCGAGGAATTTCCCGGCGTCCGGGCCTTTGACAATGATCTTGCCAAGCGTGGATGCATCCAGCAGGCTGACCGCGTTCCGGGTTTGGTTGATTTCGCGGTGCACCGCATCTTTGACACTCTCGCCGGGCTGTTGGAAGCAATAAGGACGCCGCCAGTCGCCCACCGGTTCCCAGAACCCGCCATTTTTATCGATCCAGCTATGCATTGGGGTTTCGCGCAGCACTTTGAACAGTTCGCCGCGCGCTTCCCCGGCAATCGCACCGAAAGAAATCGGATGATACGGCGGTCGGAAAGTGGTGGTGCCGACCTGCGGGATATCGGCGTTCAGGCTGTCGGCAAGAACGGCCAGCCCATTGATGTTGCTGAGTTTCCCCTGATCCGTCGCCATGCCGAGCGTGGTGTATCGTTTGGCGTGCTCGACACTCTCGTAGCCTTCCTGCGCGGCCAGACGGACATCGGAAACCTTGACGTCATTCTGATAGTCGAGCCAGGTTTTCATCTGCAGTTTCTTGTTCTGGCCCTGGGGCATGGACCAGACTGGTAATATGGCAGCGTCTGCCGTTGAATCAGCAGCAGGAGTTTTGTCACCAGAAGGCTTGTACCCGACTTCTTCGGCAGCGCGATTGCCAGCGGCAAATGCATCGCTCAACGCTCCGGATGTATCCAAATGTCCGTTGGCAGTCCCGGCGGCAAGGACAAATCCGTTGCCATCATGTCCCAAAGGTGGTCGATCCGGATCGGGGCGGAACATCGCCGCGTCGGTATCCCAGTTCAGTTTCCCCCCGCAGTGCGACCAGAGGTGGACAACCGGTGACCAGCCGCCGGACATGGCAACCGCATCACATTGGATTTCTTCGGTTTTGGCGCCTTCGCCTGCTTGCGCACAGATACCAACCGAGGTGACACGTTTGCCGCCATAAACGCTGGCAATACCTTTGCCTTCGGCGATGCGGATGCCCATTTCGCGTGCCTTTTCAGGCAGATCTCCAGTCACAGAAGTCCGCGCATCAATAATGACCGGTACAGACAACCCGGCTTGTTTCACCGCAATCGCGGTGCGGTAGGCATCGTCGTTGTTGGTGGCGATCACCACCCGGTCACCAACCGAAACACCGGTGTTGACCATGAAATCGCGCACTGAACCGGCCAGCATCACGCCGGGGATATCGTTGCCGGCAAAGCTGAGCGGTCTCTCGATTGCGCCGGTTGCTGTGATGATACGTTTGCTGCGAATGCGCCATTGCCGGTGCCGCGGCTGGCCATCGCCGGGGGTGTGATCGGCGATGCGCTCATAGCCCAGAGCGTATCCGTGGTCGTAAACGCCAGATCCCATGGTGCGCAGTCTTAACGAAACATTCGGCATGGTTTCCAAAGCCTTAACCGTGGCGTCTATCCACGCCTGCGCCGGTTCACCATCGATTTCCGCGCTGTCTACCGGCGCACGACCACCCCAATGCGCAGTCTGTTCGAGCAGCAACACCTTCGCTCCGGACCGGCCCGCCTGAAGCGCAGCAGCCAGCCCGGCAATGCCTCCGCCAACCACCAGAATATCGGTGTGGATATAAAAATACTCATAGCGGTCCGCGTCGCCTTCGGTCGGTGCTGCGCCCAGACCGGCAGCTTTGCGGATGATTGGCTCAAAAACGTGTTTCCAGGCAAATCGCGGAGCCATGAAGGTCTTGTAATAAAACCCTGCCGGTAATAATCGCGACATGGCTTTGTTGACGGCGCCGATGTCAAATTCGAGGCTCGGCCAGTGGTTCTGGGATTTCGCGGCAAGCCCCTGGAACAACTCAGTTGTAGTAGCGCGTTGGTTGGGTTCAAACCGCCCGCCCGCGCCGAGGTTGACCAGCGCGTTCGGCTCTTCCGGGCCGGCCGCGACAATGCCACGCGGACGGTGGTATTTGAAAGAACGTCCGACCAGCATCTGATCATTGGCAAGCAGGGCGGAGGCCAAGGTGTCGCCTTCAAACCCGTTCAGATTTTTGCCGTTCCAGCTGAACGCAACGGGTTTTGTGCGGTCGATCAGACGGCCACCGGATTGCAGACGTGTGCTCATTTCGCAAATTCTTCAAAATCCGGGCGTTTCGATTTGATCTTTTTAATCAGGTCTTTAGGTGGTTCGATCAACTGCGCGGTATAGGTGCCGAACACCTCGAGCGTCATGGTGCAACGCGCCGCGTGGAACCATTTCCCGCAACCGTTGACGTGCCGCCAGCGCTCAAAATGCACCCCTTTCGGGTTCTTGCGGTGGAACAGGTAATTCTCGAAGTCATCCTCCGAAGACCCGGCCCCATGGCGGGTGAGGTGCGCTTCGCCGCCAGCGTGCAGCTCGGTTTCATCGGCGTCGATGCCACAGTTTGGGCAGTGAAGGATCAGCATGTGTCGCCTCCGGAAGTGGTGTTTGTTAGGTGTCTCGTCAAAGGACGGCATCCTCAAATGAGAAGGCAGAAAATTTGAACGCAGCTTGTTCGGCTTGCGGGCAGTGCTCTTTGCTCGACTGACCCAATATGAACTCCTGAGTCGGGCATTGCAGCTGTTCACCAAACACCCAGACGACGCCGTTGAGGGTCAGAATGATCAGCGTGGCAATTGCCATAACCACCAGGGTTTTGTGCAGCCGCAGGGCGTGGCTGAGTTCACCTTTGGTCAGATCAGAGCCGTCGCGCCGCAGAGCGTTGATGCGGATCAGCCGGTCGAGGCCAAAGCAGAAGGTGACAACGCCAAACGACATCAACAGGAAGCCCGTCATCACGAACAGATCGGGGGTTTCTTCGGTCACCATAAGCATTAGCAAAGGCAGAGTTCCGAAGATGTAACACCCGCTGCCGCCGATGGAGCGTTGATACCATTTGAAACGGGAGCGGTTCATTGTGTTGCGACCCATGCAAATACACATCCGCCCCGTATCAAATCCGAAACTGCTGCGAAGATACGACCAAACGCCAACACCGCGCCCAGCCGCGACTCAACAATTGCCTGCCCCCGGCTTCTTAAAAGGGGGGCAGGCATATGATTTTTGCCGACAAAAATCATTGAGGTATGTGCGGTGCCAACAATCATCTTAGTGCGCCACCCCAGCCGCAACGCTCTCATCGATAAACCGCCCCTCTTTAAACCGGTCCAGCCCAAACGGCCCCGCCAGTTCTCCTGGCTCGCCCTTGGCCACCATTTCCGCCGTCGCCCAACCGCCGCCCGGAATCGACTTGAACCCGCCGGTGCCCCAGCCGCCATTGATAAACATATTGCCCAGCGGCGTTTTTCCGATGATCGGCGAGCGGTCGCCGGTCACATCCACAATCCCGCCCCATTGGCGCAGCATTTTCAGGCGCGAAATGATCGGGAAGGTTTCGATCAAGGCGCGGACGGTTTCCTCCACATGGTGGAACGAGCCGCGCTGGGTATAGTTGTTGAACCCGTCGGTGCCGCCGCCAATCACCATTTCGCCTTTGTCAGACTGGCTCATATAGCCGTGCACCGTGTTGGCCATCACCACCACATCCATGCAGGGTTTGATCGGCTCGGACACCAGTGCTTGCAGGGCGATACTTTCCATCGGCAGGCGGAAACCGGCCATTTCCGCGAGATGGCCCGAGTTGCCGGCGACCACAATCGCCAGTTTCTTGCACTTGATCTCACCTTTGGAAGTGGTGACGCCGGTAACGTTGCCGCCTTCCTGCTGCACTGCCGTCACTTCGCATTTCTGCAGGATGTGCATACCCATGTCGGAACAGGCACGGGCGTAGCCCCAGGCTACGGCGTCATGCCGGGCAGTGCCGCCGCGCGACTGCCAGAGCGCGCCGAGCACCGGGTAACGCGGGCCTTTGAGTTCGATGATCGGGCAAAGTTGCTTGACCCGCTCCGGCCCGATAAATTCGGTGGTCACGCCTTGCAGTGCATTGGCGTGAGCGGTGCGCTGATAACCGCGGATTTCGTGTTCGGTCTGGGCCAACATCATCACCCCGCGAGGCGAGAACATGACATTGTAGTTCAGATCCTGCGACATAGTCTCGTACAGCGACCGTGCTTTTTCATAAATCGCGGCGGACGGGTCTTGCAGATAGTTTGAACGGATGATGGTGGTGTTGCGCCCGGTATTGCCGCCACCCAACCAGCCCTTTTCAACAATCGCCACATTGGTGATGCCGTAATTCTTGCCAAGATAGTAAGCGGTGGCGAGCCCATGCCCCCCTGCCCCGACAATCACAACGTCGTATGCGCTATTGGGTTCCGGCGCGGCCCAGGCCCGTTCCCAGCCCTGATGATAGCGGGCAGCTTCGCGGGCGATGGCAAAGGCGGAATAGCGTTTCATATGGATCAGGCTCCGGTCGGTGATCTTGGGGTCTTGCGGGAACAGTGCGGTACTGTCTCAGGCTGGCTTTGGTTTGACCTGAATCCTGCGGATTGCCAATCCACAGAACGGCATCTACGTGTCAAATATCGACATAAAAGGTGATTTTCGCCGCATCACAAGGCCGGGATTTGGGGTTTCGCATGGGCGCGCAGCGGACTATCACTCGCAGGGATTGAAACAGGAGTCTGAAGCCTATGTTCTGGCTGGTTGCCGTCGGGTTGGTCATATTGGCGCTGGTGCCTTTGGCGCGGGTGCTGCTGGCGCGCGACCCAAGTGCGGTGAAATCTGCGGACCTGGACCTGCAGGTTTACAAGGATCAACTGGCCGAAGTGGAACGGGATGTAACCCGCGGAGTGGTCGGTGAAGCAGACGCAGAAGCGGCACGGATCGAGGTATCCCGGCGGATTTTGGCGGCGGACAAGCGGGCGCAAGGTGAGGTTGCCGCAGGCGCTGCGGGGCGGGTCGCAACGCTTGTCGGTCTGGGGCTTGTCGGGTTGGTCCTGGCGGGCAGTCTGACGCTTTACGCGCGGATTGGTGCACTGGGAGTGCCGGACCAGCCTTTGGCAGCGCGGATCGCGGCGGCACAGGCGGAACGGGCCAATCGCCCCGATCAGGAAATGGCAGAAGCGGCAACACCACCGGTGACAGTAGAGGCGGATGCGGATTACACCGAATTGGTGGCACAGCTGCGCGAGGTTCTGAAGACCCGCCCCGATGATGCACAGGGGTTTCGCTTACTGGCCGATCACGAGGCTCGGCTGGGCAATTTCACTGACGCACGGATCGCTCAGCAAAGGGTGTTGACGATTGTCGGGGATGCCGCGGCAGAGGCGGATTACACCGATCTGGCCGAAATCATGGTGTTGGCGGCAGGGGGATATGTGTCGCCCCAGGCCGAAGATGCTTTGGCACGCGCTGTCCGTCTGAACCCGAAGTCTCACCGGGCACGCTATTATTCGGGGCTGGCACTGGCGCAAAACGGGCGGTCGGACATCGCCTATCGCATGTGGGAAGGGTTGCTGGAAGAAGGGCCGCCAAACGCGCCCTGGATTCCGTTAATCCAAGCGCAGATCGGCGCAGTGGCGCAGGCTGCCGGGATAACGGTGACCGACGAAAATGCCCCCGGACCGACAGCAGAGGATATTGAAAACGCTCAGGAATTATCTGGAGAGGATCGCCAGAAAATGATCCAGGGTATGGTGGCGGGTCTGGCGGATCGCTTGGCAACCGAAGGCGGAACACCCAACGAATGGGCGCGGCTGATCCGGGCTTACGGCGTGCTGGGCGAGACCGGTCAGGCAAGTGCGATCTGGACCGAAGCGCAGGCCGTGTTTGAAGGCAACGACGAAGCCCTGGCAATGCTGCGCGAAGCCGCGCAAGCAGCAGAGGTGGCGCAATGAGCCCGGTGTTCGAGGACGTTTCGGCGTTTATGGCCGCGGTGCCGGCAGAAACACCATTGATGGGCCTCGACCTGGGCGACAAAACCATCGGCGTCGCAATTTGTGACTTGTTCTGGTCGATCGCCACCCCGCGTGAAACAGTCCGGCGCAAGAAATTCGGGCTGGACGCAGCGCGGCTGGAAGCACTGATCGACGCGAATAATATCGGCGGGCTGGTACTGGGAATGCCGCGCAATATGGATGGCTCGGAAGGGCCGCGGTGCCAGTCAACCCGGGCGTTTGCGCGAAATTTCACTGCGCGGCAGGACATTCCGGTGTTGCTGTGGGACGAGCGCCTGTCCACAGTTGCTGCAGAACGGGCGCTTTTGGAGGCGGATACGTCTCGAAAACGTCGTGCCGCAGTGATCGATCACGTTGCGGCGGCGTATATTCTGCAAGGGGCGCTGGACCGGCTGGCGCATATTCGGGCTGAGGGTTGAGCATGGATGAAGTCTGGAAACGCGACGAGATCGACAGCCCCTGTGTCAAGGTCTGTGTGGTGCATCCGGAAGCACGCATCTGCATCGGTTGCCACCGTACGATCGAAGAAATCGGTAGATGGTCGCGGATGACACCCCAGGAACGCAGCGCGATCACCGAGGCTTTGCCGGACCGGGCGCATTTGCTGAAAGGTAAGCGCCGCGGTGGTCGGATGCGGCGGCAAACATCGTGACAATACTCTGAAATCTCTGTATAAACTGCAGGACTTGGGGGCCGAGTTAAGGATGCTATGCCAATGCGTATATTGCATATCCTGATTGCTGGTGTGCTCCTGTTTGTCTTTCTGAGCAAAGATATGCAGTTGATAGACCTTATACTCGAAACCAATCTGATCTGGGCCGGTGCAGTATTGCTGTTTTTTACCGGGCTGATGTTTGGCCGCCTGTCGACCCGGTTAAACGCTCCGGGAAACACTGTGAAACTGGCTGGATGGGGGTTGTTTGTCAGCGTCATTCTCGCGTTGGTTGAATATACCACTGAGTGGCGGCAAGACACGGTTCTGACGCGAAATCAAACGGTTGTGCTGACAGCGGCGGCGTTGGAACCGGCCATTGAACACATTATCCGGGCCGAAGATGGGCTGTTTCGCACCAAAGCACGGATCAACGGCGCACCGGTTGAAGCGATGCTCGACACTGGCGCTTCGGTTGTGTTGCTGACGTACGAAGCAGCGCGGTCAGCGGGCCTTGACGTGGAAAATCTGGTGTTTGACGTGGAGGTGATGACGGCATCCGGCCCACTGAACATTGCTGAAGTGACGCTCGAAAATATCGCCGTCGGGCGCATCGTTTTGCATGGCGTGGAAGCAGCGATTTCGCCCAGAGGCCAGCGACATTCCAACCTGTTAGGGGCGAGTTTTCTGTCGCGGCTGGGATCGGCTGAGTTTTCTGAGACCAAAGCCATTCTTAAAAAGCGGTAATTCGCCGATAAGCCTTGTGCGTTACGGCACGTCCAGCCAATTGCGTGGACTCATGTCCGATGTAGGACGAAAATAGGCGATCATGCGGCCCTCATCGGGCCCCTCGAGCGTGTCAGGCCAAGGCGCCATCCCGTGCAGCGCCATGCGGTGGACAACATAGGCTTCACCGGGTCTTGCTGCGAGTTCAACGCGGCGGCAGGTATCAAAGATTTTGCGCCGGGTTTGCTTGTAGATATCGGCGACGTTCAGATCACACCAATCTTCTGGCGAATGACCTTCGAAGGCGCGAGTAAAGGCGGCACGGATGATTTCGTGTGATCCTTCCCAGATGACAAATGGAGCAGCACCGGCTGGGTTGTGGGTGATCGGGATCCCGAGCAGAAAGCAGTGGAATTCCTGAAGTTTACGCCCGCCGTCCGCGCCGGCCCGCAGCAGGCCATCCACATGCGCGGCATCGCGTTTCAGACGGAACCGATGCGCGGCTTCGCTTTCCTGATCCGAGGGTTTGGGGTATCCGCGATAACAGACTGAAACCTGCGCTTGATCCCAGTTAACATGTTCAGAAGTTATGGTTTCGTGTATAAAATCAATAACCTGTCCGCGAAGTGTACCGGATTCGCCAACCGCTCCCGCGCGATCATTGGGCAGACAATTGACACCAACAAACCATGTGCCGTTACAGCGCAACCAGTCGGCTCGCAGTTGAGGATCCGCAGCACAGGCATGCGCGGCCGGCGCAGTTTTGGCCACCCAATCGGCGATCTTCGGGTCATAGGCGAACTTGGCCCAACCTTTGGCGTAAAACTGCTCTGCTATCCCATCCATGCTTTTCTCAACATATTCAGAGCAACCAGGATCAGAAAGAAGGCAAACACCCGTCTCAGCGGTTTCGGGTCCATCGCATGGGCGATTTTTACCCCCAGCGGTGCGGTCAGCAACGTCATGCAGATGATGATGAAAAAGGCGATGATATTGACATAGCCAAAGGTGTAGGGCGGCAGGTTCTCCACCGGCGGCGAGGCAATCAGAAAGCCGATAACAGACGGTACGGCGATGATCAGGCCAAAACCGGCGGCTGTGGCAACCGCGCGGTGGATTGGCGTGGCGTACAGGCTCATCAGCGGCACCCCGAAACTGCCGCCACCGATGCCCATCAACACGGACATGAATCCTAAAATTGGGCTGGCAACTGCGCGTCGCAGACCGCCGGGCATAGCCTCACCCAACCGCCAATGGGCGCGGCCAAAAGCAAGATAAAGGCCGACACAGATACCCAAAACCCCAAAAACCAGCATCAGTGTGGTGCTGCGCAGGCCGGTTGCAGCAATCACGCCAATCAGCGATCCAAGCGCAATGCCTGGTGCCCAACTGCGCAGGATGTCCCAGTCGACCGCCCCCTTTTTGTTGTGCGAATGCACCGAGCGGATCGACGTGAAAATTATTGTGGCCAGCGAGGTTGCCAGGCAGATTTGCATCAGCTGGGGATTGTCGTAACCAAGGCCGGAAAACGCGTAGAAAAACGCCGGGACAAGAATGATTCCGCCACCAACACCCAACAAACCAGCCATGACTCCGGCAAATGCACCAATGACAAGCAGCATAAATAGCATTGGCAAGGCGGCTGAAAGTTCCGGCATCAGGTTTCCTGTTGGTTGACCAAGTGCTTATCGCAGCGTTGCGCAGGCTACTAGAAAATTATGACGCCTGTTGTTCTGCGAACTGTGTGACCGCTGAGAGAGCCGCAATCACAACCTCCGGCCCTGCCCCCGGTTCATGTGCCTGTTGCGACAATATCTGCCGCCATTTTCGAGCACCGGGACGGCCTGCAAACAGGCCGAGCATATGGCGGGTGATGTGGTTCAGGCGGCCTCCTGCGCTGAGGTGCGCCTCGATATAGGGCAGCATCTGTTCCACGGCCAGTTCCGGCGTGCTGTCGTTTTCCTTGCCAAATGCGCGGCGGTCTGCAGGGCACAGGAGGCCCGCTGGATCGTGATAGGCTGCCCGCCCGATCATCGCCCCGTCAAGACCTCTCCCGACGTGTTCGAGCGCCCCATCCAGCGTGGTCAGGCCCCCGTTCAGGATGATTTCCAGCTCTGGAAACACCGATTTCATCTGATGCACCAAATCATAGTCCAAAGGTGGGATATCTCTGTTTTCTTTCGGCGCTAGCCCGTCCAGCCAGGCCATTCTTGCATGAATAGTGAAAGACCGGATGCCGCGTATTGCCACGGTTTCAATGAATTTTGGCAGGATTTCTGCCGGAATCTGATCGTCGACACCGACGCGGCATTTCACTGTGACCTCTGCCCCCGTCGAAGCCTCGTTCATCGCCTGCAAACAGTCCGCAACCAGCTCCGGCTCCAGCATCAGACAGGCACCGAAACGCCCGGACTGCACCCGGTCAGACGGGCAGCCGATGTTGAGGTTAACTTCGTTGTAACCATAGTCACAACCAATTCGGGAGGCTTCAGCCAATTGCCCCGGATCGGAGCCGCCGAGCTGCAGCGCGATCGGATGCTCCGCCGGGTGAAACCCCAGCAGCCGGTCCCGGTCGCCGTGCAGGATAGCCGGCGCGGTGACCATTTCTGTATAGAGCAAAACATAACGCGACAGCAGCCGGTGCAGATAGCGGCAATGCCGATCCGTCCAATCCATCATCGGTGCGACGCTTAACTGCCTGTTATTAAACATATTTATATCTTTTTGAGTCAGTGTTTTACGCTCTTTCAACGCCCTATGTACAGTCGCGATTTTGTCAAAACAAGCCAATATGGGGCGGTTTTCTACATGGTACGACTCATGTCATACTCAAATTGGTAATGTCATACTGGCAATAAGTAGTTGATATTGTTACTTATTGCTTACTTTGTCGGCTTAACCGAAAATTGGACGAACTGACATTATCTGCGCTAGTTGCTTAATAACGATAAAGATTGGACGCGTATCGAATGTCTGCGGTGCGGACAAAGCGGGCATCTAATATTGCTCAGATCGCCCCTTAAACTGTGCTATGGCGTGCAAGTTGGACGAGGATAAACAAATTGGCCCAGACCGCAGTCATAACCGGTACCTCAAGCGAAATAGGAAGTGACACAGCAGTATAGCTCGTTACACAATGTTGCATTGTCCCCGCGACTGCTTCAACGTTGACTCGGCAGGTATCGCTGGAATTATAGCTCAAAACTGCAAGGTGATGGGCGTTCAAAAAGAGACATGGGTATTCAAAATGTTTGTGGGTCACTTCGCACTTGGAGTAGCAACCAAGAAATTGGCTCCAACGATGCCGATTTGGATATTGTTCCTGGCACCGCAGTTTATGGATTTGCTGTTTGCGCCGCTTGTCGCCTTCGGCATTTAGAGCTTTGAACCAGGTGCCTACGGCCACCTCACCCTGAATATTCTTTACACCCATTCTTTGGTCGGTGCATTGGCCATCGCAGCGGTGGCCTACTGGATTGGAAACCGCTTTTGGAAATCCAGTCGCGGCGAAATAATTCTGGCCAGCCTGAGTTTTTCCCATTGGATTGTTGATGTGATCGTGCATCGTCCGGATATGCCGTTTTTGCCGGGTAATCTGGGTAATTTTCCTTTTTTGGGTTTCGGCTTGTGGGATTTTGAATATGGTGTGTTCGTAACAGAAGTTGTGATGGCAATCATAGCCGTCATTCTCTACTTTCATTGGGCTTGGAAAGAAAATCAAGGTGCGCGCTGGTTCGTTGTGCCTGCCATTATCACTTTGTTTTTTGCTGTTCTGATAATTTCAGAATTCCGGACCTTACCAGTACTCTGACAACCGCGCAGCCTGCTCATCTTGGGGCGCCCGCTGCGCTGTGCATTTCTTTCAAATGCGGCGCTTTGCGCAAGTTCCTCCGCGATAGAGAGATCTGTACTTCGGGCTCTTTGCCGTCATCCGACGATTTCACTCAGGAACTGACGCTGCCCAAGCCTTGCTAAGGTCAGCTCGGCGGGACAATCCTGCCGTTAGTCGCAACTTGGGACAACGCCGCGCCACAAATATTGGAGCAGCGTGCAGGAACGTGTATTGAACAATACAGACGCACCAATAGTTACTTATAAAACAAAAGGATTGTCATGTCACAGCTCGCTCTTTTCGTAGTCCTGAAAACAAAACCCGACCTTCGCGAAACGGTGCTGAGCATTTGGCAAGAGCAGGTCCAGAAACGGGCTTCCGACAACGATTCTGAGCAAAACTATATATATGCGTTTGATATGAAGGATGACACAGTCATTCGAATTTCAGTTGTTTATGACTCGATGGATGCGTTTCACCAAACGACGCATACGGATTGGTTCAAATCTTACATCAGGGAAATTACACCTCACCTGGACCAGAAGCCGGAATTTAATTTAGCTACTACACAATGGGTCAAAGGCAGCTAGTTTTTTTAGTAAGCGCGCCAGGGCTGAGTGATATCGGTCTGCATTGGGCTCTTAGCCGTCATCTGCAGGTTTCACTCAGGAACAGCCTCTGGTTTATGACACTGAATGGCGGCTCTGCGGACAAAGCGGGCATCAAAACAATCTTGAACTGGTGTGCTATGAAATACTCGGGAACCCAAGCAAGATGCCAACAAAGGCCAGCTAACAAGCTTTTCAACTTGTTGCGGGCCAGTTTCAGCAGGGCATCCAGATCATCACTCCTGCGGGATCACCCGCAAATTCAGCTCGCGCAACTGTTCGTTTGTTGGCGCGCTTGGTCCGCCGAGCATCAGATCTTCGGCGCGCTGGTTCATCGGGAACATGATGACCTCGCGGATCGAGGTTTCATCCGCCAGCAACATCACCAGACGGTCGATGCCAGCCGCACAGCCACCGTGCGGCGGGGCGCCGTATGTGAACGCACGCACCATGCTGCCAAAACGCGCATCGACCTCTGAATTCGGGTATCCCGCCAACTCAAACGCCTTATACATGATTTCCGGCTTGTGGTTCCGGATCGCGCCGGACAACAACTCGTATCCGTTGCAGGCCAGATCGTATTGATAGCCCAGAACCTCCAGCGGATTGTCGCCCTCAAGCGCCGCCAGCCCGCCTTGCGGCATCGAAAACGGGTTGTGGGAAAAGTCAATCTTGCCAGTTTCTTCGTCGGCTTCATACATCGGGAAATCAACGATCCAGCAGAATTCGAACTTGTCTTTGTCGGTCAGGCCGAGTTCCTCGCCGATCGTCACCCGGGCGCGGCCAGCGACGGATTCAAAAGCGCTTGGCTTGCCGCCGAGGAAAAATGCGGCGTCGCCAACCTCAAGTCCCAGTTGCTGACGGATGGCCTCGGTGCGCTCCGGCCCAATGTTCTTGGCCAGCGGACCGGCGGCCTCCATGCCGTCACCCTGATCGCGCCAGAATATATACCCCATTCCCGGCAGACCTTCGCTTTGCGCGAATTTATTCATCCGGTCGCAGAATTTCCGCGACCCACCACCTGTCGCAGGAATAGCACGGATCTCGGTGCCTTCATTCTCCAACAACGAGGCAAAAATCTTGAAACCGGATCCGGCGAAATGTTCACTAACCACCTGCATTTTAATTGGATTCCGCAAGTCCGGCTTGTCGGTGCCATACCACAACGCGCAATCCATGAACGATATCTGTGGCCAGTCCTGATTGGTCGGGCGTCCACCGCCAAACTCTTCCATCACGCCTTTGATCACCGGCTCGATGGCGTCGAACACGTCCTGCTGATCGACAAAGGACATTTCCATATCGAGCTGGTAGAAATCCGTCGGCGAACGGTCGGCGCGCGGGTCTTCATCGCGAAAACACGGCGCGATCTGGAAGTATTTGTCAAATCCGGCCACCATGATCAGCTGTTTGAACTGCTGCGGTGCCTGCGGCAGGGCGTAAAACTTGCCGGGATGCAGGCGCGAAGGCACCAGAAAATCCCGAGCACCTTCGGGGCTGCTGGCAGTAATAATCGGGGTCTGGAATTCGTTGAACCCCCGTCCTTCCATGCGTCTGCGCATCGAGGACACCACTTTTGAGCGCAGCATGATGTTATCGTGCAGGCTGTCGCGGCGCAGATCAATGAACCGGTATTTCAGACGGGTTTCTTCGGGATAATCCTGATCGCCAAACACCGGCAACGGCAGTTCGGCAGCTTCGCCCAACACTTCCATATCGCGGATGAACACCTCGACTTCGCCGGTCGGCAACTTTGGATTAATCAGGCCCTCATCCCGCGCCATGACGTTGCCATCAATGCGGATCACCCATTCCGAACGGATATTTTCCACGTCTTTGAACACCGGGCTGTCCGGGTCGGCCAAAACCTGCGTTATGCCATAATGGTCGCGCAGGTCGATAAACAGAATACCACCGTGATCCCGCACCCGATGAACCCATCCCGACAAACGGACGGTTTCGCCGACGTTCGAGGCGTTCAGATCGGCGCAGGTATGGCTGCGATAGGCGTGCATGGCGGGTCCCTTCGGGGCGGGCTGATTGATCTCGCGCCGATACACTCGGTTGTAGCGAACTTGTCAAGGGTTCGCGCCCGAATACACCTGCGTTACCACACGTCGCTGGACAAGCTGGCAGCCGCCTGCGACCCTAACCCGAAAGGAGCGTCGACGGGGCGGTAAAAAGTCGATTCCTCATGAGAGTCGGCTGGGTTATAATTGTGCATGTTTACTTTACGCGACCGACGGACCGGAGAATTGTTTGATCGCTGGTCCGATTTCGGGGACAAACGTCGGCGCCTGATGGAGCAATCCTGGGCCGGGGTTTTTCGGAACCATCTGCTTGTCGAACTTCCGGTTGACGATCTTTGCCGTCACCTTGATGAACGCATGGGCCGACCATCGAAGGATCTACACGTTGTCATCGGGGTCTTGCTTTTGCAGCAGCTGCACGATCTGAGCGATGCAGAGACCGTCGAGGCCCTGGCCTTCAATATGGCGTGGCACTATGCCTTGGACGTGCGCAGCGAAGCGGACAGCTATTTCTGTGAGAAAACCCTGCGCAACTATCGCCGTCTGTTTATCGAACAAGGTCTCGATGAATTGCTGTTCCGGTGTTTGACGGATCGGCTGGTGCAGGGGTTCTCTGTCGATACCAGCCACCAACGCATGGATTCGACGGCCCTTCGTTCGGCGATGCGGGCGCTGACACGACTTGGTATCGTTGTTGAGAGCATCTCGAAGTTTGCCCGTGAGCTTGAGCGATATCATCCCGGTCTGCACGAGCAGATCAGCAAGGAGGTGATCCGCCGCTATGTCGATCGCGAGGGTAATGGCGCGTTCGCGAATACGGCGCCGAGTGTTTCAAAACGCCGCCTCGGCGAAGCGGGTCAGGATCTCCTAGCCCTGGTGCTGCAATTCCGTGACACGGCGGCGGCAAAGCTTTCCAGTTTTGCGATCCTGGAGAGGGTTCTGCGCGATCAGTTCGAGATCGTTGATGATGAGTGTGGCGATCGTGACGCAACGCGCGCCGCGATTCGAGATCCAAAGGATGTGCCGTGCGATACCGTCGGCAATCCGGCCGACCCGGACGCGAGCTACAACGCGCACAAGGGTCAGGGATACATGGCGCAGATCGTCGAAACCTATTGTGAAGATGACAGTAACGAGGCGGTTGCCGCGACACCGGACCTCATCACCCACGTGGAGGTCCACAAGATGACGGTGCATGACGGCCATCGCTTGGCCGATGCGCTGGATGATCTGAGCGAGCGCGCGCTGACGCCGGCGGTGATGCTGGGTGATTCACATTACGGTTCCAGTGACAACATGGCTCTGACGCGCGAACAGAACATCAATCTCGCGGCGCCCGCGCGACCGCCGAAAGGCGCCGTCTCGGGACGGTTGACGTTGGAGGATTTCACTCTCAACGAAAAAGGCTTGGTCTTGCGCTGTCCCAATAACGTCGAACCGGTTTCAGCCTCGCTCGCCAAAGCCAAGCTGCAGGCCCGTTTCGACCTTTCCATCTGCCAAAAATGTCCCGATATACTGCGATGTCCCGTGCAGGCGGCCAAGCGTGACGGCCAATTTTCCCGCTTTCAATATACCCCGGACAGGGCTGCCAACCAAAAGCGCCGGCTTTATGAACAAAGCGATGCCTTCCGCGACGTCTACAGATGGCGGGCCGGCATAGAAGCGACCATGTCGCGATTAAAGTACCAGATGAACCTGGCTCACCTACGCATTCGCGGCATGCCGGCCATGCGCTACGTGGTCAATCTGCGTGCCCTCGGCCTCAATATCCAACGCTGCGCGGCAATCGCACCATAAAAAACGAAGCCAAGGAGAAGCCAAGGATAGGTAATATCAGGTTTTATCCACCAGCAACGCGGAGACAGGCAAATATTCTTCACCGAACCGCAAAGACCTGTACAAGCACGCCATCGGCCAACAACTTTTTACCGCCCCGTCGAGCGTCGGTCATGGCTCAGGACAAAGACGGCCAACGATTGTTGGAAGGCGCGTATGATCTGTCTACGCCAGAAGACAACATCGCTTACTACAGAGAATTCGCCGGCAATTATGACTCAGAGTTCGCGCATTCTCTGGGCTATATCTATCCCAAGGCACTTGCAGATCTATACATCAAAACCAAGGGTTCAAACGACACACCAATTGCAGATATCGGATGCGGAACCGGGCTGGTTGCAGAAGCGCTAAACATGCCGCCGTCCGAAATTGACGGCATCGATATTTCACACGAAATGCTGGAAGTTGCCACCTCAAAAAACCTATACCGGGCGCTGTATTGCGCAGATTTGACCGAGACAATTGAGCCTTTGCCAAAAGACTATGGCGCGGTCCTGTCAGCGGGAACGTTCACCCACGGCCATCTGGGCCCTGAACCGCTGATCACCTTGTTATCACTGGTGCGCCCGGGCGCATTATTCTGTATCGGTGTGAACCAGGCGCATTTTGACACGGCGGGATTTGGCAACGTCCTGTCGGAGATGCAAAACAGCGGGCTGATCACACGACCCCAAATCGACGTGGTGAAAATCTATGAAGATGGGAACCACGATCATTCACGCGACAAGGCATTGCTGATGCTCTACCGCAAAGCTTAGAGAGTTTCGGGTTTTACTTGTCTCACAAGTGAAACTCGAAACTGCCACGTTATTCGTCTCATGGACCGGCGATTTCCACATCAACTTGTCTCAAGTTAATGTAGAAACGCTTTACTGAACCACTTGCGCCACGTTGCCACCGGAATAAAACAGCCAGCCCAGACCACTGGCAAATATCATGACCCCGGCCACCGAATGCAGCGCCAGCGCCTGCGGGAAACTGTTTTGTTTCAGATAGGCGTGGGAAAAAACAAAGCTGCCGATGAAGGTCAAAAGAAACACCAGCCAATGCCAATACATCAGATGCGCCAGCGAGAACAACACGGCGTTGGCCCAGACCGCCCGGTTTTGACTGCCAAACAAATGGCCATATCGGCGGTAGAATAGCGGCCGGTACAAAACTTCCTGCGGTAAAACCAGGATCAGCGGATACGCCGCCGCAATCATCAGCAGGATTGCAGGGTTCTGCCGCGGCAGAAAAAACAACCTCTCCGGCAAAAGCCAGAGGCAAAGCAACGAGGCCAACAACAGTGTAATAACGCCAAACAGGGCAACCGCTTTGAGCTGAATTGATCCGCTCAACGAACGCCATCTGAAACCCGGCGTGAAATGCAACAAAACCGCGCCAACAATACAGGCTGCAATCAGGGCCGGATACATGGCACTCGGCGGCAAGGCCAACGCCAGAACCAGGGGCCCGGCGACAAACAGAGCCAAAAGTTCGAGCCAGCGGATCAAGGGCAGGTATGGCCTCTGATCAGCCAACAGAACAGCTTTGTTTGTCTGGTTTTGCACGCTGACATTTCCGATCTTGCCATTAATAGTTTGTTAATAAACAGTAAATGTTCCGCACGCGGAACATTTGCATCCACCCAATCCGGGTCGGCAGCGACCCTACAAATCTCGGGATCCCATCCGAACCATCAGATCGTGGCCGAATTTCCGCATCAGTTTCCGCGACATCTCGCGGTTGTTTTCGGAGACGGCATTGTAGATTTTTTGACCCAAATCGCTGGCCAGGAATTTGGTGTAGGCAGTCAAATCGGCGTCGTTCAGTTCCCGGTAGGTAAAGGCCGAATATATCAGCGCCTGCTCGGTAAGTTGTTCGCGCATACGCGGCTCGCGCTTGCGGATCTAGGCCAGCATTTCTTCGTCGGTCAGCGCACCCTGCAACTGACCGGTCGACGCCAGCCCGGCCATGAAAGCAAACGACATATTCATGGCGGTGGCCACGCTGTTCTCCACAACATCCAAAGACTGCTGCAATTCTTCAATCAGCTGCAACCTCGCCGGGTTATTCTGCACCAAATCGGCCAGAATCTCCGGCCCAAACTGATCGCTCAATTCGCTGGCCTCCGGTGTATGGGCCGCATTTTCCATGTCCGTAACACGGCGTCCCAGCCCGTCCGAAAAATACCCGATCAGTTCGGCATAGTCGTCGTCAGTGAGTTTTTCAGCAGTTTGAAACACCAGCAGCGAAAACAAGGCGTCGCCTTGAATCAATTCGTCAGCCACTTCGTCCCAGACTCTGTTGAATTCATCGGTGGACTCGGGAATCTGGTCTTTGGCTTGCTTGATTTTGAAGTTGGCCAGGCTGGTCATTTTATCAAAACCCATCAACACCAAAACCTCGCGCATTTTATCGGGTTCGATGGCACTTACAGGGACGCTGCTGACAATAAAAAGAAATACCAGTGCAAATGTGGTTTTGATGAGATTCAACTTCAGTCCTTTGACTGTTGGCGTTGCCGTTGATTCAACGTGGCACAATACCGGCAGGCCGACAAGTCAGCCCAGATCAACGGCAATCAATCCTCTGAGAGAATTGCCGACAAATGCAGCCTCCGCTGTACGCCAGTCTTCGACACCCAATACGGCCTCCATCGCCTGCCCGGATTCCAGCAGTTCCTGGCGCAAAACACCGGGCAACAGACCACAACGCGTCGGCGGGGTCAGCAACACACCGCCGCGATCAATAAAAACATTGGTGATCGTGCCTTCGCACAGTTCATCCTGTTGGTTCAGAAAAATCACCTCATCAACACGGTCGGGAAGTTCCTCCCGCGCCCGGTCATAAAACGCTCGCTGGGTTGTCTTTACTTGCAACCACGGGTCATCCGAGTGCAGACGTTCCTCGGCAATTGCCACCTGCCAAACTGGTGGCGTTGCGGCGAAATCCGCGACATTTACCCCAACCTTGCCGCGTGCATTCACCGTCAGTCGCACCCGCGCAGCTTTGTCCGCCACGGCTTCCCCCAGCGCCATCAAACAGGCGCCACGGTCAAACGGAAACTGCAAGGCGGCGCAGGTTCGTTCTGCCCGGTCCAGATGCAGGCCCAGACGGGTAAACCCGTTCATCGGCTCAAACCGCAGGGTTTCGATTACATCCAGATCGGCGGGCGCAGAGTTGTATAGCGGGCTTTCCACAGGGCTTCCTCATATTCAGACGGGCCGGTGCTGTCGTAGACGATGCCGCCGCCAACATTCAAACGCACTGCGCCATCTTCAAACAGGCTCAGGGTGCGGATGGCAACATTGAACATGGCCGATCCATTAGGGGCAATCCAGCCGATAGAGCCACAATAGATATCACGCGGCTCCGGCTCCAGATCGTTGATCACTTCCATAGCGCGGACTTTCGGTGCCCCGGTAACGGAACCGCAAGGAAACAGCGCATGGAACAGTTCCGAAATGGTCACATCGTCGCGCAATTCCGCCTGAACCATCGACGTCATTTGATGCACAGTTGCATATGTTTCGACGGTAAACAATTCCGGTACGGTGACAGTGCCAACGTTGGTTATCCGACTGATATCATTTCGCAAAAGATCAACAATCATCAGATTTTCTGCACGATTTTTCGGATCGACCGCCAGAAACGCGGCCAGGTCTTCGTCTTCCGCCTGGGTTTTGCCGCGCGGCACCGTGCCTTTCATCGGGCGGGTTTCAATCACCCCATCGCTGTCGATTTTGAAAAACAGTTCCGGCGAGCGGGACACCAGCACGGGACCCACTCCCAAATCAACAACCGAGCCGAATTTAACCGGTTGCACCAGTTGCAACGCCGCATAGAGGCCGAGCGCCGTGCCGGTATACTCTGCATGCATCGGAAACGTCAGGTTAGTCTGATAAAAATCGCCCGAACTGATATAGTCTTTGACCTGTGTAAATGCGGTCTGGTACTCGGATTCCGACCACATGGGTTCCGGCGCGGTCAATCGCGCTTTATCCCGCCCGGCCGCTGCCTGAAACAACAGCGTCTGGGTGGCAGCTGTGTCCGGACCGTCAAACACGCCGAAACATAACAGCGGCACACGTCGTCCGTCGGGCAAGAGCTGTGAAAGTTTAGGCTCCAAAACATAGCCAAGTTCATAAGACCCATACCCGGCCAGCCATTTCCCCGCCGCCTGCGACGCCTGCATCGCCGCAAAGGCCGCCGGAACATCCGCGGGCGTCTGCGCCACAATCAACTGCTCGGGCCGGACAAAGGCCTGCTGGCCTTCGTTGGGGCCGTGGTCAAACAGGATGAATGGGTCGTCAGTCATTGGTCGCTTGCAAGGATTCGGCTGCCACTGCACCTATGCCATGATCCGGGCGTTTGGAACCACTTCAAATCGCATAATGGATAAAATGTATTCAGCGCCGGCTACTGCACCAACCCGGTTTCTTTCAACATTCCACGCCGCTTGGCTTCGTAATAATACCCCCGCGAGTACCATTTTACCGCGGTGTCAAAACTGCCGCCCGACAGCAGCCACGCGCCGCGCAGGTATTTCACCGCATATTTCAGGTTGGTTTCCGCATCGAGCAGGCTTGCAGGCGAGCCACGGTGGCCCATTGTACGCGCGGTTTGCGGCAGGATCTGCATCAAACCGTAATACGGGCCGTTCCGCGCCCAGGGTCGGTGCGTGCTTTCGCGGACAATCACCCGCTGCACCAGATCCACCGGCACTTCGTAAAGATTGGCGTATCTGATAATCAGTACACGCAGTTGCGGCGTTTCATTGGGGTAGAGTGGCGTGTCCGATTGGCCTGCATTCGCAGCCTTACGATGCGCCCGGGCGTTGCCGCAACCAACCAAACCGACAACGACAAATCCCAAGGCTACACGACGTGAATAGGTTTGCATCTCAACCTCCGGTTTTGCCGGCTTGATAGCACCCCTGAGTTGGTCGAGAAAGTGCGGCCAGCTGCCAACGGCGCATTCCCGCCCGACACCTGTTTGGATCACGCCAAATCCACCCTTGTACCACCCGTGCATCTGACTATAACCACGACAATTTGCTAATTCTTCCGAATCCACCGATCCAAGGGCAACCAGCGGTAAGGGGCTGGGCGGATGCAAGAAAACTGGGGCCTGCGCTAATGCCAAAAAGAACCGATATCGACACAGTGATGATTATCGGGGCCGGTCCCATTATTATCGGCCAAGCCTGCGAATTCGACTATTCCGGCGCTCAAGCCTGCAAAGCCCTGAAAGAAGAAGGCTACCGGGTGGTGCTGGTCAATTCCAACCCGGCCACGATTATGACTGATCCAGAGCTTGCCGATGCCACCTATATTGAGCCGATCACCCCTGCGGTTGTCGCCAAGATCATCGTTCAGGAGTGCGCCGCATACCCTGATGACAAACTGGTATTGCTGCCGACGATGGGCGGTCAGACCGGGTTGAATACTGCCTTGTCGCTTGACGAAGACGGGACATTGGCAAAACACGACATCGAACTGATCGGTGCGGACCGCAAGGCCATCGAAATGGCCGAGGACCGCAAATTGTTCCGCGAAGCGATGGACCGGCTGGGCATCGAAAATCCCCGCGCCAGCATTGCCGAAAGCCTGGAAGAGGCGATGGCCGCCCTGCCTGACATTGGCCTGCCCGCAATCATCCGCCCGGCTTTTACCATGGGCGGCACCGGCGGCGGCATTGCCTACAACCGTACCGATTATGAAGCGATTTGCGCCAACGGGCTCGACGCATCACCGGTCAGCCAAATCCTGATCGACGAAAGTCTGCTCGGTTGGAAAGAATTCGAAATGGAAGTTGTTCGCGACAAAGCGGACAACGCCATCATCGTTTGTTCCATCGAAAACGTCGATCCGATGGGTGTGCACACCGGCGACAGCATCACCGTCGCCCCTGCCCTGACACTAACCGACAAAGAATACCAGATGATGCGCAGTCATTCGATCAATGTTCTGCGCGAGATTGGCGTCGAAACCGGCGGGTCTAATGTACAGTGGTCGGTCAGTCCGGAAACTGGCCGTATGGTGGTGATCGAGATGAACCCGCGGGTGTCGCGTTCATCAGCCCTGGCATCGAAAGCCACGGGTTTTCCAATTGCCAAAGTCGCGGCGAAGCTTGCCGTCGGCTATACGCTGGACGAGTTGGACAATGACATCACCAAAGTCACTCCGGCCTCGTTTGAACCGGCGATCGACTATGTGGTCACAAAAATTCCCCGCTTTGCCTTTGAAAAATTCCCGGGATCCGAAGCTACCCTGACCACCTCGATGAAATCCGTTGGCGAAGTGATGTCAATCGGGCGCTCGATTCACGAGAGCCTGCAAAAGGCGCTGGCGTCGATGGAAACCGGTCTGAGCGGCTTTGACGAGATCGAGATCGAAGGTGCTCATCCGATGCACGAAGATCTGGCGGCGCGGGCGCATGTCTACAAAAATATGGCACCGTCGGCCGACGAAAAATCTGCGATAACCAAGGCGATTTCCCGCCAGACCCCGGACCGGCTGCGCCTGATCGCCCAGGCCATGCGGCACGGTCTGAGCAATGATGAGATTCAGGTGACCACTTCGTTTGATCCTTGGTTTCTGCAACGCATCCGCGAGATTGTTGACGAAGAAATCCAGCTGCAAATCAACGGCTTGCCGAGCGGTGAGCGCGGTTTACGTAGACTGAAAATGTTCGGATTCACCGATGCGCGTCTGGCCTATCTGACTGGCCAGTCGGAGCGCAATGTGCGCATCACTCGGCAAAAACTTGGTGTCGTCGCGGTGTTCAAACGCATCGACACCTGCGCCGCGGAATTCGAGGCGCAGACGCCCTATATGTATTCAACCTACGAAGCCGACGCGATGGGAGAAGTGGAATGCGAGGCGCGTCCGACTGACCGCAAAAAGGTCGTCATTCTCGGCGGCGGTCCGAACCGGATTGGACAGGGGATCGAGTTTGACTACTGCTGTTGTCACGCCTGTTTTGCGCTGACCGACGCCGGTTACGAAACCATCATGATCAACTGTAATCCGGAAACAGTTTCGACCGATTATGACACTTCGGACCGGCTGTACTTCGAGCCGCTGACGCTGGAAAGTGTGCTGGAAATCCTGCGCGTAGAAAAGGAAAACGGCACCTTGCATGGGGTGATCGTGCAGTTCGGCGGGCAGACCCCGTTGAAGCTGGCCAATGATCTGGAAGCCGAGGGCATCCCGATCCTCGGCACCACGCCGGACGCCATTGACCTGGCCGAGGACCGCGAGCGGTTTCAGCAGTTGCTGGCGAAACTGAACCTGAAGCAGCCGCATAACGGCATCGCGTCAACGGGCGAACAAGCGTTTGAAATTGCGAAGGAAGTCGGCTATCCGCTGGTGATCCGCCCGTCCTACGTGCTGGGCGGCCGGGCGATGGAGATTGTCCGCGATGATGCCCAGTTGGAGCGCTATATCAACGAAGCGGTGGTGGTGTCCGGTGACAGTCCGGTGCTGCTCGACAGTTATCTGTCGGGCGCGATAGAGGTCGATGTTGACGCCCTGTGCGACGGCAAATCCGTGCATGTCGCCGGGATCATGCAGCACATCGAAGAGGCCGGTGTGCATTCCGGAGACAGCGCCTGTTCGTTGCCACCGTTTTCTCTGTCGCCCGACATCATAGCCGCGCTGAAACGCCAGACCGAAGCCATGGCGCTGGCGCTGAACGTGGTTGGTCTGATGAACGTACAATTCGCGATCAAGAACGACATGATATATGTGCTCGAGGTTAACCCCCGCGCAAGCCGCACGGTACCGTTTGTGGCCAAGGCGGTGAATTCGCCGATTGCAGCGATTGCGGCGCGGATCATGGCGGGGGAAACGCTGGATCAGTTTGAGCTGAAATCACCCGAAATCAAATATTTCGCTGTAAAAGAAGCCGTGATGCCCTTTGCCCGTTTCCCCGGGGTCGACACCCTGCTGGGCCCGGAAATGCGCTCCACCGGCGAGGTTATGGGACTGGACCGGACTTTTGAGCGAGCCTTTCTCAAGGCGCAGATGGGGGCCGGTCATATGCTGCCATCCGGCGGCACGGTGTTCATTTCGATCAAAAACGCCGACAAGACGCCGGAGATGGTTGAGGCGGCGCAGATCTTGAAACAGGAAGGTTTCAAAATCGTCGCCACCCGCGGGACAACCGCGTTTTTGCAGGAGAATGGGATTGAAGCCGAACTGGTCAACAAGGTTTATGAGGGCCGTCCGAACATCGTTGATCGGCTGAAAGACAACGAGATTGATCTGGTGTTCAATACCACCGAAGGCACGCAAGCCATTGAAGACAGCCGGGAAATCCGCTCTGCCTCGCTCTATGGCAAGATCGTCTATTACACCACGGCGGCGGCCAGCCACGCCGCAGCAAAAGCCATCCGCAACATGCGCGAAGGTGAATTGGAAGTGGCGCCGTTACAGTCGTATTGAGGGGCGTTTATTGCCATGTCACACGCGCATGCAGTCGGACATCCTAGGGCGCGTGGATACCCTGACCCTGGGCATCGCCGAAGGCGCAATTAAGCGGAGTTACAAGAGCGACCAGACTGCTAAGCCTGCAGCTATTGCAATCACCACCACGCCGACGATCAGAAAAGACTGACTGTCACCGCCCAGCCGTTCGCACACTTCCGCTTCAGTTCCAGTATAAACCGGCAGACCGCGCGGTCGTCGCCGGTCGGGCGTCAGCGCGCCGTCTTTCCAGCGTCCAAAGACGCATACGTCTTCGCCTTCGCGCAGCATCCACGACGTGATGCTGCCTTCTGTTGATTCCGGCTCGAAACCATAGTGGATGCTGATTTCGATCCGCTCGCGCGCGCCTTCCATAGCCAGATCGCGGATCACCGGTTTCGGTACAATCAGGCGGGCCTGTATCGCTGCCGCTTTGGCCGCCACGATCATGTCATTGCTCATCGGCCGTTTGTCGGTGTGCAGAAGGTCGGGAAAGCCGGCCAACCGCACCGTGTCGGATTCGGTCTTGATCCCGGTTGGAACCAGATAAAAACCGTCGTAGGTTACCTTCAGTTGTTTCGACCTGGTGCCGCTGCCAGATGAGCTCTGGCCGACGATCTCATCAATTACCTGAAATCGAACCGCGAGCGTGTCGTCGTCGCCGGGCTCCAGCGCCACCGCTTTGCCGCAGGCAACCGCCCATTGCCCGTCTTTCGGGGTGCCTTGAAAATGCGCCAGCATCGCGCGGTGGTCCGCCTTGTCTTTAAACCCGAACAGTACCAGCCACAGGCCCGCCGCGAAAACGATCGGCGCGAAAAATGCAGGCCCGCCGATCGGGTCGAACTGGTAGAAGATGACGGTGACGACAATGATGGTGATGATCAGCGGCAAGTTTCGCGCGACATAGGCGAAATAGGCGCGGGAGACGCCCGTCCATGTGGGCGGGAAATACTCCAGGTCATTGGTTTTTTTGGTCATCGGCCTTCGGTTCGCTGACAATCGCCCGTGGCGAGGTTGCCGGCTTGCGGGATTTGTGCATCTTCTTGTTTAGCCATATTCCTGGTTACCAGCAACTATCGCGTCACGGCGGCTTGCGCTGTTGGGATGACCCATTCGTCAGCATCAGCGGCGAGACCTGGTTTATGCGGGCGAACAAATGGCAGGTCGCAAATTTAACCCTTCGGTTGAAATCCAACGCAATGGCGGCCTGTTGCCCATCCCGCGAGCGGCATCGAGTTGAACCTTGAGATTTTGTGCCCGTCCGCCTATCCCTATTGAAAACGGAGGCCGCCATGACCAAACCCCTCATCCGAACCCTCGCCGTGATCGCGCTGATCGCGTTAACCGGCTGCGCCACGCTCAAGGGTCTTGGCACCGATATCGGCAATCTCGGCGACGCCATCACGCAAGGGTGAGGAGCGCCCGGAAATTGATCCGGGGGATCAATTTCAGCGACGAACGGGCGGAGCCCAAGGCCAGTCTCGGAAATGATCCGGGGGATCATTTCAGGCTCGAACGGGCGGAGCCCAGGGCAAGTCTCGCCCACCGGCCGGGGATCATTTCAGGCTCGAACGGGCGGAGCCCAGGGCAACTGCCCACCCACATATGTCACACCGGAATAAATATTGCGGTTTTTTTGCGCGACCCTGCAACATGTAGTTGATCCGGCTCCCAACCCGGTGTATTGCTACGCCCACAAGTGCATAGGCGCGGCAATGCAGAAACTGACGTTGACGGCGGGGTTCGGGAAACCGGACCCCGTTGCGTGTTTGGGGCAGCGTATTTTTTGATTTTTGGAAGACTTAGAAGTCCGGAATCGGAAAAGACGTCAAGTGCTCAGACGCGGTCCTCGCATCGTGCTGTTGCCAGCACACCCTGACGCCTTCCTGATCCGTTTCCCCCCGAAGGGCTCCGCGTCTCAATGCTCGGGGTCTTGCGACCCTCCGCTGCCGCGGGTTGCCCGAAGGCTTCCGTGCGGCTGCCACTTTGGATCCGAAGATCCTCCGCAGCTGTCCCGCCGGTTCCGAAGAACCTTTGCGACTGTCACGCTGGATCCGAAGATCCTTTGCAACTGTTGCGCCGGACATTGCTGCCCTTTGCAACCCGCTTCAACCGTCTCCCAAGCTGCCCAACCGATCCGGTTCGTAAGAACTTTCACAATTTTCTTTCTTTCGCCTGAACCCTTTACGTTCCGTTCCGGGTCCGAAGACCTTTCCCGATCCGCTCCAAATCCCGGAGGCTGTCGCGCTCTGCGCCAAGTCCGAAAACTCTTTGCAGCAAGATGAAGGTGGCAGTGGGGGATGAGTCGCGCAAGGAAAAAATTGCGCGCGGGCGCATTTTTCTGGGGATAAGCTGTTGATATCTATAGGGGTTTCCCTGTGGATAAGTTGAGAAAAGTGAGCGTTGCGGCAGGGTTAGGTGGGGGTAAGTTGGAATCGCATCCTGGCGCGCGCTGCAGCCCGTCCTACCAACGGTTTTTTGTCACCCAGGCGATTTCCTCGGCGTGGTTGCGGAACTTTGGCAGGTCCGGTGGATCGGCGGCCCGGTCCGCCGCCAGCAAATCCAACAGCAACCGGCCCAGCGGATCATCCGGGCAGAGCTTCTCGCAAGCGCCGAGATAAGCAATGATCCAGTCTTTCTGTGTATCTGTCAGCGGTGGCATAGTACCCTCCCATTTTCCAAAGAAAACGGCTGTCGGAAAACACCGACAGCCGGGGAGTTTAGAAGCCGCTCAAGAACGACCGCCATGACCTTTAGGCCGAAGCCCTGGACATGCGTCACAGCCTCCCCGACCAGATGTTCGAGGAGACATCAATAACGGCTGATGTCAGCCGTCTTGAGAGGGGTTCTAAAGCCCCGGGGTCGGCTTGGGCCGACCTTGGCAGTGAGGTTAGAGGGATTCGGGGATCAGGGGAAGTGGGGGGTGCAGCAGAAGGGTATCTGAATTTGGAGTGTGGCGAGTATTTTGCCAGTGCTTGATTAACTATATCACTATGTCACCTAAGGCTGAAAACATTAGTGGAATTCGATCTTATGGTAGTTTGGTGTGGATTTTTTCTTGCTGCTATATTATGTTGTGACTCCATTATGTGGTGTTGTTTGCCGTTCGGAGATCAAAATGAGTGCAACAGAAGGATACTTGAAGGCCATACTGGCTATGCTTGCTCGGCAGGCTATTCCAGTCGACGAATTGAAAAAAATCGTTGCTCCAAAGGGAGACGGTAAGAAGCAAATCACGGCCTACAATCTGTGTAATGGGCAAAGAAACCAGAGTGAAGTTGCAAAGCTCAGCGGAATAAACGCAGCCAATCTTCAAAAAACGTTGGTTCGTTGGGAGAGCCAAGGAATTATCGTTCGAAATGAATACGATGGCGAAATACACCCCGTTCACGTCTATCCATTGCCAACATAGGAAAGAACATGAACATTGATGATGAAATATTAGCGAAACTAGATACTTTAGTTAAGCTGCAAGCGCTGGCAGTTATTAGTGACCTAAGCACTAACAAGGAGAAAATTCTGTATCTAAGCGAGGCTGGAATAGGCCCAAAGGACATAGCCTCGATAGTTGGAACAACGTCCAATTCCGTAAGTGTATTGCTGTCCAAAGAACGTAAGAAGAAAAAAAATGCCAATAACTAATGACGACCTTCTTTTAGAAGAAATGAAGTCAATCAAAATGTTATTGGTACTGCAGCTTTTGAAGAACGGTACAAAACAAAGGGCAATCATAAGATTAGGGCTTGACTGGCTCTTCATTTGATTCCAAATTCCGCGCCTTATGCACCCGTGCCAGAGGAACTCAAGATGATCCGACGTTCAGTAGTCATACTTTCCGCAACCCTTTTTCTCGCTTCTTGCGCCACACCGGAGGTGGTGAACATTCGGAAGGTAGGCGATGACCAGCTCTCCTGCAATCAGATTAAAGAACAATTTCTTGAAGCCCAGGATTTTGAAAAACGCGCCGAACAGGAAAAGGGTGCTACGGGAACCAACGTTGCTGCCGGAATATTTTTCTGGCCCGCCTTGCTTGCAACCTATCAGAACATTGAAGAAGCAAAGACTGCGGCGAGGGATCGCCAGGCTCACTTGGCCGAAATCGCCGAAGAAAAAAACTGTCCCTTGTAGGATGTAGTGTCATGGATGATGGTAAGATCATTGAGGCACTTGTCGTTTTCGAGACCGAGACAGATGCAAACACTGTAGCTCTAAAGGCCCTGATCCTGTCAGTGATTGTTGTCCTCGGAACCCGCGACGATATGAGGGATATCTGCGGCCTCCTTTCCGGTGCAATTGACGCGCTCGGAAAGGAGGATCGCTCGGAAAGGCGAGACTCTTTCCAAATCTCTCTTCAGAATTTGGTAGATGAATTGGGAAGCGCTTTCTAAGCTCATTGCCATTTTCTTTCTCCTATGTGATAGCCGACGCAAGAAAGGCATCGAAGCCGTCCTTACGTTTGCGACGGTTGTACTTCCAGCACGCCTCGGCAACGTACAGAGGCACGTACCCCTTGGCGTAGTGATGGTGCTGGCCAAACCAGGCCCGTTTCAGGTGCGACCAAAATCCCTCGATGGTGTTGGTGTGTACATCACCGTCAACGTACCGTTCGCTGTGGTTGACGCTGAGCCGGGCCATAATCGCGTCAACCGCGTTGTAGGCCTTGTATTCGTCGGTTACGAGGATGGTTTCCTTCATATCGACGGTATCCTGGATGAAGCGCAGGATGCCTTTTCCGGTCAGGTCGTTGGCGACGCGGGCAACAACCCTGCCGCCACGCTGGACTGCGCCGATTACCGGCGTTTTCTTGGTGCCGCGGCCTCTCTTGGGCGGGTCGTTGTCATCGCGCTTGTTCCGGCGGGGTTTACCACCAATGTAGGTTTCGTCTACCTCAACGATATCCTTGAGAAAGTGCCGATCTTCGCTGGCCATCGCCGCCCTGATGCGCTGCTGCATATACCAACATGAGGGTTGCGTCACGTCTATATCCCGCGCCAATTGGCAACTGGACAGGCTTTTCTTGGCGTTGACCATCAAGGCGATACCCAGAAACCACTTTTGAAGAGGTATCTTGGTTTGCTGAAAGACCGTTCCTTGCAGAACATTAAAGCTGTTGCGGCAGTCATGGCAGTTCCATCGCCCTATCCGGCAACTCTCCTTCTTTCGAGCGACGCGAACCCCGCCACAGTGTGGGCAATGAGGAGCATCGCCCCACCTAAGCCCCTCCAAATGACTGATGCAGGCTTCCTGGTCGGGAAACATTTTGAAGATCGAAATCAGGTTCATCGGAAGTCCTCCTTTAAACCTAAGTATATGATTTTCCTCACTCATTTTCAAGCCCTAATCTTATGATTGCCTTACTTTTCCAGTTGCATAACTAATTGATGGCGTAGCCACCATAAAGAGAGAGCCAATCGCTTCTTGAATAGGAACATTTCGCTCATAAGGGTCTTTAACAAGCGAATATTCTTTCTGCGTTACAAAAATTGGTGTTTCTGCAATGTTCTGTTTAAGAAATTCTAGGAAATCTTCCAGTTTAGGCCACATTATCTCAGACTTCCTCTTTCTGGCGCACGGTGCGCTGTTCAATGCGTTTTTCGTGCGCGCCTTGCACGATGCGATGCACATAGATGCCAGGCAGATGGACATGGTCGCCATCAAAGCTGCCACGGGGAACAATCTCTTCCACTTCGGCCACGCAGACCTTGCCGCACATGGCAGCAGGTGGATTGAAGTTGCGGGCGGTCTTCCGGAAGATCAGATTGCCAGTCTCGTCAGCTTTCCAGGCTTTGACGATTGAAAGATCGGCGAAAATTCCCTCTTCAAGGATGTAATCTTCACCGTTGAACTGTTTCACTTCTTTGCCTTCTGCAATCACCGTGCCAACGCCGGTTTTGGTGTAGAAGCCAGGAATACCGCAGCCACCGGAGCGCATGCGTTCGGCCAACGTGCCTTGCGGGTTGAATTCCAGCTCCAGTTCGCCGGACAGGTATTGGCGCATGAATTCATCATTTTCGCCGACGTAGGAGGACATCATCTTTTTGACCTGACGGCTCTCTAGCAGGATGCCGAGGCCGAAGCCGTCAACGCCGGCGTTGTTGGACGCCACTGTCAGGTTTTGGGTGCCTGCCTCGCGGATGGCGGCGATCAGGTTTTCGGGGATGCCGCACAGGCCAAAGCCACCCGCCGCGATCAGCATTCCGTCAAACAGAACGCCATCCAGCGCCTCTGCGGCGGAACTGTAAATCTTACCCATGTAGTCCTCCAGAATTTTTCGTATTGTGGCCAAAGCATAAGCTGCCAGACGCCACCATAGTCGAACGACGATACCATGCGCCAACCAAAGTGAGCAAAAGAGCCATTTGTCTGCTTGATAAACAAAAAGAAGCGGATGTTCTATACGCTGAAATACCTAATTCTGCACCAATTCAGCCTCAATTTCGGAAATTAGCGAAGAATAGAACGCTTCGGTCGCAGCGTTCGGCTGACGCGCCGCAAATGATTCAGCATATGGGTCGTCTGCTGTGATCGAACTGCCGCTCAACTGCTGCAAAACCGCGTGGCCGCAAAACGGGACATATACTTCGGAATAGCCGCCTTCATGCGCCATGACCAGTCGACCGTGGCACAGATCATCGGCGATATCCATGACCTGCGCTGTCATCAATTGAAAAGTTTCAGCCGTGCACAACATCCGCGAAAGCGGATCGATCGCGGCAGCGTCATAGCCGCAGGCGACGATGATGACATCAGGCTGGAACGCTTCCACTTCAGGTAACACAAGCCGTTCCATTGTATCCAGATAGGTCGCATGACCAGCACCTGGTGGGAGCGGGATATTCAGATTGAAACCGGTGCCGGCCCCGGAACCGCGATCTGCGAAGTCACCGGTGTCGAGTGGGTAGTTGTGTTCTTGATGAATGGAGATTGTCAGTACGTCATCGCGGTCGTAGTAAACGGCTTCGGTGCCATTGCCGTGGTGCACGTCCCAGTCGACCACGACCACACGTTCGGTCAGACCTTCAGCCAAGGCGGATTCGATGGCGATTGCGATGTTGGCGAGCAGGCAAAATCCGTTCGGGAAATCGGGCAGGCAGTGGTGACCTGGTGGGCGCGACAGGGCGTAAGCGTTGTCGAGATCCCCCTTTAGAACAGCGTGTAAGGCGGATTTCACGAGTCCGGCGGAGAGGGTGGCGATGTCGTATCCACCATGCGAAAACGGGGTGCGCAGGCCCAGTTCGCCACCACCCTGATCCGACATCGCTTTGAATTGTTTCAGATAGCTTGCGGGATGCACTAGATTGAGGTCTTCGAACGTGGCGGGATCAGCAGATTGACAGTGCAGTTCAGCAGATAACCCGGTAACATCAATCAAGTTTTTCAGCCGGCGTTTGGTTTCCGGATCTTCCGGCAGACCACCGCCAGCCAGGGGCTGTACCAATCCTCCGACGGGCAGGGTAAAGGCGTAATTGCCGCCTGAATGCCAGAAACATTTCTCGTCCCAGAAGAATCCTGTTTTCATTAACCTTTGCCCTTATTTCGTTGTCTGAAAACTGGTACGCAAAAGGGAAGCTATTGGTACGCAATTGTGCCGGTTAACCTTTGCGCGGGGATGGCGGTTTGGCAATGAAAGAATTGAACCTACTGTCTGCACCCGGCACAAGTTTTGAGGTGAAGGTCACCCCCAAAGCGTCACGCAACGCAGTAAAATACGAACCTGGCCCGCCGCCGCTGATCCGAGTCTATGTGACTACTGTGCCGGAAGACGGTAAGGCGAACGCTGCGGTGATCAAACTGCTGGCCAAGGCGATCGGCGTGGCAAAGTCTGATCTGGAGTTGGTGCGCGGGGCAGCAGGCCGGGTGAAGGTGTTTTGGGTGCGGGGGTAGGGAAGCTTCGGTCTGCTAACTTTCATCGGCAAAACGATAACTTCCCTCAGGCAGGTCCAGCGCCGCCTGCAGGTCGCGCAGTTGCGCCAGTGACAGGGTTATTTTCTGTAACTGATCAGTACGCGGATCGATTTGTTCGACGGTGACGCAGGAGGCGAAGGCCGAGATTGTCACGTCTTCCTGCAGGGGTATTTCGCCGTCATCGAGAAGAATAACGATAGAGGCGTCGAATTCGTGTTCTATGGTAAACATGAGCGTCAAGCTAATTCGCTGTTTGCCGAAGCGCAACGGCCAAAAATGGGTAATAACAGATGACAGGAACCGGTCTTTGCTGGCATTCTGAACCGGTGAGATTTCAGGGAGGATGGACATGATAATTTTCGCCAAGCAACACGGGTTGACTCGCAGAAAATTACTGGCGGTCGTTGGGGTTCTTGCAGTGGTTGCTTTTGGGATTCAGGCTGCGGCGCAGAGTCTGAGCGGCAATTATCGGGTTGAAGGGCGCAATCCGGATGGCTCGGCTTACTTTGGGGTGGTCACGCTGGTGGATCACGGGTCCGAAGTGACGGTCGCCTGGGAGGTTGGTAGCAGTTCTTATGCGGGGCGCGGCATCAAAGAAGGGCGGATACTGACTGTGGATTGGGGAGCGGCTTCGCCGGTGATCTATGTGCGAGATGTGGCGACCGGTGCGTTGTACGGCACCTGGGACCGCGGTCGGGCATCTGAACGATTGTTGCCAAATTAACGTCTGCGAACAATCCGCCGACTTGATCCAAATCAAAGAACCGGGTGACGTGGCATAATCTTTGTGTCTAAGCGGTGGATTTAACCCTTTTTCCAATAGTTCTGCTGAACACCGGCCTTAAGTCTGTGCCACGAAAGCCGGCAATTCCGTTGGCATGACTGAAAGGTAGAAACATATGAAAACGTCACTTAAATACACTGCTGCTGGTCTGATTCTATTTGGCTCGGCGATGACCGCTCTGGCGGCGACATTCGAAGATGCGCCGGAGGTGGCGCAAAGCGTGATCGCGCAGTTGGAATCCGAAGGATATACCGTAACCGAAGTGGAAATCGAAGACAGCGAGATCGAGATCGAAGCCGAAAAAGACGGCCAGGAGCGCGAGCTGGTGCTGGCAGCCGACAGCGGTAAAGTTCTGTCCGATGAGATGGAAACCGAACACGACGACTAAAGCGGTATGGTCTGACTGACCCCTCGCGTGCCTCCGGAAGTTTGGTTAAGATTGGATAAGCAGAATCCGGAGGCGACATGGTTTCAATCGGGCAAGGCAGTAAACGTTACTACGCAATTGTGGGCGTGCAAGGGCTTTGCGCTGCTTATTTCTTGTGGGATGTTTTGGTTGATATCGGCGGCGGCGAAGATCAGCCGGACGGGCGTTTTCAGATATACACGGAATTTGTGGTTGCAATCGGTCTGATTGCCGGGCTTGGAATGGGGATCATGCTGGTTCGCAGGTTGATGGAACAGCGCCATAAGACAGAGGCGCAGTTGAAAATTGCAGCAGGAGCCTTTGCGGAAGTGGTTGAAGCGCAATTTGCCGAGTGGGGATTGACGGCGGCAGAGCGGGACGTGGCGCTGTTTACTCTGAAAGGGTATTCGGTTGCAGAAGTGGCCGATTTCAGGGGCAAAAGCGAAGGCACGATCAAGGCGCAGAACAATGCGATTTACCGCAAGGCCGGGGTCAGCGGGCGCACCCAGCTGATTTGTCAGTTTCTTGAGGATTTGGTCGACGACCCGGTGGTCAGACTCTGATGTTTCAGATTGAGAATGTGCTGACTGACCGGGGATCTAAATACGCGGTCAGCGGCGGGGATGTTGCTGATCGCTCCGGGACATTAGCATTTGTAATGGCTCTGACCCGCTAGAAGAAATACGTCCAGGCGACGCATAATACCTGGACGTCAGTAGCGGCTGGTTATTCAGTGCGGATCAACGACCGCGCCAAATCACTGACCGGTGCAAAATCGGGCCGTTCGGCGTAGGCTTTCCAGACGATATCAGTGGACCCGTGCACATCCTGCGCGACAGTTTCGTAGGCCGAGACAAAGGTCATACTCACGTATGGGGCGGCTTGGACAGTTTTGTCAGCATGGCCGAGATAGGCAGCCTTGGCGACTTTGGCATAGAGCGAATTCGGATAGGCGGTGTTCCAGTCGTCAATGAAGCTGCCAATGGCGGGATCGGTGGTTTCAAACTGGGCGTAAACCGCGCGTAATTCAGCGTCCACGGTATAGTCTGCCTGGTTCAGCGACATGTCGAGCTCCATCAGTTCGACTTCGACGCAGACGATTTTATTGTCCAGAACCATCTGGTGCAGGCTGTCGGAAAAGGTTTCGCTGGCATAGGCGCTGGGCGCGGCGATGAACATGGCAATCGCTGCGGCTGAGATGGGTCTGGTCATTGGCGAACTCCCGATTCAATGCGCTGCCAGGGCGGCAGTTGGCGGTTGGCGTGTGTGAGCGGTGTTGCTGGGTAAAATGGCGACTGGTTGTGACTAAAGTTGGGCGGGAAAAGGGTGATTGGGTGCCGGGGGGTGCCCGTCAACGAGCGTGTCATCCCCGTGCCAACGGGGACCTCGTCCTGGCTCGTACGAGATTGCAGGAGGTCCCCGCTTTCGCGGGGATGACAAATGCGGCGGTTAGCCACCCGCCCGTGCCATCGCACGGGCAGCGTCCGGACCTCCCCCACGGGGAGGGCGCTTCTCGCCCACCCCGAGGTCCGGGTGCTGGGGTGGTTTGTTTTAGCTTCAAGTTGAAACTAGATTGGAATATACTTCATCAATTGGTAGATGAGAGATTGATATGGATGGATTGAAGGAAGTTGTTGAGACACTGAATTCAAGGATAAGAAACCCGATATTTGGAGCCGTTTTTCTGGCCTTTGTTGCATTGAATTTTGACGCTTTGTTTCTATTGTTTCTTGGCGAAGGAACTGCGAACGAGAGAATTTCCGTTTTTCGCACTATTGGTTGGCAAAAGTTAGTATTGGCGCCGATAATAGTTGGGTTGCTATTGGCATTTGTTACACCTTGGCTTCGATACTTTGGCGCTTGGGTGGCAGAAGTACCGTCTCGTAAGCACAAAATGCTGCAAGACGCTTCCATGAGTAAGGTACTGGAGCAAAAGAACCGCTTAGAGGAAAAGCGAAATCAAGCGGTCGAGCTTGAGCGAGAACGGTTAGAACAAGAGCGATCTGAGATATTGGCTGAAGCTAGAGTTGAAGATGAGTTGGCTGCTATTCAGGATGAAAGTGTGAAAGAAAAAGCGGTGCAGCGTTTGAACAAAATTGAGAAATTGGAGCTAGATGCCACAAGTGAGGATAACCTTGGCGCGCCCGAATTAGGTGACATTGCCAAAGATCTACTTATTAAGCTCGCAATATCCACAAGTGATGAAGTGCACTTTCCACCTATTGATGTTAATAATAAAAATTCGATAATAATTCATGAAGATGAAAATAACTATTCAAGTTGGAAGCTTGAAGATGGACGATTGGGCGAACGCCAAAAGCAAAAAATCCTGCAAGAATTGGTAGATTCCAAATTTGTATCTAGAATACCGAAATTCGAAAATACCTATGTAATTTCAGATGAAGGAATTGATGCAGCTCTAAGGTTGAAACGACTGGCCCCATTAGAAAGCTAAGGCTCCGCCTGCAAATCCCGGAAACGCTCCCCCGGAGCGTTTCTATTTCGGGATTTGCCCCCACAAATCATATTCCCCACTCTCATCAACCACAACCCTAACAACATCCCCCACCTGCAACCCCTCAAACCCTTCATCCACAAACAGGTTCCCATCAATCTCCGGCGCATCGGCCATGGTCCGGCAGGTCGCCCCGTCCGCCTCAACCGTATCAACAATCACCTCCAGCGTCTGGCCCACTTTCGCTGCCAGTTTCGCCTCGGAAATCGCCTGAGCCTTCTCCATAAATCGTTCCCAGCGGTCTTGTTTCACGTCTTCGGTCACATGATCCGGCAGTGCGTTGCTCCGTGCGCCATCGACGTTTTCGTATTGAAAACAGCCGACGCGATCCAGTTGCGCTTTGTCCATCCAGTCGAGCAGGTGTTGGAATTCGGCCTCAGTCTCGCCCGGAAAGCCAACAATAAACGTCGAGCGCAGGGTGATGTCGGGGCAGGTCTCGCGCCACGCGGTGATTTCATCGAGCGTCCTGGCACTCGCTGCCGGTCGGGCCATACGTTTCAGCACATCCGGGTGGGAGTGCTGGAACGGGATGTCGAGGTACGGCAGCACACCGTTGCTTTTGTCCGCCATGATCGGGATCAGGTCGCGCACAAATGGGTAGGGGTAGACGTAGTGCAGCCGCACCCAGGCGCCCAGTTGCCCCAACTCGCGGGTCAGGTCGGTGATGTGGCTGCGCACCTCGCCGTCTTTCCACGGGTTCACATCGTGGCGGCGGTCGAGACCGTAAGCGCTGGTGTCCTGACTGATCACCAGCAGTTCCTTGACGCCCGCTTCAACCAGCTTCTCTGCCTCGCGCAGCACCGCATGCGCCGGGCGCGATTGCAGGCGCCCGCGCATGTCGGGGATGATGCAGAATTTGCATTTGTGGTTACAGCCCTCGGAAATCTTCAGATAGCTGTAGTGGCGCGGCGTCAGCGAGACGCCGGTGGTGGGCAACAGGTCGACAAACGGGTCCGGATCCGGCGGCACTGCGGCGTGGACCGCGTCCAGCACCTGTTCGTATTGATGCGGGCCGGTGACCGCCAGAACCGATGGGTGGGCGCCGCGGATGTAATCTTCTTCCGCTCCGAGGCAGCCGGTGACGATCACCCGACCATTTTCCTGCAAAGCTTCTCCGATTGCTTCCAGAGACTCCGCTTTGGCGGAGTCAAGGAAGCCACAGGTGTTCACTATCACCGCATTCGCGCCCTGATAATCGGGCGAGATCGCATAGCCTTCGGCCCGGAGTCGGGTCAGAATGCGCTCGCTATCTACCAGCGCCTTCGGGCAGCCCATTGACACCATGCCAATCCGCGGCTGACCGCTGCGTGGCGCGTCAGGGATGCGGGCATGGACGAGGTCTGGGCGTAAGGAGGGCGGGTTCTGAGACATGGCCTGCCTATATCCCGCAAGTGCGGGTTTGGGAATGCCTGTTGTACCGGAGCCTTGGCCTAGTTCTTCGTTTGCATCCCTCGGATCATCTTCAGCACCCGGCGGCGGGGCAGTAAGGGAACAAGCCAGTTCAGCATGATGTGCAGACCCCATTCGTTGATGACGTGTAATTTACCCGCCAGCATCGCGTCATAGCCGATTTTGGCCACCGAAGCGGCGGATTTTAGGCTATTACCCAGATTGGTGTCGGTCAGGTCGGCCACGTCAAGAAATTCAGTTGCAACACCGCCGGGGGCCAACACAGTGCTGGTGACGCCCTTGTCACGCAGTTCTTCGTCGATGGCTTGCGAGAACGAGTTGACGAAAGCTTTGGTGGCAAAATAAACCGCCTGCAATGGGCCGGGCATCATACCTGCGGTGGACCCAACGTTCAGGATTTTGCCGCCACCTTGTTTGACCATGTCGTTGGCCACCATATGGGTTAGCGACACCAAAGATTTGACGTTCAGGTCAATCATCGCCATTTCATCCGCCAGATCGCGTTCAATATGTGCGCCATGGCCGCCGAAACCGGCATTGTTGATCAAAACATCGACCTGAAGTCCGGCTTTTTTTACAGCGTCATAGACTTGTTTTGGCCCGTCAACCGCACCAAGGTCTGCCGCGACAACGTGGACCGAGACGCCATGATCCGCTTCCAGCTCGGATTTCAACGCATTCAGCGCGTCTTCGCGCCGCGCGGTGACGATCAGATCACCACCTTTGGCGGCGTGATAGCGGGCGAGTTCTTTGCCGATGCCGGAGGATGCGCCGGTGATCAAAGCTGTGTTGGGCATGTTGGAGTTCCTTTTGTCAACATCTGTTGACATGTGTTTAGAACGGCGTAGGCATTCTGTCAACAGTTGTTGACAAAAACCCTGCGCGGCTTATGAAAGAAGCATGAGTAAATCGGAAAAGACCAAACAAAAATTGGTAAATACTGCCCGTAACCTATTCTGGAATAGGGGTTTTTCCAATGTCTCTGTGCGCGATATCACTAAAGCGGCGGGTGTAGATGCCGCCTTGGTGTCGCGGTATTTTGGCAGCAAGCAGGGTTTATTTGAAACGACGCTCGAAGGGGCATTGGAAATCCCAGAGCACCTGACTGACAGCGAGTCCTTTCTGGAGATGATGATCAACAAGCAGGTCAGGGGCCTGCATGAAAGTGACGAACCATCGCTGATCAAAATGATGATTATGAACGCAGCTGACCCGGACATCGGCGATCAGGTCTGCAGGGGAGCCGCGACCGCTTTTTCCGAGCCGATGGCCGAGATTATCGGCCCTCCCAGAGCACAGGAACGGCTGGCTATGGTGATGGCGGTGATCGTCGGAGCCTCGATCATGCGACACGATATGAAGGCAGCAGGTATGGCGGATTGCAGCGAGGACGAATACCGCGCCCAATTGCGCCATTTGGTGGATGCTGCGATGGCCTTTGGGGAAGGGTGATAAACCTGCATGTCAGATCATATGTGCAACCTGTTGTGATTGGGCAGCGTTGCCTTCATATGTTAATCTCAAGAATAAATTGGGCTAAAACCAAGAGGCGGTATTGATGCGTTGGATTGTGCGGATTGTGGTGGCGTTGGTGGCGCTGGTTTTTGTAGCGGTTGCGCTGGTGTTTTTGCTGCCAGCCGAGCGGATTGGGCAGATTGCCTCAGATCAATTGGAACGCAGCACCGGGCGCAAGTTGACCCTGTCCGGAGATTTCAGCCCGACGCTGTATCCGACCCTCGGTGTAAAAACCGGAAGGATCACAATTTCGAATGCAAATTGGGCGGAAGAACCGGTGATGATCGAAGCCTCGGGCGCAGCGGTTGGTGTTGGACTGGCCGCGCTGTTTGGCGGCAACCTGGAAGTTCAAAAGTTGCGACTGATTGATCCGGTGATCCGGCTGGAACGCGCCAGCGACGGGCGGGTAAACTGGGATTTGGGTGGTGCGGGTACAGGAGCGACAACCGGCGGGTCCGACAGTACCGAAACACCCGGCGAATTTTCGCTGGCACTGGGCGAAGTAGTGAATGGCCGGGTGATTTATCAGGACCGGCAGACCGGTCAAAGCGTTGAGGTTTCCAAGATAGACGCGGCGCTGTCTGTACCGAAAGACTCGGCCAGCGCAACGCTCAAGGGGTCAGCGCAATGGCAGGGGAAGCTGGCGTCGGTCGATGCAGAGATTGCTGATTGGAAAACACTGCTGGGCGGCACGGTAAGCGCCGTGGATGCCAAATTCGATGCGGCGGGCGTTTCAGCGGAATTGGCCGGTCTGTTGGGCATTGGCGGTAGTTCAATGCCAACAGTTGATGGCACAGCAGCGCTTTCGATTGCGGATATTGCGGAACTACAGGCGTTCCTGGGATTAGCGTCTCTACCCGAACCATTGGCAAAGGTGAAAAATGCAAACGCTTCAGGGCAGGTGCAACTGTCCAGCGCGGGCATGTTCTTTGCGGGCCATACCGGGTTGGTTCTGGACGGGATGCCGATTGCAGCAAAATTGGAGCTGACCGGTGTCGAAAGTTGGCAGGAAACCTTGGCGTTTGATGTGCAGGCTGACATCACATCGGATGGCGTTTTGGCGCTGAATTTCGGTGGAGTGGTGACCGGCAGCACCGGTGTTGTGCGTGGCAAACTGGATGCGAAATCTGGAAACCCGCGCAAACTGATGGCGGCAATGGGCGCTCCTGTTGATATGCCCGCCGGCACGTTCAACAGCGCTTCACTGGCCGGCAAACTGGAGATAAACGAAACCGGTGTCATTGATTTGGAAGGGGCTCGGATAGCGGTAGATCAGAACGCGATGAATGGTCGGATCACCGTGGCTACCGACGGCAAACCGTTTGTGACCGCGAACCTTCGGGCCGGAGCGCTGGACCTTTCCGGGTTTATGTCCGATGGCAGCGGGTCGGGCAGCGGTGGCGGCAGCACCGAAACCGGCTGGAGCAAAGAACCAATTGGTCTGAGTGGTCTGGACGCGGTGGATGCTGACGTCAGACTGCTAGCGGATTCGGTTAATCTGGGTGTCAGCCAATTGGGGTCGACGGATATCAGCGCCAAATTGCGCAGTGGTGTTCTGAACCTACAGCTCAATGACGTTCGGGCTTACCGTGGTGCGATGTCAGGCTCGCTCAGCGTCAAAGGTGGGAGCACGCTGTCGTTCAACAGTGATGTGGTTGCCAAAGACATGCAACTAGAGCCCCTGTTGGGGCAGCTATTAGACATTGACCGGTTGATTGGTACGGGCACGACACGGCTGAATCTATCCGGCAGCGGAGGCAGCATCCATCAGGTGATGAATTCGCTGAGCGGCTCAGGTGATATCGAATTTGCCGACGGTGCGTTTCGCGGTATTGATCTGGCGGCCATGATGCGGAACCTGCAATCAGCTTTTGGCGGCTTTCAGGGTGCCACAGAGTTCACCTCAATGACCGGCAGTTTTACGATGACCAGAGGTGTGCTGGACAACGTCGATCTGTCGCTGATCAGCCCCCTGTTCAAGGCAGATGGCAAAGGTAGGGTAAATGTTGGCGGTCAGGCGATGAACTATGTGGTGACGCCCTCGACCTTGGCCGGCGAAGCGAAATATTCAGTGCCAGTGATCATCACCGGACCGTGGAACAATCTGAAATTCCGCCCCGATCTGGACAAGCTGATTGATCTGTTGCTGGAAGGCAAGTTGATGGAAAACGAAGCTGTCAAGGAGGCCAAAGAAAAGCTGGACAAGGCAAAGGCAAAGTTGAAAAACCCGGAAGCGGCTATCAAGAAAAAGGCGAAAGACAAGCTGATTGAAGAGCTGGTTGGAACAACCGAACCCGTTGAAGAGACCGTGCAAGACAAAGCAGAAGAGAAGATCAAAGACGAGTTGGGTGGCGTTTTGAAAGGGTTGTTTCAGGACTAAAATTGCCCAGAACGCGCGACCTTTGGCGGCGTCTGGTATTCAATATCTTTCGCAGTGATAATGCCCTGATGTAGTTGCGGATATCGATTCGATGATTAATTTGGGGTTGGCAGAAGACGTTGCCGTGATGGTTGCCGATATTTCCGGCAGCACTGCACTTTACGAAACCATCGGAAATGCGGCGGCTCTGGATCAGGTCAACGCCTGTCTTGATTTGCTGTACGAAATCATCGAATCCCACAAGGGTCAGTTTGTGCACTCAAAGGGCGATGATGTTGTTAGCATTTTTGACCAATCGCAAAACGCGCTGAACGCTGTGATCGAGATGCTTGCCAGAACCCGCGACAGCCGGCTGCTGCTGCATGCTGGGATTGACTTCGGTCCGGTCATCAGGTCCCGCGGTGATGTGTTCGGCGATTGTGTCAATGTTACCTCACGGTTGGCGGGGCTGGCCAGTCCAGGCGAAGTTTTGGTCAGCCAGAGATTCCATGACCAGCTGGATGATACCGGCAAATCAGTTCTGCGGTTTTTTGATAAATTGCGATTGAAAGGTAAAGCCGAAGGTGCCAATGTCTACGCTTTTTCGGATGTGGGGCCAGGGTTGGAAACCCAGATTTCTTTCACGGGGACCTCGGAAAAGGCGGGGTCGTCCGATTCCCTGTCAAAAATACCGGCCCAGATCGAAGCGGAACTTGTTTTTGACGGGCGAAAACATCTGTGCACGCCAGACCAATGTATCATTATCGGCCGATCAGCAGACTGCAATTTGGTTGTGTCCAAACCCTGGGTGTCCCGGCACCACGCTGCGTTGGACATCCGGCAAAACCACGTCTATCTGCGCGACACCAGCGCCAACGGAACTTATGTTTGTTTTGATAACCAAAGGCCGGTGTTGGCGCGCCGCGAGACGGTTTTATTGCCCACGTCCTGTAAATTGTCATTGACGAAAAAGCCGAATGATACAGAGGCCGAACTGATCGACTGCTTAATAAACCTGCCATTTGAATAGCGTGGAATGGAATTTCGGTGCGGGTTTGCCTGGCGATCAGTTCTTCTGCAGAAATGCGTTGATTGTCTTGAGTTTCTCGCCATTGCGGATGCGGTGATAGTCCAGATCCAGCCCGTCTTCTACCAATGTGCGGTGATATTCCTGCATTTCATACCCGCCGTCTTCGCCGATCAGCAGAGAGTAGACCGTCAGCGTGTCACCGGTGATCCGACCCCAGACAAACGGTTCGCCCTGCATTGGGTTCAACGGCACCGGGTTTCCAAACAAGTTGGTGCGCATCGCCGATGAAAATATCCCTGCGCGTGGTGTTGGCAAAAATCCGATGTTATATTCTTTCTCTTTGGTCCTTCCGTCGGATTTGTAGGCGACAGACTTCCAGGTTATTTCAAAGCCCTCGTCAGTTTCGGCGATATCAACGCTCATATCCCGTCGGCTGGTTTCTCCGTTGCTTTCAACATCTGCAGAACCGGCATAGTTGCCGATAAACGGGTCGATGTCCGCCGCGAGGCCGATGTTTGCGATAAACAGCAGGAAGGCGAGTGCGGAATGTTTCAGGTAGCGCATTGACAGTAGTCCTGATTACAAAGGGCTCAAGGAAGGAATGGCTTGAAAATACCACGTTTTTGCGGGCAAGCCACGCCTTTCTGGATCACTTTGTATTCATCTGATGATCGGCGTGGCAATCAGACCGGAGCCCGCTTACGTCTCGGCCATGCTAGACCATCCGCGATCAATGAATACGCGCGTGCACCAAATACCCATCAACTGTTTCTTCGCCGAGTGCTTTCAACGCCTCCAGACGGTGTAGGCCTTCGAGTAATACAAACCTGTCTTTCCCCAAGCGCAGGCGGATCGGCGTGGTCTGGCCCTCTTCCAGCATACTCTCGGCGATTTCTTCGACTTTGGCGGGGTCCAGTGTTTTCATGCGTTTCACCGGCACGTAGATTTTTGAAATCGGGAAGCTCTTCTTTTGCAACATGGTTGGATGTCCCTGCGATTGCTCGATCAGCTCAATGTGCTTTTGAACGATCCTATCACAGCTGCACTGCCGGGCAATGTGATGTTGTGCTGCGAATGTCCGGGGCGTCTGTTTCGATTTCGCGCTTGGAACAGCGACAAGCACGCGCTCGGATCGGGTGTTCAAAGGTTGGTACCTGCTTTGGAAGTCACACTATCCCTAGATGATAAGGATATCATTCAGCAGATCATTGTAATCTGTCAGCTCGATGATGGCCTCGGTATCGGATCCGAAGGTTAAAACCGTATTGCCACTGCCATCATAGCTGGCGCGGTTGGCTATCACTTGGGATACCGTCAATGTTCCGGTCCACGGGGCAGTGCTCAGGCGCAATGTGTCTGTGTCATCTGCAAAATCGAATATGGTGTCGGCCCCGGATTTGAACGCAAATTCGGGCCGGTTTGTACTTGAGCAGCCCCCAAGCAATCTTCAGACAAATATTTCCAAACACCTTTACCGCTGCAAAAATCCACCACGTTTATCTTCGTGGCTTTTTGTGTATTATTTTCCGATGTCCTCTGATTTCTCCCAATATTTTCCGTTATGCAAAGGTCGTACCCATGAGGTTGGCGGCCCTGGCGCGTTGGCGTTTTCTTTTGCTTTGGCGGGGCAATCGGAGGGGCAGGTGATGTGGGCTTGCGAAATCTGGCAGGCCACGCAGATCAATCCGACTGGGTTCAGCCCCTTTCTTGACCCTCAGAAACTGCTTCTGGCTAAGGCCAGGGATCAGGTTGAAGTTTTGGCGCTGGCCGAGGAAGCGCTACGATCCGGGGCGGTTTCGCTGGTTGTGATGGACTTGAGCAAATCGCTTAGCCTGACCGCCGGGCGGCGGTTGCAGCTCGCCGCCGAGGCAGGGAAAACCATTGGACTTTGTATCATTCCCGAAGGCATGGGCAGTAACGCCGCCGAAACGCGTTGGCGTTGCACACCGGTTTTTAGCCCCGAAGACTCGACACTGCAGCGCTGGGAGCTTACTAAGAACAAATCAGGAACATCATACGCATGGGATGTAAGGTGGGATGCAGAAACGCGTCGTGTCATTATGGTTTCCAAGGTTGCCCAGCGACCGGGTTCTGCGCGCACGCCCGGTTGATGCCCCCTTTGCGCTGACCCTGCATCAAAACAACACAAACCGTTTATATTGTCTGAACCTGCAGGCCGAAAAGCAGGGGTTGCATCGGGGGATGGGGTATTCTGATGCGCGGGCTTTTTGCCCTGATCTGCAAAGTCGCCCTGCACGTCCAACGGCAGATCAGCGTTTTCTGCATATGCTGGTGAGATGGGCCAAACGCTATTGCCCCTGGGTTGGGTTGGATGGGGCGGATGGCTTGGTGATGAACATCACCGGATCGGCGCATCTGTTCAGGGGCGAGGCCGCGATGCTGCATGATATGCAGCTAAAGCTTGTTCGTGCGGGGATAAACGTGCGCACCGGGCTGGCGGACACGCGTGGCGCGGCCTGGGCCTTGGCGCATTTTGGCGAAGGGGCTACGGAGTCAGGAAAAACACAGGCAGGTATCGCGTCGTTGCCTGTTGCGGCCCTCCGGCTCACGGATAAGACCTGCATTGCCTTGCAACGTCTTGGGGTGCGCAGCATTTCCGATTTGGTCGCGTTGCCTCGCTCAACGGTTACCCGCCGGTTCGGGTCAGATGTGATATTACGGCTGGATCAGGCTTTGGGGGCCCAACCTGAGGATATTTCGCCATTGCCTGAGGCACCCCATTACGGGGTGCAGATAACCTTGCCAGAGCCGATTGGCCTAAGCGCTGATGTGATGGCGGGGGCCGAGCGCTTGTTGCGACAGCTTTGCGCTAAGCTGAAAGCGCAAGAAATGGGCGCACGCGTCTTGCAACTGACCATGCGGCGGGTGGATCAGGTCAGCCAGCAAGTGGAACTGCGGCTGGCCCGCCCGTTGCGTGATGTTACCCGTATCTTACCTTTGTTCGAGCGCGGTGTGGATCAGGTGGATGCCGGGTTTGGCATCGATCAGCTGCGTCTAGAGGCAACACAGGTCGAGCCGCTGCCGACCCGGCAAATCAGCCACGCCAACACCGTACATAACGACAATCTGGATGATCTGCTCACCCGGATCGGCAACCGGATTGGTTTGGAAAATGTCCAACGGTTTTTGCCCGCCGACAGCCATATCCCCGAACGGAGCTTTATTATCGCCCCAGCAGCATATTCGGAACCCGTCGGGCCATGGGTTGCGTTACGCCCACGCCCTTTGCGGTTGTTTCCGCCAGAGCCTATTGGCGGTTCTGGTCATCGCCCGCCCACCCGCTTTCGCTGGAGACGGATGTCTTTGACGACAGGGCGTGCAACCGGACCGGAACGCATCGCACCAGAATGGTGGCTATCGGACGAAAACTGGCGATCCGGTATGCGTGACTATTGGAAGGTGGACACCAAACAAGGGTGGCGGTTGTGGTTGTTTTATACACCGCAAAATCCCGGCTGGTTCGTGCAGGGGGAATTCGCGTGAATTATGCCGAACTGTGCGTCACCACGAATTTCACCTTTCTGACAGGGGCGTCGCATCCCGAAGAGATGATGATACGGGCTGCGGAACTGGGGCTGGGGGCCATTGCAATTACTGATCGCAATTCGCTGGCCGGGGTTGTGCGAGCCTATTCCGCTTTGAAGGAGTTAAAGCGAAAAGTGGACGAAAAAATCAGGATACGGTCGCAGCACCGGGTGGATTCCAGCTCGCGGCAGGAAGTCGGCAACCCCAATCCGATTGCGCGGCCCGACACGCCGAAACTGCCCAGGCTGATTGTGGGGTGCCGGCTGGTGTTGCGTGACAGCCCGATGGACTGGATTGCCCTGCCACAGAATCGCCCGGCCTATGCGCGGCTGGCCCGGCTGCTGACCCTTGGAAAACGGCGGGCAGAAAAGGGCGAATGCCATCTGGATATGCAGGATATGCTCAAGGGCTGTTCTGGCATGATCCTGATCGCCCTGCCACAGCAGGCTATCGGCGCAAAACAGGTTGCACAGCATATCCAAACTGCTGTGCGTCATTATCCTGGTCATGTGTTTCTGGGGGCAGTTCCACAATATGATGGCAGTGATCAGGCATACCTGGAACGCTGCGCCCGTCTAGCACAGAAAACCGCAGCGCCAATGGTCGCGGTTGGTGATGTGCTGATGCACCATGGCAGCCGCCGCCAACTGGCGGATGTGCTGACCTGTATGCGCGAGCATATCACCATTGATCAGATCGGCACCGGTGCGCTGCCCAATGCCGAACGCCGCTTGAAGGGCTCGGATGACATGTCACGGATGTTTCGCGACTACCCGGCTGCAATCCGACGCACGTTGGAAATCATGGCGCGCTGCGGGTTTTGCCTGTCGCAACTGTCTTATGAATATCCGGATGAAATCGCCGACGGTGAGGCTCCACAAGAGCGGTTGGCTCGACTGGCGGCCGAGGGGCTGAAGCGACGATATCCACAGGGTGCACCGGAACAGGCGTATGCGCAGGTCCGAAAGGAACTGGCGCTGGTCGAAAAGCTGAACTTTCCGGCTTATTTCCTGACCGTGCATGACATTGTGCAATTTGCGCGCGCGCAGGGCATCCTGTGTCAGGGGCGCGGTTCTGCGGCCAATTCTATCTTGTGCTATCTGCTTGGGATCACTGATGTCAGCCCTGAAGTTATTACGATGGTTGTGGAACGCTTTGTCTCTGAACATCGCGGCGAACCGCCCGATATTGATGTCGATTTCGAACATGAGCGCCGGGAAGAGGTGATTCAGCATATTTATGAGAAATACGGGCGACATCGGGCGGGCCTGTGTGCCACGGTAATTCATTTCCGATCCCGTTCCGCAATCCGCGAAGTAGGCAAGGTGATGGGGTTGAGTCAGGACGTGACTGCCGGCCTGTCGGGTCAGATTTGGGGCATGTCGAATGGCGGGGCGGACCCGGATCGTATCCGGGAGCTGGGGCTTGACCCGGCTGACCAGCGCTTGGCCCAAACCATCCGGCTGATTGGCGAGATCATCGGCTTTCCCCGGCATCTGTCGCAGCATGTGGGCGGCTTTGTCATCACCAAGGGGCGGCTGGATGAGCTTTGCCCGATTGAAAACGCTGCGATGGATGACCGCACGGTCATTGAGTGGGACAAGGATGATATCGACGCGCTGCACATCCTGAAAGTCGATGTACTGGGGCTGGGGATGCTCAGCTGCATCCGCAAGGCGTTCGACCTGATGGAAACCCACGAAGGGCAACTGTTGACCATCGCCACCGTCCCGCAAGCGGACAAACCCACCTATGATATGCTGTGTCTGGCCGATGCGATTGGCGTCTTTCAGGTGGAAAGCCGGGCGCAGATGAACTTTCTGCCGCGGATGAAACCTCGCGAATTCTACGATCTGGTAATCGAGGTGGCCATCGTCCGCCCCGGCCCGATTCAGGGCGGCATGGTGCAGCCCTATATCAAGCGGCGGCAGGGGCTGGAGGATGTGAGCTTTCCGTCGAAGGAACTTGAGGGCGTGCTAGGCAAGACCCTCGGCGTGCCGCTTTTCCAGGAGCAGGCCATGCGGATCGCTGTGGTGGCCGCCGGCTTCACGGCAGAAGAGGCCGACCGGTTGCGCCGCTCGCTCGCTTCCTTCCGGCGGATGGGCACGATCAGCGTGTTCCGCGACCGGTTCATCGAAGGCATGCTCAAAAACAACTACGACCTGGATTTCGCCGAACGCTGCTTTTCCCAGATTGAAGGCTTCGCCGACTACGGGTTCCCCGAAAGCCACGCCGCCGCCTTTGCCATGCTGGCCTACGTCTCGGCCTGGCTGAAATGCCATCACCCGGCGGTCTTTGCCTGTGCACTGTTGAACTCCCAGCCCATGGGGTTTTATGCCCCCGCCCAGATCGTGCGGGACGCACGGGAACATCAAGTGGAGGTGCGTCCGATCTGTGTGAATAACAGCCAATGGGACAATACGCTTGAGCGTCGCGCAGATGGCACCTTGGCGCTACGGCTGGGATTTCGTCAGATCAAAGGCTTCAGGGAAGAAGACGCCGGATGGATCGTTGCTGCGCGCGGCAATGGTTATCGTGATCCTGAAAGCCTCTGGCTCAGGGCGGGCATTGCACCGGCGGCGCTGGAACGTTTGGCCGAAGCTGATGCGTTTTCTGATATGGGGTTGGGGCGGCGTAACGCGCTTTGGCAAGTCAAAGCGATCCGTGCGCAAATGCCTTTGCCGCTGTTTCACGATAGGATCGAGGGGGAAGGTATTCGTGAACCGGAGGTGAATCTGCCCGCCATGCATCTGGGCGAAGAGGTGGTTGAAGACTATGTGGCTATGCGCCTTTCCTTACGTGCCCACCCGATGGAGCTGCTCCGCCCCACTATGCCTAACCTGACACCGCATGCAGAGCTGGCGAGCGCCCCATTGAAACGAACCACTGTCTGCGGCCTGGTTATCACCCGGCAACGCCCTGGCACGGCTTCGGGGGTGATTTTCCTGACACTGGAAGATGAAACCGGTGTTTCCAATGTGGTGGTCTGGCCCAAGGTCTATGAGAATTACCGGCGCATTGTCATGGGCGGGCGGCTGCTCCGCGTTACCGGTTATCTGCAGCGCGAAGGGATCGTCGTACACCTGATCGCACAAAAGATCACAGATATGTCCCACCGCCTGAGCGACCTTGGCCACCCGATGGAAGACGCCATAGGCATCACACTCCCACAGACCGATGATGCTCCACGCTTAGCCAAACCCGCGTCGCGTGCCCGTCATCCACGCGAACAAGCCAAAAAGCTCTTTCCTAGTAGAGATTTCCATTAAATTGTCTGCGCGTCGCGCGTTTGATGTCTTTGACGATCTTCTCGGACGACTTGCGGCCCGTTCCAGTCTTCGTTCTCATCGTAATCCTTGAGGGGACGCGAGATGAGAACGAGAACTGGGCCGAGTGTATCGGATGACAAACACGTAAAAGAGATCAAGCGTGAGACGCGCCGGAAGTTTTCGGTCGAAGAGAAGATCCGGATTGTTCTGGATGGCCTGCGTGGGGGGAGTTCGATTTCCGGCTTTGCCGTCACGAGGCGCTGCCCGACAGGTGATTGCACATGCAATCACTGAGAAGGGGATCGCCGAGAGCCAGTATTACAATTGGTCGAAGGACTTCATGGAAGCTGAGAAGAAACGGCCACCGGTGCGGTCGCATCAGGACCACCTTGGTCGCCTGGACGATCAGCATACGCAGATACCTACTGCCACGCTTGGTGATTCTTCCTAAAACTGTTCGGCCACCCGTGCGTATTGTCGTGGCACCAATCCAAGCCATGCGGCGAAGTCACGACGGCGATCAAAAGCCACGCCTTCACCGGTAGCAGCGATCATCGCTGTCGAGATCATCGGACCAATCCCAGGAACCGTCATAACGTTGATGCAATTCTGTTCAGTTCTGCTGATTTGTTCGAACACATTCGACACCGTGTCGATCCGGTCATCCATCCACTTCCAATCGCCATAGAAGCCGATCAGGAAGCTGTGCATCCGTGGTGATATTCCTTATCTCTGTTTTTCCAAGTGCTCCAACTCCGCGATTCCATGTCGATTATCGCGCTATGTAGGCTCGAAGCGATTCGATCTTTGCGCCACCGCCATGCATGACTCTTCAATGTTATGTCGAGGCTGGTCAACCAAGCACCCGTTTCGGTACAAATTGTAGTCTCGCCGCTTCGGTCGTGCGCTATGCGTACACTTTTTGGTTGATTGGTATGAAAAACAAGTCTTCTCAAGGAGTTGATATAGAGGTGACCACGTGGTCGCGCTGGATGGAAGTGACGACAGCGCCCGCGACGAGTGTAATTTCAGGGAGTCCATAGATCGAGTAAAGGCGCCCGGCGGTTCTGAAATGTCGAACTGCCAACTTTTCATTGAGAAGTTAAGCCAGGCGTTGGTGCTACCGCAGCCTGACATCGCAGCAGAGCAGAATCGTTTCAACGACTACGTTTATGAGCGCTGGGTCGATTTCAAACACGCGGATGGCTCGACTAATCCAGGACGCATCGACCTTTACAGACGCGGGTGCTTCATCCTCGAAGCCAAACAGCCGTCGAAGCGTAACGCGCCGCCGCTGACCTCGCTTGGACTAGAGGGAATAGAAAATCAGCGGAAGCGAGGACCGGCTAAGCCGGGCGAAGCGATCCGAAAAAATAACAAAATTAACTAATTATACACGGGCAGTCATTTTGCCCAACAATTGTCCAACAAAATCCAGTCGCTAAAATGGCCCTTCGCTTCGTAAGACCTAATTTCATGAGCTGGATCTGCGATTTTTTGAAGTCTAGGCAGTTATCCGATAGGTACCACCTATGAAACTGAATAAAACCTCCGGTCAAGACAGCCCAAAACACTATCGATCCAATGCGCGACGCATTTATAAGCGGGACTTTCCTATCGGCACATCTGTTGAAAAAAGCGGGTTCTCACTTCTCTCTGTTCTGCTTAGTTTGTTTGTTCTGTCTGCGCTGTTTACTTTGGTCCAGGTGAGGTTTCTCAACACTAATTTGCTGCTCGGCAAACTCATTAAACAACATGAGGTGGCTCTGGGGGAACAGGCGGCAAAAAACCAGCTAACCCGTTTAGTGTTCTTGTCGGTGTTTCGCGAACACGAATCCCACCTGCCAGAGCTGCCCGGGCTGGATGGCACGACTTTTGCGGTAGGAGTTGAGAACTCTGAGTATCTATTTTCTGCTCAAGACACGGCCGGGCTAATAGACGTCAATCTAGCCCCGGCTGGTTTGCTGAGTTTGTTTTTGGAGAAGCTCGCGCCGGGCAGAGGTGCTTTGCTTACAGATGCTGTCCTTCAAAGCCGACAGAAGAAACCGATTTCGAAAGTAAGCCCGTTTTTGTCGGAACTGGAGTTAACCGGGGATCAAATCGCCATCGCCCGTCAATTTCTCACATATAATTCCGGCGAACGCAAACTGAACGCCAAGACGGCTCCTACAGAATTGCTGAGATTTCTATCTAATGACGCAGGCGACAAGCAAGAGATGATCGTATCAATCGGCCGCCAGCAGTTTGTCTTTCGCAACCCAGAGTATATTACCCTTCGCCGCTTGGGTAAAAACGGTCAATGACCCCTCAATTCATACGTGTCCACTTAAAGACTGTTGACTCAACTTTTTAGGGTGTTAATTAATTGTTAACGATTTAACAAATGAATTTGTTGAGGTTATTTGATGCCCTTTATCCGCACTTCTCTCGTTGCCCTTGCTGTGCTCGCCTTAACTTCAGGTAGTATTTATGCTGCTTCGGAAGAAAACACCGTTGGCGCGGCTACTGACAATGGTCAAACGCAAGAAGCGACCTCGGCAGGCGCCGCTGAACAGGTTGTTGAAGAAAGCGGAGAGTTAGAAGAGGGTGACGCACTCAAGGATGAGACTGAAGAGCAACCACCCACAAGCTCAGAATTAGTGAGCACGTCCAGTACAACAGAACCTACTCTGGAATTTTCCGACGTTGCTAACATCTCGGTCCCGAACGACGTCGGGTCTGACGGAGCCTTTACCTATTCTGTTCCAATAAAGATACCAGTGTTTCGCGGATTGGAGCCCAATCTTGCGTTGCGTTACAATTCCGGGCGTAGAATGTCTCGTGGTCCGGCAAACATTGCCGGACAGGGTTGGCGGCTGTCGGGGTTTTCCAAAATTGAGCGGGTAACGGAAGGCCGAGGCATACCAAGTTACCAAAACACCAAAGATGTTTTCCTGCTGGATGGCCAGGAACTGGTGGCGTGCGACACTGCGGCGGATTACCACCCGGATTACCTCGCAACAAATCCAAATGCCAGTTGCACAGCGGGTGGTGATTACACATCGCTGCGCGAAAGTTACCTGAAGATCACCCGCGATGAGGCCGCCAATACCTTCAGCGTGTTCAACAAAGACGGCGTCAAATACACTTATGAATCTGTTGGTGATCTTGCAGGGGAGGCCGTCACGGGCACAGCCGATCTCGACAACCTGTCCTTTGAGCGGATTTGGTTGCTGACTTCGATCTCAGACACGCAGGTAGTCTCCAACGTTGTGTCGATCAGTTATCAAACCGGTTTGCATGCAAACGGATTTCCTTATCGTCCAGACGAAATCACCTACAGCACGCCGTCCGGAGGAACATCATCGGACGGCTATCGGATTGTATTTGGGTATGAGGATCCGGTTGACGACGTGGAAGTTGCCTATGCAACCGGCACTACCACTTTTGGCTACCAGCGCAAAAGGCTTGTGTCTGTTCGGGTTTATGATGGCAGCCGGAAAATCCGCGCCTATAAATTTAACTATGTTCTCAGTGCACAAACGGATTCAAGTTTGCTGACGAAAGTCGAGGAATTCGGTGGCGATTTTGTTAGTTCTGGTGTGGATATTACAGGCGGTACAAAACTACCGGATGTAACGTTTGAGTATTCAAGCGATGAGGTAAGTTTTGATAAACGGACCTATTCTGGTGAGGACTTTACCGCAAATTCGGTTGGTTATGATATCGACTTGAACGGACGGGACGAGATTATTTCACCCGAAATGTATCTAGCGGCGCGCAATTATTCGGGTAACCCACGAGATGGCTTTATCTACAATGGTTGCTTTGTGGATGATGAAACCAGCGGTTCTGTATTTGAGATAGACACCTCTCGAACGCTGAATTCGTTGGGACCGGTTCAAAACTACTCAGAGTTTAACGCGCCGCATGATTTTGATGCACTATATGCGCCAGAAATAGGGGTTGTCGGCGCAGGGCCGGGCGGGCAGGACCCTTCTTGTACAGTCAGCGGCAAACTTACTTTCAGCAACCTTCGCAACCGAAACTTGGCGGTTGATCCAGCCAGAGAGATTTTTCTGAAAACTGGTCAAACCGTTACAAAAACCCCCGAAGTCTGCAACAACAATGGTTGCACACTCGAAGAATTCCATCTGGCCGTAACTCTGGAACAGGTCACTCCTGCGCCAAACCAAACGGTTTCAAACCCAGTTTCCAACACAGTTACGCAAATAGATCAAAGCAACAATGTCATTACTGTGACGGATTACTTCCACGGGTTGTTAAATTTGCAGGGTGATCCGACACCAGAATATCTGACCAAGGATGATAACGGCTGGTACGTCGCGACGTTAAATGCGGACAACACCCAAAATACGAACATCCGGCATATTGACCCAGCCTACCATCAATCACCAACTTCGGTGACGCCGATGGACTTGAACGGCGACGGTCGTTTGGACTTGTTTTACACCATTGGGTCGGGACAAGGCGCCCCTTGGTATGTGCTGCGCCCCGAGTTTTCGGAAAATCCCATTTCCATCGGCTCTCAAAGCTGGGCATCCGGGAGTGTAACATCGAATGGTTACCGATTTGCTTTTGGCGATTTCAACGGTGATGGTGCCGACGATGTTGTTTACTTTGTGCATGGACAATTTGATCCGTGGCGGCAGAGGGTCTTTGTTTCACTTTCAACCGGAAATGGGTTTTCTCCAATACAACAGTGGGATTTGCAGCAGAGAGTTGGCTGGGTGGATCAGGATTTATCATTAAGTGCGCGAGACATTAATAGCGATGGACTAAGCGACCTAATTTTCACGCACAAAGACGAATTTACGACCCCTGACCCAGCGAGTTTTTGGGCCGATGGGACCTCGTACGTTTTGCTTTCAACAGGCACTGATTTTGTTGAACCAACAGATTCCACAGCTTACGAACTTGTCGAGTCAGCCGGTGCAGCCGGAGACTTTGACGGCGATGGTCTGATCGATATATTTGGAGCCAAAACACAGGGGGCTCCGGAGATTTATTTCGGTGACGGAGGTATCCCAAATCTGCTGATTAAGGTTGCCAACCAAGCTGGCGGTACGACAGACGTTACTTATTTACCAACAACGGAGTTTGGCCAATTCAACTTGCCTGCTGTCCGCCAAGCGGTTACTTCAATCACCAGCAATGACGGTCGGGGCAATGCGCGGACAGTGAGCTATTCCTACGAGGGTGGCGCGTTTGACTATCATCTTCGGCGTTCCCTGGGCTTTGCGAAAGTAACGGCCACTCTGCCTGCGGTGAATGACAGTGCGCTGCCTGCCAATGCGATACAGCCGCGGATTGAAACAGAGTACCTCCAAACCCGCGCCAGTGCGGGCAGGGTATCCAAACATACTCTGTTCGGGCCGTTGACCTACGACCCGAGAACAACTGAAAACCCGGCCAATCCAACCGGGAATGAGGCTACATTCGCGCAGGTCAGAAATACCTATGCGGAAACTGGCGATCTGAGTAATTTGCCGTTGCGCTCGATGAAGACCGAAACGGTTCGCGGCGAGCGATTTCTCGATGAGCTGCTGGAAAAGACCGAGCAATACGCGCTGAACATTTATGGGGAACCGGAGTCCATAATTTCCCTTGGCTATGGGTCAGGATACGACGACATAACCACGCAATTCTGGTACCAGCCAAACACGGCAAATTACATCGTAAGCAAACCCTGGAGGAAACTTACAGTTCAAGGCGATACCCCCCTGCCAACTTGGAACGCCGACGTGCGTACCAATTGGATTGAAGTTAACTATTTTCAGTTTGATGGCCAAAGTCCAACAGCACTGCCGTTATTCGGAAACATGACGCGGCATCGGATTTGGAATGGCGAAGAATACGACCCCAACAATCCGGGTGTTCACCAGTTGGTAGAGAACAAGTTTGAATACGACAATTATGGCAACGTTACTTCCGAGATTGATGCCAAGCTTTTAAGTACGACCCATGAATATGAAACCGACCGTAATCTATTCCGGATCAAGTCCACTAACGCGGTTGGCCATGAGGTGGAATCCGAATGGGATACCGCCTGTCAGCAACCGACCAAGACCATCGATCCCAACGATCTGGAAACCACATTTATCTATGATGTGCATTGCCGCGAAACCACTACGACTCTGCCCAGAGGGGCCGTCCTGACAACCAGCTACCAGAACATCGGCAATCCAACAGCGCAGTATATCGAGAAATCGGCACCGGCCCCGACTCTGAACGGAGCGACAAACAGGGCCAAATCGCGTGAGTATTTTGACGGCTTTGGCCAGACCTATCTGACCGCCCGTTCCGGCGTGGATGAGGTCGACGCCAGCATGATCGCGCAAGTCAGTCATTTTGATGCGCGCGGCAATCTCGCCTGGAAGAGCCTTCCCCGGACTTGGAGTTCGGTGGCAGGAGCGTTGAGCAATCCGGCGGGCTTCTCGGTCTCGGATGCTCAAAAAACCCGGTTCGACTATGACACGCTCAACCGGCCTGTTCGTACACTCCTAGCTGATGGAAACCAACACGAGACCTCCTATGGAATAGTTCTGTTCAACTACGACAGCTGGCTGAGCTACTACGGTTACAGCGAAGCACAAACCTCTGATCTCGAGACATTTCCGAATGTAAACACGTGGGATGAACATTGTTTTGACAATGATGCGACCACCGACTGCGGCTGGGTCCGCGCTTCTGTGGACAGTTTTGGAAATACCGTACATGTGACGGTTTTTGGACTCGTGGATGATGCCAAAGGCGCGCAGACCGGGGCGCACAGCACACAATTCTGGTACGACCCGAAAGGCAACCTGCTCCGCGTGCTCGACGCGCTTAGCATGCAGTGGACCTATATTTACGACCACTTCAATAACCGCACCGATGCCAATGACCCGGGTCTGGGCCGCTGGGCGATGGAGTATGACCTCAACGACAATCTGACCAAACAGACGGACGCAATCGGCCAAGTCATCGAGTTCGAGTACGACGATATTAACCGCCAGGAGGTCAAGAGAGTAATTTCAGTCGGCGGCACTACCGTTACAACTGACTCAATCTATGATGTGAACAACATAGGCGGAGTATCTGCGTACAACATCGGACACCTTGGCCGAGTGGAAATTGTCGGCAAACACCGGATTGATTTTGCCTTCAACAAATCAGGAATGGTAAAAAATACTGAACAAACGGTTGACGGAGACACCACCCGGGTAATGCCGTTCAAAAACCAGTATTACTTAAGCGACACTCTTCAATATGTCAGAGCGCCGAATGTCCCAGGCGGCAACACCGTAAAAACCTACTCCGATTACATCTACGACACCGCTGGTCGTCTGATCGGCTTTGGCAGCCATATCTCCGATGTAGAGTACAACCTCTGGGATCAGCCCACGAAAGTCACCTTCGGCAGCACCGATTATCTGCAGAATACCTATGACGGCAAACGGGGTTGGATCAAGCACATCTATCCCCGCGACAGTCTTGGCGCTCAGAAAAGCGGCTGGACTCGGTACGAACGCACTGCCACGGGGCGGGTCTGGAAGCAACGGACGGACTACGCCAAGAGTCGCTATCGCTACACTTATGATTACGCCGGGCGGCTGCTTTTTGCTGATCAGTACCAGACCGAAGGCGAGGCGGTGAACGCCAACACGTTACTGGACCAGACGTTCACCTATGACACCGCCGGGCGGATGCTGTCCAACAGCTTCATCGGCGCTTATGTCTATCCCGGTGCTACCCAGGTCGGCTCCAACGGCAAATCACCGCATTCGCATGCGCCCGACAGCGCCGGGGGCGAAGCCCTCGCATATGACGACACCGGCAATATGACCGCCGGGCTGAATGGCAAGGTGATGACTTATGACGCCGAAAACCGCCCGCTCAGCGTCTCCTACAATGGCGAGACCACGACCTATGTCTACGCCGCTGACGGCACCCGCCTGAAGAAGATCGAACAGCAGGGCACCGCGAATGAGATGGTGACCGTCTACCTCGGCGGCCTCGAAATCCGAGATTGGGGCGCGGGCGCGGGCGAAGAGTTCCTGCTCTACCCATTGTCCGACATCCGCATCCGCACCACCAATGTTGACGGGGTGATCACCGAACAGGTCAGCACACTGATCAAGGACCAACTCGGCTCGATCCGCGCCATATATGACGCGGCGGGTGTGCTGGAAACCAACCCGACGTATCAGCCGTTCGGCAAGGTGGAAATGAACCCCAAAGCGGGGCAGATAACCCCCGAAACCAAAGGCTTCCTCGGCGAACGTTATGACGCCGGCGCCGGCCTGCAATACCTCAACGCGCGGTATTACGACCCGGAGCTGGCGCTGTTTATCCAGCCAGACTGGTTTGAGGTGACCATGACCGGGGTTGGGACGAATAGGTACAGCTACGCGTTCAATGATCCGGTAAATTTGAGGGATCCGAGTGGTAATTGTCTTACGTGTTCGGGGCCATTTGGCGCTTACTCTCGAATGCAAGGGGCACACTATAACCGAAACAACACTCAGCAATCCTCGCCAGATACTCGCGACGAACTGAATAGACAAATTGATGAGGGCAAAATTTCGATAAATACTGGCGTGCCAGCAAATGCGCACCAACAAGGAACGGACCCAGTGAATGGCACTAACCCTGCAAATAACTCAAAGGTGGTAACTACTTCAACCGGGCAAGAGGGAATTTACGACGAAAACGACAATCTGGTAAATGACAACGTTAACCAAGGCACGGTTAATTACGCTGATCCAGAATCCAATCCGGTTGGTCACGTAATAGTTGATGTCGTACCCTATGTGGTCTGGGGCAACACTGAGGAAGACCCGACATCATTCAGGGAGCGACTTGCAGCTCTTTTTGGTATTGAGAATGGATGTTATCGCGAAAGTGTGCATTTGACTAAATCTCAGCGGAATAAGGACGCTAAAGAACGCGCGAGACAAACAGCTAGAGACAGACTCACGAGGACTGGCGTACAATCTCCCACCGAGGTGAATGATCTGTCTTCCGAGGATCATGGAAGTGAAATAGAGGGCAGTATTGATTTAGAAAACTAAAATTGGCACGAAACGGCGACTTGGGCATAAACTTTCCAGCGGCCAACCGACCGCAATACAAAAGGAAAATGAAGATGCGGACAAATGGTTACAAGATTGCTTTCCTTGTCATAGCAATTTTATTTGCTGCAATTATTGCGTTGGCTATGGACCGAACTAGAACAACGTACTTTGAAAGTAGCGTGCTAAAGGCGGAAAAAGAGGGGTTGGAGTTTTCGCTCAGATTGTCAGGCCAATTCACGCAGGTTAGAGATAATTTGCTTCTTGATGAGAGAAAATTCGGGTCGCCATTCAGAGCACGTATCTCGATCTTCTCCGAAATAGACAAACACCAATATAAATCAGCGATTTTAGTTTCATTTACGATAACGAAAAAAGGGCGGACATTGTTGACGCAAAACCATTTCAGCTCCAAAACAGACCATTTTGGGGAGCCAGTAAACGGTGTATCCGTAGCAGGTTTCAGCGCACCAATTTTCGAGATGCAAGAGAAACCGGTTGAAGTCGAAATCAATATAGATCTGTGCGGCAATGGCGATTGCAATTTGTATAATTTTGGCGGTTCTCTGTCATTTAGTGTCCGCACGGAATATAGCTGGGGGCTATTTGACAGGTTAAGCAGTGTGTAGATAGCAGAGCACGTAATTGTCGGCGGTTCCATAATTTTTGAAAGCTAGTAGGACTGCAACGGTGGGCTTTGTGGCATACATAAGACCACCGTCTACCTCGGTGGCCTCGAAATCCTCGATTGGGGCACGGGCGCGGGCGAGGAGCTGCTGCTCTACCCGCTGTCCGACATCCGCATCCGCACCACCGACGTGGGCGGCGTGCTGCGCGAAGAGGTCAGCACCCTGATCAGCGCCCCCCTTCGGGCAATGCTTACGCAATACCCTACCGGGCAGCGGCACCGGCTCGATCCGTGCCATCTATGAAGCGGCGGGTGTGCTGGAAACCAACCCAACATATCAGCCCTTCGAAAAAGCGGGAATGAACCCAAAGGCAGGCCAGGCCACAGCTGAAACCAAAAGCTGGATCGACGAGTGCCGTGATGCGGATATGGTCTGTTAAATTGCTGGGCTCGCTTTATAATCTCGGATACCAAAACCCTGGTCAATTGCACATATGAGCCATCCTTTGTCAAAACCTACCAACACTTCCCCTCGCGACTCCGGCATGTCCCTCCTTGAGGTCATGATCGTCCTCGCCGTCATCGCCCTGATCATGGGCCTCGTCACCCCGCGCGTGATTGGCTATTTCGGGCGCGCCAAAAGCCAGACGGCGGAGCTGCAGCTCACCCATATCAAAGGCGCGTTGCAGTTGATGTATATCGACCTTGGCCGCTATCCGAGCGAGTCAGAGGGGCTGGATGTTTTGCTGACCGCACCCGCTGGCAGTGCCGCTTGGGAAGGTCCATATCTGGATACGCCCGAAGGGTTGACCGACCCCTGGGGCCGCCGCTACCTCTATCGCTTTCCCGGCAGTGAAAAGCCTTTCGACCTGTCGACGTTGGGCCGCGATGGTCAGTCGGGTGGGACCGGAGAAGACACCGATATCTCGCTCTGATCCGTCGCAAGTCCAACGCGCACAGTGATCGGTGGCCAAGGTGTGCCAATACCGCGCGTCGCTTCAATTTTAATCAACCGTAACTTGCCGGTCGAATAATCCCAATCTTCACGCCAGCCATAGCTAGATGTCGGAGAAACCCGCCCGTAATAATGGACTGTGACGGTTTTCAACCCTTGGGCCAGAACACGGGTTTGGCTGAACACTTCGTCGCCGGCATAATTAAAGCCGGTCAGGTTTAGACGCAACGTATTGCTGGTCTCTTTACGGACGACCCGTAGGCCAATCGAATAGCGGTAAGCCCTCGAATGCATCAATTGCTCGGGCCAGAGCGCAAACTGAAACTCCGCCGCATCCCCCAGAAACGCTTCACGCCGGTCATATTCCTCCAACCAATTGCGCAAATCAAGCCGCGTTAAGGCCTGCTGTTCGACAGCTTCCAGCCGTGCGCTGCGCACCCAGGACAACCGCCCGAAATCCAGAGCGCTGGCCAGAATGACTGCCATGATCGCCATCAGCGCCAGTGAAACCAGCAGCTCGATAAGAGAGAAGCCAGTGTCGCTTTGCCCGTTCATGGCAGCCTCCGAAAATCTTCGGTGAACAGGCTGACGATGGGTTTGGAGCGGCCATGTGGCGTCACCGTAATCGTGATCCGCGCGATGTAATGGGATTTGTCGAGGTAGGACGGTTGCAGGCCACCCACAGGCTCTACTTTCGTGACCCAGTCCCAGGTATCCCGGTAAATGCCGTCTTGAGCGCGGTCACTTCCCAGTTCGACGATTTCATCGAGTTGCGAGCGGGCAAATTCGGTCATCTCATAGCGTTGGTGCTGGCGTGCCGAATTGCCAAGCGTGGTGATACCGACCTGATAAATCACCGTGATGCTGAGGGCCAGCACGGCAAAGGCCACCAGCGTTTCAAACAGGGTAAAGCCCGCGTCTGGCTCAGGGCGTTGCAATGGCATTGATCTCCAGCAAGGCGCTCATAACGGCATAGATCATGCCCCCCGCCAGCAACCCAACGACAATGGTGATGGCCGGGGTAATCAACGTGAGCAGGCGGTTGCGGGTCTGTTCATTGCGCTGGCTAAGCGCATCGGCATAGCCCAGCAGGACTTCCGGCCAGCGGTTGGTGCGCTCTGCTAAATCAACGATGGCGTTGAAATCTTTTGGCAGGAAGGGTTTGTTTGCAAACCCGGTGCTAGCGGTTTCTCCATTGGTTAAGTCTTCTGACACCGCTCCGAACGTGGCCGCGAGCGACTGACTTGTGGTGGTTTTGGCAATCTGTTCGAATGTGGTGGGCAGAGTGAACCCGCTCTTGACCAACATGGAAATACCCCGGCACACCTGTTCCAACTGCGATTGAAACACCATCGGCCCGATTTTGGGGATGCGATAGACAAAGGATTGCCAGCGTCGCTGGCCGGTTTCCGTAGCGCTCCAGACTTTGATTGCGATCGGGAGTGCAATTAAGACAGCAAGCGCCGGAACCCAGTATTGGGTGACGACATTGCCAAACCCATCAATGACGCGAAACATCAAAGGTGGTGTGACATCAGCGGACTGGAATAGCGGTTGCAGGGTTGGGACCAGAACAAACGTCAGAACAAGGATCAATCCCAATCCGGCCAACATGAGAATAGCCGGGTAAATCAGGGCTGAGGCAATCTTGTCTTTCGTGGTGGCTTTGACTGCGAAATATTTCGCGGCTTCGCCCAGTGTCTGACCCAAGGAATTTGAAACGTCGCCAATGTGCAGAAAACTGTGAAATTCCGGCGAGAATGGGTTGCCGGGAAAATCAAATGCCTCTGAAACCGAGCGCCCTTCCATCAGGCCCCTTTGTGCTGTTTCCAGAGCGGTGCCGAGTTTTTTCTTGGGTTGAGATAGCTTTGCGATTTCCAGAACGTCAGTGCTGGGCAGGCCTGCCTGAATGAGCGTTGCAAGATGGCGCGAAAGATTGGCTTGTTCAGCGTCAGACAAAGTGCCGGACAACATTTGCAAGTCGCGCAAATACCAGGGTTTTTGGTGTTCGCTGCTTGCCGCAATTGCAAGCGGCAGCAACCCCAACTCCTCGATCTTTTGAATGGCGGCTTTTTCAGAACCCGCATGAACAGTACCGGAAACTTCCTTCCCGGTATCAGTATAGGCGCGGTACGGGTAAGTCATCTGCTCTCAGAATTTACTGGGTTGGAAGTTTATGAACCTTTTTACCCAAACCAGTCTGCAATATTTTGTTGGGCCCTGCGAGCTTTTTACGCCAGTAATCGGTGACTGCGCGGGCTTCTGCGCCATCACGCACAACTCGGGGGCGGATCAGGATCAACAACTCGGTGCGCAGACTGCGTCTGGATTTGTTGCGAAACGCGGCTCCAATTAAAGGGATATCACCAAGCCCCGGCACCTTGGCATTGGTCGCATTGTCACTTTCCTGAATAATGCCACCAAGAGCCAGCGTAGACCCATCATTCACCACAATGTTTGTCTGGACTTTGCGTTGGCGGATTGTCGGGGAGTCAATGCCAGAGGTGGTTGTGCTGGCAACGTCGCTGACCTCCTGCTCAATTTCGAGAACAACCCGTCCACTGTTGCCAATACGCGGCCTGACTTTCAGAATAACTCCGGTGTCACGATACTCGATTGTGCTGACAATTGGGGCATTGGGATTGGTCGCATCAACCGAGCTGCGCGTCGCTATCGGCACCTGATCGCCGATCTGTAGGATTGCCTCTTTGTTATCGAGAACCATCAGAGTTGGCGTGGAAATAATCTTCACGTCCGTAATACTGGCCAGGGCGTTCAGGGCAACTTGGGTATTTCCAGTTCCAAAGACCGCTGAGAAGCCGGGAAACTGGGAGCCGACTCCTCCTGTGCTATTGGGCGAGAACGTTGTGCTGAAATTCCCATTTTTAAAAAACCAGCCCACACCATAAGCCAGGTCATCGTTCAAAGTCACTTCGGCAATGGTGGCTTCCAGCATCACCTGTCTGAGGCTGGTATCCAATTGCACAACAAGGCGTTTGATTTCATCGTGCTCGTTTTTGAGCGCTCGGGCGACGATGGCATTTTGCGCATCATCGGCCAGAATCTGGACGCCTGCAGACTCGACACCAAGCGCGGAAAGTTCGGTTTCGCCTTCTGTGTATTCGCCGGATGTTTCTGTGGTTTGGGCGTTCATCAATTCTGCTAGTATCGGAGCCAGTTCCTGGGCGCTGCGGTTTTGGAGTTCATAGATGACAGAATAGCGCCTTGCCCCCCCGGCGGTGCGGTCGAGTTCCCTAATCCATTTCTGCGCGTCAGCCAGGTATTTGGAGCGCGTTGTAATCACCAAAATGGATTTAAGCCGTGGATTGGCTACAAATTGTACCACGTCTTGTAATGACCCGCCCTCCGCAGTTTCAAAAATCAGATTGAGTTCTTCGACAACCGCGTCCGGATCAGCCGCTTCAAGGCGCACCAAGGCAACTGACTTGCCTTTCAAGACATCAACGTCAAAGAGGTTCATCGCATCAATGGCGGAGTTGAGTTGCGCTGAATTGCCGGACAGCAATAGCAGGTTTCTCTTCTTGTCGGTCACAACGCTCAGCCCGTCTTCGATAGAGGGATGAAGCAATGTCGTCATCTGGCTGGCCGAGATGTATTTTAACGGAGCGACAACGATGGCTGATCCACCAAGGCTTGCGTTTTGCACAGAGCGGTATTTTTTGGAGCCCGCACGCCCGGGCACGATGCGCAGAACATTGCCTTCTTTTTCAACCCGAGCATTGTTCACTTCCAACCCGGCAACAAAAAGATCATAAAGGGCGGATTTTGGAACCGGACCCGTAGTTTGTACGGTCATGCGCCCGGTCACTTCGTCGCTGACCACATAAGGAAGTTTCAAAGTCTGCCCAAGCACGGCATCCGCGGCCGATTTGATACTGGCGTTCACCAGGTTCATTTCGACTTTTTTGCCGCCAACCGGGATAATCACAGCGGTTTCTGGGGAGCTGCTGTCCAACGCGTCTGGGTTGAAAAACTGATCGGTGCCGCGTGAGAGCGATTTCTTTCCAACAGTTGTGCCAGGGTTTCGGGAATTACCGTTTTGGTAATCGCGACCGCTCCCGATCTGATCGCTGTCAAACTTGCCTGAGCTCGGGATGAATGAAGACTCGCATGCCGAAATACTCAAAGCCAAGAGGATTAGTGCAATCCAGCGCATCTGCCTGTCCGCCGCTATCTCAATATCCCATTCGGGATGATTATTATCGCTCCAGGTGCACTGATATTGTCTGTTCACCATGCCCCAGATTTATGTGGTCACCGTAGACATTAAGTATGGTCCAGTCACCAATCCGGTCTCCGCTCCGATACCACTTTTCCTCATTCTGTGCCTTTAATAGCGCGGAATAGGTGCCATTTTCGGAAATAACCCCCAGAAACTCAACTTCAGGAGGAGGAATATCGGGCGGTTTTGTGGGCGCAATGACGATCTCCTCTGGGGCTTGTTGCGGCGTTTTAACCTTTTTAACCGGTTCATATCGGGTTCTCGTAGGCGAAAACAAAGGCCGCTCGCTCAAAGCTGTTATTACAGCGTCTTCCAGGAGAGCATTGGGAAACCCGGATGAAGACATTGTTCCCTTGGCAGTCGCAGTAGCGGTGGTCTCTGCAGGAGACAAACTTGCGTCAGAGTTGATTTGAACGTCTTCTTTGAGGATCAGGAATGTCAACAATCCTATCGGCAGCAAGATAAGAGGGGGCGGAATGAGGTTTCTGATTGCGTCCAATCTCATGGGGATTCATACCCCCAAATGACCGCTCGAAAGTAAATAGGTGTTCCTGCTGTCTTTCCCTGACCTTGTGAGAACGGGCGGACAGAAAGATGGGAAACGCCGAGCGGCGGATTATGGGCTTCCACACGATCTAGAAACTTCAGCAGATGCTCGTATGACGTGTCTGTTTCCAGCTCTACCGCATGGGTGATGTAGTCCGGGTTCTTGTCTGACCCGTAGGGGCCAATCAGGTCCGGTCTGAATCCTGCTGCGCGCGCCATGCCATCGCCTGTTGATTGAATGTTCAGCGCGACGGAATTTCCCTCTGACGCTGTCCAAACAAATTCCGACAGGCCTTGAGCATCGACGACCCTGGTATCCAATTTGGAGATCTTCGATTTGAGTGTTTGTAATTCTTCAATGAGATTGGTCAATTCCAGGTTTTGTGCACGCCGATAATCCCTCAGCGGACCAATTGCGCCCATCCAAATGAGCAGCACCAACAAAAGAAATGGCAAGAATACAATGCCGAAATTTGCCAGTTTACCGCGAGTCACCATCAATTTTGAACCGCTGATAGGGTCGCCGAAATCCGAAACCGTCTTTTTTCTGAAGCGCCGCCGCTCGAAAGGGACCCATCAAGCTTGGCGTCGTCAATAAATGCCTGCCCGTTCAAAGCGGATAGTATGTTCACGATATCCGAACCAGCAAAGCCGCCCAAGGTGACCTGAGACCCGTTTATTTCAAACTCTGAAACCCAACTGTCTTCAGGGAAGCTCGTTGATACTTGCGCTAAAACAAGGCCTCGCCCCCGCTGCCCAAGAAGATTGCTATAAGCGTCATTTGTTATCTGGGATTTTTCCTGCATCGAATTTTGAGTGTCGATGAGCACAACCGTTTTCTCCCGCACGGTCGTCAGGTCTGCGGAGAGCACGGCAATTTTTTGGCGCGTTTCTCTCGCATCTTGCCAAAACATATAACCAATGGTCAAACCAGCGAGCATCGTCAGAGCTCCAAAAGCCCAAAACCACCGATAAATCAGGCGGTCACACACTCTGCGATTGTCAAAGAACGGTTTGAGCGTGCCGTTGGCCGTGCCAATAGTTCGGAGACGAAGACCAAGCGCATCACACAGCAGTTCAATCTCTTCAAGGGTTCTGGCCTTGATGACGGATTGCTCAAACCGGATTTTTCCACGTTGGCGGCCAATTTGTTGATTGCGCCAAACAAGGTTTGAGAGAGCAATAGGCGAGGCCATGTCAAGGTTAAGGCGCAGGACATTTTCGCTTTCGCGCAGAGCAGATTTAGGAAAAGTGATATCCCTTGTAAGATAGAATGCAGCGTCCAGCACCAAATCGATCGGCCCTTTGCCAGCCTCCTTAGCAAAATGACCGGCGGTGCTTTTCGACGTCAATTGCTCCAGACTTTGCAGTTTTATCTGTTTTGACCAAGTGCGATGCAAACCTGGAACGTATAGAAAAGGTGGAAAAACCTCTGTTGCGGCCGATTTCCAAATACGCCAAAGATTGACAAGCCAGCCCATTCAGAAAACACTTTCAATTACCCGCTAAAGCATATTTGAACTTCGTCAGAATAACCAGAGATTACATGACAAATCCCATACCGATTACCCATCCCGAAAATACAATTGAAGATGCTCTCTTAAGATCTCTTGCCGAGAAAAAACGTGTTCCCAAAGCGCAACTCCAACAGGCAAAATCGCTGGCTGTCAAAGAAGGCGTTCCGATGTACACAACACTTTTGCGCAGTGGCGTAATTTCGGAGCGCAGCCTACTGGAAAACCTGGCTGATGTGATAGATGCTGAAATCAATTTTGATCTCAGTGATCTCAAGGTAGATCACGGCCTAATTGCCTTCCTGACCCCGGATTATTTGCACAGCAATGCACTCATACCGCTGCAATTTGAAGACGGTCGAAGATGTATCGTTACATCCGATCCGTTAAACCAAGCGCTGTTTGACATGGTGGCGTTTTGCCTTGAAGAACCTATCACTCCTGTTTTGGCAGAACGACATGTCATTAACGAAATGCTCGACCATATCCTGAAGCCTTATGAAAACCCAGATAAGCTGGAAACAAGCGTCAGCGAAAGCGATCTTGAAAACCTTAAAGCCCTGGCCAATGAAGCCCCGGTGGTGCGTTTTATTCAAGATGTCATCGCACAAGGCATAGATCGCAAAGCCTCTGATATTCATCTGGAGCCGACCGAGAAAAACCTAAAAGTCCGGTTTCGGCTCAATGGCCGGTTGTCACTCGCCAAAACCGAGTCAGATCTTAGTTCGGCCGCAGTTTTATCCCGCCTGAAGGTCCTGGCACAGTTGAATATTTCAGAACGACGTAAGCCACAAGATGGGCGAATCAGTTTTTTCCATTCTGGGCGCAAAGTTGACCTGCGCCTTTCAACCCTGCCAACTCAACACGGTGAAAGCGCTGTTCTGCGCATTCTGGATCAATCTCACCTCAGTCTTGATTGGTCTGAACTAGGGTTTCAGGTGGCCGATGTTAAAGATATCCGCCGACTTATTCAGAAGCCAAATGGCCTTATTCTGGTTACCGGGCCAACCGGTAGCGGTAAAACCACCACACTGTACACAGCTCTTGCTGAACTCAATGCGCCAGACCGCAAACTCTTTACGGTAGAAGACCCAATCGAATACGACATACCTGGCATCAATCAAATACAGGTGAATCCCGCCATTGGCTTTGATTTTGCAACCGCACTGCGTTCTATCCTCCGGCAAGATCCAAACATCATCATGATTGGTGAAATCCGCGATCTGGAAACTGCCGAAATCGCCTGCCGTGCTGCACTTGTGGGGCGCTTGGTGCTTTCGACCCTGCATACGAATTCTGCGGCGCAAGCGGTTACCCGGCTTAAAGATCTCGGTGTGCCCGAATACCTTCTTGAAGCGACGCTCAAAGGCGTTTTGGAGCAGTCGTTGGAGATTTCGATCTGTGATGCGTGTAATGGAGCTGGATGCAAGAACTGTGGCGGCAGTGGTAGCTCAAAACGGCGGCTCAGGTATGGTTTGCTGGAACCGTTTGGCGATTAGGTGTTGTCGAGATTTTTACGATTGCCATTTGATGCCGGTGTGCTGTCGGTAAGTCATTGAAAACAAATGGAGGCAAGTACTGGAATCGAACCAGTGTACACGGATTTGCAATCCGTAAAAACTGTTTCCTGTAGGTTCCTGTGGTTTCAAAACTGTTTGATACCATTGACTTATGAGTTTTCAGGAATCAGAGTGAAGCTGTATCCACAACAGAAAACGCCACCAAACCGCCACCAAAATGCAAGCAAAACTCACAGAAACATATATCATTAAGCTGAAACACAAGTCGGAGCGCTATGACGTTCGGGATACGGTGGAACGTGGCTTGGTGCTGCGCGTCGGCAAGAAGTTTGGCGCGAAGCACTGGCATACGTTTGTTTATCGCGGTTCTAAACGCCGCATGGTTCGCTTGGGGCTGTTTCCGTACATGTCGGTGCGTGATGCACGCATGGCAGCGATCCAAGCCAAGGCGAATGCAAATGCGCCGTGGACACCCGAGCACATCAAAACGGTAGCGGATCTTTTCAAAGAATACCGAAAGGCGCGCGAGCCAAGGATGCGCGCGTGGCGAGATGTTCAATCTGCTTGGGATGTTTGGGGCGAGGAATTCATCGGCTACCTAAAGTTGACTGACATTTCGATTCATCATGGACGTGAGCTGCGCAATCATGTGTCCAACAAGTCGTCGGAGCTGCGCGGGAGTGCGGTTATCCGGTATATTCGGCCGATGTTTACTTGGGCCGTCGATGAAAGCCTGATCGACGAAAACCCTTGGGCAGGTTTGAAAGCCACGGCGATTGCTACGCCGCGTGATCGTGTGTTGACGAATGAAGAATGGCAAAAGGTCTGGGATGCCACTTTCCACGATAATCTTGGGGCATATTTTCGATTTCTAATGTTGTCGGCTCAGCGCAAAGACAATGTTGCGAGCATGAAATGGGAAGAGATCCAGAGCGACATTTGGACGATCCCGGCCGAAAAATTCAAGGCAACGAAAAAAGAGAGTGCGAAGGCGCATGAGTTGCCGCTCACATCGGCACTTATGGGAATTTTAGATAACCAACCTAAGCGAGGCCCGTTCGTATTTGGGCCGACTGGCTTGAGGCAATTGCGCTTGGGGTCGCGTGAGAAAGATCGTTTGGCGAAGACAGCGGGTGTTGATGATTGGCGCATACATGACTTGCGCCGCACTGCTGCAACCAGAATGACCGAGAACAAGGTGCCAAGGTTCATCGTTGAGCGGGTGCTTGGCCATGCGGATCGGAGCGTCACGGCGGTCTATGATCGTGCAAATTATAGAGAAGAAAAGAGGCAGGCATTAGACGTATTATTGAAAATCTGAATTCAAGAGTTGCCCCCGTTCACTGGTTGAATGCTGTGAATTATATCATCAATCAAGATTTTGGACGGGACATCTATTCAAGCAGGGGCGATTTTTTTGCCAAGGAGCCAGACATTGATTCCGAGCTGAACGCTTCGAAAGCGCAAAGCCAAGTTGTGTCAATCGCGGACCACTACACAGCGATCATAAATTCGAGCGAAACCGTTTTATTCTATCTTTGCTTTGATCTTTCCATCGGTGTGACCAAGCGAAAGAAGGGCTATGCGATGGACCCTATATGGGCCAAAGGCGTCTATGAAGCTGCGAAAGTTGATTTCAAAGTTTACACGCGTTTGGTTGAAGTGGTCAGTGAAAATCGAATTTTGAACGTTGCGGTGCCAACCAAATTGAAGGTTTTTGCGGGCGAAGTAATATCGGGCACGTTTCCCATCCCAAACAAACAGGGACCAGCGATTACACGGGACAAGTTGCGGAATTTAGCCATCTTTGAAAGCTTGGATTTTCTATGTGGTAAATTGGGGATGCAATTTGAATCTGATGCAAAAGAAACGTGCCCGAATGCGTCAGTGTTGGTACACCAAGGCTTTTCTCATGTGGATTATGTGAACAAAAGCTTGGGCAAGCCCACGCCGAGCATCATAAAACGTGTTTGGAAAAGGAAGCATCGCAAGCAAATGCGCTATGAGGTGTCGATGCTGAGGTGGCTTGAGAACAAAGAGAAATCAAACAGGTGGTATAAAAACTTCGGATTTCTGTTCTGGGTAAACAAAAATCTCTAATATCTAAGCACATGCTTTTTCTGGCTAAGCTGATCAATCTGAATGCATCCAGATGAACCACAGGAGGAAGCGATGCACGCAGGTGAAACACAGATCGAAGAGGTGCAGGAATACTACCGCGCCGCAGAGGCGGCAGCTTATTTGAAAATTTCAGAAAGCCAACTTTCAAAGCTACGGATGAAACAAAACCGCGCCCGTGGCCCAAAGTTTGCCAATATTGCCGGATGCATTCTTTATCGGCGCGTCGATTTGGATGCGTGGATTAAGTCGAAAATCGTTTCTGTCTGACGGAGGCGATCATGGCTGTGAAATACTATGCGCAGATTGATTTTGATCTGTTCTCAAGTCCGAAATATCGGGCGCTTTCATCCAACGACATTCGCTACATTTATTTGGCAGCGCATTGTTCAAAGTTGAGCAATTACATTGGTCTGTTTCGCTATCCAGTCGATATCTGGAGCTATGATGCAAGCGCTAAGCCATTGGAAATAGAGGCGGCGATTTCCGAACTGCAGCATTGCGATCTCATCGAATATGACTTCGAATATCAGACCTTGCGATTGGTTGGCTGGTTCAGTTCTCTGAATGCTCCAAACAATGGCAACCAAATGAAAGGCCATATCAAAAGCTTTTCAGGCCTGCCGACATGCCCGCCCGAAATGTTTTGTCGTGCCGTTTCTGAATTCACGGTTTCAAGCTTTAAACAGGCGCTGTCTTGGGAAGATTTAAGCCCAGAACACAAGAAAGTTCACGAAGCCTTCCGTACGTTCTTGAAGGCGCAGTTTTTCAAATACGGCGATGATTTCAATCTGATCTTGATGGAAGAAATCAACAAACGCGGCAGGGTGACCTTTGGCGCAATCCAAGCCTGCTATCAAATGTTGCCAAGCGAGGGGCTGCATGTCGTGGAACCCTTTCGCAAGGGTATCGAAACCCTTTCGAAACAAGAGAATAGAAAAGAAGAAAAAATAATAAATCAAAAAACCTTAAATGCTTCGTCTGCGCACAAAATTCAGCCCCATGAAAAGCCAAGCTCATCTGCATTCAACAGCGCAATCGCCCAACAAGCGCGCAAGGAGCACAGCTGATGTCTCATTCTAAGCAATCAGCAAGGCGACCCATGTCATACGCTGGCGCTGCTGACACGGGGCCATGCGAGGGGCGACAAGCCTCCCCTTCGAACCCCAACCACGGGCGTAAACACCCTAAGAAAGAGCCGTTGACCGACACGTTTGTCTTTCGCTGCACCAGTGCTGAGAAAGCTGATTTGTGTGATAAGGCGGCACTGGCTGGTGTGCCTGTTGCCCAGTTGTTGCGCGAGGCTTTGGGCTATGTGAATCCGCGTCGCCGCAAGGCTCCACCACGCATTGATCCTGCCTTGGTGCTGGCCGTGGGGCGCGTGGGTGGCAACCTCAATCAGATTGCACGGTGGCTTAATCGGGCGGCCAAAGCTGGGCATGTGGCTGACATTGATGCGCTGAAACTGGCGACGCGGCTGGTGGTGATTGAACACCAGTTGGCCCAGATCACCGAGTCCGTCAAATGCTGATCAAGATGTTCAGCAACGGCAAGGGCGACGGCGCAGGGCCTGTCGATTATCTGGCTGCCCGTGAAGTGCTGGCCTATGACAACAACCGAGACCTGACCCGCGATGAACACGGCACACCGAAAATGGTGACGCGTGATCCATTGCCAGAGGTTTTGCGCGGCAACCCCAAACGTATGATCGAGCTGATTGACGCTTGTCGCCACCAGTGGAGTTACCGCGCTGGTGTGATCAGCTTTGCCACAGAAGATGCGCCCAGCGAGGACGAACAGCAGCAGGTGATTGACGCCTTCGAGGCCCTTGCTTTCGCCGGAATGGACGGGGAGCAATATGAATGTCTTTGGGTGCGCCACAGCCACGAAGACCGAGTTGAGCTACACTTCTGCACCCCACGCATGGAGCTGACCACAGGCAAGAGCCTGAATATTGCGCCGCCCGGATATCAGAAGCATTTCGACAGTTTGCGTGACTTAATGAACAAGGAACACGGCTGGGCTGACCCAATGGATATTGAGCGGGCGCTAGAGACAAAAACCGTGATTGAGGCATCAGAGCGCGCCCACAGCCGAGAATCGCTGCACGGCTGGATCGTAGATCAGATATCTGTGGGTCTGATCCAAGATCGAGCCGAGATGTTGGATGCCCTAACGGATGCAGGATTTGAAATCCCTCGCGCGGGCGCAAAATACATCACCGTTAAAGACCCAGAAACCGACGAGCGTTGGCGCTTGAAAGGAGAAATATTCCATGATGACTGGCAAGCCGAAAACACGCTTGAGCGAGAGGCTGAACGCAGACTTGGAGCAGATCAGGGAGGAGCACGCCGCCTTGATGCAATCGAGCTTGGAGAGCTTCAGGCGCGATTTGAAGATCAATGCGCAAGACGCGCAGAATACAATCGAGACCGATACCCGCACCTTTCTGCATTGGAGCCAGAAGGCTTGGCAAGATCACTTGACGACGGTCAGGCGCTTGATCCTGTTTTCGCCGTGGATGCTGGCGGGGGCGGCGTTGATGCTGATATTGACCTTGCTGGGTCTGACATTTCTCTGGAGCTGGAAGATGGCCGATTTGAACCGGAACTGGCAGATGGAGCGTTATGGGGTTCAGAGAGTTATTCACGAGGGACAGACCTATCTGATCTTGGACCCCACGATAACGAAGCTGAGAACATGCACACTATCGGGACGTTCAGTGACCTGCCTGAAAGTGGGGGAATAGATGACCCAAACACCTCTGTCGGCATTGGAACGCGAATTGCTGGGCTACGTCGAGCGGTTGGTGAAAACCTCGGAAATATCAGCAAGCGAATTGCGCGGATTGGAACAGCGCTCGACCAATTTGATGACGCAGCGGCTGGATTTGCTGACCGCCTGCATGGCGCGGTTGCTGCGATCACAAATGTCATTGGCAGCAGCCTTGAACGGGTTGCTGAACGATGCAGAGAATTACGAGGCGTTGGAGCTGAAACTGCACGAGAGCTTGAGATTAGCGAAGGACGCCGAGAGGCGTTTGAAATAACCGAAAACCACCATTCAGAAGGACTGGGATTATGACAGAACAAACTCGCTCATTGCGACCGATCATCCGCTTGATGAAAGAAAAACGTGCCACGACCCAAGAGCAATTGCGCGAACTTGTAAAAGGGCTGTGGAAAGGCGCGGTATTGGTCTACGCCGCTCGACGCTTTGGTGACAACTCGCAGCCCGAATTGGATGATGTTTTAGATTATGCCTATCGTTGGCAAGTGGCTTGGCGGGGTGGATTGTGTGAAACGGAAGTTTACTATTTTATCATTCCCTACGGCGAACAGGATGATGAGGACAAAGCTCCCGAGGCTGCATTATCCTTTGTTTGGAAAGCCTTTGATGGCTACGATGATACCGCCCCACTTGCCGAACATGATTATATCATGGGACTGCATAAACGGGATGAAAAATATGAACTGCATTTACTGGTGGATCGTCGCGGGGCAGATCAGATATTGACGATCCGGCCAACGGGTAAACGCGGCTATGCCGAAATACGCGCCTTGATTGCTGAAACGGCAACTGAAAATGGTATCCCCATGTCGGAGAATATCGAGCCAGAAAAGGGCATTACAATGGGCTATCAGGCATCGCGTGAAGAGGGGATTGTTATCAAGGAATACGAAAAGGTTTCACGACTTCCTGATGGTGTTGGCATGAAAGCGGTCGCGGCGGTTTGGGGTGATAGGCAAAATCTGCGTTGTTTGTTTGAAACCGATACAGGTGAGCGTTTGCAGCGCACAGTTTACTGGAATGGCAGCTATCTGATCGAGGAGCTGGGCGTGTCGGGCAAGGAGCTTGAATTGGATATTTTGTATTGGGTGATTGAATAGCTTATTATGATTGATATGGATGAAATACTGGACGGCATTGATGCTATCGCAGAGCTTTGGTGAAATTTGCAACTGCGTGGTTTAAAGATTGGCATTTATTCAAATTTAGCAGCACCTTATGGGGGAGCTGTTGCAGGTTTTACCAAACACACTAGATACCGCTGTTTTTTCGTATGAAGTGGGGTTTCAAAAGCCGGAACCCGAAATCTATCATTATGTTATCCAAAAAATGGCCCTGCCAGCGGGCGGAATCTTACTTATTGGGGATAGCGCTCGAAATGATGTAAGCGGGCAGAAAACTGTGGGGATGGGTTGCTCTTATCGATAGGTGGCTATAGTAGCGAAGCCAAAACAACCCTTGCATTGTTGGAACTATAGTCCAATAATGCAAGGATGATTGAAAGAGAAAAATATCACGAGATTGTAGAGCTGCTGGAAAATTCCCCAGCCGTTGCTATTCTCGGCCCACGGCAGGTTGGTAAGACTACGTTGGCGCATGAGATAGCGGAATCATATCCATCCGTCTATCTGGATTTAGAAACGGAGCGGGATCGTGCAAAGCTTTCTGACACTGGCTATTACCTGCGGCAGCACAACGACAAGCTAATTGTGCTTGATGAAATCCATAAGGCACCTGAGATATTTCAGGAAATGCGTGGTGTGATTGATGAAAATCGACGCGCAGGCCGCAAGGCTGGGCAGTTCCTTATTCTGGGGTCGGCTGCCATTGATTTGTTACGGCAGTCTGGTGAAAGCCTCGCAGGTCGAATTTCGTATTCCGAAATGTTTCCACTAAATACGCGAGAAGTTGGTGCTGATATGCAGCAACAGCTTTGGTGGCGCGGTGGATACCCAGACAGTTTTTTAAGTAAGAATGATCGATTGAGCGATGTTTGGCGCGGTAATTTCATCCGCACGTATCTAGAGCGCGACGTTCCCGAATTTGGCCCAAGGATTTCAGCTGAACGGCTGCGGCGGTTCTGGACTATGCTGGCGCATTTGCATGGCGGGTTGCTGAATTCGGCCAATCTGGCCCGAAGCCTTGAGGTGGATAACAAGACGATCACCAACTACCTTGATCTGCTGGTTGACTTGCTGCTGGTTCGGCGTTTGGAGCCGTGGCACGCAAATGTCGGCAAACGACTGGTGAAATCACCCAAGGTATATATCCGCGATAGTGGGATTTTGCATTCTCTATTACAAATACCAAATTTTGAAGCCTTGCTGGGAAATCCAAAGCTAGGGGATAGTTGGGAGGGATATGTGATCGAAAACATTGTCTCCGGCCTGCCTACCACTGTCCGCCCATACTTCTACCGCACGGCGGCAGGTGCCGAGATTGATCTGGTGTTGGATTTTGGGCATGGAATTTGGGCGGTAGAAATCAAGAAGACGACCGCACCGAAGCTAACGAAAGGCTTTCACATCGCTTGTGATGACCTGAAGCCAGCGCGAAGAATTGTGGTCTATGGCGGGGATGAAGCATTCCGACTTAAGGAAGGCATAACGGCCATGCCGTTGATCCAGCTATTAGACGAAATTGATGCGATGAAGAATCGTTGAGTGCTTGTTAGTAGTATAAATAAAGAGGGGCGTAAATTTTGAGCAGAGAACTGGCGAGCCAAGGTAGTTTGTTTACATCAGATTTCCTTACTGAATCTATTCAGGGGATGCCTGAATGGGATCTTGTATCTGATCAAGATATTGATCAAATCGCAGAACAATTGAACGATATTTTCACCAAGTTCCCCATAGATCAAAGGCCTAATGAAACACAGACAGAAGATGATCTGATTTGGCTTGTCCTGACAGCACTTGGTTGGAATGATTCCTTGCGCCAGCAGAACCTTTCTCCCAAAGGTCGTGATGATGTGCCTGATGGGCTGCTCTTTGAAGATGCCGATCAAAAGAGCAAGGCGAACAGTTTTAACGAAGAGTGGAAGCGATATGAATTTGGGCGAGCAGTTGTCGAGTCCAAGCGTTGGTTACGGCCACTGGATCGCCGATCTGGGCGAAGAGGCGAGGAAACCGCGCCATCCTCGCAAATGCTGCGCTATTTACGTCGAATTGATGATGTAACCCAAGGGAACCTGCGTTGGGGCATCCTGACAAACGGTGCTAAATGGCGGCTGTATTTTTCAGGTGCGCGGTCTGTCTCAGAACAGTTTTTTGAACTCGATCTGGCCGAAATTCTTAACCTGACGGGTCATAATGATGGATCGATTCCTCTAAATGAGGAAAACCGTAGACATTGGCTGAAAGTGTTCATCCTGATATTTCGGCGTGATGCGTTTGTGGCGTCCGGTGTTGACCCGCGTACATTCCATGAAAAAGCGATTGAAGAGGGTAAGTTTTACGAAAAACGGGTCGCTGAAGATTTGTCTAACAAGGTGTTTAGCCATGTGTTCCCTGACCTTGTAAAAGCCATTATCAACGCAGCACCAGAGGCCAACCTGCAAGACGTGCGCGAAGGCGCGTTAATCTTGCTTTACCGTCTGCTTTTCATTCTTTACGCCGAAGACCGCGACCTTTTACCTGTCAAAGACAGGCGTTATGACGACTATGGGCTTCGTGACAATGTGCGGCTGACGGTTGGTAAGCGCAAAGACGACAACGATGTTTTTTCCGATACCGCCTCGCGCTATTGGGGCGCGATGAGCGATTTGTTCATTGCCATTGATCAGGGTGACAGCTCGATTGGCCTGCCACCTTATAACGGTGGATTGTTCAATCAGGAACGCAACCCGATCCTGACAAATATCCGCATCCCTGATGCCGTGATGGCAAATGTCATTGATGCCTTGTCATTTGAGCAAACGGATGATGGCCGCAAATATATCAACTATCGCAACCTTTCGGTGCAACAGCTTGGTTCGATCTATGAACGCTTGCTGGAATACGAAGTAATCGTTGAAGATGGCGTTGTAGATGTGCGGCCTAATATTTTCGCCCGCAAAGGGTCGGGCAGCTATTATACCCCTGATGATCTTGTGCAGCTTATCTTGTCTGAAACGCTGGAACCGCTTGTTGAGGCGCGCAAAACTGCATTTTCAGAACAGATCATCGAGTTGGCAAATAGCAACAAATCCAATGATCGCAGGATGGGTATTCTCAAGGGGATGGACCCAGCAGCAGAAATCTTAGAGCTAAAGGTATGCGATCCTGCTATGGGGTCTGGCCATTTCCTTGTTAGCCTTGTTGATTATCTGGCGGATCAGGTCATCACCACAATGGCCGAAACTGAACTGAATGTCCCCGAAGACTGGGGCGACTACATTTCCCCCTTGGCCGAACGCATCGAGGTTATCCGTAATACGATCCTGACCAATGCAGAAGAGCGCAACTGGACCATTGACGAAGGTCAACTCGACGATAGGCATATTATCCGCCGCATGGTGCTGAAACGCTGCATTTACGGCGTTGATAAAAACCCGATGGCGGTGGAACTGGCCAAGGTGGCGCTGTGGCTGCACACCTTTACGGTTGGCGCACCTCTATCGTTCCTTGATCACCATTTGCGCTGTGGCGATAGCCTGTTTGGATCGTGGGTCGGGGCGGGGGTGGACAAGGCCAAGGTCTATGGCAGTCCGCTGTTGCTGGATCAGCCGATCAAGGAAGCGCTGGAAAGTGCGGCCAAAATGCAGTTGATCGAAAACCTGACCGATGCCGAGATTGCCGAGGCGCACCGTTCGGCCAAGGTGTTTGGCCAGATCGAGCGTGAGGTCGCCCCGCTGGATGCGCTGCTATCGCTGATCCATGCGCTGGACTGGCTGGATATTAAAGGCAAACCACAAAAAACCGCGATCAACAGTTTCTTTGATGGCGAATTTGGTGATCCGATTGATGTGGTTACGGGTAAGCGAAAATTAAAGCGCCCGAAAAAGACCGCCGAGGCCGACCGGATGAAAGGCAGGATGAGTGCCGAGGAAAAATTTGAACTGTTTGAAAAGATATTCAATCAGGCGATGGAGTTGATTTTTGAAGAAAACTTCATGAACTGGCAGGTCACGTTCCCTGGCATCTGGACCGATTGGGAAGACGAAGACCTAAACGGCGGCTTTGATGCGGTGGTGGGCAATCCGCCGTGGGACCGGATGAAGCTGCAACAGGTCGAATGGTTTGCCGAGCGCCGCCCTGAAATTGCCCACGCGCAACGTGCCGCAGACCGCAAGCAGATGATCACAGAACTGGAAGAGGCGGGTGACCCGCTGGCGACAGATTTTGAAAAGGCATCACAACGCGCCGCTGATGGCACCCGTATGGCACGCAAGGGTGGGGATTATCCGCTGCTGTCGGGTGGGGATATCAACCTATATTCTCTGTTTGTTGAACGGGCGATGTCGGTGGTGAAACCAAACGGAATTATCGGCCTGCTGGTGCCATCGGGCATTGCATCCGATAAAACCGCCTCGAAATTCTTCAAAGGTGTCCACTGCTGGGCGACTTAAGGCACTGTATGATTTTGAAAACAAAAAGGTGTTCTTTCCCGATGTAGATAGCCGTTTCAAATTCTGCGTCTTTGTCGCCAGCCCGCAGGCGTTTTCGGCCCCCGCCCAATGTGCGTTTTATCTGCATAACGTGGCCGAACTGAACGATCCTGATAAATGTTTCGCGCTAAGCGCCGATGATTTCGCCCGCGTAAACCCCAATACCGGCACTGCGCCGATTTTCAGAACCCGTCGGGATGCCGACCTGACCACCGCTATCTACAGCCGCCTGCCTATCCTTGTGGATCGGTCCGGCGACGAGGTGGTAAAGGCGTGGCCGGTGAAATACGCGACCATGTTCCACATGACCAATGATTCCGGCCTGTTCCGTACACGGACAGAGTTGGAGGAGCAGGAAGGCGCATACCCAACAGGCGGCAATGTGTTTGGCAGTGCAACTGGGGACTGGGTGCCGTTATATGTTGGGCGCATGATTCACCAGTTTGACCATCGGGCCGCAAGCGTGGAAGTGAACGAAGCTAACCTTCACAACGCGGCACTTAGTGGCGCAGTGACGGATGAACAAAAAGCTGATCCATCCTTTGTTCCGACACCCCAATTTTGGGTGCCGGAAAGTTAAATTACCTTGCATGATAACTTTGACTGGATACTTTCTTTTCGTGATATTGCGCGCGCAACTGATGCAAGAACGATTATTACCTCAGCAGCCCCAAAAGCAGGGTTTGGGAATACGGCACCACTACTATTTCCGACAGATAACGATGAATATCGCCGATATGGGTATTTAATGCTCGCAAATATGAACGCTATGGTTTTGGATTTTACTGCACGGGCAAAGGTGCATAGCACAAGCGTAAACTGGTTCATAGTCGAACAGCTCCCCGTCATCCCGCCCGCACAATTCGAAGAAACCAAATTCGGCTCCAAAACCACCGCTGAAATCATCCGCGAGGCCGTGCTGGAGTTGACCTATACCGCCCATGACATGGCCCCCTTTGCCCGTGATATGGGCTATGTGGACGAAGACGGTAAGGTGAAACCACCCTTTATCTGGGATGCCGAGCACCGCCTGACCCTGCGTGCCAAACTGGGCGCGGTGTTCTTCCACCTCTACGGCATCACCGACCGTGATGATGTACGCTATATCTATTCAACATTCCCAATCGTCGAGCGCGAGGAAACAGCCACCTACGGCAACTACCGTTCCCGCGACCTGTGCCTCGCCTATATGAACGCGCTTGCCGCCGGAAACCCAGATGCGGAGGTGGTGGTGTGAGCCGCGGGTTTTTTGAGTTGAAGGAAATCGGGCTGCGGGTGTGTCGAGTTGGTGCAAAGTGCTTTGTGACGTAAGAATGCGATCCCGCATTTTCCTGCACATTTTGGCTTTGGATTAGAGAGCGTTCTAAAGTTGCTAGAAAAAATCGGCTGTCGGAGAATAAATAGTCCCAGACTAAACGCCACCAAAATCGCCACCAAAACAATAATTTGGTGGAGTTAGCCCATTGTAACTCATTGATTTTATTGGAGGCGAGTACGAGAATCGAACTCGTGTACACGGATTTGCAATCCGCTGCGTCACCACTCCGCCAACTCGCCGGTCCCAGAGCGTTTTGCGTTTTGTGAGAACCACAATTGAAACATAAAACGCGGCAACACTGCTGTCTTAGACCGGCACTTTGCGTTCAAGCTGAAGCAGTTTGAACGCAAAACGCTTTAGGTGTGGGCTGGCTATAACAACGGGCCTTTTGGCTTGCAAGGTGGAAAGTCAATGGTGTCCGGACATCTGGGCAAATATCACAAAAGGTATCAGCGGCAGGATTGCACAGACGGCCAACACGGCGCGAACGGCTTTGCCGCTGAACCGCCGCCACAAGATAACCAGCAAGATCAGTGCGAAGGCATATTCCAGGGGGGCGAGGATCAGGCCAAAATGCTGCGGGTCCCAATAGCTGATTGGGCTTTCGAATTTCCACATGCTGACCGGCCAGAAATGCGCCCGAGCGTCGTCGTTGTGCAATGGGAAATCAAACGCCAGATGCAGCAGAGCGGCACAGGCCAGTATCATCAGCCAGTCGCGTTTTATCACCACCGCAAGACCAAGAATCGCTGCCCAGACCAGAAATGAATTGTCTACCGCGAAAATATATTGCCAGCGTTCGGAGTAATAAAGCGCGCCGAAAATCTCAGATTCCGACACGTTCAGAACAAAGCGATGCCAGAAAAACATGAAATAGAGTGAAAAATCGGGTAGAAAGCCGCCAATCAACGCTGCTGTGTTCACCTTTGGCTGACCGGGCTTGGCAAACACGGCGGCGGCCAATATCAAATGCGTCGGAGTGTTCATAGCTGCTTGCTGTGAGGGTTGAATGGTGTCGCTGACTATAGGGTGAAAGATGGCCAAGTCCATTATGATCCAGGGTGCGGGGTCGAACGTTGGCAAGTCGTTGATCGTGGCCGGCCTGTGCCGTGCGTTTCAGCGGCGCGGCCTGCGAGTGCTGCCGTTCAAGCCGCAAAATATGTCAAACAACGCTGCGGTCACCAGCGATGGTGGCGAGATCGGGCGCGCCCAGGCGTTGCAGGCCCAGGCCAGCGGTGTGGAACCGCACACGGATATGAACCCGGTGCTGTTGAAACCCGAAACCGATACCGGAGCACAGGTGATCGTGCAGGGCCACCGGCTGACCGCCGCCAAGGCGCGGGACTACGGCACCCTAAAATCTTCGCTGATGCCGCGGGTTCTCGACAGTTTTCATCGGTTGTGCGCCCACGCGGATATCGTTGTTGTCGAAGGGGCCGGCAGCCCTGCGGAAACCAACCTGCGGGCCGGTGATATCGCCAACATGGGATTTGCCGAGGCAGCGGATGTGCCGGTGATCTTGGTCGGGGATATCGACCGGGGCGGGGTGATCGCCCAGTTGGTGGGAACCCATGTGATCCTGCCAGATACAGATGAGGCCCGGATCAAAGGTTTCCTTATCAACAAGTTTCGCGGGGACGTGAGCCTGTTTGACGACGGATTGCAGGACATTGTCGAACGCACCAACTGGCACAATTTGGGTGTGCTGCCGTGGTTCGCCGATGCCGGGAAACTGCCGGCCGAAGATGCGTCGGATTTCAGCAACTTTGACGGTGGCAGCGGCTCCTTCAAAATCGCCGTGCCAAAACTGACCCGGATCGCAAATTTCGACGATCTCGACCCGTTGAAACTGGAACCCGGGGTCTCCGTGGTTATGGTTGAACCGGGTCAACGCTTGCCTACCGACACCAAGTTGGTGCTGATCCCAGGCAGCAAATCCACCACGGGTGATCTGAAATTTTTCCGCCAGCAGGGTTGGGACGTCGATTTACAGGCGCATGTGCATCGCGGCGGGCATGTGCTTGGGATTTGCGGCGGCTATCAAATGCTGGGAACCGAGATCCACGACCCGGACGGAATAGAAGGCGATCCTGATACAGTTGTCGGTCTGGGATTGCTGGATGTTGTCACCGAGATGAAGCCGGAAAAACGGCTGGCTCAGGTTATCGGCAGCCACCCGGTAAGTGGTGCGGAATTGAGCGGATATGAAATTCACATCGGCAACACCGACGGACCGGATTGTGATCGGGCCTGGCTCGAAATTGAAGGCCGTTTGGAGGGTGCACAATCGATTAGCGGCCGGGTCAGGGGCTGCTATATCCATGGCCTGTTTTCGTCCGACGATTTCCGTCGGGCCTATTTGCAGGATCTGGGTGCTGAAACCTCGGATGTCGCGTTTGACGATCTGGTTGAAGATACCTTGGACGCACTCGCAGACCACATCGAGGAACATCTGGATGTGATGTTTTTCTGGGACCTTGCTGACGAAATAGACCCTTAAAGCTTTTCGTGTTCAACTTGGATCAAAATAAATCAGAATCGCCGCTCTCGGTGTTCAGCGAGGTTGTTTTTCGCGCCAGTTTTGGGTTTCAAATTCAGCCTGGAAAGCTCTAGTCGAATTCCCGTGACGCCAACGCCCGGTGAATTTCTCGGCGCACTAGTTTTCGGACATTGCGGGTGATCCGGTCGCCAAGTTCACCCTGCAGTTCGGTGCGGACCATATCTGACACCAGTTCGCGTAGTGCATGTTCGTCCAAATAGCTGTCCGTCTCTGCAGTAATGTCGATATTGTCGCCACTGTGTTCTGTACGCGTAATTAGCGGCTCCGGTGGCGCCTCTGGTTCAAGGTCTGGTTCCGGTTCAATGTCAGGCGTTGGTACTTCGGGAACAACTATCTCCTGTTGCTCGGTCTCAAGCGCCGGTTCTTCCGTAATTGCTGTCTCCGGATGCTCAGGTTCAGGCTCAGGTTCTGCGGTGACAGCCATCTCTTGATGCTCAAATTCAGGCTCTGGTTCTGCATTGACAGCTGTTTCCAGATGTTCAACGTCAGGTTCAATGGTAGGGGCAATTTCCGGTTCGGTTGGAACATCGGCTTCAGCCTCGTCCAGCATCGGCGCTGCTTCAACTTCGGGAGTTGGCTGGGGATTACTAGTTGGCTGCACAAAATCTGCCGAGGTCAGGTTCAGCGCTTCCATCAATTTGGCTTCGGGGTCGTCTTCTTCTGCCTCGACCTCTGAAAACGGTGCCTCCTGGTCTTGGGGGACATCAGACACAATGCCAACAGAAACAACCTGTGCCGGCTTAGAAGGCGTATTGGCCGGGGAGATCTCGTCTTCGGGAGCGTCTTCCGGCTCGATGTGATTTGGCCTGACCGCAGCTTCGTTCAGCACAAGCGATTCAATATCCGCAATGCGGCGCTCGATTTCTGCGGTGTCCGGCAAAACTGTCTCTCCGCCGCTCACCCGCAGCGCAGATGTGAGCACCAATTTTTCTTGGGCGGGCTTAACCGGGTCGGGGGATTGCGGCGCTTCTTCCGAATTATCTGTGTCAGTAGTCTGGGTAGTTTTATCGACGTTGGCGGTGCGGGCTTCCTCCGAAACCAGCCTGCGAATCGACGACAGGACGTCCTCGACGTCCATTTTTCTGCCTGCGTCGGACATTAGTCCACTCCTCTTGCCTCGGCGGCAGCATACCGAGAATCGAGATTCCAAACAACAGAGAACTAGAAAGATTTGCGTAATACCTAAATAGGCGGGTTTTAGCAAAAGGCAGCAACATCAGTCTCTTGGCGCCAAATCACGTCAAATTCAGTGGTGCAAATAACACGAAATATCTCGTAGCGGCGGCACTACCCGCCTTTCCGTTTCTTGATTTTATCGAACAATTTGATGCGGAACTCCCCTAGCGGATTTTTCTGAATTGCCTGTGATTTGGAATAATTGACATCGGGGTTGTAGATTGGCACACCGAGTTGAAGATGCTCGGCTGTCAGCAAACCCATCTCCGACAGGATCGAGTATACCGCGACGTATTCGTCGCGGATGGCTGACACCAGATTGGATCGCGCGATCAGCACTTCCTGTTCGGCATCGAGCACATCCAGAGTGGTCCGTTCGCCGAATTTGGCCTCTTCCCGGACTCCTTCAAAGGCAACCTGCGCAGCCCGGACCTGCTCGCGCCCAGAGACAATGGACGCTTGCGCAACTTGACGGTTGGTATAGGCATTTCGGATCGCCTGACGTGTCAGATATCCCTGCAATTGCACATTGGCCTCGGCCTGGTGATACAGTGCCAACACTTTGCGGCGAGCAGCGTCCAACTGGCCTCCAGCGTAAATGTTCATATTGCCGTTAATCGCTGCGGTAATTCTGTTAACGTTAAACGCACCGGCTGTCGGTCGTGTCGTAGCCGTATGGGTAAGCGTTCCCGAAACAACGAGATTCCGGTTCTTACCAGTTGATTTCACTGATAATTCTGCTGCCTTGGCAGAAAACTGCGCTTGAACAACCCGTGGGTGACTGCCAATCGCGACGGCTTCTGCTTTTTTAACGGTGTCAGGGACTTTTGGTGCTGGTGGTGGCAATCGCAGGTTTTTGGGTTGAACTCCGACAATTGACACGTAGCCGTCGATCGAACGTTGCAGTGCGCCCTGATTGGATTTCAATGTGCTAAGGGCTGCGGCAAGCCGCGCCTCTGCCTGACTGACATCGGTGCGGGTATCTTCTCCGACTTCAAACCGGTCACGGGCAGCGCGCACCTGTTCACGCAGAACCCGCACATTGTTGCGAGCCAGCTGAACAAACTCCTGATCACGTCGCACGTTCATGAACGCTTCTACTGTACTAAGAAGGATCGATTGTTCGATGCTCTTTAGATCCTGACGCGCAGCCAAAAGAGACATGCGTGAGCCTTCGACATCCAGTTTGTCCGCGCCGCCATCCCAAAGTTGCTGAGTCAAGATTGTGTTTAAGGTCGCGATGGTTTGCTCCGGATCTTTGCCAAAAGTATTCCCAAGATCGTGGCTGCGTGTAATGCTGCCGCTTTGTGTTAGGGACGGCAACAAATCACCGCGCGCGATGATTACATCCTCGTCCGCGGCCCGCACGGTCGCCTGTTGCAATCGCAGTTGTGGATTTGTGGTGTATGCCAGCACCAGTGCATCGGCCAGCGAAGTCGTTTGCGCTGCAACTGGTCCGGCCCCGAACAGGGAAACCATGCCAACGGCAAACGCCGCTTTCATCCAGTTTTGCATGACTGCTCCTTTAGTCTGCTGCCGCATCCTGCGGCGCTGATATAACCCGACTACTGCGCCGGTTTCTTGTTTATCCGAAACTGAATTCACGGGCCTTCTCAAACCCGCTCAGAACCGGTGCGGTTGCCGAAAATGCTGCCCGCCAATCGATCTTCTCCCCGCGCTTGTAGCCGATCCGGCATTGTCCCATGGACCCGTCTGTAAACAAAGCAGCTATGCGCCCTCCGTCTTTGAGCTGGTCGCAGACGGATTGTGGAATCTGTTCTGATGCGCCCTGAATTACGATCACATCGTATGGTCCGTGTTTGGCTGCTCCGTTTGCCATGGGCGCCCCGATAACCACCGCGTTATCCACACCATTGGCTGACAGCAGAGTTGCGGCTTCCTCGGCTAGTTCCACATTTTCCTCTACCGCGACCACGGCTTCAGCGAGGTGGGCGATAACCGCGCTTGAATATCCCAACCCACAACCCAGATCGAGCACCAACTCGCTGGGTTGGATGTTCACGGCGTCAAGCATTTTTGCGAATGTGCGCGCATCGAGCAACATTCGTCCTGCGCCCAAATCCAGATGTTCACCAATATAGGCCACGGGTTTTAGATTGGCAGGAACAAACTCTTCGCGTGGGATCGTTAGCAAGGCTTCGATGATCGGAAATTTGGTCACATCGGAAGGGCGCACCTGACAATCAACCATCGTGGTTCGGGCGGTATTATAATTTGTCATGGCAATCCCTGTATGAGTCCATTGCTTACTTAATGCGTTTTGCCACAGATAATAGGGTGTCGCAACACGTAGCCGGAGAAGCGTATGCCGGAACGCTGGTTTATTGGTTTTGCCGGGCAGGGACAGTGTGATTTCGCGCATTGGAGGGCTCCGCAACCGATGCGTGAATGTACTCGCCGGGTTTCTCGCCAATGATTCGCTGATTGCGCAGCAGAAAGAAACGGGCAATGCCATGGGTGTTGCCAACTGCCGGTGCGCCTGAATCACATGGGAACCGTGTCTTCCAGCCTTCGGGCAGAGCCAATCCACACATGGCAGCGCGCTCAAGCATCCAGACCAGTGGAATATTTGCCAACGGGCGGGCCGCCGGATGTTTCCAGACATGGCCTCCGATGTCGGAATGCGAGCCGCGAAACCATGCCTGCTCCAAATGACCCAGCCAACTGCGGTCGGTCTCCCACATCACCGGTCGATAGGCTTGACGGTTTTCATCCATCGCCAGCGCATGAAAGCCGTTTTTCACCGGTGCACATATCCGGTCATTGTGGAATTCCGTGGCCATTGGTGCCAGATAAGTCAGCAACGGATAGGGTAGTCCAAGCGCCTTCACGGTGTCCCAGACACCGATCATTTCGATTTCGACACCTTTGTGGCAATGCACATCACCAAATGCCCTCGCTGCTGGTCCGGCGGCGTTACTCTCATACAATCGGAATGCTTCGTTGATCTTGCGCCCCGAAGCAAAACTTTGCCGCAGCAAGCCAAGCTGATTGATCATTCCGGCCACCGAGCGCACCGCATAGGCACCTCGGCTAAACCCGAACAAGTAAATCTGATCGCCGCGCTGATATCGGGTTGCCAACTGACTATAAGCGTCAATGATCATGTCATTGATGCCCCAGCCGCTGGCGATTGTAACCCAATTCCAAAAGCCGTGGCCCTGAATGCCGGGGTGGTACCAGATCGACGAATTGTCCAGGTCTGCTGCTTCACAAACCAGCTTATAGAGCAGACCTGCATTTGTTTCGGAGCCGTCATGCAACAGGCTTTTGGTGCCATCTACAATGATGATGTGTTTGCGCTGCGGTTGGATTTGCATGGCATCAAGTTCCGCGATTTGCAGCCGCTTGCCAAGCCACGATTAAGCACAAGCCGATTACTGATCTAAATGAGCGGTTAACTGGCGTGAATCGGCAGTAGCCTCCAGATCAGCAATCTCATGCAGTAAAAACTTGCGGAATGCGCGGGCAGCTGGACGGATCGTGTCGGGGTTTTTGTAAAGCAGATGATAGGATTCTTTGCCCTGAACTTGTAAATCGGGCAAACAGGGAGCCAATCCGAAACTCCGCTGCAGCAGATCGCTGGCAGGTGCACGAGCCAATGCAATTGCCTTGCCCTGCGCCGCAATGGAAAAACTCATCACTGTGTTGTCCGAAATAATGTAATCCGCGTCACTTCGGGTTAGCGCCTCCTCAAAATACTGTTGCCATCCGCTTCGGTGGCTCGACACTTCAACAAGTTGATGGTTCAGCAATTCCGCCGGCGTGGTGATTTGGGACGCTATTTCAGGGCGAGCCACTGGATACAATCGCTCGGACAAGAGCACTTCGCCCAAGCGCCCATAGGCCGCAGGAGCGCCAAATCCAATTTGCAGATCGGCATAATGTTGGCGGAAATCTTCAACTTCGTTGGCGGTGGTCAAATGAAGGTTGATATCCGGATATCTGGTCTCAAACTTTTGCACACGGGCAGCCAGAAATCCCACTGCAAACACCAGGATTGACTGAACATACAGTGTTTCCTGTCGAGGTTTGCCAAATATACTTTCGGTAGTGGTTTCTACCGAAGCAATGGCGTGCTGAACAGACGGCAGATAGGCCCGCGCGGTGGGTGTCAGTGCTACCGAATGGGCGTGGCGTTCGAACAGTGGTGTTTTGAGATGGGTTTCCAACGCCTTAATCTGTTGGCTGACGGCAGGAGTGCTCATCGCCAGCTCTTTGGCGGCGGCAGCAAAACTTTCGGTACGGGCGGCGGCCTCAAACACGCGCAGCCAATTCAACGAGGGGATACGTTTTTGCACCATACCACAGGTTAAGCTGAACTTAACCTAAGAGGCAAGCCAAACGGTGCTGTCGCTGGGCAGCCTTCTGTTAAGTTGGTGTAAGTTAAGTCTACGGAGCGTACTGATGCCAGCAGAACACCATCTTGAACACGGTAGGTTAAATCAGTCTCAAAAAGACGCCTATTGGCGCGACGGGTATCTGTTTCCACTGCGGGCGTTCAGCGCTGAAGATGCCGCCCGTTACCGTGCCGAAATTGAATCGATCGAAGGTGAATGGCTCGACAAAGACCTGCCGCTGCCGCTAAACATGTACAAACGTGTGAATGCGCATTGTGTGATGCCGTTGGCAGCCGAACTGGCGCAACACCCGGCGGTACTTGACGTTGTGCAGGGCATTTTGGGGCCCAATCTGATGATCTGGTCTGCGGAGTTTTTCATCAAGGAACCGAACAGCCAACATATTGTCGGCATGCATCAGGACCTGACCTACTGGGGCCTAGGAGAAACGTCGGATCAGGTCACAGCTTGGATCGCACTGTCATCGGCGACAACGGCTTCGGGCTGCATGGACTTCTTAGCGGGCAGCCACAAGAACCCGATCTTGCCGCACAACGACACGTTTTCTGACACCAACCTTCTGTCGCGCGGGCAGGAGATCGCCGTCGATGTGTCTGAGGAAGACAAAACCCATATCGAATTGCAGCCCGGACAGATGTCCCTGCATCACGGGCTGACGATCCATGGCTCCGGTCCTAATTCTTCCGATGACCGCCGGATCGGCGTTGCGATCCGTTACTTAAATCCGAATGCACAGCAGAATGTGGCCGACCGCGATTATGCGATGATCGCACGTGGTGTCGATACATCGGGAAATTTTATCCACTTCATGCCGCCAACCGAACTGTTTTCGCCGGAATCTCTGGCGCTTTATGCGCAAATTCGACAAGATCAATCAAAAGCGCTGGCGGAAGGTTCCAAAGGCGATGTCGATCTGTATCAGGCCGATGAAAAACAACCGCAATTCAACCAATAACAGGCAGCAACATGGAAAAAGTCAGCTTCACACAAATGAAAGACGGAACACGGCAGGAGTATGAATTCCTGAACGCGCATGAAGTGGACTATACCAGGGGCACCGCTGACCGGTTGCTGCACGCGTTGGAACATCTGGACGAAGGGCTGTCGGGCTATCGAATCACCCGCATGGGCCATTCGTTGCAATCAGCGACGCGGGCTTGGCGTGACGGCGCGGATATTGATTGGGTGGTTTCAGCCCTGTTGCACGATATCGGCGACATTTTTGCGCCTTATAACCATGATGAGTATGCCGCAACGATTCTGAAGCCCTTCGTGCGCGAACAATGCCGCTGGGCCGTGGAAAAACACGGTGATTTCCAGATGTTATACTTTGGGCAGCATTTGGAAGGTTTTGATCAAAACAAGCGTGAGCGCCATCGTGGCCATCGGTATTTTGGCGATTGCGCGGAATTCTGCGAACGCTGGGATCAGGCCAGTTTCGACCCGGATTATGACATTCTGCCAATTGCGTTTTTTGCGCCGATGGTCCGCGAAGTTTTTGCCCGCACGCCCTATGATCCAACGGTCATGGCAGCGCCTGACAGGCCTTTGGTGAATGAGGACGTGGCTTTTAAACGTTCCGCCTAATACGCAAATCCGCTCACGGTGATCGTGCGGATATCGCCATACCCGTTGAACCGCGTGCAAGTAGCGTGCACATAGGCCCCCATGCCACTGAATAGGATATAGTCGTCCTCGCTGATATCATCGGGCAGGTTCAACTCTTCCGGCAGTTTGTCCAGCGAGTCACAGGTCGGTCCAAATACGATCCGCTTCAACTGAGTGCCGATACGCGGTCTTCCGGTTGTTGACAGGCAGTTGAACCGTTCGGATGTGTCAAGGTCACGAAACTCGGTCAGCCCGCCGTAAATCCCGTCATTCAGATAAATCGCGCCGCCGTCGCCGATGCCTTTAATGCGGGTGACCAGGGTGAAGGACTCAGCCACCATCGCGCGGCCTGGTTCGCAGACCAGCATCGGCCCATCGCTGCCAAAGTGTCGTTCGACACCGGCTTGGATCGCGGCAAAGATATTCTCCAGATCCGGGGCCTGTCCGTGCCGGTTGCTGGGAAATCCGCCGCCAACGTTCAGGCGGTGCAATTTAACACGGGCCTGTTTTGCCACATCGGCGCAAGTCTCCATGTAGGCAACCCAGGCCTGCGGGTCGAAACATTGGGTTCCGGGATGAAACGTCATCGAAGTCATAAACCCCGCCGCCTTGGTGCGTTTCAGCAGCTCCACGGCTTTTTCCGCGTCCGCCCCGAATTTTTCACCAAAATCATAGGCCGCGCCTTTGACAGGCAATTTCAAGCGTACAGCGATTTCGGTATTATTGACCGGGACCATTTCCTGCAGTTTTTCAAACTCGGCGAAACTGTCGACAGAGTAAGACTGAATACCGACATCCACGGCATGGGCGATTTCTTCGCGGGACCGCACCGGGTTGTTGTAATGCATCATTGCAGTGGGCGCCAAAGTGCGCACCAAATCAATTTCAACCGGCGAGGCAACATCAAACGCCCGCAAACCGGCAGCGTGCAGGTTGGTTATGACGGCCGCGTCCGGGTTCGCCTTGACTGCATAGGTCACAAGGCCTGGGAACCCGTCAAGAAACCGCTCAGCGGTTTGGTGCAACGTTCTTGGGCAAAAGAACGCCACGGGTTTGTCCGGGTTTTTGGCGGCCAGAAACTCACGCGGAGAATTCCAAACTGAGGTGTCTGATTTCATCTGTTTGCTCAATTGTCTTGCCGCCACAGAGTCGCGTGGAGAATTCCATATTTTCGATTCTGGTATCATCTGCCTGTGCGCCTTTTTCAGGTCGTTCGACGTATTATGCCGAGTCTATGAGTCACTTTCACTCGGCAATCTGGTAAAAATGTGCGATAGTTTCGGCAAAATGACGAAAATAGTGTGATTCTGATGGATGAAACCGATCAAAACCTGCTGAGCGTATTGGCCGAAGACGCCCGCGCTTCTGTCACCACATTGGGCAAAAAACTCGGCCTCGCCCGCACCACGGTGCAGGCCCGGCTGGAGCGGCTGGAGCGCAGCGGTGTGATTGCCGGCTATACGGTTCGGCTGGGAACGGAGGAGCTGGAACAGCGCATCCGGGCGACGGTTCTGCTGCAGCTTGATCCCCGCGCGGCGCCCGCTGTGGTACAACGGCTGAGGGCGATGCCACAGCTGGAGCACGCCGTCACCGCGTCCGGCCGGTTTGATCTGATCCTGCAACTGTCAACTAAAAGCACGGCCCGGCTGGATGAAATTCTTGATGAAATCGGCGGCTTTACCGGGGTGCGCAGTTCCGAAAGCATGATCCACCTGACTGTCAAAATCGACCGTGGTATTTGAAAAGAGATTCAATGCCTTCGGCGAGAGTATTTTTGGAACTATAATGCCGATTTTTGAAGGGGTTTTCCTTCTCTAAGGCTGCGTGTAATACACCCGCAGCAAGATGTGCGCAGGACGATGATAATGCCGATGGAAAAGAACTTTGATGCAGCCAAGTCCGAAGTCGAAATCTATCGGAAATGGGTAGAGTCACGCGCGTTCAAAGCCGGGGCAAACGCCAGTCGGGAAGAAACTTTCTGCATCATGATCCCGCCGCCAAATGTCACCGGCGTTTTGCACATGGGCCATGCGTTCAACAACACGCTGCAGGATATCTTGATCCGCTGGAAACGCATGCAGGGCTATGACACGCTATGGCAGCCTGGCATGGATCACGCCGGGATCGCGACGCAGATGGTGGTGGAGCGTGCGTTGGCCGAAACCCAGCAACCGAGCCGCACCGAACTGGGCCGCGAGGCGTTTCTGGCCAAGGTCTGGGAATGGAAAGAACAGTCCGGCGGCACCATCGTCGAACAGCTGAAACGCCTTGGCGCGTCGTGTGACTGGGACCGCACCGCCTTTACCATGGCCGGGGCGCATGGTGACACGCGTGTGGGACACGAAAACAGTGCGAACTTCCATGACGCGGTGATCAAGGTCTTTGTTGATATGTACGACAAGGGCTTGATTTACCGGGGCAAACGGCTGGTCAACTGGGACCCGCATTTTGAAACCGCGATTTCCGATCTTGAGGTCGAGAATATCGAGGTCTCGGGGCATATGTGGCACTTCAAATACCCGCTGGCAGGGAGCGAAGCCTATGAGTACGTCGAGAAAGACGAGGACGGCAACGTCACCCTGCGCGAGACACGCGATTACATTTCCATCGCCACGACGCGTCCCGAAACCATGCTCGGCGACGGCGCGGTTGCGGTGCATCCGACCGACGACAGATACGCGCCGATCATCGGCAAGCTCTGTGAAATTCCGGTGGGACCGAAAGAACACCGCCGTCTGATCCCGATCATCACGGATGAGTACCCGGACAAGAATTTTGGCTCGGGTGCGGTGAAAATCACCGGCGCGCATGATTTCAACGACTATCAGGTCGCCAAACGGGGCGGCATCCCAAAGTACAACCTGATGGACACGCGGGCGAATATGCGGTCCGACGGCAAGCCTTATGCCGAAGAGGCCTCTATTGCGCAGGCGATTGCACGCGGCGAGCAGACGTTCGACGAAAACATGATCGCGGCGATGAACCTGGTGCCGGATGAGTATCGCGGGCTGGACCGGTTCGAGGCGCGCAAACGGGTTGTGGCGGATATCACGGCTGAAGAGTTGGCGGTGATGACCTCAACCACTGTCAAAGACGATGAGGGCAATGAAACCGAGGCCCAGGTTCCCCACATCGAAAACAAACCGATCACGCAGCCCTTCGGCGACCGCTCCAAGGTTGTCATCGAACCCATGCTGACCGACCAGTGGTTTGTCGACACCGACAAAATCGTTGGCCCGGCGCTGGATGCAGTGCGCGACGGGACGGTCAAAATCATCCCCGAAAGCGGCGAGAAGGTCTATTTCCACTGGCTGGAAAATATCGAACCCTGGTGTATTTCGCGCCAGCTCTGGTGGGGGCATCAGGTGCCGGTTTGGTATGGGCCGGATATCGACCGATCCAAGCAAGGTGGTCTATCTCACAAGACGCGAGCATTTTGTGCACCTTCCGAATCTACTGCGATCCAATTTGCCGAAGCGTATTACCGCCAAGAATTCGGCGATCATGTGAGAGTTTCTGCCGAAAGCCCGGACTCTGATCTAATCAGCGACGCACAAAGAGACAGGGGAGGAAATCCAGCAGAGTTATCGACGCACGCTGTTTATGATGGTGATTGGGTTCCACAGAAAATTGATATTAATCGCGACCCAGACGTCCTCGACACCTGGTTCTCCTCCGGCCTCTGGCCAATAGGCACACTCGGCTGGCCCGAGGATACCGACGCCCTGCAAAAATACTTCCCGACCTCAACCCTCGTCACCGGCCAGGACATTCTTTTCTTCTGGGTTGCCCGGATGATGATGATGCAGCTCGCAGTCGTCGATCAGATCCCGTTCGACACCGTCTATCTGCACGGGTTGGTACGCGACGCCAAGGGCAAGAAGATGTCGAAATCCACCGGCAACGTGCTCGACCCGCTTGAAATCATTGATGAATACGGCGCCGACGCGCTGCGCTTTGCCAATGCCGCGATGGCTTCGCTGGGTGGAGTGCTGAAGCTCGACATGAGCCGGATTCAGGGCTACCGCAATTTCGGCACCAAGCTGTGGAATGCGGTCCGTTTCGCCGAATTCAACGAGGCAGTTCCGGTTGCCGGTTTCGACCCGGCCAAGGTCGAGCAGACCCTGAACAAATGGATCGTCGGCGAAACGGCGCGTGTGCGCGAGGCCGTGGATGAGGCGCTGACTCAATACCGCTTCAACGACGCCGCCCAGGCGCTTTACGCCCATGTCTGGGGCAAGGTCTGCGACTGGTACGTCGAGCTCAGCAAGCCGCTGTTTCAGGGCGAAGATGCCGCCGCCAAAGCCGAAACCAGCGCCACGCTGGCCTGGGCCATCGACCAGTGCCTGATCCTGCTGCACCCGATCATGCCCTATATCACCGAACAACTCTGGGGCGACATCGCCAAGCGACAGAAAATGCTGATCCACACCGACTGGCCGACCTACGGCGCCGAGCTGATCGGCGCCGAAGCCGACCGTGAAATGAACTGGGTGATCGGCCTGATCGAACAGGTTCGTTCGGTCCGCGCCGAAATGCGGGTCAACGCCGGCGCCAAAATCCCGATGATCCAACTTGAGCTGGATGATGCCGGGCAGGGCGCTCTCGACCGCAACCTGTCGATGATCCTGCGGCTGGCGCGGATCGAGGAGCTGACCCATGCCGATGGGGCCCCGAACGGGTCTGTCACGTTGCCCGTAGCGGGCGGGTCCTTTTGCTTGTTACTAGCCGATGTTATTGACGTTGCTGCGGAAACCGCCCGTCTGACAAAAGGCATCGAAAAGCTGCAAAAAGAAATCAAAGGCATCAGTGGCAAGCTCAAGAACGAAAAATTCACCTCAAACGCGCCGGAAGCGGTGGTTGCGGAAAACCGCGAGCGGTTGAAAAAGGCTGAAGAGGAAATGGCGACGTTGCAGGCGGCGTTCGAGCGCGTTGCGGCACTGGGGTAGAAAAAGAAAACCCCCGGAGCTTTCACTCCGAGGGCTATGGCTGCGAGCAGGTTTGCGGCCGAAATCTTTAAGCGGCAGGTTTCAGCGTGCCGGTTTCCGTGTCAAAGCGCAGTGTCAGAACCGGGCGTCCGTTTTCAACCGGGGCTGAGCGCACCAGATTAAGCGCCCTCAAATCAACCATCTGCGGAGCTTTGACAGCGGTTATCCGGGTCTTCTGATAGTCGGCAAATTTGATCGGCGTCATGGCACGGCCCTCAGATTGGCTTGTTTCAGCGGCCTTGTGGATAACTCTGTGGATAAAATCAACCCCACATTTGCTGCGATGCAGCATATGTGGCAATTTTACGACGCTGCATCGCAGCATCCACCTAATGAACCAACCGTTCAACGATCCGCATCGCCCCGGCCGCCTTGTCAAAGGCCACGGTCACAATCCACCGTCCCTTTGCGGCGGTAATCCTTGGCAGAAACCGGGTCCCGGCAACTGCGGCACCGGTGGCCAGTAATGTCCGGCGCGTGATGGCAGTCGGTTTTGAATTGACGGGTTGGGGCATGGCAATATCCGCGATCTGTGCCGCTAACAGGTAAGCAACGGCGTCATTCATTCAAGTCGAAACCACAAATTCGGCAGGCAATGGCTTGAGACATTTGCACAAATCGGCTTTCCTGATCGCACACTGCTCAGGAGCCCACCCGTGCCGAAATACACCGATCTTGTAGCCAGCCTGCCCGCCACAGTCCCCTTCGTCGGCCCGGAAACTCAGGAGCGGGAACGGGGTCGTGCCTTTGCTGCCCGTCTTGGGGCCAATGAAAACGTCTTCGGACCTTCACCATTGGCCATCGAAGCCATGGCAAAATCGGCAGCCGACAGCTGGATGTACGGCGATCCGGAAAACCACGATCTAAAGCAGGCACTAGCGACACATCTGATGATCAACGCCGAGAACATCGTGGTCGGAGAAGGCATCGACGGTTTGCTGGGCTATCTGGTGCGCATGATCGTGGAACCGGGAGTCAAAGTGGTCACATCGCTGGGCGCCTATCCAACCTTCAACTTCCACGTTGCCGGATATGGCGGTGAGCTGGTGACGGTTCCTTACCAGGGTGACCACGAAGATCCCGCCGCCCTGATCGCCAAGGCTGCAGAGGTCGGTGCCGCGCTGGTCTACCTCGCCAACCCGGACAATCCGATGGGCACGGTGCATGACGCTCACACCGTGCAGCGGTTGATCGACGCGGTGCCCACCGACTGCCTGCTGGTTCTGGACGAGGCGTATCTGGATTTTGCCCCGGACGGTCATGCCGCTGTGATCGACACTTCTAACCCGAACGTCATCCGTATGCGCACCTTTTCAAAGGCCTATGGCATGGCAGGGGCCCGTGTCGGCTATGCCATAGGTACCTCGGACCTGATTACGTCTTTCAACAAAATCCGCAATCATTTCGGCATGTGCCGGATCAGCGTGGCCGGGGCGCTGGCCGCCTTGCAGGACCAAACTTACTTGCACCAGACCATCGCCGCCGTCACGTCCAGCCGTGACCGCATCGCGCAGATCGCCACGGATCAGGGCCTGTCTGTTGTGCCCTCTGCAACAAATTTTGTCGCCATCGACTGCGGAAGAGACGACAATTTCGCCAAAGATGTTCTTCGGTATCTGATTGCGCACGATATTTTCGTGCGGATGCCTTTTGTTGCGCCGCAAAACCGCTGTATCCGACTGTCAGTTGGCACGCCTGCGGATCTCGATTTGTTTGAACGCGAATTTCCCAACGCGTTAAAGGCAGCGGCCGGGCGGTAATTTAGTCTCCGAAATCATGCTCTGAGATCACCTGTGCGGCTGCCTGCAAAGCCCCTTGTCCATGCGGAATTCCCAAAGTTTTCAGCCCGGCGTCAATAGTCCCGAGTGTTGCCATCACCATCGGAATGTTCAGATGCCCCATGTGGCCAATCCGAAACAGGTCATCCCATTCGGCCCAACCGGGTTCTGCTCCAAGGCCGACTCCAAGCGTCAAACCGGCTTTATGTTCGCACCACTGCCTCAGTCGTGTCGCGTTGCCCGAGCCGCAGTGAACAGTTGTTACCGCGCGCGAACGTTTTGCCGGATCCGCGATGTTCATGCGAATTGCGCCTTTCGTACTCCAGACGTCAATCGCCGACCAGATCGCGCAGGCAAGCCGTTCATGGCGAGCCCAGGCTGCAACGACTCCTTCTTCATGCACCAGCATGTTCAGCGCCTCGCGCAGTCCAAACAGGTGATGCGTCGGTGCGGTGCCGCAAAACCGCTGATAAAACATCTCAGGGTCGGTTCGGAGCCGCCAATCCCAATAGCTGGTCACTAAATCGGCAGAACCCCGTGCAGCGGCTGCTTTTTCGTTGAAATAGACAAAAGACAGGCCCGCAGGTGTCATCAGTCCCTTTTGGCAGCCCGCAACCATCACATCGACACCCCAGGCATCCATTTCATGCGGCTCACAGCCCAGCGAAGCGATACAATCCACCATATAGAGCGCCGGATGTCCGGTTGTGTCTATGGCACGCCGCAGGGCGGCGATATCGTTTTGAATGGATGAGGCTGTATCGGTCTGCGCGATCAGTACAGCTTTGATTACACGTGACTTATCTTGATTCAGGTGATCAGCGACAAGCGCTGGGTCGGCGGCGCCTGCATTGCCAAAATCAAGTATTTCAGTCTCTAGGCCCAGCACGCCAGCCAATTCTGCCCAGCCTTCAGCAAACCGGCCGGTTGACAGCGCCAGCACTTTGTCGCCCCGACTGAGCGTGTTGCATATGGCGGCTTCCCAGGCGCCATGCCCATTGGCGATATAGATTGCAACTTCGCTGTCGGTCCGCGCGACGGTTTTCAGATCGGGATACAGCGACAAAGTCAGATCAATCAGCTCACCTTCATAGATATTGGGTGAAGGGCGATGCATAGCCGCCAGCACCCGGTCAGGGATAACCGAGGGGCCGGGAATGGAAAGCTGGGTACGACCGTATTGAAGTGCCATGGATAAAACCAATATTGATGATGACAGGCCAGAGGTAATCGTCAAACTGGCAAACGTCAAAAGAATTTGGAGTTGTCGCGCCGTTGGACATCGCAGACAAGCATGGTAAACAGGCGGTTCGGCTTGGCCGGGGACAGCAATCGGGATTTCATGAGCGAACCACAGGCAAAACGGTTGAGCGCACGGGCCGCTTACGGGCGATTGTGGCGCGAATGGCTGACCCCCCATTGGCGGGTGTTGTTGATCGCGCTGCTGCTGATGACTTTGGTTGCGGCGTCAACCGCCGGTTATGCCAAATTTATGGAAATTGTGATCTCGGCGTTAGAGGGCAAACGCTTTGATGTGATCTGGTGGGGACCGCTTGGCATCGTTGCGCTGACATCCACCAAAGGTGTCAGCCACTATCTGCAACAGGTGATTCAGAACCAAGTTTTGTCTTCCGTGCAGGCGGACATGCAAAAGCATATGTTTGACCGCCTTGTCTATATGGATCTGGCGCATCTGCTGGCCGAAGCTCCGGCGGCGCTGGCGGCGCGGTTTTCGGCGGATATCGAGCTGATCCGGCTGGCGTCAGCACAGGTTTTTGGCTCGGTGCGTGATATTCTGACGTTGGCGGCGACCATTCTGGTGATGCTGTCGATCGACTGGGCCATGGCCATCGGACTGGTTGTGGTCTTTGCCCTTGCCTTTGGCCCCATCGGTGTTGCCGGTGCTAAAATCCGCAAGATTTCCGGCCAGACACAGGGCGAAATCGCCCATATGACCGAAGCTGTGAACGAGGGCCTGGCAGGCATCCGTATGGTGCGAACCTATCAATTGGAAGAATGGTTGAAACGGTCGTCTGACGTGGTGTTTGAACGATTGCTCGGCTTGCGCATTTCCCTGGTGAAATGGCAGGCCCTGGTCACCCCGATGATCGAGGTTCTGGCTGGCCTAGCCGTCGGCATCCTGCTGTTTCTAGTGGCCTGGCGTATTCAGTCCGGCGCGATTGATCTGGCTGGGTTTATCGGCCTGATCACAGCACTGGGCGTTGCCACCAACCCGGCTCGCAAACTCGGCGGCGCCTATGCGATTGGCTTGCAGGGCATGGCGGCGCTGGAACGGGTGTATGCGCTTTATGATGCCAAAAACAAAATCGAAGACGGGCTATTTACCTATGAAGAAGGAGAAAAGGCCAAGGGCCAGATCACATTCAAAGGTGTCAATTTTATCTACCCTGATGGCTATGAGGCGCTGCATGACATCAATCTGTATGTTGAGTCAGGCAAAACCTTTGCATTTGTCGGCCGCTCAGGTGCCGGCAAATCCACCGTGTTCAACCTGCTGCCCAGATTGTTTGATTCCACCAGCGGTAAGATCCTAATCGATGGGCGCGAAGTGCGCGAATTGACATTGTCCGCGCTGCGCCAACAAATTTCCGTGGTCAGCCAGGATTCAGTGCTGCTCTCCGGCACGGTGCTGGAAAACATCGGTTTCGGCCGAAAATCAGCCGACAAAGAGGCCTGTATCGCCGCTGCAAAAGCCGCCGCCGCGCATGAGTTTATCGAGGCGCTGCCCAAAGGCTACGACACTGTGATCGATCCGGCTAAAAACAGTTTTTCCGGTGGAGAACGGCAGCGCCTGTCAATCGCCCGCGCGATCCTGCGCGACGCACCAATTCTGTTGCTGGACGAGCCGACCTCAGCGCTCGACGCGCAATCGGAATCGGTGATCCGCGAAGCGCTGGACGATCTGTCCAAAGACCGCACCACGCTGGTGATCGCACACCGGCTGGCCACCATTCTGGACGCGGATCAGATCGTGGTCATGGATAAAGGCCGTATCGTGGATCAGGGCACCCATGACGAATTGCTGGAGCATGACGGGATTTATTCCGAACTGTTCAACCTGCAATTCGACCTCAGCCCGTCCGGCGATGGCGAAAAACGGGCACGGAGCTTTTCAGGCCCGAAACGCTCGCGTGGCCTGATGGAACGGTTCGGGCGGTTTGTCGGGTTTTAGCGCTGGACGTGAAAGCGAAATAGTTCAGCAGTGCTCAAGCTGAACTTGCGTAAAGGAGACGGGCGCTTAATTCCAGCGAACGGCTGTTTTGAGTTCATTGCAGACTTATTTCGGAGTGCGACCTCCCAAATCATGGTCATTATTCTCGTGCGATCAGGCCAAGCAGAGCTGGAAATAAAGGCCAATGGACGGGCGGTTTCACCGATACTGTTTTACAAGTTGTCAGCGTTTCCAATTTCCTAATTGACAAGACTAGTCGCAGATCAATCTGCAGCGTCAGTAAGACGTTTACTTCGACGCAATACGCTAAGGCTAAAGACTGCAATCAGAGCCATTGCCAGAAATGGCAACACGGTCAAATTGACTGAGTACCAGCCCCAAAGGTTGAGCAGCCCGCCCGACGCGAACGAGGCAAAGCTTACAGCGCCGAACATTAGGAAGTCATGTGCTGCTTGTGTCTTAGCCCTCTCACTTGGATGATAGGCTTCCGTTAACAGCGTTGTTCCGCCAATGAACAGGAAGTTCCAACCAACGCCCACCAGGGTCAAGCCAGAAAGGAAGTACAGAAACTCAATTCCGGTTAACGCAATTGCAACATGCCCGCCTAACAAGACGATCCCAACCACCATAATTGGCAGGACTCCGAAGCGGTGGATAAGGTTGCCCGTGAAAAAGGACGGCAGGAACATCCCTAATACGTGCCACTGAATTACCGTGGCGGAAGCTCCAAGGGTATGACCGTGCATCTGCATCGCCAACGGCGTCGCCGTCATCACCAGAATCATCACTGCGTAGCCTACAGACGAGCCAATCAACGCAGCCAGGAACACGGGTTGTCTCATGATCCTAAACAAGGGTCGTTCCGGGCCGTCAGTCGCAGCAACCGCGGCAGGAGGCAACGAAAGCCATGTCACCAAAAGCATGGCTACCAAAGTCAGAACGAATAAGGCGAGATAGGACGCCATAAACGGAACGGGGCCAATTCCTTGTGTTAGTTTGGAGATGTTTGGTGCAGCGAATGCTGCCACCACACCACCCGCGATCACCCATGAAATAGCACGGCTTCTGAACTCATTGCTGGCCGCTTCGGCGGCTGCGAAACGGTAGTATTGCGCGAAAGCTTGGTAGCCGCCAAACAACATGTTGGCGAACGTAAACAACCAGAAACTTTCAAGCCAGATCGCGGCTGCTGCAATCAACCCAGCCAGGCAGCCGATGATTGTCCCCAGTAAGAACCCGGCCTTACGGCCAAACTGCTGCATCAGCATTGAGGCCGGTATCATAGCGGCAGCGGCAGCGACCATCATCAGCGCGATCGGAAGGGTAGCCAAACTCTTATCCGACGCAAGCTTCAAACCAACCAAGCCAGAAAGGATTATCGTCATGACCGAAGCGGTTTGAAACAGCGCTTGTGTGCCGGAGAGCAACAACACATTACGCTTCTCTGCCGCGTTGGAATTCATATGGTCAAGTCCCCTGGATGAATGACATTGGTCTGGCTACTAAAGTTTCTATTGAACAATAGTGTTCATGGAACCCCACGCTGTATGCGGTCCCACAGTTGCCAGCAACATAATGCCTAAGAAAGAGACACAAATATATGCTTATGTGCAAGCCATTTACTGAGTGGACAACCCTGACTCATTGGTATTTGCACATACCATCTGGTCAAAACTTTACGGCGAACTACCCATTGAGCCAACGGCAGCTTCGTCCGCAAAACGGTCATTTACGGGTATTTCAGAAAACGGCGGCTTTTGATCTATTCCAGCTTCCGCTGCTCCCGAGTCTTTCTGCTTGCGCCTTGCACTGGGCAACAAGACCAAGGCTGCATTAACGCAGGTTGTGATAGCGCCGCGCCAGGTTTTCCGGCGAACGACCCAGAAAATACAGCAACAGAGTAACCAAATTCCGTCGACCGCGCCTGAACCAACCATCTCTGACATAACGCGCTGCCCCGGTTGTGGCTGTGGCAGGCAGTTCACAAAGCTGCCGACGCAGGGACCGGGCCAAAGCAACATCCTCCATCAAGGGGATCGCCGGATAACCACCCACCGACCGGTAAAGCCGGCAAGTGATCAGCAACCCCTGATCACCATATGGCAGTCCCAGCAGCCGTGAGCGCAGGTTGGCCCAATTGGCCACTAACCGTGGTGCAAACCCTCCGGTATCAAAAGCCAGCCGGAAATACCCGGCCTTTTTCGAAGCGGCGATATGGTTGTGCACAACTTCCGCCCAACCGTCCGACAACACTGTGTCGCTGTGTAAAAACAGCAACCAGTCCGTTTCGGCGGCGTCGGCACCTGAAGCCAACTGTATTCCCCGGCCCGCGCTGGACGTCACCCACGTCGCGCCCAAATCATCCGCCAATACGTCTGTTCCATCGTCCGATCCGCCATCCGCAAGGATCAGTTGGTTTATCAAACCAGCCTCCACCGCCTCAAACAAAGACGCCAGCGTTGGCCCCAATGTAGCGGCAGAATTCAGCGTCGGTATGATCACGGTCAGCGGAGCGGGCATTCGGATATGGCCTGTGAGTTCACTCTGCGCTACATAAACCAAGGCGCGGTGCACCGCGACCAATTATTGCGGCGATAGGACAAGACATGACAGGTGAATGGGCCAAAGACCGGACTGTTTTGCGGATATCTGGCACCGATGCGCCACGGTTCCTGCAAGATATGGTGACAAACGACCTGAAATACCTGTCCGACGGGCTGGTCTATGCCGCGTTGCTGACGCCGCAGGGGAAATACCTGTTTGATTTCTTTCTTGCGGCAGAAGGCGATATCTTTCTGCTTGATGTGAAATCTGATCGCGCCACGGCGCTGGCGCAGCGGCTGACCATGTACCGGCTGCGTGCGGATGTCGATATCGCGGACAGCGGTTTGGTGGTCAATCGCGGGCTTGGAGACGCGCCGGAAAAAGGCTTTGCCGACCCGCGGCATCCGGCGTTTGGCTGGCGGAGCTTTGACACCGAACAGGGCGGCGAACCGCAGACAGACTGGACCGCCATCCGTGTCCAACAATGCATCCCTGAAACCGGTATCGAATTAATCCCGGACAGCAGCTACATTCTTGAAAATGGATTTGAACAATTGCAGGGCGTTGATTTCAAAAAGGGCTGTTATGTCGGACAAGAAGTCACCGCCCGGATGAAACACAAAACCGAATTGCGCAAGGGGCTGACGACAGTTCAGGTTGAAGGCGCTGCACCCGTTGGCACCGCGATTGAAGCGGGTGGCAAATCAGTTGGCACCTTGTTTTCGCAGGCAAACGGCAGAGGTCTTGCTTACTTGCGGTTTGACCGGGCCAAAGGTGAGATGACGGCCGGTGACGCTAAAATTGCCCTTTAGCTCTAGGTGCCGCGTACCAGTTTCGTGAACCTGTCAAAAACCTCGCCGTTGGTGGCGATTACGCTGCCATCTTCCAGCGGACTGCCGTCTTGATAGATCGACCGGGTCAATCCACCGGCTTCTTTGACCAGCAACAATCCTGCCGCCATGTCCCAGGACTTCAGGTTGCGCTCCCAGAATCCGTCGTACCGGCCCGCTGCCACATAAGCCAGATCCAGTGCCGCCGCACCAAACCGGCGCACACCAGCACAGGCGGGCAGGATGCGTGCGAGGTCTTGCAGCGTTTCGGGTAAATCTTCACGGCCGCCGAACGGCAAGCCGGTGGCAAACAGCATCTGGATCATGTCCTTGCGCCCGGACACCCGCAGGCGGCTGTCGTTCAGCCAGGCCCCGGCACCTTTTTCAGCGACGAACACTTCGTCTCCAATCGGATTGAAAACAACTGCGGCAACGATCTCGCCCTTATGCTCCAATGCAATCGAAATCGCCCAATGCGGCAGGCCGTGCAGGAAATTGGTGGTGCCGTCCAGCGGATCAACAATCCAGCGGCGGGTCGGATCGGCGCCGGCTTCCTCTTGACCTTCCTCAGCCAGCCAGCCGTAATTCGGGCGGGCCTCCATCAACTCGGACTTGAGGATTTCCTCCGCTTTCAGATCAGCCTTGGAAACAAAATCGCCAGGTCCTTTGACCGAAACCTGCAAATGCTCCACCTCGCCGAAATCGCGCATCAACGACCGACCCGCCTTGCGGGCGGCTTTGATCATGATGTTGATGTTGGCAGACATTTGCGACATGGGAGGCGTCCTTGCGGGTGTTCGGATCAGCGCTCTTTAGTGATGTGGTACGGTCTTGCCAAGGGTGAAACCGGTGTTGGGGGGCTATGAGTGGTCGTGAATGGCTGGATTGAGCCCGAAGCGGACATGTAAATTTACCAAATGCTGCTCGAACATTCGCCGTGCCGAGCCCTATGACGGTTGCGGGAAAAAAACCTCAATGAAACTATCAGCCAGTTTGGCAAGCTCTGCTGGGCTGGCACCACTGCGAGCACGAGTGGCGATGCTGTGGGTCACCGAGACAACCATATTCGCCAATGTCTTCGGGTCGTGGATTCGAGAGGTCAGACCATTCTCCTGAGCGTCTTGGATGCGATCGGCGATGGCTTGGTCAGTCTGCGCGAACATACCGCCCAGCTTGTTTTGAATCTCAGTATCCCTCGGTGCCTCAACTGTGGCAACATTGGCGATCATACAGCCGCGCGGTTTGCCTTTTTCAGTGGTGCAGAGGATGCTTGATTCGAACAATTTCGCCACGGCCTTTCTGACATCCGGTTCAAGGCAAAAAGCAGCGTACGGGCGACTGCCATAGGTCTTGGCGTAATGGTCGATCGCCGCAATGAACAGATTTCGCTTACTGCCAAACGCGGCGTATAGGCTCGGTGGGTTGATGCCCATCGCCTGCCTGAGATCCTCGATCGAGGCCCCTTCGTAACCCTTTTCCCAGAATACCAAAACGGCTTTGTCGAGCGCTTCATCCCGATCGAATGAACGCGGACGTCCACGGCGGGGCGCGCTCGGCTTTTTAATATCGATCACTACATAATCCTTGACAAGGTCATCTTTCGCCCGATTATTGTATCATCCGCTAAATAATTCAAGTGAACTTCACCCACAGTAAAGGAAAAGAAAATGAACTCATCTTCTCGCGATTATGTGCTGGCCTTGGTCGTCGGCATTGGAATGGCGATATCGGCAACCACAGGATATGCCGAAAGCCATTCAGCATCGGAACCCGTGGTCGAAGTCGCCGATGGCGTTTACGCCTTCGATCCAAGCGACGGCTACAATTCGATGTTCGTGGTAACTGATGACGGCGTGATCGCCATCGAATCGGTAAATTCCCAACACGCAGCCGGTTTTCTTGAGGCGATCAAAAGCGTCACCGATCAGCCGGTCCGCTATCTGATCCACAGCCACAACCATTGGGACCACGCCAGCGGTGGCGCCGTTTTCCGCGAGGCGGGCGCAACGATTGTCGCCCACGAAAAGGCTGACGAATGGATGGCCGCAAATCCGGGCCAAGACATGGTGCTGCCGGACGAGAGCTGGAGCGGCGACAGGATGGACATCACCCTTGGAGGCACTACGCTGGAATTGCACTATATGGGCATGAATCATGGCCTGGGGATGACGGTTTTTCGGTTACCGGAAGAAGAGGTCATTTACGTTGCCGATCTGGTCACGCCCAAGCGGATCCTGTTTACCATCGTGCCTGACTTCAACATCAAAGAGTGGCTGCGGACTCTCAGCGAGATCGAAGCTCTGGATTTCGAAAAAGTGGTATTTTCGCATTCCAACAGCGGCAGCCCGATTGGCAGCAAGCAGGATATTGCTGAGAGTCGAGAATTCATCACTGACCTGCAGGGCGCCATCGTGGCCGAGTTTCAAAAGGGCACCAACCCATTCGCAATCGCGTCGACAGTCAAACTGCCCAAATATGAGGATTGGGGGGGCTACGATCAGTGGCTGGAAATGAATACATGGCGGGTAATGCTCGACATGTGGATGGGACCATTCCCCTGGCAACCGGAATAAGCGCGCACACCAAAGTGCCGGCTTCACCTTCGAGGGGTGGGGTCGGCCTGCCGGCGTTCCACCTTTCCTGATCGCCGGCGACGGCACTTCGTGAAGCGGACACCGAAACATCCGTGCCCGCTTCACCGCACTTTTAATCCCGGTGCAATGGCAGGAAAGTCCCGATTACCAGACTTCACTCCTCATCCTGCCGATCCCGCGTGATAAAAACAAAATCCCGGATATACTCTGCGTCGATTTCGCTCTGGCGCACTGCCGCATAGAGCCGCCGTATCACACCGCTTTTTGTCAGCGGCAGGACCACAAAATCATGGCCGTATTTTTCCTCGGCGATCACCCAGTCCGGCAGAACGGCGACTCCGCGCCCCGAGGCGACCAGCAGCATGATCACCGCCGTCAGTTCCACTTGCCGGATGCCTTTTGGTTCCACGCGGGCGGGGGTCAGCAATTCGGTAAAAACATCCAGCCGGGATTTATCCACCGGATAGGTGATCAACATTTCGTTGCGCAAATCCTCGGCCTCGATGTATTTCTTTTGCGCCAAAGGGTGGCTGGTGGCGCAAACAAACGTCGGCTCGTAGTCAAACAGCGGGATAAATTCGATCCCGTCCAAATCCTCCGGATCACTGGAAATCACCAGATCAACTTCTTCGCGCTGCAATGCGGGCAGGGCGTCAAAGGCCAGACCGGGGCGGATGTCCACATCCACCTGTCCCCAGCTTTTGCGAAATTCCTCCAGCACCGGGAACAGCCATTCAAAACAGGCGTGGCATTCAATTGCGATGTGCAAGCGCCCGGATTTGCCTGATATCAAATCAACAAAATCCTGTTCCAGTGTATCCACCTGCGGCAGTACTTTTTCCGCCAATGCCAGTAGCTTATGCCCTGCCTTGGACAGTTTCAGTGGCTTCGAGCGGCGCAGAAACAGTTCCATGCCGACCTGCGCTTCCAATGCTTTTATCTGATGCGACAGTGCCGATTGCGTGACGTTCAATACGCCCGCAGCCCGCGCCAACCCGCCTTGCTCGTGGATAGCGCGGATGCTGCGAAGATGTCGGAATTCAAGGTACATGGAGCGGCACCGCAATAATTATGAGTAGTTTGGATATTAATTATGAGAAATATGAATTTGATTCAAGTGCAGACCTCATGGAATACATTCTGAAACGCCAGCAAAAGGTACTGTCATGCCCCGCTCCAACGCCCGCAAATTCGGCCTGTCCTTCGAGTTCTTCCCGCCCAAGTCGCTGGAAGCCAGCTTCAAGCTGTGGAATGCCATCGAAACACTGTCCGGTTTTGACCCGGATTTCATCTCGATGACCTATGGCGCTGGTGGCACCACCCGCGAAATCACCCGATCTGCCGTTGGCATCGTCGCGCAGAACTACGGCTGCGAAGTCGCCGGGCATCTGACCTGCATCGGTGCCTCAAAAGCCGAGACACTGGCCGTGGCGCAGGAATATGCTGACCTCGGAGCCACCCAGATAGTCGCCCTGCGTGGCGACCCCGAACAGGGCACCGGCGCATTTCAACCTCACCCGGACGGGTTCAGCGGATCGTTGGAACTGATCGCGGCCCTGGTCGATCTGAACACCTTCAAAATCCGCGTCGCCGCCTATCCGCATATCCACCCTGAGGCAAAGTCAGCCGATGCCGACGTCAATATGCTGAAAGCCAAATTCGATGCCGGCGCGCACAGCGCCATCACCCAGTTCTTCTTTGAAAAAGACGATTTCTTGCGGTTCCGCGACAAATGCGTCAAGGCAGGCATCACTCAAACGATCATCCCCGGCATCCTGCCGATCGAAAACTGGGCGAAAACCCGGCTGTTCTCGGCCCGCTGCGGCACGCAGACACCCGACTGGATGGACCACGCTTTTGCCAATGCACGCGACCGCGATGCCGAGCGCCTGCTGTCATTGGCAGTCTGCACTGAGCTGTGTGACGAGCTGCTGATCGAAGGAGTCGAGGATCTGCATTTCTACACCCTGAACGACCCGACCCTTGTGCAGGATGTCTGTCATGCGCTTGGGCGACCGCAGCGCATGTTGCAGTTGCGCGCGGCGTCTTAGTCCAACACCAACCCGAGCCGTCCCGGTTTCCCCACCGGGACCTCTTGCAGCCAAGAGGCCCCGGAGTTTTCCGGGGCGGTTGCAAAAATCTCATTTCCCCCTTGCCAATCTTTCCATCCTGCTCATAACTGACGATCTGACACTTCGTACAGGACGCCGTTTTGACCAATATTCAATATGCCAACTCCTTTGCCGATTTTCTGAGCCTCGAACAAGCGCTTGCCATGTCCGGGATCGACTTCATGCAAGGCATTCTCGACGGCCGCCACCCGGCGCCACCAATCGGGAAGACCCTGAACTATCAACTACATGCAGTAGAAAAGGGCCGGGTCAGCTTCCGCGGCACACCGACATTCCAGTGCTGCAACCCGATGGGAACTGTTCATGGCGGCTGGTACGGCACGCTGCTCGACAGCGCCATGTCCTGCGCAGCGATGACCATGGTCGAGCGCGGTGCCGCCTATACGACGCTGGAATACAAGGTGAACATCACCCGCGCCATTCCGGTTGGTACCGAGATCGAGGCCATCGGTGAAATAGACCACTTCGGACGCTCAACCGGCGTGGCATCGGGTAAGATCGTCGGGGTGGAGGATGGTCGGGTCTACGCGACGGGGTCAACGACCTGTCTGGTGTTGAGGCGGTAAGGGCGGGCCTGGACGAGGAACGGCAGCCTCGAGCCCAAAGCGGACACTGTAAACACTGCCAAGTTCAGAGATTTTTCGACTTAAACGGTTTCATCACCTATTTCAGGCCGACCTCAACTTCAAACAGGTACGCGGCAAGCGCCGACTCTACCTCTGGTATCGACGATTGTGCGGCGGTCGAAAGCAGCACTGTTATCTTCATACCGCGCGGCCCGCCAGCAACGGCTTCAATTTCTGCATCACCCAGATTGAATTGGTCATGCATTAGTTCTTTCACCACGCCAAGAGCAGCCTCGCAACGCAAACCTGGCTTAAAGATCTTGCCTACTGTCGTGACTGGAATCGCGTCCACGATATGAATGCGTTTTGGCCAAGCAGGTCTTTCGCCTATTGTTTCTTGCGCATGCTCTTTCAGTTCATCTTCACTGGCCTTGGCTTCTGCGCGCAATTCCACAAAACAAACCGGCAATTCGCCGGCATATGCATCTGGCATACCAACGGCCGCCGCCATTGCTACGGCTGGGTGCGCGGACATCGCGTTTTCGATCATCGCAGGGTCAATATTGTGACCACTGCGAATGATGAGATCTTTGGAGCGACCGGCAATACGAAGACACCCTTCCGCATCTTTGTACCCCAGATCGCCTGAATTGAGCACGCTGTCCTTTACTGTGGCTTTTGACTGAACCTGTTCACGGCTGCCGGGAGAGACAGTGTCCCCAACAATGACAATCACGCCTATTTCGCCTTCTGCACATGGTTTTCCAAGGCTGCCGTCAGGGTTGAAATGATGCACTTCGACATTGGTGTACGGAAGAGCAATCCCAACCGAGCCTTTGTGACCATCACCGCCTAAAGGATCCATTGAGATAAGGCCTGACGCCTCTGTCATGCCATAGATTTCGAACAGATTTCGCCCGGTTGCTTCTTTGAATCGTTTGCCTATCACCGGAGGCAAAAGGGCCGCGCCGGTCATACCGGCCCGCACTGCGCTGAGATCGGCTCCGTTTAGCGGAACTTCGAGAACAGCCCCCAACGCTGTAGGTACCCCTGTAACCAGTGTGGCCCGATACTGCGCGACCAACCGCCAGAAACTTTCGACCATAACTGGGTTGCGCAAGCCTCCCGGCGACATAATCAGAAGCTCCAGTCCCGACATAAAGGCGCTTAGGCCGCAAGCGATGGTTCCTGCGACATGGAACAATGGAAATGTGCCCGTCAGCACGTCGCTTGACCGCATATCCATCAGAACCGCACCGCCGAAAGCGGCCACCAGCTGCCCTCGATGGCTATGCGCTACAAGTTTGGGTGTCCCAGTCGTGCCCCCAGTATGGAAGTAAGCCGCAATGTCGTCGCCACTTCGTGGTTCACCAAAGGTTATATGGTCGCCAGGTTGCTCCATCAATGCCGTGCCGAAATCAACCACACCCTCCTCTGCCGGGGTTCCGGGAGGTGCCACACGAATAAGCGTTAACTCGGGCATCTGTTCCTTTAGTTGTTGTGCCTTTTGCCAGATGTCCAATTGCGGGTGGGGACCCAAGGTCACCAACACCGTTGCCCCCGATGCCTTGAGCAGTGCCGCAATATCGTCAGGCTGTAGCAGAAAGTTGATTGGCACGGCATAGCCAGCCGTTTCCGCACCCCATAGGGTAACATGTGCCTCAACAAGAGAGGGCAACATATAGGCGACCCCTGGCTGTGGGCCGCCAAGAGCGGAAAACATATTGGCCGCGCGTTTAATGAGTCCCAGAAGGTCGCCATAACTTACACGGCGTGGTTGTTCGTCAGGCGCTCCGCTCATGATCATTGTGATAGCGGTGTGGTCCGGTTGGACTTTGGCCTGAGCAATAAACACGTCGAGAATACTGCGCTCGGGCAGTCGCTGTTCCAAGGGCAATTCGGCCTCGAACCGCGACAGATCCTGTTGGTTTCGGATGGGCTTTTCGCTCAAGATTGCCAATGGATTGCACCTTTCTAAGTGAAATGAATGCCTATTGCAGCATATGCGGCGCCCAGACCTTATTCCGGCGACAGGCGTTTTTGATTCACCCGATATTCCCCAAGCAGCGAAGCGGTGAGGCAACGTTAGGTGTTCCACCGCGCAGTGACAACGATTTTGGTGTTTGACACTGCCGCAAAGGCTGCTCTTTGCTGCGATGGCTGTGTCGGCAGAAGATGTTGTGATGGCGGTGCGAAAAGACGGCAATGACCGCCTTTGTTGACTCTGACTGGCAATAGTTTTTTACCAATTTGCGTGAATGGGATACAAAATATCTGCGCCCGCTCTGTCCGCAAATCGGACCTGCGACAATGAAAAAATTAAGCCCGTTCCGAATATTCCATCGTTTCGGTGTTCACCACGATATCCTCGTCCTGCCCGACAAACGGGGGCACCATCACCCGTACGCCATTGTCCAGAACCGCCGGTTTGAAACTGTTCGCCGCTGTCTGGCCTTTCACCGCCGGTTCGGTTTCCACAATCTTGCAGGTCACCTTTTGCGGCAGCGCGGCGCTCAGCGCCTCGCTTTCGTGGTATTCGATCTGTATGGTCATCCCATCTTGCAAAAACGGCCGCCGGTCACCGAGGATATCGGCGGGCAGTTCGATCTGCTCGTAGGTTTCCAGATCCATGAACACCAGCATACCGTCGGACTCATATAGAAACTGCTGGTCTTTCTGGTCCAGCCGCACCTTTTCAACCTTGTCCGCCGCGCGAAACCGTTCGTTCAGTTTTGTGCCGTTGCGCAGGTTTTTCATCTCTACCTGGGCAAAGGCGCCACCCTTGCCGGGTTTCACATGGCCGACCTTGACCGCAACCCACAGGCCGTCGTTATGTTCCAGCACATTGCCCGGGCGGATCTCGTTGCCATTGATTTTTGGCATGGCTATTCGTTCCTCAAAGGTTGAAACCTGATTTCGCGCAGCTATATCTTGTAGGTCTGTCTGTGACAACCCACTCGTGATGCGGAATAGGCCGTTCAGAGCTATGCACTCAGTGCATAGCTCCCCTTCCAAAAATGCACTACCGAATCAGTCCAAATTCGCCATAGTGCGCAGACTGCTAAAAATGATGAAAAGTAAAGAGGACGTGATGTTCGATTACGTTGACGAGACTGCTATTAATTACGATCAGGGAAAACGTTCGCAAAAACTGTTTGCCGCCGTTGTGCTGGCCGCGTTGGACGATGCAATCGCTGATGACAAGAAATACGGCAACGGGGTCGACTCGATTGCCCGCTGGGCGCGTTCACGCGATGGCCGCGAAGTTCTGATGTGTGCTGGGATCGAAGCCACAGAGCGTTGCGTCAAAGGCATGATGGAATTTGTTGGCCGCGGTGTGCGGACCTCAGTGGCACTCAGCCGCGAAGAAAGCGAACGCCAGCAGGCCCGCAAAGCGGCTTAAACAAACCCCCCAAGGTTAAGCCAGTGAAAACACCCCGCGAGGGGTGTTTTTTGTGGTACTTTCCACACCGCTTCGTCAAACAGGACTCATGTTAACCGACATCACCCCCAAAGCGATATTCACCGGATTTCTGACCACCTTCGTCGGCTTCGCCGCGTCTTTCGCTGTTGTCATGCAAGGGCTGTTAGCTGTTGGTGCCACCGAGGCTCAGGTTGTGACCGGGCTGATGACCCTGCGCTTTCTTGGCGGACTCGCAGCGATATTCCTGTCGCTGTACACGCGGATGCCAATCACAACGGCCTGGTCAACACCGGGGGCGGCGTTGCTGGCAAGCACCGGCGCAGTCGAAGGTGGCTTTGCCGCGGCAGTTGGGGCTTTTGTCCTTTGCGGTGTTCTGTTGACGTTGACCGGCTTTTGGAAAACTCTGGAACGCGCCGTGTCGGCCATCCCGATATCGCTGGCCAATGCGATGCTGGCAGGGGTGCTGTTCCAACTGTGTCTGGCGCCTTTTACGGCGATCATGGAATTCCCGATCTATGGTCTGGCCATTTTCCTGGTCTGGATCGGTGTGGCGCAGATCAGCCGCCTCTGGGCGGTGCCTGCCGCGCTGGCGGTGTTTGTCGCAATCACTTTTTTGGGGATAGGCATATCAGCCGATCAATGGGCTGGTGTAACGGCAGCGGCGTTTCTGCGTCCCGAATGGGTGGTTCCGGTCTGGACAACCGAAGCGGCAGTTTCCATTGCCCTGCCATTGTACATCGTGACCATGGCGTCGCAGAATATCACCGGGTACGGCGTGTTGCGGGCAAATGGCTATCAGCCAAAGGCCGGTTTCTTGTTTGCCGTGACCGGTGCAGCCTCGACGCTTGGCGCTTTTTTTGGCGGTCACGCCACCAATCTGGCGGCAATCACGGCTGCAATGTGCGCCAGTGACGAGGCCGGTCCGGATCCGGCCAAACGCTATTGGGCACCGATATTTTCGGGGTTGTTCTACCTTTTGCTGGCACCGGTTGTCGGCGCCGCAATCGCCTTTGTTGCACTGGCGCCGGTGGCATTGATCAAAGCGGTGGCCGGGCTGGCCCTGATCGGCGCATTTGTCGGCGCGGCATCCGGTGCGATGCAGGAAACTACAGAGCGCGAGGCGGCCGGGTTGACGTTTTTGATCACCGCATCGGGGCTGAATATCTGGGGTGTCTCAGCCCCATTCTGGGGGCTTTTGGCCGGGTTGGCGCTTTATGGCGGTCAAAAATTTCGACAGAGATAACCCATTAACTATTTGTTAATAAACGGCAAATGTTCCGCGTGCGGAACATTTCACGGTTTCCGCTTCACCCGCCGGGTCGGATCTTCTGGCCAGGGATGTCGCGGATAACGACCGCGCATTTCTTTGCGCACATCTGCATAAGAAGTCGCCCAGAACCCTGGCAAATCCGCAGTCGTCTGGACCGGGCGCTGTGCCGGCGACAGCAGTTCGATCAGTAGGGGTAAGTGATCCGGCCCGACGGTTGGGTGCCGCGTCATGCCGAACAATTCCTGCAACCGAACCGAGACTTTCGGCTGCGCGCCGCTATAGTCAATTGCCAGTCTGGTGCCGGTCGGGGCTTTGATCGACGCGGGGGCGAGTCGATCGAGTATTCGACCCGCGTCCCAATCCAGCAGTCCGCGAACGATCTGCCCCAAGTCCAGCCGCTTCAAATCCTCCACACGTTTCATGCCAGTCAGATGTGGTTGCAGCCAATGCTCTATCGTTTCTAGCAATGCATCATCCGAGCAATCCGGCATCGCGCCGCCCCGCGCCCGCAGCCATTCAATCCGGGCCAACAAATAGCGCGCTGGCTTTGACCATGGCAGGATTTCAAGCCCAAGATTTCGGACGCCTTCGGCCATACCTGCGGCGAGGTCCTCTGGTGGGCATTCTTTCCAGACATGTTCTGACAGAACCAAGGCGCCGAGCCGACTTTGAACGGTGGCAATCACACTGCGGTCGCGTTTTGACCAGTGACAGGATTTGTGGTCTTCAATCTGGTCGCCATAAACATTGCGCAGCTCTGCCTCGTTCAAAGATACAGCCATGCGCACCTTGGCCTCCCGCGCGTCCCCATCCAGATCGGTGGCAACAATCATCCTTTGCGCGCCCATTGGATCGGCATCATCAAAAAACGCGCCTTTGCCACCGGACAAAAGAAACCGCGGCGCTTCACCTTTGCGGCGCAGTCCAATCCGGTCGGGGTAGGCAAGTGCGGTCATTTCGCCGGTGCTAAGGTTTTGTTTACCATTTGCCCGCAACCGTTTGGCGTCGTGCCTTACCGCTTCAAAGGCGGTGCGGTTGATCCGGTGCGGTCGTTCGCCTTCGAATTTTTTCGGGTTATTGAGTGCCTCAAGCCGCACTCCCAAATCGGTGGGCAATGGAAAGCCGTCGCGCTTCAGTATATCGCGGCCTTCAAGTAGAGCCGCCAGTTCAGGTCCACCGTCCCCGGCCAATTCCAGCATATGCCCGAGCCGCGCATGAACCGGCAGTCGGGCGATGCGTTTGCCATGGTCGGTGATCCGGTTGTCAGCGCTCAATACGCTGAGTGAGCGCAACAAGTGCTGTGCCGCAGCGAAATCGCTGGCGCGTGGCGGATCGAGAAACGCCAGCCCCCCCGGATCACTGGTTCCCCAGGCGGCTAGTTCGAGCACCAGCCCGGTCAAATCCGCCGCCAGAATTTCGGGAAGCGGGAATGCCGCCATGCCACCCTCTTCACCTTTGGTCCAGAGTTTATAACAAACGCCTTCGGCCACCCGCCCGGCGCGGCCCTGTCGTTGTGTTGCCTCAGCCTTCGTCACCCGTTCGGTCACCAGCCGCGACATGCCGGAGCCAGCATCAAACCGCGCCCGCCTGGCACGACCGCCATCCACTACCGCGCGGATATCTTCAATGGTCAGCGACGTTTCGGCAATTGAGGTTGCCAGTACCAACTTGCGCCCCTGCCGCTCCGGCAGCACCGCTTTGCGCTGTTCGGCGAAGGGCAGGGCACCATACAGCGGGCGAATGATGACGGCAGGGTCGAGCCTCCCCTTCAGCATCCCTTCCACCCGCCGGATTTCACCTTCGCCCGGCAGGAACACTAAAATGCCCGCTTCGGTTTCCGCGACCGCCTGCTGAACCAGCGCTGCAACAGCATTCTCAAATCTCGCCCCTTTGCGCCCCGGTTTGGACCAGGGTAGCGGCAGGTGGCGGGTCTCCACAGCAAAGCTGCGGCCTGATGACGAGACAACCGGCGCGTTGCCCATCAACCTAGCAACGGGTTCTGCGTCCAGCGTCGCAGACATGGCGATCAGGCACAGGTCGGGGCGCAGCGCACCGCGGATTTCCAGCGCCAGCGCTAGGCCGAGATCGGCTTGCAAAGAGCGTTCGTGGAATTCATCGAAAATGATGCAGGATGTGCCGGACAATTCCGGGTCGGATTGGATCATCCGGGTCAGAATGCCTTCGGTGATGACCTCAATCCTGGTTTCCGGCCCAGCCCGGCTGTCGCCCCGCATCCGGTAGCCAATGGTCTGCCCCGGTTTTTCGCCCAACACCTCCGCCATGCGTTCCGCAGCGGCCCGCGCTGCCAGACGGCGCGGTTCTAGCATCAGGATGCGACCTTTGAACAAACCCTGTTCTAGTAAAAACAGAGGTACGCGCGTGGTTTTACCGGCCCCGGGCGGAGCTTGCAGAACGGCGTGGTTGGCGGAGTGCAGTGCGGCCAATAATTCGGGCAGCGCCGTTTCAATGGGCAGGCTGCCGGTCATGGGATATTATTTACGAAGTGCCTCGGCCGGACCGAAGGTGGTGGTGGTGCTAAAGGACATAAGCCGGTATTTGCCATCTTCCTGCTGTTCATAGGCCAGCGTGAAAGGAAAGTTGACCCGTTTTTGCAAAGCCGCCGGAGAAAATCCGGCAACCCTTGTGTAGGAGCCCTGACAGGTAATTCCGTCGTTGCCAATTTCCGGCGAACCAACCGCCAGTCTGGAACGCCGCCGCCCGTCAAACATCTGAACCGACCGGTTGCAGAGCTTGCTGACCGGGCTGTCTTCGAACACCGAATAGGCCGCGGTCAATAGGTCTAAGGTACCTTTCTGGGCGGACGGTTCAATGTCATAATCACGCTTTTCACGTTCCGGAAGATAGCTCTCCACCACCGGCATACCGTTTGAATACCGAATCGAAACGACGGAATTCCGCGAGCCGGTTTTTGTGTTTCCTTGGTATTTTCTTGGCCTGTATCTGGTGCCTTTATAAGAGCCACTCACCGCGCCTTCATAGCCGACATCCCGCAAAGTGCGCAGAAAGGCCGTGGGATGGATGGCGCCAGAAACAGCATAGAACACACCGTTTTTGTTGGTTGCGGTGGAAATTGTGCCAGCTTTGATCCCACGGATATAGAGATTGAAAATGTGGTTTTCCGAAGAAAATACCGGCGCCGGCAAAGCGATTGTGAACGGGATTAGAACGGCGCAAAACAGGGTACGGAAAATTGAAAAGCTTCGGCGACAAGGTTTCTGCATAATAATCCCTCGTTTGGGCTGCGCGTTCTTTCGCAATGATCTAAGAATGATTATGACACGGGGGAAACCCCGAAAGCATCACGGAACCTGTCAGGATTGTAACAATTGAGCGATGAAGCAACCACCAAACCGACGATTGACGACAGCGCGTTGGTTGACGATATATTAAGCGGGAACAGACGCGCTTTGGCCCGGGCAATTACGCTGGTCGAGAGCACACGAAAAGATCATCGTGCACGTACGGTTTCCTTGCTGGAAAAACTCGGATTGTCAAAACGCCAGGCCCTGAGGATTGGCCTGTCCGGCACGCCCGGTGTAGGCAAATCAACTTTCACCGAGAGCTTCGGCATGATGCTGGTAAATCAGGGACTGAGAGTGGCGGTTTTGGCAGTGGACCCGTCCTCAAACCGGTCCGGCGGCTCCATTTTGGGGGATAAAACCCGAATGGATCAATTGGCGCGTCACCCAAGCGCCTATATTCGTCCCTCGCCGTCGCAATCTGCGCTGGGCGGTGTGGCGCGGCGCACCAGGGAAGCGATTGGGCTGTGTGAAGCCGCCGGATTTGACGTGGTGTTGATTGAAACCGTGGGTGTGGGGCAATCCGAAGTGATGGTTGCCGATATGTCAGACATATTCGTGCTGCTGCTGGCACCTGCAGGTGGAGACGAATTGCAGGGCGTAAAACGTGGCATCATGGAAATCGCCGATCTGATTCTGATCAACAAGGCGGACGGTGATTTGAAGACCACTGCCAAGCGAACCTGTGCGGATTATGCCGGAGCGTTGCGGTTGTTGCGCAAACGGGCGCGGGACCCCGAGAACTTCCCAAAAGCAATGATGGTTTCGGCGCGCGAGGGCACCGGGCTGGAAACAGCTTGGGACGAGATTACCGCATTGGCCGAATGGCGCCGCGAAGCTGGTTGGTTTGCAGGCAACCGGGCGCGGCAAGCGCAGGTCTGGTTTGAAGAGGAAGTGCGCGAGGGGATGCTGGCGAAATTGCAGGCAGACGACACGATTCGTGTGTTGCAAGAGAAATTACGTGAGAAGGTGGCCAGCGGCGAAATAAGTCCGGAAGTTGCGGCGGCGGAGGTTTTGTCGGCGGTGCGGAAAGCTTAACTCCCTGTCATTTCCCGGTCAGTTTCGAGCCCGGATTTGGCGATTTCGGCAACAAAGTCGACAAAGGCCGTCCTCAGAAAATTTGTTCCGGTACTGGCAGGCCATACCGCATAGATGCCAAGGGGTGGCGCCAGCCAGTCCGGTAAAACATCTATCAGTTGCCCCGTTGCAAGAGATTCGGTGACGAGGAATTCGGGTAATATAGCAAAGCCACAACTTTCCTCGGCCAAACGTCGGACGGCAAACCCGGAATCGACCGAGATGCGATGCGTCGTCAGTGTGGTGTGCTGCGTTTGGTTTTGTCCCTTTTTCATCAACTCGAACTTTGTGGGAACACCGGTAATGTTGATCACTTCCAGATTTTCCAAGTCTTTTGGGCTGGTTATTTTTGGCAGTGTTTGCAGGTATCCGGGTGCGGCACAGACAATTAGTTCGCTGTCCGCCAGTTTGCGCGACATGAGCGAACTGTCTTTCAACTGGCCAACCCGAAGCGCCAGATCAAAGCCTTCTTCAACGATGTTGGGGCGTCTGTCGCTGAAGCTGACTGAGAAATCGACTTTGGGGAAACGCCGCATAAAGGTGGCTAGCCGTGTCAGAAACCGCGCATACTGAAAAACTGCCGGTGCGGTGATTTTCAGACTGCCGGTTGGGTTGGCACTGACCTGGCCGATTTGTCCAAAGCCTGTTTCAGCTGCATTCAGCATTGCATGGGCTGACCCAACCAGCTGTTTGCCGGCTGCTGTCAGGCTGAGCTTGCGCGTGGTGCGATAAATCAGTGGTGTGTCCAGGTGACGTTCCAGCGCCGTGACGTGGTGGCTGACGACAGAGGCGGATAGCCCAAGCTCTTTTGCCGCCGCGCGGAACGATCCAGCGTCTGCAACTTTGGAAAAAATCGCCAAGGCCTTGAGGTGATTCAGCACAATATACCGTCATATTATCGAATAATCAAATCGATTAAGAGCATCTTATGCCGCTAATAGCAATCACCTATGTTGCCTGAGACCGGCGCATAAACGCCGGATCCTCAAAGGAGATCAAAATGAAACCGCTTAACTTCGCTGTATCAACAATCGCTGCGTTTGCTGTTTCCGGCAGCCTTTATGCAGGTGAAACCAAAACCATTGTAAACGATGCAATGACCGACCTGATGATCAACAAGAACGTTGATGCCATCGACACATTTTTTGCCGAACCCTACATCCAGCACAACCAGTCGGTTCCGTCCGGACTTGATGGGTTGAAAGGACTGGCAGGCGCGGCCATAGCCGGTAATCCGGCGTTCAAATATCAATTGCTGCGGGTCATTGCGGATGGCGATATCGCGGTCACCCACGGGATTTACGAAGGCTTTGGACCGTCTCCGCTGGTTGCATTCGATGTGTTCCGCGTGGCAGACGGTAAGATCGTCGAACATTGGGACAATCTTGGGCCGGTTGCCGAACCGAACCCGTCAAACCATTCTCAGACCGACGGTCCGGTTGATGTCACCGATCTGGACCAAACCGCGGCCAACAAGGCTTTGGTCAGCGATTTTTTAGAAACCGTGCTGATCGGCGGCGCCTTTGACAAAATGGCCGGGTTTTTTGACGGTGACAACTATGTCCAGCACAATTCAGACATAGGCGATGGTCTGAGCGGGTTGAGCGCCGGTTTGCAGGCGATGGCCGAGGCAGGAGTTTCAATGAGAATCACCAAACTTCACAAGGTGCTAGGCGAGGGCAATTTTGTGCTGGCGATGTCGGAAGGTGAGGTGGGCGGACAGGCGACCGCTTTCTTTGACCTGTTTCGGGTGGAAAATGGCAAGATAGCAGAGCATTGGGATGTCATTTCGCCAATATTGCCAAGCGACCAAGCCGCAAATGGCAACGGAAAATTTTAGCGCAGGCCAGATATCAAAGTACCGGCAACCAGATTATCAGGCGGGTTGCCGGTAGATGATACGGGTGCAAATAGCTGTTTGTCGATTCCAGATGATGGCTGTCCCGGACCAATCTATTTACCCAATCAGAAGGGTTGAATCCCTTGACGGCCCGTGCAATCGCGCCTAAAGGATCGGTTCGAAAATCAATTGCGGTTCGGACAGGGGTCCGGGTGGCAAATATCCGAAGGAATGATCGCATGTCCCGTCGTTGCGAATTTACTGGCAAAGGGCCGATGTCCGGCAACAATGTCAGCCACGCCAAAAACCGCAGCCGGCGTCGGTTTCTGCCGAACCTGAATGATGTCTCACTGGCCAGCGACGCGCTGGGCCGCACATTCAAATTCCGCATTTCGGCTGCCGCGCTGCGCACTGTTGATCACCGCGGTGGTCTGGATGCGTTTCTGGCCAAAGCCAAAGACACCGAACTGTCTGAAGCGGCGCTGAAAGTGAAAAAAGATATCGCCAAGGCACAGGCACCCGCCTGATCCGACGGCATTTATGAAGTTGAGCGGCCTCGGAGCATCTTCCGGGGCCGCTTCACTTTGTCTGGCTACATTTCCATGAAAGGCACGTTATATCTGGCTTGGCCTGGCATTCGGAGATCACACTATGAAGCGTTTATTTAATTCCGCCAGATTTTGGGTCTTTGTGCTGGCCGTTGTTTGGTCTTTGTTTAGTGTATTGCCTGGCGCGGAGTCATGGGCGCACGAAGGCCCGGGCCACAGCGCCGATGGCACGATTTCGGTTGCCGAGCAATATGCCCGATCCAGCGGGTCAAAGGCAAAATCGGGTGCGGTGTTTCTGGTGCTGCAAAATTCCGGACCGGCGGACGACCGGTTGATTTCTGTGACGACGCCGGTGGCTGCGCGGGCGGAACTGCACACACATTTCGAGGACAGCAACGGTGTGATGATGATGCGCCCGATCGAAGATGGCATCGTGGTGCCCTCAGGCCAGCAACATATGCTGGAACGGGGCGGCGATCACATCATGCTGATGGGGCTGATTGCGCCGCTAGTGCAGGGTGACCTGTTGACCTTCATCCTGACATTTGAAAAGGCCGGTGAAGTTACGGTTATCGTACCGGTTGATCTGGAGCGGTGACCTAATCCGCTGTGGCTTCCCGCCAATGGCGGCGGCATAGGCTGACATAGGTTTCATTGCCGCCGATCTGCACCTGCGCACCTTCCTTCATCACATTGCCATCTGCGTCCTGCCGGACAACCATCGTCGCCTTGGAGCCGCAATAACAGATAGTGCGCACTTCACGCATCACATCCGCCAGCGCCAGCAGCGCGGCGGAGCCGGGGAACAGCCTGCCAAGAAAATCAACCCGCAGACCGTAACACATGACCGGAACGCTTAGATCATCGACGGCACGGGCGAGTTGCCAGACCTGGTCGGGCGTCAAAAACTGCGCTTCGTCGAAAAACACGCAGGCCAATGTGGTTTTTTCAGCCGTTTTTCGATTTTGGTAAACAGATCGGTTTCGGCGTTGAACAGATCCGCATTTGCGCTGAGCCCGATCCGCGATCCGATCTGACCTTTGCCGGTTCGGTCGTCGAGCTGGGCCGTCAGCAGATAAGTCTCCATGCCGCGTTCGCGATAGTTATGCGACGCTTGCAATAGCGCCGTCGATTTGCCTGCGTTCATGGTCGAATAGTGAAAATAGAGCTTGGCCATGCGCGCCACCTTGCCTGCGGAAACTGGCGGTTTCAAGCTTTTGAATATCCGGTCGTAGATAATACCCGCAGTACGGGTTAAGATATTTGAACAACAACCAGGGACCGATGAAATAGCGGTTGGGTTAGGACATTTTAAACCAAGGAGTTTGTGATGGAAGTGATGAAAGCGGCAGAACTTTTGGAAACAGGATACGCTGGCGGCTTTGGCTCTGAAGTACAGAGTAAGCCAGCGGGCGGCGACGGCGTTCAGGCCTATTTGCTGAACGATGGCACGCTGGTGATTCCCGGCACCAATGAACCGACAGACTGGACCAAATATAACCTCAATATATTTTCGATGAAGCAGTATAAAAAATCCAACGGCATCCGGTTTCACAGTGGCTTTCTGGACCACGCGCAGGCTGTCTTGGCCTGGGCGCGTAACAAAAATGTCAAATGCATAACCGGGCATTCGCTGGGAGCGGCCAGTGCTCAGATACTGGGGCCGATCCTGAATGTGCCGGTGGTTAATTTTGCCTCTCCCAAAGTCTCGCTCAAAAGGTTCACCCGCTACCAAAACGAGGGCAGAGTTCTGAATTTCAACCGCAAAGACGACCGGGTGACCAAAGTTGGTGGCTGGATATTCCGGCATTTGGGCCGGGTCGAAGTGCTGGATCCGCAAGGGCCGCATATTGGCGGCGATCACAAGGTCAAGTTTTATAGAGAGCTGTTGGTTTTGGACCGGTATTCCAGCCTGCCGAAATCCTGGTCTTAGCGCGAATTACCAAAGCAGGTAACAGCAGTTCTGGCGACGAATTGCGGACGTCACGACAAATTACGACGGGATTGAGCCTGTTTGCCGTATAATCAAAGGCGAGCAATTCGAAAGGTGACTTTTTGGCTCAGTCCTTTGAAACGAAAGCGGCGATCCGGTTTGGCTATGGCTTTCGACTGGGAGAAACCGACTTGCGTTCGATCGATCAACTGCTGACGCAGGTTAACGGACCGGACACGGCCGCGCAGACATTCCCCACGCCGGGATACCAGCAGCGGATGGAAGCATACAAAACCCACCGGAAAATAGTGAATCTGGTCAAACAGAACGGCGAAAGCTTCAGGCCAAAGTTGAAAAAAACCAAAGCGAGGGTCCGGTTATTGGTTGCCCGTGATATCGGCACGCGCTGTACCCGGGCAGTTTTAAGTAACCAGGGATTTCGCGAGCGTCTTGTGTCGTTTTGGGCCGATCATTTTACCGTGATTCCGAAAGGGCAGGAGCAACGGCTCTTGTATGGTCACTTTTTCGATCAAGCCGTTCGGCCACACGTGGGCGGGCGGTTTGCTGACCTGTTGATTGCGTCCACATTGCATCCCAGCATGCTGACGTTTCTGGACCAGAACAAATCGGTGGGTCCAAATTCGCGAGGCGGCAAAAGACGAAATCGCGGTCTGAACGAAAATCTGGCGCGCGAGGTTCTGGAATTGCACACGATGGGTGTGAACGGCAGTTACACGCAAAACGATGTGCGGCAACTGGCCGAGCTGTTGACCGGACTTGTTGTAACCAGTCAGGGCACGGAGTTCAAAAAAACTCTCGCCGAACCGGGTGCAGAAACGGTCCTGGGCAAAAGCTATGGCGGCGGCGCTGCAAATAGCGCGGATATTCTGGCATTTTTGCAAGACCTTGCAGTTCATCCTGATACGGCAGATTACATCGCCCGCAAACTGGTCGTGCATTTTATTTCGGACCAACCCGATACGGATTTGATAGCGCACATGCGCGACGCTTTCCTGCGCAGTGGCGGCGATTTGCCAACCGTCTATGCGGCGATGCTGGAACACCCTGGTGCTTGGGAAAATCTGGGAGGCAAAGTTAAACAACCCTTTGATCTCATTGTTTCGGGTTACCGGGCGTTGAATGTGGCAGAAGGCGCCATATCAAAACATGCAGCGCACGCGATTCGGCGGCTATTCTGGCTGCCGCTGATCGCAATGGGGCAACCGGTCTTACGGGCGCCTGGGCCGAACGGTTGGCCGGAAGAAGCGGAGGCATGGATCACCCCGCAAGGTTTGGCCGCGCGGCTGCAGTGGGCCCTAGTGGCCAGCGCAACCTTCGGCAAAGATCTGGATCCGCGGGTTTTTGTTAAAGACACACTGCGCGAAGTGGCTGGCGGGACATTGATATCGGCAGTTGGTGGATCGGAAAACCGGACCGAGGCGCTGGCGTTGGTTCTGTCGTCGCCAGAGTTTAACAGAAGGTAGGGGCAATGGATGGTTCAAGACGCAGGTTTCTGTCGCAGTCTCTGGTACTGGGGTGCTCGGCTGCAGCCAGCCCTCTGATCACGCCCGTCACTTTTGCTTCTGTCGCCTCTGACAAGCGTTTGGTGGTGATCATTTTGCGCGGTGGTATGGACGGGCTGGACGTGGTCAGCCCGATTGGCGATCCGTTGCTGGCAAAATACCGCCCTGGCATTTCCGGCGCCAATCACCGAGATCTTGACGGGTTTTTTGCACTGCATCCGAAACTTGCGGAACTACAGCCGATGTGGGCGTCGGGTGAATTGGGATTCGTGCAGGCGGTCTCGACTCCGTATCGCCACAAACGCAGCCATTTTGATGGTCAGGATATGTTGGAAGCCGGGGTCATGGAGGTGAATTCCGACGTGCGCGACAGCGGCTGGATCAACCGGATGCTGGCGCTGATGCCCGATGCGCAAAAACAGACCGCATTTTCGGTCGGGCGCGAAAACATGCTGTTAATGCGCGGTGATTTGCAGGTGTCGAGCTGGTCGCCGGAAGGTCGGATTGACCTGTCACCACAGGCGCAGCTGCTGCTTGATGTCATCTATCAGAAGGACCCGCTGTTTGCAGAGGCAGGAAGCGTCGCAATGACGCTAGCGGCTCAATTAAATGTTGACGCAGAGGTGGCACAGGACGACAACGAAATGAAGCAGCAAATCATGGAAAACATGAACACCGCTCGCAAAACGCAAAAAGCGGCCGGTCTCGCGGCATTTGCCGCCAGCAGGTTAAATGAAGACACCCGGATTGCTGCTTTTTCAATTGGCGGCTGGGACACGCACTTCAAACAGGAAAAAAATATCAACGGGGCGCTGGAGCAGTTAAAATCAGCACTGGTAACTTTGAAATCCGAACTTGGCCGGACGTGGGAAAAAACTGCGGTTGTTTGCATGACTGAATTCGGCCGCACAGTGCGCGAAAACGGCTCTGGCGGCACCGACCACGGCACCGGTGGCGCGATGGTTCTGGCGGGCGGCGCGATCAAGGGGCGGCGCGTCTATGGCGACTGGCCGGGCCTGGAGGACGGGCAATTGTTCGAAGGCCGCGATCTGATGCCGACCAGCGATGTACGCCGTTACGCGGCCTGGATGATCCGCGAGCTCTACGGGCTCAGCAGTACTGCGCTGGAAACGTCGGTATTTCCCGGCCTTGATATGGCGCAAAACCCGAAAATCATTCTTTGAATAGCTCATCAGTTGCGCGGCAGTGGACTTTTGGCCGCGATTCATTACCTGTTGAATCTGTAGCGGGTAGCTGGATGAGGGTAAAATGGCGCGATCTCGGGGTAACGTAATAGAGGGTTGGACTGCTCCCCCAATTCCCGACCAGGCGGTGATGCAGGGCCGCTATGCCCGGCTGGAACCTTTGAATGCGGACCGGCACACAGCCGATCTGTTCGCAGCCAACGCCAAAGATACAGACGGAGCGATCTGGGAATATATGCCCTACGGTCCGTTTTCCTCGCAGGTCAGCTATTACAAATGGGTGCACAAGATGGCCGGACAGGATGATCCTTGTTTCTATGCCATTAAAAACCTCGAAACCGGACGATTTAGCGGCGTGGCGTCTTATTTGCGGATCAAACCAACCGGTGGATCGATTGAAGTCGGGCATATCAATTATGCACCGCCGCTGCAGCGCACCCGTGCCGCAACCGAAGCCATGTATCTGATGATGAAATGGGCCTTCGAGGCGGGCTATCGGAGGTACGAATGGAAATGCGACGCGCTGAACCTTCGGTCACGTCGGGCTGGGCAGCGGCTGGGGTTGTCGTATGAGGGAATTTTCCGTCAGGCAACCGTGGTTAAGGGCCGCAACCGCGATACGGCTTGGCTCGCCGCAATAGACAAAGACTGGCCCGCACTCAAGGCGGCGTTTGAATCGTGGCTGGCGCCCGTGAATTTTGACTCAGATGGGCGGCAGATGGAATCGTTGGCAAATCTGACGCAATTGGTGCGTGTGGCCAGCGATCCGGACGTTTGAGGGATTCGCGGCAAACCTGTGGCTGAGTTTCATGTTTTGGTTGAAAGGTGCTGCGGTTGCCTGATCTTGACACAGGGCAGAGTGGCAGCCACATGGATGGGAACCCGATACAGGATAATTTCCCATGCCAACCCGCAATCCCGCCGCTCTTGATTTTCTGCTGACCCGACGGTCCCGCCCGGCCAAAACCCTCAGCGGTCCTGCACCGGATCGGGCTGCGATTGAAGTAATCCTGCAAGCCGGAGCGCGGTCGCCGGATCATAGCGTGCTGGAGCCTTGGCGGTTCATTGTGCTGGAAAGTAAGGCGTTGCTGCGGTTGGCAAGCGAGGTCGAGGCGCGGGCGGTCGAATTGGGCAAGCCACAGGAACAAATAGACAAAGTACGAAACGTATTTGCCAATGCGCCCGCAATTGTTGCGGTTGTCTCTTCACCCAAAGTGTCAGAAAAAATTCCGGAAGTGGAACAAACCCTGTCGGCGGGTGCGGTTTGCTTGTCGGTGTTGAATGGAGCGCTTGCATCAGGATGGGGCGCGAATTGGATCACCGGCTGGGCCGCTTATGACCGAGAGATTCTGACTCGGAGTCTCGGGCTGGCGGCGGGTGAAACTGTGGCTGGGTTTATCCACATTGGCACCGAGACAGTGGTGCCTGCAGACCGGAAGCGGCCTGATTTAAGTGCTGTCACTGAATGGGTAAGTCTATGATCATAAACGATTTCTTCAAGGCAGTTGGCCAAATCGGTGATCGCGCCTTTCGTGGTGTTCTGTTGCGTGGGCTGGGACTGACCATCCTGTTGCTGACGGGTGCAACCTGGGGTGTGCAATTGCTGTTACCGGACACCGTCAGCCTGCCGTGGTTTGGTGAGATCGGCTGGCTGTCCAGCCTGTTATCCGGATTTGTGCTGGTTTCGATGATCGGCTTGTCGGTGATATTGATGGTGCCGGTGGCCTCGGTATTCACCGGCTTGTTTCTGGACCGGATCACTACTGCAGTAGAGGCGAAACATTACCCGCAGCTGCCGCCTGCAAAAGGCGTGTCGATGGGTGACATTTTGGTCGATACAACGGCGTTTCTGGGGCTGATGATCTTGGTCAACCTGCTGGCACTGGTGATCTATCTGTTGTCAACGCTGGCGGCACCGGTGGTATTCTGGGTGGTCAACGGATTGCTGCTGGGCCGCGAATATTTTCAAATGGTGGCGATGCGTAGACTGGGGCGTCGCGAGGCAAAACAACTGCGTCGACGGCACGCGGTTCAGATTTGGCTAGCAGGAGTGTTGATGGTGGTGCCATTGACCATTCCGGTGGTGAACTTGCTGGTGCCGGTGCTGGGCGTGGCAACGTTTACGCATATGTTTCACCGGCTGAACGGGCGGTGAGCCGGCAACCCTTCGCGTTTAGCGATTTGCAGGCAATTTACCCCGACGAGCGGTTCAATCCACTTCAGCGCATTAATCCTTAATCTTTCCGGAAATGGCTTTTTTCGCGAGGTTTGCCGTGCCAGCCGGTTTTACCTTTTGGCGGGCCGCTGTCGCGGGGGCCGTCAAAGCGTTTGCCACCGCCGTCGCGGTCGCCTTTGTAGGGACGTTTGTCGCCCCGGTCGTCGCCTTCGCGCACTTCCCATTTTTTCAACAGGACGCTGGCGAAAACATCGCGGTGGATCATGCCTTCGTTGCACCAGACCAGCGAGATTTGACCGTCTTCAACCGACTCAACGGCCATGCGCGGCGAGCCGCTGATCAGCGTGGCGAGATCGCCGGTTTTCAATGTGGCCATAGGAGGCATCCTTTCCGTGGGCGCTTATGTAAGACGCCCGCCTATAGGGGAGGCGCTGTGGAAAGGAAAGGGCTATTGCGAATAGCTGGTTTCAAATCCCAGATTTTCCAACGACAGCACGCCGCTGACGATCACTGCGCAAATCAATGCCCAAACCACGGTGGCGACAATGGTCACAATAATCATCCGGCGTTTGATCCGGGGATTTTCCGGCGCTGATGCGGGCGTGCCGGGGACAACATTGCCCGCTTCGTCCTGCGTTGTCAGACGCAGCGGCAGGATCACAAACAGAGTCATGAACCAGACGACGGCATAAAGCACAATGGCAGCGCTGATGTTCATGCGGCGGTTCCCTTTGGGTGGTCAGACCTGTTCCAGTTCCACCAATGTACCGGTGAAATCTTTGGGATGCAAAAACAGCACCGGCTTGCCGTGGGCGCCGATTTTCGGTTCCCCACTGCCCAGAACACGGGCGCCGGTTGACTGCAGGTGGTCCCGGGCGGCAAAGATATCGTCAACCTCATAGCAGATATGGTGGATGCCACCTGAAGGGTTTTTGGCCAGGAAACCGGAGATTGGAGAGTTTTCACCCAGCGGGTAGAGCAATTCGATCTTGGTGTTTGGCAGTTCGATGAAAACAACGGTAACACCATGATCCGGCTCGTCCTGCGGAGCATTCACCTTGGCACCAAGCGTATCGCGGTATTGCGCGATGGCGGTGTCAAGGTCTGGCACGGCGATGGCGACGTGGTTCAGGCGCCCGATCATGGCAAGTCTCCTTGTTTGTCCCTGCTATGGCCGAGACCGCCGAGAAAGGCAACGCGACAATGGATCGGGATCGATATTGGGAATTTGTAGAAAATTGGAGGCTGTTAGGGTGCTGTTAGGATTGTTGCGCTGGAATAGGGGTGACCGCAACATCAGCAGACAGGGCAGACGATGGAGAAGACAGCAACCGCATTCAATATGAACCGAAGTATCAGGCGCCCGCTGCTTGGGGTCACTATCCTGCTGGTTGAAGACAGCCGCTTTTGTTCAGAAGCGGTGCGAATGATGTCGATCAAAAGCGGGGCGCGGTTGCGGCGGGCGGATTGCCTGCGCTCTGCCCGGCGGCATTTGGCAATTTATCGGCCTGATGTGTTGATGGTCGACCTTGGTTTGCCGGATGGGCCAGGGGTTGAATTGATCCGGGAAATGCAGCTCAGTCCGGACCTGTCGTCCGCCATTATTGCGCTCAGCGGAGACGACGGCGGCCCGGCACGGGCGCAAGCCCTGGAAGCCGGTGCCCAGTGTTTTCTAACCAAACCTCTGCAAGATTTAGCGCAATTTCAACAGGTTGTCCTGTCGATTGTTCAAAAACCAGGTGTCCCACATTTGTTTGTAACGCAGGGATCAGGTCCACTGCTCAAGCTCGACAAACGTGCTTTCTTCGATGATTTGCGCCGGACCGAACGGTTGCTGCGACGGGCGCTGCCAAAGGCAAATCAACGGGAGCTGCGCTATCTCGCCCAATTCGCCCGTTCGGTAGCCCAAACCGCTCAGGACCATGAGTTGATGGATTGCGCTGCTGCTTTTTCCGCGCGACTCCGCGGCGGGGCGAAATGGCAACACAGCGGAGCGCGGATACTGAACCTGCTGCAAAACAGGCTGAAGAACGCAAAACCAGTCTGACCGTTGGCCGCCCCGGACAGCTTGTTCAACATGCAGATTATTGCTCGCCTTTTTGTTGATTTCCGGTCAGAAATTTATTTATGGAATATCTATCGAATCCCTGGCGCGGCGCAGGCATGCCGCATGAAGATAATCTTTTGTCCGGTGACGTAGCAAACGATCCGGCGCTGGTCATGCATCTGCTGACGCTGTGTCCGGCCCATCAACCCACCGAATTGGTGACGTTGGATGATCTGGCGTCAGATCTGGGCATTGCCGGATTATCAGTCAAAGACGAACGCGGCCGGATGGGGCTGGGCAGTTTCAAAGCTTTAGGAGCAGCCTTTGCCATCGCAAAACGGGCCCATGCGCTGTTTGGTGATGCTTTGGCGGATCCTGAAGTTGCTGCGTCCGCGCTGTCCGGTCAGACGTTTGTCACGGCAAGCGCCGGAAACCACGGCCTATCTGTGGCTGCCGGTGCGCGGATTTTTGGGGCACGCGCGGTGATTTATCTGGCACAAACCGTACCGTTGGGGTTTGCCGAACGCCTGCGGGGTTTTGGCGCCGAAGTTGTGATTGAAGGCGATGACTATGAGGCCAGCATGGCCGCGGCTGAAAAAGCTGCGGTGGATCACGGATGGTCTTTGCTGTCTGACAGCACGTTCAAGGGCTGCACCACCGGCCAGGACGTCATGGAAGGCTATCTTGCCATGGCATCTGAGATTGTGGCGCAGATCGGAGATGCGGTGCCGAGCCACATATTCCTGCAGGCAGGCGTTGGTGGTCTGGCAGCTGGTGTGACCGCCTATCTGCGAAAGACCTGGGGGGATACTCCACAGATCTTCGTGGTTGAACCGGACGCCGCGCCTGCAATCTATCAAAGCATCCGTGCGGGGCGGTTTGTCACCACACAGGGGCCGTCGTCAAATATGGGGCGGCTGGACTGCAAAGAGGCTTCCCATCTGGCGTTGAAATCTCTGGCGCGTCTGGCGGATGGATTTATGTTGCTGTCGGATCAGTATGTTGCTGAAACCATAGAACAACTGGAGCCAATCGGTTTGCAAACTTCATCGTCCGGCGGGGCTGGGTTTGCCGGTTTGGCGGCGGCAAAGGCAGCAAGAATGCAGGGATTGGATGAGTCGTCGCGGGCGTTGGTGATCTTGTCTGAAGGTCCCGCAGATGGCTGATTTTGACCGCACGGAGTTTGTTGCGCGGCTTACCTGTGCGCAGGCATTGATGGTGGCTGACGGACTGGATGCGCTGCTGCTCACAACCGAAGCAGAAGTGCGCTATTTCTCAGGTTTCCGAACTCTGTTTTGGCAAAGTCCGACGCGACCTTGGTTTCTGATCCTGCCGGTTGAGGGTAAGCCGATCGCCGTGATCCCCGGCATTGGCGCGGAGTTGATGCAGGCCACGTGGGTCGAGGATATCCGTACATGGGCCTCGCCCGACCCGGAAGATGAAGGCGTTTCGCTGTTGGCGGAAGCGCTTGAAGAATGCCGGCGAGTTGGTTTGCCAATGGGGGAAGAAGCGTCGCTGCGAATGCCCCTGCGCGATTTCGGGCGGCTGCGAGGGATTATTTCCGCGGAGTTTGTGGATTGCAGCGGTTTGATCAAGGCTGTGCGTATGGTGAAGTCCGAGGCCGAGATCGCTGTTCTGCGGCAGATTTGTTCGATAGGATCGGACGCCTTCGATCGGCTGCCGGACTTGGTAGGCACGGGCGTTCCGCTGGCAGAAGTTTTCTGCCGCTTCAAAATCGCACTGCTGGAATGTGGGGCCGAGGATGTGCCTTATTTGGTTGGCGCTGCAGGGCAGGGTGGCTATGGCGACGTCATTTCACCGCCGTCAGATGTGTCTTTGCAATCCGATGATGTGTTGATGCTGGACACTGGCGCGACTTTGCAAGGCTATTTCTGCGATTTTGATCGCAATTTTGCGATAGGCCACGCGGATGCCGCCGCGCAGGATACTTATGCCAGGCTGTGGCAGGCCACCGAGGCGGGACTCGCTGCGGCGAAACCTGGCGTGACCTGCGCAGAATTGTTCTCGGCGATGCACCGGGAACTCGGCGGCGGTTCGAATGTCGGGAGGTTAGGCCATGGTCTGGGCATGCAACTGACAGAATGGCCTTCGATAGCGATGCATGACCGGACTATGTTACAGGCAGGGATGGTGATGACGTTGGAACCCAGTGTGGAGATCGCTGCCGGCAAGATGATGGTGCATGAGGAAAACATCCTGATCACAGATGGTGCACCTGAAGTGTTGACCCGACGTGCTGCTCCGGACCTGCCGATAATCTGAGGAAACGATATGGCGCAACCCTTTGAATTGGATGGTGGATATGGCGGCGTCGCGGCACTGGGTCTGATCGTTTTGGCGACCGATGAAACGCTGGAGCCAGAAGTCGGGCCGGTCATTCGCGCTTCGGAATATTCGCTGTACCACAGTCGAATACCCAGCCAGCCAGAGGTTACCCGTGAAACGCTTTCGCAGATGGAAGCTGATCTGCCCGCAGCCGCAGCGCTGCTGCCGAGCACCGTCAATTTCGGTGCAATCGGTTATGGCTGTACTTCCGCTTCGACGGTCATCGGACCGGACAGGGTGGCGGCGGCAATCCATAAATCGCATCCCGGTGTTCCGGTGACCGATCCAATTACTGCGGTGATTGCAGCCTGCCATGCACTGGGGGCACAAAAACTGGGTTTCGTGACGCCCTACGTGGCTGATGTTTCGGCGGCAATGCGGGAAATGCTGGAGCGCAATGGCTTTGAAATTACCAATTTCGCTTCGTTTGAACAGGTTGAGGAACGGGTTGTGGCCCGGATCAGCGAAGCATCGGTATTGCAAGCGGCCGGAAAGGTTAGCGAAGACTGTGATGCCGTATTCACGTCCTGTACCAACCTGCGCAGTTTTGGCGTGATTGAGCAGGCCGAGGAGCAGATCGGCAAACCAGTGATTTCCAGCAATTCAGCGCTGGTCTGGCACATGCTGCGCTTGGCTGGAGTGACCGGACCCATTGCGGGGCCGGGCAAGTTGTTCTCGTATTAGCTGGCCTTCTTTTTCTTTGCCGGCTTTTTCTTCTTACCCTTGGCTGCCTTTGCGGTAATAAATTCAACGGCTTGCTCCATCGTGAGCGTCGTTGGCTCTGTCTCTTTGGGCAGAGTTGCATTGATTTTTCCCCATTTCACATAAGGCCCGTATCGCCCGTCCATCACATTGACAGGGCCACCCTCGGACGGGTGTTCGCCGAGTTCCTTGAGAGGTGTCGCCGCAGCGCCGCGCCCGCCGTTGGCAGCTTTCTGCGCGATCAGTTCGACCGCACGATTCATGCCAACAGTGAACACTTCTGCCGGGTCTTTGATGTTGGCATATATTCTGCGGGCGGTCTTTTTACCGTCTTCCAGCGGCATCTGCCACATCACATAAGGACCGTAGCGCCCGATGGCCGCTTCAACCGTTCCACCGTCGGGATGATCACCGATGAACCGGGGCAGGGACAGCAGATCGAGCGCCAATCGCAAGTCAACGGTATCGAGGTCCACACCTTTCGGGATCGAAGACCGGGGCGGTTTGGGGTCTTCCTCGGTTGCGTCTCCGCGTTGCACATAAGGCCCAAAGCGGCCGGAGCGCAGCTTGATCGACAGGCCGTTTTCGTCTGCACCCAGCAATTTACCGTCCGGCCCCGCGATATCGCCGCCTTCCATTTCGCCAGCCAGTGGGCGGGTGTAGCGGCATTCAGGATAGTTTGAGCAGCCGATGAAGGTCCCGCCGGACCGCGCCGTGCGCATTGACAGGCGACCATTGCCGCAGGTTTTGCAAATACGCGGGTCTGATCCGTCCTCGGTTGCTGGAAACAGGTGCGGTTCCAGAACCTCGTTGATTTTCTCCAACACCTCGGTAATGCGCAGATCAGCGGTTTCAGCAATGGCGGCAGAAAAATCGCGCCAGAAGCGGGACAGAACCGCTTTGTAGTCCTCGCGCCCACCGGAAATATCGTCCAGTTCTTCTTCCAGTTGCGCGGTGAAATTATAGCCAACGTACTGACGGAAATAATTTTCCAGGAAAGCGATAACCAGACGCCCCTTATCCTCTGGGATCAAACGGTTTTTTTCCTTGCGCACATATTCCCGGGTTTGGATGGTGGTCACGATCGAGGCATAGGTCGAGGGCCGCCCGATACCGAGTTCTTCCATCCGTTTGACCAGTGTCGCCTCTGTATAGCGCGGCGGCGGCTGGGTGAAATGCTGCTCAGGTGACACATTGCGTTTGTCCGCGGCTTCGCCCGGTATGATCTGCGGCAGGCGTTTGTCGTCGTCATCGACTACCTGATCATCGCGGCCTTCCTCATAGACCCTCAAAAACCCGTCAAACAGAACAACCTGCCCGGTGGCTCGCAGCCCGACTTGACCATCAGTTGACAGGATATCAATGGTAGTGCGTTCCAACCGCGCTGCTTCCATCTGACTGGAAATCGTCCGCTTCCAGATCAGGTCATAAAGCTTGCGCTGATCCGCTTCCAGCCGGGCCAGATCGGACGGCGTCTTGTCCATATCCGTGGGGCGGATACATTCATGCGCCTCCTGCGCATTCTTGGCTTTGTTTTTGTACATGCGCGGGCTGGCGGGCGCGTATTCAGCGCCGTATTTCGCCTTGATCGTGTCCCGGGCAGCCATCACTGCTTCGGGCGCCATGTCAATGCCGTCGGTTCGCATATAGGTGATGTAACCAGCTTCATACAGCCGCTGCGCGGTGCTCATTGTCTGCCGTGCGCCAAAGCCGAATTTGCGGCTGGCCTCCTGTTGCAGTGTAGAGGTCATGAACGGCGCTGAGGGGTTGCGGTTGGCCGGTTTCGCCTCGACTTTATCAACCGACAGATCGCGTGATTGGATTGCGTGAACGGCGAGCTCGGCGGCCTCAGTTGCTGCAATGTCGAATTTTTCGAGCTTTTTGCCGCCAAGTATGGTCAGCCGGGCTTCGTATTCCTGTCCGCGCGGCGAGGCGAGGATGGCTTTGACGCTCCAGTATTCGCGGGCTTTGAAAGCTTCGATTTCCATTTCCCGCTCTACGATCAAACGCAGCGATACCGATTGCACCCGGCCAGCGGATTTTGCACCAGGCAGTTTGCGCCAGAGCACGGGCGACAAGTTGAACCCCACCAGGTAGTCCAGCGCCCGGCGGGCCAGATACGCCTCGACCAACTCCATATCCACGGTGCGCGGGTTTTTCATCGCGGTTGTGACCGCGTCTTTGGTGATCGCGTTGAACACCACCCGGCTGACCGGGGTGGTTTTATTAATAGCCTTGCGTTTGCGCAGCGTTTCTTCCAGATGCCAGCTGATCGCTTCTCCCTCGCGGTCCGGGTCGGTGGCGAGGATCAGTTCATTATCGTCTTTCAGAGCTTCGGCAATGGCGCGCACGTGCTTTTGGCTGTCGCTGGCGACCTCCCATTTCATCTCGAATCCATTGTCGGTGTCCACTGAACCGTCTTTTGGCGGCAGGTCACGGACATGGCCGAACGAGGCTAGAACCGTATAATCTTCGCCCAGATATTTGTTTATTGTCTTGGCTTTAGCCGGGGATTCTACGACGACAACTGGCATACTATTTCCTGTGAATCATTTTGCTGCTCGGGCGCAGGGAAAATGTGGCCGGGGGTGTTGCTTGTCAATGGGTCGTTGAAAATGAAAGTGTATTTCTACCCTGCCAGCGCCAGCATTCCGCCCGGGTACCGTTCTATTTTCCCCTCAAGCTCCAGCGAAATCAGGTGCTGAGAGACATCGCGGGCCGGCAAGCCAGAGTCGCGGATCAGCATATCTTCGGCGATGGCGGTAGGGCCGAGCAGTGTAAGAATGGTTTCGCTGATCTGTTCAGGCGGCGGCAGTTTGGGTGGTTCCGCGCCGGAATCTTCTGAAACTACGGGTTGGGACCGTTGTAGCGCCTCAACAATATCTTTGCCGGAGCGCACCAGCGTCGCGCCGTCGCGGATCAGCATGTTGCAGCCCGCCGCGCGTCCATCGAGCGGATTTCCGGGCACCGCCATAACCTCACGGCCCAGATCCCCCGCATCCCGCGCGGTGATCAGACTGCCGGAGCGGGCCGCACCTTCGACCACCACGGTTGCCAGCGACAGACCCGCGATGATGCGGTTGCGCTGCGGGAAATGACGCGCCTGCGGGATCAGGCCGGGCGGCTGTTCGGAAATGCGCAGGCCGGATTGGGCGATGTCTGCGTGCAACTTCGAGTTTTCGCGCGGGTAGATCACATCAATGCCAGACGCCTGCACCGCAATTGTGCCGGTCTCCAACGCTGCCTGATGCGCTGCGGCGTCGATGCCCCGGGCGATACCTGAGATGACAACAAATCCGGCCTCACCCAACTCACGGGCGATCAGGCGGGTCATCCGGACGCCAAGGCTGGACGCATTGCGGGCGCCAACCAGCGAGACGGAAGGACGGGACAATAGGGTGATGTTGCCCAGCGCCCAGAACACCGGCGGCGCCTCACCGGATTCCTGCAGCAAGCTTGGATAGTCCGCATCGTCAGTGCAAATCAGGCGGCAGCCCAATTTTTGCCCTTCCGCGTATTCGTTGGCAGCGGCGTCCGCTGAACAGGTGCTGTAGCTATTGACTCCGGCAGCGCGGGCAACTTCGGGCAACGCCTGTATTGCGGCGGACGCGGTGCCGTATTCGGTGAGCAGGCGGTGAAACGTGGCGGGCCCGACGCGGCGCGACCGGATAAGGCGCAAATGGTCGATCCGGTCCTGATCTGTTTTGGGCAGCAATGGCAGGGGCGGTGTCTGGTGCAGTGTCATAGTCGCAGCCTGTCCGTTTGTGGTTAACAGGCGGTGAATCCGTGGCTGAATATTGGACTCTACAAGTCTTTGGTCATGATCAGGCAGTCGAGTGGGAAAGGCGCGCCCAGGGTGTCGAGCATTACGGTTTCAACACCTTTGCGCTGCCAGCCCATTTTTTCATAAAACCCGATGGCGCGGGGGTTTTGCGGGATCACTTCAAGAAAGGCCTCTGTGTGCCCAGCGGTGCGAATGCTGGCTTCGCCGTCTTTGATCAGCGCGGCCGCCGCGCCGGTGCCTTGAGCGGCGGAGCTGACGTACATCTGATAGATTTCGTTGTTGCGGGTGGCACAGAAGCCGAGCGGTTTGCCTTCCGGGCCAAGCATTGAGGTGTTGGGCAGCATATCTGCCAGACGCGCGGCAAAGCTGTCGCGGGTGCGCAAAGCGGTCAGCTCTGCCGGGACATGCGCGGCATGGGCCTGTATCCAGCCCTGATGCCACAAGTCGGTGAGGGTCTGCAGGTCGGCGTCGGTGGCGGGGCGGATCGGGTGTTTCATAGCACTACTAAATTGAGCGCCTTGCGGCGCGTTTCTTTTGTACCCCGGATAAATCCCAAGCAATAAGGAGGCCAGCTGAGAAGCACCGAACTGGGTCTCGTGAGCAAACATAGTTTGCTCTGATGACAGCGCATTGCAAGCAAAGTGCGCAAGTCGGAACAAGTCCAAGTCTCACGGGACTTGCCTCAAACCGCACTGCCCCCAACCGTTAGCCCGCCGATCAGCAGCGTTGGCTGCCCGACCCCCACCGGCACCCATTGCCCGGCTTTGCCGCAATTGCCCATGCCGGGATCGAGCGTCATATCATTGCCGATGGCGCGGATCTGTTTCAGGGCGGTGGCGCCGTCGCCGATCAATGTGGCGCCTTTGATCGGCGCACCGACTTTGCCGTTTTTCACCCGATAGGCCTCGGTGCAGCTGAACACGAACTTGCCGTTGGTGATATCAACCTGACCGCCGCCAAATCCAACCGCGTAGATACCGTCTTTGATCTCTGCCACGATATCCTCGCGCTCTGCATCCCCGCCCAGCATATAGGTGTTGGTCATCCGCGGCATCGGCGCGTGAGCATAGCTTTCGCGGCGCCCGTTGCCGGTGGGATTCACACCCATCAGCCGGGCATTCTGCCGGTCCTGCATCAGACCGACCAGAATACCATCTTCGATCAGCACGTTTTTTCCCGATTGCGTGCCCTCGTCGTCAAAGCTGATCGAGCCGCGCCGGTCGGGAATCGTGCCGTCGTCCAGAACCGTCACACCCTTGGCTGCGATCCTTTGGCCCATCAGCCCGGCGAAGGCCGATGTTTTTTTGCGATTGAAGTCGCCCTCCAGCCCGTGGCCGATGGCTTCGTGCAACAGGATGCCCGGCCAGCCGGCGCCGAGTGCCACATCAAACACGCCGGCGGGGGCGGGTTCAGCGTTCAGATTGACCAGCGCAATGCGCAGGGCTTCCCTTGCTGTGGCTTTCCAGTTCTCCGACTGCATCAGCCCAAACAAGCCGTGGCGTCCTCCACCGCCCGCGCCACCACTTTCCCGGCGACCGTTTTCCTCGACCATGACACTAACATTCAGGCGGGTCAGCGGGCGCACGTCGCGCACTGTTTCGCCTTCGGGGCGCAGGATTTCAACCTCCTGCAGAGAGGCGGCCAGGGTGGCCGATACCTGCACAACGCGTTTGTCCAACTCCCGCGCAAAAGCATCGATTTCCTGAAGGGTTTCGATTTTCACAGAAAACTCCGCGTCTGCCATCGGATCCGCGTCGCTGTACAGCCGCTGATTTGTCGGTTGCGGTGGCGGGGCCAGTTTGCCACCCCCGTTGCCCACCGCCAGCCGGGTGGTCTCAGCCGCGCGTTTCAAAGCGGCTTCAGTCATTTCGGTGGAATGGGCGTAGCCGGCGGTTTCGCCGCGCACCGCGCGCAAGCCAAAGCCTTCGGACGCGTTGTAGGATGCGGTTTTGATGCGGCCGTCGTCAAAAACCAATGCTTCGGAACGGCGGCGCTCAAGAAACAGCTCGCCGTCATCCGCCCCGGTCACCGCGTTTTGCAGCACCTGCAAGGCGCTGGATTCATCGAACTTGGTTTCAAATGGGCGGAACTGGCCGGTCTGATTTGCCATAGGGCTGGGAACTTTCATAAGTTACGGCGGCGCAATGCCGCAAACGATGTTCTTGTTTTCTGACCTGCATTATTGTTTTAAGGTGCGACAGAGACAACAGGGGATTCTTGTCCTAGGCAAGATATGTCCCGACATGGCGAAAAGCTGCACGTAAAATGGGATTGTAGGCATGAATGTCACGAAAAACCTGATGGCAACATTCGGCGCGATGCTGGTATGCGGAATGGCTGTTGCACAGGACTCGCTGCCAACCATTGGCAAACCGACCGCCGGTGCAATGAACTTTCAACCGGCAGTCACAGAAGTTATGCGTGACGCGGTTTGGCTGGATACGTTCGTGCTCTATATCATTACGGTCGTCACGATTTTTGTGACCATTCTGTTGGCGATTTGTGTGCTGCGTTTCAATCGCAAGTCAAACCCCACTCCTTCGACATTCACCCATAACTCGATTTTGGAAATTGGCTGGACTTTGGCGCCGATCTTGGTTCTGGTCATCATCATTCCGTTTTCGCTGGCGGCTTTGTTCAAATCGCAAGAAATTCCGGAAGCTGACATCACCATCAAGGCGACCGGCAACCAATGGTATTGGACCCATGAATATGTCGACCACGACTTTGGCTTTGACAGCTTCTTGCTGCCGCGCGAAGAACTGGCGGAAAACGGCTACGCAGCGGATGAGTATCTGCTGGCAACCGACACCGCTGTTGTGATCCCGACCGGCAAAACCGTTGTGGTTCAAGTGACCGGTTCTGACGTGATCCACGCTTGGGCTATTCCGGCGTTTGGGGTGAAACAAGATGCCGTTCCAGGCCGTTTGGCGGAACTGTGGTTCAACGTGGATGTGGGCAGCGAAGGTGTTTATTTCGGTCAGTGCTCTGAACTGTGCGGCAAGGACCATGCCTATATGCCAATCACCGTAAAAGCTGTTTCGCAGACTGACTATGAATCATGGTTGGATGGCGCGATTGAAGAATATGCAGGTACGCCGCGCAGCGTGACCGTCGCGGCCAATTAATCTTTCGAAACGTTTACGGTCCTCTTGAGGCCCGCAAACCGTTTTTTGGGAACGCAAATGAGTAATGCAACAGCCTTGAACTTCGGCCAGGAAGCCCAGTTTACAGACTATTTCGCGCTGTTAAAGCCGCGGGTGATGTCGTTGGTGGTGTTCACTGCGGCGGTTGGTCTGCTGGTTGCTCCTGTTAGCGTCAATCCGGTGATTGCATTTGCCTCGATCCTGTTCATAGCGGTTGGTGCGGGCGCATCCGGAGCGCTGAACATGTGGTGGGACGCCGATATCGACGAGGTGATGAAACGCACGCAGGCACGTCCAGTGCCTTCGGGGCGGATCACGCCGCGCAACGCAATGATACTTGGCTTGTGGTTGTCGGTTATCTCGGTTGGCATGCTGGCGATCACCGCGAATTTCTTTGCCGCCGCGTTTCTGGCCTTTACCATCTTCTTTTATGCGGTCGTCTACACCATGTGGCTGAAACGCTCCACGCCTCAGAACATCGTGATCGGCGGAGCCGCCGGTGCGTTTCCACCGATGATCGGCTGGGCAGTCGCCACCGGCGGGATCAGCGTTGAGAGCGTATTGATGTTTGCGCTAATATTCATCTGGACGCCGCCGCATTTCTGGTCTCTGGCATTGTTCATGAACGAAGATTACACCAAAGCCGGGGTGCCAATGCTAACCGTCACCCATGGCAAGCGGGTGACGCGCAAGCAGATCATGGTGTACACCTTGCCTCTGGCTGCGATCTCGTTGTTGACCGCGTTTTCCACGATTGGCGGTCCGGTGTTTTTCCTGACCGCGTTGGCGCTCAATGTCCTGTTCCTCAAGGGCGCATGGGGCCTTTGGCAACGTGAAGAAACCGCTGCGGAATCCGACAAATACGCAGCAGAACGCAAATTTTTCAAACTGTCGCTGATCTATCTCGGATTGCATTTCGGCGCCCTTCTGATCGAAGCCACGCTGCGCGGGTTCGACCTCAGCCCGGCCATCTGGCCGCTTCTGGTGTGACCATGGAAATTCGTCAGGATCACGAGCTCCACCAGCGCCGTAAGAAAAGCAACGTCCTGCTTGGGCTTGTTTTGGGTGGTTTTGTGGCGCTGGTTTTTGCGATCACGGTGGTGAAAATGATGGGCGGCCAACAGATGGAAGCCTTTGACCATTCTGTCCGCCCACAACTGGTGGAAACCGATCAATGAACACCGCGGGCAAAAACTTAAAAACGCTGTACCGACTGGTGTCGGTGGCAGCGCTGATGCTGGCGCTCTCTTTTGCAGCGGTGCCGATGTATGACTGGTTTTGCCGCGTCACCGGTTTTGGCGGCCAGCCGCTGGTGTCAGCAGACGGCAGTGATGTGATTCTTGATCGGACCATTAAAATCCGCTTTGATGGTTCGCTGGAACGCGGTATGCCCTGGGAATTCAAGCCGATGGCCAAGGAAATGGAACTGAGGATCGGTGAAACCGGGTTGGCGTTTTACGAAGCCTACAACCCGACTGACAAACCCATTGCCGGGTCAGCCAGCTACAACGTTTTCCCCTTCTCCGCCGGCGGCTACTTCACCAAGATCGACTGTTTCTGCTTTGAAATGCAGGTGTTACAACCCGGAGAGCGGGTGCAAATGCCGGTGACATTTTACGTTGATCCGGAAATTGTCGACGATCCCGACGCAAAACATATCAAATCCATCACCCTGTCATATACCTACCATGTGACAGATTTACCTGACAATCATGTCGCGCTTGTTTCAGAACAGCCGAACCAGGTAAACTAGCCAAAATACACCAAGGGACGGACCACAATGGCGCATGAAAAGAACCACGATTATCACATCATAGCCCCCAGCATTTGGCCCTTTATGGGGGCGATTGGGGCTTTTTTGCTGCTGTCCGGTGCAGTGTTGTTCATGAAGGATCACAGCTTCCCTTGGGTGATGTTGCTCGGACTTGCGTTGGTGCTTTACGTCATGTTCGCATGGTGGTCGGTTGTTGTAGAGGAAGCCCACGCTGGCGACCACACCAAAGTTGTGGTGATCGGCCTGCGCTATGGCGTGATTATGTTCATCATGTCCGAGGTGATGTTCTTTGTCGCCTGGTTCTGGTCGTTTTTCAAACACGCGATGTACCCGATGACCGAAGGTTCGCCTAAGATTGATGGTATCTGGCCGCCTGCGGGTATCGAAACCTTTGATCCCTGGCATCTGCCGCTGATCAACACGCTGATCCTGCTGAGTTCCGGGTGTTTTGCGACCTGGGCGCACCACGCCATCGCGCACGACGATGACCGCAAGGGCCTTGTCTGGGGCTTGACCGGGGCGATTTTGCTGGGCGCGCTGTTCACTTTCTTCCAAGCCTATGAATACGGCCACGCGGCGTTTGGCTTTTCCGGCAACATCTATGGCGCCAACTTCTTTATGGCGACCGGTTTTCACGGCTTTCACGTTCTGATCGGAACCCTGTTTCTGGCGGTCTGTTTGCTCCGGGCAAAGAACGGCCACTTTACGCAGGAGCGTCACCTCGGCTTTGAAGCGGCCGCATGGTACTGGCACTTCGTTGATGTGGTTTGGCTGTTCCTGTTTGCTGCGGTTTACATCTGGGGCGGCTGAACGTGATAGGCCTGCTTTGGTTCGGGCAGGTTGATTGAGACCAAAAGCGCGGGCTGAAAGGTTCGCGCTTTTCATATTAAGAGAGCCCTTGCTCGGACGCAGTTCTTGTCGCGCCTGACCTCCCCCCGGGGAAGGCGTGATTGTGCTTCTTGAGATCAGGCGCAGCCTTTGGTGGTAATTGGCTAATATGGGGAGAAAGTGCGTATGAAGCGTTTCATTTTCCCTCTGCTGTTAGGACTTTTGGGCACAGCGGTATCGTTGGGCCTTGGCTCGTGGCAACTGCAGCGGCTGCAGTGGAAACAGACAATTCTTGACTCGGTCGCAGCGCGTATCGCGGCCCCGCCGGTGCGTGTCCCCGCGGATGCCAACGCCGAACGCGACAACTATCTGCACATCCTGACCACCGGCCGGTTGCTGGGAGGTGAAATCCACGTTCTGACCGGGCGCAAGTTCGAGGGCCCGGGGTTTCAGATCATCTCGAAATTCGAAAGTGACGGACGGGAGGTGCTGGTGGACCTTGGTTTTGTGCCTGAAGATCAAAAAAACGAAGACCGCCCGCAGGGTGAAATCGAGGTGGCTGGCAATCTGCTCTGGCCAAACGAGGTGGACGCACGCTTTACACCCGAACCGGACCTCCAGAAAAACATCTGGTTCGCCCGCGATCTGCCTGCGATGGCGACGTATTTGTCCGCCGACCCGATCTTGCTGGTTGCGAGCGCCATCAGACCGATGCCCGCCAACATGCCCCAGCCAAGGCAGGTGGCGTCCGGCGTCCCAAACAACCACTTGCAATACGCTTTAACGTGGTTTTCGCTCGCGCTGGTCTGGATTGGGATGACAGCCTACCTGGTTTGGCGTATCAGGCAGAAAACCGTCTGATTCACACGGACCGAAAATGAAATATATCTCGACACGGGGGGCGGCTCCCGAACTGACTTTTGAACAGGCGATGCTGACTGGGCTGGCCCGGGACGGCGGCTTGTATGTGCCGGAATTCTGGCCGCAGTTGAGCGCGGATCAGATCGCGGGTTTTGCCGGGAAATCCTATGAGGAAGTCGCGTTTGAGGTGATGAAACCCTTCATAGGTAACACGTTTTCGGACGCCGAATTCAAAGAGATTATCACCAAAGCCTACGCTGGTTTCGGCCACGCCGCCCGCTGTCCGCTGGTGCAGCTCGACCACAATTTATTCCTGCTCGAACTGTTCCACGGGCCAACACTTGCGTTCAAAGATGTCGCCATGCAGCTGATCGGGCAAATGTTCGAAGTGGCGCTGAAACGGCGCGGCGAGCGTGTAACGATTGTCGGGGCAACGTCCGGGGATACCGGCTCGGCGGCGATTGAAGCCTTCAAGGGGCTGGGTGAGGTGGATGTGTTCATCATGTTCCCGAATGGACGCGTGTCTGACGTACAGCGCCGTCAGATGACCACGCCAACCGAAAGCAACGTGCATGCACTGGCGGTGGACGGGGATTTCGACACCTGTCAGGCGCTGCTCAAAGACATGTTCAACGATTTTGATTTCCGCGACGGGGTGAAGCTCGCCGGGGTCAATTCGATCAACTGGGCGCGGGTGCTGGCGCAGGTGGTGTATTATTTCACCTCGGCGGTGTCGCTTGGTGCGCCGCATCGCAAAGTATCTTTCAGTGTGCCGACTGGTAATTTCGGCGATATCTTTGCCGGTTACGTCGCCAAACGCATGGGTCTGCCGATTGACCGTCTGGTTATTGCCACCAACCAGAACGACATCCTGCACCGCACCCTGAAGACTGGTGATCACGCCAAAACCGGCGTGATCCCGTCGATCAGCCCGTCGATGGACATTCAGGTGTCATCCAACTTCGAACGGCTGGTGTTTGATCTGTACGACCGCGAAGGTGCAGCAGTTGCGCAGCTGTTTGACTCCTTGAAAAACGATGGCGCGTTTAAATTGTCGCAAGGTGCTTTGTCCCGTTTGACCGATGATTTCGACAGCGGGCGCTGCTCGGAGGAAGAAACCAGTGCCGCCATTAGAACATTGTTCACAGATACAAACGAAGTTCTGTGTCCGCACACAGCCACGGCGCTCAAAGTTGCGTCTGAACAACGCGACGACGCCTCCGTTCCGATGATCACACTGGCCACCGCGCATCCGGCAAAATTCCCCGCTGCAGTGGTTGCGGCCTGCGGTATCCACCCGCCCTTGCCAGATCGCATGGCGGACCTATTTGACCGGGACGAACGGCAAACCCGTGTTGCCGGAGATTTACGGGCTATCGAAGGCCTTATTCGTGAAAGGGTTGGCGCTTGAGCGTTCAGATACACACATTGGCAAACGGGTTTCGGATTGTCACCGAACATATGCCGGGGCTGAAATCCGCCTCACTGGGGATCTGGGTCGGCGCAGGCGGGCGGCATGAACGCCCCGAACAAAACGGTATCGCGCATTTTCTGGAGCATATGGCGTTCAAAGGCACCAAGACACGCTCAGCACTGAAGATCGCCGAGGCGATTGAAGACGTCGGCGGCTATATCAACGCCTACACCAGCCGCGAAATGACCGCCTATTATGCCCGGGTGCTGGAAGACGACGTTCCGCTGGCGATGGATGTGATTTCTGATATTGTGCTGAACTCGGTGTTTGGTCCGCGCGAAGTCGAGGTCGAGCGCGGCGTGATCCTGCAGGAAATCGGCCAATCGCTCGACACCCCGGATGACGTGATTTTCGATTGGCTGCAGGAGGTGTCATATCCCGACCAGCCGATGGGCCGCACTATCCTTGGCCCGGCGGAACGGGTGCGCAGCTTCACCCGCTCTGACCTGCAACACTTTGTGGCCGAGCACTATGTGCCGGAACAGATGATCCTTTCTGCAGCAGGTGCGGTTGATCACGACGCACTGGTACGCATGGCTGAAACCTTGTTCGGCGGATTGGAACGGCGCAGCCTGCTGGCGGTGCAACCAGCATTATACCGCGGTGGCGAGCACCGTGTCGTGAAAGATCTCGAGCAGGCACATTTCACGCTGGCGCTCGAAACCGGTGGTTATTTGAGCGATGATATTTACACAGGCCAGATATTTTCCGTTGCCTTTGGCGGTGGCATGTCTTCGCGACTGTTTCAGGAAGTCCGCGAAAAACGCGGACTGTGTTACACGATTTACGCCCAGGCCGGAGCCTTTGCCGATACCGGTACGCTGATGATTTATTCCGGCACCAGCGGCGAAGATGTCGCCGGCCTGTCGCGGATTTGTATCGATGAGTTGCGCCGCGCGGCTGGTGACATGACCGAAGCCGAAGTGGCCCGTGCCCGTGCACAAATGAAAGCGGGCATGTTGATGGGCCTGGAAAGCCCGTCAGCCCGCTGCGAGCGGCTCGCCCGTATGGTCGCCATTTGGGGCCGGGTGCCGGGGCTGGACGAAGTCGTTGAAAAGATCGATGCGGTCACCACTGCCGGTGTTGCGGACTATGTGCGGAAGATGTGCGAAAAAGGCAGCCCTTCGCTGGCACTGTACGGGCCGGTGGATTCGGCGCCAAGCGTGGATGAACTTGCACGGCAACTTGCAGCGTAAGCGCTTCATTGATCTCAATTAGTTGACTAAAATTCCCTGGTGGCGAAGATAATTCCGACTTCGGCTGTGCTTGACCCTGCAATCGCCTTCAGGTCTTATATTGCAATCTGCAATTACCGGATTTATCCGCAAAGATGTTCAAACGCCGCCCAAAGGTTGTAATCGAAGCCGAACATGTGACCTTGCGCCTGCCGGTGATGGCGGACCATCTGGAGTGGGTGCGTCAGAGACGCGAAGGCATCGAATTTCTGCGCCAATGGGAACCGGTCTGGTCACCTGACCACTTTTCAAGGCGTGCTTTTAACAACCGGGTATTCTGGGCTCGAAAAACCTATGAATCGGGCAAGGGACTGCCATTGTTCATCATCCGGCGTGACGATCAGGTTCTGCTTGGGGCCATAACGCTCGACAATATCCGGCGTGGGCCTTCGGTGTCAGCGACGCTCGGCTATTGGATCGGAGCAGAATACGCCCGACTGGGGTATATGAGCGACGCCATCGAGGCGCTGACCCATTACGCCTTTACCCAACTTGATCTCAGTCGGTTGGAAGCCGCAACATTGCCTGAGAACAAAGCCTCGCGCGGGTTGCTGGAAAAGACCGGGTTCAAATATGAAGGTGTGGCGCAAAGCTATTTGCAAATTGCGGGACGTTGGCGCACCCATGTGCTTTATGCCAACCTGCGCTATGACCGACGCGGGAAAACGGATAAGGGGTAGGGAGTTATTGGCCGATTCTGGGTTTGCGCGCCGTTGGATGTGGTCCCGACGGAGGTCCGGAGTGAGCCCTCTTTACCGATTTTCTGTAATGCGGTTAAGATCTGCTTTGCGGCTTTGGTTAAAAACGTGACAGCGTCAACCGAAGTTTTGCTAAGGATTTGTGACCAAAGATTTTCTAAGGTTTTCGACACAACGATCACTCTTGGTAGTTTAGTTTTGTCGTATGCGCATTGACCAGTAGCGGTTAAATCCGCCGCTCATTCAAAGATTAAAGACCGACCTCGAACAAATAGTATCGAGGTCGGCCCGATCCGGTTCTATTCGTCGTGAGCGGAGGTTCGCATGCGCGCAAGATGATCGTCCCATCCCTTGTCGAGTGCGAGTGTAAGGCCAAACGCTTCTGCCCCTTGGGGCAATCCCTCATGACGTAGCGATAGATTTGTTCCGCCGGGTACCTCCGCCAAACTCCACTTTACGGTGCTTGTCTGATCGCCCATGGGCGTGATGGTAAAGGTATATTCCAGTCGAGAAAATGGCTCGGCGACGAGCACCTTGCCCCACATAAGTTTGTCGCCACTTTCGGCGCCAAACATTTCGTAATCACCTTCAACCAAAGCAGTCTCGGGCTTGTGAAACCAAATTGCCAGTTTGTCGGGGTCGGTCAGGTAGGCCCAAACCTGAGAGGGTGCTGCTTTGAGATAGATCGATTTTCGTAATATCGTTTCGGTCATTGGATGTCCTTTTCGATTTCGGTTTTGAGTGTGCTGAGGCGGTCGTCCCAGAAGGCATCGAAATAACTGAACCAGTCAAAGACCCGCCTTAATCCATCTGCGTTCAGGGTATTCAGCCGTGATCTGCCGCAAACCTGGACGGATATGAGATTGCCTTCGTTCAAGATCGTGAGATGCTTTTTTACAGCCGCTCTTGTCATCTGGAAATTGTCGGAAACTTCGGCAATCGTCATGTCGTTGTTTGCTAACAACTGAAGAATACTTCGGCGCGTGGGGTCGGCCAGCGCTCGAAATCCCATCTGTTCTGCGCCTGACATTATTGCACCGGTAGAAAATCAAAAGCCCCATCTTGATACAGATAGGCAACACAAGGCACATCCGAGACACAGGCAGAAACATGCGCCATGCCGCTGGAAATACTGTAAAATGAGCCCGGCCCGATTTTTCGGGCAGTTTCTGGATTTCCACCGCTAGCGTGGTGGATCATTTCGCCTTGCAACATGACCCCATACATATTTGCGGACTTCACATGTGGCGGACTTACTGTTCCGGCGGGCAACTTGACCAATGCCTGATAGGACCCAGCGAACCGGTCCCCTTGCAGAGCAACAAATGCAACCCCTTCAGGTGTTGTTTCCCATGCGAAGTCGCTTGAGGCTAACAATGTAATCTGTTCGGCGCTTGCTGATACGGGCGCTAAGAGCGTCGCGATGATCGAAGCTGAGAGGAGTAGTTTCATTTTGTTTCCTTCGTGATACCTTTTGGTATCCTTTAATATGAAACCAAAAGGTACTACGTCAAGTGCAAATTTCATTATTCTATCGCTATGACCGCTGGATCGATCCGCGAAGTGAATTCGCACTTCGTCATTCAAGGCTGGATTCAATTCTTCTCAGTTTCAGCACGTCAGTCAAATCTCGTACCTTTCGGTCACCAGCGTTAACAACGGTTTTTGGCACCCGTAACTGAAAGCGGCCATTGGTGTGTGCAGCGAAAGTTCACTTTGTCCCGCAAACCTGCCATCCGTTCGTCCTATTAGGCCTACCATCTATTCCGCGCTACCCTGACTTCAACTCAGCGATTCGTGGCCCAGTATGTTACGTCTGATTGTATTCCTGTTCGCGAGCCTGCTCTGCTTTACTGCGGCGACTGCGCAAGAGCGGATGCCATCGCATTGTCTGGCTTTTGCCAGCAATCGCCTGCCAGTGCATCTTGCAGCCGCTGGTGACACCCTGCTCCAAAACGAAGTCCGCATCACTTATGTAGATCACTCGATGTATATGATCGATACCAAAGGCGGCCTTCGGGTGGTGACCGATTACAACGGATATATCGGCCAGGTGGAACAGATTCCCGACGTTGTGACCATGAACAAAGGCCATTCCAGCCACTATTCGGTTTTTCCCGATCAGCGTATTCCCAACATTCTTCGCGGCTGGGATCTGGCCGGCGGGGTCGCGGATCACCATCTTGATCTCGGCGAAATGCTGATCCGTAATATTACCACGGACATCCGCTCTCGCTTCACCGGGCAGGTGCCGGACGGCAACTCGATTTTTATCTTTGAGGTCGGCGGTATGTGTATCGGCCACCTCGGGCATTTGCACCATGAACCCAGCGATGCGCAATACGCCCGCATCGGGCGGCTTGATGTTGTTATGGCAGCTGTCGACGGCGGGCTGACGCTGGAAATGCCCGCAATGATCCGGGTGATGAAGCGGCTGCGCGCCTCGGTGGTGCTGCCAATGCACTGGTTTGGTGGTGGTTCGCTGACGCTGTTTGTCGAGGGCATGCGGGATGAGTTTGATATCGTCCGGTTGAAAGACAGCAGTTTCAAGATGTCCCTCGATCTGCTGCCACAGCAACCAACAGTCATGGTTATCCCGCCCCGGTTTGTCACCGAGTTTGAGTAAGGCCAGTTGCGGGCAGGCCGGTGCTGTGGTTACTGGATCGCGAGAGACAGGATCGGAGACCTATCGTGCTGAAACCGGCTGACGACGCCTTTGCGACCGCGCTGGCGTCTGAATTGCCAGATGGTGTGATCAGCCCAGCACCACCTTCCCATCTTGAAGAACCGCGCGGCATGTTGTTGGGCCAAGCGGCACTGCTGGCCCGGCCACATACGACCGATGAGGTGGCAAAAATCTTGCAACACTGCGCGGAACGTCGCGTGGCGGTGGTCCCTTATGGCGGGGGCACAGGTCTGGTGGGTGGGCAGGTGATGCCCAACGGGCCAACACCGCTGGTACTGTCTCTGGAACGGATGACAGCCGTTCGTGAAGTGGATTCCCAGAGCAATGTGATGATTGTAGAAGCCGGTTCTGTATTGGCGGATGTTCAAGCCGTGGCGGAGCAGGCGGACCGCATGTTTCCATTGTCTTTGACATCGGAAGGCTCCTGCCGGATCGGTGGCAATCTGGCAACAAATGCCGGAGGTGTGCAGGTGCTGCGCTACGGGACTGCGCGTGACTTGTGTTTGGGGGTGGAAGCGGTGATGCCCGACGGCACGGTTCATCACGGGCTGAAACGGCTGCGTAAAGACAATACCGGCTATCAGCTGCGAGATCTGCTGATTGGCTCGGAAGGCACTCTGGGGGTGATCACTGCGGCGTCGCTGAAACTGTTTCCCCGGCCAAGAGAAACTGCAACGGCGTTATTAGCGGTGCAATCGCCTGTTGCCGCATTGTCGATATTGGCCCAGATGCAAGGTGCAATAGACGGGTTGGTCAGCGCGTTTGAGTTGATCCACCGGCAGGGTCTGGAATTTGTTGCTGAAACCATGCCACAGGTGCGCCTGCCGTTCACCGAACTGCCGGAGTGGTCCGTTTTGATGGAAATCGGCGGTGGGTCCGGGTCGAACGTTTCGGAACGTATGACTCAGGAACTGGAACGGGCTTTGGAAGCTGGTCTCGCCAAGGACGTGCTGTTGGCGCAAAGCGCAGCCCAGCGGCAGGCGTTCTGGACCGTGCGCGAGAGCATCCCGGAGGCGAATAAGCGGGTCGGGTCGATTTCTTCGCATGATATTTCAGTGCCGATTAATGTGCTTCCGGAATTTATTCTCGCCGGGGAACAGGCCGTTGCCAAGTTTGGGGCTTTGCGCCTGAATTGTTTTGGTCATCTCGGAGACGGCAACCTTCATTTCAACGTTTTTCCGCCGAAGGGTGCCTTGAGGACCGACAATCTGCATCTTCAGGGGGAAGTGAAAGATGCCATCCATGACCTTGTGCATAGCTTTGACGGTTCCGTATCTGCCGAGCACGGGATCGGGCGCTTGAAGGTGGCTGATCTGGTGAAATACGGAGATCCGGCAAAACTGGTGGCGATGCGTGCGATCAAGCGGGCGCTTGATCCCGTGGGGATTATGAATCCAGGGGCAGTATTGGAGTAGAGTTTCGCGAGATTGTGCCATTAGCAAGATTTCCGGTGATTTCATTTGCCCGTTTCGGGACAGCAGTCGCTCGTCGCAAATGAACAAATGACCGCTTTGAGCCCAGACCGGTCTAGCGTGCACTCCGAAACTTACGGTTTTCGGTCAGACAATTCGGGCGACATCGCGAGCAACGGCTTCACCGCTCATGTAGGCTCCGCCGCAAAGCTGCACGTAGGGAGTGGCGACAGCTTCGCCTGCAAAAAACACCCGATCCGCAATCGGTTTTGCCAATTCGGCCCGGGCTCCGTACTGACCCGGCCGCGCAGCAGCATAGGCACCAAGCGTCCAGGGGTTATCTGCCCAGCCAGTCAGATGGCCCTTCAAAAAATGATCACGGGCTTTGCTGCCGAATATTTTGACAACTTCCTCAAGCGCAAAATTGACCGCCGCATCGGTCCCCTCGCGTGACAATTGCCAGCCAACTTCACCACCGACAAATCCAACCATGATATTGGTGCCGAATGGCCAAGTCAGAAAGTAACATGCCTTGGCGGGCATCGTCTCAGGAACCCAATAGCTTAGCCATTGATTTGGAATAAGCCCGAACCGCTCTCCGTCAAATTGCAGTGTAATCTTGGCCAGAAGTCCCATGGGAAGATTGGCGATTGCCTGTTGTTTCCACAGGGGAAGCAGTGGCGTGAATTTTATTGTCCCAGCGCTCAACACACCTGTGGAAACCGTTACAATACAAGCTTTTGCCTTCAGAGTTCCCGCTGGTGTGTGAACAGCAACACCTTTGCCGCGCCAATCGATTCCGGTTGCAGGCGTGTTCAGCTTGACCGGCAGACCTGCCCCCATCCGAGCCACAAGCGTGCCATAGCCCTCTCTGATCAAATAGTTGGAGCCATTGTTGCCATATTCCCAAACGTCCATTGTTGACAGATCTGGAAAATCCACAGCCCAATCCATTGGTCCCATCCATGTCTGTGCGACACCAGAGAACTCCAAACCCGCCGGAATGACTGTCGAAGCTGAGACATCCAACCCTCCTCGCCCAGAATTCTCGAGCGCGCTTTCTATCTGAGCCCAGGCCCTGCCCATTTTAACTTTTTCTGAAGGCGTTGCACGACGATTGCCGACAAACAGCGCTTCCCGCGCGTTGGCGTGATTGAGTAGATCAAACCCCCAGTCTTTGGCCATTTTAGTATAAGCCAGATTTCGCGGTCCCATTACCCATGAACACCCATGATCAAACGGAATCCCAAAGGTATGTGATTCCGTATATGCACGCCCACCGATGCGCTCAGCACCTTCGACGATGGCAACCGACTTCCCCAACGCGATCAACGATCTGGCTGCCGACAATCCAGCGGAGCCTGCACCAATAATCACGACATCAGGATTGGATGGAACGGATTGTGCCCAAACCGGCAGCGCGGCTGTTGACAGCATTCCACCAAGAATTGACCGTCGGGTTGTTGATTTACCTTCGCCGGACATTTGCAAAATTCCTCCGATAGTTAGAAGCAGCTTTAGCACAAGGGCGCATTTGCGAAAATGTTCCAGTCAGAAAATCAGGATCGTATCTCGTATCTGCACTGGGGTCTTCAACGGAAGCTTTGTCCTGCACTCGGGTCGTCTACTAACAAATTGCCAATTCCAGACCAGAGTGAGTTAACCACCAATATTCAAAAATAGATCGATGCCGTCAAAACCCCAAAACCACGCCTGAATTAGCCAAATCATCAGCCCCTTGATATCCAGATGTCTAAAGCCCCTCAAACGCACAGAGGCTCAGAACCGGGACGCCAAGACTTTCGATGATTTTCGCCCCGCCCAAGTCAGGCAGATCAATCACAAAGGCGGCGTGCACGACTTGACCACCCAAACGTTCGATCAAGCGGATGCCGGCCGCCGCGGTGCCGCCGGTGGCGATCAGGTCGTCTACCAGCAACACCCGTTCACCGGGTTCGATCGCGTCGTCATGGATTTCCATCGTTGCCCGGCCATATTCCAGATCGTAGTCCTCGGCGATGGTGGTTCCCGGCAGCCTGCCCTTTTTGCGGACAGCCACAAAGCCAACGTTCAAATGGTGCGCAACTGCACCGCCCAGAATAAACCCGCGTGCCTCCAGCCCGGCAACCTTGTCGATTTTTGTGCCTCGGAATGCGGCGACGAGTTGATTGAGGGTCAGGGCAAAGCCCTCGGTGTCGCCAAACAAGGTGGTGACATCGCGGAACAATATCCCCTCATGCGGGAAATCCGGAATGGTGCGGATATAGTCGGCGACGGATTTGTCGGTCATTTCCAGTTCCTTACAGCGGTTCACGTTCAGTCTGAACCAGAGTGAACGTGAACCGCCAGTCCAAGTATTTGATGTGGCCGCTTTTCCGGATTCGCATGTTATTCAATCAAAACCGGATAAGCACTACGATTGCGGCGGCGGTATCTGCTGTCCCAAATAAGGGTGGTTCGATGATCCGACTCACTCTCATCCTCTCGGTTATGATCCTAGCCGGGTGGATCAGTTATTTCACCCTTGTCAACGTCAACACCAAAAATGTGGCGATCACCCAGAACATGGATTGGCCGGTCGTAAGTGAACCCCTGAAGGCCGGAGACCTGGTCGAAGTTTCGGCGGATAATCAACGGGTCATGTCGTTTGTCTGTTCGATGAATTTACCAAAGGAAGACGTGGATGCGGTTCCGCATGCCAAGCGATACACCAATGGGTTGGCGCAGTCTCTGTCAGGTTTCACAGCGCTGGTGAATTGGGGTAAGAGTTTGGCTTTCGACGACGATTCAGAACCTTTGGCCGAGATCAAGCCGATGAATGTGGTCTTTGTTGGCAGTATTTCAAGCATCCCGAATGAATTGCACCCACATCTGCGCGACTCCTGTGTCTGCGAAGTTGCCGGACCATACTCCGTCGCAACAAGGTTTATGTCGTGCGCAAATCGCTGATTCAGACAAGTCTGGTGCCCAAGTCACTGGCTGATCTGAAAGCCGGCTTCAAGATTCGGGAGCGCACGATCGGGGTTACATTTCGCCCCGAGGCGCTGCTTATTCCCAGCCTGGAAAACCTGAATTGTCCGGGATTGAACACCGAGGCGATCATCCCGAAAGAGGCACCGACCTGCACTGGAATATCGGGCTATTCGGCTGATGTTGTTTTGCGCTCAAAACTGGGCGTAATCCGTGAAGAGGACCTCTGATCCTAATCCAGCACGCGCCCCGCAACAGCATCCAGCTTGGCGATCAATGCAGGATCGCGGGCTGAAGGTTGGGTCAGGATCGCGTATTCCAGGGCTTTGTCGCAGCCGTGTGGGCAGTCCTGACGCCCGGTGCCCAGCAGGCCGGGCAGGCGGGCTACAAGGCCTTTTGCATTTTCGGCGTTGCCTGACAGGGTTGCGATGATCTGGGTGACATCCACTTCGCCATGATCCGGGTGCCAGCTGTCATAATCCGTAACCATGGCAACCGAGGCATAGCAAAGCTCAGCCTCACGAGCCAGTTTCGCCTCGGGCATGTTCGTCATACCGATCACGTCACAACCCCAGAGCTCGCGATACATCCGGCTTTCCGCCAATGTAGAAAACTGCGGCCCTTCCATAGCCAAATAGATGCCGCCGTGATGCACAGTGACCCCCTGCGCTTCCGCAGCTCGTGCACAGGCTTCGCCCAGTCGCGGACAAGTTGGGTGGGCTACTGACACATACGCAACACAGCCGGGGCCAAAAAAGCTCTTTTCCCGTGCGAAAGTGCGATCAATGAATTGATCCACAATGACAAAATCGCCGGGGGCCATCGCGTCGCGGAACGAACCACAGGCAGAGACCGAAATCACATCTGTGACACCGGCACGTTTTAAGGCATCAATATTGGCGCGGTAGTTGATGGACGAGGGTGTTTGCACATGGCCGCGACCATGGCGCGGCAGGAACACCATTTTTGTGCCCTCCAGCATGCCAATCAGCAATTTATCTGAAGGAACCCCGAACGGACTTTCAACATTGACCCATTGAGCGCCGGTCAATCTCTCAATTTCATAGACTCCGCTGCCGCCGATGACGCCGATGACTGTCTGCATGTTTCCCGCCTCTGGTATTTGCTTTGCCCAAGTTTAAAGCGTTTCTACATTAACTTGAGGCAAGTTGATGTAGAAATCACCGGTCTATGATGCTGATAACGTGGCAGTTTCGAGTTTCACTTGTGAGTCAAGTAAAACTCGAAACTCTCTAGGGGGGATTAATGTTATAAGGAAAGGCCAAAACACCATGGCCAGTGCCTTGATTTTTCACGTTTCCCGCCGCCTGGATGATTCCTGCAAATTCGGAAACCGCCTTGGGATGATAAGTCAAAGCTGCGCGAATATATACGTCGGAGCCAGAAAGAAAAATGCAATGACTTGCGAGTGTTGCCGTTTGTAGGCAGTTTGTAACTATCAGAAATAAAACATAAAATTGAAAATCTAACGCCATATCGATTTTTTTCGTTTCGATTCACCTGCGCTGGATTAACCATATCCACAGAAACTGTTGTTTATCCCGCATGATTGTGTATGTTTGTCGTGTATTCAACCGCCAAGCGAATTTCTCGCGTCGGCGCTCCGTCGGTAAATCCCTCGGCCAAATCAAAACTATGTCTACTTTCGTATTGAAGGCCAGATGTAGGTGTGAGTGTGGAGGAGGTCGCGTATGCCGCACCCTATCGATGTATTGGTTGGAACTCAGGTTCGTCTTGCAAGAGCATCAAAAGGGATAAGCCAACAACAGCTTGGCAATTCGCTGGATATCAGTTTCCAACAGGTTCAGAAGTATGAACAGGGCACAAATCGGATAAGCGCAAGCCGTCTGTGGGAAATAGGTCAGGCATTGGGCGTTGATATCCCACATTTTTTCGACGGTGCGGCGGCTGATGCACGTCAGAATTCGGAAAGCCTGCCAGAGCAGACAATCAAACTTGCCGGGCAAATCAACCAGATTGCAAATGTGGCGGTAAGAAATCAGATTGTTAGTTTGATAAAGGCTTGCAGAACCAATTAATTAACAGAATTACTATGCGGTGGGCGCTTCCTTCATTCGTTTGATAACCGCGCCTGCAAAGGTTGTTACGCCTGTCTTCTTTGCAATTTTTTTGTGATGTGAATGCAGTGTTTTCGGAGACATGCCGAGGCGCTGCGCCATTTCTATGTTGCTTAGGTCCGGTCGGTCTATCTGTAGTTGTAATATTTTGTTTTGCATGGCCGACATGTCCGGATCTTCCCGACTCATCTGTGAAAGCAATTCATGGCCTGGTGGTAGTTGGCTTGCCAAACGCCGCGCGGCATAGGCCAACACACCGCCAAGTCGCGTAAACTTTTCGCCAACAGGTTTGTTTGACATTATCACGACAGAAGACCTGATTTTATTTTCGCCGGTAAACATGACGATACCGTCATTTATACCAAACTGCCGCCAGACACTTTCCACGCGGCGGGCCTTTTCGTCACCGACAAGGAATTCCTTGCGGGCCTCAGTAAATGTGTAATCCCTGCTCCAATTGTGGATAGCCAATGCAACAGGGCACCATTTGTACAGTTGCGCCGCATAATAATGTTCGAAAAATCCTTTCGCCAAATGACCTTCCCAGTTGTCCATCACGTCGGGATACCAGCGTTTAAATACCAGACCACTAAATCCCATTTTTAGAAACAGATCGCTGGTTTCCTCGGGTGTTTTCGACTTGCAAAACGCGTCAATAAGTTGGCAGTCGTCGCTGATCACAAACCGGCCCTGCTTTCAGCGAATACTTCCGGCTGGGCCAGAACAGCCTGACGGAGAGTCGGCGCGTCATCCTGGGTCTGCTTGTCCAATTTCATATGCATCGGTGTGTAGGCATGCCCCCGAAAAATCAGCGGAGTTTCACCCGTTTTGGAGAAACCATAATGACGGTACATTCGCATCAATTTCGGGTTCTCCACAATACCAATAATAGTGTTCAGCCCCATCAACTCGGTGTAGTGGCGGGCGCTTTTCAGCAATGACCTTAGCACCCAGGGATTTTTTTCCCGCACATCCTTGAGGATTGCCAGACGTTCCCAGATGATTGTGCCTCCGTTGGCACCGGACACGATGCGCAGTCTCATGGTCCCAACTGTTTCGCCTTTCCAATGCGCAAGCAAATGCGTGGCACAAAAATCGTTGCCGTCAAACTGCTCTTCTTCCGGCTCGTCGCCTTCTACCATAAATACCTGTCTTCTAATATCGTAAGCCTCTTCAAGTTCTGCCAAATTCTTGACCATCGAGACAGTTGTTTCAACTTTAGGCATTTTTAACTCTCCTATCCAGAGTTGAGAAGTGCTTACGAAAGTAAACCTAAACGAACAAATGCGCTAAATAATGTTGGCCGCAGTGCGCCTTTACGTTCTTTTGATGTGCCAAATCGGGCGTTTCTCAGCCAAAAACCACTTTTTACCGACGGAAGTCGTTAATTAAAGCCGCAAAATTAACCATTTTTGCAAAAATTTGCAGACGCAGTCAGTTTTGCAAGAATCGGTGAAAAGGAATAGCGAATCACTCTTTGTTGATCCGATCTTTCGGATTCAAAGGTGGAATCTGGACTTTCGCGTGATTTACCGCTGTCAAAATATCAAAACCCAATCAGGTTACCCAGCTGTTGGACTGGAGGTGCAGTCGGCCGGTTATCGCTCAGAATTTCCGATTTAATTACCGCGCTTATCATTGCTTGGAATTGTGAAGTTCCAAGTCTCCGACCTGTTCGGAACGATGCGCTACTTTGGCCGGTCGATCGGAAACACTTCGGTGACGGCGGTGTAGTCCCGATATCCCAACCTGGCCAAGGGTTGGTAACTTGTTACGTCAAAAATGCCGTTTTTGATATGGTCCATGTTGATATGAATGCCCACAACTTCGCCAATCACCATTGTTGCGGTTCCCGGCAAGTCTACAATTTTGTGCAGGCGGCATTCGAATGCTGCTGGCGAGGCTTTGACAAACGGTACGTTGATCAGATGTGAAATATTTTTTTCAATCCGGCGCGGGTGAATTCATCATCACCACGTGGATAGTGGCCGGTGCTGATATTCATCGCGTTGCGGAGTGCGTATGACACGAAATTAACACAGAATTCGCCAGTATCGCGGATGTTGACCAGACTGTCCTTTTCCTCACTTAATTCCATCTTCGGTCCCGAAGTGCAAAACATGATCATCGGCGGATCGTCGTTGATTCCGTTGAAAAACGAATAGGGTGCGAGGTTGTCGCGACCGGTATTGTCGCGCGTGGATATCCAGCCGATCGGGCGCGGCGAAACGATGGCCTTGAACGGGTTGTGGGGCAGGCCGTGGTCGTCCAATCCGGGGCGGTAGAACATGGGGTATCTCTCAGAATTGACCGTTTGCCCAAGGTGTAGCCTCATGCTATCGGCTGAACCAGAAGTTTCGCTACGATTTGGCGGAGCCGGAGGTAAAACGACCGCAAATGTTCCGCTTGGCACCAGAAACCGAGAATGACGACGACGAAGTCGAATACCTCTATGACCTGGCCTTTGCACCGGGCCGGGAAGCGTTGAGTTCCTACCGGCTGCGGGACGGTGTGGCGCAGATCAGCGCGCTGTCTCTGGTGGCGCGGGACGAATACGACGTGCTGGCCGGAGCCATCCGCTATTGGCCGGTGAAGATTGGCAGCGCCGGCGATTCTGCATTGCTGCTCGGGCCAATTGCAGTTCACCCAACGTATCAAGGTGAAGGCGTAGGCGGGCTGCTGATCCGTGAGAGTCTTGAAATGGCCAAAGTCCTGGGTTGGTCACGCGTTATCCTGGTGGGGGACGCTCCCTATTATGGCCGCTTTGGATTTCAAAAGGCAGCGGCGCTGGGTTATCCACCACCAACAAACCCGGAGCGGTTGTTGGTGCTGGAACTGAATCGTGGAAGCCTGTCAGGAGTGTCGGGTCTGATCCGCCGTTGGGAGTGAGATCTTTCCTCAGCTATTCTTGTTGATCCAGTCGCGCATTGCGCCGCGGACTGACTGATCGCCGGACACCCGCGCGGCATCAATCACTTTTCGAACCTCACTCAGATCAACACTGCGCAACCGGTGTTTGACCGGACCGATGGATGCAGGCCGCATCGACAATGTGCGCAGCCCCATTGCGGCAAAACACAATGCTTCCAGTGGTTTGCCGGCGTCTTCACCGCAGAAGCTGACCGGAGTTCCCAGGTCAAAACAGCGTTTGCAGATCAGCTCCAAAAACGTCAGAAAGCTGACGTTTAACGTATCATAGCGGCTGCGAACCCGCTCGTTTTCCCGGTCGGCGGCAAAAAAGAACTGTTTCAGATCATTGCCGCCAATCGAAATAAAATCTGCCATCAGGAAAAACTGGTTGGGCGCGAACGCAAGGCTCGGCGTCTCCAGCATCGCGCCGACTTTCAGGTCCTCTGGAACCGCATGCCCCAGCTTGCGTTCGTTCACAACCACCTTGTCGAGCATTGCCTTGGCTTGCAGAAATTCGTCAAATTGCGCCACAAACGGAAACATGATGCGGATCGGGCGGCCTTTGGCGGCGCGCAGCAGAGCTTGCAACTGCATCTGCATCACCGCTTTGCGTTCCAGACCAACCCGGATCGCCCGCCAGCCCATGGCCGGGTTCGGTTCGTCTTCAGGTTTGAAGTAGGGCACAACTTTGTCAGACCCGATATCAAGGGTGCGAAAAGTGATCGGCTTGCCGTGGGCAGCGTCAAAAACCCGGCCGTATAACTCTGCCAATTCATCCCGTTTCGGCATTTCGTTGCGGACCAGAAACTGCAATTCAGTCCGGAACAGACCAACCCCTTCGGAACCCGAACTGTCAATGCTGGGCAAATCCGCCATCAGACCGGCGTTCATCAGCATTTCGATCTTCACGCCGTCTTTGGTTTCCGCCGGTTTTTCGCGGATTTCAGCATAGCGGGCACTAGCCTGCCGAGCCATGGCAATCTTTTCCTGAAAGGCACCTTTGACAGTGTCGCCAGGCCGCAGATGCACGACACCCTGTTCACCATCGACCAGGATTGGGTCGCCGTTCAATGCTTCAAGAGTTATTTTTTCAGCGTGAATGACCATCGGGATCGCCCAGGCGCGGGCAATAATCGCGGCATGCGAGCCCACCGAGCCCTCTTCCAGCACGATACCCTTCAGTTGTTTGCCATATTCAAGCAACTCGCCGGGTCCGATATTGCGGGCCACCAGCACCGGATTATCGGGCAGTTGGTCGTCTCCCGAACGCCCCTGACCAGTCAACAGCCGAAGCAATCGGTTCGACAGATCGTCCAGATCGTGCAACCGCTCGCGCAAATAGGGGTCTGGGACGCGGGCCATGCGGGCGCGGGTCGCGGATTGTTCCTTTTCAACCGCAACCTCCGCAGCCAGTCCGCTGTCGATACTGGCTTCCAGACGCGACCGCCAACCTTTGGAATTCGCAAACATCCGATAGGCCTCCAACACGTCCTGATGTTCCTGGCTGGCGTCGGATTTATTTGCGTTCAGCATGTCGTTTACGGATATGTGCAGTCGGTCCATCGCTTCGCTCAGCCGGGCTTTTTCGGCATCGGGATCGTCCGCCACCGGATTTGTGATCACAATTTGCGGGTCATGCAGAACCACCTTGCCCGCAGCGGCCCCTTCCTGCGCCGAACCGCCCCGGAACATCAGCGCCCTTTGGTGCGGTGCAGTCATCGCTTCGCCGGCACCGACAAACGCGCCCAGTTCCTTCATCTCGGCAATGATCATAGCCACGATTTCCAGCGCGTAGATCTCGTCGTCGGAGTACTTACGTTTTTCCTTGCTCTGAACCACCAGAACGCCAAGCACCTCGCCGAGCCGCTGAATCGGCACACCAAACAACGAAGAATACCGTTCCTCGCCGGTTTCCGGCATATAGCGGAAGCCCTTTTCTTTGGTGGCATCTTCGGCGTTGATGGGATTGGCTTCCAGGGCCACACGACCAACCAACCCTTCGCCGTAACGCATCCGGGTCTGGTGTACGGATTCCTTTTTCAGGCCCTCGGTGGCACAAAGTTCCAGGGTTTCCCGATCCCGGCGCAGGTAGATCGAACACACCTCGGTGCCCATGCTTTTTGACACCAACTGGGTGATATGGTCCAACCGCTGCTGCCCGTCGCCGTCCTCCGCCAACGTATCGCGGAGCTTTTTGAGAAGCTGTCTGCTGTCTTGTCCTGTCAGTTGCACCGCGGTTCCGTTCAGGCTGCGTTTTCGAGGTCAAACTCATCATGCAGTGCACGGACGGCCAATTCCATATATTTTCGGTCCACCAGCACAGAAATCTTGATCTCGGACGTGGTGATAACCTTGATGTTCACACCCTCGCGCGACAGGGCCTCGAACATTTGCTTGGCCACGCCGACGTGCGACCGCATGCCGATGCCGACAACCGAGACCTTGGCAACATCCGTGTCGGATACAAGTCCGTGATAGTTGATCTCGCCGCTCGATTTAGCTTCATTCAGCGCCTTTTCTGCGCGCGGCACCTGATTGGTAGGGCAGGAAAAGGTCATGTCGGTCCGGCCTTCTTCGGATATGTTCTGCACGATCATATCGACGTTGATCCCGGCCTCGGACAATGACCCAAATATCGCGGCGGCGATACCGGGGCGGTCAGCGACCGACACCAGCGTCATCTTCGCCTCATCGCGGGAATAAGCGACGCCGTTAACGATGTTGTTTTCCATGATTTCCTCCTCGTCGCAGACCAGCGTACCGGCGGCCATTGATATATCGTCTTCGAACGAGCTCAACACCCGCAAGGTCACGTGATAGCGCATGGCCAATTCAACAGACCGCGTTTGCAGGACCTTGGCCCCCAATGAAGCCAATTCCAGCATCTCTTCATATGATATTTTGTTCAGTTTGGACGCCGTGGAAACGATCCGCGGGTCGGTCGTGTAGATGCCATCCACGTCGGTATAGATGTCGCAGCGCTCGGCCCCGAATGCGGCGGCGAAGGCAACGGCGGTGGTGTCCGAACCTCCCCGGCCCAGCGTGGTGATTCGCCCGTCCGCGGCAATACCCTGAAATCCGGCAACAACGGCAACCTGCATTCCCTCGCTGAATTTTGCGTCCAGATTTTCCGTGGGGATTTCTTCGATCCGGGCCGCGCCATGCGCCGAGGTGGTTTTCAGCGGCACCTGCCAACCCTGCCAGCTGCGCGCCGGGATGCCGATTTCCTGTAAGGTGAGCGCCATCAACCCGGCGGTAATATTCTCGCCCGACGAAACAACCGCATCAAATTCACGCGCGTCGTAAATCGGCGAAGTTTTGTCAACCCAGTCAACCAGTTGGTTGGTATTCCCCGACATCGCAGAAACGATTACGATCACCTCGTAACCCCTGTCTGCCTCTTGTTTTACCTTTTTAGCGGCACTGGCGATCCGGTCCAGATCAGCCACGGAAGTGCCACCAAATTTCATCACTAAGCGGGGCATTTCCTGCGTTCCAACCTTGAATTTCAATCCGCGAAACTCTTACGCGGGAATAAGGCCATGGGCAAGGGGCAGGGGTGTCATGTGAGCAGAACCGGCAGGTTCAGGGGGCCGCGAAAAGCAAAGCCATTGAATTCCACCCCAGCCGGATCAGGCAGCGACATATTTGGAAACCGGTCAAACAGCATCGGTAGCATGATATGCGCCAACATGCGGCGGGCGATATGGGTTCCCTGGCAGAAATGTGGACCGTTGCCAAAAGCTTGGTGTGGGGTTTTGGGCCGCCAGATGTTGAACAGTTGCGGGTCTTCCCAAAACTCCTCGTCGTGATTGGCCGAGGCCAGTGCCGTCATCACGGTATCACCCTTCGGAATCAAATAACCGCCGATTTCAGTGTCCTTGGTGACGTAGCGCGAGCCAACCTGAATGGGCGCGACCCAGCGAACCCCCTCTTCAAATGCGGCATTCCACAATCCGTCGCGCTGGGTTTCACTGCATTGATTGGGGTTGGTCAACAATCCATAAAGGATCGTCAGCAATGCATCGCGCGGTTCGTTGATCCCGCCGCCGATGGTTATTTTCAGGTTGGCCCGGATTTGACTGAACGGGATAGGATCTTCCGCGTTCAGCATGATGGACAAAGCGGAAGGGTTTGGGTGTTTTCGGTGACCGGGCAGGGCTTGCGCGACACAATCATCAATTTCACGGTTCGCCGTATCGCACAAATCAAACAGGGATTTTTGCCAGCCAAAATTTCCAGCGCCGTCAATTAAGGTTTGTGACCAGCGCTGGAGATCGGTGTCACTGGCGTCGGATATACCCATCAGATGGCCCAGACAACGGGCGGCATATGGGCCGGCCAGAGCCGGAAACAAATCAACAATCTCACCACGCGGCAGGCGGGCGACAAAATCCTTGGCGATCTCTGTGTAGACATCGCTCCAGTGATCACGGATTTGTTTGGCGGCAAATGTCGGTGCCATAGCGTTTCGTTCGCGCAAATGTTCTGCGCCGTCTTTGCGCATCAGGGTATGCGCCTGAAACGCAGTTTCCATCGGCGTGTCCGGATCATCAGAGCTGAAAATTTTTGGGTTGTCTTTCACTTGTCGGGTGTCGCGGGCTTTGGTCAGCAGAGTCCGATTGATCGAGCCGACCCGTAAAACCGGTGTTTCAACCCGCAACTGTCGGTAAATGGCATAAGGGTTGTGCACCAGTTCCGGGATGGTGATGTCGTTATCAACAGGCGCTAAGTCAGTCATTTTGGCATCCGAATTTTCCGTCGGAGACGGTGCAAGGGAATCGCTGCAATTGCAAGAATTTAATTAACTTGTTCGCTTGTTGCCCCAAGGCAGACGTGCGACCTTGATACCATCCTCGATCAAGGCTTTGGCGTCATCCGGCTTTGCCTGCCCATAGATCGAACGCTCCGGTGCTTCGCCGTCATGAATTGCACGGGCTTCGGAAGCGAAGTTGTCGCCGACATTTTCGGAATTTTCCTCAACCATCCGGCGCATTTCTGCGAGGGCCTGTTCTGCAGGAGAGGCCGGAGCACTGAGCGGTCGAGCCTTGGTATCGAAATTCATCGTTTTGCGGGCAGTTCGGACCTGCGGCGCCATAATTGCTTTTTCAACCCCCAAAGCGCCGCAGACCGCGCAGGTAACCATACCGGCAGCCATCAGCTTGCTGTAAGCCTCAGCCGATTGGAACCAACTGTCGAAGGTGTGGTCGTCCGAGCATTTGAGTGTGTAGCGTATCATTGAGCGATCTAAATACCTTATTCTGTCTAAGTAATCGTTCCCGTGCCAAAAACAATATACATGACGTCGCAGCCTGTCACGTCGCCGTGTCAGGACAGCAAAACACCAGCACATTGGCAAAGGGGTCGGTGATCATAACTTCGCGCATTCCCCAGCTTTGGTTTTGGATGCTAGGGCGGGCATATTTGTAGGATTTGTCCAGACCTGCATGAAAAGCTTCTATATCGGACACCTCTATTCGGATTCGGCTGCCCGGAGAGCCGTCACCGTTGTGTTCCGACAGGTGTAACTCGCAATTGCCCAGTTTTATTGCCAAATAAAGCGGAAGCCCCGGTTCGAAACGATGCTCAAAACCAATTTCGAATCCCAGGTACCCGACATAGAAGTCCCGTGCCCGCCCTTCGTCAAATATGCGCAGAATCGGGATTGGCGGATTGAATTTCATGACTTACCGCGAGCGGCGATCCCGGCGCGCTGACATCGGTTGAAAAGCCACTGCGTTATGGGCTTCGCAATATGGTTTGCCCTGTTGCACACCCAGACCGCAGAACCAGAATTCCTCGGTGGCCGGGTCACCGATTGGCCATTTGCAGGTGCGCTCGGTCAATTCCATCAGATGCAGCTTTTTAGCCTTTTTCTCGATCTGCGCGACATTGGCCAGCGCTTCGACGCTGATCTCGCTGGTCGAGGGCTGCGGTGGCAGCGGTTGGCCGGCGGTAATGATCGGTTTGCGCGGTGGAATATTCAGTGGCTTGTCTGCCGGTTTTGACACGGAAGCGTCTGCCGATAGTCCAGCAGCGGCTTTGGGTTTGGCCCGGGCGGCTTCTTTGGCCGGGGCTTTCTCTTTGGCTGCTTTGGTTGGTGTAGCACGATTTGACAGGCCCAGCCGGTGGACCTTGCCGATTACCGCGTTGCGGGTGACACCGCCCAGTTCCTTGGCAATCTGGCTGGCGCTTTTGCCTTCGCCCCACATCGTTTTTAACAGTTCGACGTGATCATCTGTCCAGGACATTTGCGTACTCCGTAGCGTTCATCCGGCCGTGCCGGATCCAGAATTTAACCGTCTGGAAGGGATTTCAATTGACCAGCGCGCATCATAACCACTGGCAAGTCGGTTACAAGCCAACAATAGCGGTTTTTTGGCCCTGAAGTTGCAATTTGGCACGCGAATTTGAGTGCAGAAGGCAGGAATCGCTACACCCTGTAGACAACGGCCTGCCGGTTCGTTACACGAGCCCCATGTTTGGATCTGCAACACTCCTGAGTGCGCCGCGACGCCGACGTTGAAATACACTGCGCCCAATCGCGCGGCTTGTTCTGTTGCCTCCAAAACACCTCCACAATTGACTTGAGCCAGAGTTTAACTAAGACAAAAGGCTCGGAAAAACCCGAAAAGGATTTTGCCATGATTTCCGCAGTGTTGCCCACCTATGCACGCGCACCCCTGACTTTCACCAAAGGCGAAGGCAGCTGGTTGGTGGACGATACCGGCCGACGGTTTCTGGATGCGGGCGGCGGTATCGCGGTGAATGCGCTGGGACATGCACACCCAAAGCTGGTTGAGGTGCTGCAACATCAAGCGACGCAATTGTGGCACACCTCAAACTTGTATCAGATCCCGAACCAGCAGGAACTGGCAGAAAAACTGGTTGCGCACACTTTTGCCGACACGGTGTTTTTCACCAACTCCGGCACCGAGGCAATGGAATGCGCGGTCAAGATGGCGCGGAAATATTTCGTCCATAACGGCCAGCCGGAACGTCACAAGGTTATCGCTTTTGAGCAGAGTTTTCACGGGCGGTCGCTCGGCATGATTTCTGCTGCCGGAGCCGACAAACTGGTCAACGGTTTCGGCCCGTTGCTGCCCGGATTTGTTCAGGTGCCCCTGCATGATATCGCCGCTGTCACAGATGCGATTGACACCGAAACAGCCGCCATCCTCATCGAGCCGATACAGGGTGAAGGTGGTATTATTCCTTGCGAGGACCAGTTCCTGCGTGACTTGAAAACCCTGTGTGAAGACAACGATTTGCTGCTGATTATGGATGAAATACAATGCGGTATGGGGCGATCGGGAAAATTGTTTGCGCATGAATGGTCCGGTATCACACCTGATATTATGGCGGTGGCCAAAGGCATTGGAGGCGGGTTTCCACTAGGGGCCTGTCTGGCCACCGAAGCGGCTGCAGCCGGCATGACGGCGGGCACCCATGGATCAACTTACGGCGGCAACCCGTTGGCCTGCGCCGTGGGTTCTGCTGTGATGGATATTGTGGCAACGTCGGAATTTCTGTCAGACGTGGGACACAAGGCCGGGCTGTTCCGCCAAAAGCTCGAGGGTCTGGTGGCGAGCCATCCCGATGTGTTTGAACAAGTTCGCGGATTGGGCCTGATGCTGGGTGTCAAATGTAAGGTTCACAATGGGCAGGTGGTGAATGCCGGTTATGACGTTGGTATCCTGACAATACCAGGCGGCGATAACGTCATTCGCCTGTTGCCACCGCTGAATATATCGGATCTGGACATCGGCGAAGCGGTTGCCCGGCTGGATGCAGCTGCAACTCATATAGAGGCAAGCCTATGACCCATTTTCTGGACATCCACAAAACCGGCACCGGTGATCTGCGCGGTATACTCGATCGGGCAAATGCGATGAAATCGGCCCGCGCCGGTCGGCCCAAAGGCATGCCCGATGACGATGCCCCTTTGGCGGGCCATATGGTGGCACTGATCTTTGAAAAGCCGTCAACCCGGACCCGAGTTTCCTTTGACGTCGGGGTGCGGCAGATGGGCGGCCAGACCATGGTGTTGTCGGGGCGGGAAATGCAGCTCGGTCACGGTGAAACCATCGCCGACACGGCACAGGTTCTGTCGCGCTATGTCGATCTGATCATGATCCGGACATTTGACGAGAGCATCCTGCTGGAGCTGGCCGAAAACGCGGACGTTCCGGTGATCAACGGTCTGACCGACCGCTCGCACCCCTGCCAGATCATGGCAGATGTGATGACCTTTGAGGAGCACCGGGGGCCGATCAAAGGCAAGAAAGTGGTCTGGTCCGGCGACGGTAACAATGTCTGCGCCAGCTTTCTGCACGCCGCAGGGCAGTTTGGCTTTGATCTGACGTTCACTGGCCCGGCGCAACTGGATCCAGAAGGTGAATTTATCGGATTGGCGCGCAAAGCGGGCGTGCAGGTTGAGATTGAACGCGACGCAGCCAAAGCGGTTGAAGGCGCGGATATGGTTGTCACCGACAGCTGGATTTCTATGCACGACGAACAATCCGCCCGCCAGCGGCGCCATAACATGCTGCGCCCTTATCAAGTGAACGAAGCGCTGATGGCGCATGCCAAACCAGACGCGCTGTTCATGCACTGCCTGCCCGCGCACCGCGATGAAGAGGCCAGCTCAACGGTCATGGACGGCCCGCATTCGGTGATATTTGACGAAGCTGAAAACCGGCTGCACGCGCAAAAGGCGATCATGCGGTATTGTCTGGGGGTGTAGAGATTTGCTCAAGCATTTGGTAGCATTGGGTTTTATGTGGATGCTTATCGGTATGTCCGTGCAAGCTGACCCGTTTGAACTGCTTCAGCAAGGTGCCTGGGTGTTGGACCCGTCAAATGTAGAGGATTGCGAAGACCCTTTTGTATTTTTACCAAGCGCAGACCGAAAATCTATCGAAGTTGTGTTGACCAAACCCGCAATGTCTCGGGGAAAAATGATATCGGAAGCGCACTATCGGGTACTCGCTTCGACTGCCTCGACTATTACGATGTTTCTGGAACACGAGACGTTCCGCGACGATTCAGGTCAGTTGGTTCACTGGCGTTTGGAGTTTCGAGACGAGAGCAGCTTTGTCTGGGTCAGGTCCGATTGGCAACAAGGTTTGGCGACCGGGCAGAGCTACCGGTGTAGGATTTCTAGTTAAGGCTTGCGGGGACAAAGACCCTGCGTGACCGGGGATTGCCATAGGAGGGATTGCAATGGAAATGAACGTCTCAGCTTTGCTGCTGATCGACATCCAGATGGCCTTTGCGCATCGTGATCAGACCGGAGCCGCCAGAAGTTGCCCCGAAGCCGAGCAAAATATTGCTACATTGCTAGCGCATTTTCGCGAAAAAGTGCTGCCAGTCTTTCACATTTGGCACCATTCTCTGGAATCCGGCTCTCCTTTCTGCGCCGACCTGCCGGGAGCTGAAGTTCAGCCCTTTGTGCAGCCTGTTGCCGGTGAAACCGTGATCACAAAACACGTCAACAGCGCCTTTATTGGTACCGACCTGGAAGCGCAGCTGCGGCAGCGCGGGATCACCCGACTGGTGATCACCGGCGCCACGGCAAACCACTGCACCGAAACCACAACCCGCATGGCGGGTAATCTTGGCTTTGACGCGACCTATGTGACTGACGGGGTTTGGGCTTATGGCCAGACCGGCCCGGACGGAGTGGCCCATTCTGCCGATGCAGTGCATTCGATGACGATTGCCAATCTTGACGGTGAGTTTGCAACGGTGATGTCCGCTGACGATGTGTTGGCGCTGCTGTGAAGCGTCGGCCAGGTTTGTCCGCCCGTTACGAAAGCAGCGTACGCGGGTCTAACCGGTTTTAAACAAATTGGGCGTAATACTCTGCCCGTCTAGACAAATAGTGGTTTTGAATCTTTAGCGGCAGTAGCATGTCGTCAAAAGATCACCTGAAAATCACCGGATGTGAACAAGGTGCAGGGGCAAAACCCCTGTTCGGCAAGACAACCGCGTGGCGGGCCCGCCTTTTTAACCATCACTGTATGAATAGCGGACGACCCTGCGCCAGAAAATTCCGGCTGCGGGCCTTTCCGGCTGTTTATTAGTTTGTCATCCCCGCGTTCACGGGGATGACAATAATGCTCCTGTCACCGGTCCGACGGATGATTCACCCCGTCATCCTAGCCAATCACCCCCAGTTCCGACGGATTCACCCCCTCCAGCGCCGCTACATTCACCCCAAACTCATTCGGGTTCGAGCGCCGCTGGTAGTGCGTATAGATTCCGCAGACCGAACAGAAATAATGCTTCGCCGTATTGGTGTTCCATTGATACAGCGACAGCTTGTCCGTGCCTTTCACAACTCGCACACCATCCAGCGGAGCCGTGACAACCGCGGCGCCTCTGCGGCGGCAAAACGAACAGTCGCAACGCCGCACCGTGTTCAGACCATCCAGCAGGTCCACCCGCAATTCAACCGCGCCGCAATGGCAGCTCAGTTTGTGGTTTTTGAAATCCATAAAGCCTCCTTTTTGATGACTTCAGGTCGGTCCACGATCAGGCCTCGGGTCGTGTCGTTCCAGTGGGCCACCCAGGTTGTCCGAAAAAGATTCAACTATTTTTTCCTCCATCTGCACACACCCAAGCGGCAGGTTGCCCCGCTCCGGTGGGTGGATAAAGATAGTTCTCACAGGGCGATGACCCGCACGCGCCTGTGAGCAAAATTGCGATGAAGGGAAATCGTGACATCACCGTTGATTTCTTCGATGTGCAGTTGAAGCTAGAAAGTTTAAACCCTGCGTTCGCCAATGCGATGAGGCGATGCATGTCTTGTCTCTTAGTTATAGTCCCTCTAACGGTCGCGGTGGTGGTTACTGACTGCCCAAGAAGCAATCCGTTCAAAACACACAAAATCCGCTTCTTGATGCGGTCCATCAATTTTGCTCCCTATCGCCGACGCCGACGCCGACGCCGGCGAACGGTCGGGATCGGCGAAATCCGATCCGGGAATTTAGTGGGCTCATGCGGCGGATGGCCCTCGGTGCGCGACCAGAAAGCAGGCCCGCCTTTGCGCAGCCAATAGGGCAGAGTCAGTCCGACGCCGAAAAGGAACCCGCCAGCATGCGCCCAATAGGCGACGCCACCGCCCGTTGACCCAATCGTTGACGCTCCATTGAACAGTTGCAGTCCAAACCAGATGCCCAGAACGATCCAGGCGCGCAGCGTGAATATCTTGAAGAATACGATGATGATCAGGATCACATCGACCTTGGCCTTGGGATACAGCAGCAGATACCCGCCCAGCACCCCGGCGATGGCACCGGACGCGCCAACTGTTGGCACTGGCGACGATGGGCTGGACAGCACTTGAATCAAATCCGCACCAACTCCGCAAACCAGATAGAACAGCAGAAACGGTACATGGCCGAACGCGTCTTCCATATTATCGCCAAAAATCCACAAAAACAGCATGTTACCGCCCAAATGCATCAGCCCGCCATGCAGGAACATCGAGGTTAGAACCGTGTGGTAATCCTGCCCGGCGCTGAATTGGCGCGGGATCAGCGCCCAGTCCTGCCAGAATGCGGCCAGTTGCAGTTCGTCGTTGAACAGCGGCCAATACAGCGCGAAAACCACAATGTTCGCGGCGATTAACGCCTAGGTCACATAGGCTGTGCGGCGCGATGGATTGTGATCTCGGATCGGGAACATGACCTAGCCGCTTTGCGCCAAGAAATAGCCGACCACACCGGCAGCAATCAAGCCGAGGATAATGGCGATAGCGATTTTCATGGACGAGTATGGCCGTTCACCCTGCACCGCGCCGGTCCGTCCGTTTACCACAAACCGATAGGTCTTGCCGCGGTATTTATAGGCCGCCAACCAGACCGGCAGCAGGATATGTTTGAAGGTTTGTTTGCTGACGTCGGTATCCATCTGGTCAATCCGTTGCTCGTCTCCGCCAATGGCAAATTTCACATCCCGCCTGATCCTTCGGTTCATTGTGTCGCGCGCTTCGGAATAGCCGTCTTTCAGCGAAACCGTATACCCTTCGGCGCGGAACCCGGCGAGGAATTCGGGCCGGTACGGCTCCAGATCAGACAGGTCCCAGGGCCCCAAGGCATCGGTGTATTGTTTCGGCAGGCTCTTCGATCCCAGCACCAGAACATCGTCAAAAAACCTTGCCACCCGACCCTGCACAGGGCTCCAGCGGATTTTTCGCACCTGTTCGTCGCGCATCTGCGGCTTGCCGTCGACCACCACTTTTACCTGCCGAGTTTCGTAATACGCGTCTCCGCGTTGGCCGGTGTATTGGGTCTTGGTGTCGGCGTCATAGGTCCAGTAGGGAACATAGATGCCTTGCATCTTGCGGCCCTTGCGGGCGTATTCCTTGAGCCCGTTCGGCGCGAACCACAACCGCCCGAGCCAGTTTGTCATCGCATTTCGGGCCTTGGTTTCCGCCAGTTTGAACGGCAGCAGCCCGCGCGGTTTGATCTGCCGCACTGCACCGGTATCGGTGACAACCGGTGTGGCGCAGAACGGGCATTCTGTGGAATGCGTATCGGGTTCAAACGCCACTTGCGCGCCGCAGCTGCTACAGGACAATGTGCGGATTTCGGTAATCTCCGATTCCGGCAGTTGTTGGTCCAGCGCCCAGTTGAAATCGAGCTCCTTGATGCCTGAGTCGCCCGCGTCTTTGCCGTCGTCAATGGCCTGCGTCGCCCCGCAATGATCGCACAGCAGCTGATCCGCGCCGGGTTCAAACCGCAGGTCAGACCCGCAGGTGGTGCAGGGGAAACGGTGTTCTTGGGCAGGGGCCTCCATTTCCCTTTTATGCCCCCGGCGGCGGCGGAGGCAAAATCGTGAACAGCTGCGCCAGTTCCATCACTTCGGTCGCTTTTTTCCAGCCGTCCTGTCCCGCGGTCCAGACCAGGCTCTGCCGTGTCAGCGAGCCTTGCCCCGCCATCCGGCCCATGGCGGCGCGGGAATACGGACCCTTGGTTTCGCCGCTTTCAGCGATATGCCAGACCTTTTCCAATGGCGGCGGAGGCGGTGGCGGTACGGCAGCAGGTGCAGCGGCGGCGCCTGCGCCCCATGGCCCGCCCATCTGCTGCGCCATCGCCATGCCCATCCCCATGCCAAGCCCGGCGCCCATACCGCCACCGCTTGGATTGGCGGCGGCTACAGTCATCGCCTCAGCGGCGGAATATTGCATGAAATTGTCGAGATTGCCGGCCAGCCCAATCGACGTGCGTTTGTCCAGCGCCTCTTCGACCTTGGGCGGCAGCGAGATATTCTCGATATAGAGGTTGCGGATTTCCAGCCCGTATTCCGCCAGAGCCGGCGAAATCTTGGTCGCCAGCAGCTTGCCCAGATCAAGCGTGTTTGCCGCCATATCCAGCACCGGAATGCCGGACCCGGCAATGGCCGCTGAAAATTGACTGGTGATGATGTTGCGGATTTGAAAACTGATCTCGTCCATGGTGAATTCGCCGTCAGTGCCAACGATTTCGGACATAAAGCGCGCTGGTTCTGTCACTTTGATCTCATAAGTGCCGTAAGCGCGGATACGCACCGGTCCGAACTCCGGATCACGGCATATGATCGGGTTCTTGGTGCCCCATTTCAGGTCCTGAAACCGCGTGGTGTTGACGAAATAAACCTCTGATTTGAACGGGCTTTCAAACCCGTGATCCCAGTATTGCAAGGTGGTCATGATCGGCATGTTGTTGGTTTCAAGCTGATACAGCCCCGGCGTGAACACATCCGCCAGCTGTCCCTCATGCACCAGCACCGCCGCTTGCCCCTCGCGCACCGTCAGCTTGGCCCCGTATTTTATCTCATGATCCTCACGCTCAAACCGCCAGACCATAGTGTCGTGGCTGTCATCGGTCCAATGAATGACATCGATAAATTCGCCGGTTAGAAAGTCGAGAATACCCATAGGGGCCTCCTTAATTGTTAGATACGGCTTTGTTTCAGCGCATTTTCTGCCACCTGCTGCAGGACCGGGCGCGCGATTTCGGGTGTCATGCCGACCTTGAGCCTTGGATCATACAGCATTTTCAACAGCAGTTCGTCGTGACGGGTCAGCAGCGCAAATTCTTCATCGTCGTTGAAGATCGATGGCCGGATATCCGGCCCGTCATTGGCCAGTCCCAGCGCCTGTGTCATTTCTTCTTGAATGCAGGAGTTGCGCATGATCTGGCTGTGCTCAGCTTTGACCAGAATAACCGCTCCGCTGTAAACCGTCGGTCTGTCCGCGTTCGACAAAGCGTAGGCCACGCAGAAAATATTGCGCGGGCTGTTCTGAATCTCTTTGATAATCGAGGGCAGCAATTGCGGCACATCTTCGGCCAGCAACGGGGTTTCGGTTTTCTGGCTGTCCCGGTTCATAAACAGCATGATGAAATTGGCGTTTTTGAAATCAGACAGCCGGATGCTCAGCCCGGTCAGTGCGGACAGCCGGTTGGCAAACTGAAACACTGTTTTGCGGTCAATCTCGCGTTGTTCTGGGGTGACGGAGGGACCAAAATACAGCCCGATCCGCACCGGTTTGGTCCAGCGGCGCAAATAGCTGGAAGTTTGCTGTTCAACAAAACTGCCGCTGTTGAGCGCGTATTCGTCAAACAAAGCCACTTTCTCGAAATTCCGCACCAGATCATCCGGAGTAAACAACGCATCTTTTGGTGCATATTCCTGACGCAGTTTGCCTTGGGAAATCAGCCGTGCCTGCACCGAGGCGTAATAGGCGGCGATACGCTGGCTTTCTTCCGAAACAGTCAGCGTGTCCGGGCGGGTGGCGGGCTTAATGAAGGGTTTTGGCGACAACAATTCGTCACAGCCTAAAAGCACTAAAAATACCAGTACAAATGCACGGCCGAATTTCATTCGCTTTTCAAGCCCCCGTATTTGAAATTACATTCCGCAAACTTACCCGAACTGAGGCCGTGGTAAACTAAGAACCTACGCTGCCGCCGATATTTTCGCCCGTTCCCGTTGCCCGGGCTTTGGCCGCCGAGAGCGTTTTCTTCAATTCGCTTTCCATCGTCACCAGCTCTTTCTCCGCTTCAGCGCGTTTTGCCTTGCCTTCGTCAGCAATCGCCAGACTCTCTTCAATGGTGTCGATCAGAGACTGGTTGGCGCGTTTGATGCTTTCGATGTCAAACACCCCGCGTTCCATCTGTTTGCGCACTTCGCGGTTGGCAACCTGCAGATTGGCAGCGTTGGCCTCCAGCAGTTCGTTGGTCAAGTCGCTGGCCTGTTTGACCACCTCCGCCGCATCACGGGATCGCTGGATGGTCACCGCTTGTGCCAGTTGAGTTTCCCAGAGCGGCACGGTGTTGACCAGCGTCGAATTAATCTTGGTCACCAGTGATTTGTCATTTTCCTGCACCAGCCGGATCGAGGGCAGGGATTGCATGGTGACTTGACGGGTCAGTTTCAGATCATGCACGCGGCGTTCCAGATCATCCCGCGCGGCTCGCAAGTCGCGCAATTCCTGGGCTTTCAGAATGCCTTTGTCGTCCGCCGCCTCTTCAGCTTGCGCCGCCTTGGCAGGGATGGTTTTTTCGTCCAGTTCTTTCAGCTTTTCCTCACCGGCAGCAATGTACAGCGCCAGTTCGTCATAAAACGCCAGCGTCTTGCCGTAGAGCTTGTCGAGTGATTTGATGTCCTTCAACAACGTGTGCTCATGTTCCAGCAACTCGTCAGTGATGGTGTCGATTTGGCCTTGAACGTCTTCATATCGGGCCATGAATTTGGCAATCGGTGCGGCCCGGCCCATCAGCCTTTCCCACCAGCTGCGGCGCCGGTTCGGATTAAGCTCGTCAATTGAAAACCCGCGGATTGAGCTGACGATATTGCGCAAGCTTTCTCCGGCAGGGCCAACATCTTTGTTGCGTACGCCAGACAGCATTTCCTGACTGATCGTTTGCATTTCTTCTTGTGCCGCCGAGCCGAATTCAATGATCGACTGGGTGTCGGTCATGTCCAGCGTATCCATGCGCACCCTGATCGCCTTTTTCATGTCCGGTTTGACTTCCGAAACGACAATCAATTCGCCTTTAGGTTCTGGCAAAACAACGGCGGTCACAGCTTCGACTTCTTTCAAAGCGCCTTCGGCCTTTTCGCGGATGTTGGACATATTTCTCTCCTGTTTAACTGGCCTTCAAGCCCTCTTGTTTCAATCGATCGCGCAAGACTTCGATTTCGACGTCCAGATCAGAACGGTCGTCCAGCAGCATCTTGTCACGCTGAGCATGAAAGCTGGCTTCCAGATCGGCCAGCAATGCCTCGTAATCATTGCGCGCTGCGGTATCCTGATTGTGCGTATAAATTTCAGCGAATTTCACCGTCGCGGGCGCCGCGCAGATATACCGACATGAATTTTCGCGCACTGGTCAGATCGCGGGGGTCCTCCTCGACAGCACGAAACATGTCGCGGGCCGCCGAGGCGAGGGTTTCAACCCGGCCTTCCAGTTCTCGGTCACCGATGCGCCGTGAAGCCTGCAAGGTTTCAGATAGCAGCTGCTCGGCCTTGTCTACCGCCTTGGCAACCCGTTCGGTTTCAAATTCATCAAAGCCTTCCATGCCTTTTTTGCCGAGCGGATCAATCCCAAAACTGGCGACATGCGCGGCGGCGGCAAGTGCGCCGAAAACCAGTGCCAGCAGAAGTGCTTGGTGCCAACCGCCATAGGCGGCCAGTGCAACGCCAACTCCGGTCAGGACCGAGGCAAAAATCTTACGCGGCACTGCGGGTGGGCGCGCCACTTTGCGGGCGTGATAAGCCGACTCGGCAACCAATCCGTCACGCAGAAGCCAGGCAGCCAACAGCAAAACCGCCAATGCGCCGAATTCAAAGATCATGCCTGCGGCATCGCCGGCCCGCAGCTCGCCAATGCCGGACAACAGTAATGGCAGAGGCACCAGAAACAACAGTTTTGAGCGCAGGTTTGATTGATGGGCTTTGCGGCCACGGAATTTATTGGCCGCGGCAGGCATTTGCTGTGCTGAGCTCTTATCCCCGCCCGGACTGAACTTGCCGCCGAATTGCTGCGCCATCAGGCCGCCCCGCCAAACGAGCCCGCCGCAACAACCCAAATGATTGCGATCAACACAATATACGCAATCCATTGCAGTGTGGTTGCAGACATTATTCCCCCAGAGTCAGGCGCTACTACCTGCTCGGTCCCAATATATGAAGCGCGGCGCAATCTTTCTAGAGCCGGAACGATCTATTTGTGCCTAAGACTGCTCATGTTGCCGTTCTTCGGCCAGTTTGCGCTGATAGCCCGATTGCACAAATTCCACCAAAATCAGCACCACAACCGAAAAATAGAAGGTTGTTTTCGACATCGGGATCAAATTATGGCCAAAGATCCGAATTTGCAACGCGTCATCATGCATCGCATGCGCCGCCGCCGGGCCAGCCTCGCCCAACAGAACCACACCGACGATCAGCAGGATGAACAGGCCCAGAACCTCATACATTCGGTTTTTCTTCAAAAACGCAGTGACGCCATCCGCCAGCGCAAGCATCGCCACGCCCGAGGCGAGGATGGCAATACCCAGAACCGGGAAAACATCGGTGATGGCCAGTGCAGACAGGATCGAGTCAAAGCTGAAAACCAAGTTCATCATTACGATCAGGATCACCACCTGTGCCGCCGATTTTCCGCTTTTCGCCTCGGGATCGTTTTCCAGATGTTCGATCGACAGCATATGCGAGATTTCTTTGACTGCGGTGTACATGATGAAGATGCCGCCGACGATAAACACCACCGTCGAAAAATTCACGCCGCCTTCGATAATACCCTTGATATCAAAGACATAAAACGGTTCCTTCAGCGCATCGATCAGCCGGATCATAACAAACAGCAGCACTATCCGCAGCACAACGGCGACGATTATTCCCCAGAACCGCACCGATTTTTGTTTGTCCGCCGGGGCCCGTTGCGACTCGATTGAAATATACAGCAGGTTGTCAAACCCCAGCACCGCCTGCAGAAATATCAGCACGCCCAGGTTTGCGAAATTTTCAAAGGTCAAAAGATCTGCCATCAAGCCGGTTCCTCTACAATTCATACGATGGCCTCAAAAAGCCACAGCTTTGGAGCAAGAGCAAGCGCGGGACAGGCAACAACGGCGCGCGCGTTATCAGTGCAGTGCGATTCCGTTGAATTTTTTCCGTTTTACGGGAATCGCTTGATCGGGTAGTTTGGATGACGCTACGTCAGGCAAAGTGCACGGGCGAGCCGGTTCCAATGCAGCTTTGCTTTGACGCGGGAATCCCGCCGCTTGTGCGCGGGGGTGAAGACAAAAGGAATGCGAAATTGGCAAAAGGAACGGTAAAGTGGTTCAACGCCGACAAAGGTTACGGGTTTATCCAACCTGAAGACGGCGGCAAGGACATATTTGTCCATATCTCACAGGTGCAAAGCTCTGGATTGATGGGATTGTCCAACGACCAGCCGGTTGAATTCGAACTGATCGACGGGCTCGACGGGCGTCAGATGGCGGGCAATATCAGCGTACCAGAATAGGGGCACCGACGATCCGGTACTACGTCCCAGGCAGGTAGGGTCTCAGAGCTCGCCCGCTTCTTCCAACACCTTCCGCGCCACGCGGAAACACTCCAGAGATTGCGGCACACCGCAGTAAATCGCCACCACATGGATGATGGCGCGGATTTCTTCTTTGCTCACGCCGTTGGTCAGTGCGCCGCGGCAATGGATTTCCCATTCGTGCATTTTGCCCAGGGCCCCGATCATCGCCAGATTCATCATCGAGCGGGTTTTTGGGTCGATGGCGTCGTCATCCCAGCCAAACCCCCAGCACCAGGCGGTCATCGCCTCCTGGAAGGGCAGGGTGAAATCATCCGCCGCTGCGAGGTTTTTCTCGACATACTCCGTGCCCAGCGTGGCCTTGCGTTGCTTAAGGCCCTTTTCGAACAGGTCATTGTCCATTGCGTATCCTTCCATTCTTGAACTGGCTCAAAGCTGAAGTGCCAGAGCGGGGGTCAATTTGTTTCGCTATATTCCCAGCCCGCAAGAATTTCCACAATATCTGTCGCCTTCGGACATTCACCGGGCAAAAATATGGCTTTTGCTGGCCCTGAAACAATGCCAGAATTAACCGCGATTACCCAGATTGGATCGATAAATGACCGACCTCCCGAAAACCATGCGGGCTTTTGTGCTGACCGGACATGGCGATTTTGACAAGCTGGAATACCACACAGATTGGCCGGTGCCCGAGGTGGGGGACGGGCAGGTTCTGGTCAAGGTCGGGGCCTGTGGCCTGAACAACACCGACATCAACACTCGTATTGGCTGGTATTCCAAATCGGTCAGCGGTGAAACCGGCGACGGGGCGATTGATGCGGGGCAGGAAGATGGCGGCTGGGGTGGTGGGGTGAATTTCCCCCGCATCCAGGGCGGTGATGCCGCCGGAAATGCGGTGCAGGTCGGCGCCGGTGTTGACGCCGGTCTGATCGGCAAGCGAGTGATGATCGACACTGTGATGCGCGATTGGAGTGATCCGATGAATTTCGACAAATGCCGCTATATGGGGTCGGAATTTGATGGCGGATTTGCTGAATATATGGTGGCGGATGCCCGCAATATTTGCCCAATTGACTGCGATCTGAGCGATGCGGAACTGGCGACATTTGCCATCTCCTATTCCACCGCTGAAAACCTGCTGAACCGGGCCAAAGTCGGCGCGGGTGATACGGTTTTGATCCCCGGAGCTTCCGGCGGGGTGGGATCGGCGCTGATTCAACTGGCCAACCGGCGCGGCGCACAGACCATCGCCATGGCCTCGGAGGCGAAACACGCCGATGTTGCTGCCATCGGACCGCACGCCATCCTGCCGCGTGCCCCCGGCGACCTGAAGGCGGCCTTACACGCAGCTATCGGCCAAGACACCGTCAGCGTGGTGGCTGATGTGGTTGGTGGTGATCAGTTTCCTGCTTTGATCGAAGCTCTGGAGCGCGGCGGGCGCTACACCTGTTCCGGGGCCATTGCCGGTCCAATCGTGGATCTGGATTTGCGCACGATGTATTTGCACGACCTGACCTTCACCGGCTGCACTATCTTCCCCCCCGGAATATTCGCCGATCTCGTGGGCTATATCGAACGCGGTGAAATCAAACCACTGCTTGCAGCCACCTATCCGCTGGAACAGCTGCACGAGGCGCAGCAGGCGTTTATAGACAAGAAGCACACAGGGAATATTGTGGTAACGCTTTGAATTTAAACAGTTACCGTGGAGAGCTTATGAAACGAAACCCGGCTAGAGCCATCCAGATGATCGACGACAATCGGGTCCGAGTGACCCGGTTTGAATTTGCGCCGGGGGCGGAGACTGGCTGGCACGTGCACGGGCTCGACTATGTCATCACCGCCGTGACCGACTGTCATATGCTGCTGGAAAACCCGGACGGCAGCACGCAGGAGGTTGCAGTGAAAGCCGGTGAAAGTTACAGGCGCAACTGCGGCGTAGAGCATAATGTGATCAACATCGGCGGCGCGGACATGTCGTTTGTTGAGGTGGAATTGAAGTGAAAATCAGACGGATAAGCATTTTTTAGAAAAATTTGCCATTGGCAAAACCTTACTATCTGTCTGGCGAGCGCCAGAGTTTTGGGGTGCTGGAAACTGATGCGGAACTGACAGGGTGGGGCGAAAGCACCCCTTGGGGGCATACCTAGGTGCCCGCACATGGGCCGGTTATCCGCGCCTGACGAAACTCTGTAGGGCGACCCTGTGGCGGTTTACCAGGAATAGACCTTTGCGCAGAAATCGCGCTGCCCACCCCCCTACAGATATGGCGCCGGGTCCACGCTTTCCGTGCCGCGGCGAATTTCAAAATGCAGGAACGACGGGTCGCCGCCGGCGACTTTGGCGATGCTCTGCCCGCGCCGCACGGATTGGCCTTTCTTTACGGTGACGCCAGAGACGTTGGAATACACCGTATAGAGGTTGTCCGGGTGACGGATCAGCACAATCGTGTTGCTGGTAGACGAGGACGAGATCAGCGCAACTTCACCGTCTTCAGCCGCTTTGACCGTCGCTCCGGTGGACGCCGCAATGTCCAGGCCCTCGTTGCCGCCGGGGGCAGAGGAATAGCCGCGCAGAATATTGCCGCTGACCGGTGTCAGCAGCTTGCGGGATGCGCCGGGCGGGGTACGGTCGTTGGCCAGATTTGGGCTTTCGGGCACTTCGGCCACTTCCACGTTTTCGGGCAGGGGATCGGTTGAGCTCGGTGGCAGAGGGGTTGCAGAACCGGTTCCCGGCGCGGTTTCAACGGCGGCCTGACCGTCTGGCGAGCCGTCCTCCACAACTGGGATCAACAATCGCTGACCAACCCGCACCGACAGATCGCGGTCAAGTCCGTTCCAGGACGCCAGCGCAGTTACCGAAACCCCGTACAGCCGCGCGATCGAATAGGCGGTTTCCCCACTCTCAACGATATGGCGGATCGGTTCGGGACCTTCCTGAACCACGCCGGTCTGAACGTCGGCATTTTCGATAGCTGTTGTGGCAATACTTTCCAGGTTGCTGGTGCCAAACTCATCGGTTGGAATGATAACGCCTTTGGGCAGCGCCAGCACTTCGCGATTGCGCGGCACATGGGTAACCGGCAGGCCGTTGTGCCGCGCCAGATCTTCGGCTGACATGCCGACACGGGCCGCCAGTTCAACCATCGTGTCACCACGCTTAGCAACGATCACCTGATAGTTCGGATAGGTGATAACGCCCCGGTTGTCGGGTTTCGGGCGGGGTGTGGTTTGCGTCGTATTCTGACCGGGGATCGGATCCAGCGTGTCGCGGAAGGTGCCGAAGGTATAATCCTCACACCCGCTGAGCAAAAATCCGCCGCTCAACAGCACCGCCAGCGCCATGCGCGTGTTTATGAATGATACTGCCATACCCTCAATCCTCATGTTCATTGCCCGTTTTCGGGCTTATTTCTTGCGCGTTATGCGTTTTATTGGAAAATCCAATGAAACGCTTAACACGGCAACATCCACGTCCTCGACCAGCGCTTTGCATTTAAACTCTTACAGTTCAAACCCAATCCGCTCTAGGGTTCCTGAGCAACCCCTTCAATCAGTGGTACAAAACGCACAGGCTCCATTTCCGTGTAATTCAGCCCATTTTCAGTCTTTTCGATCTTAATAAGGTGCTGAACCGCGTCTGTTTGGCCCACCGGTAATACCATAATACCCCCCATCCGCAATTGCGCCAAGAGGTTTGCTGGCGGGTCTTCAGCAGCTGCAGTCAACATGATGCGGTCAAACGGCGCCTGATCGGGCAGGCCGCGCGAGCCGTCGCCTGTAATCACCGTGACATTGGCCAGATCGAGCGCTTCCAAAACCTTGGTGGCTTGCCGGGCCAGCGACCGGTAGCGTTCCACGGAATAGACCCGTCGTGCCAGCTGCGACAGGATCGCTGCCTGATAGCCGGAACCGGTGCCAACCTCCAAAACCTTGTGGCGCGGCCCTACGTCCAGCGCCATTGTCATTTTGCCAACCACCGAGGGCTGGCTGATGGTCTGACCGCTTTGAATCGGAAGCGCCATGTCCGCGTAAGCGCGGGTCTGGAAATGCCCCTGCACAAACAGGTGCCGCGGCACCAATTCCATCGCTTGCAGCACCCGGTTGTCGATCACACCGCGATTGCGCAGCGTGAGCATGAACTGCATCAGCTGTTCTGCCGAAACCATCAGGCAAACACCTTGTGCAAAGCGGCCATTGACCCGTGTGCCGTCAGATCAGCCCGCATCGGGGTGACGGAAATATAATCGTTCAGATTGGCATGGGCATCGCTGCCGGGTTCGGTTGGATGGTGTTGCGGGCCGCCTTTGATCCACAGGTATTTGCGATTGTTCACCACATGCGGGTCGATGCGAAATTCGGTGTCCTCGCGCCACCCCTGAGTGGCCGCTTTGGAGCCCTTGACCTCGGCAGCCGAGCAGGGCGGAAAGTTCACGTTGTAAAACAGCTCATACGGCCCGTCGTGCCAGGGGGCATCTTGCAAAAGCCTGCTCACTGTCTGCGCGCCAAAGGCCACCGAAGGCTCAAAGGGTTCTTCCAATGCCAGATTGCGCGGCCCGTAATATTGCGACAGTGCGACGGATTTGACGCGGTGCATCGCCGCCTCGATCACGGCGCCGACAGTGCCGGAATAGAGCGTGTTTTCCGCTGCATTATTGCCTTTGTTAACGCCGGACAGCACCAGATCAGGGGGATTGTCCTGCATGACCTCGTACAATCCGGCCAACACGCAATCAGCAGGCGATCCATCGACCGCATAACGCCGCTCGCCCATCTGGGTGATCAGCATCGGTTTGGTGTAGGATATGCAATGACCAACGCCGGATTGCTCAAACGCCGGAGCGACCGTCCAGACATTGTCTGCCCCGGCCAGTTCAGAGGCGATGGCGTGCATGATTTCCAGCCCCGGGGCGGATATGCCATCGTCATTGGTGATTAGAATACGCAATATTTCGCCTGTCAGGTATGATCCCGTTCTCTGCTACTGCAATCAATTGCCGCTGCAAAGGGGGCAGAGGTCAAAAACCTGCTGTGCGGTATAAATAGCAATGAAACGCAATCAATCCCAACCGAAAATACTGAAGTAGCGGCAATTGAATTGTGTCTGACGGTTGCGGTGTTAGGACTCTTTTAAAAGGAAGATTTGCCATGAAACGGATTTCATCAGTACTTGCCGCTGCGTTCATTGTTTTCATGCAACCGGCATTCGCGCAGGAAAGTTGTTTCAAGCGGATTTATACCGACAGCCATCTTGCGAATAACCCAAATCAGACGGTGCGGATGATGTCGATCGCCTTTGCCGGTGCGGCCCGTGCGGCGGTGGATGTGGGTGACTCGGCAGGCGTCAACGTGCAGTTCCGCGACAGCAGCCGCAATTATCAGGCCTTCATGTTATGCCACCCCGGCCAGTCGCCCTTGTGGTGTGGTGTGGAATGCGACGGCGGTGGTGCGACGATAAAATGGCGCAGCAGGGATCAGATACTGCTGACCACTAGCGGGTTTTATGTCGACGCCGACTGTGGCGAAGGCGAGATGCGAGAAGTCAGCGATATCGGGGTGGCGTCTACCACCTATCACCTTGATCGGGTGGCGATTGATCAGTGCGAAGAGATGCACCCGATACAATAGCCGACGTCAGACGTTAAAAAGTCGTTCGAAAATACTAAAGCTGTTTTACCTTGATCTGATTCAGATTGGGGTAATACAGCTGGGCCAAGCCTTTGATGTCATGACGTTTCAGTATTCGCGCAAAACGCTCTATTCCTTCAGTACCGGATATGCGCGGATGTAGACCCAATCGGTTTTGCGCGCGGGCACATGGCAGGTTTTGCATTCGGTTTTGTAGCTTTGTGTGACCAAGTTCGCAGGTGCCTCTGCCGAGAAAAAACCCCAGCCCCAGCCATCTCCCCAAAGCGGATTGTCTGGAAAACGATTGGTGCTGTCTTTGACCATCACAAACCAACCGCTGACATCGGCGGCATAAGAGGCTGTGCCGGTGGTCAGAGTTTCGGTTTGCGCTGACAAAAGTTCTTTGATCAGCACCGCCCCGTCCGGAAACGCGCCAGTTTCGCGGTAGGTTTGCGCGACTCCGGGCTGGGTATAGACCACATGCAACCCCTCGGCGCCTTCGTCACCGTCTATCGACCAAGCGCCCAGCACGGTCCAGTCTGCACGAAAGTCGACCTGCGGCAACGCGACAGCTCCCTCAGGAGTGACAGCGACGTCAAACCCGTCCGGAACCACCGAATTTTCAGCAACTGCAGCGGTGCAAAGCACTACTGCCGTTGCCAGGGAAGCCCCGAGTCCACGATGCATCATTCTGCCTTCGGGTTGGCGGCGCGCAAAATCGGGTAGAATTGGGTAAACACAAAATCCGTATCGGCATTTGCCGCATGGCAGGCATTGCAACTGTCCGCAGGGAAGGCGGATGCCGTGGCAGCATAAGGTGGAGCGTGGTGGCCAAAACTGTAGTAAACCCAACCGCCGGGTTCAGACGCGAACCGTTCTGTGTCTTTGACGGTCAGTTCCAATCCGGCGAATTCTCCCTGAAAATATCCCTGCCCGGAAACTTCAAAACAGGAGCCATTATCTTCACAGTCATCACCGTTGCGCACCAGCACCAATTCTTTGGCGATTTGGGTGCCGTTTGCCCATTCTCCGGTTTGTGAAAAATGCGCAAATGCGCTGGGTTCCACGTAAACGTTGTGAAATTCGGGAAATGGCGCTGCGCCGTCGTTCAGTGCGTTCGGGGTCAACGGCGTGCCGACATAGACCCATTGACGGTAGTCTGTAGGTGCATTTACCTGACTGCTGTCAGTAAAGGTTGGCTGGGCGATATCTTGTGCCAGCACTGCTCCCGCCAACAATGAAGTCACGGTTGCCACAGCGAATTTGAGTTTCATTGCGCGGTCTCCCTGGAATGAGTTGGTTGTTGTCCATAACTTATTCTCGGGCGGTGGCTCCGACCACGCCACCAACGGTTATGCTATTCATGCCCGTGGGTTCAGCCGTTTTGCTGGTTGTTGCATGGGCCGCTTGCTATACTGCCGGTAATCGAAATTCATTCACTGGTCCCTATGAACCTGCGCCGCATCCGCTATTTTCTATCGGTTTCCGAAACTCTGAATTTTTCCGAATCCGCGCGGGCTTTTGGCATCAGCCAACCCGCTCTGACCAAGGCGATCCGCAAATTGGAAGCGGAAACCGGCGGTGCGTTGATCCGGCGCGAGGGGCGGCATACCCACCTGACGCAGCTTGGGCGCCTGATGCTGGATCACTTTTTGCCGATTGAGGCGGCAGCGCGAAAAGCAGAAAACGCGTCCTCTCAGTTTGCCCGGCGCAATGGCCAGCAAATCCACCTGGCTGTGATGTGTACGATCGGCCCGCAGCGTGTGGTGCCGTTTCTGAATGCTTTTCAGACCGATATGCCACAGGTCGAAGTAATATTGCACGATGCCAACCGCGAAACCGTTATGCAAATGCTGTTGAGCGGCGCTGTTGATTGTGCCCTGACCGTGCAGCCAACGGAAGAAGAGCCGCGCATCCGCCTGAGCCCGTTGTATCAGGAGCCGATGGTATTAGGATGTTCTGTGCAGAACCCGCTGGCCAGCCGCGACGCCGTAACACTCAGCGAAGTTATGGCTGAACCCTATCTTGACAGATTGAACTGTGAATTCCGCAATTTCTTTATGGATCAATCGCAGCAGTTGGGTCTTGAAGTAATGTTCGCCGCCCGCAGTGAGCGGGAGGACTGGATACAAGCGCTTGTCGCTGCCGATGCCGGGGTGACGATACTGGCGGAAACGTCGATTGTTCAAGATCAGATAATACCGGTGCCATTGTCGGGCGGAGAGTTCCATCGCAGTGTCTTCTTAGCGTCAGCGCGGGGCCGCGAAGACACGCCGCTGCTGCGTGATTTCCTGTCCACCGCGCGGCGTTTTGATTGGGAACAGAACGTGTCAGGTTCTGGCTGAAGCCGACTGATTCTGAATCACTCTCGTCGACCGAGCGTGACGGCATGCGAAAAGGGCGTTATGATAGTGTCTGTGGCGAGACAATTGCTGGGTAGCTGACGAGTTGATCAAGGGATTTGTGCAGTCCGGAATTGTCGTGGGAACCGGACACCAAGGGAATGGCCATGGATCTGAGAGCCTATACGCGCCAATATTGCCAGAAAGACAATCGTCTGGCCGCGCTCAGCTATTTTGGAACATTTGCGGTCTATTTTACATCACTGTATCTGGCCATCAGCTATGTCCATTTTTGGTTTGTGCTGATACCCTCGGTGATCATCCATGCCTTTTCAGCCGTGCGTCTGTACGTGCTGCAGCATGACGCCGGCCACCACTCGCTGTTCGAAACCCGCAGACAGAATGAATGGGCTGGCCACATATTGTCGCCCTTCACATTTGCCCCGTTTGAGGTGATGAAACAGAACCACAATCTGCACCACGCAAATATCGGAAATCTCGAGCACCGCGAAACCGGCGAAATCCAAACCATGACCCTGCGCGAATGGACCGCGGCCGGGTTCTGGACGCGGTTGTATTATCGGCTTTATCGCAATCCGTTTGTTATGGTGCCGCTCGGTGCGGTGTTTATTTACTTCATCCGCTACCGATGGCCCAAGAATACGCTGCGATACGGAATGCAGGGGGTATTGCTGCATAATCTGACAGTGATCGGTTATGTCAGCGGGCTGTATTTCGTTTTTGGTGGCGCCGGGGTTCTGGTCTGGCTGGGGGCGAACCTGTTGGGTGGGATGCTCGGCGTGTTTTTGGTTTATCTGCAGCATAATTTCGAAGACACCTATTGGGACCGCCGCCCAGATCTGGAACCGCAGCAGGCCGCGCTACAGGGTTCGTCGGCTTTGGATTTTGGCTGGGTTTTTGACATGGCTGTCGCCAACATCACCCTGCATGATGTGCATCATTTCAACGCCTGCATCCCGTCTTACCGGCTGCGGCGTTGTCACTATGGCCTGCACCCGGACTGGGCCCCGCGCCGCATCAAATTTGCCGAGGCGATAGCGGCCCTGAACCTGAAACTGTGGGATGAAGACCAAAAGATGTTGGTGCCGTTCCCGAAAATCTCTGATCCGGCCAAAGCAGAAGCCGTCGGTTAAGCCAACATGCCGTCCGCAAGCAGCTTGGTTTTACGACCCAGCCAAGGATGCAGCGCCTCCGGTAAATCAACCGACCCATCCACCTGCTGACCGTTCTCCAGCACTGCGATCAGGCAGCGCCCGACGGCGAGGCCGGAGCCGTTCAGCGTGTGCACAAATTCCGGCTTTTTCTCACCGGCACGGCGGAAGCGGGCGTTCATGCGGCGGGCCTGGTAATCGCCGCAAACCGACACCGAACTGATTTCGCGATAGGCGTTCTGACCCGGCAGCCAAACCTCGATGTCATGAGTCTTGCGTGCGCCCGCACCCATATCGCCGGTGCACAGAACCACAGTCCTATAGGGCAGGCCGAGGCGTTCCAGAATGCCCTCGGCGCATTTGGTCATGCGTTCGTGCTCCGCCAGACCGTCTTCCGGTCTGGTCACTGACACCATCTCGACCTTTTCAAACTGATGCTGGCGCAACATCCCGGCGGTATCGCGGCCCGCACTGCCGGCTTCGGAACGGAAACACAAGGAATGCGCGACATAGCGGCGTGGCAGATAGCTTTCCTCGACAATGCAATTGCCAACGATGTTGGTCAGCGTCACTTCCGAGGTTGGGATCAGCCACCAGCCGTTGGTGGTTTCATAGCTGTCTTCGGCGAATTTCGGCAGTTGTCCGGTGCCGAACATGGTTTCGCTGCGCACCAGAACCGGGGCGTTCACTTCGGTTAGGCCATTTTCGCCGGTGTGGGTGTCGAGCATGAATTGCGCCAGCGCCCGGTGAATACGGGCGACTGCGCCCGACATCACCACAAAGCGCGACCCGCTGAGTTTGGCGGCGGTTTCGAAATCCATGCCGTCCTTCGTGGCGGCCAGATCGAAATGCTCTTTCGGCGCGAAGTCGAATTCGCGCGGAGTACCCCAACGGTGAATTTCAACGTTATCCTCTTCATCCACGCCCAGTGGCACATCCGCGTAAGGCAGGTTCGGAATGCCCGCGAGCAGGTCGTAGAGGCGCGCATCTTCGGCCTTGGCTTCATCCTCCAGCCGCCCAAATTCGGCATTTTTTTCGGGCACCAGATTTCGCAGACGCTCAAATTTAACACTGTCGCCCTGCGACTTGGCAATACCGATCGCTGTGTTGGCTGCGTTACGGTCGGCCTGGGCGGTCTCGGCGGCAGTGATTTTTGCCCGGCGACCGGCATCGATGGCCAGAATTTCAGACGACATCGGTGCCAACCCGCGCATAGCCAGACTTGCGTCAAACCCTTCCGGGTCTTTGCGGATTTCTTTGATGTCGTGCATTTTCCGGCGCTTTCGTTGGAATTGAATCAATGTTGGCGGGATACACCAAAGCGCTGAGAGGGGGAATAGCGGAGATTAGCCCGTTTTACCGGTTGTTAACCAATGGACGGGTTAATCGTGTGGCAACCATAGACAGGCCGCGCTGATGTGCAAATTATTCTGTGTGACCTTTGTGATAATGCTCGCGGCCTGCAACACGCCGAAAGTGGGATTTCGCTATACAGACCAATCAGATTCGAAGGTTGGGCTGAACCATTTCACCGTGTTTTACAACGCGACCGATGCGCAGGCACTCAGGCACAACCGGATCAGGCTGCGTGATACCGATCAGGTGGTGGCAGATGCGGTAGTGGCGATTGAATCAGTGACCGGGTGCGTTGTGAAACCGCGATCTATCCGCGGAGATCCGGCACTGGTTATCGTGCGGTTGAAGTGTGGCTAATACCACGTCATCACACGATTTATCCGGGTGATCGTTTCGATTGTCCGATTGCCTGCATAAAGCGGGTTATGACGTAAGTTTAGGTCATCCCAGCCTGCCGCTTCGCGGTCCGCCACAGGCTGAAAAAGGTTTCTGACGGCAGTACCTTGTCGGTCCAGGTTTCGGACCTTGGCGCGGCGGTGTCCACCGGCAGGATAGTTGACCCGTCGCCCACCATCGCCGCCAGCTGGGTTTCGTCCAGATGCTGGGCATCGGTGAAATCGGCGTTTTTCACAGCGGCAAAACTGGTTTCGGTGGCCGAGAAATTGGCCCCCTGAAACTTCGCCAGTGACAGTTGTGAGCCGTGCAGGTTGGCCCAATCCAGCCATGCGTTGGCCAGTTTCGCACCGGACAACCACGCCTCCTGCAAGTTGGCTTTGAACAGAGCCGCCCCTTCCAGATCCGCTTCTTTCAGACGTGCACCTTTGAAATCAGCCAGACAAAGCGCCGCGCCGCGCAGGGACACCTGATCCATTATCGCATGGGCGAAATTGCCGTTGGTCAGATCGGCGCGGTCCAGATGGGCACCGCGCAAATCCAGTACGTATTTGTTTTTCACTTCCAGATCGCGTGCATCTTCGGGCCTTCGCCCCAGAACGGTCATTGCTGCCTGCACATCCGAGCGTGGCACAGCATAGGTCACACAAGCATCCCGATCAGCGGCGTCCAATTCGCTGAATTTGATCTTTTGACGCTTGGCAGCTTGCAGCTCTTTGTCGTGGGTCGCGTCGTAATCAATATGCGGCTTGGCCGCATTTTCGCGGACATAGGCGCAGATGGTTTCAGTGATCGGGATATGGTCACGCGGGCTGTCTTTGGCGATGCGTTCGAGCAGGTAAAGCGCGCCCATGCGGACTTCCAGATTGGGCTCCGAATTCTGTTTGTTGTCGCGCCAGATGATGCGCTCGGCGCCGAGTTTTTCGACCGCTTGGGCGATACGGTCGGTCAAATAGCTTTCCTCACTTGCCCGGGTGCGCCGCTCCGCGTGGAAAGCGTTCATGATCATCAATGGTATGGCCAGCAATCCACCAAGCGCCACAATCATTCCGACAATCGCAAGCACATGCCAACGCATGCTTTCGACACCGACGGCGTCTCCAAACGAAGTGGTTAATTTCCAAAGGCTGAAAAACACCAGCACAATCAGCGCCAGCCAGAGCGGCGAGGCCAGAACCGACAGCCAGCCGATGGCTTTCAGCAGCGGTTTCTCGGTGCGGCGAAACAGATTTAGGCGCCGGTGCCAGCTGCGCCACGGCTTGTAGCGGAACAGGAGGATCATCACCAACAAAACTCCGGCAACTATCCATGGCAAAGCTTCGGCAGACACTGTTGTCGGTATGGTAATGGGCGGCACGTCAATAACCAGCCCCGCGCTTTCCTTCTCCATTCGAATTCCCCCCTACTAGAGCGTATTCCGTCTTATTGGATTCACCAATGAGACGGGATACGCATCGACACTGGATACTGAGACCGGCGTTGCCAATTCAATCTGAAACCGATTGAATTGGAACCGCTCTACTCACTACTTGCCTAAATATTGCCCAAATAGACGGTACCATCTGCAAGCTTGGGCGCAGCGGCCCGTTAACACAATGTTAATCCATTGATTTTGGCAGCTATACCGAACAAGTGTCGGTGAACAGTTTCCACTCCGTCAACTATATTCACATTTTTTGTGGGTTTTTGAGATATTTGGAAACGAATAGTCGGGATTTCCGAGCTGTGATGACGCAATAAATATTGGGCGATTCGGCCCCGAATCCCCTTGCCGGGTGGCTTGTCATTGCCTACTTGCACCGTTAGGGTCGCGCCGGTTTCATACACTGGGCTTTTCGGACCCGGAACAACACGAGGAATTCGACTATGTTTGCAAGCCCTGCATATGCACAGGCAGCCGGTGGCGGTTTAGGCAGTTTTGGCAGTTTGCTGCCGCTGATAATGATCTTTGCGATCATGTATTTCCTGATGATCCGTCCACAGCAAAAAAAGGTCAAACAACATCGGGCCATGGTCGGCGCTTTGCGCAAAGGTGATCAGGTGGTGACAGCTGGCGGTTTGATCGGCAAAGTGACCAAGGTCAAAGAAAGCAATGAAGTCGAAATCGAACTGGCGCAAGGCGTGAAAGTGCGCGTGGTGCAGTCCACCATCAGCGAAGTTCTGAACAAGACAGAACCAACAAGTTAACCTGCTCTCAAAGCGCTTCACGATCAATCTGGATCAGATCAAACGTGAAACGCGTTATTCCTGACGGAAAGACACAATGCTTCAGTTCTCCTTGTGGAAGAAAATCCTCATCTGGGGCATTTGCGCCTTTGGGATTTTTATGGCCTCCCCAAACGCGTTTTACACCAAAGTAGAGCAGTTCAATGACGCAAACGCCGCGTTGCAGGCCGGAGCGGCAGCAACACCGGAACTGACCGCGCGATCCGAACAGTGGCCCGGGTTCATGCCATCGTTACTGGTCAACCTTGGGCTGGACTTGCGCGGCGGGGCGCATTTGCTCGCCGAAGTGCAGGTGCAGGAGGTTTACGCGGCGCGGATCGACAGCATGTGGCCGGGTGTCCGCGATGCGCTGCGCGAGGAGCGGGCGTCTATCGGCACCGTCCGTCGTCAGGACGGAGCAGCGGATGAACTGCGGGTTAGGATTTCGCAGCCCGATGCCATTGCGCAGGCAGTGGCCAAGGTGCAGGAACTGGCACGTCCGGTGCAAACGCTGACCGGAGCAGGCAGTACCGATATCGAAGTGCGTGCGGAAGGTGACGAGATTGTCGTGACCCTGTCAGAGGCAGAAAAAGTCGCCACCGACCAACTGACCATGGAACAAACCCTGGAAATCATTCGCCGTCGGGTGGACGAGGCCGGCACCCGCGAACCGACGATCCAGCGCCAGGGTGAAGACCGGGTGCTGATTCAGGTGCCGGGGCTGGGGTCTGCCGAAGAATTGAAAGACCTGATCGGCAAAACCGCCAAGCTAACCTTTCACCCGGTTACCGGGCGCACCGGTGATCAGGACGCACGGTTGCAGTCCCGCCAGATATTGCTGCCCAGCGAAGACGAAGAAGGCGTGTATTACATCCTCGAAAAGACGCCGGTGATCACTGGCGACCATCTGATCGACGCGCAACCGTCATTCGACCAGAACAACCAACCTGCGGTCAGCTTTCGCCTGAACCCGACCGGCGGGCGGATTTTCGGGGAATACACCGCCAACAACATCGGCAGCCCGTTTGCGATTGTTCTGGATGGCTCGGTGGTTTCGGCGCCAACGATTCAGAGCCATATTCCGGGTGGTTCTGGCATTATCACTGGCCGCTTTGCGCTGGAGGAAACCACCAAACTGTCGATCCAGCTTAGGGCTGGCGCCCTGCCTGCCAAGGTCGTTTACCTCGAGGAACGCACAATCGGGCCGGAACTGGGGCAGGACAGTATTGACGCCGGTTTTGTCGCCTGCATCGTGGCGTTTGCGGCGGTACTGATCTTTATGGCGCTGAGTTACGGGCTGTTTGGGGTGTTTGCCAATATCGCGCTGATCATCAACGTCGGGATGATCTTTGGCCTGCTGTCTGCGATTGGTGCGACCCTGACGTTGCCGGGGATCGCCGGGATTGTGCTGACCATTGGGATGGCGGTGGACGCCAATGTGCTGGTGTTTGAACGCATCCGCGAGGAGTTGAAAACCGCCAAAGGCCCGGCGCGGGCGATTGAGCTGGGCTATGAGCGAGCGTTTTCGGCGATTATCGACGCCAATATCACCACGCTGATCGCCGCGGTAATCCTGTTTGTGATGGGCTCAGGCCCGGTGCGCGGGTTTTCGATCACACTGGGTCTGGGAATTGTCACATCGTTGTTCACGGCGATCTGGGTGACGCGGTTACTGATTTCCATCTGGATGGATCGCCGTCGTCCGAAGACAATCGAAGTTTAGAGGAGCAGAAAGATGCGTTTGAAACTGGTTCGTGCTGAGACTAATATCGATTTCTTCAGCCTTTCGCGGATTACTTTCGGAGCCTCTGCGCTGGCGATGGTCGCCTCGGTGGTGCTGTTTTTTCTGATGGGATTGAACTACGGCATCGATTTTCGCGGTGGCACCACAATTCGCACAGACAGCGCGATCGAGGTAGACGTAGCAGGATACCGGGCAGCATTGGAGCCGCTCGGGCTGGGCGATGTATCCATTACCCAAGTGTTTGACCCAACCAAACCCGACCAACACGTCAGTCAGATCCGCATCGAAGGCCAACAGGGTGACGAGGCGATTACTGTTAAGGCCGTTGTCGCTGTTGAGGCAGCGCTGAAGGCACTTGATCCGTCGATGACTTTCCCGTCTGTCGAAAGCGTCGGTCCCAAGGTTTCGGGCGAGTTGATCCAGACCGCCGTCATCGCGGTGGTCCTGGCGATCTTTGCTGTGCTGTTTTACATCTGGCTGCGCTTTGAATGGCAGTTTTCAGTGGGGGCGGTGGCGGCGCTGGTGCACGATATCGTGTTGACCATCGGGGTGTTTGCGATACTCCAGATCAAATTTGATCTGGCGATTATCGCCGCGCTTCTGACCATCGTGGGCTATTCATTGAACGACACCGTGGTGGTGTTTGACCGGGTCCGTGAAAACCTGCGTAAATACAAGAAAAAGCCGCTGCAGGACGTGCTGAACCTGTCGATCAATGAAACTCTCAGCCGGACAGTCATGACCTCGGTAACCACATTGATCGCCTTGATATCGTTGTTTATTCTGGGTGGCGATGTGATCCGCGGCTTTGTGTTTGCGATGATCTGGGGGGTGATTGTCGGAACTTATTCTTCGGTGTTTGTCGCCTCGAACATCCTGCTGCGACTGGATGTGAAACGCGACTGGTCAAAACCCGATTCCAACGCCGGGAACCAGTTCGCCAATATCGACGCTTGATGGATGCTCTGGCTGCGGCTATTGCGACCGAGGGTGTCTGGTTTCTGATCGCCGTCATTATCGTGGCCGGTATCGTGCGAGGGTTTGCCGGGTTTGGCACCGGGCTGATCTTCATTCCACTGGCAGGGTATGTGCTGCAACCGGTTGAAATACTGGTGGCGGTGATGGTTATCGATCTGATTGGTTCGTTCCCGTTGCTGCCGCGCGCGCTTCGCGACGGCAAGATGAAAGAGATCGGTTTCCTGGCCATAGGCATGGTGATCTGCCTCCCCGTCGGCACCTTGCTGCTGACCAGCCTTGACCCGGACCTGTTTCGCTGGATCGTCTGCCTGATGGCGTTTGGGCTGGTGGTGATCCTACTGACCGGCTGGCGTCACTCCGTGACGTTCACAGGCCCTTCGCTGATTGGCATTGGCGGGGCCAGCGGTTTTGTGGGAGGGCTGTCGGGGATGCCCGGGCCGCCGGTTATTCTGGCCTATCTTTCAGGCCGGACAAACCCGGCGATCATCCGCGCCAACACCATGACATATATTGGCTTTCGAGTTTTGCATCGCCGGCATCTTCCTTTATCGCGGACTGGTCGAAGCGCATATGATTGCCATCGGTCTGGTGCTGCTGGTGCCCTATGTGGCTGGTAATTTGATCGGTGCGCGTATCTTTAACCCGGAACTGGAGCGTACTTATCGCCGGGTGGCCTATGTGATCGTTGCAACCTCGGCCATTGTCGGCCTGCCGATCTGGGGCTAAGACAATCAGATGCAACTGAATGAAATCACCTATCAGGGCCAGCCTCCGATCGACAGCTACGGGCCGGGTTTTTTTCGGGTTGCGGAAAAATTGCATCAGGGCGCGGTGCTGATTGACGGTGACGGCCTCAACCACTGGACAGGGTTGGACGACGCTGCACCGTTGTTGGTGCTTCGGGGTGCGGTTGATGTGGTGCTGATCGGCACCGGGCAGGAGATAGGGCCGTTGCCACAGGACCTGGAATCTGCGCTGGAAGAACAGCAGATTCCGTTCGAGATCATGGCAACACCTTCGGCCTGCCGGACTTACAATGTATTGCTGGCCGAAGGTCGGCGGGTCGCGGTGGCCTTGCTGCCGGTGTGACGCCTAAATAACATCAAAACCATTTGTTTTGCTCCAGTCAGCCTGCAAGCCGACGCTGTTTTCGGAAAAAAACCGTCCCAGCGGTTTGACAGTCTGAACGCGATCCACCCGAAAATGGCGAAAATCCTGCCGCAGTTCACACCAGGCAGCCAGTAAATTGACCTCAGCGAAATAGGCCAGTGCGATAGGCAGGACCGACCGCCGGGAATGTGCATCGTCCAGGCTGCAATAGGTTATTTCGAGCGCTTCGGACGACCGGATCGCCTGCCGGAATTCCGGCAGCAATTTGCCAACATCTGTTTCGACGCCGTAAGTTGAAACCACCAGCCGCGACGGGGCGTCGTCAATCGCCTCGATCTTGTTGGCCACCCGCGCAGCGGCGTTTTGCAGGCCTGCATCGCCGGTGCGGTGCAGCAGGGACAATCCGACAACGATGGCCTCAATTTCCTCGACATCAAAATTCAGCGGCGGAAGGTCGTAGCTTTTACGCAAGATATATCCAATACCGGCAGCGCCGTCGATCGGAGTGCGCCGCGCCTGCAGGGCCGCGACATCGCGGTATACGGTCCTTGGCGTAACTTCGAGCATACCGGCCAGTTCTCCGGCGGTCACGGCCCGGTTTGCCCGCCGTAAAATCTGGATAATTTCGAACAACCTGTCGGCGCGTCTCATGGCGTTATCTTTACCGCATTGCTCCTGACAACATGCTGTCAGGAGGGCTGCAGTAACAAGATAAAAAGTGAGAGGAAATGAATTGGGCAGGTATTCAGAACATCAGATCGGAATTTTACTGGTCACGGTTTCGGCAGTTGTATTTTCAACCGCCGGATTGTTTGTGAAATCAGTCGAAGCCGGAGCTTGGGATGTAATATTCTGGCGAGGCGTGTTTTCGGTTGGGTTTTCATTGATTTATGTTGCGGTGCGCAGGCGGTTTCGGCGCGAGTTCATACAGATGGGGCGCAGCGGGTTGCTGATTGGGGTTCTGGGCGCGCTGGGCACCGGCGCTTTTGTTCCTGCTTTCAAGCTGACCACGATTGCCAATGTGACGCTGATTTACGCTGCGGCGCCCATTTTCGCCGGGCTGTTGGCCTGGGCTTTTTTGTCGGAACGCCTGTCAGTTCAGAGGATTCTGGCAATTTTGCTGGCCTTTGGCGGCGTTGCGGTCATTGTGTCCGGTTCGCTTGGTGGGCTGCATCTGAGCGGTGATCTTCTGGCGCTTTGGATGACGTGCATGATGGCGTTGATTATAGTCGTGTATCGCGCCTGGCCGGAAACGCCGGCGGCGGGGCCAATTGTGTTGTCGTCGATCATTCTCTTGGTGCCTGCTGTGAGTTTCGGCGATCCGATGGCAGTTTCCGGCGGCGAGATCGGCATTATGGCGCTGTTTGGTTTGCAATTCACCGTGGCCTCGATCACGCTGATGGAAGGCGCCAAACGGATATCGGCGGCGCAAACGGCGTTGTTGAGTATTTTGGAAACACCACTGGCGCCACTGCTGGCCTGGATGGTTCTGGCTGAAGTGCCAGCAACGGCAACCTTTGCTGGCGGCGGATTGGTCTTTGCTGCCGTCGTTTGGGCGCAAGTTACCCGCTAAAAGTTGCGGATCACCCTTTCCAGATTGATTTGATCAGTTATATAGTTCCTCCGAGGGCCGCTGCAGGCCCGTTAAATTCTTCCTAACAGGGGCACCCCAATGGCATTCGAACTTCCCGATCTTCCCTATGCACACGACGCGCTGGCTGCTGGCGGCATGTCGGCTGAAACGATGGAATTCCACCACGATCTGCACCACAAAGCCTATGTGGACAATGGCAACAAGCTGATTGCCGATTCCGAATGGGCTGGCAAATCGATGGAAGAAATCATCACCGGCACTCACAACGCATCGAGCGTTGCGCAGAACGGTATTTTCAACAACATCAGTCAGCTGTGGAACCACAATCAGTTCTGGGAGATGATGGGTCCGACAGGGCGGGGTATGCCGTCCGAGCTTGAAAACCGTATTGTGGACGCGTTTGGCTCGGTTGATCAGTTCAAGGCCGATTTTGGCGCGGCAGGCGTTGGTCAGTTTGGCTCCGGCTGGTGCTGGCTGGTGGTAGACGGAGACGGCTCGCTGAAGGTCACAAAAACCGAAAATGGCGTCAACCCGCTGTGCTTTGGCCAGACTGCGTTGCTGGGTTGCGATGTGTGGGAGCATTCCTATTACATCGATTTTCGCAACAAACGTCCGGTGTACATTGCGAATTTCCTCGACAATCTGGTGAATTGGGAAAACGTGGCGGAGCGGCTGTCAAACGCCTGACAGGTAATCCGCAGCTTCGGCAACAGATACTGAAATACAAAGAGGGCGCCCCAAGAGGCGCCCTCGTTTGTTATCAAGCGTTTCGGGTTTAATCTGAATCAGTTGATCCCGAAACGCAGGTCAAAGTATCTGGAGTTGCTGCGTTCCGAGATATCCTTGTGATGCAAGAATACCTCGAAACGCTCTAAAGTCAGGTTCACCCTTCAACTTCGAGGCAAAAGCCCTCGATATCCGGCGTCTGCCAGCTCACCCCGCTGCTGTTGACGATGGTGCGATCCACGCCAAGGATGCGGATGTTGTAGCCGCAGGGATCCATGCCGGTGGTGTCGAGTTCCCAATTGCCGCTGGCGCCTGATGTATCAAGCGTGAGCGCCGCATAGCTCAACGCATTGGAGGCAGTTGGCAGCGGTAACGGTGCCGGCAATGGTGCGGCGGGTATGACCGACGTGATTGCCAGATGTCCGCCAGCCGCCTCAGCCTGAGGCGTGACCCTCAGCGACAGGCTCCGGCTGTGCAGGTCTGTCATACTGTAGGTGCCGACCAGCACCTCGTTGATAGTGAACTTGCCGCAGTTCCCGGCGCCGCTGGTGATTTCAACAGCGACCACCGGCTTCTTGTTGTCGACAAAGAACGCCTCGGTTGCGCTGGTCGCCAGGATGACGGCAGTCCCTTGCTCGCGGACCTGAAGGAACACTGTGTGCAGGCCATCCTCCACCGCCGTGTAGCGTGCGAGCAGGTTGCCAGCCACGGATTTGGACACCGGAGGTCCGGCTTGGGGGATATACGCGAACCAGCCGCCCGGCGCGGTTTGGAGCACATTGGCGCTGTTGAGCGGCGGGAATGTCGTTACCCAGGAATTGAAGCTCTGCGTCCAGGGCTGTGCCACCAGGTCTGACGGTTTCTTGACCATCACCCGATATTCGAGATTGTTGCTGGACGGGAAGAAGATCAGCCCCCCGAACAGGATCACGCCGCCAAACGGACTGTCATCAGCCGAGAAAGTTGCGCCGATGCTGTCGCCGTTGGCAAAGCCGGTCGCGTCGATCAGATCGACGGGCATGTTGCCGATCGCCTCAAGGAACGGCGTCATCACGCCTGGTATCACGTCCTTGGGCAGGTGCCTGATCTCGATCCAGCAATCCTCGCGGTCGCCCCAATGGGGAACAAATTCGGGCTGGTTCGGCAGCGGTGGCGTGGCCCAGGACAGAATGCCCCGAATCCGGGCTTGCCCTGTGTCGCACCATTTCTTCTTATGCTCGTCCAGATCGACCGGCAGCGACGCCTGATACCAGAAACCGTCGTCAGGTAGACCGGGAATGTCGTGCACCACCACCGAGGTTGTGCCCTGGTATTCCCAGCCAGCGCCGAAATCCAGGTAGAAGGCGATATATTCCCGGCTGCCTCTCTTACAGAGCCCGCCGGAATAACCACCGGGCAGTTTGACCTGCACCACCCCGTGCAACAGGCTGAGATCGCGGTCCAGTCCGACACAGTGCAGTTCCTCGTAAGCGGTGTTGAACGCCGGTTTCAGGATAAAATCATCAAACTCACTGAGATCGATCTGCGCTGATTTGAGCGCTTCGAAAGCTGCGATATCGGTCTTGTCGGCGGCAAGCTTGGCGATTGCGGGGAAAACGTGGCGCAGCACCAGCCTTTCTTCGTCTTTCCGCCCGCCGCACTCTTTCAACTCATTGATTGTGGCGACCGGTTTCGGTGTCGGCGGCTGCGCCTCGATTGCCTGCTTCAGCTGGGCGAAAAGCGCTGGTCCAATTTTCTGCACGCCGGCGTTGTCGAACACGTCGATGAAGTGGCAGAACAGCGGGTTGCGTGGATCGATCTGGATATAGCGTTCCAGCCGGTTGCCCCAGACCGGGTGCCAGTTCGGTTGGTTGGCAGGCGGCTCGATGTTCCAGGACAGGATCGCGCGCACATTCGGCAGGATCGGCGTGTCGTCACAGCAGCTCCGCTTTTTCGGACCGAGATCGATCGAGACCGCGTAGCACAAGTCCTCTTTGAAACCCAGGTCGTGGACGTTGAACGCAGTCGCGCCATGATCAACCCAGGTGCCGTCGCCGTAGTCGAGATAGAACCGTACATATTCGTGGGACCCGTCGGTGCAGGGGCCGCCCGAATAACCGGCAATCTGCTTGACCTCGACGATGGCCGTCAGAATATCCGTGTCGGGGTTGTAGCCGACGCAGGTGAGTTCCTCATAGGTCGTATCGCCGACCTTCTTGGTGACGGCCTTGGGCAGGTCCTTGATGTCGAGCTCGGAGAGGTTGCCGAAATAATTTGGATTCTGCAACAACTGGAGCTTGAAAGTGCGGCGAAGTTGGATATCGCGTTTGAAGTCTTCCATGGACGGTCTCCCTTAAAAAATTGCAAGAAAAGTGGATAGATTGAATTGTGACTCACTAAATACCAATGCACACATTGTACGCTTTGATCAGCTCAACCTCAACCTATGCTGGTAGCCACTGATGTTATTCTGGCTTCAGACCCTTACAGTTAAGTGCGTTTCGCTCCACAAATCTTGGCTGGAGGTTGCTTGTGCCTGGAGCACATTGCAATTTAGAGTGGTAGATATGTAGGGTGGCAGGCGTTTGGTTTATCTGGGAAATTTCCTCGACATTCAGGTGCGCCAGGAGAATGTGGCCGCGCGGTTGCTGGCCACTTGACCGCTGGAAAAATGAACCAAGCAAAAACCCGCTGATTGGCGGGATTTTCTGATTCAGGCGCGCAGCGACTGGATCAGGTTATTGACTGTGTCAACAACCGTAAAATGCCTGCTCAAAGAAGCGTCCGCAAACCCCTGCGCGATCTGGTGATCGACCAGCGCGATCAGCGGGTCCCAGTAACCGGCCACATTCATCAAATAAATCGGCTTTTTGTGCAGGCCCAGTTGCTTCCAGGTCAGCATCTCGAAAAACTCGTCCAGTGACCCGGCGCCGCCGGGCAGGGTCACAACCGTGTCAGCGTTCATATACATGACCTTTTTGCGTTCATGCATGTTTTCGGTGACCACAAAACTGGACAGATCGCGTTTGCCGACCTCCAAATCCAGCAAATGTACCGGGATCACGCCAAACGTCTCGCCCCCTGCAGCCTGTGCCGCTCTGGCCACTGCGCCCATCAATCCTATGTCTCCGGCGCCGTAAACCAGCCGCAACCGGTTCCGGGCCAACGCAGTGCCCAATTGCGTTGCCGCGACTGCGTAGGCCGGATTATTACCCGACCGCGAGCCACAATAAACGCAGACGGATTTGATGGAATGTTGGGTGTTCACGGGCCGGATATCCTTCGTGATTGGAGTTTTGCTTTTGCCGCGCATAGAGTGTATCACGCAAGTCTAACGGGGGGACACCGGCAAATCCGCCAGGTGCTAAAAAAGGGCTGCTGATGGCCACTTGGATTTCATCCGGACCAGGTTCGGCAACGGCTGCGGTTATGGTCGCCGGAGTTCTGGCTGTGACTGTTTTTGCGGTGGTGAACCGGCCGGATCCTGAATTTACAGAACAATTGACCGAACAGGTGGCAACACCGGACCCGGAAGTGGTTGTTTCAGAACCGGAACAGCAAACGGTAGAAGCCGAACCAACCAAAGACGAGACGACCCCGTCTTTTGATGTTGTGCGCGTGGAAACCGATGGGTCCGCGATTGTCGCTGGCACCGCTGATCCCGGTGCCACCGTGCGGATTGTGGTGGGCGAAGACGCTGTCGAAACCGTCGAGGCGGATGCGTCGGGGTCATTTGTCGCCCTGCTGCAGTTGCCGGAAGGTAACGAACCACAACCCATGGTGCTGGAGCAACTTGCTGAGGACGGTCAGGTGTTGCTCTCTGATGAGACCGTGCTGGTGGTGCCACCCACATCCGGCGGCGATCAGCCGGTAAAAGTCGTTGTGGCTGATGCCGCAGGGGTTGCCTTGCTGCAGCCGGATGAGGGCGCCGTGCCAGTTGCGGAGACCGCTTCGGCGCCGGTAAAAACCGCTACTGGGGAAATTGTGGCGCCGCAATCCGATGACCTGGCCCCGCAAACCTTCAACCTGACGCTCGATACGATTTCCTATGATCAGGAAGGTGATGTGGTTTTGTCCGGGCGCGGCGGTTCGGATCAATTCGTACGTATCTATATCAACAACAAACCGGTTGAGACCGAAGCGGTTCTCAGCGACGGCCAGTGGCAGGTTGTGCTGCCAGAGGTGCCCGAGGGAGTTTACACGCTGCGGGTGGATGAAATCGACACAACCGGCACCGTGACTGCGCGGGTCGAAAGCCCGTTCAAACGGGAAACACCGGAAGCTGTCACTGAAGCCGCAATCGCATCGCCCACCAACAGCAGTGTGACAGTGCAGCCGGGGCATACGCTCTGGGCGCTGGCCAAGACGCGCTATGGCGACGGGGTGAAATATGTACAAATTTTTGACGCCAACCGCGACAATATCCGCGATCCGGATTTGATCTATCCGGGGCAGGTGTTTGAATTGCCGTAGTGACGCCCTTTCAGGGCGATGCCCTATTGGAGCTGCGCACAGGGTCGCTCGGCTTGGCAAGTGTATTGGTGATAAAAAAGCAAATGTGTTTTGCGGGATTATCACGAATTTTGATGGATGACCGAGGATAATTTCTGGTCAACAGGTTGGCACCACCCTATCTTACCGCATTCGAGACAAGGAATCCGAATGCGCAAATCCATCATCACCAGCGCTGACGTAGACCGCAAATCCGGGATGCGCACCATTCGCAAGGTGGCACCCTATTTGTGGCCTGCCGATATGCCGTCAATCAAGGTGCGGGTGGTTCTGGCCATGGCGTCGCTGATTGTTGCCCAACTGATCGCAGTAGCGACGCCGTTTTTCTATAAAGCTGCGGTGGATGCCCTAGCGCCTGTTGCCGACGAGGCCAGTCCGGTGTTGATGCTGAGTTTGGGGGCCGTTGGATTGACAATTGCCTATGGGCTGATGCGGCTGATGACGGTTGGGTTCAACCAGTTGCGGGACGCGATTTTTGCCCGAGTCGGCCAACGGGCGCTGCGCAAGCTGGCGCTGGAAACCTTTGAACATATGCACGCGCTGTCGCTGCGCTATCACATCACCCGCAAGACCGGCGGGCTGAGCCGGATCATCGAACGCGGCGTGAAAGGTGTCGAGTTTCTGTTGCGCTTCATGTTGTTTTCCGTCGGGCCGCTGATGCTGCAATTGCTAATGATATCGGTCATCCTGTTTTTTGTATTCGACGTCTGGTATCTGGCCGCGGTGGTGCTGACCATCGCGCTTTATATCTGGTTTACCTTCAAAGTGACCGAATGGCGGGTGCAAATCCGCAAAGAGATGAACCAGCAGGATACCGAGGCCAATCAAAAGGCGATCGACAGCCTGTTGAATTTCGAAACCGTAAAATATTTCAGCGCCGAGAGCCGCGAGGCGATGCGCTATGACGAAAGCATGAAGGGTTACGAGTCCGCGGCGCTTAAAACCAGCTATTCCCTGGCGTTTCTGAATTTCGGCCAATCAGTGCTGATCACAGCCGGGCTGGTGGCGGTGATGGTGATGGCGGCGGTTGGCGTGCAGAACGGCCAGCTGACGGTGGGCGATTTTGTCATGGTCAACGCCTATATGATCCAGATCACCATGCCGTTGAATTTCCTGGGCACTGTCTACCGAGAAATCCGGCAGGCGCTGGTTGATATGGGTGAAATGTTTGACCTACTGGAACAGCCCACCGAAGTGGTGGACAAGCCGGATGCAAAGGCGCTGACAGTCAGCAACGGCAGGATCAGTTTTGACGGCGTGCGCTTTGGCTATGATCCCGAGCGTTTGATCCTGCAACAGCTGGATTTGACCGTGGAGCCGGGGCAAACGGTTGCGGTGGTTGGGCCGTCGGGATCCGGTAAATCCACCATCGGGCGTTTGCTGTTCAGGTTTTACGACGTGGATGGCGGCGCTATTCAGATCGACGGTCAGGATTTACGCAACATCTCCCAATCCTCGCTGCATGATGCCATCGGCATCGTGCCGCAGGATACCGTGCTGTTCAACGACACCATCGGCTATAACATCGCCTACGGTCAGGAAGGGGCGACGCAGGAACAGGTGGTTGCGGCCGCAAAGGCCGCCAAGATCCACGATTTTGTGGCCGGATTGCCGGACGGCTATGAAACGACCGTTGGAGAACGCGGCTTGAAACTGTCAGGCGGTGAAAAGCAACGGGTCGGCATTGCCCGTACTCTGCTGAAAAACCCACCGATATTGCTGCTCGACGAGGCAACCTCGGCGCTGGATACAGAAACCGAGCGCGACATTCAGGGCTCCTTAGGTACTATGGGGAAGGGGCGTTCGGTGATCACCATCGCGCACCGTCTGTCGACCGTGGTGGAGGCTGACAAGATCGTGGTGCTGGAAGAGGGCCGGGTGGTTGAACAGGGCACCCATGACGAATTGCTGAAGTTGGCCGGACGTTACAGCCAGATGTGGCAGCGGCAACTGGCGGATGAGGAAGAGGAACAGGCAGCCGTTGCTTGATTGCAAGCAGGTGTTCTATCATCCCAAAAGTGTCTTGTTGCAATATTTGGGGTTCTATCATGAAAATACAGGTACGTGCCGGGTTCGCGGTTGCGCTGGCGCTTGCCGCGTCAATTATTTTACCCGTGCAGGCACAGGAAAGCAGCACCACAATTGACATCACCCCGCTGAAAATTGAGGGTCTGGTGGTCGGCAACAAGCACCAGATTGATCAGGAATTCAGTCAGAAATTCGGCGTTGCGGTGCCGGTGCCCTTCAGCTTTATCGCGCCGCGCAGTGGTGAACAGAAAATCTACGTCAAAGAAGCGCCCGGCGGCGATGCCATGATCAAACTGTTTTTCACCACGCAGCAGGATCAGGTGCAGTCACACATCCAGTTTGTGCCGTTCACAGCTGATTTGATGGAAGTCGAGGCGCGGCTGAGCGGGTTGCAGCAGATGGTAAAAACCGCGTTTCTGTCGTCTGTTCAGAACAACGATTCTGCCAAAGTCAACCTGTTCCGCCGCACCGACATCGGCACATACCCGGCAATCGAGATGATCGGCAATTATCCGGACCCGGCCGACGGGGTGATTGTGCGCCGCATCGTGGCGATACCGCATCCGAGCAGCGAAAACGGTCTTATCGTGATCATCAACGCACTGTCGAAAAACCTCGCGATGCAGCAGGCAGAAGATGTGCTGAATACCAGTGCTTCTCGGGCGTTGGGGACGTTTCGGTTTTTGGAATAGCGCGACGTCCTGAGATAAAAGCCGGGAACGAAAGGTGGGCTTCAGTCCACCTACTGGCTGGGGTGTAATGGTGAGTTGAAGCCAATTCTACGTTTTTTAGAAGGTCAGATTCTACTCCGCCGCTCGCAGCGGTGTCGGCTTGGCCGGTTCTTCCTCCGGTTCCGGCTTAACCTCCGGCTGATCCGCCCAGTTGATCGCATCTGCCAGTAGTTTCCGGGCCGATTTGCGTTGTTGGCGGTTGCGGGCAACCAGACTGTCGCGGCCGCCCAGGGTTGCTCCGGCGAAGGAGCCAAAGCTGTAGGCCCCCGCCGTGACCCAAACCCGCAGCGCCAACAGTGACGGGGTGAAAATCAGCGTCAGAACGGTGGCGATGCCAAGCCCGAACACAACAGCCGTTGCCAGTTGTTTCCACCACAGCGATGTGGGCGCGTCGATGGTGTAGCCGCCGTTGTAGAAATCAATCGACAGGCCGAACATCATTGGCGCCAACCCGGCCATGGTAGTGACGGTGGTCAGCAGCACCGGGCGGATGCGGTCTTCGGCGGTGCGCACAATTGCCTGCAGTTTCGGCATATAGGCGGAATATTCCTGATAGGTGTCGATCAGCACAATGTTGTTGTTCACCACAATCCCGGCCAGCGCCACAATACCGGTGCCGGTCATGATGATCGAAAATGTCTGATCCATCACCAGCATCCCGATCAGCACTCCGGTCGTGGACAAAACCACCGCCAGCAGCACCAGGATCGAGTTATAAACCGAGTTGAACTGCGCCAGAAGGATCACAAACATCAGCCCCAATGCGCCAATAAAGGCTTGGCTGAGGAAGGCCTGACTTTCGGCCTGATCTTCCTGATCGCCCTTCCATTCCCATTCAACCCCGGCTGGGAACACCGCCTCTTCGGACAGCCATTTGGTCATCGCGGCGATCTGATCGGTTGGGTTGTTTGGTTTGGCACCTTCGGCACCTTCTTGCACGAACTCGCCCTCTGCATTGATGAACAATTCCGGCTTAATATCGGCCTTGATGTCGAAATATCGCTTGGTGTCCGCGCGGTCGATCTGTCCCAGTTTCGGCACCGGGCGGCGGGAAATGAAATTCGACAGTGGCACCAGCCCGTCAGCCGTGCGCACGCGCAGCGTGTCGATGGTGGACAGCAGGCGGTCTTTTTCCGGCACGCGCACCCGGATTTCGATCTCTTCATCCGAACTGTCGACCCGCATTTTATCGAGCAGCAGGCCGCGGGTGACCAGCTGAACCATCGCGCCGACCTGCACCACATCGGCGCCATATCGTCCTGCTTTTTCCACATCAACATCGATTTGCCAGTCGATGCCGGGCAGAGGACGGGTGTCTTCGATCTTGGTCAGACCGGCGGAATTGTCGAAATGTTCACGCACCATATCCGCGGCGTCCAGCAGGCCCTGCCAGTTTTGCCCCGATATGCGCAGCGCCAGCGGTTTGCCGGTGGCCGGGCCGATGGATTGTTCAGAGATTTCCGCCTGAATGCCAGGCACGACCTGCATCCGGTCATTAATCTCGTTCAAAATGTCCTTGCCGCTGCCCCGCGCGTTCCATTTTTTCAGCTCGATCTGCACCTGGCCAATCGCGTCAATCGGCGCGGTCGCGCCGCCTGTGTTCTGGTTCAGACCGCCGGAACCGGCAAAGGCAAACAGCGATTCAACGCCGTCGACTTTCATGATTTCAGCCTCGACCTGCCGCACCAAGCGGTCTTTTTCTTCTAGCGACAGGTTGCCCCGTGCCCGGACATAGGCAATGGCCCGTTCCGGTTCGGTTTCGACGAAAAATTCCACGCCGCGGCTGTTCTCACCGAAATAACCGAATACCATAATCACAAAACCGATGATCGCAGCGATCACAACAACAGGCATAACCGGGTTGCCGGAAATCATATGGATAAACCAGCCGAACGGGCTGCGCTGATAGCCTGCCTTGATTTTCTTTTCCTTCGGCGGGCGTTTCAGCGATCCGCCGACGGCAGAAATCGCCAGACAACCGAACAGGAACATAGCTGCACCTGGTAACATTGCGCCACGCAGCATAGACATCATAGCAAAATACAGCACCGCTGCGGCACCAGCCATCATCAACAGCCGAAGGCCCCAGTGCACGCTGCCGCGCAGACCGGTCGATATATGATCCAGCGTCCGGGATATGCGACCGGCAACCCCGCCGATCACCGGCAGGTAAACCAGAGCCACCAGCAAGGACGCGGACAGCACGAAGATCAGCGTTATCGGCAGCATCTTCATAAATTCGCCGGGGACGCCGGGCCAGAACAGCATCGGCAGAAATGCACAAAGCGTGGTGGCGGTGGAGGAAATTATCGGCCAGAACATGCGTTTTGCGGCCAGATTGTAAGCGCGCATCGGCCCGGTGCCGCCTTTGATCTTTTTATCGGCAAATTCGACCACCACGATGGCGCCGTCGACCAGCATACCAACCGCCAGAATCAACCCAAACATCACCATGTTTGAAATGGCGATGCCGGAAACCGCCATGATTGCGAAGCTCAGCAGAAACGAAGTGGGAATCGCAAAACCGACCAGCATGGCAGCTCGGACGCCAAGCGTTGCGAGGATCACGATCATCACCAGCGCCACGGCGGTCAGAACCGAAGCTTCCAGTTGGCTGACCATATCGGCTACCTGCGTGCTTTCATCCATCGAAAAATTGACCGAGATGGAATCACGCAGTTCCTGCGGCCATTCAGCCTGTGCCGCCGAAACTGTTTCGCGCACCAGTGCCACGGTTTTGATCAGATTCACGCCCTTGCGTTTGACCACCTGCAGGGCAACCGTGCTCTCGCCATTATAGCGGGCCGTGCCGCGCTGGTCTTCGAAGGTCAGCCGGATGTCGGCCAGATCGCCAAGCGTGATAACGCTGTCGCCGTTGACCTTGACCGGCAGGGCGAAAACATCTTGTGGTTCATCAAAGGAGGACGGGATTTTAACGGCAAACGCACCGTTTGCGGTTTCCACTTCACCGGCTGCAATCAACTGGTTGTTGTTGGTGACGACGGTGATCAACTCGCCCGCAGTGACGTTATAGGCCTCCAGTTTCAGAGGGTCGATCAGAACCTCAAGCATTTCGTCCCGATGCCCTGCCAGACCGGCCTCCAGCACCGGCGTCAGGGCCTCGACCTTGTCCTGCAGATCCTTGACCACGCGCAGTAACGTCCGTTCCGGGATTTGACCGGACAGCGATACCACCAGCACCGGGAATTCCGAGAAATTGATTTCGTTTATGGTGTATTGTTCGGCGCCGTCGGGGAAATCCGCTTCGGCCTGACTGACCTTGTCGCGCACGTCGGCAATGGTTGCCGACTTGTCCCAGCCGAACTCGAATTCCAGCGCCACACCGCCGTATCCCTCGGCGGCTGTACCGGAAATGGATTTGAGCCCGTCCAGTTCCTGCAACTTGTTTTCCAGCGGCTTGACGATCAGCTTTTCGGCATCGATGGCGGAAATGCCCGGGAAGGGGACTGAGACAAACAGCGCCGGGATGTCAATGTCGGGCTCGCCTTCTTTGGGCAGTCCGACATAGGAAAACGCACCCGCCCCAAGCGACAGGATCACAAAGGCAATGATCATCCGCGCCCGGGCGGAGGCCCAATCGACAATGCCGGTCACGAAGCATCATCCTTATAAGTTACGGTCACACGTCGCCCGCTGGTGACGAATTCCTGTCCGACCACGATCACCTCGACCAGTTCAGGCAGCCCAGTAACCCAGACGCCGTCAATGCTATCGTTGATGATGCTGACAGGATGGAATACCGCTTTGCCGTCGTCCACAGCGCGAATGCCCAAACGACCGGCATCGTCCAGTGTCAGGGACGATTGTGGCAGCAGATGACCTTTTTCGCCGTCAAGCGCCACATAAATTTCAGCCGTCGAGCCATCGCGGATCTTCAGCAGCGGGTTTGGCACGGTGATCTCCACGCGGAAGGTGCGGGTCAGCTGGTCGGCGCTGCGCGAAATGAATGTCAGTTTGCCACGCACGTCTTCTCCGCCAATCAGTTCCGCCCCGGCCATGCCGCCGACAGAAATGCGCGACACCTGTTGCTCAGTTGCATAACCCACCAGTTTGATCGGATCGAGGGCCACCAGTGTGGCGCAGGCTGCGCCGGGTTGCAGCAGGGCGCCAAACTCAGCTGTGTCGGATTCCAAAAGTCCGGAAAACGGCGCAGTGATCTGCAGCTGTTCGATTTCTTTCTGCGCCCGTTTTACAGCCGCTTCTGCCGCCTGCAAGGCCGCAACGCGGGAAATGGCCGTAGTTTCTGAGGCATAACCTTTTTGCACCAGCGAGGCCGAGGCTTTGTGATTTGCATCCGCCTCTGCCCAACGGGCTTTTGCTTCGGCCAAGCTGGCTTGTTTGGTGCCGGGATCAAGCTGACACAGCAATTCGCCCTCGGCAACCAATGTCCCTTTGCGCAGCGGCTGCGAGATCACCCGGCCGGTGTTTTCGGATTTAACGTCGAGCAGGCGAAAAGCCTCGGTTTGGCCGCGCAGAACAATGCCGCGGTCCACGCCCTGAGCTGCAGATTTGACGACCAGAACGGACACCGGCGGTTTGTCCCCGATGGACTGCTGTTCAGCCTCTTCCTGCGCTTCTGCCGGAGCCACACCAGCATAGCCCATCAGCATGTCGCGTTCCAGGATCAGCATGTAGGTTGCGGCACAGACAATGATGGCAGTCAGAATCGGAACAATACGCATTTGAAACCTCCAACCGTTTTGGCATCCGAGCAGGCGCACCAAAACCAGCGTAAATAAGCACTGCTCTCTAAATAGCTCTGCTTTGCAGAAGCTTCAAGGGACCTTTCGAGTTCTTTTAGTGAATCTGGCATCTTATTCTCTTATTGAAGCATAATTCGCTTTCTGACTAAGAACAGGGCTTTAAGCCCGCCGAAAGTAGGTGATTTGCGAGCTTTGTTTCCTGCGAACGCGTGGCATCGGCATTTGAAGCTGTTTTACCCTAATCTGAATCAGATAGCGGCAAATCACTGTAGTTATTGCCAGAAATTGTCAGCCATATCTGTCTTCGCACGCGGGTCTTTTCGGCTTTTCCGTGCAAAAACTGACCAAATATTTTTATTGGCAATAGGTGTTTGGAAATGAACCCGAACAGGAACCGGCGCAACAGGAAATACCGCCGATAACACAGATCTGGCCGGTCGCAATACACTGATCACTGGTTCCCTGACCATCGCTCGGAGTTGCGCGTAAGACCGGTTGTTCTTCATTTTCCGGTTCGCCACAGCGCAGACCAGCCAATGGAACTGTTCCCGGATAGCAGCAAATAGAGGGGTTTTCTGGATGCGGCGTGAATCCGGAACCAAACACATTACAGTCGAATTCTTTTTCTTCCTGAGCGGCAGACGGGCTGATCAGACCAATCATCAAACTGAAAAGAATACAGACAGTGGCTGTTTTCAGAAATCCTGATGGATTATTGGCCATCGAAATGGTCCTTTGCACTTGGGCAACCTCGCCAGTTTATACCATTTCCTGCGTATGTTGTAGGGTCCTCGCATTGCCGAACAATCAAGGCTAGCAGATGGAACGCAAGCAAAGGGATTCCTAACTTTGATCCACCTTTACAAAGACATTCACCTCCGCCTCTATCTGGTAGAACACGGAGCGAACCGCTACACAGGGCGCAACACCGAATTAATGGAGCTTTGAAGTCCGCATGTCCACCACCAGCACGATTTCCAAAAAATCCGCCGCGGCCGATCCCGAACAGGTCTCTGAGTCCGACAAACAGCGGAAAAAGATGACTGTTCCCAGGTTTACGGCCCGAAAAGGCGGCAAACCCTTGGTCTGCCTGACAGCTTATACCGCCCATGTCGCGCATTTGGTGGATGAACAGGCGGATATGATCCTGGTGGGCGACAGCCTGGGGATGGTGATCCATGGGATGCCGAATACGCTGGGCGTGACCATGGAACACATGATCATGCACGGGCAGGCGGTGATGCGCGGAGCGGACAAGGCGCTGGTGGTGGTTGATCTACCCTTCGGCTCTTTTGAAGAGAGCCCGGAAATCGCCTTTCGCAACGCGTCGCGGATGATCAAGGAAACCGGCTGCACGGCGGTGAAACTGGAAGGCGGGTGCGAAATGGCGCAGACAATCCGGCATCTGGCGGCGCGCGGCATTCCGGTGATGGCGCATGTCGGTCTGATGCCGCAGCAGATGAATACCGTCGGCGGGTTCAAAGCTGTGCGCGACGAAGACATGTGGGACGCGGTGATCGCCGATGCCAAAGCGGTTGAAGAAGCGGGGGCATTTTCGGTGGTGGTTGAAGGGGTTGCCGAAGAACTCGCGGCGCGGCTGACCAAAGAGGTGTCAATCCCGACCATCGGTATCGGTGCCTCGGCTGAATGCGACGGTCAGATTCTGGTTTTTGAAGATATGATTGGCCTGTTCCCGCGCGTGCCGACCTTTGTCAAACGCTATGGCAACATGGAAGAAATGATGCGCGACGCCATAGAGCGCTATGCTGGCGAAGTGCGGGATCGCAGCTTCCCTACCAAGGATCATACTTATTCGGCCAAGAAAGGCTGAAAGCTCTAGCTTATCGATTCAACAGTGGCGTGTTCCGGATAGAATGCCAAGTGGCCTTTGATCGGTTCCACACCTTTGATCGGTGCTTCATAAGACCATGCGATATCTTTGACCGTGCGGTTTTTGCCCACCAGATGAAAGTAGCTGGCGTTGCCCTTGTGCGGGCAAGCAGTGCTGGTTTCTGAGGCGTCCAAAAAAGCCATTGTGATGTCTTCGCGGGGCACATAAGCGACTTCTGGATAGTCGCCTTCTTTCATCATCAGGACATTCTTGCTCTCGCCAATGATCGCTCCGAGTGCGCGGACAACCCACGCGCCTTCTGCCTGTGTTATGGTGATTTCCGGTCCGGCCATTTTCTGCTCCTTGAAATTGTAGCCGTACAGATAGCACAGAATTCAGAGCCGGGTAGGGGTGTCACAACGGCGCACAAGCTTCTTGCAGCCAGGCTTGCGTTTCCGCTGAACACCGAGGCGAGATTTTTTCAAGAGTTTCAGCGTGATAGCTGTCCAGCCAGTTACGCTCTGGCTCTGTCAGCAGCGCCGCGTCAATCATCCGCCGATCGAGCGGCACCCAAGTCAGCGTGCGAAATTGCAGCATGTCGCGCTTGTCAGCGCCTTTGATTGCCGGGGCGGTTTCCACCACGATCAGATTTTCAATACGGATACCAAACGCGCCTTCGCGGTAGTAGCCGGGTTCGTTGGACAGGATCATGCCCGGTTTGAACGGCACATCAGAAATGCGAGCCAGTCGCTGCGGTCCCTCGTGAACGCTGAGGTAGACGCCGACCCCGTGACCGGTGCCGTGATTGAAATCTAACCCCTGCCGCCACAATGCAGCGCGGGCCAGCGGGTCCAGATCGCGGCCTGCCAAACCTTTGGGAAAGCGCTGCCGCGAGATCGCGATCATGCCTTTGAGCACCAGCGTATAGGCCCGCACTGCCTCGACCGGAGGCGTGCCGATGGCCATGGTGCGGGTGATATCCGTGGTGCCGTCGAGGTACTGCGCGCCGCTGTCGACCAGCAACACATCGTTGGTCTCAATCTGCCGGTTGGTCTGTTCCGTGACACGATAATGCATGATCGCGCCATTGGGACCGGCGCCGCAGATGGTGTCGAACGAGATGTTGCGCAGGGCACCGGTGGCGACGCGGAAGCTTTCCAGTTTTTTCACCACGTCGATTTCGGTCAGCTCGGAAACGGGATTTTGCCCATCAAGCCACGCTAAAAACTCAGCCATCGCCGCGCCGTCGCGCAGATGCGCTTCGGTGGTGCCGGCAATTTCGGCGGTATTTTTGCAGGCTTTTGGCAGGGCTGCCGGGTCCGGTGCGGATTTCACTTCGATTCCGGCTTCGCGCAGCCTGTCGCCGACCCAAACCGGTGCGGTTTTTGGGTCAACAGCAACCGGGCCGGTCAGTGCATCGAGTGCGGGACCCAATGCGTTCTGCGCCTCAATGCTCACCGTATTGCCCAGATGATCGCGCAGATTGTCATTGACCTTGGCCGGGTTGATAAACAAGGTCAGATGCCCGTCAGCACCGATCACCGCAAAGGCCAGCGCGACTGGAGTCTGGTCCAGATCAGTGCCCCGCGTGTTCAGCGTCCAGGCGATGGCGTCGGGCTGGGTCAGCACCGCGGCGGAATGGCCGGATTTCATTAGACCGTCGGCCATTTCCTGCAGCTTATCCTCATGGGATTTCCCCGCAAATTCAAGCGGGTATGGGACCATCAAGTCGGCCGGTGGCTCGGGCCGGTCAATCCAGATCTGGTCCACCAAATTTGCGGTCTGGCACAGCGATATTCCGGTGCCGTCCAACCGTTTGGTCAGCGTTTCAATCTCGTCTTTGGTGTGCAGCCAGGGGTCATAGCCGACAATTCCGCCATCGGTCAGCTGTTCCACCAGCCAGTCACCAGGCTTGGTGTCGGGCCAGGGAACCGGCGTGTAGGCTTCCAAATCCACTTGATCGCGCACTTGCAGGCGATAGCGCCCGTCGATGAACACACCTGCAGTTTCCTGTAAAGCGATGCAAAAGCCCGCCGAACCGGTAAAGCTGGTCAACCACGCCAACCGCTTGTCGCAATCGGCAACGTATTCGCCCTGATGTGCGTCAGCGCGGGGCACCAAAAACCCGGCAAGACCTTGTTTTTGCATCGCTTCACGCAGGGATGCCAGACGCGGACCGCCGGTTTCGGGTATGGTGGTGGTCTCAAAATTTTGGAACATCATTGCATTGTCTGTATATTCTGAATCGTAGTGGTCATGGAAGGGTTTCATGTCACAGTTGGTTGGGTTCATCATTCATTTAGTCTGAAATTCAGATTAAATGAATGATGCTCTATGCCGACCGTCGCAAACCGCTTTTCATCTGCGCCTTTTTCGCACTGCGCGGGTCATTGTCGAACAGGCTGGCAAGTTGCTCTGTAATCGCCCCGGCCAGTTGTTCGGCATCGGTGATGGTCACCGCGCGTTCGTAATAGCGGGTGACGTCGTGGCCGATGCCGATGGCGATCAGTTCCACTTGCCGGCGCTTTTCAACCATCGCAATCACGTCACGCAGGTGTTTTTCCAGATAATTGGCCGAGTTGACAGACAGGGTGCTGTCATCGACCGGTGCACCATCGGAAATTACCAACAGAATGCGTCGCTGCTCGGACCGCGCTGTCATCCGCCGGTGCGCCCATTCCAGCGCCTCGCCGTCGATGTTCTCTTTCAGCAGGCCCTCTTTCATCATCAGCCCGAGGTTGGGCCGGGTCCGGCGCCAGGGAGCATCCGCGCTTTTGTAGATCACGTGCCGCAAATCGTTCATCCGGCCCGGTGTCTGTTCGCGGCCTTCGGTCAGCCAGCGTTCGCGCGATTGCCCACCTTTCCACGCCCGGGTGGTAAAGCCGAGGATTTCGCATTTCACCTGACAGCGTTCCAGCGTGCGGGCCAGAACATCGGCGCAGATGGCAGCAATGGAGATCGGACGGCCGCGCATTGAGCCGGAATTGTCGAGGAGCAGGGTGACGATGGTGTCTTTGAATTCAGTGTCGTTTTCCACTTTGAACGATAGCGGCGTGGTTGGGTTTGAAACCACCCGCGCCAGACGCCCAGCATCCAGAATTCCCTCTTCCATATCGAATTGCCAACTGCGGTTCTGCTGGGCCTGCAAGCGGCGTTGCAATTTATTGGCGAGGCGTGACACCGCGCCCTTCAGCGGCTCAAGCTGCTGGTCGAGATAGGCCCGTAAACGTTCCAGTTCCGCCGGCTCGGCCAGCTCCTCGGCCAAAACTTCTTCGTCAAAATCAGTGGTATAGACCTTGTAGGTCGGGTCAGCTTCGGAATGTGCCGGCGGTGGCGGATCCAGCGGAGGCTGCCCGTCCGGGGCCTCCATCTCTTCGGCTGACATCTGCGCCTGTTGTTCGGCCGAGGTCTGCTGGTCGTCTGGCGAGGGATCGCTGTCGTCGTCCTGATCCTGATCGTCTCCGCTGTCCTGATCAGGATTTTCGTCCTCGTCGGGGTCCTGTTCGGCCTCTTCTTCCTGATCCTGATCGCTGTCGTCCGGGTCCTCGCCCAGCTCGTCGCCAAAGCCAAGATCGGCGATCAGTTGGCGGGAGAATTTGCAGAATTCCACCTGATCGCCGAGGATTTCGTCTATATCGTCAAAGGTGTCGCCGGAGCGTTCCTCGAACTGGGTGCGCCACTGGTTCATGGCGTTGGTTACCGCTGGCGGCAGGTCCTGACCGGTGGCCAGATGCCGGACGTAATAGCCAAGCGCGGTCGGCATCGGCACATCCTTGAACGACTGCGCCTGATCATAGCCGAGCTTGATCGCCTCGCCTTCCATCAAGGCATTGATATTGCCTGCGGTTCCGGGCATGGCACGGGCGCCGTAGGCCTCGCATCGGGCGGTTTCCAGGGATTCATAAAGCGCGCGGGCACTGTCGCCTGCGGGGAAGTATCGGGTGTGGGTGGCGGGGCTGTGAAACCGGTGTTTCAGCGCCAACGTGTCCGCCGTGCCCCGTGCCGCCAGAACTTCCTGTTTTGTCATCCGCCGCGTCACCTGCGGCAGGCGCATGGTGTCGTCGGACATGCCCGGCGGGTCCACCGAATAAGCGACGTTCAGCTCGGCGTCATTGGCCATCGCTTTGGTGGCCTCGGTGAGGGCCTTTTTGAATGGATCAGCGGGGTTGTCGTTGGGTTTGGTCATCTCACCGCCCTTTTGCCGCTAAACGGGCCAGCTCTGCAATATGAACCTGGCCGCCGTCAATCACTGGATACCCCGGATCATGGCCTTCATAGGCCAGAAACAGATCGGTTCCGGCCAGAAATACCGCTTCGGCACCTTCTTCGCCAACCATCTTGGCACCGGTGTCAAAGAACATTTGCCGTTCGGCCTCGGTGCAACTGCCGCGCTGTGCCATGGCAATATAGGCATTGCCGACATCCTCTACCGCGTCTTTTGGGGGCAGAATTTGTGCTACTCCGTCAAGCGCACCATAGAGCCCGCTGGTCATCACCCGACCGGCCCCAAGCACGCCGAGCCGTTTTATGCCGCGTGCGGCGACGTCAGCGCGGATCACATCAAGCGCATTGACGACCGGGATCGGCGACAGCGCGATGGTTTCTTCAATACAATAATGCCCGGCGAGCGCGGTTACTGCCGCCACATCGGCACCTGCAGCGGCAAGGTCACGGATATGGGCGGCAAACACCTCGGCCTGCTCAACGCGCCGGTCGGCAAAGAAGTTTTTAACCAGCGGGCCGTTGTCCGCATGGGTGATGGTCATCCGGAACGGCACACCAGCCGCCTTTGAGGCCACGACCAAATGCCGGTAGTAAAACGTGGTGGCCGCCGGGCCAATACCGCCGATCAGACCAATGTGCATGGCAGGCTCCTTAAGACGGCGAACGGCCAGAAGTTGGATTTGGTCATCGCTTTAAGCCTCAAACCAGTTGGGCGCGGTATTGCCGCCACACAGCAGCACACCTATGCGCTCGCCCGCGTCTGGAATATAGGCACCCGAGGTTAGGCCCGCCAGCGCAGTCACACCGCCCGGTTCGCAGACCATGCGGGTCGTCTCCCAAAGCCTGCGCTGTGCATGGGTCACGTCAGCGTCCGTCACCACGAGGTTTTCGGCGACATGCGCCCGGATAATGTCCAGCGGCAGCTCGCCAATGCTAGAGGCTCCAAGCCCACTGGCCGAGATGCCGCTGACTTTGAAATTAGGTGGCAACGTTCCCTTTAGGGTCAGGTCCAGACTACAGGTGCCTTCGGTTTCGACCGCGACCACCTTAACGCGACCGCCAAACCAGGCAGCAATGCCACCGATCAGCCCGCCGCCGCCAACCGAGACAAACACCGTGTCCAATGCATTGGTTTGATCTGCGAATTCCAGCCCAACCGTTCCTTGCCCGGCCAAGGTTCTGGCGGAATCTTATGGATGAACCGCCAGCGCACCATTGGTCTGTGCGTGATTCTCATACGCTGCAAAAACCTGATCTACGGTTCCCTCGGAAACAACAACTTCGGCGCCATAGCTGCGCATCCGGGCAATCTTGACATCGTCGGCGATCATGCCTGGCACAAAGACCGTCGATCTGACGCCCAGCTTCGTTGCCGCATAACCGACCGCAGCACCGTGATTGCCACCAGAAATCGCAACCACACCTGCGTCCGTCAAATCGGCGGTAAGCATGTTGTTGAACGCCCCGCGCACCTTGAACGAACCGGTTGTCTGCAACTGCTCCAGCTTCAGCGCGAGTGGTATATCGACCCCCAGCGCTTCGGTTTCCAGCGACAGCACCGGCGTGCTGCGGATATGCGGACGGATCCGGTCGTAGGCCGCCGATATGTCAGCCCGCCCGATCACCCCAAACTCACACTCGCCGCACTCTCTGGCAATTCCTCATCAAAACACCTCTGATAAAACTCCGCCACCGTCTGCCGTTCAAGTTCATCACACTTATTCAGAAACGTCAGACGAAACGCGAAACCCACGTCCTTGAAAATCTTGGTGTTCTGCGCCCACATGATCACGGTGCGCGGCGACATCACGGTCGAAATATCGCCATTCATGAACGAAGTCCGGGTCAAATCCGCAACCGTCACCATATGGCCGATCATCTTGCGCCCCGCTTCGGTGTTATAAAGCGGGTTTTTCGACAGCACGATCTGGGTTTCCGCATCGTGGCTGAGGTAATTCAGCGTCGCCACCATCGACCAGCGGTCCATTTGTGCTTGGTTGATCTGCTGCACCCCATGGTAGAGGCCGGTGGTGTCGCCCAGACCCACGGTATTGGCGGTGGCAAACAGCCGGAAAGACGGGTGCGGGGTGATGATTTCGTTCTGATCCAGCAGTGTCAACTTGCCGTCATGTTCCAGAACGCGCTGGATCACAAACATCACATCCGGGCGGCCGGCATCATATTCGTCAAACACAATCGCGGTTGGGTTACGCAGGGCCCAGGGCAGAATGCCGTCCTGAAATTCCGTCACCTGTTTGCCGTCGCGCAGTTTGATCGCGTCTTTGCCGATCAGGTCGATCCGGCTGATATGGCTGTCCAGATTAATCCGAACAGTTGGCCAGTTCAGCCGCGACGCGACCTGTTCGATATGGGTCGATTTGCCGGTACCGTGGTAGCCTTGGATGATCAGTCGCCGGTTATAAGCAAACGCGGCCAGAATTGCCAAAGTTGTGTCTGGATCGAACTTATAAGTCGCGTCCAGCACCGGCACCCGTTCAGTACGCTCAGCAAAGGCTTTCACCATCATATCGCTGTCAATTCCAAAGGCCTCGCGCACCGAAATGGAAACTGTCGGTTCGCTGATGTCCATGTTGCCGTCTGCCATCATCTGTGTCCTGATCTGCCTGATCCCGCATTCGGGATTATCAAATGCTTACTGGAATATAAACCGTTTGGGCGCAAGAGGCAGCGGCGAATTTCAACTGGACTTGCGGAAGCGTAAATCTGGCTGTTCTGTGCGGCTGTTGTTTGACGGGTGCGGCTTCCACTCTAGGTTTCTGGCCACCAAACCGAATGATTGGCAACAGGCCCGTTTCTTGAACAGTATTTCCACCATAGAGGATTTGATCGCCCAAACCGCGCTGGGCCGGCGGTCTGCCTTTTCCAACCTATATGACCTGACCTCGGCGAAACTTTTCGGCGTCTGTCTGCGTGTCTTGAACAACCGGGCAGAGGCGGAAGACGTGTTGCAGGAGGTCTATATTACGGTTTGGCGAAAGGCCGATCGCTATGCGGTGACGGGCAACAGCCCGATGACCTGGCTGATCACAATCGCCCGCAACAAGGCCATCGACCGGTTGCGGATGCGGCGCGAGACCGGTGGCGGACTGGAAAGCGCTGAATCCGTCGTTGATCCGGCACCGGGACCGGAACGGCAGGCGGTGGAAAATTCGGAACGAAACCGCCTGAACGCATGTCTGGATGCGCTTGAAGACAGCCGCGCGGATGCGGTGCGCGGCGCTTATCTGGACGGGGAAACTTATAAAGAACTGGCCGCGCGCCATGGCGTGCCGCTCAATACCATGCGAACCTGGCTGCGCCGCAGCCTGTTGAAACTGAGAGACTGTCTGAGCCGATGACCGATACACCGGACAAAAAACGCGAGGATATCGCCACCGCTGCGGAACATGCATTGGGTCTGTTGCCGGACTCCGAGGCGGCCGCGTTTGCGGCGCGGTTGGCACAGGAGCCGGAATTGCGGGCGCTGATGAGCGAGTGGCAAGAGAAATTCGCCGGGTTCACCGATGATATTGATCCGGTTGAACCGCGCGCGAAGGTTAAAGCAGCGCTGGAAGCGCGGCTGTTTGAAAATCCGCGGCAACCTCTGCTGTCCCGATTTGGGTTTTGGCGCGGGTTTGCCGGCGTTGCCAGTATTGCCGCCGTTGTTTTTGCCCTGCTGTTTATCGGGTTGCAAAACCAACAATCCGGAACGGTCTATGTTGCGGAAATTGGTGCGGAGAACGGAGAATTGACTGTTGTCGCCCTGTTTGACCCGCAAAAAGGTGTTCTGTCTGTCAACCGGACACAAGGCGTGGCCGCGGAAAACCGCTCTCTGGAATTGTGGCTGATATCCGGCGGCAACGCGCCGGTGTCTTTGGGCGTATTGTCCGTGGAGCAACGATCTTCCCTTAATGTGTCTGCCAGTCTTCATGACGCCTTTACCGGGGCAGTGCTGGCGATCAGCGATGAACCTGCGGGCGGATCACCAACCGGGCAGCCGACCGGGGCGGTATTGGCAACAGGTGCGGTTGCCGATATTTGACGGGGCGGTAAAAAGTTGTTGGCCGATGGCGTGCTTGTACAGGTCTTTGCGGTTCGGTGAAGAATATTTGCCTGTCTCCGCGTTGCTGGTGGATAAAACCTGATATTACCTATCCTTGGCTTCTCCTTGGCTTCGTTTTTTATGGTGCGATTGCCGCGCAGCGTTGGATATTGAGGCCGAGGGCACGCAGATTGACCACGTAGCGCATGGCCGGCATGCCGCGAATGCGTAGGTGAGCCAGGTTCATCTGGTACTTTAATCGCGACATGGTCGCTTCTATGCCGGCCCGCCATCTGTAGACGTCGCGGAAGGCATCGCTTTGTTCATAAAGCCGGCGCTTTTGGTTGGCAGCCCTGTCCGGGGTATATTGAAAGCGGGAAAATTGGCCGTCACGCTTGGCCGCCTGCACGGGACATCGCAGTATATCGGGACATTTTTGGCAGATGGAAAGGTCGAAACGGGCCTGCAGCTTGGCTTTGGCGAGCGAGGCTGAAACCGGTTCGACGTTATTGGGACAGCGCAAGACCAAGCCTTCTTCGTTGAGAGTGAAATCCTCCAACGTCAACCGTCCCGAGACGGCGCCTTTCGGCGGTCGCGCGGGCGCCGCGAGATTGATGTTCTGTTCGCGCGTCAGAGCCATGTTGTCACTGGAACCGTAATGTGAATCACCCAGCATCACCGCCGGCGTCAGCGCGCGCTCGCTCAGATCATCCAGCGCATCGGCCAAGCGATGGCCGTCATGCACCGTCATCTTGTGGACCTCCACGTGGGTGATGAGGTCCGGTGTCGCGGCAACCGCCTCGTTACTGTCATCTTCACAATAGGTTTCGACGATCTGCGCCATGTATCCCTGACCCTTGTGCGCGTTGTAGCTCGCGTCCGGGTCGGCCGGATTGCCGACGGTATCGCACGGCACATCCTTTGGATCTCGAATCGCGGCGCGCGTTGCGTCACGATCGCCACACTCATCATCAACGATCTCGAACTGATCGCGCAGAACCCTCTCCAGGATCGCAAAACTGGAAAGCTTTGCCGCCGCCGTGTCACGGAATTGCAGCACCAGGGCTAGGAGATCCTGACCCGCTTCGCCGAGGCGGCGTTTTGAAACACTCGGCGCCGTATTCGCGAACGCGCCATTACCCTCGCGATCGACATAGCGGCGGATCACCTCCTTGCTGATCTGCTCGTGCAGACCGGGATGATATCGCTCAAGCTCACGGGCAAACTTCGAGATGCTCTCAACAACGATACCAAGTCGTGTCAGCGCCCGCATCGCCGAACGAAGGGCCGTCGAATCCATGCGTTGGTGGCTGGTATCGACAGAGAACCCCTGCACCAGCCGATCCGTCAAACACCGGAACAGCAATTCATCGAGACCTTGTTCGATAAACAGACGGCGATAGTTGCGCAGGGTTTTCTCACAGAAATAGCTGTCCGCTTCGCTGCGCACGTCCAAGGCATAGTGCCACGCCATATTGAAGGCCAGGGCCTCGACGGTCTCTGCATCGCTCAGATCGTGCAGCTGCTGCAAAAGCAAGACCCCGATGACAACGTGTAGATCCTTCGATGGTCGGCCCATGCGTTCATCAAGGTGACGGCAAAGATCGTCAACCGGAAGTTCGACAAGCAGATGGTTCCGAAAAACCCCGGCCCAGGATTGCTCCATCAGGCGCCGACGTTTGCCCCCGAAATCGGACCAGCGATCAAACAATTCTCCGGTCCGTCGGTCGCGTAAAGTAAACATGCACAATTATAACCCAGCCGACTCTCATGAGGAATCGACTTTTTACCGCCCCGTCAAATATTGACGATAATCCCGATAAGCAGCCATATCTGGTTTTTTCGGATCGGCAAAAAATTCTCCCAGGGCTTGCGAAGAGGTGAATTCCGGCTTGCAAAACACGCCCTGCCCCAATGCTTTTACCGGCAGACCGCGCCAAAGTGCCTGCTGCGCCGCTGTTGAGTTGATTGTGACCACCGAGCGGGCAAAATCCAAAAGTTCCGCCAATTTTCCGCCACGCACAAAATGCACCCGGTCTGAGACACCAAATTCTGCGGCCATTCTGCGGGCCATTCTGGACAAAGACTGACGGCTGTCTTCCAGAGGATGCGATTTGAACACCAGATGATGGTGCAGCGGTGCGTTGTCGGCAAAAGACTGCACACAGATCCGCATGAATTCTATCATGTTGGAGAATTCGGAGTGGCTTCGGATCGACGCATCGTGGCTGAGTTGCAAAAGGCTCAGGTGATAGACAAAGCCATTGCGCTTGATCCTCTGGGTCGCAAGCCAGCGCTTGCACGCATATGCTGGTCGCGTGAGTAACCTCTTGAGATGAAACCAAAATTCATGGCTGACTGGCGCGTCCCGATGTGATTTAAAATTCTTGAACCTGCCGTTTCGAAACAGGATGTGCCAATGATAAATAGCGCCCATCAAAATATGCTGACGCATGTCCCCCCAGAGCGCCGGCGCTTCGGGCTGGGCACTGTCTATTGATTTCAACGCTTCGCGCATGGCCGCGACCGACATGTCCATCAATTGCGAATGCCCATTTACACCATCACGCTCGTATGTCACCCAATAGGGCCGCAGATATCCTTCTTCAAAACAGTGCACGCGGATGCCCAGATCATTGGCCACGGCAATCGCGGTTTTGTGCAATGGCCGCGTATCGCCATAAATTACCAGATCGGTGATCCGCCCCCGCATAAAGTCGCGGACATAGTCGACCCAGGTTTCCTGCGGATCGGAAAAAGCAATGAAACTCGACCGATCACGCCAGAAATACCGGTCACCTTCGTTAAACCCAATTTTGGTAACGACGGCGCCAGAAGCAGCAACTGACTTGGACAATTCAAAGAAAAACGGACCGTGCGGTCCCTGTAAAAACAGGAACGACTTTGGACTGTTCTTCGAGTTTCCCATCTGTTTCACCGCCTGGCCGGACGTCCTGATACGGTCAAATTTACCCAGCAATTGCCTGAAAACTTCAAAACAACCGCACAAAAGCAATGGCTACCGACCAGATACACCCTGCTTTGTGGAAAACGTGCCGATTTACCCCAATTGATCTTTAGTTTGCCTTGCCGAATTTGTACACAAGGGCTAGTTCCAGAGCAGAAAAAAACAGGTGGAATCGATGTTTACCGGCATTATCACTGACGTTGGCACGATAGCGGAGTTGGAACAGCGTGGCGATCTGCGCGCCCGAATAGCTTCTGCGTACGAATCATCCGATATTGATATTGGTGCTTCGATTGCCTGCAACGGCGTCTGTCTGACTGTGATCGATACCGGCGCTGATGCAGCGCAGCACTGGTTTGACGTGGAAATCTCGGCGGAGACAATCTCGAAATCCAATATTGGTGCTTGGGTCAATGACTCGCAAATCAACCTTGAACGCGCCCTTTGCGTCGGCGACGAACTCGGAGGGCATATCGTTTCCGGCCATGTGGATGGCCTAGCAACCGTCGTCTCGATGCAAGACGAAGGGGACAGCACGCGTGTGACCTTTGAAGCGCCCAAACATCTCGCGAAATTTGTCGCCCCCAAAGGATCAATTGCCCTGAACGGTACGTCCTTGACCGTTAACGATGTCGATGGCGCGCGCTTTGACGTGAATATTATCCCACACACCAAGGCCAGCACGATTTGGGGACAGGTCGCCGTGGGCGACAGTATTAACCTGGAAATTGACACCTTGGCACGCTATGTGGCCAGACTTTCCGAGATGCGGGATCTGCAATGAACAGGATAGACTATACCGCTGCGATTTCCCCGACCAAAGAAATCGTCGAAGATGCCCGCAACGGCCGAATGTTTGTTCTGGTTGACCACGAAGATCGGGAAAACGAAGGCGATCTGGTTATTCCAGCAGAATATGCCGACGCAGATGCAATCAACTTCATGGCGACGCACGGGCGCGGGTTGATCTGCCTGCCGATGACTGCCGAACGAGTCGACCGGTTGGGGCTGCCGATGATGGCGGTCAACAATTCGTCGCGCCACAAAACCCCGTTTACTGTCTCGATCGAGGCGCGCGAAGGCGTCAGCACAGGGATTTCCGCAGCGGATCGGGCGCTGACGGTGTCTGTGGCGATCAACGAACAGAACACCATGGCTGAGTTGGCAACACCCGGCCACATCTTCCCGCTGCGGGCACGTACTGGCGGAGTCCTTATGCGTGCCGGTCACACTGAAGCGGCGGTGGATATTTCGCGTTTGGCCGGGCTCAATCCGGCTGGCGTGATCTGCGAGATTATGAACCAAGACGGCACCATGGCACGTCTGCCCGAACTTGTGGAGTTCGCGCAGGAACATGGCCTGAAGATCGGCACCATTTCAGACCTGATTGCCTATCGCCACAAACACGACAATCTGGTGCGTGAAATGCGGCGTGAGACCGTGCAGTCCTCACACGGTGGGGATTGGGAGATGCGGATTTTCGCCGACCAGATCACCGGTACGGAACATGTGGTACTGGTCAAAGGCGACATCACTGATGGAGCGCCGGTATTGGCCCGAACCCATGCGCTGAATGCACTGGAAGACGTTCTTGGCGTTGGGCTGACAAGCGACAGCGGCCGACCAACCGGCAAGTTGCCGAGAGCCATGGAAATCATCGCCGAAGCAGGGCGCGGCGCGGTTTTCCTGTTCCGCCAGCCCCGGCCGAAACTGTCCAGCGAAATGGACGATGAAGACGCGCCGCGCACGATCAAGCAAACCGGACTTGGGGCGCAGATCATGTCCACGATGGGGTTGCACGAATTGATCCTGATTACCGACAGTCCTGATACCCGTTACCTCGGGCTCGATGCTTATGGCATCTCGATCACCGACACCCACCCTTTGAAGAAAGACTGAACCATGGCTGGAACCGAAAGCCACGACACTTTGCCAGTGGCAACTTTCGAGGGTCGAGAACCGCGGGTGTTGATCGTGATCTCGCCGTATTACAAGGACATTGCGGACAATTTGCTGGCTGGCGCAAAATCTGCAATTGCGGATAGCGGTGCGACTTGCGATGTCGTCGAAGTGCCCGGAGCGCTGGAAGTGCCAACCGCCATAAGGTTGGCCGAGGCGTCAGGCAAATATGAAGGATATGTCGCGCTTGGTTGCGTTATTCGCGGCGAGACCACGCATTATGAAACCGTGTGCAACGACAGCTCACGCGCGCTGACGCTCCTCGGGTTGGACGGCGTTTGTATAGGCAATGGTATACTGACAGTTGAAAATCGGGAACAAGCGGACGTGCGGGCTGATAAAAACGGCCAGAACAAGGGTGGCGGCGCAGCGCATGCGGCATTGCATTTGATTGCACTCTCCCGAAAATTCCTGAACAATACCAAGAGCATCGGGTTTAAACCGGCCTCGGAACACATAATCGTTGCCGGCGATGCAAAAGGTTCAAATTCCGCATGACCAACCCTTCTCCGCTTCAAAAGAAATCCGCAACGCGGTTGTATACGGTGCAGGCATTGTTTCAAATGGAAGCCAGCGGCGCGGCCATGGAGGACGTGAGGCAAGAATTTCTGAACCACCGGTTTGGGGCAGAAGTTGATGAAGTCGAGTGGCTGGAAGGCAACGTCAACCTGTTTGAAAGCCTGCTGCATTCCGCCGTGACCGATCAGGCAAAAATCGACCAACTGACCGATCGAGCTCTGGTGGCCAAATGGCCGATCGACCGCATCGACCCAACTCTGCGGGGTGTATTTCGTGCAGCTGGCGCGGAACTATTGCTGCAAAAAACCCCGCCCAAAGTGGTGATCAACGAATATGTGGAAGTCACCAAAGCCTTTTTCCCAGAAGGTCGCGAACCGAAATTTGTCAACGCTGTGCTCGACCACATGGCGCGTGAGTTGCAACCAGACGCATTTTAGCGGCGAGCATCATTCAAGTATCGGCAATCTGAGCATTTTCTCGCGAATATTTTCCATTGCCAAAGTGTTGACTGTGCAATTGCATTCAAACCTGCGACAAGGTTTTCATCATGTTTAGATTTGCCTGCCTTTTTACGGTTTTTTGCCTAAGTATCACCCCTGCGGGTTCTGCACCAAGGGTTTATGATTTTGACTATGACGCCAGTCGGATTGAATTCACCTATGAATTCAACGGCGAACCGGTCAAAGGCCGGTTTCAGAAATTCAACGGCGATCTGGTCATCGACTTTGCAAATGTGAACAAGTCAACGGTGAATGTGTCGATTGACTCGGGCTCGGGGCAAGGTGGTTTTGTTTTTGCCACTTCAGCGTTGCGTGGACCCAAGATGCTCGATGCGAAAGCCTATCCGAAAATAAGTTTCCGCTCATCAAGCGCGAAAGTTGTCGAAGGGATTGCCAAAGTGACAGGCGAAATAACTGTGCGCGATGTGACCCGCCCGATCACGCTGACGGCACGGTTTTTTCAGTTGGAAGGCCACTCGCCGGAAGACCGGGACGAATTGGCAATGCAGATTACAGGAAAGATCAACCGGCATGATTTTGGCGCTTCCGGCTATCCGGACATGGTCGGTGATACGCTCGACATACGCATTTTGGCCAAGATCAAACGGCGGCAGTGACCAGAATGCTCTGGCGCAACAGTGACACAGCCTATGGGCTGCCTTCCAAACTGCTGCATTGGCTGATCGCAGCGCTGATCTTTGGTCTGATTGGGTTGGGGCTGTATCTGGAAAACACCAAAATCGGATTGGATCAGCTTTATCTTTATGGTTGGCACAAGGCCACCGGGGTATTGGCGTTTTCGCTGATTTTGCTGCGCCTGATTTGGCGCGCAGCGTCACCGCCGCCGCCTGTATTGGGCAACCCCGGATGGCAGACAACGGCAGCGCATTGGGTGCACCGTCTGTTTTATGTAGGTATGGTTGCGATGCCGATAAGTGGCTGGATCGCCAGTTCGGCGACCGGGTTTGACATGTCGTTCTTCGGCCTGTTCCCGATCCCGTTTATTGCGCCGACCAGCGAGCTGCTGGAAGAGGTATTCTTCACATTGCATGGCATTATCGGCAAACTTCTGATCCTGCTGATTGTGCTGCATGTTGCCGGCGCCGTGCAGCGCCAATTTGTGAAGCAAGACGGAACTCTGCACCGGATGTGGTTTTAGGCGGGCTGGATTACTTCATGAATTTTTTGCGGGCTTCTTCCTGAATGCTCAGTTTCAACTGCAATTCTGCCAGTTTTGCCATCGCTGTCTTGCGTTCGCCGGGTTCGGTCAGGCTTTGCAAATGGACCGCCGCTGCTTTGATTTTGCGTTTCAACACAATTTCTTCTGGCAAAGCTCCGGCTTCGGCCATTATGCGGTAACCGATCTGATCAGCGTCGTTCCCGATTGGGCGATCCGGTAGCCGCTCTCCTTCGCCTTTAAGGTTGTCCAGATCGCCTTTCATCTGAGCTTTTCTTATCTGGCTTTCCACGAGCTGGCTGAATTTCATCGTATTACCCGGTTAGAAAATTGAAAAACGTCATAGACTTGTCGAATTTACTATAGGCGGTCCAAAAGAGTTGATCCACTGTCGTGTTGAGCAACTTAAATCGGTTTCTAATGCGCCTGCTGATCTCTTTCGCCGCCCTGTTTTTGTCGATCACATTGTTACAGCTCAGTTCTGGCGCAATTGGCCCTTTGGACGCACTATCAGGGCTAAAATCCGGGTTCAGCACGGCGCAGATCGGGGTGCTCGGATCGGCGCATTTTCTCGGCTTTTTTGTCGGCTGCTGGTGGGCACCGCGCCTGATGGGCAGTGTCGGCCATGCCCGCACATTCGCGGTTTTTGCTGCGTTCGGAGCCATCGGCGCGATTGCCCACCCGATGTTCATCGATCCGCTGACTTGGGCGTTTTTCCGCGTGATGACCGGACTTTGCGTGGCAGGATGTTACACCGTGATAGAGTCCTGGATGCAGGCGAAACTGACCAACACCAATCGGGGTCGGGTGATGGGCACATACCGCGTGGTCGATATTTTTGCCTCTTCCGCGGCTCAATTGATGATTGGCCTGTTGGAACCTGCCGCTTACGCATCTTATAACCTGCTGGCAATTCTCTGCTGTGCCTGCATCCTGCCATTGGCAATGACCTCAACCAAGCAACCTGAAACGCCGAAAGCAATCCGGTTGCAACCTATCAAAGCCTGGCGGATTTCACCCTTGGGTGTGGCCGGTGTGGTTGTTGCAGGGACAACCACAGCTGCGTTTCGGATGGTTGGACCGCTTTATGCCAGCGAAGTCGGACTGACGCAGATTCAGATTGGTACCTATATGGCGCTGGTGCTGGTCGGCGGGGCGCTGGCGCAATTCCCAACCGGCTGGCTGGCAGATAAGTTTGACCGGCGATGGGTCCTGATTGCGCTATCCGTGGCCAGCATCGCGGCTTCGCTGGGTATGGCTGCGGCCAGTTCCAGCTCCGCGACAATGATTTTCACTGCTGCCGCAATTTTCGGCGTTGCGACCTACCCGATATTCTCGGTTTCCACTGCCCATTCGAATGATTTCTGCAAGGCCGAAGATGTGATTTCACTCAACGCATCGTTGCTGTTCTTTTACGCTGTTGGCGCGATCTTCAGCCCGGTGGTGGCGTCGTATTTGATCCAATTTTTTGGTGCTTACGCATTGTTCACCTTTGTCAGTGTCGCCCATGCCGGACTCCTGGTTTTCGGATTGGCACGGATGCGGGTGCGGCCAACTTCCGATGAACGGACAATCTACACCTATGTTCCGCGGACATCGTTTCTTGTTGGTCGGTTGCTGAGGCGTCGGCGGTAGGTACTTTCGCTCCCTAAAAACATAGGCTAAACGAGCTGAACCATCATCAAAGGCCCGGCTTCATGGCACGCATTCTCATCACTTCCGCATTGCCCTATATCAATGGCATTAAGCATTTGGGCAATCTGGTGGGAAGTCAGTTGCCGGCAGATCTTTTTGCCCGGTTTTGCAGGGCGCGCGGTGATGAAGTGATGTTTATCTGCGCCACCGATGAGCATGGCACACCGGCCGAGTTGGCGGCGGCCAAAGCAGATCAGCCTGTCGCCGAATACTGTGCTGAAATGTATGCGGTTCAGTCAAAGCTGGCCGCCGGATTTCGCCTGTCATTTGATCATTTTGGCCGCTCATCCAGCTCGCAGAACCACGCGCTGACGCAACATTTCGCGGGCAAATTAGACGAGGCCGGTCTGATCAGTGAAGTCAGCGAAAAACAGGTTTATTCGATCGCAGACGGTCGCTATCTACCGGACCGTTATATTGAGGGTACTTGCCCGAATTGCGGATACCATGGTGCCCGCGGTGATCAATGTGAAAACTGCACCAAGCAGCTCAATCCGACCGATCTGATCGACCCGCGCTCTGCCATTTCCGGCTCTACCGATTTAGAAGTTCGCGAAACAAAACATCTGTATTTACGCCAGTCAGCGATGCGCGACCAGCTTGATGAATGGATTGACAGCCAGGCAGGTTGGCCGGTGTTGACCACCTCGATTGCCAAAAAGTGGTTGCACGATGGCGACGGGCTGCGCGACCGGGGTATTACACGTGATCTTGACTGGGGTATTCCCGTCAAAAGGGGTGCCAACAACTGGCCGGGGATGGAAGACAAGGTGTTTTACGTCTGGTTCGATGCGCCGATTGAATATATTGCAGCGACCGCTGAATGGGCTGAAGCGAATAATCACGATGCCAGCGCCTGGGAACGTTGGTGGCGCACAGACAAAGGTGCGGATAATGTGCATTATGTGCAGTTCATGGGCAAAGACAACGTGCCGTTCCACACCCTGTCGTTCCCAGCCACAATCATGGGATCAGGCGAACCGTGGAAACTGGTGGATTACATTAAATCGTTCAACTACCTGAATTATGACGGCGGCCAGTTCTCAACCTCAAAAGGCCGTGGTGTGTTCATGGATCAGGCGTTGGATATCCTGCCCAGCGATTACTGGCGCTGGTGGCTGTTGAGCCATGTACCGGAGAGTTCGGACAGCGAGTTTACCTGGGACAATTTCCAGCAAGGGGTAAATAAGGATCTTGCCGATGTGCTCGGCAACTTTGTCAGTCGCATCACCAAGTTTTGCCGTTCAAAGTTTGGTGAGGCGGTGCCGGTCGGTGGCAGCTACGGAGCAGCGGAGGACGCTGTGATTGCCGAAATCTCCAGCCGTTTGCAGGTTTATCAAAACCACATGCAGGCCATCGAAATCCGCAAGGCTGCGAACGAACTGCGGGCTATCTGGGCCGCTGGCAACGAATACCTGCAAGCCGCAGCGCCCTGGACGACGTTCAAAACCGATCCCGAAGCCGCCGCCACCACTGTGCGTTTCGCGCTTAACCTGATTCCGCTTTACGCAGTGCTGTCCGAACCATTTATCCCCGACGCTGCCACCGCGATGCTGCGGGCGATGAACGCTGAAGGAACGGAGTGGCCGACCGACGTTGCCGTTACCCTATCCAATCTCGAGGCAGGTCACGCTTTCACCGTACCAGAAGTAATGTTTGCCAAAATTTCCGACGACGCCCGCGACGAAATGGAAGCCCGGTTTGCGGGCCAATAGGCCCTCTGTTCTTGTCGGGTCAAATTAGTCAGCCTCACAAAAGATTTGGCTTATTCCTCCCAATCCCAAGGTCGCGCAAAGCTGCCCAATGCGCCAGTTACAGCGTCGTCCGTTACATCGGTTTCGATTTTGCATACATGCGCCACCAGCCCGCGTTTTTTGTCCTCAACAACAGCACTGATGTGGGCTCCGACTCCGCCATCGCGCAGCGCGGCGTCGTAGATACGGGTGATTGCCATCCGGCGTAGATCGGGCTTAAATATCTTGCCAACTGCGGTTTTTGGCAATTCATCCATCACTTCCAGATGTTTTGGCACAGCCGCGCGTTCGGGAACATTGGTTTTGGCAAAATCCATCAAATCATCAGCTGAGGTATTTGCCCCTTCGATCAATTCGACATAGGCACAGGGCACTTCGCCGGATTTGGCATCCGGCTGTCCAATTGCCCCGACGAAAGCCACGTCGGGATGCCCTGCCAGTGCTTCTTCAATCAAGGCCGGGTCAATGTTATGGCCGCCCCGGATGATCAAGTCCTTGGCCCTACCGGTGATCCACAGGTAACCTTCGGCGTCGATACGCCCCAGATCACCCGTGCGCAGATGGGTGCCATCTGCAAACAGCCCGACATTCTTCGCCGCTTCGGTATAGGTCTCGCCAACAGCGACGCCGGGACTGGCAATGCAGATTTCGCCAACTTCGTCGACGCCGCATTCCCTGTCGATCGAGCCGTCTTCGGCACAATCGGCGATCTTGATATCGGTGTAAGGGAAGCGGAACCCAACCGAGCCAATCCGCTTTTCGCCCTGCCTTGGATTGACAGCCACAAGGCAGGTTGCCTCGGTCATGCCATAACCTTCAAGGATCGACACACCGGTCGCTTCTTCAAACCGCTTGAACAGTTCGACCGGCAAAGGCGCAGAGCCGCAAAATGCGCTTTGCAATGTCGAGACGTCTGCGTCGACTGGTCTTTGCATCAGCGCAGCGGCCGCTGTAGGCACTGTGACCATGAAGGTGGCGCCCCAGCGTTCGATCAATTTCCAGAAATTGTCAAAAACGCCGTCGCCCCGATAGCCCGCAGGGGTCGGCAGCACCATATGCGCACCTGAAAACAAAACGCCAGCCCAGATCGGGTAGGCCGCAAACACGTGAAACAACGGCAACGGGCACAGCACAACGTCTGACGACGTATACAGCAATTCTGCTCCCAGCCAGCCGTTATAAAGTATGCCAGACTGTGCATGTTGGGCAATTTTTGGCATCCCGGTGGTACCACCGGTGTGGAAATTGGCGCAGAACCTGTCGTTCTGGTTTTCTTCAAAATCCAAACTGTCCGCGTTTTGCCTTGCAATAGCTGCATTAAAATCCATCACGGTTGCGCTGTGAGCTTTTTCAACTTTTGGCCGGATCAGCGGCACAATCCAACTGAGGGGCGGCGAAAGATGGGGGAGCATGTCCACCTCGATCACCGTCTTGACGTTTGGTGCCAGGGCCAAGGCTTCGTTGGCCAATTGTGCCACTTCGGTTTTTGGAAATGACCGCATCGTTACCAGCACTTTGGCGTTGGTTTCGCGCAGCAGCGCAGCAATTTGTTTTGGTTCCAAAGTCGGATTGACGGGGGCTACAATGCCTGCGGTCATCCCCCCATCATGGTGATCAGCGTCTCATGGCTGGTTGGCAGCAGATAGGCGACAACATCGGTTTCACCCACTCCCAAAGACCGAAACAGATTGGCAGCCTGCGTTATTCGGCGTGTCAGGTCTGTCCAGCTGAGGGTGACAGATTTGTCTTTTGCGCCGGATTTAAGTTGGAAGGAAACTGCAGGGCGATCAGGATGCTCATCACGGGTGCTACACAACCGCTGATAAACGGTGGTTTCTGCCCAACGGTCCTCCACCGGCATCTCATTTTCAATGCTGATAATGTCAGCAACGACGGCTACTTCACTCATAATTAATTCCTCCCTGCGGCGGTCCGTCGTTTCGCCGGGACCTTATCCGCTCAAATCATGGGCTGAATTGGTTGCTGTGGCAAGGCTTACCCAACGTTTGCAGCGCCGCAATTCGTGGAGCACCAAAAAAAGCAGGCAGCATTACCGAACGAGCATGTCTGCAGCGTTGAAATAACTAAACTGCTGCAAGCGGAAAACTCAGGCTACCATCTGACCGTCAGTGAATTGCAAACGCGCCAGTTTGGCATAGAGTCCGTCCGCTTTCACCAGTTCGTCATGGGATCCCTGCGCAACCACCCTGCCCTGATCCAAAACCACAATCCGGTCTGCCTGTTTCACGGTTGCCAAACGGTGCGCCACAATCAATGTCGTGCGGGTTTTTGACAGCTCTTCAACCGCTTGCTTCACCGCCAATTCGCTCGCAGCGTCCAATGCAGAGGTCGCTTCATCCAGCAGCAAAACTGGTGCATCGCGCAAAATCGCGCGCGCTATTGCGATGCGCTGTTTCTGACCACCGGACAGCATCACCCCGCGTTCGCCGACATATGAGGTATAGCCATCAGGCAATTTCGCCAGAAATTCATCGGCGGCGGCGGCTTTTGCCGCTGCGACGACGTCGGCGTCGCTGGCTTCCGGACGCCCGAAACGAATGTTTTCCATCGCCGATGTCGCAAAGATAACTGGGTCTTGCGGTACGTATGCCAACTGTTTGCGAAATTCTGTCCGGGGTAGTGCGGCAAGGTTGACGCCATCAAGACTGACTGTGCCCTGGTCGGGATCAAAGAACCGCAACAGCAGTTGGAACACAGTCGATTTACCGGCTCCGGACGGCCCGACAAGCGCGACAGTTTCGCCCGGCTTAATGGTCAAATTTAACCCGTCCAGCGCCACCACGCCAGGCCGCGCCGGATACCTGAAGGTTACGTCTTTGAACAGCACCTCACCCGCGACGGTTTCAGGTAGGGTTTGCGCGTATGCCGGATCTTTCACCTGGTCCTCGGCCATCAGCAACTCGACTAGTCTTTCGGTTGCCCCCGCCGCGCGCTGCAATTCGCCCCAAATTTCGGACAAGGCCGCAACCGCACCCGACACCATCACCGCCAGGATTACAAATTGCACCAGTGCACCGGTGGTCATTTCGTCGCCACGTACGTCGCGAGCGCCGATCCACAACACGCCAACAACACCCGTGAAGATCAGGAAGATCACAATCACCGTCATAAGGGCCCGCGCCCCGATGCGTTGGCGGGCAGCAGTAAATGCCTGCTCGGTCAGGTCACCAAACCGCAGTCGACTGAGCGCTTCATGGGTAAACGCCTGAATAGTTTGCGCAGCCATGAGAGTTTCAGAGGCATTGCCGGAACTTTCTGCGATCCGATCCTGGTTTTCCCGGCTTAACACCCGAACCCGCCGTCCCAGCACGATGATCGGCACAATCACAACCGGCACGATCAGCAGCACCAGACCAGTCAGCTTGGCCGATGTGAACAACATCAGCGTCATGCCGCCAAAGAAAATCAACACATTGCGCAGTGCGATCGATATCGAAGAGCCAACCACTGACAAAATCAGCGTGGTGTCAGTGGTAATCCGTGACAAAACCTCGCCAGTCATCACGCGATCAAAGAACGCGGGGCTCATGCCTATCATCTTGTTGTACGCTGCCATGCGGATGTCGGATACCACCCGCTCGCCCAGCCGGGTGACGAAATAATACCGAAACCCAGTACCAATCGCCAAAAGCGCCGCAATCGCAATGGCAGCGGTGAAATATTTGTCCATCAATTCTGCGGAACCGGTCGAAAAGCCGTCGACAACCCGGCGCACCGCCAAAGGCAGCGCCAGCGACAGCGCTGCGGTCGAAATGAGTGCAAGTACTGCCAGCAGGATGGTCCAGCGGTACGGCAGCAAATAAGGCGCAAGCCCTGCCAGCGGGCCGACAGTTTTTGATTTTTCGCGCTCCACAGCGGTTCCGCCCATAGGGTTGCCTCGTGCCATTCAGACCTCGAATAATTGCAGCAGCCGGTCGGTTTTATGCCGCCCGACTTTCGGAAACAAGCCGGATCGTCAGCAGCCGCCGAATTCGGTACCGTAGGCCGGAATAACCGGGGATCGGCGTGGGTAGCGAACCTGCACCTTAAGCCTTGGAAGACTTGCGTGCAAATCTGCTATCTATATTTAATAACAAAACGATTCCTGTACCTATGGAGCGATTTTGCAGGTTATGTGTCGGAAAATAATTCGTGGAGCGGGCGGCGGGAATCGAACCCGCGTCATCAGCTTGGAAGGCTTGCATGTAAATCTAGAATTATGCTTTAACTACAATTAAATACCTTCACCTACTGAGCGACTTTGTAGGTGATGTGTAGGAAAATATTTATTGGAGCGGGCGGCGGGAATCGAACCCGCGTCATCAGCTTGGAAGGCTGAGGTCTTACCACTACACAACGCCCGCTCAACAGATTGACCTAGTATTTCATCGCCTTGTGGGCGTCAAGTCTAACAGTATTTTCGGTAGTGGGAACTAGCAAATTGTCCTCAGCTTACCGACCAAAAGCGGGCATTCAAAGAGCTAAGTGGATTGCGGGAAACGGCCCTTTGCCGACATTCATTCAACAACGGAGATGCTGCGTTGCGCCCGCCAAAGCGGCCGTCTATACATCCTGCAGCATTTCAGGACTTTGAATTACCGAACCGCTGGACAAGGCAGACTTTCGGCTAATAGTTCATAAAAAGGCGGTGCTTGGGCACCACCTAGATCTGTATGAACGCCAACACAGCAGAAACACAACAAAAGCGGTTCGATGCCTGTGCCTTGAAATGCAAAAAATGCGCAGAAACGACAACAATGTCAGGGTACAGACCACAAATCCCGCTCTCGGGTTGCATCAACCACAATAGAGCAAGCCTGGCATTGAAAAATGAGCCGAAATCGTTGAAGATCAGCTCAATTACAAATTACTTGGAAAATATTGGATTGAGAATTCTCTTATGACGAAAGCTGATTTGAGGCAGCTTGAAGAAGCGTTGCAGCAGATGGAAGCTGACGGTGTCGAAATACACCGATGTGGCGATGGCGGCTGTTCTTCCTACTTCATGATCCACAATGCCCGGCTCCACCCGCGCCCCTATGCCGTTGCAATGGGGTTTGAGGTGGACAACGTCTGTAGCGTTCTACGGCACATGGCTGGTGTCGACGCCCCTTTAACTATCTGTTCGGGAGGACATCATCACGAAGCAATGTCATCCAACACGGATGGGCTCGTGCTGCTCTCTAACCCGTCTGAGGATTTTGATGTGACCGACGATGGCGACCACCTTTGGGTCGGCGCGGGGCAGCCTTTGGGTGGGGTGATCAAAAAACTTGCCAGGCATGGACGGCTTTTACCGACCGGGGCCTGCAAAACCGTGAACGTCGGCGGCGTGACACTGGGTGGCGGATGGGGCATGTCTTATCGCACATTTGGACTGACTGTGGATGCGCTCTGCGAGATCGAGATGGTGCTGCCAAATGGACACAAGGTGCGCTTTGATCAAAGCGAGGTTTACGAAGGCGCGCTCCCGCTGGGGATCACGGCAAAGGAACTGTTCTGGGCCACCCGGGGCGGCGGTGGCGGAAATTTTGGCGTCGCCACGCGCTTCAAATTTGAACTTTACAGACCCGGGCCGGTGTTCACGGAATTTAACCTGCAATGGGAGTACGCTGACCGCATGAGCGCAGCGACGCTGTGGGCTGAGCTTTGCGGGTCTGTCAGCAAACGGTTAAATACATTTGCGCGCATGACCGTCCGCGCGCAAAAAGACCACGACGAGAACGATCCAGCGTTCATCGTTGGTGGGCGGTTTTACGGGGAAGAAGACGATTGCAGGGCGGCACTTGAGCCCTTGATCGGCGCGGTGAAGCCCATAAATGAGCGATATACTCAGATTTTGTTCCGCGATCCGGCCACGTTCCAGCGTGCGCTGTTCCAGTCAGCCGCTGAGGCGCCCGCGGGCCGCACAGGCACCGCAATGGCCCCGCGCGGCTACCTGATGCAGCTGGGTGCACCTGGTCAGGAAAAGGACACCGAGACGTGCTCGGACTTTGCCCAGCCCCATAAGGTCAGCTCCACCTTGCCCAAGGCGGATGCTGATCCGGCGGCGGTGATGAAAGCGGCTGGCGACTACATCGATTGTCACGGCCCAATCGACCGGGTCAACATGTACCTCAGCCTGCACGGCATGGGCGGGTATGGCGGGTCGGATGAACGCGATCCAGTCGCCTTTCCCTGGCGAGACCGCGACTACATGTTGCAGATCCAAGCTTGGTGGAACCCCGGTGATGAAGAGGTGAATGAAAAGGATGTGCTATCCTGGGTGCGCGGGTTCCGCGAGCACCTTGAGGCTTCAGGTTATTGTGAAGGGGCCTTTATCAACTTCCCGGATTGCGAACAGCCTGTTTCGCAATATTACGGGGAATCGAATTATTCCCTACTGCAGGAGTACAAAAAGACCGTCGATCCGGACAAGCGGCTGATGTTCCCGATGGGCATTGATCCCGACGCGTGAGCTTGTCAAAAGGAGCGGTGCCGAAGGAGTTTGAAAGCCTTACTGCAGCACCGCCGCTCATTGCCTGACATTGACATAGATCGGCCCAAACCTGCCGTTCATCGACCCTCATTATGCTGCGATGCAGCTTTCGCAATGCAGACATTCACCGCACAGCAGCAATCTCTTGACTGGCAAGGACCGCTGAGCGGACGAAGCTGCCATCTCTCGGCCAATCTGTAACGTCGGCTTTGGCAACAAACAGTTATCTCGGTCCACTGATCTGACCAGGACAGAAAAACGCCCAGCGTCAGAAACGCCGGGCACGCGCTTTTAGTTCAGGCGTTACTTGATTGCCAGGATGTCGAAGTTGCTAACGTTCGCCACGACACCTTCGTCCCATCCGCCACTGACCAGAACCGAAGATTGCTCTTTCAACAATCCCGCCACTTCACCGGCAAAGTGCGCTTCGCGACCCGAGTTGTCGGTAAAAATGTCGAAGATCGCGAAGTTGCCCTCGTCGATTTGCAGCGCGACCCAGAACAGTGTCTTGGGTTCAGTCTTGGCAACGATGGCACCAGCCGCTGTCAGCAATGCGGCCAGCTGGTCACCCTGACCCGGTGCGGCTTCGAGCTTGATATAGGTCGCGGTCGTTGCGCTGTAGAGGTCGAAAGGGGCTTTCGCCGACAGCACATTTGAGTTGTTGATATTGGCGACCACGCCGTCGTCCCAGCCGCCTGCGACCAATGTGTCTGCGTTTGCCTTCAAGGCTCCCGCGACGACGCCGGAGAAATGCGCGTTCCTTGCGTCGTCGTCGACGAAGACGTCGAAGATCGCAAGAGTGGCTTCGGACCCATGCAATGCGAACCAAAGCTCGGTGCCCGGCTCGGTCTCTTTTACCAACGGCGCGGCACCTGTCAGAAATTCGGCGAAGGCATCTGTTTGGCCCTCAGCGGCTGGCATTTCGATAAAGCTTGCAGTGTGATCTTTCATAACGTTTTCCTGTGCGTTTGCGGTAGTAGCGGTTGAGATCACGGTCAGTGCCGCGAGCATCTGAAGGATTTGAGTTTTCATGGTCGTCTCCTGAGTTGAGTTGCATCTGTTTCGATTTTCGATGCACCCTTATCCCGTAACCGCCAGCCACAACTCCAATTCCCAGTTTCTATATTACGATAGGTATTGACTATGGATGTCGATCCAACGAGGATGATCTAATGACGCACCAAGAGACCGGGAGACGCCAATGGAGATGAACCAGGTCCGCTATTTTCTGGCCATCTGTGAGCACCGTAACTTCACGCACGCTGCAAGTGCTTCAAATGTCTCGCAGCCCTCTTTGACGACCGCCATCAAGAAGCTGGAAGAGGAAATGGGCGGCGCTCTATTCATCAGAGACCGCGCGGGATGTCGGCTGACGCCGCTTGGAAAACTCTTGCGTCCAAGGCTTGAGAGGGTTCAATGGGAAACCCATGAGGCAAAAGCCGAGGCGGTTCGACATACAAGATTGGAGCGGGTCCCGATCAGTATTGGACTTGGCGAAACAATTGGACACAACAAGATTTCCGAGGCGGTAGAGCGTTTTCGTGCGCGCCTTCCACAGGCGGAGATTGAGCTGATTGTCGGTTCAACTGATGCTTTGCTGACAGGGCTTCGCGATGGAGACTACGATATTGTTGTCACCGCCACTCAAGTCAATCCAGAGCTCTATCGTATAGATCAGCTCTATCGAGAAGATTACCGTGTTGTGGCTGCTAAGGATCACCCATTTAGCGAATTAAGCACTGTTTCCCTCGACGCGCTCGCCCAAACTGAACTGCTCGACAGACCGAATTGTGAGATGCGAGACACGCTACATGGCACCTGCGCCGAACATGGACACGAACTTTATGCAGCCTATCGATCAAACCGCGTGGGCTGGCTGCTTGAACTCGCGCGTCAAGGGTCTGGGGCCGTGATCCTTCCTGCGACGGCAATCCCAACAGATCGGGGTCTTGTTTCGATACCCATTGACGGCATTGAAATCGCGCGCGAGGTGGTGGCTCTCCGCTTTCGTCATCAGGCATCTAGGCCAGAAGCAAATGAGCTGGTGCGTGAGTTCTCACGCAGGTAGTCTTCCATGACGCCCTACAAAGCAGACGTTCATCACAAATGCAGCATCCGGCAATAAGGGCTCGAAAGGACCCTGCGTAGGCAACGCGATCTCCAACGGCACCTTCTGTGACTTCTGTGCCGATCTCTTCGACTGTGCCAGCGCCCTCAAGCCCTGGAATAAACGGGAGTTCTTGCGGATAGTACCCGGTTCGATGATAGACATCGATGTAGTTTAGGCCTACGGCTGCGTGTTTGATACGTACCTCACCGGGCTCCGGTCGCCCGACGTCAATATCTTGCCAGCTCAAAACTTCCGGGCCACCAGCTTCGAGGATACGCATTGCATGTGTCATAGAATATCTCGGCTTGTAACTGCGTTGACTGCAATATACCGGTTCTGTTATAATTCCTCAATTTCATTAAATGCAGTTTTATGTTGCCATTTCGGAAGGTTAGGCTGGCGAATGCTCGATGATATCAACGCATTGACTTATGAGCTTCAGCGCTGGCGTTCATGTTGAAATGATGGCCGAGAGAATGGGCGCGATTTCCACCGATTGAGTGGCCCACCTAACAGTCCAAAGCTTCGAACTGTCTGACGTCAGCGCTTATGGGTCTAAATAGCTGCATTTGATAAGGGAGTGTTTCTGGCTCATCGTAACCACCAAGGAGTGGGACATGAGACAGACAGGTTCTGTTTTGTCAAATATTTAACAGAAGGCAGAAGTGTTATGCCTCTCGATTGTTGCGTATAGCGGACTTTAGCTGCATCGCGGAAAACGGTTGCTTGGGGCTCAAGCCGCCGATCTCTGCGTTGCAGCAATCCCCTAAGATCGCTGGGCAACAACAAACGCGAACAGCCCTAACCCGGCCTTGGCGCCATCGGTCACTGCCGCAGCGCAGCTTCCCCAAACCGGTCATTCGTAGCTGTCGCAACATTTCATTATCGGTGGGCGACGGCGAGCTACATACCTCAGCTGACTTCAATCGCAGTGGAAAAACCGGACCGGAGAGATGCCGCCGCTTTCCTGAAACACCCGAACTGAGCCGTCGCCCTGCCGGACAATTTCAAACTCCGCCTCCCAAGTCCCGGTAGCATTGGAGCAGCTGGCAACTGTGGATACCGACCATTCGCCACGCAGGATCGCTTCGCCTGCTTTCAGCGGCCATTCACAGCCGAAGAAATGGCTGCTGAGCCCGGTCGTTGTCAGGTAGATGACATCCATCTCTTCGATCTCGCCGTCATCGGCGTCACAAAGGCCGGGTTCGGACAGCCAGAAGGCCTCAGCCATCGCGGGGACCGTGGCCAGTGCCATGTTGGCCATGACGGCGGTCAACAAAATGTTGAAACGTAAGGACATCGCGATTTCTCCAAATCTGATCCTGAAAGGCTTTAGCCAACAAATAGAATGTCTCACAAGTAACCGCGCCCTACAGTTGTCCAAATATGACAGGCCACGACGACAGAATCGACATTAAATCCGCAGATATTGACTATTTTTCGTTCCACCATAAGCTGGCAACGCTCTTAGCCGTTTCGGAGGATACAGATGCGGCAAGGGGATCAGCTGGGACGTGGTAAAACGTGTAAAAGGGTTGCCTCCGCCCTCCCAGCACCAATTCTCTCATCGGTACAGGAACTCAAATGCACAGCCACTCGCGGTTTGCCGGAACCAGTTCTAGTTCAACGAACTCCGCCAGAGAATTCAACATGGAAGTACTGGGCCAGTTTGGATCTGTTTCGAGACCGCCCTTAAACGTCAAGTGAACAATGGCGAACATCTGATCCGCTTGCGGCAACCAAAATAAAAAGTCGTCGCGATCCTCCCGTTTGGCAATTGCTCTGGCGCTTTGCCGATAAGGGTAAAGCGTATGCTGGCTAGATAATTCTTTGCGCAATTCTTCTTCAAAACTCTGGCCGAATTCACCGTCCTCCAGACAAAAGCACCACCACGGCTCAAGCCATTCAATTTCCGACAATTGGCGAACCAACGCGGGCGGAAAAGGAGGGCTGACAGTATCGTGCATTGGTTCCTAGTTTAAGACTGCTCTGGCCAACTCTATCGGTATTTCGGTCACTGTAAAGTTAGAGTAACGGCTCGCTTCAGTACAATTATCAGCAGACCTGCCCGGCTGCGCGTTGAATTTTGTCAGGTGCCATCATCGTCTATCAGTGCCAACCGATCACCGTAAATCAGGATTTGACGGGCTGCATCAGCATAGATTTTGCCGAGCATATCGAATTCCCGGGGTGCTGTGACCTCAAACGCAACGTCCACGTAATAAGTCCTTCCGCTTGGCCCCTCGGCTTCGAATTTAATTGTATTTTCTCCCGTTTTGCCCAGCGGCCCAGATAGATTTCTGGATAGCTCAGCCGTTTCTTTGAAAAGGACGCCACGGGCTTCCTTTACGTCTATTTCGGGATGTTCAAATGTCCATTGCCTGGCCAGAAGCTGGTCTACATCGAAACAAACATCTCCTATTCGCCCCCTCGATGTGTATTCTCCATCGCTGTCCCAAAAGTCCTCGTGAAGTTCGTCCAGCGTCGCCATTACAGCGTTCCCATATTCGATAGCTGTGCCTTCAACCGGAACCCCTTCGAGCGCGGCCGATGCCGCACCGACAGACCGAATGCAAACCATCACGTCATACCGGCTTTCGTTGGCTTGAATTAGCTGTCTCTTCATAATGCGGCGAATGGCTTTGAACATTTCTTCCGCAGTTTTGAGTTCAGGCTCCGGTCGTGGGGCCTTCAAAGGTATTCTTTTTGGAAGCTCCGGAAAATCGCCCATTGTCTTTACCTGTGTTCATCTTCAAGGCAAAAGGCACAAAAGCAGTTTGCACTCCAAATGCGAAAGGGCTCCAATGTCATTCACCCCAATCTTTCGTATTGACCCGTTCGACATAACGTTGCCTAAATTTCTCCTCCCATACGGGTTGCTCTGCACGGAAATTGCTGGTTTTTTCGCCGAAATATTCAACTGTCCCTTGTAGAAAATCTTTGTCTAATTCATTTAGGTTTTCAATCAGATATTCCAAGTCTTCAATGACAACACCGAGCAAGGATTTAGATTGGATATAGCCGTAGTTACAGCTGCTCGCCAAACCTTGGTCTGGTTTGTCACTTTGGACACTATCCACACATTCGTCCAAAGTTAATCCTGGGTCAGACCAGGCTGCGGCACTATTATCAACAGACTTTACCCACAATTCGTGTAGCTCTAACAATGCGACCTTGGCGGGTGTGTGCCCGTGGGAAGCAGCGAATTTCAGCGCCTCTTCGCCTTGCCTAAAGATCCGCAAAGCATCCTTTCCAGTATCGGTTTTGTGGGATCTACCGTTGCTGTATATCGCCACCGCGCCCTGCAGATAAGACAGTGTCACTTTCTGTGAAAGGTTAGGGTCACTTGCTAGGCCTGCTTCGACACCTTTTCCCGCCTCGCGTGCATTTTCCTCTTCCGGTCCCCGCCGATTCAACATCAACTCGGCAAAAAGAATGGCAGAAGCAGGCCAGCCCAATCGCGCAGAACTTAAAAGCATACCCCTTGCCTTCCTATCAGCCTCAAGCGCGCTTTCGCCTGTTGTGCTTCTGGCGATCGGCAACAAACACAGATTTGCATAAGCATGCATGGCAGGTGGATAGTCATCTTCGGCTGCTGTAACGTAATAACCACAAGCAAACTTCATATCTTGCTCTTGCCCAGCGTACCCGTGTTGATGAACCCAGCCCATATTATGGGCAAATGGTGCATTATCTTTATACAAAGAAATGCCTCCAAGCTCTCGAACAGCCGCTACATCTCCTGCCTTGGCTCTATCGCCAAGCGCGTTTGCTTCTCTGCGCGCGGCCGCCCATTTCAGATCTAGTTTGTCAGCATGTGCGGTATTGCCGGGAATGGTGATGATGAGAGCAAAAAGGGCCACGAAGCCAAATTTCGACATGCGCATTTTTATCGACCTTGAATGTTCAGGATCTTCGAAAATAGCAATAACACGGCGAAGAGGTAATTATCCAACGGTAACTGTAGTATCCGCTTACAGTGTCGCCAAAAAAGCCCTTCTGACAAACAGTTAGGAATATATTTCCATTCAAATATTGGTGCTTGCAACAATGGGCTTTTGAGCATGAGGGCAAACTATGAAAATTGGATTCTCCAGTTCGTATTTGATTATAGTTTCTTTTGCTTATCAGTTGGCAGACAGATTGCCCCCTGCAGTGTCTGCTTTTAAGTCCAGCCAATTCAATTTGGACTCCGATCGAATGTCAGCTTTCCGCCCTTCGTTGCAAAATATTGCACAGTAGCGATCAGTAATATGGGCTCAAAGCGGGCTTTCACGTATGATCTCGGGTGACGTCTTAAAATAACGAAATAGGCTGCGTTTTTTTTCCAAATACGCTAGGCGAGCTCCCTGCCCACCTCAATTGATTTTGTTCTGACGGTGACGAAGGGCTCTAAGGTCCGGCACTCTTGGAGACAGATTTAACCCGGTTTCGAACCGCGATCAGTGATATTGCGATCAGTCCCAGAGTTGACGTGGCCAGCGAGGCCGCAGAAAGGCCGGATATCTCGGCCATGGCCCCAATGGCAAATGCCCCGAGCGCGGTGCCGCCGAGGCCAACCACAATCCAGATGCTCATAACCCGTCCGCGCAATTCATCCGGCAGATCGGCCTGGATCAGGGATTGCATGCCAACACCCAGAAAAGTGCCGCAAAACCCAAGCAGCGCGGAGGACAGCAGTGCCAGATCCCAGCGCCCTGTGCTGCCCAACAGCGCCAGCGCGAAGATGCCAATTGTACCAGCCGTCACATTGCGGGCCGACAGAATACTGCGACCAGATCGGGTGTCGACCTTTCCCAACGCCTTCAAAAGGGCCGCACAAAGCGCGCCGGCCCCCACGGCCGATCCAAGTTGACCCAGTCCAACGGCACCTTTTTCAAACACCCCATCCGCGACGATCGGCAGAACCTCCAGTACACCGCGGATGGTGATTGAAAACACTGCCGTCGCCAGCAGGGCAAGCCGCACAGCAGGCCGGTGCCACATATACCGCAGCCCGGAGATGAACGCCTGAGCAAAACCCTCCCGGGCCGTGCCATTGTCCATTTCGCGCGGTTTAAGCCGGTACAGGATCAGCAGATTTGGCAGGAACAACACCAAAGTGATCATAATTGCGGTGCTGATGCCCAACCGATCAATCAGCAGCCCGCCAATCGCCGGGCTGAGGAGCCGCGCAAGATTGAAATTGAGCGCAGCCAGTGCCACAACGGATCCGACATGACGCGCCTGCACCAACCGGGGCCCAAGTGAGAGCCGAACCGGGTGGTGGGCAGAGGTGATCAACCCCATCACAAGTGTAATGCCAATCAAAGTTGCCTGATTGATTTTGCCCGTGCTATGCAACACCAGCAGCAAGATGAGACAGGCACTCATGCTCAAGTTGGTTGAATAGGCTGCCTTTTTAATATTGGCGCGATCCACATAAACCCCAAAGAACGGCCCACTGACAATGGTGGGGAGCAATGACGTGGCGGCAATAATCCCCACATATGTGGCAGACCCGGAAATCTCCCACGCCATCCAGGCAATGACGATGCGAATAATCCACATACCGTTTACAACGGCGACAGCGCCGGTGTAGTAGAGCCGGAAATCAGGAGAGCGAAGAGCGACTAAGTTCATAATCCGCAGGTCTAGGTGAAGCATATGCAAAACCCAAGCAGTCAATTTGAAAGGCACTGACAAGGCAAGGTGCAATATCAGTCAAGCTTGGCATCTGCCAGTTTTTGCGACGCCACACTCAATTTGGTTTGGCACGGGGCTTTGCATAATCAATAAAAAACGGCAAGCTGCACCAATAGACCCACGTTTGGTGAAAGGTGAAGTCTGATGGCCGTCGAAATGGACCTTGTGATACGCGACGGTCAGGTTGTTACCGCGGATGGGATTATGGAGGGCGATCTGGCCGTTATCGGACATAGGATCGCATCCGTCGGTAAACATATCAGCGCGGCCAAAACCGAAATCTCAGCGAAGGGCAAAATGGTAATGCCTGGTGGCGTGGACACGCATGCTCATATCGAACAGATGTCGGGTATGGGCCAATGGAACGCCGATACGTTTGAAACCGCCACGAAATCGGCCGCCATGGGGGGAACGACAAGCGTCATTTCATTTGCCGCCCAAACCAAGGGGCAGCCCCTTACCGAAACTGTGTCAGAATACACCGCCCGTGCCAACCGTGGTGCCATAATCGACCATGCGTTTCACATCACGCTAACAGACACGAAAGCCGCGGGTTTCGACAAGGAACTGGGAACACTGATTGCAGCCGGGCACCGGTCTCTCAAGGTTTTTACCACCTACAATATTCAGCTCAGCGATATTGAAATCCTGAAAATCTTCTCTTTGGCGCGAGAGAACGGGGCGCTGGTCTGCGTGCATGCCGAAAACGATGCGATTATTGCCCTGGCGAAAGACGCGTTGATTGCGGCAGGCCACACCGCACCGCGTGATCATGCGCGATCGCGGCCCCGGATGGCAGAAATCGAAGCTGTGGAGCGCATTTGCCGGTTTGCCGAGTATATCGATCAACCCGTTATGCTGTTTCACATCTCCACCGCGGAAGGGGCCGAGGCGATCCGTAATGCCCAGAAGCGGGGCGCGCCCGTCTGGGGAGAAACCTGTCCCCACTATCTGTTCATGACGGCCAATGTACTCGACAAACCCGGGCTGGAGGGGGCGAAGTGGATGTGTTCGCCGCCGCAACGCACGGAAGCGGATCAGGAGGCATTGTGGTCTGCGTTGGCCGACGGGACGCTGAGCCTTGTGTCATCGGACCACGCGCCCTACCGCTTTGACGAAAGCGGAAAACTGGCGGCCGGTCCGAATGCGGACTTTCAGCAGATCGCAAATGGCCTGCCTGGCCTGGAAACCAGGCTTCCGCTCATGTTCGACGCGATGGTTTCGAAAGGACGGGGTGACCCGGAAGCCTTCGCTCAGATCACGTCAACAACTCCTGCCCGTTTGTATGGCCTGCTGAAGAAGGGCGCGCTCGCCGAAGATATGGACGCTGATATCGTGATCTGGGATCCGACAAGGCAAGTGACCTATGGCGCCGACGATCTGCATGACAATGTAGGATACAATCCCTGGGAAGGGCACACAGTGACCGGCTGGCCCGAACATGTCATTCTGCGCGGAAAATCGATCATGAAGAATGGCGAATTTCTCGGAACGCCGGGCAGCGGCCAGTGGATCGGGCGACCGAAACTGGCTACTAAACCGAAGGGCCACCGCGTGCGAGCGCAAGTACCATGACTAGACCAGACGCCGCCAACCAACTGGCAATAACGTTCTTTTACTATCGAGACCTGCCCCGCGCGATGCGGTTCTACGAAGACGTACTCGGCCTGCCACTGGTGATAGACCAGAGTTGGTGCAAGATCTACGAAATCTGCCCGGGGGCGCATGTGGGATTGGTGGATGAGACAAAGGGCATGAACAAATGGGCCGCAATCAAACCAGTTCAATTGTGCATCCGTGTGCCTGGGGTAGACGATTGGTATGCTTATGCGCGGGCCAAATACCTGGACAATCTTTCGGCGTTTTTCGAGAACGATGAAATCGGCATTCGCGCCTTCGCCTTCACCGATCCCGAAGGTTATCAGATCGAGATTCAATCGGCGACACGGCCGGGCGCATGAAGTCTCTCATCGTAATAAACCCCAATTCCTCGCAAATGGTCACGGATGGAATCGACGCGGCGATCGATCCGTTTCGCAACTTCGGCATTCCGATCAGGTGTCTGACCTTGGCTGAGGGACCGCCGGGCATCGAAAGCCAGCGGCAAGCGGACCTGACCATAAGGCCTATGCTGAGGCTGGCCGCCGCACAGGAAGACGCGGCGGGCTATGTCATTGCCTGTTTTGGTGATCCCGGCCTTCATGCAATGCGCGATCAGACTGCCCTCCCAGTGGTTGGAATCCAAGAGGCGTCGGTGGCGACAGCTCTGATTCTGGGACAGAAGTTCGGCGTGATTGCGATCCTGCCGTCGTCCATTCCCCGCCACCTTCGGGCATTCGGGGCAATGGGTGTGCTCGACAGGCTGGCCGGCGACCGCGCTCTTGGGCTTGGCGTGTCCGAACTTACAGATGTGGGTAGAAGCCTGGACGCCATGATTGCAACCGGCAAACGCCTGCGCGACGAAGACGGGGCCGATGTCATTATCATGGGATGCGCAGGCATGGCCGACTACCGCACTCCTTTGCAGGATGCAACTGGCCTGCCCGTGGTGGAGCCCTCTCAGGCAGCCGTCATCCTGGCGCTTGGGCAAATCATCCTAGACCTCTCTCACAAAGCCCGGAGATCAGACCATGCTCGATGAAAGCACCAGAGGCGTTTTCACCATCGCCGCGACACCCTTCCTGCCAAATGGCGCTCTGGATTTCGACAGTACTGACCGCATGGTCGAGGCCTATATCGATAGAGGAGCCAATGGTTTGACTATATTGGGCATGATGGGTGAGGCCAGCAAACTAACGGCAGCAGAATCCGTGGCCGTCACTAAGCGCGTAACCTCGCGCTGTACCGTCCCTGTCATTGTCGGCGTCTCTTCCCCGGGTTTCGCGGCGATGTCGGCGCTTTGCAAGGAGGCCATGGACAGCGGGGCCACGGGGGTCATGGTGGCACCGCCTTCAGGCCTGCGCACCGACGCGCAAATTGTAAGCTACTTCCACAACACGGCAGATGCCCTTGGCGATGTTCCGTTCGTTCTTCAGGATTTCCCGCTCGCGACGGGCGTTCAGATTTCTCCCTCAGTCATCCTGAAGGTTGTGGAAGATTGCCCCACCTGTGTCATGCTCAAGCACGAAGACTGGCCCGGTCTGGAAAAGATCACAGCACTTCGCGAAGCGTCCGATTCCGGTGCCCGGCGAATATCGATCCTGTGCGGCAATGGGGGCATGTATCTGCTCGAGGAACTCTTGCGCGGAGCAGATGGCGCCATGACAGGCTTCGGATACCCAGAAATGTTGGCTCAGATCCTTGAAGCTTTCTCAGCTGGTGAGCTAGATCGCGCGCGCGATATCTTCGATGCCTATATGCCGATGATACGTTATGAGGCGCAGCCCGGCTTGGGGTTGGCGATCCGAAAATACTCGTTAGCCAAGCAAGATATCATATCACACCCAACATTACGTCAACCCGGCGCTAGTCTGACAGCTGCAGCGATTTCCGAAATTGATGCTCTTGCATCTCGGCAAACGCAACGGCTGAAGGCCCTGGGTATCTAGATTGTTGCCTGATTTGGCGCAGTTCTTGGCTTACGCCTTCGTGTTATCACATATCCAGAACACAACAATGGTCCGCAGGCCTGACTGCTTGGCTGGCACAGGGCTAAGTCTTCCCTGTTATTTGGTTTTGACTCGCTGCTCCCATTCGACAATTTCCTTGTTCCCAGTCGCAGAGAACTTCAGGCCAACTCTCTGTTTTAGGGGTCATTATTCACTTCAAAGGCCATTCTCTCGCCTGAAAATTAAGAACTTCCCTGTATTTTCCCTGTTAACAGGGAAAATACAGGAGAGCCCACCTAGCCCAAGACTACCTGCACAGCCAGACACATATACTATACCTTTGTTTTACATATATTTTACCTATCAAATTGGCTTCGCTAAAGTCTGCTTTTCGGGACTTTTGCGACATGTCGCGAACATCACGCAAAAGATGAGCAAAATTGGAAATGAAAAGCCGCCTCCAATCCAATCACTTGAAGAGCAAAAACGTATCGCCAATATGTTGCCCGAAATACGCGATTTCAAATCTTTTTGTGTCGAGATCGTCAAGTTATCGAATTGGTTAAGCTTTGAATTAGAAGGAGGTGAAGATTTTGGTTTAGGACGCTGAATGTCGGCTGTGCGGACAAAGCGAGCTTTTGCCGCAAATGCACCGAAAGCCGGTTTCGGATAAATTAGGATGGCACTAGCGACGCCCATGGTGCCGCAAGCGTTGCTCAGTGGTTTTGAGATGGTTTGCAGTATCAGTCATTGTTTACTCTTGGAGGATCAAAATGCGGGATGAGGCTCCGGCATCACGTCAGACGCCTGGCTGTGGGATTAGTATTTATCCGTTGCGATAGGTATAGCTGTACCCGTTCAGGGCCGGCTGTCCGCCAAGGTGTACGTAGAGCACTTTGGAGCCCTCCGGGAAGAAGCTCTTTTGCACCAGATCAATCATACCCTGCATGGATTTGCCTTCATAAACCGGGTCTGTGATCATCGCCTCAGTCTGGGCGGCCATACGGATTGCATCATTGGTTTCAGCACTTGGAACTCCATAGGCCGGATAAGCGTAGTCAGGGTTGATGTGGATATCTTCGTCTTCGATGGAATACCCACATTCGATCAACTCGCACGTCTTGTTGGCAATTTCTTTGACCTGTGCACAGGTTTGATCAACAGTGCCGGAGGCGTCTATACCGATCACACGGTCCGCGCGATCTTCTTTCTTGAACCCTACGATCATGCCGGCTTGTGTTGAGCCAGTGACTACGCACACGACAATGTAATCAAATTTGAAACCAAGTTCGGCCTCTTGTTCACGCACTTCTTCAGCAAAACCCACATAACCCAGGCAGCCGTAAGGATGTACTGACGCACCAGCGGGGATGCCATAGGGCTTACCGCCTTCTTTTTTCACGTCCTCGATGGCTTCCTCATAGCTTGAACGAATACCGATATCGAAACCGTCGTCAACAAGGCGGCAGTCTGCGCCCATCAGGCGCGTCATCAGGATGTTGCCAACGCGGTCGTAGACAGCATCTTCATGCGGAACCCATGCTTCTTGAACCAAGCGGCATCTCATACCGATTTTCGCGGCAGTCGCGGCGACCATGCGGGTGTGGTTGGATTGTACACCGCCGATGGACACCAGAGTGTCTGCGCCGGACTTGATCGCATCCGGTACGATATATTCCAGCTTGCGGAGTTTGTTGCCGCCTTGGGCGAGACCGGAATTGCAGTCTTCACGCTTGGCAAAAATCTCGATCTTGCCGCCAAGGCGTTCGGTCAGCCGTGGCAGATGTTCAATAGCGGTTTTGCCAAAGGTCAAAGGGTAGCGTTCAAATTTATGCAGCATGGGTGTCTCCTTGTTTGCTTTATGAAAAGATAGCGAAAAGTTCGTGAAAGGTGCTTTCTAATTTAAGGTGTATAATTCCCAAAACTTCTTTATATTGGTGCCAATAATTGTTCCTAGCTTCAATAATCATCGAAAAAATGAAAGATTCTTCCATACAAGATCTCGACCGAATCGACCGGCGCATCTTGCGGCTCCTGCAGGCTGATGGTCGGATAAGCAATGCAGAGCTTGCGGTGCAAGTGAATGTCAGCCCCGCGACTTGCCATCGCCGAACACAGCGATTGTTTGAGGATGGCATTATTCAGTCGGTCCGTGCTGTGATTGCACCAGATAGGGTTGGGTTAGGAGCGATCGCCTTAGTTGACGGGGCGGTAAAAAGTCGATTCCTCATGAGAGTCGGCTGGGTTATAATTGTGCATGTTTACTTTACGCGACCGACGGACCGGAGAATTGTTTGATCGCTGGTCCGATTTCGGGGACAAACGTCGGCGCCTGATGGAGCAATCCTGGGCCGGGGTTTTTCGGAACCATCTGCTTGTCGAACTTCCGGTTGACGATCTTTGCCGTCACCTTGATGAACGCATGGGCCGACCATCGAAGGATCTACACGTTGTCATCGGGGTCTTGCTTTTGCAGCAGCTGCACGATCTGAGCGATGCAGAGACCGTCGAGGCCCTGGCCTTCAATATGGCGTGGCACTATGCCTTGGACGTGCGCAGCGAAGCGGACAGCTATTTCTGTGAGAAAACCCTGCGCAACTATCGCCGTCTGTTTATCGAACAAGGTCTCGATGAATTGCTGTTCCGGTGTTTGACGGATCGGCTGGTGCAGGGGTTCTCTGTCGATACCAGCCACCAACGCATGGATTCGACGGCCCTTCGTTCGGCGATGCGGGCGCTGACACGACTTGGTATCGTTGTTGAGAGCATCTCGAAGTTTGCCCGTGAGCTTGAGCGATATCATCCCGGTCTGCACGAGCAGATCAGCAAGGAGGTGATCCGCCGCTATGTCGATCGCGAGGGTAATGGCGCGTTCGCGAATACGGCGCCGAGTGTTTCAAAACGCCGCCTCGGCGAAGCGGGTCAGGATCTCCTAGCCCTGGTGCTGCAATTCCGTGACACGGCGGCGGCAAAGCTTTCCAGTTTTGCGATCCTGGAGAGGGTTCTGCGCGATCAGTTCGAGATCGTTGATGATGAGTGTGGCGATCGTGACGCAACGCGCGCCGCGATTCGAGATCCAAAGGATGTGCCGTGCGATACCGTCGGCAATCCGGCCGACCCGGACGCGAGCTACAACGCGCACAAGGGTCAGGGATACATGGCGCAGATCGTCGAAACCTATTGTGAAGATGACAGTAACGAGGCGGTTGCCGCGACACCGGACCTCATCACCCACGTGGAGGTCCACAAGATGACGGTGCATGACGGCCATCGCTTGGCCGATGCGCTGGATGATCTGAGCGAGCGCGCGCTGACGCCGGCGGTGATGCTGGGTGATTCACATTACGGTTCCAGTGACAACATGGCTCTGACGCGCGAACAGAACATCAATCTCGCGGCGCCCGCGCGACCGCCGAAAGGCGCCGTCTCGGGACGGTTGACGTTGGAGGATTTCACTCTCAACGAAGAAGGCTTGGTCTTGCGCTGTCCCAATAACGTCGAACCGGTTTCAGCCTCGCTCGCCAAAGCCAAGCTGCAGGCCCGTTTCGACCTTTCCATCTGCCAAAAATGTCCCGATATACTGCGATGTCCCGTGCAGGCGGCCAAGCGTGACGGCCAATTTTCCCGCTTTCAATATACCCCGGACAGGGCTGCCAACCAAAAGCGCCGGCTTTATGAACAAAGCGATGCCTTCCGCGACGTCTACAGATGGCGGGCCGGCATAGAAGCGACCATGTCGCGATTAAAGTACCAGATGAACCTGGCTCACCTACGCATTCGCGGCATGCCGGCCATGCGCTACGTGGTCAATCTGCGTGCCCTCGGCCTCAATATCCAACGCTGCGCGGCAATCGCACCATAAAAAACGAAGCCAAGGAGAAGCCAAGGATAGGTAATATCAGGTTTTATCCACCAGCAACGCGGAGACAGGCAAATATTCTTCACCGAACCGCAAAGACCTGTACAAGCACGCCATCGGCCAACAACTTTTTACCGCCCCGTCTTAGTTGGTGTTGTGCTGGACCGATCCACACCTGAAAGCTTTGCCTCATTTGAAGCGTCAGTTTTGGACATGGCTGTGGTTTTAGATTGCCACCTTGTGGCAGGTGATTTCGATTACCTGTTAAAAATCCGCGTTCGAGATATCGCCGGGTTTAACAAACTCCACGGCGAAAAACTGATTGCGTTACCCGGTGTTCGGCAGGCGCGGACTTTCTTTGTGATGAAAGAAGTCAAGGACGGTGCGCCACTCGCGTTTTAGGGCTATTGGACATTGTGATTTGTAAATGCAGACATTCGCTGCGTTGCAAAAACTGGGTTAGAAGGGCTCTTTTCGGACATATCTCGCATTGCAGCATTAGGCCGTCAGTTGAAGGTAACCATCGACGTTCACGGCCCCAAGCAGCCGTTCACCTACACTTCTGTCGCCAAAGTGTAGCTTCCCCGAAGCGGTCACGTTCATATTCCGTCGGACAAGCGAAACCGACACTCAGCTTAGTTTGTTTGGGATACAGCACAATAACTTTCCCAGTTTCGCCAAGGGAAAACCTGAGCTACTCCCCAATCATTGGACAAATCTAGGCGCAAGTTAAACTACTTTCTGCATCTGATGATCGGGTTTCTGTTGCTCATTTCTCTGCCAGTGGAACACCGCGGGTGGCTTGCTACCAAGCGCAGATTACGGGCGCTTTCGGATATAGAAGTCAAATCAATTCCTGATACCGGCCTTGGCCTCTAAGCCGGTATTCCAGGCATGATGATTGACGCACACGTATATCAGCGACCCTGACACTATTTGGCAGATTGCTAGTGTTCAACGACCGTCAGATGGGCCAGCAATTCAGCCGTGTTTCTGACCCGAAACTTTTTGAGCAGGCGAGCCCGAAAATCCTCAACTGTACGCGGCGATATTCCCATTTCCCGTGCGGTTTCTTTGCTGGTCAGGCCACGGCTCAGAAACAGTACAACCTGTCTTTCGCGCGGAGTCAGTGTGACGTTTGGGATCAAATCCGAAATGACCGCGAAACTCAAAATCGTGCGCTCGAGCGGATCTTCAGGGGTAAGCGTATGAGCGCGAAATCGGCACCAAAACCGGTTTCCCTCCCGGTGCTGAATAATCCGTTCGTCGGAATAGATACCCTTTTCCTTTAAAGGCTGGATACCAATATCCCGCATGTCCTCGAATTCCTGTCGACTGGCATAAAGCATGAGAAACGACTGACCTAACAGTTCGATTTTTGGGAAGCCGAACATATCGGCAAAGGTTTGATTGCAACTTTTAATTATGCGCAGTTCAGTCAAGACCAGCCCGACCGGCGCTTGTTCAAAGGCAAGCAGATCAAAATCGATTTCAATAGGCGGCACCAGATCCCCCGTGTTTCTACGGTATTGAGACCGTAGTCGAAACACGTGATAGTGGATAGGTCTTCTTTCAGCGGAAATGTGCAAGAATGTTGTCTGCCCGTGCGTCTGAACTTGCAGATGCTACATACCAAGCAATCGAAAGTCGGAGCGATGACCTTGTCGCGCTGACACAGGACTTGATCCGCATTCCAACGCTGAATCCTCCAGGCGATAATTATCGAGAAATTTGTGAGTACTTGGCCGCGCGAATGAAGAAGAGCAGGTTCTCCGTCGAATTGATCAGGGCGGAAGGCGCCCCCGGTGACAGCGACCAGTTCCCGCGTTGGAACATAATCGCTCGTCGCGATGGCCTCCGTGCCGGTGACTGCGTGCATTTCAACAGTCACATCGACGTCGTGGAAGTTGGGCGCGGCTGGTCGTTCGACCCATTCGGCGGAGAATTGCATGACGGTAAAATCTATGGCCGTGGTTCTTGCGATATGAAAGGCGGACTAGCCGCTTCGATCATCTCTGCGGAAGCTTTTCTGGAGACCTGCCCCGAATTCGCCGGGGCGATTGAAATTTCTGGCACAGCAGATGAAGAATCCGGCGGTTTCGGAGGCGTCGCTTATCTGGCCGAGAAAGGCTATTTCTCACCAAAAAAAGTGCAGCACGTCATAATTCCAGAGCCATTGAACAAAGACCGGATCTGCCTAGGCCATCGCGGCGTCTGGTGGGCCGAGATAGAAACCTTTGGCGAAATTGCACATGGTTCCATGCCCTTTCTCGGTGATTGTGCAATTCGCCATATGGGCGCTTTTCTGGAAGAAATGGAAGCAACGCTGTTTCCAGCACTGGAGCAAAAGCGGACAGACATGCCGGTGGTGCCAGAAGGGGCAAAGCAATCGACGCTGAACATCAATTCTTTGCACGGCGGCCAGACCGAGCTGCCCGACGAATTCACTGGCCTGCCTTCGCCCTGTGTGCCCGACAGTTGCCGCATGGTGATCGATCGGCGCTTTTTACTGGAGGAAAACATCGAAGATGTGCAGCGCGAAATCGGTGACATTCTGGAAACGGTGAGATCGGCGCGTGACAACTTCGAATATGACATCCGCGAAATTTATCGGGTTCTGCCGACAATGACGAAAAAGGACGCACCGATAGTGCAGTCGGTGTCCCGCGCCATTACCGAAGTCCTTGGCGTTGAGCCCAAATATGTGGTGTCACCAGGAACCTATGATCAAAAACACATCGACCGGATTGGAAAGTTGAAAAACTGCATCGCTTACGGTCCGGGAATTCTGGACCTAGCCCATAAGCCGGACGAATATGTCGGGGTAGACGACATGATAGACTCGGCTAAGGTGATGGGTAGAAGCTTACTGGAACTTCTTGCGGGCCAAACAGATCAATAACGTAACCAGCAAATTTAGTGGGAGGATACCGATGAAAAATCTTAGAAACTGTACAGCTCTTGCCGGTGCATTTGCGCTGGCGATCAGCGCTGGTGCTGCCATGGCAGGAAAAACCGACATTACCATCGGGTTGCAACTGGAACCTCCGCATCTGGACCCGACCAGTGCAGCGGCTGGTGCTATCGACTCGGTATTATATTCCAACATTTTTGAGGGTCTGACCCGATTTGCTGCTGACGGGGCGATCGTTCCCGGTCTGGCCAAGAGCTGGGAAATATCTGGTAATGGGTTAACCTATACCTTCTCATTGAACGGTGGTGTAAAATTCCACGACGGGTCTGCGATGGACGCAGAGGACGTCAAATTTTCACTGGATCGCGCTCGGGCAGAGGACTCCGTAAATGCTCAGAAAGCCTTGTTCGCAGGGATCGCGTCGGTCGACGTGATGGATGCAACCACGGTCAGAGTAACATTGTCCGAGCCAAACGGCAGTTTCTTGTTCAACTTGGCCTGGGGCGACGCTGTAATAGTGGCACCCGAGAGCATCGAAAACATCAAGACCAACCCTGTGGGGACTGGCCCGTTCACTTTTACCAATTGGGTGCAGGGTGACAAAATCGACATCACCCGAAACGCCGATTACTGGGGCACACCAGCCAAACTGGAAAAAGCTACGTTCAAGTTTATCTCTGATCCAACGGCGGCATTCGCTGCAGTGATGGCCGAAGACGTGGACGCTTTCACCGGCTTCCCAGCGCCGGAAAACCTGCCACAATTCGAGGCAGATGCCCGGTTTCAGGTGCTGAAAGGCAATACCGAAGGCGAAACCATTCTGTCGATAAACAACAAAATGCCGCCGTTTGACAATGTGATGGTGCGTAAAGCATTGGCTCATGCGATCGACCGGCAAGCGATTGTGGACGGCGCGATGTTTGGCCTTGGCACACCAATTGGCACCCATTTCGCGCCGCACCACCCAGATTATATCGATCTGACTGGCAACTCCAATTACGATCCGGAAATGTCGAAGAAACTTCTGGTCGAAGCGGGATTCCCGGATGGGTTTAAAACCACGCTGAAGCTGCCGCCTCCGTCCTATGCTCGGCGAGGGGGTGAGATTATCGCAGCACAATTGCGCGAAGTGGGGATTGAAACTGAAATTTCCAATCTCGAATGGGCGCAATGGCTAGAACAGGTGTTTCGCGGCAAAGATTTTGGCCTGACAATCGTCAGCCATACCGAGCCGATGGATATCGGAATCTACGCGCGGCCGGAATACTATTTCCAGTATGACAACCCCGACTTTCAACAGTTGATGAAAGACCTGAACGCCGAAACAGATCCCGGTATGCGCAGCGAAATGCTGAAAAAGGCGCAGACGATAATTTCAGAAGATTATGTCAACGGCTATCTTTTTGAACTCGCGTTCCCGACGGTGGCTAATGCCAAGATCGTTGGCCTGTGGGAAAACGCGCCGACACAGGCAACCGATCTGACAGCTGTTTACTGGGCCGATTGACCCATAAACTCGGCCCCGGCGACTCTCTGCGCCGGGGCTACTTTCTGATTTCCTGATTGTCACTGCCATGCTGCGCTACACGCTCAAAAGATTGTTGTCTCTGACCCTCAGCCTGCTTGTCGCAAGTGTTGTAATTTTTACTGCCATCGAAGTTGTTCCCGGCGATCCGGCGTCTTACATGCTGGGCATCAATGCGCAGGAAGACACCGTTGCGGCACTGCGCGAAGAGCTTGGCCTCAACGTGTCTGTTCACGAGCGCTATCTGAACTGGATCGGAGGTTTGGTGCGGGGTGATTTTGGCATCTCTTACACGTACCGGACTCCGGTTGCCGATATGATTGGCGAACGCCTTTGGATTTCCCTGCCCCTGGCTTTGTTTGCACTGACGTTGTCTACAGCGATAGCCTTTCCGGCCGGTATTCTGGCAGCCACAAAACGCGGTTCAATGGCGGATGTTTCGATCATGGGGATCACCCAACTGGGTGTTGCAATACCGAATTTCTGGTTTGCCATGCTGATGGTTCTGGTCTTTGCCATCAATCTGCGCTGGTTCTCCGCCGGTGGATTTCCGGGCTGGGATCAGGGCGTTCTGGTGGGCATGAAGGCGCTGTTGCTGCCGGCGATTTCGCTCGCCCTGCCGCAAGCGTCGATTCTTGCGCGTGTTATGCGTTCCGCCTTGCTCGATACCCTCAACGAAGATTTTGTGCGCACTGCGCGTGCGAAGGGGCTGACCAAAGGTCAAACTTTATGGCGACACGCCCTGCGCAACGCGATGATCCCGGTGCTGACTATCATCGGGTTACAGTTTTCGTTTTTGCTGGCTGGCGCGATCATCATCGAAAATGTGTTCTTCCTGCCCGGCCTTGGGCGGCTCGTGTTTCAGAGCATTTCGCAACGTGATCTGATCGTGGTGGAAAGTGTGGTCATGCTGCTTGTGTTTGCTGTGGTGATGGTGAATTTCGCGGTCGACATCGCTTATGCGGCGGTTGATCCTCGGTTGCGCAGGCGGTCGTGATGATCGATCAAACCGTAACGCCTGAATTTAGCCTGACGACAACAATTCTGCGGTCGCGGAACCTGATGTTCGGACTGGCATTGGCGCTGGTGTTCATCGTCGGCGCACTGATATCATTCCTGTGGACACCGTTTGATGTAACTCAACTCGACATCCCAAATAAGTTGAAGACGCCAAACGGGCAGAACTGGTTTGGCACTGACCATTTCGGCCGCGACATATTTTCGATGATTATGGTAGGCGCGCGCACGTCGATAGCCGTGGCGCTGGTTGCGGTCAGTGTCGGAATGATCTTGGGCGTGCCGCTCGGTCTGGCAGCGGCTGCACACAGCGACAGTTTTGCGGACGAAGTCATCATGCGCGGCAACGATCTGGTGTTTGCGTTTCCAGCGCTGCTTATTGCGATCATGATAACAGCGGTGTTCGGGCCCAGTGCGCTGAATGCAATCATCGCCATCGGCATTTTCAACATCCCTGTTTTTGCCCGTTTGACGCGCGGATCGGCACTGACGCTCTGGACCAGAGATTATGTGCTTTCGGCACGGGTATCGGGTAAAGGCGCGGTGCGAATATCCGTAGAACATATACTGCCAAACATCCTGAACTTGCTAATCGTGCAGGGTACCATTCAGTTTTCGCTGGGTATTCTGGCGGAAGCCGGGCTGAGCTACGTCGGCCTCGGTGCGCAACCCCCGATCCCGAGCTGGGGTCGGATGCTGGCTGATAGTCAGACTCTGATCAGCCTGGCACCACACATGGCGTTGTTTCCCGGCCTGGCAATCGTGTTCACAGTTCTGGGTTTGAACCTGATGGGTGACGGGCTGCGCGATCTGTTCGACCCAAAAATCAGAAGGAGCCGAGGATGAGCCTTCTGCAAATTGACGGGCTAAATCTCGACATTCACGACACTTCTATCCTGAGAAACTTATCGTTGGCAGTTGAGGAAGGTAAAATTGTCGGAGTCATCGGCGAAAGCGGGTCGGGCAAATCCATGACTGCTTATTCTGTGATGCAATTGCTGCCGGAAGGATCGACAACCACTGGCCATATTTCAATGAACGGTGAAGACCTGCTGTCTGCCTCGGAATCCTCGATGTGTGATATTCGCGGCAACCAGATCGGAATGGTTTTTCAGGAGCCGATGACGGCATTAAACCCAGTTAAAACTATCGGGGCTCAGGTGGCCGAGACCATTTTGATCCATGGTCAAGCCAGAAAGGCGGAAGCCTTGCAGACAGCCCGTGAGACTCTTATTCGGGTCGGGCTGCCAGAGAACCGGTTTCCCCTTTCGCGTTATCCGCACGAGTTGTCTGGAGGGCAACGCCAACGTGTGGTGATTGCAATGGCCATTGCGCTTCGCCCCAAACTGTTGATTGCAGATGAACCGACAACGGCGCTGGATGTCACCACACAGGCACAAATCCTCGACCTGCTGGAACGGCTGGTGCGTGAGGATGATATGGGCATGCTGCTCATCACCCATGATCTGGCGGTAGTTTCTGATCTGGCCGATGACATCGTGATCATGAAATCCGGCGAAGTGGTCGAATCCGGCCCGGCAGCCACGTTGTTTCAAACCATGTCGCATCCCTACACCAAGGCACTATTCGCCGCCTCGGGGCATGTTCCCGACCGTGATGCAGAAGCCGTAAAAGAGGATGCGCTGCTGTCCGTTTCCGGTGTCAGCCGCGACTACAGATTACCACGTACGACACTTTTTGGTGGTCTAAAACAGTTCCGAGCTGTCAACGATGTCAGTTTTGAAATCCAGCGCGGTGAAAGCCTTGGGCTGGTAGGCGAAAGTGGTTGTGGCAAATCCACCCTGACCCGCGCCATTCTGGGATTGGAAGAAGTTCAGGAGGGCGAGATTCTGATTGACGGCGCGCCCGTATTTTCCGGCAATACTGTTAATATGGCCGTGCGCCGTAAGATGCAGGTGGTGTTTCAGGACCCATACGGCAGTTTCAACCCACGCCACAAAGTTGCCCGTCTAATCACTGAACCTTTTCATCTGCTGGACGAACCCCCCAAAGGCCAAGATCGTGCCGATGCAATTGTACAGGCACTGGAAAGCGTTGGTTTGGCGGCAGCTGACGGTCAAAAATACATACACGAGTTTTCCGGGGGCCAACGCCAACGAATAGCAATTGCGCGGGCGCTCATCATCAAGCCGGAGCTGATTATCCTCGACGAGGCCGTGTCTGCACTTGATGTCTCGATCCGCGCCCAGATCCTTGATTTGTTGGCGGATCTTTCGGACCGATTTGGCCTGACATATTTGTTCATTTCCCACGATCTTTCGGTGGTGCGTTCCATCACTGACCGCGTGCTGGTGATGAAATCTGGCGAGATTGTTGAGCAGGGTGACACAAACAGCGTTTTTGACAATCCACAGCACAAATACACCAAAACCCTCATCGCCGCCGCGCCGCGACTACTGGACGTGAATGCAGCATGAACAGGAAAGTATAAAATGATTGACAGCCTATGGATTGACGCCGGCAAAGCCTTCATCGGTGGAGAGTGGACTAACCCATCTGACGGCCGCTACCTTGACCTCGAAAATCCTTCGACCGGGCAACTCATCTGCAAGATTGCGCGCGGCGGTGCATCAGACGTTGATGCAGCTGTTGCAGCGGCAGAGGCTGCGCTAAACGGTGATTGGGGCAACGCCACTGCGGCGGAACGCGGGCGAATTTTAGCCAGGTTAGGACAGCTGGTGCTGACCAATGTGGAGGATCTCGCCCGGCTCGAAAGCATCGATGTCGGCAAACCACTGACGCAGGCACGCGCTGACGCAATTGCTCTGGCGCGATATCTTGAATTTTACGGTGGAGCGGCGGACAAAGTTCATGGCGCGACCATCCCGTATCTGGATGGCTACACGGTTTATACGCTGCGCGAACCCCACGGCGTTACTGGCCACATCATACCGTGGAATTATCCCATGCAAATCATCGGGCGCTCAGTGGCGGCGGCGCTCGCTATGGGCAACGCCGCTGTATTGAAACCTGCTGAAGAAGCTTGTTTAACTGCTTTGGCATTTGCCGATCTGGCGCGTCAGGCGGACTTGCCCGACGGGGTATTGAATGTAGTTCCAGGTCTGGGTGAAGAAGCAGGAGCCGCGCTTGCCGGGCATCCGGGTGTGCATCACGTTAGTTTCACCGGTTCAGTTGGGGTTGGGGAATTGATCCAAACAGCAGCGGCGCGCAACATCGTTCCGGTCACGCTGGAACTTGGTGGTAAATCTCCGCAACTGGTTTTTGATGACGCAGATGTTGAGGCCGCGCTGCCGTTCTTAGTAAATGCAGGCATCCAGAACGCCGGGCAGACCTGCTCCGCGTCTTCACGAATCCTGGTGCAGCGTGGCGTATATGACGAAGTGCTGTCGGGTATGGCATCGAGGTACAAAACACTGGAAGTTGGCGCCGCGATGGACGATCTGAACGTTGGGCCACTTATTTCGGCACGGCAAAAGGAGATCGTCACTTGGTATCTTGGCCAAGCCGGGGATCTGGAAACGGTGGCGACAGGCCGGATAGTGAGCAATGCGCCTGTGGGCGGACACTATGTGGCGCCGACGTTGTTTGCCAGTGTGCCAAGCACGCATCGGTTGGCGCAGGACGAGATATTCGGCCCGGTGCAGGTCGTCATTCCCTTTGATGATGAGGACGAAGCTTTGGCAATTGCCAATGGTACGGATTTCGGTCTCGTAGCCTCGGTTTGGAGTGCAAATGGGGCACGGCAAATGCGGCTGGCAAAGGCATTGCGCGCAGGGCAGGTATTTTTGAACAATTACGGGGCCGGAGGCGGAGTCGAACTACCGTTTGGCGGCGTTGGGAAATCCGGCCACGGGAGAGAAAAAGGATTTGAAGCGCTTTATGGGTTTTCCAAACTGAAAACCGTTGCGGCGCTGCACGGATAAGGGAGAAGTAAAATGAGACTGGAAGGCAAATCCGCGATAGTAACCGGCGGAGCTTCAGGGTTTGGAGAAGGCATCGTGCGTAAGTTTTTGGCCGAGGGCGCAAGGGTGATGATCGTTGATATCAATAGCCAGGCGGCATCAGATCTGGCCAGTGAACTAGGTGGCGATGCAGTTGCCCATACCGCTAACGTGGCTGTTTCAAAAGATGTGCAGGAGATGGTGGAACAGGCCGTCGCCACCTTTGGCAGGCTGGATATTTTAATCAACAACGCCGGCATCACCCATTTACCGGCGGCAATGGAAGAAGTCAGCGAAGAAGATTTTGATCGGGTGATGGCGGTAAATACAAAATCCGTCTACCTGACTGCGAAATTCATTGTCCCACAGATGAAAGCTCAAGGCATGGGCTCGATTTTGAACGTCGCTTCCACTGGGGGGATCAGCCCACGACCACGGCTGAGTTGGTACAACAGTTCCAAGGGCTGGATGATCACAGCGACAAAATCCATGGCGGTGGAACTGGCTCCTGCCGGGGTTCGGGTAAACGCTATCAACCCTGTGGCAGGAGAAACTCCTTTGTTGAAATCTTTCATGGGGGAGGACACGCCGGAAGTTCGCGCGAAATTTCTGGCAACTATCCCAATGGGACGGTTTTCACAACCTGAGGACATGGGCAACGCAGCATGTTTCTTGTGTTCAGACGAGGCCAGTATGATCACTGGTGTTTGTATGGAAGTTGACGGTGGCCGGTGTATTTAGATGTCCGTGGCTGACGCTGACCTGCGCCCAATTTTGCGTCCGCTTTTGTGAATTCGACAACTTGCCCCGCACCTGCAGCAAACTTCTGCTTTCCGCCCAAACTGCCAGATGCTGCATTGCCGCATTCTGATGCAAAGGGCGGTAAACGGTCATTCGCTGCACTTGCGATCCGATAGGCAAAATTTCCTGATTTCGGACATTCGCCGTCTCAAAAAGCCCGGCGGCAGGCATGTTCAACTCCGCGAAATCTGAAACGGAAATTCAAGAGAATTACCCATGAACTCATTTCCGGCTTGGTCCAGCCAAGTTCGTTCACAATTCTACTCGGCCTGCAAAACAAATTTCAGCACCGTGCTCGCGGTGATGATTCCACCGCGATCGCCCGGTATCAGTGAGCCGTAACGTTGCGCGAATGACGCAGGAAGAGGCCGGGCACCTGTGGGTGAAAGCCACAACCGCAGCAGATGACGCCACCTCTCGGGCTCGTCCCAATCTTCAAAATCGGCCCGCGAATGCAACAGCTGATGGTTATGCAGGAGCTGTATGTCACCCGGCCGAAGGTCCATGCTGAGGTTCAATTCGGGGTCGTTGCATAACTTGTCCAGATAGTTGATCGCCTCAAATTCGAGCGCTGAGAGGCGACGTGCTTGGGGAAAGTTCAGCTGGGCTGAACGAATATACTGCCCGAGGTAGATCGTCGTAAGTTTGCCGGCAAACCAGTTGAAGACTGGTACATCGGACCAGGGCTTCATGCCGGGCGGGATTTCGCCGCGCCTGTCAGTGGGAAAATTATGAAACAGCACGCGCCATAGATCCGGTCGGTGCTTCAGGATCTCATCGTGCAGCGTAACGGAACTGACAATCCGGCTTGCCCCTCCCGTCTTGGCTGTTTTGAGACACAGCAACGCAACGATATCAGTACTATCCGTATGATACTCCAACTCGCGATTGGTCTGATAGTACCGCGTTGTCTTCTCGCCGATATCTTTGCCGATATCTCTGACATGGCCAAGAAGGTGACCTTTGGCATTCTGTGAGCGAAATTTTCCGAAATGTGCTCCGATACCCAGATACGCCACGGCTGCTTCCGAGATGCTGTACTGACCGACGGGAAGACCGCGCAGCAGAACAAATCCACGCCCGTTCAGCACCTCATCGAGTGCGTCGCCCAGCCGCTCGTGAAGTCGCGGCAGTCTGAAGGTCTCGGAACTGATCTGATCCATTTCTCTGTCGTCCACGAAATGCTGGCGAACAGCCGCATCGATCTCGCCAAGCTCCTGAGGTGTGAAATGAACGATCCAATCGGTTGTTCGACTGAGATCGACCCCACGCCAAGCTGCAGGTCCACCAATGGGCCCATCCGGGATCGGCGAGCTGACTTCGGAATAGGCTTCTGACATGATTCACTCCATGTGCTGTGGATTGCAGATTAAAGGTTCAGCACAATCTTTCATCGATTATTTAATAAGTCTATTTCATTTTTCTGATGGATTGATTAACTAAGCTCATGAATGATAATATCACGGTTCGCCAACTCCGCGCCTTCGTGATGATTGCGCATGAACGCAGTTTCACTAAGGCAGCGGCTCGTCTTAATGTGACCCAGTCTGCCTTGACATCATCGATCAAAGTATTCGAGAGCGTACTCGGTCTGCGCCTGTTTGATCGAACCACGCGCGTTGTCGAACTTACGGCGTATGGTGAGCGCTTTGCCGCTACGGCTGAACGGATACTAGAAGACATGGGCCGTGCGCTCGATGATCTGCGCTCACACGCCGAGCGTCAGCACGGTCTTGTCGTCATCGCCGCCACCGCAACGGTGATAAATTACCTCCTGGTGCCGGCTCTACGCCAACTTTCCGAACAGTATCCGGGTATTCGCGTTCGCCTGATCGAAGAGTTGACAGACGGTGCCGTTGATCGGCTGCGAAATGCCGAGATCGACCTGGCACTAACGACGCTGGAGCGACCCGAGGCGGATGTGGACGCGATACCAATTTTACGCGATCGTTTCGAGCTTGTTTGCTCGCCGCACCACCCCTTGGCCAAGGATCGATCGACTCTGCAATGGTCTGCGTTTTCCCGGCACGAGGCGGTCGGGCTTTCCCAGCAGAGCGGCATTCGCGGTTTGCTGGACGGCCATCATCTTGGACAGAACGCGGTGCGTGATATGCGTTACGAGGTGTCATCTGTGGCCGGCCTCAAAAGCATGGTAGAGAGCAATCTTGGCATTGCCGCGGTCCCTGGCCTGATCGCAAGCGAGATGGTTCAAAGCGGCATCGTACGCCGTTCTTTGGCACCTGCCATATGGCGAACTGTTTCGCTGGCAACACGCCTGGGAAGATCGCCGACCCCCGCCGCCAGCGCGGTCATCGCCGCAGCAATGCGCAGACTGAACGAAATCGGCGATCAGAATATCGTGCCCTTGGCGGATGCCAGTGGCCTTGAAGCACGCGGCTTTGATCTGGCCTGACAGCCCAGACTGCAACGATCACCGTAACTTACTGCCGCCGCCCGCCGCCTCAAACAGTCTAAAAGGGTGAAGTCACGCCTGACGGCAGATTATGGCTGAGAGCTGCCGGTGTGACCGCCGTATCCGTCTGTGTATCTGGTAGCGCTCCTTCTAATAGTCAGAATGCTGCTGGTTGCCTCAATGGCCGCTTTCAGGAAACTGCACTGCAGCAGCACACTAACCCGCGAAGGTTCGGAACGGGCCGTGACCGTCGCCCATTGAGGGCATCAAGTCTCCTAATGCTGCAACGCAGGAAATGTCTGCAAAGAGACCAGATTGATGGTTCTTTACTGCGCAGCGAATGTCCACTGTCAGGTTGCGGAAAAGTATCAGCAATATTTTGGGACAATTGTCTGCGTCAACCGGGCATTCGAAGGAAGGCCGACAGTGTCTGGGAAAGCCCCAAGAACTGTGGGGAATTTTGGGCAGCTATTTTTGCTACTGGCAAAGTTGTCCCGCAGTTTACCAAGAACGGTACCAATGTTCCGGTTATTGATCATTGGTGGTCACCCGTCTGGCCGTATAACTAGGTCTCCGCGAAAGCGCGCGCCATCAGGTATAGGAGGCTGTGCGCCATTTCCTCTGAGCCGCGAGCGATCGTGACGTGCTCAGAAGCAAATTCAGCGAATTGCATGTCGCCGTCCGCTACGGACATCAGCGAAGGATAGTCAGTAGCGATCGATAGTGGTGCCTCTGGATCGCTCGCGTAGCGCACGTTGACTTGGCCGCCGTCTATCTTGATGGCAAAGGATTCATCGTCAACTACGAGCTCGGCGTGCGCATTACTGTCCTTATCGACCACACGACGCAGGCCCTCCTTTAGCGTGACGACGATCGTGCGCAGATTGCCAGGGCGGCGGATCTCATTCGGAACGGCGAATCGAGTCCCGTAGCTGGCCAGCGCGAACAGTAGTGGCGCGGTTGCCTCGCCGTCGGAGGTGAGCTCGTAAGCACGAGTGTTCGGTTCTCGACTGATCAAGCCGTCGTCCTGTAGCTGCTGGAGCCGCGAAGAGAGCAGGTTTGTGGCCAACCCGCTTAGCCCGATTTGAAGTTCGCTGAACCGTGCTGGCCCCGCGTGCAGATCGCGCAGGATGAGGAGCGTCCATCGATCGCCGATTCTTTCGAGGGCTCGGGCAATCGGGCAGAGAAGTCGATAGCTGCGGTTTCTGGTCATGAATCGATGAAAACTCCTCCCACTTCCGCACCTTACACAATAGCAGGTATTCTTCAAGTATTTACTGTTGACTTTAAACTTTAAAGTATTGTATTGCCAATTGCGCGGGAGAATTCTTCTCTTGAATTGCATCAACCAAGTGAGGAAATCATGACAACTCTCCCCCGAATCCTGGTGACTGGAGCTGGTGGCAAGACGGGCAGCGCAACCGTGCGTACCCTTCTTGAGCACCCGGAGGTGCGCGTGCGGGCCATGGTGCGCAGTGAAGATCACCGCGCCAACGCTTTGCGTGAAGCCGGTGCCGAAGTCGTCGTTGGCAACATGGATGACGTTCGCGATATGCACCGAGCCATGCACGACGTACAGCGCGCCTACTTTGTCGCGCCATTCACCAACAACTCGCTCGACCAAGCCATGAACTTCGCGATCGCTGCGGACGAAGCGCGGCTAGAACATGTGGTTGCGCTCGGCCAGTGGTTATCGAGCCCGAGCCATCCTGCTGCATTAACACGACGGACCTGGCTTATTGATCAAATGATGACGTGGATTCCCGGTGTCGACCACACAGTGATCAATGTCGGCTGGTTTGCTGACAACTACATATCTTTGCTCAGTATAGCCGCGCAGTTTGGCATCTTACCGATGCCTATTGGGGACGGGACGAATGCACCAATCGCCGACGAGGACATCGGTCGTGTAGTTGCCGGCGTGCTTATTGACCCGTCGCCTTATGCAGGTCGTACGCTTCGGCCTACCGGACCGGAGCTCTTGTCGCCCCAGCAGGTCGCGGATGCGTTCGGCGACGCGCTCGGTCGCAAAGTCCGGTACATGGAACTTTCCGACCCCATGCTCAGCAAGACGTTGAGAGTGCTCGGTATGAATCCGTTCCAGCAGGCACAGGGTCTCAATTACGTACGCGAATACCGCCGCGGGTCCTTCGAGTTCGGCGCTCCCAGCGATGTCGTGCAACAGGTTACTGGCCATCCCGCAGAAGACCTCACATCGATCCTTCGTCGCTACGCAGCATCTGACCCCACCGCGCGGCGCTCGCTGCGGAATACACTCAGCGCGATGTGGCTAATGCTGCGCACCATACTGACGCCGCCCATGAATGTGAAAAATTGGGAAGCGGAGAAAGGCATGCCTTATATTGACCATGCCGAAGACTGCGCCGATTCGATCGAATGGAAGGACACGCACACAGCCCCGGATGCATATTGGGTGATCAGAAACGAGTCGGCCGCCGGCACTGGGAACCGGCGTGTGTCCGACTGACCCTCCCCTGAATACGCGAGAAATTAACAATGAAACCCCCGAAAATGTTACCCCCACATTACTTAGCGGCCTCCCTGATCTTGATGCTCACACTTGGCTACTTCTCCGACAAAACCCTGCTGCCAGACATGTGGTATCTCATCGGCATCGCGCCGATCGTGTTGGGTTTGACTTTTGCGGGTGTGGCAATCCGGCAGTTCACCAAAGCTGAAACCAACATCGTTCCACTAACGGAATCCACCACACTTGTGACCAACGGCATCTTCAACGTCACACGCAATCCGATGTATGTAGGAATGGTAGCAATACTCATTGGAACTGCTCTGTTGCAGAACGACCTGTGGCCATGGTTTGTGATCGCGCTGTTTTGGTTGGTGATTAGAATTAGGTTCGTGCGGCCCGAAGAGACGCTGATGGAGCAGACCTTTGGAGAGCAGTATGTTGAGTATAAGGCGCGTGTGAGACGCTGGCTTTAGGTGCTGACGAAAGCGTAACGCAAGTTTGCGCTGCCATCCATCATCGTCACTACCGTGAAGTAAAAAATCTGAATTGATTAACTCGGTTGTCACGCCGTGACCGAAATCAAATCAACCTAATTGGACCCATCGGCGCTGACGTCAAACGCAGAGCCAGTAATAATCTCGTGGTGCACTGGTGCAATAAGACGCTGCCATTGGGGACAATAAAAACGCTGATTAATGAAACCTTGTCGAAAGCCAGAAACTTATGAGTTTTACCATAATAATCGTCCTAATCCAGCTCTCTTCCGCCGTTATCGTGTACAGCTTAATGGCAAAAATCTACGTCTGGCCGCGATTGAAAAACATGAAGTTGGAGGACGCGCTGATCCCGTTATTGTTTGTACTCTCGTTTCGCTATATCGGCCTTATTTTCTTCCTGCCTGAAATTATTCACAGTCAGTTACCATCTGAATGGGCAATACCGGTGGCCATCGGCGACATGACCGTTGCGGTTCTCTCGGTGATTGCCATTTTGCTGTTGCGGACCCGCACTCCGATCGGGATTCCGTTAGTCTGGTTAATAGCCATCCTAGGCACAATCGACTTTCTCTACGCCTATCTGGTCGGGCTTCCCATGCGGATTGAGTTCGGAGGTCCTGGTTATTTCATTCCCATCTTGTTCAACCCAGCAATGTTTGTCGCAACGTTCCTAATGTTCAAACTGCTTCTGACTGGTAAGAAAACTGCGGTGTAGAAAGCAATCTTGTGACAATTCACGACAGCGGCAGCTCTGTCTTCGGCTGGCAAATTTAGGACCAACAGCCCGTATCTAAACCAGACCCGGTCAGCAGGAACGAAGAGTAGCTTAATTTACCTCGTAAACTATCCAAAGATTGGGGTGGGTCCGGACAGATCGAAGTCGGCTATAAACATTTCGCAATGAAAAACGGCCTCCCACCGCAATTGCAATGTGCATAAAGCCGCCACTGGGGCTTGTGCGGCGAAATGGCGCTTAGTCCCGCACAGTTGCCCTTGCCGAGTTGAGAATTTCTCCCTTCTGACCAATGTCGGCTTTGTGGAAGCTGCACTGCAGCAATATTCAGCCACTCGAAAGGCAGCTATGGGCCGTTGGTGACGGTGTGTTCTCATGTTGATTGGGCAATGCAGCAAATGCCCACTTCGAGCCCAAACCGCAGGTTTCAACTTTGGGGCTGAATGCTTGCTTCGGGATTCCCGCTCTAGTCATAGGAGGCAAAAGCACCCGCGTCTCTGCTGGGTGGTGAACCGAATTTCCGGCTGTAGTCACGGCTGAAATGCGTCGGGCTCTCGTAGCCCACGGCGTATGCTGCGGCGGAAACCGAGTTGCTTTCATCCGCGATCAGGTTTCGGGCTTCCAACAAACGGAGGTCCTTTTGATATTGCAATGGGGTTGTCCCCGTCACCGATTTGAAATGCTCATGAAAGGAAGACGGGCTCATACCCGCAGTTTTGGCTAGGTCGGACACAATGAGCGCAGCGCGAAACTCGGTCCTGATTTCAGATATGGCCCTGGCGACCCGGCTGGCGTGACTGTCGACGGAAAGCAGGTTGCGCAGCATGCCTCCCATCGGCGAGATCAAAAGGCGATAGTGGATTTCCCGCAGAATCGACTGGCCTAACACCTTCGCATCTAGCGGTCTGTTCGCCAGTGCAAAGTAACGGCAAAACGGTTCGAACCATGCCGGGTCTGCGCGACCAGCCGACAACGATCGCGCGGCGGTTGAAGGTGTCAGCGTTTCACCGACCTGTTCGTATAAGCTTCGCACCAGCCCAATATCAAGCGACAGGATCGCTGCAAGATAAGGTTCTTGACGACTCGCTTTGGTGATGCGGGACACGACCGGCAGATCGTGGCTGACAAGCAATGCGTCGCCGGGATGAAGTTCTACTCGCTGATCTCCGATAGATGTCACTTTGCTGCCTTGAAGGATCAGGCACATGACTGGTTCGTACAGGACGGCTTCCAGGCCGCTGACAGCCTGCTTTCGGAATATGGACGCCCCAGGCGGGTTCTGAATTTCCCTCGACTCGTCATCGCAATAAGAGCAGGTCAGGCTGATGAGAGGCGACAGGTCCATGATTTTCCTTGCCAAAAATACATATGCCAGATTGTGCTTCGACACAGCAAAAAACGTCACCGTTTGGAGGAATTGGCAGATCTTGCGGAGAATCTAGCAGGCACGAAGTAACGGTAGGGGTTATCTGTTTACCTTACAGTCAAGACCTTAGGAACAACATCGTCGCAAAGCCGCGTGTTCAGATGGCCACCGCAAATTTGGGAGCGTTCCATGTCATCAATTCAAGGCCAATTCCGTGATCTAACGACGCATCACCGCAGATATGAAGCCATCGATCCAACTGCCGCGCTGAAGGATAGCGCCGTGGACAAAACTGTATTTATCGCGGGCGCGTCCCGGGGGATCGGTCAGGCCACAGCCGTCGCCTTCGCTGAGGCTGGTGCTAAAGCGGTATATCTCACTGCCAGAACAGATGTGGCGCTCGAAGAGACGCGAGTCTTGGTAAGGCGGGCAAACACGGAAACCCAGTGCGCATTTTCTGTGTGCGATGTCACCAGCGCGGAACAAATCGAAACCGCTGTCCAGGACTGCGTGAAGAAATTCGGCGGCATTGATGCAGCAGACGCGAATGCCGGTTTCCTTGGCCCATGGGTGAAAATCGGCCAATCCGACCCCGAAGGCTGGTGGCGAAACTGGGAAGTGAATGTGCAGGGCACCTATCATGTGATCCGCTTCACGCTGCCCCATCTCATCGCATCCGCGAAGAAGCACGCCGCTGAAGGATCGAGCGGTGGTCATCTCATCCTTCTCTCATCCATTGGTGCTCAGCTGTTGATGCCCGGGGCATCCGACTACCAGACCTCGAAACATGCCATCAATCGTCTTTGCGAATTTGTACAGAGCGACCACGTAGAAGACGGGATCAAGTGCTTCGCCATTCATCCCGGTGGCGTTGCGACCGATTTGGGTCGAAAAATGCCGGAAGATATGCATGCCTATCTGGTCGACGAGCCGGATTTGGCCGCGTGTTTCGCCGTCTGGCTTTGCTCTGGCAAGGTGGACTGGGCAAAGGGACGGTATCTGAGCGCCAATTGGGATGTTTCGGAAATTACTTTGCTTAAAGACGAAATCCTACGGGACGATCTGTTTGTGAACCGTCTGCGCGCCGAAGCGTGACGCTGCGAAAAATGTGCGACAACTCGAATCCCAAAAAATGCCAACCTTCGCCAGCTGTTAGGCCAAGTTCAAAACAGGAGGATACTCCTTGACCCATCCTGCACTTAACTCTGACTCGGTTGCAGTCGTTACCGGCGGAGCCTCGGGGATTGGGCTGGCTTTGGCGACAAAGTTCGCAGGCATGGGCATGCGTCTGGTGATCGTCGACCGCTCCGAAGACAAGCTGGCCGGCACGGCAATCGCACTTCGCGCTGCGGGAGCTGCGGACGTCATGATCGCCTCGGTGGATGTGTCTGACCGGGCGCAAGTCGAGGCGCTTGAGATGGAGGTCAACGACCGCTTCGGGGGCACCGACATCCTGATGAATAACGCCGGGATCGGCGGAAGCTCGTCTTGCCTCGGCCCACTTAAGGTCTGGCTGGCGATACTGGGTGTTAACCTCTGGGGTGTCCTTTATGGAACGCAGGTATTTGCGCCCGGCATGATCGCCCGGGGTCGTCCTGGCGCAATCATCAACACAGGCTCCAAACAGGGCATTATGATACCCCCCGAAAACCCCGCCTACAACGTATCCAAAGCGGCGCTCAAGGCCTTTACTGAGGTGCTCGCGCATGAACTTCGCAACACCGAGGACTGCCACATCACCGCCCACCTACTGATCCCTGGCCTCGTCTTCACCGGCATTACAGGGCGTTCCGATAAGCCGCCCGCCGCCTGGACGGCCGAGCAGACCACGGATTTCTTCATCGAAAGCATGGGCCGAGGTGATTTCTACATCCTTTGCCCCGACAACGACGTTCCCCGCGAGCTTGACGAAAAGCGCATGGCCTGGGCCATGGGCGACATCATCGAAAACCGCCCAGCACTTAGCCGCTGGCATCCCGACTACTCGAGCGCCTTTGCGGCTTTCATCGATGCAAACAGATAGACAAAACGCCGTCCCTGTCCCTAATCTCACGCCTTATTGGATAATCCACGCCCGATCCCCGAGGCTTCGCCTGCCAACCGGACTTCAGAGCCGAGCCCCTGTCGCTAGCATAGCTTTAACCACTTCAAGCACGTCTTCGGGTTGCTCTTGCTGAACCCAATGACCCGCGTTTTCGATTAGGTGCGTCCCTCGGAAATCGATTGACGCTTGTGTTGCGATAGTTTCCAAAGCGCCGGGGGCTTGCCGGACACCCCAATCCTGCGCTCCGCCGATAAAGGCTAATGGGGCATTTATTTTTTGCCCCATGAATGCTGCAAGTGCCGCCTGTTCCTCGGCACTTGTAGAGCGGCGATACCAGTTTAACCCGCCCTGAAGGCCGGTTCTTTGAAACTCTGCTGCATAAAATTCCAGCTCCGCTTGGTCAAGCCAGCGACAGGCTTCTGCCTCTCGTTTGCTTGGAGCCATGGACAGCGCGGTTTCCGCCATTCCCGCATCTAGGTCCATAATGTAATAGCGAGGCATTCGAGAAAGCTCGCGCGCCGACCAACCTGCCAATGGATGTGGGTGGTTACCAGGCCAGTCAGCGCTTTTGCAGTGAAAATATGCGCGCAGAAACTCAGAAAACCCGCAGGGCGCATTAAGCATGTTGGCCTCGGCATCGCGCACGCAAAAATACCATTGGTAGTGTTTGCGCGGCGGTGAGAGCCGGGCCAAATCGCCGTGAATGTCTGCGCCATCCTCCACATGGTCCTTAGGAGGGCCCGAAAAAGGGGCGCTCATCAGTATGACTTTATGAAAGATATTTGGATGCATAAGCGCGCTCCACGCTGCAACGGGCGACCCGAAGTCATGACCTACGACCAAATCCGCGTTCGCGTGGCCCAAAGCGCTGACAAGTCCGACGATATCGCCTGCAAGATTGATCATGCCAAATTCAGCCAGATCGACATCATATCCCGCGCTATGACCTGTTGTTTTGCCATACCCGCGTTGGTCTGGCGCGACCACGTGAAACCCAAGGTTTGCGATCGGAACTATTAGCTCTCGCCAGCTATAGGCAAGCTCGGGGAAACCATGAAGCAATAAGACCAATGGTGTGTCAGGTTTGCCTGCTTCGAGAAAATGTACGACCAGCCCATTTCCGTTTCCCAAAGTCCGAGACGTAATGCCCTCAGGTAAGCTAAACATCCCGCTTTCCTCAATTGACCTGCTATAACTCTGCTGTAGCACACGTCATTGAATTTCAAACAGAGCTTTCCTTTTCAATTTTTGACGGCGGCTTTGTCCCGCACGGCTGCCGTTTCCGTCTTTAGAATTGCTGCAATCTGACGAATGACAGCTAACAGGACGCTGCGATGCAGCAATTTTCATGGTCCTTAATGTCCGCAAAGGGCCGTAAGTAGCATCGCCAACACATCAATTTGATGCGGATGCTGCGGCGCGGTGAAATTCTGCAACGAGCCCATTGCGGACCGACGCGCCTTCTTTCTTTCCAGCGATTTGCCGTTGGATTTCACCTAATAATTCGTGCTAATATTTGACTGAACGACGCGATTTTTTATCGGCATTTGCAACGGAGGCCCTATGACGGATCAACGAAAAGAAGGAATCGGGATGGCGGCCCGACAGTCGTGGAAAGAAGGGTTTGATACCGCAATCTCCACCTGGAGAACTGCGAAGCCTGAAGACAAACATCAGGCAGCGAGCAACTTGCTGGCTTTTGTGGGCTCGACAGGACTCAAACTAAAAAGTTTCGTAGATGACCCAGGGATTGGGATTGATGAGGCAACCGCTGAACAAATTAGAGCTGACTTCAAGAATAAGTAAGCTCCCAACGCCCTATTTTTATTGGCGATTCCAATGACTTCCACAAGCGGAGTCGCAGCCCCTGTCTCTGGCAGGGCTCTACGATCCAACCAACGTTAGTGCAATTCTCATCAAGTTCGTTGTAGGCTATGTCGTATCTCAAGGCGTTTCTCAGAGAGAAGCCGACGCTTGGGCGGACGACATCAGAGCTTTGGGTTCCATTGGCGATAACTTCTTCAATCATAACGAATATATCTTTACTGCCGACAAGCCGTAGTCTCCGGTGAGGGGATAGCAGCCTGCCGTCACTCAGTGGTGTATTATTTGTTTCGGAAACCGCCAACGAAGTTTGCATGAACGGCGTCCGCATTGTCCCGCAAAGTTGCCGTTGATACACTTAGAATTTCTGCAAACTGTCGAAGGTCGGCTTCGAGGAAGCTGCATCGCAGCAATATGTCTGTACGCCAACGGCGGCTGTGGGCCGATAGTGACGTTCCTAGCACATCAGTTTCAGCCTGATGCTGCGGTGCGATAAAAGTCTGCTTCGAGCCCTACCTACCGATTTTCTGCGACACGACGAACGTCAGCTTTGTTGATACGGTCAAAAACGTGATAAAACGACAGCGCCCGCCTAGTGGCTGCTCAGGCGATTGCCGCAGAATTGCAACCGGTCGATGCGCCGGTATCGGGGGGCGTCACCGGCGCTGCTGCGGGCACGCTGACCTTCATGGCAGGCGGACCGGATACAGCTTTCGCCCGCGCCGAACCGCTGTTTGCCATCATGGGCTAGAAGGCAGTGCATTGCGGCCCGTCAGGCAACGGTCAGGCGGCAAAATTCTGCAATAACATGATCCTTGGCGCGACAATGATTGCCACCTGCGAGGCATTTGCGCTGACCGACAAGCTGGGGCTGGAGCGTCAGGCGATGTTTAACGGGGCGGTAAAAAGTTGTTGGCCGATGGCGTGCTTGTACAGGTCTTTGCGGTTCGGTGAAGAATATTTGCCTGTCTCCGCGTTGCTGGTGGATAAAACCTGATATTACCTATCCTTGGCTTCTCCTTGGCTTCGTTTTTTATGGTGCGATTGCCGCGCAGCGTTGGATATTGAGGCCGAGGGCACGCAGATTGACCACGTAGCGCATGGCCGGCATGCCGCGAATGCGTAGGTGAGCCAGGTTCATCTGGTACTTTAATCGCGACATGGTCGCTTCTATGCCGGCCCGCCATCTGTAGACGTCGCGGAAGGCATCGCTTTGTTCATAAAGCCGGCGCTTTTGGTTGGCAGCCCTGTCCGGGGTATATTGAAAGCGGCAATCATAAGATTAGGGCTTGACTGGCTCTTCATTTGATTCCAAATTCCGCGCCTTATGCACCCGTGCCAGAGGAACTCAAGATGATCCGACGTTCAGTAGTCATACTTTCCGCAACCCTTTTTCTCGCTTCTTGCGCCACACCGGAGGTGGTGAACATTCGGAAGGTAGGCGATGACCAGCTCTCCTGCAATCAGATTAAAGAACAATTTCTTGAAGCCCAGGATTTTGAAAAACGCGCCGAACAGGAAAAGGGTGCTACGGGAACCAACGTTGCTGCCGGAATATTTTTCTGGCCCGCCTTGCTTGCAACCTATCAGAACATTGAAGAAGCAAAGACTGCGGCGAGGGATCGCCAGGCTCACTTGGCCGAAATCGCCGAAGAAAAAAACTGTCCCTTGTAGGATGTAGTGTCATGGATGATGGTAAGATCATTGAGGCACTTGTCGTTTTCGAGACCGAGACAGATGCAAACACTGTAGCTCTAAAGGCCCTGATCCTGTCAGTGATTGTTGTCCTCGGAACCCGCGACGATATGAGGGATATCTGCGGCCTCCTTTCCGGTGCAATTGACGCGCTCGGAAAGGAGGATCGCTCGGAAAGGCGAGACTCTTTCCAAATCTCTCTTCAGAATTTGGTAGATGAATTGGGAAGCGCTTTCTAAGCTCATTGCCATTTTCTTTCTCCTATGTGATAGCCGACGCAAGAAAGGCATCGAAGCCGTCCTTACGTTTGCGACGGTTGTACTTCCAGCACGCCTCGGCAACGTACAGAGGCACGTACCCCTTGGCGTAGTGATGGTGCTGGCCAAACCAGGCCCGTTTCAGGTGCGACCAAAATCCCTCGATGGTGTTGGTGTGTACATCACCGTCAACGTACCGTTCGCTGTGGTTGACGCTGAGCCGGGCCATAATCGCGTCAACCGCGTTGTAGGCCTTGTATTCGTCGGTTACGAGGATGGTTTCCTTCATATCGACGGTATCCTGGATGAAGCGCAGGATGCCTTTTCCGGTCAGGTCGTTGGCGACGCGGGCAACAACCCTGCCGCCACGCTGGACTGCGCCGATTACCGGCGTTTTCTTGGTGCCGCGGCCTCTCTTGGGCGGGTCGTTGTCATCGCGCTTGTTCCGGCGGGGTTTACCACCAATGTAGGTTTCGTCTACCTCAACGATATCCTTGAGAAAGTGCCGATCTTCGCTGGCCATCGCCGCCCTGATGCGCTGCTGCATATACCAACATGAGGGTTGCGTCACGTCTATATCCCGCGCCAATTGGCAACTGGACAGGCTTTTCTTGGCGTTGACCATCAAGGCGATACCCAGAAACCACTTTTGAAGAGGTATCTTGGTTTGCTGAAAGACCGTTCCTTGCAGAACATTAAAGCTGTTGCGGCAGTCATGGCAGTTCCATCGCCCTATCCGGCAACTCTCCTTCTTTCGAGCGACGCGAACCCCGCCACAGTGTGGGCAATGAGGAGCATCGCCCCACCTAAGCCCCTCCAAATGACTGATGCAGGCTTCCTGGTCGGGAAACATTTTGAAGATCGAAATCAGGTTCATCGGAAGTCCTCCTTTAAACCTAAGTATATGATTTTCCTCACTCATTTTCAAGCCCTAATCTTATGATTGCCTTGAAAGCGGGAAAATTGGCCGTCACGCTTGGCCGCCTGCACGGGACATCGCAGTATATCGGGACATTTTTGGCAGATGGAAAGGTCGAAACGGGCCTGCAGCTTGGCTTTGGCGAGCGAGGCTGAAACCGGTTCGACGTTATTGGGACAGCGCAAGACCAAGCCTTCTTCGTTGAGAGTGAAATCCTCCAACGTCAACCGTCCCGAGACGGCGCCTTTCGGCGGTCGCGCGGGCGCCGCGAGATTGATGTTCTGTTCGCGCGTCAGAGCCATGTTGTCACTGGAACCGTAATGTGAATCACCCAGCATCACCGCCGGCGTCAGCGCGCGCTCGCTCAGATCATCCAGCGCATCGGCCAAGCGATGGCCGTCATGCACCGTCATCTTGTGGACCTCCACGTGGGTGATGAGGTCCGGTGTCGCGGCAACCGCCTCGTTACTGTCATCTTCACAATAGGTTTCGACGATCTGCGCCATGTATCCCTGACCCTTGTGCGCGTTGTAGCTCGCGTCCGGGTCGGCCGGATTGCCGACGGTATCGCACGGCACATCCTTTGGATCTCGAATCGCGGCGCGCGTTGCGTCACGATCGCCACACTCATCATCAACGATCTCGAACTGATCGCGCAGAACCCTCTCCAGGATCGCAAAACTGGAAAGCTTTGCCGCCGCCGTGTCACGGAATTGCAGCACCAGGGCTAGGAGATCCTGACCCGCTTCGCCGAGGCGGCGTTTTGAAACACTCGGCGCCGTATTCGCGAACGCGCCATTACCCTCGCGATCGACATAGCGGCGGATCACCTCCTTGCTGATCTGCTCGTGCAGACCGGGATGATATCGCTCAAGCTCACGGGCAAACTTCGAGATGCTCTCAACAACGATACCAAGTCGTGTCAGCGCCCGCATCGCCGAACGAAGGGCCGTCGAATCCATGCGTTGGTGGCTGGTATCGACAGAGAACCCCTGCACCAGCCGATCCGTCAAACACCGGAACAGCAATTCATCGAGACCTTGTTCGATAAACAGACGGCGATAGTTGCGCAGGGTTTTCTCACAGAAATAGCTGTCCGCTTCGCTGCGCACGTCCAAGGCATAGTGCCACGCCATATTGAAGGCCAGGGCCTCGACGGTCTCTGCATCGCTCAGATCGTGCAGCTGCTGCAAAAGCAAGACCCCGATGACAACGTGTAGATCCTTCGATGGTCGGCCCATGCGTTCATCAAGGTGACGGCAAAGATCGTCAACCGGAAGTTCGACAAGCAGATGGTTCCGAAAAACCCCGGCCCAGGATTGCTCCATCAGGCGCCGACGTTTGTCCCCGAAATCGGACCAGCGATCAAACAATTCTCCGGTCCGTCGGTCGCGTAAAGTAAACATGCACAATTATAACCCAGCCGACTCTCATGAGGAATCGACTTTTTACCGCCCCGTCGATCTTCCGATAAAGCTCCCCTTGCATGCGCGGTCGAAGCGCCATCAATTCCGCGTCCAGGAAATCCACAAAACGCCGGACGCGAACTGTGCGGCGCAGATCAGAATGGAACAATATCCACAAATGGCGATTTGGTGAAGCTGACGTGCCGGGCAAACCGATCAGATCGGGAAAAAACTCTTCGAAGATGACCGGCAAGTCGGTCATACCATACCCCGCCCTCACCAAGTTTACCTGCATGATACCTTCTGCGACGGCCTGCTTGACTGCGGCCCGGGGAAAGTTTGAGTGGCTAAGCCAGCCTGGAGAACTGTTTAGATCGTCCCAACCGATCCAAGTGAGTCCGGTACCGCCAGGACCAGCCTTGGAAACCACGGAATCGATGTACTGTTGGCTGGCGTAGGTACGCAGCGCTATCGGGTAAAGTTTGCGGGCCACAACATCGTCACTCACTTCAAAAGCAACGCGCAACGAAACGTCGATCTCGGCTCGAGGGATGCTTTCCTGTACATTCGTCAGCCGCACTTCAGTTTCGATGTCGGGATACTTCTCAAAAAAACGAGCCAGAATTGGGGCGATAATCGTGAATGCCAACATTGGGGACAGCGAAAAACGGATCGTTCCGGTCTCGGTCCGATCGAGGCCTTCCACGCGGCGGCGGGCATTCAGAAATACTTGCTCGGCGTCTTCCGCAAGTGGAACAAGCGTCTCACCAGCCGCAGTGAGCTGCAGACCAATCTTGGTTCGCTGAAACAATTGAACCCCGTAGGACGCCTCGAGTGATTTGATATGCCGGTCAACGGTGCCATGGTTTGCGCCGAGCAGATCAGCCCCTGCACGCAGGCTGCCGCCGCGTGCAACGGCCAAGAAATATGGCATCATTTCCCAATCAATTGCCTGCATCGAGGGGTCTCCTAGAATATCGATACTGTATTATTTACAGTACACGTTGTTCGATTTCTTACAATTGATGTTTCTTCACGGGTACGTAAGTTACGGCGAATTCCACCGGAGAAACAGATGGAACGCAGAAATTGGCGGTCCATTTCATAAGGATTTAGGACATGAGAAAATCTATGATTTCAACCCAAACCAAGATGGCGGCCGTTCTAGCTTTGGCTGGTTTTTTCGGCACGATGAGCACTGCATCGGCAGGCACGGACTTGGAGAACCTAGATTGGGTAGAAAGGGGGCCGGTAAAGATTGTGATGCTTTGGGGAGGTCCGGAAGGCGAATCGGCCTTCCTTCTGAAAAATTCAGCAGGTTATAAGGGCCGCGAGCACCTACACAATGAAGACTATCAGGGTGTGACTCTCCAGGGAATTTGGGTGAAAACCCTTGCCGATGATAGCGTCATAGAGATACCGGTAGGATCTCATTTCATGCAGCCTAAAGAAGAGTGGCACATCGACGGCTGCGCCGGCCCTGAGGACTGTATCTTGTTCATTCATTTCGAAGGAACCCGAGACATCGTTTTCTCAGAGGAATAGTATCCTCAGCAAGTCACGGATACTGCTGGAAAGAAATAGCTCAATTGACATTGTCCCGGTTATTGTGCCCGAATAAACCGCTCAACAACGGGCTTACTTCCTTAGTTTTGCTGCCAAACATTTGAAAGCATTCAGAGCAGTCTCGGATGAGGAAGTGCCGGAATATCGGGAATTACGATGAAAGATGAATCACCGGCACCAAACTTCCTGGTTCTCATCTCAGACGAGCACCGTAAAGATGCGATGAGTTGTGCAGGGCACCCGATAGTAAGAACTCCAAACCTGGATGCCCTCGCTGCGCGGGGTGCACTATTTACCAACGCCTATACTCCGTCTCCAATGTGCGTGCCAACCAGAGCAAGCATTGCCTGCGGAGCTTATGTCCATCAGACCGGCTATTGGGACAGCGCCACACCATATGATGGCCGAATTCGCAGCTGGATGAGGCTGCTGCGCGATCAGAATGTTCCTGTAACGTCAATTGGAAAATTGCACTTTCGCTCTGACCAAGACGATAATGGCTTCTCCGAAGAGTTGCTGCCCATGCATGTGGTAGGGGGCGTCGGATGGACGATCGGGCTGTTGCGCGAAGATACGCCTGAATACACAGCGGCCTCTGAATTGGCGAATGACGTCGGGGTCGGTTCCAGCAGCTATACAGAGTACGATTTGTGCATCACAAGTTCCGCACAGACATGGCTGAAATCTCCAGACCGCAAAACGAGACCTTGGTCTGCGTTTGTGTCTTTGGTCAGTCCGCACTACCCACTGAGATGCCCTGAAGAATACTACTCTTTGTATAACCCGGAACATATCGACCTGCCGGTTGGGTATCGAGAAAGTTTGCGCCCTAATCACCCCGAACTTAAGAACATTAGTAAGTTTTTTGACTATGCTCGTTACTTTGATGAACCGAAAATGCGCGAAGCAAAGGCCGCCTACTATGGGCTGACGAGCTTTATGGACGATTGCTTTGGGAAAGTTCTTGAAGCGTTGGCGAAAAGCGGCCAGGCCGAAAATACGGTTGTCGTCTATGTTTCCGATCATGGAGAAATGCTAGGGGACCAAGGATTCTGGACCAAACAGGTTATGTATGAGCAATCTGCCGGAGTGCCAATGATTGCCGCAGGGCCTGGCATACCCGCAGGCCGTGTTGTTAGCACAGGTGCATCTCTCATAGATTTAGCCACAACAGCTGTGGATGTGACGGGTGTTGTCCCTGATACACAAAGCCTAGCGCTGCCCGGACTATCGCTACGCGAGCTGGCGAATGCTCCCAACGATCCGGACCGCACGATATTGAGTGAGTATCATGATGGCGGCTCGAGCACAGGGGCGTTCATGATCCGTTGGGAGAATTGGAAATACATATTCTACGCGGGGCAACCACCGCAGTTGTTCAATCTTGACGAAGACCCACAGGAATTGCGAGATCTTGCGATCGACAGCGTTAACGATCTCACCATTCTTACCGCGCTGCAGGACGGTGAGCATCGTCTTCGCGAAATCTGTGATCCCGAAGAAGTAAACGCGCGCTGCTTTTCAGATCAAAAACGGCGCATTGATGAGTTGGGGGGGCGAGAAGCCTGCCTAAACGCATACGCTTTCAATCATACGCCTGCTCCTCAGTGATTAAGATGAGCCAAGGACACTCTCTTATCAAATAACGCTAATTGGACCCATCGGCGGTGACGTTAGACATTACCGCATTCTGCGGCGTAGCCAAGGACCGCTTTGCCGGAGACCCTGCCTATGACCAGCTGGGCATATGGATGCATTGGCTCTAAGTGAACTTCCGAAACAGCTTCGTCTGATCGAACATGTCTTCTAATTCCTCCATCCGATCTTTCGTGTCGCCCCAATTCAAATTCTGAACAGATGCGATCATTGTTTCCACAAGAAGAAGCGTCGTAACCGCAGAGTCCCATGCGGAAGGGACAACAATCCGATTGCTCAGACTAATATCAGCCAAATGGTGTACGGGAGAGCGCCATTGGTCTGTAAATAATATGAGTTTGGCGCCCTTCTCATGTGCAATTTCAGCCAGTTTCAATGTGTTATTTTCATAGCGACGCACGTCAAATATGATAAATACGTCGCCTTTTTTTACGTCCAAAAGGTAATGTGGCCAGGCATTTGATGTGGATTGGATGTGGGTGATTTTTGGCCGAATTGCCTGCATGTGCAAGAACAGGTACTCGGCGAGCGTATGGGTTATGCGCCCTCCCACGATGTAAAGGTGGCCATCTGTGTTGGCGACCAATCTACAGGCCTTATCGAATAATTCGGGTTCAATTTGTCCCAGCGTGTGTCTGATATTGTCGATAACGGCGTCGGTAAACCTGTTCAGCATGTGCTCTGAAGGCGCACCTTCAGCCCATGTGTCGTGCTTTGCGATTGGGTTTTTAACTTTCGCTTTCAGCTCTTCGCGCAGTTCTGTCTGAAACTCTGGATATCCCTTAAAGCCGAGCTTCTGGACCATGCGTGCAACGGTTGGCACTGACACATTTGCGCCCTTGGCTAATGTCGTGAGCGGGCCTAGTCCGGAGGCGGGATAATTCTCCAGGATCGAATGGGCCAGCTGTCGTTCGGCGCGGGTCAGAACATCAAGTTTCCGCTGTATTCGATCCGAAATCGTGAGTTTCACTTCCGGCAAGCTTTCCATCCTCGTTTTGATAGAAAAAATAACAGATAAATCAGCTCTGTTAAAAATATTACAAAATTTTGTTGACAGAATCTACCTCTCGCAAGCATTTTGTTCTCCAGCGGAGGTGAAATGACACAACCAGGCAGTGAAGTATTGCTAGATCGCGTGCAAATCGTAAACCCAGAGGCCTCGTCATCTGTTGTACTGGTTTGCGAACACGCCGCTTTTTTCATTCCTGCTTCCTTTCACAATCTCGGCCTTTCGAAAGAAGACAGCAAAAGCCATGCGACCTGGGACCCCGGTGCCATGGCCGTTGCGCGCCGTTTATCTGAAAAGCTGGATGCTGCTTTGATTGCTGGAGCTGTTTCGCGCCTCGTGTATGATTGCAACCGTCCACCGGAATCTGAAGACGCAATGCCTGCCCGTAGCGAAGTTATCGATGTTCCTGGCAACGTGGATATAAGTGCTGCAGAACGTGCAGAGCGTAAGAGAGCATATTATGATCCGTTTTGTATTGCAGTGGCAGATCAGGTTGCAAACACCAATAAACCGGTCATCGTCACGATCCACAGTTTCACACCGGTCTATCATGGCGAGGCCAGAGCGGTTGAAATTGGAGTGTTGCACGATATTGATGTGCGCTTTGCGGATGCCATGTTGCGAATTTCTGCCCGCCATACAGCGGCAAATGTTCAGCGAAACCAGCCCTATGGGCCGGAACATGGTGTAACCCACACATTGAAAGAACATGCCATTCCAAACAAACATCTGAATGTCATGCTCGAATTGCGCAATGATCTGATCCGGACCGAGGCCCAGCAAAGTGCCATGGCCGATATGATAGCGATCTGGCTGGCGGATGCGTGGTCCCAGAAACATGCCAAGGGGGCAGTTCAATGCGTGGCTTGATGTATGGATACATTCGCGCGGTGGAGGCTGTGAACTTCCGCGTCGGGCGGATCATGATGTACGGCATCTTTGTCCTGATGGGAATTTTATTGTGGTCGTCCATCAGCAAAACCTTCTTCCTGCCATCGCTTTGGACGCTGGAAATGGCGCAATTTACGATGGTCGCCTATTACATACTGGGTGGCCCTTATTCGATCCAACTCGGATCAAATGTGCGGATGGATTTGTTCTACGGCACATGGTCGACACGGAAAAAGGCCTGGTTCGATCTGATGACCGTTCTGTTCCTGATCTTTTACCTGTGTGTTCTGCTGTACGGAGCCGTCAGCTCGACAGCTTATTCGCTTGGATATTGGGGCACAGAACCGTTTTCATACTTTGGCGGTCTGCTGACCGGATCCGAGGAAATCGGCCGAATGGAGAGATCTTCCACAGCATGGCGCCCGTATATCTGGCCGGTCAAGGCGATGATGGTGTTGGGGATGTTCCTGATGTTCCTGATGCTCCTGCAATGTATATCCGAGTTGTTGAAAGACGTGCTGCGGCTCAACGGCGAGGCGATCTGATGTCCTATGAAATGATCGCCACCCTGATGTTTTCATCAATGATGCTGATGCTCCTGACCGGGCAGCGGGTCTTTGGTGCCATTGGCTTTGTTGCCGTTGTAGCGGCGCTCCTGCTGTGGGGGGATAAGGGCGGCTTTGATATCGGTTTTTCGGCGGCAATGAAGCTGATGAAATGGTATCCTTTGCTGACGCTGCCGATGTTCATCTTCATGGGGTACGTGCTGTCAGAATCCAAAATCGCCGATGATCTCTACAAGATGTTTCATGTTTGGATGGGCGGTCTCAGGGGCGGTCTGGCGATAGGGACCATCGGCCTGATGGTGCTGATATCGGCGATGAACGGCCTGTCGGTTGCGGGCATGGCGATTGGATCGACGATTGCGCTGCCCGAACTGCTGAAACGCGGCTACGACAAACGTATGGTCACCGGCGTTATTCAGGCCGGATCCTCCCTGGGCATACTTGTACCCCCGTCCGTGGTCCTTGTCCTATATGCGATGATCGCACGCCAGCCGGTTGGCCAACTGTGGCTGGCTGGTGTTCTTCCGGGGCTGATGATGGCCTCGCTTTTCATCGCCTATATCGTCATCCGCTGCTGGATTAACCCGGTGCTTGGCCCGGTTTTACCGGCAAGCGAACGTGACATTCCAAGGGCGGAAAAGTTGCGCCTTCTGCAAGCCGGGCTTTTGCCGATTGCTATTTTCGCCGTCATGATGGTGCCCTTTGTCAACGGTTGGACATCGCTTGTGGAAAGCTCCGCCATCGGCGCTATGGCGGCTTTCGTTGCGGCGGTTTTGAAAGGCCGGATGACCAAGGAAGTGTTTGAAAATTCGGTCCGCAACACGCTGGGCATCACCTGTATGTTCATGTGGATCATTCTTGCGGCGCTTGCCTTTGGGGCGGTATTTGATGGGCTGGGGGCAGTTAAAGCCATCGAAAGTGTCTTTACCGAAAAACTCAACTTCAGCCCTTGGATGATCCTGATTTTGATGCAGCTCAGCTTCATCCTGATGGGCACATTTCTGGATGACACCGCAATGTTGGTGATCGTGGCTCCGCTTTACGTGCCTTTGGTAGGCGAATTGGGTTTTGATCTGATTTGGTACGGTATTCTGTACACAATCACGACCCAGATCGCCTATATGACGCCGCCCTTCGGGTACAACTTGTTCCTGATGCGTGCCATGGCTCCACCCGAGATTTCGATTCGCGATATTTACGCCTCGATCACCCCATTCGTACTGGTCATGGTGCTTGCCCTGATTTTGGTGATGATCTTCCCTAACATCGCCACTTGGCTGCCTGACTATGTTTACAACAAATCCTAATAAGAACCGCAGTTTAATCGGTCAAATCAACCAACTAAGGAGAAAGACATGACAACACGACGTAAGTTTATCCAAGGTGCCGCAGTCGCCGCACCAGCGGCAGCGCTCGCCGCACCGGCGGTCGCGCAAAGCACAATCAAATGGCGGATGCAAACTTATGCGGGTGCTGCATTGGCAGCCGAAGTCATCGTTCCCGCCATCGAAATGTTCAACAAAATTGGGGGCGACCGCATGCAGATTGAGCTGTTTTTCGCAGATCAGTTGGTCCCAACGGGCGAGCTGTTTCAGGCGATGCAGCGTGGCACCATTGATGCGGTTCAGTCTGACGATGATTCCATGGCGTCACCGACAGATGTGACGGTTTTTGGCGGGTATTTCCCCTTCGCATCCCGCTATTCGCTGGATGTGCCGGTTCTGTTCAACCAATACGGATTGAACGAAATCTGGGACGAGGAATATTCAAAGGTTGGCGTCAAACATATCAGCGCTGGTGCTTGGGATCCTTGTCACTTTGCAACCAAAGACCCGATCAACAGCCTTGAGGACCTCAAAGGCAAGCGCGTGTTCACTTTCCCGACCGCTGGCCGCTTCCTGACCCAGTTTGGTGTGGTCCCAGTGAACCTGCCCTGGGAAGATATCGAGGTTGCCGTTCAAACGGGCGAACTTGATGGCATCGCATGGTCGGGCATCACTGAGGATTACACAGTCGGGTGGGCTGATGTGACCAACTACTTCCTGACAAACAACATCTCGGGCGCATGGGCCGGATCGTTCTTTGCCAACATGGATCGCTGGAACGAATTGCCGGAAGATTTACAAACACTTTTCCGGGTGTGTTGTGATCAATCACATTACTATCGCCAGTGGTGGTATTGGGGTGGCGAAGCCAACTTGCGTGTCAACGGTACTAAGATGCAGTTGACAACCATTCCTGATGAAGAATGGGCGGCTGTTGAAAGTGCCGCGCTTGAATTCTGGGAAGAGATTGCCGCCGAATCTGAAACCAAACGTCGTGTCGTTGATATTTTCAAGAAATACAACGCTGATATGGTGAAGGCTGGCCGCCCTTACCGTTACGGTTAAACCAACATCCGAGGGCGGCGTGTGCTGCCCCCGGATCTCATTCCGAAAGCACCCGAAATGTCTCGCAACTTAAGCTTTGATGATCTGAAATCCCAGGTTGCGGACGGCACAATTGATACCGTTCTGGCCTGTTTGGTCGATATGCAGGGCCGCTTGCTGGGCAAACGTTTTCACGCGGTTAATTTCGTGGAAACCTCGTTCGATGAATCCCATTTCTGTAACTACTTGCTGGCAACCGATCTGGAAATGGCAACACCTGATGGCTATGCCTCGACCAGTTGGGAAACCGGGTATGGCGATTATGTGATGAAGCCCGACTTGTCGACCATTCGCTTGGTTCCCTGGCTGGAAGGTACAGCTATGGTGCTGTGCGATGTGTTGGATCACCACAACCACAAACCCGTTCCCCATTCCCCCCGCACGATCCTGAAAAAACAAATTGCACGGCTGAAAGAGTTAGGTTTTGAAGCCATGATGGCAACCGAACTGGAATTCTTTCTGTTCGAAAAAAGTTTTGATGATATCCGCAAAGGCGGTTTTCGTGATCTGACGCCCATCAGTGGCTACAACGAAGACTATCATATCCTGCAGACCACCAAAGAAGAACACGTGATGCGCCCGATCCGCAATCAACTATTTGCTGCAGGTCTGCCCATTGAGAACTCAAAAGGTGAGGCAGAGACCGGCCAAGAAGAGCTGAACATTCGCTATGCGGCCGCGCTTGATTGTGCTGATCATCATACGATCGCCAAGCAGGCTATCAAGGAAATTGCCTGGCAAAAGGGCCATGCCGCAACTTTCTTACCTAAATGGGACCATACGAAGGTCGGCAGTTCATCCCACGTGCATCAATCACTTTGGAAAGATAGCAAACCTGCATTCTATGATGCAGATGCCGAACTGGGCATGTCCGACCTTATGAAGCACTACATGGCCGGGCTGATCGCCTTTGCGCCAGACTATACATTTTTCCTGGCCCCTTACATCAACAGCTACAAGCGGTTTTCCAAAGGCACCTTTGCGCCTACCAAAACCGTTTGGTCGGTGGACAACCGCACCGCCGGGTTCCGGCTATGCGGAGATGGCACAAAAAGTGTGCGGGTTGAGTGCCGCATCGGCGGATCTGACTTGAACCCTTATCTGGCACAGGCGGTTATGCTCGCTGCCGGTATCAAGGGGATCGAGGAAAAAATGGTTCTTCCTGCGCCGACCACAGGCGATGTCTATGAAGATGCAAAAGCAGCTGATATCCCGCAAACTTTGCGGTCTGCCACTGAAGCACTGCGCAATTCTGCATTCCTGCGTGAAGCATTGGGGGACGACGTGATCGAACACTACACGCGCTGCGCCGAATGGGAACAAGAAGAATTCGACCGCGTTGTGACCGATTGGGAAATCGCACGTGGTTTTGAAAGGGCTTAGACAATGTCCATCACATGTATATCACCAATCAATGGGTCCGTTTATGCGGAACGCCGCACGTTGGCTCGTACCGATGCTGACACGGCTGTCGCGTGTGCGAAAGCGGGACAGATAGGCCTTCACTTACTGAGCCGCCTTGTGAAAGAAGAATAATTCTACGGACGACTCTGTTCTGACTGTTTTCAAATTGGATTACGCGTAATAATTTGTTTGCCTCCAAACCAACATGGTAGAGCAATTCGGCGAAGGACCAGACGAGGGGATTGCTGAGGTAGACCATACTGTATAATTGCTGATTGAGATTTCAGGCCTCATGCCACGGAAGCTATAATTAAATTCCTATTTGGACACAGTAGTCAGAATGTACGATGTAGCAATTATCGGAGGCGGACCGGCCGGCAGCACTGCCGGTAGCTTGCTGAAAAAATATTCGCCCAATCTTGAAGTCGCAATATTTGAACGCGAAACTTTTCCCCGCGAACATGTTGGCGAAAGCCAATTGCCGCCAATCAGTAGCATTCTCGACGAAATGGGATGCTGGGGAAAAGTTGAAGCAGCCGGATTTCCGATCAAAGTTGGGGCCACATATCGGTGGGGGGCAAGCCCTGGATTGTGGGATTTCTATTTTGTACCGCAACACAAATTTCGCGACGAGCCCCGTCCGGCAAAATATCAGGGCCAACGACTGCAGACCGCGTTTCAGGTCGACCGCGCCAAGTATGATAAGATCCTCCTCGACCATGCAGCGGAATTGGGCTGCATTGTGCATCAGGGAACTGCCGTTAAGCAGGTGGCGAAAGATGGCGACCGGGTTGAACATCTCACCTTGGCCGATGGCAACAGGGTGCACGCACGCCATTATGTCGATGCCTCTGGCGGCGGCGGGATTTTGCGCAAAGCGATGGGCGTAAACATCACGGAACCGGCAAAGTTACAAAATATCGCGGTGTGGGATTATTGGGAGAATGCCGAATGGGCCACCGAGATCGGTGTCGGCGGCACCATGGTCCAGATCATGAGCATTGCAACGGGCTGGATCTGGTTCATCCCATTATCTCCAACGCGCACGTCTATTGGATTCATCTGCCCCGCGGAGCATTACAAAAACTCCGGCAAAACGACCAAGCAACTTTATCTTGAGGCACTTCCACAAGATGAACTCATCCAGTCTCTGACAAAGAATGCGACGCGAGAAGGCCAATTGCAGGCAACGAAAGACTGGTCGTTTCTTGCCGACAAACTGACCGGTGAAAATTGGTTTCTTGCCGGAGAATCCGCAGGTTTCGCCGATCCAATTCTTGCTGCCGGTATGACATTGACCCAATGCGGCGCCCGGGAATTGGCCTATATCATTTTGGAACTTGAGCGCGGTGAGCACAGCCCCAATTGGCTCAAGAGCAATTATGAGAACACCCAGAAGCAACGCATAACCCAACATATTCGGTTTGCCGATTTTTGGTATGCCGCTAATGGCCAGTTCACGGATCTTCAGAACCACACTGCTAAAATCGCCCAGGACGCAGGTTTGAAACTTACCCCGGAAGCAGCGTTTCAGTGGTTGGGAACCGGTGGATTTGTCGATGAATTTGCGGGTCAGGTCGGTATTGGCGGATTGGACATTTCTGCTATCAAGCAAGTAACTGGGCTTTTTTTGGACGGTCAGTTGGGATGGCAACTTAACCGGTACAATTCTTTCAAACTCAATCTTGTTGAGGCCGAGGAAACAAATTTGCCAATTTTTCAGGATGGGCGCATCACTTCCTGCAAATGCTATTCCAGAGATGGCAACAGATTGCCCGTAACTGGTCTAAATGAACTGCTTATTCAAATACTGCTGCGGCATTCCGATATTTCCGAAATACTAGGCCAATTGACTGCGTTTTTTAAAAAGAACAGTCAGGGAATACCACTGCGACAGATGGTGGGGCATGCTTTTCAACCTTTTGAAGTCATGGTTGCGGAAGGCTGGGTAACAGGATCATTTGACCCAACGCGCCCCAGGTTGGATCTAAAGACTCCAAGGAATGGCGAGAGTATTCGTGTCCGATGAAGTCGATGACCTTTCTTGTTCGTGCTTCAATCTGATTGCTATTATTGTGAAGAACCGTTGGTGCATTTTGGCGAATATTCCCAAAATGTCTCTCTAAAGGCCACGCCTGAGGCAAACTTGAATTGTATTTCGGGTATGGGATCAGCTCAGCAACGGATTGAGGCACAGGGCGTTAATACACAGACAGTTCACTAGGGGCCGTCTTAGTTGGGACACTGTACCATCACCGGACATCCAGGATCTGGCGGTTTCTCATGCGTTCGGGTGCTGGACTCCTGGGCCGAAGCTGGGGCCGACAAAAACCAAGGTGACGTGAGAAGTTTGATTATGCCAAACGGTTTTCCATGTTTCCGTAATTACCCGTTGATGACCGGCCCTGGTCAGCCATCCAGTGGCAGTTGCATCTACGCTTTACCCTCCACGTCAACCTGCCGCCGGGTTTCGGCCGCTGCTGCGTCGACGTAAGTATATTCAACCTCTTCGAAATCGCCGTAGAGGGCACGCAGATACGTTTTGGGTTCGTTCGGGCAGGCGATGTTGCTACCCAGAAAGTTGATCGTCGCGGTTGGAAGCACGATCTCGCGTGGAACGCCGTAGCCGCCGCTCTCGGTCAACGGCATGGCGCCCTTCAGCAATCCTCTTTCGAGCACCGGCTGGCCGTGGCTCATCGCCGGGCGGAAGGCGATGAGGTCAAGCCGGATCTCGCCGCGCATGCGGTTGCGCTCCCAACGGAACGGCCAGGATCCCGGCGGATCATAGGAGATCGTGATGAATCTCTTTTTCTTGAAGACATCGATAAAATAGCCATCCTGTGCACCGCGCGCCGCGAACCCGGTGACGAGCGACTCCCAGGTTGTATCACCGTCGAGCAAAACCGAGATGTCGACGTCGTCTTCCCACGCGAGCAGCTTGCCGCCCTCGCGCACTGCTCCCAGCAGGGAGCCACCGTCAATCCAGTGGACGGCCCCCATGTCCTTAAGGCAGAAGACAACGTAATAACAAAGGTTCTTCATGTGCTCTCGGCAGCACGGCGCTGTATTGAGGCCGAGGCGCTCAATGTAAAAGTTGAATGGGCAAGGCTGAGTCTCTTTGCTGCAGCCGAGCCAGCCGACGGCACCGTCGGACAGCACGAGTTCCCGAATGCCATGCCGCCTGACAAAGCCTTCGAGGTCTCCTTTCGCTTGCGTCTTCAGGACCAGCAAGTCATGATCGCCAAGGGGATATAGCTGACGCCCGCCAGTCCATCTATGCCGCAGAAACCACGCCATTTCGAGTGCCAGAGCGACAGCCAGCACACCTTGGAGCTTGACATTGGGCACGACGTAGCCGGCGGCCAGTGCTGGTCCCAGCATGCAAAGTCCCGTGTAATCCCCGTGTTTTGCAAGGAATCCGATCGCAGGCGGGATGCCCGGCCGGAAGTCGATGGCGGGAGCGGCGATCAAGCCAAACAGTACCGCAACGAAACCGGTCGACACCACGAGCGCCGTCAGGTCAAGGCCATCCGGCGATACCGATACCTGGGCCACCATGATGACCGCCAGCCCCGCCGTTGCGAGCGACGCCGGCAACGGCAGACGAACCCAGTTTCGCGGATATCTCAAGAGACGAAGGAACGACAGATAGGTCGCAATATAGAGCGCGGCGGCGATCAACGCCGAAATTGCCGGGCTGGTTCCGATCGCCCCGATGCCCGTCATACACCCTGTTCCAAAACTCGATCAGGGCCGCCAACAGGCCTCATCGTTGCGCCCGCACTACCCTCCGCCGCCAGAATACGTGGTAGGATCTCGCTGGTGGCGCGCTCGACATCGGCGGCGAAATCGATTTCGATCCACGGCATACCGGTGATGTCCTCGAAAGAGAATGTGCCGCGCTGCGATGTCAGCAGCACGTCGCGGATCGCCTCCTCGTACGGTTCCTGCCGGCGGCCTTGCATGAGGTAGAGTTTGGTCTGGGCGATAATCTTCTCGGCCACAGACGCCGACAGCTTGAACAGTCCCACCGATTCCCCGCAGAAATCGAACTCGGCGCTCAGCCACTTGCGGAACTCGACAATCTCGCCATCCCGGATACACAGCTTGACCGGCTCGTCGCCCGGCGTGAAAGCGCGATCAAGGAGCAGACAGTTCTGGTGCCGGGAGATGACGAGACGCCGTAAGAGACCCTCGTCGTAGAGAACGTCAGCGTCCATGAGCAACACCGGTCCGCCACAGCACAACTCGTCGCGCAGGGTCCACAAGGTGACGATGTTGCCTTGCTCGTAATCCTCATTGAACACGGTGCGCACAAAGCCCTCCGCGCATAGATCGGCAATCTCCTGTTCAATTTCATCTTGATGATAGCCGACGCCGAGCACCAGTTCCTCGATGCCATGCCGCTTGAGAATCTCGACATGTCGTTGAAGCAACGACTTGCCGCCAAACCGGAGCAATACCTTCGGTGCGTGTTCGGTGACCGCTGAACCCAGCCGAGCGCCGATCCCAGCGGCCAACATGACAGCCTTCATCATTATTTCCTTACTACAGTGATCGCCCACAGTTAAAAAACGGCCGCTCGGGCCGCTGGCAAAGGAGGGAAACCTCTTGGTTCCCTTGCCGGTTCGGGGGTATCGATTCGGAATGACTCATTCAAACTATCAGACAATTCTCAGTTGGAGAAGGGCAGGCGGCGTCAGATCGGGCCCCGCCTGGGCAATATGGGAGCGCAAGAATGAGAAGCACTATGGCAGACCGCGCGAGATTAGACGTTTGACCCAATGCCCGCTCGGAGGCAGAAGTCGGTTGCCCGGGTAATCTGGCGAACGGCAGCTCTGCCCGCATTGCGGTCATTGACGAAATCAAAAGCCCAGGTTCTCAACGCCACCAACACAATACCCCTCACATATCATCGCCTTGCTCAAGCTCCGGACCTCCGTAGAGCAACTCCCTATCCAGCGGCCGTAGCTTATTCAACAAGCTTTAAAACTGTGCCGGGTTCGCACGACAATCGAGTAATTTTATTCCCATGTGTCCCCCATGGTGAAATACAGGGCGCTATCGTCGACTAGATTATCGACAAGACACTCTTAACTCGCTGTAATTATTTGGATTTACTTGTGCCGCCAACGCGGCACCGACCAAGTTATTCATAGCGGAACATGGGGAAACAAATATGTGTTTTAAAACAGCAATTTGCAGATGTGACAATTCAGCGAAAACATAGCTGAACATGCTTTCGCTGGCCTCAGAGTGGACCAAACGGGGGAACTACGAAAGGTGGACTGATGATCTATAACATGCTCAATCAGATGAAACCCAAGAACTTGGGCGCAGGCAAATATGCCGACGGACAAGGCTTGTGGATTATCAAACGTACCAAGAGTTCTGGCAAGTGGGTGCTGCGATTATCTCATGATGGCAAACGCCGCGAAATGGGGCTTGGACCATGGCCGGACGTTCCTATCTCCGAAGCAAGGGAACGCGCCGCTGCTGCGCGAAAGCAGATGCGAGACGGCATAGACCCAATAGATCATCGGCAGACGCAACGACAACGCCCCAACCGCATTTCCTTCGCTGAAGCTGTTGCTGGGTGCATTAAAGCTCGTCAGGCAGAACTGAAAGGCGATGGAAAAGCTGGGCGCTGGCTGTCGCCATTGAATGTTCACATTTTACCGAAACTCGGCAAACAGCTGTTGAGGAAATTGATCAGCTAGAAATCAAGCGTGTTTTGGAACTGATCTGGCAAACCAACCAGAAGCGGCTCGCAAAGCTCTCAATCGGGTAAACCATACCCTGAAGCATGCGGCGGCACTAGGATTGGACGTTGATCTGCAAGCGGCCATGAAGGCTCGGGCATTGCTGGGCAAACAACGGCACGTCAGCAAACACATTCCCTCCTTGCCGTACAAAGATGCTCCGGCATTTTACCACTGGCTCTGTACCAAACCGTTTTTGTCCTGTTGGTCGAACATTGTTTTGCCGAGCGGCGCACTCTTCCTCCCATGGGGTGCGAGCGCGTCGGCCCACAAGCCCGGCCGAGATCGGGCGCTAGCTGATTTAGAAAGGCCAAACCTTACTTAGCTGACAAAATACTCCAGCGCGGACCGTCCCGGGAGGAAGAAGTACCCACCACCTTTCAAACTCACGTGGCCCTGGACTTTTTTCAGTTTGATCGGGCCGTTCGGTGTTGGAATGGTAAAGTCGGTTCCCGAACCGGGGTGAAGCAATGGATCAGTTTCTCCGCGCAGACCGTGGAAACTCTCTGAACTGCTCCAGGTCTGCTGAACAAACTCAAACTGCCGTTCGATATTTGAGTTGAAACACAGAAACAGAAGGCCCTGCTTTACTTTGCGGCCCAACATTTCCTTGTAGGGCCGACCCCGCCGTAAAATTCGGTGGCGGTTGGAAATTTCAATCTGCGCCTTGGAGTCTGGTGCAAAAGAGTCTCGCGGATTGCTCCGTCGGATATGTGCGCCATGCGGACAGCGAAATCCTGGCGCATCATCGCGGCCAAAGAGAAATCCGTTTGCCTTCTCGCCCTGTTCGCTTTTAATAGACGCCTTTGTCGGGAACCGCACCAATGGGTGGCCGGATTTCCAGCGACCGACCATTCGTGCGGCGATCCACTCAGCATCAATATCCTCGTTGTCCTGAGCTACGCGAACCCTGTCGGCCAATTCTTCGGCTTGCTGCCAAAACGCTTGGGTGTCCTGTTCCAACTGGCGAATAACCATATAACTGCCGTTTCGACCAAGATCCTTCTGGCGCGAGCGCGACTCTGAGAAATTCGCGAAATTATCCGCCAGATTTTCCGGGTCGTCAGGCAATTCTCTCTTGCTGTCTCGGCGCTGAAACACAAAAGGTGAGGGCGGGAAGTTCAGCTTGTTGTCGGGATAGCCCAAAATGAACTCTCCGGGCTCAAGGCAATCTCGGGTCCGGTTGCTGAGGGCATGACGGTGCGTGCCCTTGATTACGGGTTGGGAAATACCATCGCGAAAGCCGAACGGCTCTTTGTCGGAAATGGCTGGTGTATCCTTGGCATCTTTATCAGTTGTAGTCAGAAGATCGCTATCAATTCGCTTGAGTTTTTCGACTACTCCATCCTCCCAACAGTCCTGAATTTTCTTTATTGCAATTGTCACGTTCGGCTTGCTGGATGCCATCACGACGACAATCATATCTGTTGTTTTGTTTCCCGACCCGCCTGGCCATTTGTCAGCCCAATCCCACTGCGAATGGGTGTTTTTGTGAAAATCACCCAATATCGCCGAACGGCCGCCCATGCCTTGAACGAACGCCGGAGGGAAACTCCGTAACCCGTCGTTTGCATCGTCGTCCGGCAAGCCGAGCTTGACCATGCCGTCAGCTGACAACCCAACGAAGAATATGCTTCCTTTGTGGCCGGTGTCTCCAAAAGCCAGTTTTGGTTTTCCGGCCGATTCAGCCATGAGTTCTTTAAGAAACCTCTTGCGCCCTGCTAATTTCTCGTTGCCGCCCGGAAAGTGCAGCGCGACGCAGGCTGAGTTTTTTTTGCGCTTGAATCCGCGGAAAATCAGGCTTTGAACCTCTTCGGATTCGAGGCTCTCGCTTGGGCGGGGACGTGAGCCTAAGTAGCTCAGCCATTCGCGGGCTTCACTTTCGGTTTTTACCCGCGCCAATCCATCGCGTATCAGCGCGTTAAGGCGAATTTGCGTGTTTGTGAGATCTGGAAACCGGCAATACCAGAAACTGGTCAATACCTGCCGTCTTCTGACCCATCGTTTGAATCGATCCCCGTCCTGAGCGCCCTTAAGGATAAGCCCGCGTGTTCTTGGAAACCCTTCGCAGTTGCCCCAGGAGGCATTCTGCCCCTGATAGGCTTTGTTGGAAAAATCTTCGAGATAGGATTCCCAGCTGCCGTCGTAATTGGCCTGAAATATCATCTGATCGGTCTTGGGCAGACGGAACCATTTGGCGTGCCGGATGGTGCCGATATCAACAACAAATCCCGGTCTGAACCAGTGCTGTACTTCCGCCTTGATCGCATGAAACGCCCCTGCCAGGGCCAGTTTGCGCAGGAAACCCGGCTTCAACGTGTTCACAGCGCTGATCTGGTTCTGCAGATACTCACGTCGGCATTCTTGTTCCTCGATTGCACGGATATGATCCGGGGCGGCATAACGATCATCAACAACATCGTTGGCCTCATTATGTAGAAAGCGCCATACCGCAGCAGTCGCGATCATGAGGAACGCTGAAATAGCGATTGCGTAAATCACGATCAGGTTTGTGAACCACTGCACAAAATGGGACAGCCAGGTGCTGTTTTGAACGCCTCTGGGTTCGAAATCTCCAAGCCAATACGCGAGAATGCTAACCAAAATCAGAGTCATCGCGTAAAAAAACAGGGCTCCAGGCGAAAAGACATAGGAGCGCACTGCCTGATGGAAGGTCACGTCTTTATAGTCAGCAAACGCGACCGTCTTTGATGAGGGCCTGTAGAGCAGATGCCGTAGTTCCTTGCCGCGATCCAGCCTGCTTTGGACCAATTGCGCCGCTTGGTTCTGGCCGCGTTCTTGGAGTTTCACAATCTGCTGGGAGAATTTAGGGTCACATTCCAGATATTCGCGGATTTCCTCGACCATGTGTTTCGCGACGTTTCCGTGGGACTGCAAGTTTGGCAGATATTCTTCGACAATTTCGCTGGCCAGACTGAAGAGCTCCTTTTCCTCCCGAATTTGCTCAACCGAGAATTCGCCAATGCCGTTAAACATCAAGCCGATCCCGCCCCAGGGATAGGTCTGCAACTGTGCAATGTGTTCCGACAGGTAACCGGCGGTTGAGACATCGCGCGGCTTACCGGACATTGCCAGAACCGGTTCCAGAAGGTCGCCAGCGGCATTTTCGATCGCTTCCAGAATTTCTTGCACCTGGCCATCGGCATTGATCTCAACGATCAACATCGGCTTTGGCTTGTTCCGATAGGTGAGCTCCGCGACGAACATCGACATGTTGTGAACCAGCTTTGTCGCAGTTAGGGCTCTGTTCAGAGGCTTCACTGCCGGGTTCTCAAATTCAGTTTCGAGCAGATTTCTCAACTCAGAAACCTGTCCGGCAGCCATCGGGATACCAATGGTCATCATGGTTTGGCGATCCGATGGAAGCGCCGGTTGGTAGTTCATTTTGACGTTGTATGGAAATGCACCCAGCCGTTTTATCCAGGTCAGTTTGTGTTTTGGCCGGATGTCAGGCTGACGAAAAAGTTCCTGAAATGCAGTTGTCATAATCTCGATCGCAAGGTTTTTGCCGATGCAATTGTGGATACCGTGACCAAACATGAAATCGGGCTCCGCAGGCCATCCGGGGCGGAACGCATACGGTTTTTTCCGCGCCCTTCTGTCCAAGACGGCTGAAGTTGTCGCAACACAGACGATGTCGCCCTGCTTGAATTTGTAATTGGACGTTCTCTCGCCCTCAAGCACCGCATTTTCGGTCACATGTCGGAATTGGCCGGGAAACACAGCCGGTTGAAATCTGGCGGCTTCCATGACGATGTTGGTTACGGTTTGCTTTCCTTCCTGACCCAGGAGGGCTGCTTCCCGCAGTTTTTGCATCGCCGAGGGATGGCGGCGCAGCAGAACCTCCAGCGCATTGCCCGCAGAAATCAGAAGGGTTGGGGTGTTGCCACTAATCATGCCGACAAACATGGAGCGGATGCGTTCGTTGGCCAGGAAATCCGAGAGCAGAGTTCCGTCTTGCAGGCTTTCTTGCGACTCTCGCAATTGCAGAACCCGGCCAAGCAGAGTTCGATCTTCTGACGCACGACATTTGATTGAGGTATCAATCTCCGAGCATAGATTTTCTGCCGCCGCAAATGCTGTATTACGGGTTTCTTCATTGCCCGTTGGGTCAGCAAAAATAAGAAGACTGACTGCGAGGTTCCAATGCGCAAAAGATTTGGGATCGTCTGATTTGATACCAAAATAGCGCAGGCATGCGAGGGTGAGTATCGGCACCAGATAATCTTCCAGCGCATCAATTTCTCCACCCGCGTCTTTCAGAAGTCCTTTGGCGACAAAAGCTACGTTTTCGGCAATCAGCGGAAGGTCTTCGTCACGAAAGATGCGTTCCATGACCTCCCGCTGACGGGCGTGCTCGTCACCATCATCGCCCAGCGCAAAGTTGACGCCACCGGCCAGTGCTGTCATCTCCGGCCCAAAAGGGACTTTAAAAATATCCGGCTTCTCCAGAATTTCCTGAATATCCACCGCCCGGATGATCCATTTGATGCCAATTAGATTCAGGACAGCGAAACTCAAATTGATGCGTGCAAGAATTCTGGCCAGCCGGAACCCGACTGGAACAAGGCCGCGAAAGAGGCTGGATTTAATCCGCGTAGACAGGCTGTCTTTCAACCTGTCAACGCTGAACTCCTGTGGATCGTTTTGCGCCTTGCCGAGTATCTCTGGCGTGGTTTTTTCAAAATATTTGCTACTTGTCATAATGTCCCCCGGTTCAAATTAATGATTGTCCACTAAATCCTTTCCAAAGCAGAAATCGTGGTTACGTGCAGTTCTTTAACCCATTCGCGGTCGCTGAATGGAAGCCAGCTAAATTGCTCGAGCGACCATCCCCGCCCCGTAAGCACCAGAGCTCTTGCGGCTTTGTTGCGTCTGATGTCGTCGCCCAGTTTCGTGTAGGCAAAAATTCGGATGACATGGGCATACCAGTATCCGGGCTTCAGCCAGATTGCGTGCGTTGCCTGTTTTGCCGCTTCTGTGTAGTTTCCCGACATCAGATGAGCCATCGCCAGTTCGCCAAAAAAATCGGAGATCAGGCGATCATTGGGACTGAGCCTGATCGCTGTTTCAATCGGGTCGATCGCTGTTTGAGGTTCGCCTTTGAGATATCGAACCGAACCAAGCTGAAGATATCCCATTGAAAGGCTTGGATTTAATTCAATTGACCGCGTCAGAAGCTCCTCGGCCGGCTCTAGGTTCGACTTCCAGGCTTCGGCCATGCCTGCGAGAAAATAGCTACGCGCATCCGTCGGGTCCAATGCCATTGCACGTTGCGAAATCCGCACTCCCTCGTCAATTTCTTTGGGCGAAGCTCGGGTTACCCAAGACCGGTAGAGATGCCAATAGGCCAACTGGACCAGCACTTCCGGCTCTTCAGGCTTGATCGCCAGCGCTGCGTCGAAGTGCTTCTTGGCCAATAGTGAATCTTTTTTGGTGAGTTTGTTCAGGTACCAGCGACCCCGCCATATGTGATCAAAAAAAGCGTCGTTGGAAATTTCGGACGTAATAAATCGGTTCTGTTCCGCCATATCAATCTTACCATCAATAATGCCAACAATTTCGGTGAGCATTTTTTGCGCCGTGGAATGGAACCCGGTTTCCTCCAGTTCGTATTCATTCGACCACAAAGACAGGCCTGAAGCCCCGTTTGTAAGTCTTATTCGTATTCGGGTTTTGAGCCCGATGGAGCTAATTTCTCCTTCTGCTACATAGCGCGCTCCCAGTTGGTCCGCTGTTGCAACGACGTCCCGGAGCGGACCCCGAAACAACGATGAGGAACTGAAAGAAATGACTGGCAGCCATTTCAGCCGGGCCAGCCCTTCCAGCAAGTCCTGGCTGATACCATCGGAAATATATTCCAAATTATCGTCGTAATTTTTGCGCAGAAACGGCAAGACGGCGATAGCGTTACCAAAAGTGTGTTCTCTTTTGCTCTCAGGAGACCGGAACACCTGTTTCATTTGGCTCGAAACAGGTGAAATCAGTTTTTGCGACCTGACAAATTCCGGATACTCGTTTGGCGAGATTTCTTCCGGCGCGGTATCGTCAGCTTCTGTCTGTGCGTCATCTATTTGTGGGTCGTCGAAAAAATCGGCCCAGTACAATCGCTGATCGCGCAGCCATTCTTCAAAAACTTCATCGCCGACGTCCAGTCCTTCCAGAAACTGGGGAACTTCTGCGTGGTGCGCCACAGGGAATTGCCCCACGTCGAAAATCTGCAATATGTCAACGGATGTCTGGGTCAGATCCAGCGCCACAATATTCTTGTCGGAAAACAGGACTTCCCTGTAAGTGTCTAGATTTGAACGGATTTCGTAAAGTGTCTGTCTGAGGCTGGCCGCACCCTGGCTCTCTCCTTTGTCGCTCCACAGGTGGTTCTGCAGCCATTTCCGGCTGCGCCGACCCGCAGGAGCCGTTGCCAATAGGGCCAGCAACGCCATCGCTTTTCGGCCGCTGGGAGTCATATCCACACCATCGCGAACAAATGAGAATACGCCTAAAAGCCTGATACAAAAAACTTGCGCCAAACCGCCTAAAACCCCCCTGCTTGGCAATAATCCTAGCATGGCCGGCGACAGAGTTGGAAGGCTCTGTTGATGCGTGTTATAATTGGTGGTCAGGCGGGTCATTCAATTTTGCCTGGCGACCAAGGAAACGCCGCGTTGAGGAGGCAAGGGATTGACTCTCTGGACTTTTGTTGTGTCTGGCAAGCGCGTTGGTCGGTCCAGATAGCCACAAATATTGCCGCTCCGGTCACAGGGCTGCACATTGAACATTTACACGTTTTGAAAACCCGCAGAATTCCTGTACCCAGTAATACTGGATCGCGTCAAAGTGCCAATTGAAGCTCTTTGTTTCCTGCTCCAGTTGGGGGGACATTAACGATGTGGCGCCCCGGGCGGGTATGGGTTCGGTTCGTAGGAACTGACGCCCATGCGCCGCCAGTTTGATCTTGCCTGCCATTTTTGATAGCCGCGCATAACCGCTAGCGGGAAAAAAGTTTTTGGACCGCCCACTGCGGCGGGCGGCGCCTCTGGTCAACAGGAACACGTCCTCGTTCGTGTCGGAGTTGGACTCAACGAACTGGCCGAAAAGCGTGTTGTCGACGGTTATATCCTCCGGTGCTTCGAGACACGCGGGCGAGGCCGGCAAACTCCCTCTGGAAATCTTTAGAAAGAGATCACGGCGCTCAACAATGAGCCATTCTTCTGATGACCGGTCGATTGTACCGGGATGTTCATATGGACCGACGCCAAGCCGGTTGAACATAGCGATGCGAAAATTGAGTGGCAGCATGATAACCCCCGTTCCCTAGTTGCTCGCAGATCATTAACTATGTAGGGCGTCAGTGGTGCGTCAAAGCTTTGATAATACACCTGGAAACCTGGTCTATTTAAAAAAAGACGCAAATATTGGTGGAAACTATGACACGATTCGGTGGATGGGCTGTGCCCGTCCGGTAGACCCGCCTTACCACTAATCAGAAGATCCTGTTACGCTGCTCGGGCAGCAGAACGCCAAGGCATTAGCTCATCGAGACGATTGATTTTTGGGTCAGCAATTCGGGCAAGAATCCAAGTTGTCCGGGCTTGGGGATCGACGTTATGGAACTTAGCGGTCTTGATCAAAGTATAGGCAATGGCCATGGCTTTGCCGCCGCTCTCTGAGCCTGCAAACATCCCGTTTTTGTGGCCGATGGCCACTGGTTTGTCTGCGCGTTCGGCGGTGTTGTTGTCGAGTTCCAGAACGCCTTGATTCAAATAGCAACGGGCTTTTGGCAACATTCCCAAAGCATAGCGGATCGCATGCACCAAAGGCGATTTACCAGAGACTTTGCAAAACAGAAACTACCCACTTCTGCTGCATTGTTTCAAATCCGATAAAATATCCATATACAATTCCCGAAATCGGGTTTTGCCCTAGGTTTGGCCGGGTTTGAACGAAAGGGGTTGACCCTTTCGACATCAGATCAACCACCTGGCCCAAACGCGCTGACACAGGCAAAACCCGTTTTCAAAAAACTGCACCTCATTGGGTGTATTTTGCCCTCAGTGCAACAAGCTATCATTGGTCATTATTCAATAGCCAAACACATTATGTTTGATGAGTTCATTTTGGACCTGAAGGTCGCAGGTAAAAAGGCGGGCCTGACCCAAGCCGATTGTGGTCATCTTATTGGTCGCTCAAAGTACCTGCTCAGCCAGATTGAGCGCAGACGTTGCATGCCCACGGTTCAGGAAATCTGCATCCTTTCCCTAATCTATAGTCGCAACTTCAAAAGCCGCTTTAGTGGAGTGTTTAACAAGTGCGCAAGGATCTGGCTGAAAAATTAGAAAGCTTGCCAGATCCAGCCACCACTTGGCCCGACAACATTAACCGAACCAACAAGCTTAACGCTCTGGCGCGGCGACTATCCGAAGAAACCCATTTTGACAATGACAACTAGAGAGCTGCGCGTTCTGGCAGTGGCAGCCCGGACTGGTCGTATCGGGTGCGTTGTGCTTGATGGCGAGGCATTGATCATCTGGGATGCATCACTGAAAGCTGCGGCAACTAAAATCTCGGTGGTAAAAAAGGATGCGAAAGTGGGTTCGCGAATTCAAACCCGACATTCTGGTTGCAGAAAACCCGGATGCAGCCGGAAAAAAAAGTGGTGAACAAATCCCAATCCTAAAGGCATTTGCCTCAGTCGGAGATGACCTGCCCATCCCGAACCTGATGGTCGTGCGGTAAAAGCCACATAAAAATGTTTACGTCGAAGCAGAAAAATTCGGCGAATAATTTCCGGACATTGCTCACCTGGTACTTAGAAAGCTACCGATTTGGATCGGTGAACCGTACCAGTTGGTCTGCTTTGAGGCGCTGACGCTGGCACGGGATGCCGGAGTGTTGACAACAACAGAGCCAAAGAAAAACGAAAAAAATGATGTAGCTCCAGTATTGCCGGACAGTCCTATTTCAGCTCTTTCCCAACCACCCTTCCCGATGGCGGTTTTAGCTGCGGCACGTCTGGCTCAGAAGTACAACTGTTTCAGAATTACCAGGCTGGTGTCTGGGAACCGAACTTGAGGATACGATAGAGATTTCGGGGGAACTGAAAATATATTAGGCGAGAGCCGGTCGTTGCGAACGACCCAAAGTGGACACTAGCGAGCCAATCAGATGCCGCTTTCGGCTTTCGCATTGCAGACTATCAATTTACGGTTTGAGCCTTTTAGGCGAGAGGAACCTCAATCTCAGAACAAATTCAGGCTAGCCATCGTGGTTACGATAACTGGGAATTATGGTGACGAACTCTCCCATGTCTGCAAAGAAATTTTGTGAGCGCATTGCAGCATTTCGAGGCAAGGCTGCCGCAGTCGTATATGGTTTCTCTGGGAGAAGCAGCTTCACTCAAATCTGGTATGATCAGTGGCGAAGTGCAGTGATTTCTTCGTATGGGCAGGCGCTGGAAGAGTTGGGCGTTCACCCTTACTTTGTAGATGCGAGAACATTTGCAAGTCAGGCCTTGGACGGTTCTATTCCTCAAATGGTTTGCGCCTTTAATCTCAATGCGGGGATTACTCCAATCCATCATTGGAGTATGGTGCCGGCAGTCGCAGGTTGGTGTGGCATAAAGCCATTCCCATCGGAAGCCGATGTACTGATCGTCGGCGAAAGAAAGGACACAGCCAATCTGATTGCCCGCGAGAGCGGACTAAATCCGCCCGAGTGGTACACCTTGGATGAGCTTCGAAAAATGTCCCCTGAGTCCACGCTCATTGTAAAACCACGAGATTTGGGCGGAAGTGTCGGCGTAAGAAAAATGTCGGTGGCGGACACAATCAAAAACAGCAGAGACCTCAATCCTTCCGATATCATCCAGAGGTTTATCAGGGGAGCCGACCTAACAGTTCCAGTGGTTTGGCAACCCACGCTCGGCCGTCATCGCTGTGTTGCCGGCATACTGTACAAACCAGAACAAAACCACGAGGGTCAATGGTTTCACTCGGTGGACTCAAAGCGCTCGGGTGAAGGCTACTCGAAATTGGTAGTCTCAATCCCTGACGCTGTCGAAGCTGCAATATGCCGTTTCGCAAATCGGATTGAACTTGGTCCGTATGCGAGGGTCGACTTCCGGCTTGATCTGCCCGACAAAACGTCATCGGATTTCGAAATCACGCTCTCTAAACTGCACTTTGTCGAAGTAAATCCACTGCCAACCCTACGCTCCGGGATAAATTTCTTGAACGTTGTCGCCGATGAAAGATTTCGGTCTACCTTCCATAGCGAAAGATCCGTGCTGAAGGACATGCTCGGTCATTCTCCTTCTGAACATGCATTGGTTCTTTCCTGCGCTCTGTCGACACTCTCTAACTAAAGCCATGCATGGTGGAATATTGGAACGAGCCCGTATTTTGCGATAAACGCCGCTCGTCGTCCCGCGCCAGTTTCAGCAATTGGCGCATGCCCGTGTGCATGGGCGGCGAGCAACCCGAGCGTGCTGCGGCCACTGGTTACAATGGGATCTTGAAACACACCTGCATCTGACGCGATTTTGAATACCTCCTCTGAGGCATCTTGTTGGTCGCGTGACAGAACGCTCAGATTGAGCAACAGATTTGCGATCTGGTAGCGGTAGCTGGGATCGACTTGGCGCACAGTCTTTCTCGCAAGCTTTACCAGTTGCTGCCCAGAAAGATTGTCACCGTCGACATACATGGCAATGGCACGATTGACTTCGGCGCTTAGCGCGTGCAGAGGGGCTGAGGGTTCTTTGAGAACTCTTGAGAACCAATCAAATGCCCTTGGGATATCTCCCTCTATCAAATACGCCACGCCAACATTGTTAATCATTATTGCCCGACCGAGAAATCCATCAATGCTTTGAGCTGAGGCAAGGGTCACATCAGCGAACGAGCTTGCGACTTTTTCGTCTGTATAGAACTTCCCGACATATGCATTGTTCAAGCAGAAGTTCGAGAAATCAAAAAGCTCGTGCTCATGGAACGTTTTTGCTGCGCGATGAAGTAACTGATCGGTAAGTGGACCGTGCGCCTCCACCGTATTGATCAATCTCGCGCAATGGGCTTGCATCAACTCATCGTCCAATGACGTTGCAATAGCCATGGCGTTATCGAAGAGGTCTCGTGGTCCTTCGTTGCAATAAAGCATCCACAGATTTGCGAGAACCTTTGAAGCCAAAGCAATTCGTTGCTGGCTATCAGAGAGCGGTTCCGACGCCACGCCTTCAAGTCGTTTTGACAATGCTCGCGCGGATTCCAAAGTTGCGAACTTGCCTCGTTCATTTGCGATCGAGCGCACATGGATCAGTCTGGTAGCAAGCTCTTCGTGAAGTGACCTGTCGAGGATTATTGACGATTCCAATTGATGAACACTCAGCCGAGAAGCTGCGGAGAATGAGTTCTCCGAATACTGGCCAACGAGCTCGCCCATTGTCGCAGAAGGAAGGCGTTCTACAATGTGTTTTTCCAGCACTTTGTCTGGGTGAAAACGAATAAAGTTGAACTCTTCCGAAACTCGAGAAATTCTGCTTTCAATACGGCTATCATCATCGTGAGTTTCAATGATGAACACAGGGCGCTGTTCTTCTGGGAGCGCGGTATATGCGTCAAAGTACTTACCCAGTGTATGAGGTTGGATCTCGTTTTCCGATATCCGAACTACCTGGTGAAGCGAGTCGTCTCGGACCGCGAAGCGACTGTGGTTGCCAGCGATTGATATGGTCGTCTGGTATTCTTCCGGTCCGATTGAGATACCACCAAACACTTTTCCAATTGCATAACGGACGCGTTCGAATGGTGTAGATCCATTCATTTCTCGGACCCGTCCAAGCTCCTTGGACAACTCTTTCTCGGAATCGAAGTGCCTCAGCCGGGATAAGTTCTGTTCAAAAAACTCCGCCAGCCGGCCGCGAGATAACGACTTCGGAATGAGCAGAACATCAGCCGCATTTCGGGCGCGCAACACGAACTCTCTGCTCAACTCATCTGGCGTCGCGATCGTGCCCGAAGTCACCATAATTCCCAGTTATCGTTACGCCAGCTGAAGCCGACACTATCATTTCAAAAAATTGGGTAAGATCGGTTCGCCTGAGTTGGCTGCCGCTCCCCGCGTTAGATAATACTAGCGCTCAAACACCTGTTGCCAAAGACTTTTCTTTGCGTACTGCCTTTCTCACCAAGTAATTGGCGCAAAAGAGAAATCCATTCTCGCTCGCGCCTCTGGCCAGCAAGGATACAGCATGCCAAAGATTTTGACTTCCGAATTCGAAACTTACTGCAAAGAGCAACTGGGACTTAGTGAACATTCCTTGAGGGCATACGCACAGGACCTAAGAGCATTTCGCGACTACCTCGCTCTGCACAAAATCACCGTTGCGCCTTCGCAAGCCGAAGTCATTGGCTATCAGAAACACTTGCGGGAAAATAGGATGGCAAGTCCTTCCACCATTCGTCGGAGATTTATCACGCTCAAGTCCTATTATGCCTGGCTAGAAGGCGAGTGTGGGTCAGTGCGGTCACCGTTCAATGGGTTAAGGCTGGATCTAAAGATCCCAAAGCGTTTGCCGAGACCTGTTGATCGGCCAACGCTTACAGCCCTATTTCGCACTTCGAAAGGACTCATTGGCCCAGAACTAGACAATGGCGAGGCATCAGATGGAACATACAGCGTACACCAGATTACTGGTTTGGTTGCCCGGCTGCTTGTGGTCACCGGCATGAGGATTGGAGAACTCACCGGTCTGAACGTTGGACACGTCTCCGGTGCGGCCAGCCGGATTAGAGTCAGAGGCAAGGGAAACAGAGAGCGGACTGTCTATGTGACCAATGAGCGGCTTCTCATGGACTTTCGGCACTATTGGGAGCAGCGCTACAGACATTCAGGCGCAGGTGCATGTCTGTTCATCAATTCAGTTGGGGACAGATTGTCGGCACCCGCATTCAGAAAACGCCTGAGAACGGTCTCGAAGTCGTTGCTCGTTGAGCCGCATTTGACACCGCATCGGTTTCGTCATTCGGCTGCTACGCTTCTAATCGAGGAAGGTGTCGATATCCGTCTTGTTCAGCGATTGCTGGGACACGCGAGCATCGCGACAACCGAGATTTACACAAAGGTTTCGGACAACTCACTAGTCGCAGCTATCGAGAGGGCCGACACCCTCGCACAGGTAGATTCCTAGCAACGATAATTCTGAGTTATCGTTACTAGGGCAAATTTCCTTGATTAGCATGACCAAAAGTAAGTTTGGTTCAAGACAATTAAATCCGCGAAACCTATTAAAACACGCTGATGGAATAGGCTTCACAGATCCAATTGGCGAGGACGTTTTTTTGGACTAGCGGCCATTAGCTTCCGTTAGCGACTTTGTATTCTGCAGCGGTGCAATTTCCGCGAGGCCGCCATTCATCAGACTGCTGCAATTTTGAAAGTAAAAAGCGCATCTTTGCAGGACAATTCGGAAATTCGCTGCTGAATTGACAACAGTCAAATCGTCTCATAATTGCTCCAGTGATATCCGGCCCGGATATCATCCGCAAACCCAGGGCAAGATCCCCTTTTCATGGTTTGCAAGCAAACCACTGCCGGGCAGCGGAGCGCTGGCATCAGACGTTGAAAAACCGCATCCTGTTGGAGAATTACTTCCTACACGGTGATCTCGAAGCCCAGATTGAGGCCTTCGTCGATCACTACAATCATCAGCTCTATCATGAGAGCCTGAAAAACGTCACGTCGTCTGACGTCTACTTCGGCCGCAACTCAGCCATTCTGAAACAACGAGAAAGGATCACACAAAACACACTCGAAGCCCGGCGCTTGCTTCACCGCAAATCCGCCGCATAATCAAACCAACCAGATGAGCCAGATACTCGCTCAATTTACGCGGCCTCTGGAACCAAAACCTCTGATAACGGACACACTGGAACCCCAGATCCAAGAAGTCTCAGACGAACAATCGCCTCTACAATTTTGGGCGTATCATATCGGATTGCTTGACTCTTTCCAATGAACCACCACCGCAAATTTTCTGCAGTGGCCCAATTCATGCGGACGAATTTGTCATACAAATCGATCGGCGAAATTACGCGAACACGCTGATTCAAACCGCTGTAGTTCTGCAACATATCGCTAATGCTCTGTCCGAATTCGTTCGCAAATCTTACGCGGTCGTTCTGAGCAAGCAGCTCGTCTCGCTCTTTACCCAACCCAATCCCGTCGAGGCAGTCTGCAATGCCCGTTGCGTAGAAAATGACAAGGTTCCCCTCATAGGCAGGAGACGTAAGCAACTCGCGTCGGCCTTTTAGGTGTTTCGCCAAGTAGCGAGCACCTACGAGTTCGTTGCACGGTGTCCCAGAACGCTAAGCCTCAAAATCACTGGCTTCGGAATAGCCGTAGTGTGTATAAAGAACGTACTTAACCGGAGAAACCGCTGCTACTGGTGGGGTATCCGAAACTTGCGCACACTGCGATACCTAAGAGACTACCAAAGATCGAATTGTTCAATTGGCACAAAATTACCGCTGCTCTGACTTAAAGTCGACGCGAAACTGAATCCTCTGCGGTCCCAGTAACAAATCGGATTATTATCCGCGCAGCATCAGGATCAAAAGCACCAACAAAACCAGCGCGATAGCCACGAATCCCCACTGCAACACGCGGGTTGAACGATCACAGCACTCTTTTAGTATTTCCGCGATGTCGTCTACCGACCTGCCTGGGTCTGTTTCGGGGCTGGGATCCCGCGTCGTCGGTGGTTTGCCCGTTCCGTCGGGATTTGGGTGAACATCAGCGGGATCCACGCCTAGACCCACCACACGCCCTTCCAAGAATCCTATGTACCGTTGGAAGATTGGCCACCAACGGTTCGCTGTAGGGATGCGGGTCTTGATGTGTTTCATGATCGACAGGTTTTTTACCTCGCCATCCACCATCAGCGGGGCCTTGGTGGCAGGTATGTTGATCTCGACCGAGCCGATGATGACCCGCCTGCGCCCGCTCACCTGGTGGATGGCAATGCGGTATTCGTTCCCCGACTGAATGCTCGGGGGCAGTTGGGCGCTAAACAACGCCGGGATCTCGGGGCCGCTACCGCCGGGGACCGGCAGCCAAGAGCCATTTCCAACGCGCATTCGAAGAGTTTTGTCGTCGATGACCTCAAACGGTGCGGGGCTTCGACGGGTTACCTGTGCCAGCGCCATGATTTCAGCCGTATCGATGTTGGAAAAATAGAGCGTCACTTCTGTGTCCCTAGGCAAGGTTCCCCAGTCGAATAGCAATTCGTCGGGCAAGGTCTTGAGGACACTGAAACCAGCTGAATCGAATGCCGTCAGCAGCGTATTCCGCGTCCGCAACGATGGAAGCCGAGAGCGGCTGATTTCAAACGGATGCACCACATGTCGCCCGCCCGCCGAACCTGGATTTTCCGCGTTCAACAGCGCCAGATTGCGTTGCGAGATGTTGTCGCTGGTCGACGGGGTCTTGCCGGGCGCTGTTAGGTCCGGCTCAAAGAATACCTCTGCCACCAGGCAGTGATGCGGGCTGCGAAAGAAATCGCGGATCGGTTGGCAATTCGTCTCGAGCCAAGGCCCGTTGCCGCCCCCTGTGTCCAAAGGAAACCTGTCGACGTCATGGTTGATATCCAGCCAGCAGACGAAATAGGCAGTAACCTCCTGCCCCGCAATGGGAGAGATCGTCTGTGCTTCGTAATCCGTGACGAGGGTTTGTGCGGTCATGGAAGCAGCCCCGCTTCGGCCTTGCCGGGTTTCTTGTCGTGGCCCAAGGAAAAAAGGGATGCTGACCAATTCGCCACCCGCAGTGCCCAGCAAAGGAACCGCAGTCGCGTCCGTCGCGCTGACTTTGTAAAGTCCGTTCGCGTTGTATGCGAGACCGGTAGACAACGTCGTGCAAAGGCGGAAGAAGACCTTCACATTCTGCGCATTTGTGGTTTGTGCCCGGTAACGAACTTTGGCAACGGCGTAGTTGTAAACTCTTTTGCTCGCATCCGAGGATGCCAGATCCACCGCAGCGTCCGAGCCACTATCGGGCAAATCGAGGAACGGGTGATTGCTGTCGTTGGGCAGCGCCTTGAATTTATTGATTAGCGCCTTGGCAAAGGTTTCCGCAGCCGCATCGTCAGATCCATGGGAAGCCATACCGCTGTATTTGGCGTCACCTGCGCGCATGCGGAAGGTGCGGATATCAGTGCTTAGCCAATGCGGATTTTGTGCATCGGGATCAATGTCAGTCATGTAGGGATTGGGTGTTTTAACCAAAGCAATGTCGCCGGTACAGCTCCGCCCATTTGCCGAAAACGTGACCGCAATCTCGCGCTTGTCTGTAATCGCAGTGAATGCGGATGGGTTGATGCGCACGGAATAGGGGTACGTGACTCGCTGGGCGACTTCGGTCCATCCGTTGGGATGTTCCAGCCAGCGCGCTCCCGCCGGGATCACTTGGACATCCGATGATCCGACAGTTGCGCCTGTATCCTTCCACCGCACGGTGACCGAAAGCGCATTGGCTAGTTCAGCGGGCAGGAACCCATCGTACATCGGATAAAGCGCTGACGGAAACGTCGCCGTGCCAGAAAAGGACTGAACTTCCTCTTGTGAAAATACATCGCGGTCCGTCACAATCTGGCACGAGACATGCGCCATGCGCACAAAGGGCGCGACTTTGCAGGGAAGCCCTGCCGAATTCACCGCCCACAACATGTAATACCCCGGCGGCAAAACACTTGGATCTCCAGGCAATTCGGCCGAGATCTGAGCACTGTTGGCCTCCTTGTTGAAACGCAACGCGACATAGCGCTGATCGAAATCTCCAGCATGGGTTACGGACCCGCAGCGGATCAATGTGACTTTCTCGATTGCCGCGGCTTCGGCAGAGGTGCTCATGTCGAAGGCCAGCGTCTGGTCGTCAGACGCCAACATCTCCGGCGAATTGCTGATCGTAGGGCGGTTGGAATTGTTGAAGTAACCCGGAAAGTAGAGTTCGATGTTTTGTTGTGCGATGGTCGCATCAGTCGGATCGCCATTGTTGCCGTCGATGTTCGAACCGGAAGCAAACACTGATCCATCAGGCAGCAACAATGCGACGCTGTGATAATTTCGTGGTATGCTAGCTGCTTCGTTAAGGGTCTGCCAGGTTCCAACCGCACCGGATTGATATTCAAGATCGGTCCAGTTGATGTTTGGTGTGAAGATTTCGGGCGTCTTCACCGCGTCATCGTCATCGGTTCCGTTGATCCCGCCCGAGACGAAAATCTCGCCAGTGGGCAGGTAAACCGGACAGACGTAATTCCGTCTCTTCCCGGCTGCGGCGCCCTGCCGCGTTCCGGCGTTTTCCCATGTTGGTGTCGAACCACTTGCAGGCGGATTCAATTGGATAACCTGCGGTTGCACCCCGCCCACCGTCATGACGCGTGTGCGGTATCCGTCTTCAGGCACGAAAGGCAGCGAAATGACTGCATAGTTCCAACTCGACTGGTAATCGCTCCCAGGCGCGTTCATCTGCGGACCGACAAGCGATCCGGAATTTGGATCAAACAAACGGCATTTACCGCTCGTGATGGATGTGAAGAACAGATTCCCGCCGGTGACCAGGCTAACACGAGGATACCACGTGCCGGGCAGGATTCCGCTGTAGTCAAAGCCGAATGCGTTGGGATACCAAGACCAGGCATTTCCGGTGGCCGAATAGCGCTCTGGCAGGTTATTTTCGTGCCAGTTTTCTGAACGCCGGCTTGGATGCCCGCCAAATGCGGCCAGATCGCCCGACGGCAACGTGATGATCGAAGGATACCATCGGCCACCACCTTTTTGAGGACCAACCTGGAACCCGAAATCCATGGTTCGATCCCAGGATTTTCGGTCTTTGTTAAATATCCAGCATGCTCGGCCGCCGCCAAAGTTACCGTGAAAATGCACATGCCCTCCGCCGGGGCCGCCAGCCACGTCACCACCCCAGGATTCAGTGCCGCCGCCAATCAAAAGTCTGCCGTCAGCCAAAAACGCATGCCCAGCACAAAAGACATCCGTCGTTGGGGAAGATATCTTGACAGCATCCATGCGCATCGCGACGTCGAACAGCGCCGCTCGGTCGACCTTGGCCGGATCGAGTGGATTTTCGTCGGTCGCTCCTTGTGCACTATTGTGCTCGGATCCACCCAGCATCACGACTGTGCCCTTTGCCCCAAGGGGAATCAGCGCGGCGTGTACGGAAAGAATTTCTGAATCGATTAGCGTGTTGTGCCATGGCATTAATACGTCTCCAAAATCAAGAATTTACAGGTCAAAATGCGACACCTGCGTGCCGGAAAACAAAGCTAAGTGTGCAGACCCAAGATTGAATAACTTTGATACTAATAAACTTATGCGCGTTTTTCAACGTCCCTAGCGGAATCGTGCAATTGGTAACCCGGTAACAATTTCTCGATCTCAGGCACGGGGGCTCGGTAGCGGCCGGGTCTGCAACACGGCGAGCCTTGTTTTGGTTTGCCTATCATATTTAGGAGAAGGCGGCGTTCTGCGTTGGCCTTACAACGGGAAGGTAAAAACTGTACGAAGCGGGCATTCGAGTGCAATACCCGAATAGCAGCTGAATCTGCGCACAGCAGGCATTTATAGTCGCCTCAGATCGCTTCCGCTTTTGAATAAAAGCGGAAGCTGTGGCCGATAGTGTAAGTTGTGCTAATTGTTCCAAAACATTGTGTTTTGGTAAATCTTGCAATCAGTTTTCGAGATTGCCTTGGTTGTCCAGAATATGCCATTGCTGAAATCACCTCCTGGCTGTGCGTCGTTGACCCGTGTGATGTCACCGCTAACAGGGACTCAGTGAAGTGACGTGCGAAACTATTATTCGGTTAACTCACGTCCCATTTGGAAGGCCCTAATCTTAAGTCCACCTCTTGTGCATATATGGGTCTCAGACTGTTTCGAGTAACCATGCTTCCTATAAAATTCAAATGATATGAGCGAAGCGATCAACTTAACTTGTCTAAATCCGGCATCCCTAATGCCTGTCTCAGACGATTCCAACAATGACCTACCGAATCCCAGTCTCTGAAAAGTCGGCGATACGTACAATCCAAGGATCTCATTTTCTCTGCGACTACAATATCCAATAGGTCCCTTTTCTGCAATTTCCAATATTTGTACCTTGGCACCAGAAAGTACCAAATAAACATATCCGTCTTCGTTCAGACCTGATACCCAACTTTCAAGTTCGGTATTTGTATATCCGCAGTGTTTACTTGATAAGATTGAGTTTGTTTGGATGGTAAGTAGACAGGCTTCATCACCACCTCGGAACAACCTGACTGACGCCTCGTATTGATTAAGTTGCTCGGCCATCATCTAACAAACCGGCGTTAATTTTGCTGAATGCTTTGATGTCATTGATCGGACTCCACATCCAAATGTGAGCCATCACAATAGGGTTTGTTCTTTGAACGCCCACATGCACACAATGTTATTGCACTATGAGTTGACGCACGCTTTCCTGTACCAGTACAAATTTGTAGTGCACCCAAAATCGTATAAGGGCCGTTGTCCTCCGTTTGGACAACTAGTTGATCAGATGGGTTAGCAAGGTACTCCCGATAAGAGATGCTCTCAGGTGGATTTTTTCCATCAACTTCTCCAGTCGCAACGAAGCCGTTTTTGACATGGGATCGATCACAATAGGGTTTGTTTCTTGATTGCCCGCACCTGCAGAGCGTGGCGCGATATCCAATTAGTTCGTCGTCAACAATTAGATCCGCTCGAAATGCAAGAGGCCCGTTTTCATGTGTATAAACCAGATTAGCCGCAGGAGGAGATTCCTGTGTACCTCCGTCCTTTCGATGGAAGTTTAGCGCCCCAGACGGACAATTTCGAACAACGGTCGACACAAGTTCTGTTTCGGATCCATCAAGAGACATCCAAGGAGACTTACCCGGCCTAAATACATCAGGTGTCCAAGCAACGCAGTACCGCGCATGGATACAAAGACTCTTCATGAACGTCACTTCCAAATCATCATTTGAAGCAATGTCTGTTTCCTGCATTGCAAGTGAGCGTTCGAACCCGATCGACGCAGGTTCTTCCGAATTTTGATGCGCCAAGGCTTTTTTGGTAGTAGCCGCGGTGCCACAACCTAAGGCCGCTATACTGCACATTGCTTCGCGGCGGGAGAGTTTTTTATTTTTCATCAGCATCATCCACACCTTGGCTGTTAGCTAATAGTGGTCGGCCTATCACAATTGTAGACAGCACAATTTCTGAAATTTGATCTACACCCAATACTTTCGCCAATTCGTCATCAAAGAAACCGGCCCATGCTACCGCAGAAAGATTATTTGCCTGACAAAACAATAGAATACTCTGTCCAGCAAATCCTGCTTCCATGACACCAAAACGGTAACCCCTCGGCCCGTATTTCACGCAGGTTCGTTCTGGAATAAAGGTTTGGGCGATGGCAAATGCAGAAGACGATAGCCAGCCCGGAATCGAAGAAAAGGCCCGGTCAACTTGCTTCAAATCCCTGAATCGGGAAATTTCAAGGAGCCGCATATGGATTGGATCGAAATAATATACACCCGCCGACAACCCATGAACATTAAAAACAAGAACATAATGCTCAACGGGGTACATAGCCCCGGCCGAAGGATAACTCCCCATATGCTTGGTAGCATCTTTGAAAACGTCAATTGAACATCCTCGACCAATTGCTGGAACAAGGCAATTTGATAGCTCTTGAATACTAATAACTTCGCCGCTGTACCTTCTCTCCGAACGCCTTGTGTTGGCAACTTCGTGCAGCCTTGTCTCAGCGGTGTTAGGTTGAGGGAGGTCTATACTATGATGCTCATCGTACAATTTATAGTTGAGCGAGTCCCGGAACGCTTTCTCTTCGCCCTCTCCTTCCCTTGAGGATCGCAAGATTTGGTTTGCTCGTCCAAATGGGTAGAACTTTGTTGTATCATGAAAAAGTTCCATGAGTTCATCGACATTATCAGATCTGCCATGAATATGTTTTTCTGGATGGCCGTTGCGCCAAATAATCATGATACCTCACGGAAATGGATGAATATCGAAGTTAAGCTGTTGGTAGTCGGCTGGTAATGTATACGAGGGCTCCTCATAAGAGCTCAGCCTTGAGGTGTTGGTTGGAACCCAATCCTGACCCGCAAACAATGGCTGAAGACCTGGAACCACTGTTCTAACTACGTGGTAACCAAGATCACGTACCTCAACGATAGTTCGATCGAATGCAAAAGATTGAAACCCTTGAGACGAAAGAAGTTCCACAATTCTGGCAAGTTCTTCCTTTGCGCTGGCGAATCTGGGTACTGTGCCAAATCGTTTTGATACGTTCTGACGTTTTGATGCTTGAGGCGCGACCATAAATTCTGCCATATGCCGGTGTTCAGGATCGAGGTAATATGCGGCGTGATCTAGGAAATCAGCCACGTCGTCCTCGACCAAATATTTGATTTTTCGCGCCCTGCAATCGCTTACAAAGCACCAGGAGTGACAGGCTTCCATCAGCGCTTTTCGTGCTGCTTCACGTATGTCAAATCTCGCACACGCTCCTATCGAGAATAAGCCAGAATTTTTACCTTCAATAACCCCCAATACAACCGGAATATTGATATCGGTTTCCAGAAGAAAAGTTTTTGCTGTAACAAGTTCCGACTCCATAAGGGGACGGAGTGTTGTGTCATACTTGCAAAGATCTAGCTCAAAAGGTATTGGGCTTTTTCTAAGCAGCCAATGCCCCATGAATGCGTCTCGCTCGATCAGCTCGAGCAATGCCCGGGTAGTAGCAAATTCGACAGTTGGCCCGGCAGCCAATCCATTACTGGTAGTTGTATAAATTCTTTCACCTTCCCAGCACGGGAAGTCGAAAATGACGCATTGAGCAGGCAACAATCGCTGGTTGCCGGTGCTCAATTCTGTTCCCCACAGCCACCTTCGCCTTAGATCGTCGGAATACTTCCAAAATCTGCGATCGCTTCCAACTTGCTTAAGACGGTCATCATAGCCAATCAGCTTAAGGACAGGCCCGAGGTCAGTTTTGAGTTCTGTTCCTGTGCCCACAATCAATTCGCTCTCACTGTACAGAGAGCCAGTATATCTTTCTAATGTTTCACCAATCGACGACTGTATGGCATTATGTTCACGCGTATCAAATCCGGAACCGTAGTAAGCTTGCCGACTAATTCCACGCGATTCAGCCAACACTCGACGATGATCTGCCATCGGCAAGGAATATTGATAGTATGGCGGTAAGCTCGCTGGCAACGGAAACTGGGTCAAATGTGTCGCTATCCCGAATTTGGGATGCACAATGGCTTGTAGAGTTTTGAACAATGAATCATTCAACATTGGCAGCTCGCAAAGGTTGTGTCCCCAGCGTCTTCAAAGCGGAACCACAAGTCTGACACCTCGAGTGGCGAAGAAGCGTTCCCTTGCGAATGGACATGGATATGAAATCAAACTCCAAAATCTCGTTCAACGGGATAACGCTGCTGAGTTCTCGGAAATAACTATAGATACGGGGAACGACGAGACGTGACGTAACTTCACGGACAAGAAGACTGTCCACTGTTTTTGGATGCTTTGATAAAACATCACTTTCATCAAACAGTTCGGTCAAAAAGTTGTCGTTCGAGCAAACACGTGCTGAATAGCATGAATAACAGGAAGATTGGCCCGGAACATAGAGCGGTCCTATGACGGACTTGTGATTGTCAAATGAAACAAAAAGTGTCGGAATAGCAGACCGCGTCGCGGCTTTATTCCATTTCAAAAAATTGTGATGTTCCGAACTTGGTAAGGCTACCATTAGAAAATCATTAGATTTAAGCTCTTTAACATCAGAATCGCTCGTTCGAAAATGCCTCGACAAAGCTGATCGAAATTCATTGAACGGAGAAAAAACACCGACACTTTTTTTGGCTAAACTTTCAAGTAGAGGGTCATTACCCTGCATAACTTCCAGTTTTTCAGCTACCATATCGAGTGTCCCTAACATTTGATCATTGGACTGACAGATGTCGGATTCAACAATGAACCTGTGATCAACCAATTGCTTGAGCGTATCAATGAACCGCTGTTCATCCCCAACCCGATTACAAGCGTCGGGAAGCACAATCCTACCATCGCTGGAAATCATCTGAAGTATTTCTCTGACGCTTCCGGTCTCATCGTCAATCTCAGTTGCGTCAAATGGTCCCAAGATCTGCACTAGGTCGTGCTTAACGGTGAAAGTATGCAGCGGGCTAAAGCTATAACTTGTCATTTAACACCTTCCAAGAATGTGCATTCTGTCAAACTGACACCAACCCGGTTGATGCCAGCTCGACTCGACAGATGACGCAGGTTATCCGCCGGCGCAGTCGCAACAACCGCATCCGCCGGAATTTGCATCCATTCCGAAAAGATATTTACGCTCTGCTTCCTTCTTGAAAGAAATGCGTGTGCCAACACGATCATTCGCGAGATCTGATGGGTCGCTCACAGTCGCGGTTTTGAGCGCATCCGAAATGACTACACCCTTTTTCGATATCAGGTCTTCAAGTCTCATTTTGAACTCCTTTCATAAGTTGGTTGAGTCTTCACAGTGAACCCAAGAATGTTGAATTAGGAAATTCTATTTTAACGGGTGGTAATATCGGCGAAAACTCGCCTTATAGGAGATTCTCTATCGGCTAGTCTCTGCTAAAATGGAATTGTCAAGTCTTGACTGAAGTTGAAAATACCAACCGACTCGCTAATCATCGACGGGTCACGAGCTTTAGAGCCAACGACGATCTAACTATGAAGAGTTTGCTAAGATGAACGAGGAAAAATTAGCCGTTGTCCGCACCGCATATGCCGCACAACTCGTTGCAAAATCAGGTGGTTTCGTAAACTCAAAAGTAGAAGAAGCTTTTTCAACAGTGCCGCGAAACAAATTCCTTGGGCAGGGCTCATGGTCAATAGTTGATTCTTGGAATCAGCTCAGAATAGTTGAATCGCCACTGCCTGAAGTCGCTTTTCAAGACGCAATGTTTTGTATCTCACCCTCGAACAGAATCAACAATGGGTTGCCGTCATTACACATGCGACTCATTTCTAACTTAGACGTCCAAGATGGGGATAGAGTTTTACATCTTGGTGCCGGCACTGGGTACTACACCGCCATATTGGCACATCTCGTTGGACCCAAGGGTCAAGTCGTTGCAAGCGAGATTGATAAATATTTGGCAAATACGGGGCAGACAAACTTAAAGGATTCGAAAAACATTGAATTTCATTGCAGCGACGGATTGCCCGATGTCGATAACCACTTTGACGTGATTTATGTTAATTATTCAATAGCCGACATCCCATTAGAATGGGTGGCCCGGCTATCAATAGGCGGGAAGATATTATTTCCTTTATCGGCCCCTTGGCCAGAGAGAACATCGGACTCTAGGGCAGCGATTTCACCGGGTAAGGCGATGAAAATTACTGGGCGAGCAACGCAGAACTACGCAGCTGAGTATGTTTCCAATGTATCTTTCATCTTTGATTCTGGACGCACAGGCTCATTTTCTGACAATTATGTTAACCGTCTTAAGCAGAGCCTAACTGACGATCAAGGAGCGCGTAACGTTAAAAAATTTGTAATTGGCGAACCTAGCCATAAGGATGACAGTTGGTTGTACTCTGATAAATGGAGTTTTTGTTACTAACGACTGTATGAACACCTTTAACGGTTTTGGTTCCCGAAGTTGTGGACAAAATGAGCATAAATGGCATTAAAGTAAGAAACCTAATTGTAAGGTATCCTAACGGACACCTCGCAATTGATGACCTTTCCATTAACATTGCAGAGGGAGAAGTTCTCTGTTTGTTAGGTCCAAATGGAGCGGGAAAATCTACGTTTGTATCAACATTATGCGGACTACAAGAATACGCGGGTGGAAGCGTTCATATATGTGGTGTGGAGGTAACACGGCAAAACTGGGAGGCGCGAAAGTTTGTTGGTCTTGTGCCTCAAGACATATGTCTGGAACCCCTGTCAACTGTGTATGAGACAGTCAGGTTTTCAAGAAGACTCAAAGGCCTTCGAGATCACGATGGGATAGTCATGGATGTCCTGAACAGTCTCGAATTAGGCAAAATTGCAGAGACCCAAATCATGAAGTTGTCTGGGGGAATGAAGCGACGAGTGATGATAGCAAAGGCCCTTGCTCACGAACCTAAGGTTGTTTTTCTAGACGAACCGACGACTGGAATAGATGTCCCTCTGCGCCGCATGACCTGGAAGCTTATCGAGCGACTAAGTGGACTCGGAACAACGATCATATTGACTACCCACAATATGGAAGAAGCCGACTACTTATCGGATAAGATCGTGTTCATTCACGAAGGCAAAATAATTAGAGAAGGAACACCAGAACAACTTCGAGAGCTGCACGGCAAACAATCGGTGACTATTGAGTATAAGGGATCAATCGCAATTCTGCCGCCAATATTGCACCGGTTTTCTGTAGATAACTCCGGTAGCAACACGAAGGTTACACACACTGTTCGTGATACTGATATTCGCTATGATGTTCGGGAAATATTGCGACAGCTTGAATGTGTTGAATTGCCCATCAAACGGATTGAATCGTCAAGGCCCTCACTTGAAACCATGTTTCTAGAATTAATGGAGGAATAGATGGCTCTTCAAACCGCCAAAGCGATATTCTTGCATGAGCTGTCGCGTTCATTCAAAACCTTTGTCCAAAGCGTCGTTTCACCATTCGTCACCACATCTCTTTATCTTGTTGTTTTTGGCGCAGCCTTAGGTTCTATGATGGAAGAAGTGGAGGGTGTTCAATATAGTCACTTCATTCTTCCTGGATTGATAGTATTGACAGTGGCGACACAAAGCTCACTCAATACTTCGTTTTCCATCTTTTTCCCAAAATAATTAGGTACCACTTATGAGATTTACTCTTCCCCTGCGCCGTTTTTCTTGATCGCACTCTCTTATATTGCAGCGGCCTCACTCAGATCGCTTGTTGTCGGGTTTGCTATTTTGCTGACGGCTTGGGGTATAGTAGGTGTGGATATTGCGCACCCAAGCCTGATGTTCCTTTTTTTTACCGCCATCACTGTCTCATTCGGCTGTTTTGGATTTGCTCTGGGTATTTACTCAAACACAGTAGAACAATTGCAGATAGTTCCAATGCTTGTAATTTCACCACTAATATTTCTTGGAGGTAGCTTTTATTCAGTTACGATGCTACCTGAGTTTTGGCAAGAAGTTAGCAAATTCAACCCGATGTACTATCTTCTCGCTGGATTTCGAGTCAGTTTTTTTGGGGGCGACATGGCAATTGTCCTGTATGGTCTGTTTGTTTGTTTTGCGCTTTTCACAGCATCAGTCATGTTGATCGGTATGAGAGGGAACAGAGGCAAATCTCTCCGTTGATGGCCCAAAAGGTAAATAGGCATCCAAAGTTGACCCCCTATCGTCGCCTAAAAATGACCCCCTCCCCTTTGTGCCGAGCTGGCTCGCTGCTACGTCGTCTCCAAACAACGCAGCGGCAGCGGTGCTCTGCCCCTGTCTGACGTCAGCGCCGAACAGGTTGGATTTGCTGCTGCAAAATGCTGCGGGACAGCACTCGGTAAAAGGGCTCAAACCTGACATTTGCTGTTGTTTGAAACACCTCCGCTTTTCTTTAAAAGCGGAAGTGCACCCAGACAGCAAACCAATATAAAATCAGAAAATTGCACTTAGGAGTGCTCCATTAGGTTCCGCTATTGTCGAATATTCAACATAAAGCGAAAGTGTTAGGCCCCATGATGCAATGTGCTTAGCCAAACATTAGCTGCATTGCGGGAAACGGTCATTTTGGGCTCGGAGAAGTCTTTCGCTGCATCTGCTCCGGTCAAGAAGATTTCACGTTCCACAAGATGACTGCTTTGCGGACAAAGTGAGCATTCGCCGTGCATACTCGAATGTCCGCTATCAGAAAAATAATGCTCGGCGGAACAACACTCCGCCGCACCGGTCGACTTGTCCGCCGCCGTTGATATCTCTCGCTCAAATTTCACAACTTAGTAATGGGTGCAGCCATGTATCAGGTTTTCTCGCATCAGACGCTGCTCCAGTGTTCCACGTGCCACACCTATGTGCTCAAGATATTGATACTTCTGCGTTAAGAAATTTCTGGTTTCGTCGATAGCCTGTTGACTCGAAATTGAAGTAAATCGCAAGATCTGACCCGCCCGAGATTGCGCCAATCCATCCGTGTCACATGAGATGACCGTGGAGATCTTGGGATATCCGCCTGTAGTTTGATGGTCGGCCAAAAGCACTGTCGGAACTCCATCACCAGACACCTGAACCGATCCACGAACTATTGGTTCTGAAGGTATGGAAAGCGCACCGTCTAAATCCAATGCGGGCCCGTCGAGCCGCATGCCCATCCTGTCGTACGCATCTGTAACCTTGAACTCTTCCGAAAGAAATCGTCTTGCGGCATCCTCAGCAAAGCAGTGGTCTTGAGGTCCCATGACCACTCGAATTTGTCCTTCAGTGACAAAATGCGGCTTGGGGATTTCTCCCTCTCGGTCGTTACGAATTGCCGTTTCACTAACCACTAGATTTTGACCAGCTTGTAACGCGCCGCCGCCAAAACCTGACGTCGAATGAGTTGCCTGACTTCCCAACCAATCCTTGGATTGCAGGGTCCCTGCAAAGGCCAAATATGCCCAGCTACCGGCCTTACCGGCACGGATTGCAAGCCGCTCACCTTTTTGAATGGTCAGGATCGTCCACGAGCTGGTTTTTTGCCCCGCGTGCTCGACCATAAAATCGCCGCCAGTAATCGCAAGGGTTAGGGTACCTTCCTTGCATCGCAACATCAGACCACCAAGGGATATTTCAATTGCGGTTTGACCTGGGGCATTGCCAAGGGCCGAATGGGCGGCGTCAAATGCCAAACGGTCCATCGGGCCTGAGGCGGATACACCGTATCGCATGTTGCCAGGACGACCCGCATCTTGAAAGGTCACAAGAGGCCCGGCGAATGTGACAGAAAGTTCCGCATCAGCCATGGTTGTTTTCCCTGCTGAGCCGCTCAAATGTTTTGATGTCGATGCGTTCAAACTCCGCGCGATCACCTACATCGAACAGGAAGGGTTGGCTGGTATCTCCTGTAAGGATTGGCGTTGGCGAGCGTCCGATGATTGACCAACCGGTTGGCATTGTCAGTGTTGTGACAAGGCATTGTGGTCCCGCGATGATGACGCTTCCTGCAGGGACATCGCGGACTGCCGCCGGTTTTCGGGGCACTTGTATTAGCTCCGGCACGCCAGAGAGATAGGCGTAACCAGGTGAAAAGCCGTACATTAAGACTTGATAGTGGCCATCAAGATGGGCTTTGATGACTTCATCCGTCGACAAGCCCGTCGCCGATGCAACTCGCTCAAGATCGGGTGCGAAGGGGGAATCATAGCAGACCTGAACACGTCGTCCGACGCCCGCAGTGATCTGCGTTTTCAGACCGATGAGGCTCTCGCGAACTCTTGCTTCGACCGTCATATGATCGGTCGCTATTGGATCGAAGTCCACCAAGAGGTTCACGAGGGCGGGAACCGTCTCAATCAAGCCATCGGGTGGATTGGAGGTAATCGCTTTGTCTAATGCGATGACGAACGCATGAGCTTCGTCGTTGATTTTGTCGGCAAATGTCACCAGCAGGGCATGGTCCGCGACGGCCTTGAATGAGGGCTCCATCCACGACCTCAAGGATTGATGAAACTGGTGATCTGAACACCATGCGCAGTCAGACGTGTGTGAATTTCGCCGGCCATCTCGACTGCGCCGGCGCTGTCACCGTGCACACAAATGGAGTGTGCGGCCAATTTGATCGGATCTCCATCAATGACGGGCATCATCCCACTATCAATGAATGCAATCAAACGATCGGCCGCCTCTGCAGCATCATGGATCATCGCGTTGTCTTGGCCTCGCGGAACCAACTGGCCAGAAGATAGATACCCACGATCCGCAAATATCTCAGAGAAGACGGGGGCAGCGATGGCGCGAGCCGCTTGTTCGCTTTGGGTGCCAGAAATCGCAAGAATTGCGAGATTTGGGTCGATCTTTTGCACTGCAGTTACAATTGCATCCGCCACATCACGATCACGCGCAGCAAGATTTCCAAGTGCGCCGTGAGGTTTGACATATGTAACGGGTACTCCCACCTGCGCAGCAATACCTATAAGCGCGCCAATCTGAGCGGCACACATTCTGCCTATCCCTGCTGGCGACATGGGAATGACCCGTCGTCCGAACCCTTCACGGTCATTGAAACCCGGATGTGCGCCGACATTGACCCCGTTTTCTCGCGCCAATTCCAACGTGCGAAACATCGTCTCTGGATCACTCGCGTGACCACCGCAGGCCAGATTGGCGGAGGTCACAATCGACAGCATCGCCTCATCATTGCCCATGTTCCAGGGTCCAAAGCTCTCGCCTAAATCCGAGTTGAGGTCGATGTGCATATTAACTCCCATTGATGTGACCTGACAATCTGTTGGCGCCAGGTTCTTGCACCAATCCACATTATCATTTGTAAGGCTTATTTTCCAGACAGGTTTGTTGCTCGGGTCAACAACGTGACCGCCCCCTGTTCGGCGCTATCGTAGTATGTGAAACCGGTTCCATTAGAGCGCCGTCCGCGCATCAATTTGCCCAAGCCACTGCCCTTTGCTTCCGCTTCGGCGACATCAGCGTCAGGGACTTCGAAACCGATGTGAAACACTCCTTCACCTTTTGCATCCAGATGAATGCGCTGCGGAGACGGGTCGTGGTTCGGCTCACAAAGCTGCAGTTGTACATTCGCAAGGTTGCAAATGCGGTACTTCAAAGTTTGGAATCCAGATTTGCTGGGCACATCGAGTTCTTCGTATTCCACGAGCGGCGGATAGGCTTCCCACGGACCGACGCCAACAGACTCGTAGTAGGCTTGGGTCTTGTCGATATCATGCACAACCATGCAGATGTGATGCAGTTTGTTCAGATAGTTCGCCATTTCTCACTCCTTGACTGGAACAGTATAGTTCAGAATGCGGCGGCCACCGTCCGGATAGATGGTCTCGCCGGTGATAAAAGAAGCATCCTCGCTGGCAAGGAAAGATACGACTGAAGCGATTTCCTCTGGCTTGCCATAACGACCCATCGGTGTGCGCGACAGGATGGCGTGGTTGCCAGCTGCATCAACAAATGCGCCTGCGACCATTTCCGTCATGATAGTCCCAGGGCCTACACCACAAACCCGGATGTCGTGCGGAGCAAATGCAACGGCTGCTGTGGAGGTAACCTGGTTCATACCACCCTTGGATATTGCGTATGTGGCTACGCTGGGATTAGCGAGGCCCGAATTGATCGAACTCATATTGATGATCACGCCGCCATGCCCTTGGGCAATCATCTGCCGCCCAGCGGCTTGCGTTCCAAAGAACGCGCCTTTCAGGTTAACCTCCAAAGTGTTGTCGTAAATCTCTTCGGTTACGTCCAGAAAATCCAGAACGGGTGCTATTCCGGCGTTATTGACCATGATATCCAGCTGACCGAAATGTTGAACGGTTTCGGCCACAAGCGCGTCGATATCCGGTTTCTGCGACACGTCGGCCCGGACGACATGGAGGCGTTCTCCTCCGGCTAACTCGGCCGCCGCCTGGTTCAAGCGGTCCACGTTGATGTCTGAGATTACGACGCTGGCACCGTCAGCCAGAAGGCGTTCTGCGCATGCGCGGCCAATCCCTTGTGCTGCACCGGTGATGGCCGCTACCTTTCCGTCAAATTTCATGGGTATTCTCCTTTTCAATAAACCACGGTTTCGATCAGTGGTCTGTTTGCTGCGACGCGGTCCCAGCCGAAAGGCGACAGATCCAGTGTTCGAAATCCGCCGGTTATGATCCACTCTGCAACGCCGCGCCCGGCGGCAGGGGCGTGCATTACCCCGTGGCCCGAAAACCCGGTGGCGAATATGAGGTTTTTCAGTGCGCCGTGCGGGCCAATGATGGCGTTGTGATCCAGCGTATTGATCTCGTAATGCCCCGCCCAGCTGTTTTGCAGACGCATTTCCTCCATCGCAGGAATACGTGTAGCCAGAGCCGGCCAGAACTCATTTTCCAACAGGTGGTGATGCGGCTCAAAATCTCCGAGGGCGTTCAGATCCTCATCGGCATCAGGATAGATGCCACCAATGAATTCATGGCCCTCAGGCCGCAGCCAGAACCCCGAGGTGTCAAAGATCATCGGCATGCCCTTGCCGTCAACTGGCGCCCGGAAGCTGAAAACCGTGCGTTTCCGGGGGACAACGGGCAGGTCGACGCCGATGTTGTGCATCAAGCCTCCAGACCAGGCGCCCGCGGCCAGGACGCACCAGTCGCAACGCAATTCCTGTCCATCTGCCAAAACCACGCCCGTGATACCATAAGATGTGGTGTCAAACGAGGTGACTTCAGCCTCGATATAGGTGACCCCCAGGTTCCGAGCAGCGCGTCGCGCGCCGGTCATCAGGGAATAGGCGTCAAACCAGCCCTCGCCGGATTGGCCATAGGCGCCGATCCCGACACCATCAAGATCCAGCATGGGAAAGCGTTCCGCCATCTCGGACGGAGACAGCGCAACGATGTCAGCGCCTTCGGCCTGCTGCATCGCAATCAGCGCGCGGCGCTGTTCAACCGACGGCTCACTGCCCAGGATCAGGTAACCGTCTTCGACCAGGCCGATCTCTGTCTCGGTGCCAAAATGGGTTTTTATTTCGCGCAGGAAATCCACACCATAAAGGCTCATGTGGATGTTGAGCGGGGTGGCGAATTGCGTGCGGATGCAGGCGGCGGACAGGGCGGTCGAGCAATACTGATAGCTTGCGTCCTTTTCGACGACCGTGATCTGGCCACAAAACCTCTGTTGTCGCAGCGACCAGGCGCAAAACGACCCCAGGATTGCTCCGCCGACAATGACCACATGTTCCGATGATTGACTGTTCATGCGTGCCTACCGAATGATAAACGGATTTGCCGTTTCTCCGACTGCGTCGATCCACACGGTCTTGGTCTGCAAATAGGCATTGATCGCTTCCTGACCACTTTCCCGCCCAATACCGCTGCGTTTGTACCCGCCGAACGGGGCCATGAAGCTGACCGCGCGATAGGTGTTCACCCATACGGTGCCGACTTCCAAGGCTTCCGATCCGCGAATGGCCCGGCCGATATTCTGCGTCCAGATCCCTGCGGCCAGGCCATAGGGGCTGTCATTGGCGATCAAAAAGGCTTCATCTTCATCATCGAAGGGTATGACGGACAGGATCGGGCCAAAAACCTCCTCACGCGCGATGCGCATCTGGTTATTAACGCCGGTGAAGATGGTGGGTTCTACAAACCATCCTGGTGCCAACTCGGGATCAGCGGGCTTACCGCCGCCAAGGACCGCCTCGGCGCCCTCATTTCTGGCAATATCCATGTAATCCAGGACCTTTCCGCGCTGCTGAAGCATGGTGACAGGCCCGACTTGCGAACTCAACAAACTGGGATCGCCAATGCGAGCGGTCTTGGCAAGATCAACCAAACCATCGACCACCTGGTCGTGGACCTTGCGCTGCACCAACAGGCGCGAACCGGCGATGCAGGTCTGCCCTGAAGCTGCAAAAATACCCGAGATCGCGCCTTTGACCGCATTGTCCAAATTGGCATCGCCGAAAATTATATTGGCCGATTTGCCGCCGAGTTCGAGCGTGACGGTTTTCAGCTGCTCTGCGGCGGCCTTATAAACGGCAATCCCACCGGGTTCACCGCCGGTAAAGGCGATCTTGGCCACATCCGGATGCGACACGAGGGGCGCGCCGACTTCCATCGGCATGCCGGTCACCGTGTTCACCACGCCGGGCGGGAACCCGGCTTGTTCGAACAGGCGCACGAATTCCAGCGTAGAGGCCGAAGCGTGCTCCGACGGTTTGATGACAACTGTGTTGCCTGCGGCCAGAAGCGGTGCCAGCTTCCACGTCAGTAGCAAAAGCGGGGAGTTCCAGGGCACAATGGCGGCGATGACCCCCAGCGGCTCGCGCCGCGTGTAAGCGAACATATTGGCTTTGTCGACCGGCAGAACCGCGCCTTCGATTTTGTCCGAAAGCCCGCCGAAATAGCGAAACCATTCGGGAATATAGCGCACCTGCGCCGCCATCTCGGCCAACAGCTTGCCGTTGTCGCGGGTTTCAATGGCTGCCAGACGTTCGGCGTTTTCAGCCAGAATATCGGCAAATCGAACCAACATCTTGCCGCGTGCTGACGCGGTCAGCTCGCGCCATTCCGGCGACTTGAAAGCGGCTTTTGCAGCGGCAACGGCGGCATCGACCTCCTCGGGCCCATCGGCAGGGATGTGGGCCCAGGGTTTGCCCGTGAAAGGGTCAAAACTTTCAAAATGTCCAGGCTGCTGAACCAGACGGCCATTGACCGTGTTCTGATAGGTGATCATCGCCGAATCCTTTTCAGCACGTCGCATATCCAAGATGGGCACGGAACCGGTTCTTGATGAAGATCGCGTCGCGCGGGGGCAGGGAGCGGGGCAGGTTCTCGGCGGTGATCTTCAGCACAAAGAGGCGTGGACCGCTGGCCAGGGATTTCAGCTCTTTTGCCAGCGCATCAACCCCTTCCATGGTGCGCAGAACCCGGGTGCGCTCAAAACCGCAGACCGAGGCCAGCGCGGAAAATTCGATGCCGCGACCGGTGTGGCTTTCCTGCATGCCGGTTTCACCGAAATGCTGGTTGTCCAGCACGATGATGTCGAGGTTCTTTGGTTTGGCCACGGCAATGGTCGCCAGAGCGCCGAAGGCCATCAGCATTTCGCCGTCACCGGTGATCACCATGACCCATTTGTCCGGTTGTGCCTGCGCCAGGCCAAGCCCGGTCAAGGCGGCCCCACCCATAGCACCCCAGAGGTAATAGTTGCCGTCGCTATCGCCTGTCGCGTGGACATCATAGCTGGGCGATCCGAGGCCGGTGACAACAAGCGCACCGTCACGGTCGGCCAGAAGTTTGCGCATGGCGTCGCGCCGATCAATCGTCTCATTGCTCATGGTGTTCACCACTTTTTCTTGCCCAGAAGGCGTTGGCCGATCAGAACGGCAATTTGCTGGTCGGCTTCATAGGCCATGGTCGCGGCTTGTTCGACGATCTCGACCAGATCCGCACCGGTTTCAGCTCGCAGGACCGTCACGCCGATAGCCTCCAGCGTGGCCTGCGTGGCGCGCCCCATCGGAACCTGCCAGGGGTTGAATTCATTCCACTCACCGCGCATCGTGACCAGCATCAACAGCGGAGTGCGGGTTTGGATCGGCAACGACAGCATGTTGATGCAATTGCCAACGCCCGAAGATTGCATGAGCAGCACGCTTCGCATGCCGCCAAGCCAGGCACGGGTTGCGATGGCAATGCCTTCTTCCTCGGTGGTCAGCACGTTCGCGGTTGCCCCGGCGTCCTGTTCGAACAGGTTGATCAACGTCGTGTGCCCCGCATCCGGGACATAAGACATGTGACGCACGTTCGCAGCTTTTAGCGTTTCGTAAAGGGCAACCGGCCAAGTCTGATTGAGATCGGCAAAGGTTTGTTGGGGTTCGGCAGATGCCGAAGCAAAGGCTGCAGGCATGTTTCGTCCTCCTGAAGAAATGCGTTCTTCCATTCCCTATACCTTTTCAAAATGATAATATCATCGACCCTTTTTATTGTTCAGCTATACCGATATTGTATGGGCATGGATGTCTCACAGCTTCGCACCATCATTCACGTCGCAGAGCTGGGCAGCCTGTCCAAGGCCGCGGACAGATTGCATATTGCCCAGCCAGCGCTGAGCCGCTAGGTGCGCCTGCTGGAGGAGGAATTGGGCGTGCGCCTGTTTGATCGGCATGGACGCGGGATGGTCGTCACCGAGGCAGGACAGGACGTGCTGCGCCATGCGCACCGGATCATGGACGAACTGGAAGAGATCAGGGCATGTGTCGCCGATGAGGACGCGCCTCTGCGCGGGCATGTGTCGATCGGCATGCCGCCAACCGTGGCCGACATTCTTTCCGTTCCACTGGTCTCGGCGTTCCAAGACCGCCATCCCGAGGCAACTTTGCGCATCGTCAGCGCCTATTCGGGCTACCTTCTGGATTGGCTGCACCGCGGGCAAGTGGATGTCGCCATCCTGTTTGAAATCCGCCCGTCGCGCTCCTTGCGTTCGGCTCTTCTGTTGGAAGAGGTGATGCACCTGATCGGTCCGCCAGATGCGGATTTGCGGGCGGATCACCCGGTCACGTTCAAAACGCTCAGCGGTAAAAAACTCCTGCTGCCCAGCAGCGGCCACGGATTGCGCAAGATCGTCGAGGATTGCGCCTTGGAGGCGGAAGTGAATTTGAAGATTGGAGTTGAGGCTGACAGTTACTCGACCCTGAAAAACCTTGTAAAATCCGGCCACGGGTACACGATCCTTCCGCTGGCCCCGATTCACCGCGAGATTGTCGAACATCGTCTGTCCCATGCACCGTTGATTGCTCCGGTTCCGATGCGCCGCTTGATGATGTCTGTTCCGTCAGACAGACCAACGCCGCGCTTAGCCAAATTTGCCAGCCAGATTCTGACCGATACCGCACAGGATCTGGTTGAGCGGGGCATTTGGTCTGGCAGAATACTGGCTGAAGATGGGAACGCTGGCTAACGCGCCTCACGTCCCGCCAGATGCCAATGCTTCACACGCTCGAGCTCCCTGGGCCTGCGATCTGAGTTCTGGTTGGCGCTAAATTCTTGAAATGAGTGTCGCTAAATAGGGGACGTCGGACAACCTATTCAATACCGGTATAGCTGATCACAAAGCCTTATCTTTGTTATAAGAAGAGGTGGCAGGTAATAGCGATGCAAAGACCGCTGCCGGAGCCCCTTCTATGTCCACTGAGACCGAAACCTATTCCGACATCCGTGACGCCGTTGCCAAGCTGTGCGCCCAGTTCCCCGGTGAATACTGGCGCAAGCTGGATCGCGAGATGGCTTACCCGACCGCCTTCGTGGAGGCCCTGACCGAAGCGGGCTGGTTGTCGGCGCTCATTCCCGAAGAATACGGTGGGGCCGGGCTGCCTTTGTCCGCCGCTGCCGCCATTCTGGAAGAGATGCAGCAATCAGGCGGCAACAGCGGGGCCTGTCACGCGCAGATGTACACGATGGGCACGCTGCTGCGACATGGGTCGGATGAGCAAAAGAAGAAATACCTGCCTGCCATCGCCGATGGCAGTCTGCGGCTTCAGGCCTTTGGCGTGACCGAACCCACTTCGGGCACCGACACTGGCGCACTAAAGACAACAGCCAAGCTTGACGGCGATCACTATGTCATCAATGGCCAGAAGATCTGGACCAGTCGCGCCGAGCATTCTGACCTGATGATCCTTCTGGCGCGCACAACGCCCCTGAGCGATGGTATGAAAAAGACCCAAGGCCTGTCCGTCATCATTGTCGACATGCGCGAAGCGGTTGGCAATGGCCTGACCATCCGACCGATCCGTACAATGATGAACCACGCCACAACGGAAGTGTTCTTTGACAACCTGCGGGTGCCTGCGGAAAACCTGATCGGCGAAGAGGGCAAAGGGTTCCGCTATATCTTGTCGGGCATGAATGCCGAGCGTATCCTGATTGCCTCGGAATGTATCGGCGACGCCAAGTGGTTCATCAATAAATCGGTGAACTATGCCAATGACCGCAGCGTATTTGGCCGCGCCATCGGCCAGAACCAGGGCATTCAGTTTCCGATTGCTAAAGCCTATGCCAACATGCGTGCAGCCGAGTTGATGGTAAAGGAAGCGCTTCGCATTTATGAGGCGGGAGAGAACCCGGGCGCGGAAGCCAATATGGCTAAAATGCTGGCCGCTGATGCCTCCAATGAGGCTGCCAATGTCGCCGTGCAGACCCATGGTGGGTTCGGGTTTGCCGAAGAATATGATGTGGAACGTAAGTTCCGAGAGACGCGCCTTTATCAAGTTGCCCCAATCTCAACCAATCTCATCCTCAGCTACCTCTCCGAGCATATCCTCGGCCTGCCACGCTCTTACTAAGGAAATTCCATGAATGTTCTGATCGTCTATGCCCACCCAGAATCGCACAGCTCTTTCAACGGCGCAATGAAGGACCTCGCGGTGACGACCCTGACTGAACAGGGCCATGAGGTTACTGTCTCCGATCTCTACGCCATGAATTGGAATGCTGTTACTGGAGAAGCCGATTTCACTGGAGAGCGCTCAGATCCGGAAAACTGTCCATCGCGCGCGAGCAGACCGTCGCATGCGAAAACGGGACACTTGCCGATGACATCAAGGCTGAGATCAAAAAACTGGAGGCTGCTGATCTGGTGATTTTCCAGTTTCCTATTTGGTGGTTTGGCCCGCCTGCGATCCTCAAGGGTTGGGTCGATCGGGTTTATGCGCGCGGTTTCGCTTATATGACCGGCCGCAAGTACGATACGGGAATGTTTGCTGGAAAACGAGCGATGGTCGCCTGTACAACTGGTACCTCCGAGGACACCTATGCACCGGATGGGATCGACGGCAGCCTTCTGTCTGTGCTTTGGCCTATTCATAATGGCATGTTCAGATACTCAGGCATGGATGTTCTCCCTCCGTACGCCGCCTACATGCCTGCACGCGAGGACGATGCCGGACGCGCAAGTCAACTAGAGGCCTATCGTCGGCGACTGCTGGCAATTGAAGAAACTCCGCTCCTCTTTTTCCATTCGACTGAAGATTATGGTCCAGATGAACGTCTCAAGCCGGGCGTAATTGCCCGATCTGGAATCCAGCGAAATGTCCACTAAACCCCTCGACGACCTTTTGGTGATTGCCATTGAGCAGGCAGTTGCCGGACCAATGTGCTCTGTCCGTCTCGCCGATGCAGGTGCGAGGGTCATCAAGATTGAGCGCCCCGAAGGCGAAACCGCGCGCAACTACGACAACGCTGTCAAAGGCACGTCGGCGTATTTTGCTTGGCTCAATCGCGGGAAACAAAGCGCTGTTCTTAATCTCAAAGCGGACGGCGATCGCGCCGTTTTGGAAACGATGCTGGGGTCTGCAGATGTGTTAGTACAGAACCTGGTTCCAGGAGCGCTGGAGCGATTGGGGCTGACACGTTCATACATTGAAGAGCACTTTCCTCGGCTCATCTCGGTCTCGATTCTGGGTTACGGTCAAGACACGCCTTATGCCGATATGAAGGCCTATGACATGCTGGTACAGGCCGAATGCGGGCTGTGCGCCGTGACGGGCACGCCCGATGTGCCGTCCAAAATAGGTGTTTCTGCTGCGGACATTGCAACCGGAATGAACGCCCACGCGGCCATTCTAGAAGCGCTAATCGCACGTAGCGTTTCGGGGTGCGGGCAAAGCATCGAGATTTCAATGTTCGATGGCATTGCTGATTGGATGGCGGTGCCATTTCTGCACTATGAACACACGGGCAAGGAAACGGGACGGTTTGGATTGTCCCACGCCTCGATCTACCCCTATCGATCATTTGAATGCGCAGATGGAAGGGTCATTATTGCCGTCCAACATAACAAAGAATGGGCGCGGCTGTGCGAAACTGTGTTGGCACGCCCAGACCTGACAGAACGCGCAGAGTTCCGAACCAACACTGACCGCGTGACCAACCGTGCATTGTTGGATGCCGAGGTTGAACCAATTTTCGCGGCTAAGACTGCCGCCGAAATGATCGAGGCTTTAAGATCGGGCGGAATAGCTTTCGCGCGTTACACAAGCGTTCCTGACTTATCGGTTCATCCAGCGCTACGGCGCACTGAGGTGACCCTGGCAAATGGCGAGGTGATCTCCATGCCACGCCCGGCCGGGCGGAATGGTGATTTTTCGACCAAGCCGGTTCCGGCGCTTGGCGAACACACCGATACGATCCGCTCTGAATTTGGCCAAGGTTAGATTGATGGCCGAGCAGCAGAATTTCTCAGAATGGATTGGCCTCAAACATACGCCTCAAACTGATATCATCACCCCGCGATTGGTGAATTCTTTCGCAGCGACATTTGGGGAGCATTTGGCAGAAGGTGCACACGTCCCGCTTGGCCTGCATTGGTGCTTATCACCGCCTACTGCGCCGGCGGATCATCTTGGGCCCGATGGGCACCCGGCAAAAGGTGGGTTCCTCCCGCCGATCTTCCTTCCTCGACGTATGTGGGCGAGCGGTGAAGTTCACTTCTTGGCTCCGTTGCAGGCGGGTGTCGTCGTTAAGAAATCTTCGGAAATCAAAAGTATTACATCGAAAGACGGTAGATCTGGCCCGTTGTGTTTCGTGACGGTTGAAAACACCTACACGACCGAAGGCAATGTCGCGGTCCGAGAAACGCAGAACATCGTATATCGCGAGGCGGCAACAGAATTCGCTCCGATCTCTGAGCCAAAGGCGGATGAAGGTGCATTTGATGCCGTGCGAATCGTCGAAATCACGCCGGTCATGCTGTTTCGCTACTCTGCTCTGACCTTCAACGCACATCGTATCCACTATGATCTGCCATATACGCAGCAAACGGAGTTCTATCCCGATCTGGTCATTCACGGCCCGCTACAGGCCACGCTCCTTTTGAATTTGGCTGCGTCGCTTGAAGAAGGTTTGCCGCGCCGCTTTGCATTCAAAGGGGTGGTACCCGCAACAGGTGCTCAAGACTTGCAGCTAGGCGCGAAGCGCACTGATGGCAACATTGATCTTTCAGTTCATACCGCCAATGGATCCAAGACCATGGATGCAGTGGCCAAATGGTAGAGTTTCGACCACTGATTGCACCGTTATTCGTGCCAGCGACGCGACCAGACCGGATTGCCAAGGCCGCCCAAAGCGGGGCTGGTGCCGTTATTGTCGATCTTGAGGATGCTGTGCCCGCACCAGAAAAATCCGCGGTACGCCAAGGGCAAGCTGATTGGCTGGTTAATTTATCTATACCCGTGTTTGTGAGCATAAACGCTGTGGGCACCGAATGGTTTGCTGAAGACCTAAGCTTTGTCCGAAGCGCGAACGTCGACGGTGTCACGTTGCCCAAAACAGAGACACCAAATGACCTGGCTGCGGTTGGGGCAGGCAGCCGGATGCATAACATCGCCTTGAGCGAGACCTTGAACCGATCACCCCGCGAATGGTTGCAAACCTGTTGAAACCCTATGGTGTGAAACTTGAGCGCGACCGTTCCTCGCAGGTCAGGATCCGAGCATCGTGGACACATTGGCGCTAAACAGACTTTCGTCGCCCGTTGCACTGATTTCTGCTGTGGGCTCGTTGGAGACATTTGTTGCTGTGCAGCAATTGGTAACTTGATGCCGTCCGACATCGACGCTCTCGGCCCAGTCCGGACATTGAGCATCGTTTCAATCTCTGCGGTGCAGCCCACCGAAGGAGACATTCAATCTTGACGCAGTGAAATCATTGACTACCTAATTGGTTGCATCGGGGACCTATGGACGACACGGTATCGCTTCTTGAATTCTTGGAGCACCATCTCGAGCGTTGCTTCAAAAGCACTCTGATCAAACATCATAGATTTCTCTGCCTCGTGAAGGTAGCGCCAGTCAGTGAATGCGTCCTGGTGCTGATCCAGAATGTCACGAATACCATGGTCGATGTAGAAGTCGCTGGGATGATGAGGGGCCACTGAACTTTTATATTCGACGTCAAGTTTCTGCTGGCTTTCAGGCTTTAAGCCATCGAACAATTTCATCAGGTTGTGAGATCTGATGAAGTCGGGATCGTCGTGGTCGAAAACAAACCACGCTTTTAGCGCCAACTCCATTGAAAGTGCCAACAGCATCGGCTCAACACCAACATGTTCGTGCTCGCTCCAGTCTTCATGCTCAACGAATTTTTCATCTGGAAAGCTCTTCGTCTTCCGCAAAATCGCCTTTGCGGCGTCGCCGATCCTGATTGCTGTCGTTAGGCGAGCGCTCATTGAAAGTCCCAAGGTTTGGTTCGCACCAAAATAATGACAAAAAGCGGAACCTTTGCAAGCAGGTCTTATGGTCGGCGCTGGAACGGCCCATTGCCGCCCTTCGACTGAACGTCTGATTGCTGCGCTGCGGCGAGACCTTGCGGACTTTCGCTGCAGCGATGACCGTTGGTCATATCCGAGCAAATGAACCTGTCGGAGCAAATTGCGACGCCAGAAGTCTCGATAGGTAGAATGAGCCCAAATTTATTCCTATAACTGTCATGTTGACGAGACAGATTTCCACCCCTCTATAGAAATACAATTTCGTATTTCAATTGCTGGCATTAATTTTCCACTGTTAACCCGCACTCTTTGTAATTCGTCTTCATGCATGTGCGTGCCATCAATCGAGCGCTAGTAATTTCTTCTGGCGTCATCCGATCAGCGATCCTGTCCCGCCCACCAACACTGCTGAAAAATCTGTTGGCAACAGAAATGTCATACCACATGTACGCCAGCAAATTGCTTTGCGGCACTCCAAGGCCCACGGCGTACACATCACCCAGGTATAACTGCGCTGAGGCGTGTCCACGTTCTGCGGCCAAACGATACCATGCCAATGCTTTTGCATAATCTTGCACGACACCTCTTCCGCGATCATACATGAACCCAAGTGACGCCTGTGCTGCGGCGTGGCCCTGCGCCGCTGCCAAGCGAAGCCAGTTCACAGCGTTGACATCCGATTGCGCAACGCCTTCGCCCGATTTGAACATAAGCCCAAGATTGTACTGGGCTGAGATATGACCCTGGATGCCGGCTTTTTGGTACCAATTCGCCGCTAATGCATCGTCCAGTTCTATACCCCGACCCTCGTCGTAGAGGACCGCAAGGTTGAACTGCGCGTTAGCATATCCCTGTTCCGCTGCTTTGCGATACCAATGCGCTGCCTTGGAGTTGTCTTGCTGCAGCCCAAAGCCATATTCATACATATAGCCCAGAGACGTCTGCGCTGGCGCGTGACCCTGCTCGGCGAGCGGGCGCCACTCGATCAAGGCGGTGGCAAAATCACCATTTTCGGCGGCACGCAAGCCTTGGTCGAAATTCTGCGCAACAACGCCAATCCAAGACGTTGTAGAAATGGCGAAAGTGACCATGGTAAAAATTGCATATTTCACAGTAACTCGCAGATTGTCAGGCGACTAATCTGCTCCAGATTATCATCGATCAGAAATAATTCTATTGGCATGTCATTTGCGTGTTTTCTAAAGGGGCAATTACGCGATTGAAATTCGACACCTGTAATAGAAAAATTGCCTGCCCTAATCTATTCCCGAGCGCGTCTAAACTCTTGGTCTGGCGGGCTTTTACGACATTCAGAGACTGTCTTTTGGCGGTTTCCCGGCAAAGAACATGTCCAGATTATCCAGCGCACGAAAACCCATCGCGTCCCGCGTCTGATGGGTTGCGCTGCCGATGTGGGGTAGCATGAAAATATTGTCGTATCTTGCAAACGCGGGATTGCCGCCTGGGTCTTTGGTAAAACAGTCCAGGCCAGCCGCCGCGACTTTGCCGGAATCAAGCGCTTCTAAAAGGGCATTTTCATCGACCAATGCACCCCGTGCGGTATTAACGAAAACAGCGCCGTCCGGCAAAAGATTGAACCGCTTATTGTTCATCATGCCCGTTGTTTCAGGTGTCGCAGGACAATGAAGCGAAAGAAATTCCGCGACGCGCAACAGGCTTTCGATATTATCATGAAAAACAGCATCCTGTTCCACTTTCGTTGGCAATCGTTTTCGATTGAAATAATGCACTTTCATACCAAATCCACGTGCCCGTTTGGCAACCACTTGTCCTACCCGGCCCATACCTATGATGCCCAGTGTCTGGCCGCTGACCTGTTTGCCGATCATGAAAGACGGGCTCCAGAAATCCCAGTTCCCAGAACGCACGATCCTGTCGCCTTCAACCACACGCCGCGCCGCGCCCAGCATCAGCAACATTGCGATTTCCGCAGTTGCTTCTGACAGCACATCCGGGGTGTTGGTCACAACTATTCCACGCGCACGCAGAGCCTTTAGATCGCAGTGATCCACGCCGACTGAATGGTTGGCTATGATTTTAACACGCGGGTCCAGTTGGTTTACTACTTCTGCCGTAAACAACTCGGAATGACAGGCCAGGATGGCATCCACGCTAGCGCTCATTTTTATGATGTCTTCAGGGCTGTGCAATCCGTCGGCGTTGTTCACCACAAGCTCATACGATCGTGCAGCCCGTTCAAGCGTTGCTTTGGTAAGTTTTCGCGTAATCCAAACAACAGGTCTGACAGTCATTTACCTACTTCTTTCGCAGACACTCATCCCAATAGTCATAGATTGCCAGCGACAATACAAAAATAATGATGATCCAAAAAGGCAAACCGCCCCAGAAACCAGCAAAACCTGTCGAAATACTATGGGCAAGTCCCACAATAAAAATAACCAGCACAGAAGTGGCAATGAGGCCGACAATGATTTTAACCTGATCCGAAACCATGGGCTATTCCCTCCTGTCTTAGGTTACACTAGGTTGCAATTCTTGCAAAACCCAATTTGCAGTTCTTAACAAGCGATCATCTTCTTCAGCTGTTCCTATCAGTTGAACACCGACCGGAAGATCATTTTCACCCACCAAAAGCGGTAGGTTGACGGCTGGCAAACCACACAACGTCCAGATTGTGCAAAATACCGGATCACCGGTACCGTCCTCAAATTTTGGTGCCTCACCCGCAGCACTTGGAGCTATTATTGCATCGTAATCCTTGAAGAATAGTTCAAAATACTCAGAGGCGGAGGACAAGATTTCAATTGCCTCGTCATACTGCGATCTGCTTATTTTGCGCCCGCGCTCGACTGCGGATTGAAGCGTTTCACTGAGTTTGTCCCAATGTGCAGTGAACTGTTTATCCAGATGTTGGCACAATTCGTACGCCTGGATGGTATTTTGGATTTCAACAAGTCCGATCATGTTTTCCGATACCGGAACCTTATCAATCCGCGCGCCCAGGGCGTTCACAACCTCTTCCAATCCTGCTTTGGCATCATCGGTCAGTCGATCATTGAACGGCAGATCAAACCAAACCAACTCTGGCTCAACAGGAACGGCGGCCCGGCTGCCAACTAGCATTTCTGGTCGTGGCCTTGGGTAGCTGAGAGAGTCCGCAGGATCAAAACCGCCAATCACGTCGGTCAACAGCGCCACATCTTCAAGCATACGTCCAAAAACGCCGACCTGGTCCAGTGATTGTGACGTCCGCAACACGCCGCGGCGCGAAATCACGCCGCGCGTTGGTTTGAATCCATATGTGCCGCAAAACGACGCTGGGCGGATAACCGACCCGTTGGTCTGGGTGCCGATCGCCAAGGGGACATGAAAGGCGGCAACGGCCGCTGCTGATCCACTGGACGAACCGCCTGGAGAATAACTCTGGTTGTGTGGGTTGCGTGTTTCAGCGGGATGCATGAAAGCAAACTCGGTGGTCGCGGTTTTTCCGAGAATAACCGCTCCTGCTTCGCGAAGCCGCTCAACCAAAGCCGCGTCTTTTTCAGGTTTGCGCCCGGAATAAACCTTCGTGCCACGCTCTGTCGGGAAATCATGTGTGTCTATGACGTCCTTGAGACCCACCGGAACGCCGTGCAGCCGCCCCACCGGGCGGCCAGAGCGGCGAATCTGATCCAGCTCCTCTGCTTGTTTCAAAGCATGCTCAGGATCAAGATGAACCCATGCCTTCAGTTGGCCGTCAGTCTCTTCAATTCGGGCAAGACATGCCTTGACCAGATTGACAGAACTAAGGGAGCCATCCTTGATTTTCCGGGCCGACTCACATGCCGACAGCGCGTTAGGCATGTGTCTGTTCCACTTTCAGAGAAATCATGGGATGTATTCACCGAACAGATAATCCGGGAACCATAGCGCAATCGCGGGAAACTGATACATCAGCACCATACTGAAAATCACAATACCCAGGTAAGGCATGATGCCTTTGAAAATATCCATCAGCTCAATCTGTTTACGCAATACCCCCTTCAGGTAATAGGCAGACATTGCCATGGGCGGCGTCAGAAACGAGGTTTGCAGGTTCAGTGCCACAAGCATTGCGAAGAAATATGGATTTACATCAAATATAACGAGCAGGGGCAGGAAGATAGGCACGAAGATGATCAGGATTTCCGACCACTCTAGCGGCCATCCCAGGAAAAAAATAATCAGTTGTGCAAATACCAGGAACTGCCAGGGCTGCAGATTCATTCCCAGAACCCAACTTTCGATCACAGTGTGTCCACCAAGGATGGAAAACACCGACGCAAAGGTCCAGGAGCCAACGAAAAGCCAGCATACCATCGCGGTGGCTTTTGCCGTTAAAAATATGCTTTCTTTCAATTTTTGCCATGTGAGAGATCGGTAAATTACAGCTAAAAACAGACCCCCAAAGGCGCCCATTGCCGCCGCCTCGGCCGGAGTTGCAAGACCCCCTAGAATTGAGCCCAGCACCAGCCCTATAAGGACAGTGAGCGGCACGAAAGAAATCAGAAGATCTAGATATATTTTTGAAACAGGCGGGATGTCTTCTTGTTTTGGTTTCGGTGCAATTGACGGATTCAGATAGACCCGAATAAGCACATAAATAATGTAAAAGGCAATCATAAGATTAGGGCTTGACTGGCTCTTCATTTGATTCCAAATTCCGCGCCTTATGCACCCGTGCCAGAGGAACTCAAGATGATCCGACGTTCAGTAGTCATACTTTCCGCAACCCTTTTTCTCGCTTCTTGCGCCACACCGGAGGTGGTGAACATTCGGAAGGTAGGCGATGACCAGCTCTCCTGCAATCAGATTAAAGAACAATTTCTTGAAGCCCAGGATTTTGAAAAACGCGCCGAACAGGAAAAGGGTGCTACGGGAACCAACGTTGCTGCCGGAATATTTTTCTGGCCCGCCTTGCTTGCAACCTATCAGAACATTGAAGAAGCAAAGACTGCGGCGAGGGATCGCCAGGCTCACTTGGCCGAAATCGCCGAAGAAAAAAACTGTCCCTTGTAGGATGTAGTGTCATGGATGATGGTAAGATCATTGAGGCACTTGTCGTTTTCGAGACCGAGACAGATGCAAACACTGTAGCTCTAAAGGCCCTGATCCTGTCAGTGATTGTTGTCCTCGGAACCCGCGACGATATGAGGGATATCTGCGGCCTCCTTTCCGGTGCAATTGACGCGCTCGGAAAGGAGGATCGCTCGGAAAGGCGAGACTCTTTCCAAATCTCTCTTCAGAATTTGGTAGATGAATTGGGAAGCGCTTTCTAAGCTCATTGCCATTTTCTTTCTCCTATGTGATAGCCGACGCAAGAAAGGCATCGAAGCCGTCCTTACGTTTGCGACGGTTGTACTTCCAGCACGCCTCGGCAACGTACAGAGGCACGTACCCCTTGGCGTAGTGATGGTGCTGGCCAAACCAGGCCCGTTTCAGGTGCGACCAAAATCCCTCGATGGTGTTGGTGTGTACATCACCGTCAACGTACCGTTCGCTGTGGTTGACGCTGAGCCGGGCCATAATCGCGTCAACCGCGTTGTAGGCCTTGTATTCGTCGGTTACGAGGATGGTTTCCTTCATATCGACGGTATCCTGGATGAAGCGCAGGATGCCTTTTCCGGTCAGGTCGTTGGCGACGCGGGCAACAACCCTGCCGCCACGCTGGACTGCGCCGATTACCGGCGTTTTCTTGGTGCCGCGGCCTCTCTTGGGCGGGTCGTTGTCATCGCGCTTGTTCCGGCGGGGTTTACCACCAATGTAGGTTTCGTCTACCTCAACGATATCCTTGAGAAAGTGCCGATCTTCGCTGGCCATCGCCGCCCTGATGCGCTGCTGCATATACCAACATGAGGGTTGCGTCACGTCTATATCCCGCGCCAATTGGCAACTGGACAGGCTTTTCTTGGCGTTGACCATCAAGGCGATACCCAGAAACCACTTTTGAAGAGGTATCTTGGTTTGCTGAAAGACCGTTCCTTGCAGAACATTAAAGCTGTTGCGGCAGTCATGGCAGTTCCATCGCCCTATCCGGCAACTCTCCTTCTTTCGAGCGACGCGAACCCCGCCACAGTGTGGGCAATGAGGAGCATCGCCCCACCTAAGCCCCTCCAAATGACTGATGCAGGCTTCCTGGTCGGGAAACATTTTGAAGATCGAAATCAGGTTCATCGGAAGTCCTCCTTTAAACCTAAGTATATGATTTTCCTCACTCATTTTCAAGCCCTAATCTTATGATTGCCATGTAAAATCCCGCCAAAATCAGGCCGGGGAACACAGCCGCTGCATACAGCCAGCGGGGAAAGTTCAGCAATCGCTGCATAAACAATCAACATTATCGAAGGCGGAATCAAAATCCCCAGCGTACCCCCGGCACAAATCACGCCAGAAGCAAAACTCTTGTTATAGCCCGCGTTCGCCATGGCCGGGTACGCCAGCAGCCCCATAAGAGTTACGACTGCGCCCACGATCCCGGTTGCGGTCGAAAATACCGCACAGGTAATAAGCGCCGCAATCGCCATTGAACCGGGCAGATTATGTGCTGCCATCTGCAAAGAATAAAACAGACGGTCAACGATGTTGGCGCGCGCGACCACATAGCCCATGAACAGGAACAAAGGGATCGCTACCAATGTATCGTTTTCCATTACCGAATAGGTATTCTGGTTCAGCAAATAGAATATATTGTTGCTGAAAACATCCGAGAAGGTTTCGATCCCACCTTCGAAGTAGGCGTAATAGCCAAATCCGATGCCCATAGCCAAAAGTGTAAAGGCAATCGGAAAACCCAGCATGACCAGCCCGATAAACAAAAACAGCATAACAATGGCGACTTGAGGGTCCGTCATGACACTCTATACATTCTTTCTTTTGGAAACATTCCTGTTCAACTAGCCCACTTTGGGGAGTCCGGGCTGATGCCCCAACATGTCTTCTGTATCTTTTACGTCGTCGAGACGATCCATCCACACACCGGTTTTCATCGCATGCCAGCAACGAATTAGTTCAGCCAGACCTTGCAGCATCAGCAGCCCGCCTGCTACCGGGATCAGAGACTTGAAATAGTATATCTGAATACGTGCCGGGCTGTTCCAGCTCACTTCCTTGTATCGCCAACTGTCCGATGCAATTTCCCAGCCGTACCAGAACAGTGCCAGCATGCCTGGGAAGAAGAACAATAGATAAAGTACGAAATCCAGCCGTGCCTGCCAGCGCACCGAGAACAACCGATACAGTACATCACCGCGGACATGGGCGTCCTGGGCCAGTGCGTAAGGCCCCGCCATCAGGAATAATGCTCCATACATCTGGACCATCATGTCAAACACCCACACAGTAGGCGAGTTCAGCACATAGCGGACAAAAACTTCATACGAGACTGAAAACGTCAAAATGAGGATGCACCAGCCAAAGGCGCGTCCGACCCAAACGCTTAGGCTCTCGACTGAGTGAACAAACTTTTCCACGATTGCTCCCAATTCACCGTAACATCGCACTCGGGGCCGACGAACGGCCCCCGGTTTTCGGTTAGTGATTGTGCCTAGTTTAGCCGAAGTAGTGATTGTAGGCCAGTTTGTAATCAGGCGCATTCAAGTTCAGATAGTTCATCACATCTTTTGCGTAAGCTTTTTGCGATGCGATAACTTTGGCAAAGAATGGGTCGTCAGCCTCAAGCCGTTCGAGGACAATATCCCAAGCATCAAGCTGATCCGCCATAACCGAGTCCGGTGTCCGGTAGACGTTCACCCCTTGCTCGTCTCTGAGTGTTACAAGGTCTTCTGCGTAGCGTTTTGTGCTGTACCAGTAGAAATTGGCGTTTTCAGCTTCTGAAGCATATCTCAGAATGGCCTGCAGTTCGTCTGCCAGTGCGTTGTATTTATCCTTGTTGAACGTAACCTCGAAGAATTCCTGCGACTGGTGAAATGAGGCGAGGTGATAGTGCTTGGACACATCCTGCATACCAAAGTCTCGGTCAGAAGTCGGGTTGTTGAATTCCGCCGCGTCAATCAATCCAGATTTCATTGCAGGCTGAATTTCGCCGCCAGGAAGCTGAACAACTGACATACCCATTTCAAGAAGCACGTCTGCAGCCAGACCAACAGTCCGGTATTTAAGGCCCTTCATCTGGGAGCTGTCTTTGATCTCTTCTTTGAACCAACCCAGTGGCTGGGCAGGCATCGGGCTGTTGAAGAAGGAAACAACATTGAGTTCCAATGTGTCCATCAGTTCGTCAAACAATTCTTGTCCGCCGCCATAGTGAACCCACCCCAAAACTTCCTGGGATGACCAGCCAAAACATGGACCGGTACCAAACAGCGATGCGGCTTTGGATTTGGAATACCAATAGGCGGGCACATAGTGCGCAGCGTCCAGAACTCCGCGATGTACCGCGTCCTGCATTTGGCTGGTTTTAACGACAGCACCAACAGACAACAGGTCGATCTGCAAGGCACCGCCTGCCATCGCGTTTACCCGCTCGACGTAGTGTCGGGCGTCTTCAAGGAATATCCCGCCGCCCCAAGCCGCCTGCATTTTCAAGACGATGGGTTCGGATTGCGCGATCGCAGGCGTGGCCAAAGTTCCTGCAGATGCAGCAGCAGCTATGGCGCTTCCCTTAAGGAATTTTCTACGATTCAGATTTTCTGACATATTTCATCTCCCTTATTTTTCATTATTATTATGTCACAATTTGTTTTAGCAAATGGGCAAATAAAAACCAATTTGTTTCTCAAAACAAATGATTTTCAATACAGATGAGAACTCACAATATTGGCGGCGTATGGGTCAATAAAATGCCAAAATTATACTGTAAAACAAGCGGCTTAGGGCTCGATCAGTATTACAGGAAAATTCGTTGGCGCGAGGATTCCAGATGCTGGAACATGGAACTTTTAGCCTTTTCACTGTCACCGTCGATCAAAGCTTCGACAATCCGCCTGTGTTCCTGCAGCGACTCTTGCACATGAAGTTCCCGGGCGTCCTTTGGACGCATCTTAATCATATTCATGCCAAACAGGATATATGGACGGAGCGAATTCATAATCGACTCCAGAAAATTATTGCCGGACAGGCTTGCCAAATGAAGATGAAAATTGGTGTCCTCAGAGGTGTGAACACCCTTCGATTTGAGGAGACCTTCGAGAGCGTTCAGATGGTCTCTAAAATACACAATATCCGTTTCGGTGCGCAATTTGGCAGCGATACCGGCAATTTCAGGCTCAAAAATAATCCGGCACTCAAAACACTTCTCAAGATCGGTCAGACTCTCAGTAGAGCTCGAGGATTCAATTTTCCTCTGGGCTATGTCAGCGACAACTGTTCCAGATCCCTGCCGCGATTGCACAAATCCTTCATTCTTAAGCTGATTTAGTGCAACACGCACAGTTGTTCGCGAAATCCCATAGTCAAATGCCAGGCTAACTTCAGTAGGCAAGTTGCTGCGAGTTGGGAAATCACCTGACAGAATACCGTTCAGCAAATCACTATAAAGCCGATCCGATATTCTCTCGCGTCGCTTTACTGGGTCTCCAAACATTTAACCTCACATTCAAACAATTCTGTTTGTGGTTCAAATTGGGCTTCTGAACTGATTTTCAGTTTTCAGTTACTGTACAGCGCGCTCATTTTAGTTTGCTATGAATTTTTATTTGCATCAGCGCCTATCGGTCCATTTTGCAGTGTTTGATAAGAGATTGTAATTGGCTCATCGTAGCCACTTAACTCGGTTTTGTCCGCTCACCAACTATTCGGACGCCGAATTTCGGAATTTATCAGTGAACGTCGGCTTTCGGGTAATCGGGAACACAATTCGCGCCCGCAGCGAAATTCTGCTTCCCGCCCTCAACAGCGGTAAATGGTCGAACGGCTCACACCAAACGCACGAGCAATCTCAGCCATTGAACGGTGATCCCGATAGCGCATTCTCCGTATTTCGGTTTTAGCTTCTTCCGACAGAGCCGGGGGACGGCCACCAATTCTCCCGCGTTTGCGGGCAACAGCGAGCCCCTCTTTGGTGCGCTCTACAATTCGTTCCCTTTCGAATTCTGCAATGGACCCGAAGACATGAACAATCAGTCGGCCTGCCGAAGTCGTTGTATCGGTATCTTCACCCAAAGACCTGAAACCTGCACCACGTTCCCTAATCTGCTCAACAATCTCGATCAAGTCCTTGAGAGATCGAGCAAGTCGATCATACTTTGTGACGGCGACGATGTCGTCTTTCCGAATTTGCTCAAGAAGCCGAACCAACCCTGGGCGGTCGCGGCTTTTTCCGGTCCACTTTTCCAGGAAAATTTTCTCGGCTCCGGCGCCTTTGAGCAGATCGACCTGTGCATCAAGGTTTTGGTCATTGGTTGAGACGCGAGCATATCCGATTATCATGCTCTTAGTGTATCACAAACGTTTCAAAACCGTCGCAGTTTTGCTCATAGCAACAAATTTGACTGTCCATGCGATTGACAATCCTTTGCCAAGTGTCGACGGGGCGGTAAAAAGTCGATTCCTCATGAGAGTCGGCTGGGTTATAATTGTGCATGTTTACTTTACGCGACCGACGGACCGGAGAATTGTTTGATCGCTGGTCCGATTTCGGGGACAAACGTCGGCGCCTGATGGAGCAATCCTGGGCCGGGGTTTTTCGGAACCATCTGCTTGTCGAACTTCCGGTTGACGATCTTTGCCGTCACCTTGATGAACGCATGGGCCGACCATCGAAGGATCTACACGTTGTCATCGGGGTCTTGCTTTTGCAGCAGCTGCACGATCTGAGCGATGCAGAGACCGTCGAGGCCCTGGCCTTCAATATGGCGTGGCACTATGCCTTGGACGTGCGCAGCGAAGCGGACAGCTATTTCTGTGAGAAAACCCTGCGCAACTATCGCCGTCTGTTTATCGAACAAGGTCTCGATGAATTGCTGTTCCGGTGTTTGACGGATCGGCTGGTGCAGGGGTTCTCTGTCGATACCAGCCACCAACGCATGGATTCGACGGCCCTTCGTTCGGCGATGCGGGCGCTGACACGACTTGGTATCGTTGTTGAGAGCATCTCGAAGTTTGCCCGTGAGCTTGAGCGATATCATCCCGGTCTGCACGAGCAGATCAGCAAGGAGGTGATCCGCCGCTATGTCGATCGCGAGGGTAATGGCGCGTTCGCGAATACGGCGCCGAGTGTTTCAAAACGCCGCCTCGGCGAAGCGGGTCAGGATCTCCTAGCCCTGGTGCTGCAATTCCGTGACACGGCGGCGGCAAAGCTTTCCAGTTTTGCGATCCTGGAGAGGGTTCTGCGCGATCAGTTCGAGATCGTTGATGATGAGTGTGGCGATCGTGACGCAACGCGCGCCGCGATTCGAGATCCAAAGGATGTGCCGTGCGATACCGTCGGCAATCCGGCCGACCCGGACGCGAGCTACAACGCGCACAAGGGTCAGGGATACATGGCGCAGATCGTCGAAACCTATTGTGAAGATGACAGTAACGAGGCGGTTGCCGCGACACCGGACCTCATCACCCACGTGGAGGTCCACAAGATGACGGTGCATGACGGCCATCGCTTGGCCGATGCGCTGGATGATCTGAGCGAGCGCGCGCTGACGCCGGCGGTGATGCTGGGTGATTCACATTACGGTTCCAGTGACAACATGGCTCTGACGCGCGAACAGAACATCAATCTCGCGGCGCCCGCGCGACCGCCGAAAGGCGCCGTCTCGGGACGGTTGACGTTGGAGGATTTCACTCTCAACGAAGAAGGCTTGGTCTTGCGCTGTCCCAATAACGTCGAACCGGTTTCAGCCTCGCTCGCCAAAGCCAAGCTGCAGGCCCGTTTCGACCTTTCCATCTGCCAAAAATGTCCCGATATACTGCGATGTCCCGTGCAGGCGGCCAAGCGTGACGGCCAATTTTCCCGCTTTCAATATACCCCGGACAGGGCTGCCAACCAAAAGCGCCGGCTTTATGAACAAAGCGATGCCTTCCGCGACGTCTACAGATGGCGGGCCGGCATAGAAGCGACCATGTCGCGATTAAAGTACCAGATGAACCTGGCTCACCTACGCATTCGCGGCATGCCGGCCATGCGCTACGTGGTCAATCTGCGTGCCCTCGGCCTCAATATCCAACGCTGCGCGGCAATCGCACCATAAAAAACGAAGCCAAGGAGAAGCCAAGGATAGGTAATATCAGGTTTTATCCACCAGCAACGCGGAGACAGGCAAATATTCTTCACCGAACCGCAAAGACCTGTACAAGCACGCCATCGGCCAACAACTTTTTACCGCCCCGTCAAGTGTCCGTTTTGATCTGCAAAGCGGTCAGAAACCGTCGGACGGCCAGTGTGCCGATGCGGTCGAAAGCTTCACCTCCAGATTGTAAGCCGGAATTATGCCAATTTCGACCAATTAGGAACGACCTGAAGTTGATCAACACTCCGTCAGAGCATGAATTGGAACGATCGTCTCTTTGACCCCAATGCGGGACTTTGCTTCCGTTCGCTGCGATGTCGGGAGGGGTCGTTCGCGGCCCATTCCGGACGTTCGCTGCCATGCAACTTGCCGCAGTGCAGCTTCCGCTAATCCGCCGTTCGTCAGGGTGCAGCATTTGGAAATGTCACGAAGTCCGTTGCGCGTAAATCGCAAAGCATTCAAGCGCAAACATTGGATGTAGTGAAGAACTTACAAACAGAACACTTTTCAACTGTTGAGTTGATCCAAGACGAAATTCGAACTTTAATCCGTCTATGATGTTGTCTCGAATAGTTGCTGCGCGGGTTGTAGGTGCCGGCTACGTGCTGCTCGCTATTTCGCTCATTCTCTTTGTTGCAGTTGAAACGCTGCCGGGTGATTTTGCCAGCGCCACGGCACCGCGGTTCACAACTGGTGATCAAATCGAATTTACCCGTGAACGCATGGGTTTGAATGTCGCGCCCGCCGAACGCTACTTCGCATGGATCGGGCGCGCAATCCGCGGCGAATTCGGCGAGTCCTGGTACACAAGGCAGGAAATCGCTCCGATGCTGGCCGAGCGCATTGGCAACACGGCATTGCTGGCGGCATTTGCCGCTGCGATGGCAATACCTGTCGGCTTTGCGGCCGCGGTGGTTTCAGTCATGTACCGGCGCTCCTTGTTTGATCGTGGGTCCTCGATCATCTCTTTGACTGTTATTTCAATGCCCGAATTTCTGGTTGCGTATTTGCTGATGACTTTCTTTGTGGTCACCTATCCAATTTTTCCCGCGCATACAGTGTTTTATGACGAGATGCGCATCAATGAACGCCTCCACGCCATGGTCCTGCCTGCGGCAAGTCTGGCGATCGTTGCCGTCGCCCCGGTTCTGCGTCTAACCCGTGCCAGTTTAATCAACATTCTGGCTGCAGACTATATCGAAATGGCGAATCTGAAAGGGATAAGGCTGTCGCGCGTGGTGTTGGTCCACGCCCTTCCCAACGCATTGCCACCGATCATGAATGCGCTGGTGATTATTGTCGCGAATTTTATTGTCGGCGCATTCATCGTCGAGCAGATTTTTTCCTATCCTGGTATCGGAAAGTCAATGATCGCAGCGGTGAAATTCCGCGATATTCCATTGGTGCTGGCAATCGGTTTGGTCTTTGCTGCGTTTTTTGTGTTTTTGAACCTGTTCGCAGACATCGTGTCGATCCTCGCCACGCCCCGTGCACGTTTTCCGGTTCAGAGCATCAAACGGCTTGGGTGGCCAAGCTGGCAAACAATCAACCTGCGGCGTGTCCCCTTAAAACAATTGTGTGTCAGCGGCGTCTTGGTTGCGACAGCAGCGCTTATCTGGTGGGCGGTACCAAAATCTGAGACCTATACAATTGCAAAAAGCCTTGATCCGCCCGGAACAGTGCGTGATGCGCTCCTGATCGACGATCTTCAAAACATTCCTGCGAATGGCGTGCAACCGGCTCATTTTGGATATTTTCTTCCGGTTGGACCGAAGCAACCGGCGATGTCTTTGTCCGGAAAAATCATGGTCTCCACCTTCACCGCCGAGCGACGGTATGCGTTTGATTACAGTCGCCCGATACCCGATTTTCGGTTTCCCGGGTTCCAGTTCGAATTCTTCAACTCCGGTAGCGATGCAATTCCGATGGAGCGGGATATGTATCTGCCAACAACCGACGATCGCTGGCAGATCATCCTGTCCGTCGGGCGCGTTTGGTCCGAACCCAAAGACGGCGGCTGGTCGCGTCTCTCCTTGCCGTTCACTCTGGTCCGAACGGGTAGCACTCGGGTTTTGAATGGTGTGCTGAACTTTGCCTATCACGAAGCAGCCGTCACTCAGATGCGCATTCAGATTGCGCAGGAAGGCACGCCCAACAGCCCGAAGACGGACATTTGGGGGCAGGCCGAGATTGATTTTTTCCCAGGGCCAATCGCTCAACGGGACCGCGCATTGGCGGCGCTAAGCGACGAGCGGACTACTGATTTCCCGGTCGCATCCTGGAAAATGCTGGAAGACCTTGTCGGTCAAGGCAGATTGCGCGGGTTTGACAACGAATATATCCGGTCCCACGTGTCATTGAGTGGTCTGACAATTGACGGAACAATATATCTGCGCTCGTGCCAAACGCGGCTCGGGCCTTATCCATTCTGCGCCCAGCTGCGCCATCCGGTTGCCTCGGTCTCCAAATCACTTGGTGGAGCTGTAGCCATGCTGCGCTTGGCTGAGAAATACGGGACGGACGTGTTCGATTTGCGCATTCTTGAATTTGTCCCCTTGCGGGCCAAGCACGATGGCTGGCGCGACGTAACCTTCCGGCACGCGCTTGGTATGTCGACGGGAATTGGAAATCTGACCCCCAGACCGGTCGAGGAGTACATTGAGACAGATTTTGCCCCGATGGAAATGCAAATTTGGAATGCGCGTGACATCGAAGCAAAACTGCGCCTGATTTCGGACTATCGCGACTATCCCTGGCCGCCAGGAACAGTACTGCGCTACAAGTCCTCGGAAACCATGCTGCTGGCGATCGCGATGGACCGGCTGATCCGGTCACGCGAAGGCGCCGACTATGGCCTTTGGGAAATGATGGTTGCGGAAATCTACACGCCATTGGGGATCGGGCCGATCCCAACACGGAAGATGTATGACGGTCCGGGCCGTGCTGGTGTTCCACAATATGGCGGCGGAATGAATCCGAATATTCAGGAAGTCCTTAAGTTGGCCCGCCTGATCACTCAAAAAGGCATGCACCGCGGTGTTCAAATCCTCCATCGGGAAATGACCGAGGCCGCGTTGAGTCCTGAAATGGATCGCGGTTTACCATCGTGGTATCGCTACGGCGACGGCGGTATGGCGACCTATGATATGTCATTCTGGCTGGCCCCTTTTCAATCCGACAAAGGTTGTAGCGTGCGTGTCCCACAAATGGTCGGCTATGGCGGCAACTATGTCAGCCTGATGCCAAACGGCATAATCGGGTTTCGATTTGCTGACGGGCGCGAGAACGTTGAGGCTACATACGACAGTTCCGGTATTCGCAGGATATCCGATCAAATCAGGCCTTTTTGTTACTGAGTTTTTAGGCAAAAATTGCACTGTTGGTTAACTTTGCAACAATTTCACGGAGGTCCACAATTGAAAATAGATTAACGACACTAAAATCCTAGCGAGTGTCAGGTGCTGGATGAGTTTCGAAACAAACTTGCTGGTAGCCAGTTAAATTACTCTGGACGCTTTGTGTTCTTGCGGCCCACACTGGACATTAGAGACCATGACAATTGCTGCGTCGCAGCTTCCTGTTAGCTGTCATTCGTCAGATTACAGCACTTCTAAAGAAGGCAACGGCAGCAGCGCGGACAAACCTGCCGTTCATTTTGTACACTCGAACGGCAGCTTTCCTATATCTGATCAACAGAACAAAGGCTCGGAAATGATCGCTGTTCGGGAAGCAAACAAACTTTCGATCATTGTTGGGCAAAGCTAATTTTGGGCCCAGTGATCTTACTTATCTTTCCACCTGTGTTGACAGCGCAATAGATGGATCTAGGCGGGCGCGCAGCCTCGTTTACACTGCGGCGCACCCAATTTCTATTTTCCATGAACCTCAACGACTGCGACAAGGCACGATCTGTGATAGCTGGCAGACTTCTTTTGATGTCATTAAAATGGCTCGAAGTATGAAGCGACGTCAAAACCGGCACTGTCCAAGAACGTCGGAGCAAATCCTGATCTTCACTTCCAGTGACACCATGAATTTGGTGTGCGATTGCAGCGGCAGTTGTGCCTAGTTGTGTCAGCCGGAATTCTGGCCGTAGCGGGTGGCCGTGGCCGGGATTTCGTTCCAACAATCCTATTTTGATAAGATGGTCCATGCTTTGGGCGAAGGCTGTCCTACTGGCACCCGTTGCTGTCAGTAGTGTCGCTTGCCTCCCTGGGACGCCAACATGCAATTTCGACAATATTTGGAGCGCCCAAGCCCTTGATGTGATGTTGACAAATGTCTCAATGTACATAAAGTATAGTTAGTATATTTGAAAACAGAAAGGAAGACCATGCCGCTTATTTCGTTGGAAGAAACCATCACCATCGCGCTATCGGTCAAAGATCGCCATGCAAGCGCCAAGTGGTACGAAAATATGCTTGGGTTTGAGACTATCTATCACGCGGATGAGGCAGGCTGGTCGGAACTTCAAACCAAGACAGTCGGCGTAACTCTTGGCCTTGGCGAACACACAAAGCCCGCACCTGGCAACTGTGTTCCAGTTTTTGGGATCGCTGATCTAGACATCTCACGTCAGAAACTGGAACAGGCCAAAGTGAAATTTGATGGCGAAACGGATGTTGTCGAGGGCATGGTCAAGACAGCAACATTTTACGATCCCGATGGAAACGCTCTCATGCTCGCTGAAGATTTGACGGAAAGGTCTTGACTAGCAGCACTGTTTTCCCGCCACATAACTGCCGTTCGAAACGTCGCCGATGTTTGCTGATTTGGGCTCCTTCCAGAAATTCGCTGCAGTACAGCATCCATCAATCTTTGATGCGTTAGCTCGGTTGCTTCCGGCCCATTCCGGTCATTCCGAAACATCGTCACGTTTGCGAACGCAGCGCTGTAAAGCAGCCATTCGCCTGATACACCGGGATTCAACCTCCTCACGGTCCGCCACTGGCTTATCGGAAGCAAGGCTTCCGCTTGGACCCGAAGGCGCGTCGTGTTCAGACAAGTATCTGCAGGGAAAGCGCACTACGGACGTTTACTGACTGTAAAACAAATCGGAACTGCTGTGACCACGATCGCCGAGCACATCGAAGCCCGACCGCGCCGCGCATTTGCGATGGGGCTCATGGTTGTGAGCTCGGTTGGGATCAGCTTCGGCGGACTTGTCCTGCGCAGCATCAATGACGCCGATGTCTGGCAGATCAATTTCTACCGGTCTTTGGCACTGGTCCTAGTCGTGACGGTGATCATGCTGTTCCGTTACCAGGGACAGACAGTGCAGAAGGTGCAGCAGATTGGGCGGCCGGGCCTGATTGCGGGGGCTCTGTTGGCTTGTGCAGGGATTGCCTTCCTGCAGGCCATTACCAATACCACCGTCGCCAATACCTTGTTCACGCTGAGCGCGATCCCTTTCATCAGTGCCGCCCTAGCCTGGCTTTTTCTACGCGAATCGCTTCAGCGCTCGACTTTGTTCACCATGCTGGCGGCAGCGATCGGAGTTGCGGTGATGATGGCGGAAGGAGTGGGTAGCGGATCACTCTACGGCAACGGAATGGCTCTTGCGACGGCCTTTCTGTTCTCTAGCTATGCGATTGTTGTCCGACAGAACCGCAACATCGACATGTTGCCGGCACTGATGATCTCGGGCTTTTTGATTATCCTAGTGTCGGGCGTGCTTCGCTGGGACGACCTCGGCATTTCGACACATGATTTGTTGCTTTGCCTGCTTCTCGGAGGTGGACTATCTGGACTCGCTAATGCACTTTTCATTGCGGCGTCACGGCACCTAGTGGCAGCGGAGCTGACCCTGTTCATGCTGTTGGAGTTTGCGCTCGGACCGATCTGGGTCTGGATTTTTATCAACGAAGTCCCAACCGAGTGGACCATCCTCGGTGGCGGAATCGTCATTCTCTCGGTGGTTCTGCGGGCGCTATTCCAACTACGCCGTGATTTCACCAAGTTTCAACGCGGGCGTAGCAGTCCTATCTAGAGAAAGCTCATCGAGCACTCTCGGCCCAAAGCCGCCATCTGAAAGGTCACCGGTTCAGCTTAGAGATATTCCCGATAGCTGACATCTTGCTGAATAGGTCTGTTGCTTGGAAGCAGAATGGCAGCGACGCGCCAGAAAGCCTGCATTCTTACCATTTATTTCTAAACCTCGGATTGTGACGTTATCATTACAAACGCTAGAATACTCATTAAACCAAACATCAGATAAACAATCATTTGATCCTGGGGGGCTCTGCAGTGAAACAAACCCACATAGCAATGACATTGCTTGCTGCAATTGCATTATTCTCACCCGCCCAAGCCCAATCGGTACACGAAGCTCCGCTCTGCGAGGCAGCCAAAACAAATCGCGTTGTCGAGATCGTCTACGATAAAGACGTCAGCAAAGGTTGTCTTCCGCGTCTTGTAGATGTGCACCAAGTTGCAATTGGCAATAACGGCAAGATGTATTTGCATGGCTGGCAGAACCGCGGTTGTACCAAGGGGCGAGATTATGCTTCCGAACGGATATTCAGATTTGATAAGATCAAGTCAGTTAAGGTTGTTGAAGGTGTATTCAATGAGAAATCTCAATCCATCAAAGTTAAAGGCTGGGATGGTTGCATCGGTTCAAATTGCTTCATCAAAGAGAATATCTGTGAATAGAACTTACTTCGTAAGCGTATGGTGAATTCGCTCTCGGCCCATTCCTGCCATTCAGCCGAGTCACGGATGCTGCAACGCAGCGCCGAAAAGCGGCGATCCATGCTCCACATATAAAGGGGGAATATTCTCAACAGTGTAGACACCGATCATTCTTAGTATAGAGAAAGTTGAAGAGTATCAGCCTGTCGAAACGCTCGAAAAACTTACCCAAGCACAGGCCCCCGAACTGCTCAAAAAAAGGAATAGTCAAAGCGGCGACATCGCCTTCTCATCCACCAGGTGACAAGCCACCCTGTGCCCGTTACCGATGTCCCGCAGATCCGGCTCATGCTCCCCGCACTTGGCCTGCGCAACCGGGCAGCGGTTGGCGAAACGGCAGCCTTTGGGGAGTTCCAGCGGGTCCGGCGGGTCGCCGGGGATCAGGATGCGTTTGGTGGCTTCGCGGCGTTTTTTATCCACCGATGGTACAGCGGATAACAGCGCTGAGGTATAGGGATGCAGCGGGTTGTTGAACAGGCTGAGGCGGTCAGCGTGTTCCACCACTTTACCCATATACATCACGGCGATGCTGTCACACATGTGTTGCACCACGCCGAGATCATGGCTGATGAACAGATAGGTCAGGTTAAAGTCGGTCTGCAATTTGCGCAGCAGGTTCAAAATCTGTGCCTGCACCGCCACATCGAGTGCGGAAACCGGTTCGTCGCAGATGATCAAGTCCGGTTGTGTTGCCAATGCGCGGGCGATGCCGATGCGCTGGCGCTGGCCGCCGGAAAACTGATGTGGGAACAGGCGTTGCTGTTCCGGACGCAGGCCGACCTCTTTGAACAGGCGGTCAACGATATCCTGCTTTTCCGGATGTGACAGGGTCTCCATGCTGTCCAGTGGTTCGCGTACGATCTGTTCGGCGCGCAACCGGGGATTCAGGCTGGAATAGGGGTCCTGAAAGATGAACTGCAGCTTGGCCCGTGCTTTGCGCATGGCTTCATCCTTCAGCGTCAACAAATTTACACCATCGAGCGTGACCCTACCTTGATACGCATCGACCAGCCGAGCCACAGCAAGCGCCGCCGTGGTTTTGCCTGAGCCGCTCTCGCCAACAATTGCCAGTGTTTCACCGCGTTTGATGTCGAAGGTCACGTTATCGACGGCATAGAGATAGGATTTGGCGCCGAACAGTCCGCCGCGTTTGGTGTCAAAGCGGACTGTCAGGTTTTCGACTTCCAACAGGGGTTTATCGGTGTTTGCGTCTTTCATCACACGTCCCCCGCATGCCAGCAGGCCGACAATTGCCCGCCGTCGAACGCGGCCTCTGGTGGACGGGCATCTATGCAATCCTGGGTGACCTGTTTGCAGCGCGATGCGAACAGGCATTGGTTTTTACCAAAATCCCGCAGGCTGGGAACGATGCCCGGCACTTCGGTCAGTGTATGACGGTCTTCGGTCAGGTTTTGAATGATGTGCGGAACGCAGGATATCAGGCCCTTGGTATAGGGGTGGCGCGGGTGTTCGATGATCTGCTCTACCGGGCCCTGTTCGGCGTTGCGTCCGGCGTACATCACGATCATCCGCTCGGCCATTTCAGCCACGGCCCCCATGTCATGGGTGATCATGATGATTGCGGTACCGGTTTGACGGCGCAGGTCGCGCAACAGATCGAATATCTGCGCCTGAACGGTGACATCCAGCGCAGTTGTCGGTTCATCCGCGATCAGGATTTTTGGTTCACATGCCAGCGCGATGGCAATCATCACCCGCTGCCGCTGCCCTCCGGACATCTGAAACGGATAATCCGCCACGCGCCGCTGCGCATTTGGGATACGCACGGCATCAAGCAGTTCAACAGCCCGATCCCAGGCGGCTTTGCGGCTCAGACCCTGATGCGCCCGCAGCACTTCGGCGATTTGTTCCCCAACCGTGTAGACTGGATTGAGCGAGGTCATCGGCTCCTGAAATATCATCGAAATGTCATTGCCGCGAATTTCACGCAGACGTTTTTCGCTGGCAGTGGTCAGTTCTTCGCCGTTGAAAGTGATACTACCGCTGGCGATACTGCCGATTTTATCGGGTAACAACCCCATGATGCCCAAGGCCGTCATTGATTTGCCGCAACCGCTTTCGCCAACAAAACTGATGGTTTCACCAGCGTCGAGCGAGAACGAGAGATTGTCGATCACCGGCGCGATACCGTCGCGGGTTTTCAGCTCAATGCGCAGGTTCTGGACGTTCAGCAAGGGTTCCATTAGCGCTGCCTCAGTTTCGGGTTCAACGCGTCGTTCAGCCCGTCACCAACCAGTGAAATTGCCAGCACGGTCACAAAAATGGCGAGGCCCGGTATCGTTACAGTGTAACTCGCATCTAGAATATACTGCCGGTTTGAGCCAATCACCTGCCCCCAGCTGACCACGTTGGGATCCGTCAGGCCAAGGAAGCTCAGACCGGCCTCAAACAGAATAGCAGAACCGACCATCAGCGCCGCCTGGACAATGATTGGCGGCAGGGCGTTGGGCAGAATTACGCGAAACATCAACTTGCCATTTTTAGCCCCCGAGGCACGAGACGCGGTCACGTATTCCAGCTCGCGGATGCGCAGAAATTCAGACCGGGTGATCCGGGCCACGGCGGTCCAACTGACCACGCCAATCGCAAAGGTGATCATGGGAAGCGACGCGCCAAACAGGGCGACAATGACCATGGAAAACAGCAACGTCGGCAGCACTTGGAAAAATTCGGTGATCCGCATCAGAATTTCTTCAACCCAGCCACGGTAAAACCCCGCCAGCGCTCCAACGGTGACACCGATGAACACGGACACAAAGGCAGCCGAGAGACCAATCACAATCGAAACCCGGGCACCGTGCAACAGGGCGGCGACAAGGTCGCGGCCCAGATAGTCGGTCCCCAACAGAAATCCGTCCACGCCAGGCGGCGAAAACGGGGCCCAGACCATTTCAAACGGATCGGTTGGATATAAAATCGGTCCGAAAATTGCTGCTAAAACGATCAGGACCAGGAGCACCAGCGCCGCAACTGCTGCGTGGTTTCCCAGAAACATTTCCCAGGCTTCAGCAAAGGGGTGCCGGGCTTTGGCGATTTCTTCTTCCGGCAGGATGATTGGTGAGTCGCTCATCCCTTACCTCCGACACGCGGATCAACAAGCCGCAATGCAAGATCGGTTAGCAAGTTGCCGACGATCACAACCAATGCCGAGAAAAACAGAATGCCCAGAATTGTTGGCGTATCGCGAGCGATGATCGACTGGAACGCTAGGGTGCCGAGCCCCGGCCAACTGAACACCGCTTCAACCAGTACCGCGCCTGAAATCACGGCAGAAAACTGCAAACCTGCTAGGGTGATGACAGGGGAAAGTGAGTTTTTGAGGGCGTGTTTATAGACCACTTCGCGCTCGCTCAGGCCTTTTGCCTTGGCGGTGCGGATATAATCCGAGCCAAGGACTTCCATCATCGTGGCGCGGCTGAGCCGCGAATAGAGCGCGAGGAATATCGAGGAAAGGGTGATAACCGGTAGTGTGAGATGCCGGATGATGTCCCACGTCCGCACCCAAAAGCCGCCTTCAATCGTTACGTCGATCATACCGGCAACCGGGAACAGATGAATTTTCAGCGAGAAGGCGATCAGCAGCAGGATGCCGGTCCAGAATACCGGTGCTGAATAGCCGAACAGCGCCAGAAAGGTGACGAAATGGCTGGCGATCCCGTTTGGCTTGCGGGCTGAAATCACCCCTAGAACAACGCCAATGATCAGCGCCAGCAATTGTGCCACGATGACCAGCAGCAATGTAGCCGGTAGGCGCTGCAGGATCAGTGAGGTGACCGGTTGGTTGTAGAAGAATGAATATCCAAGATCGAATTGCAGGACTTTGCCGATATAGCTGCCAAGCTGGCTCAGGAATGGCCGGTCGAGCCCGTAGTCTTTGCGGATTTGGTCTAGAATTTCCTGATCCGCGCCGCCCATGGATTGCGAAATCGTGTCGGCAACATCCCCCGGCGCGAGGTGCATCATCGAGAAGTTGAGCACCAGCACAGCCAACAGAAGGATGACCGCATAGAGACTTCGGATCAGGAAAGATTGCAGGAAGGCCACGCGAGCATCCTTTTGTGGATTTGAGCGGCGGGATTGAAGGCCGCCGCTCAATTTGTCGCTATTCTTTCAGATACGTCAGATCCATCGGTGAGCTGGTTGCCCAGATACCGAGCGGCGGATTGCCGACATTGTCAGAATAAACAGTGTGATACGGCAGCGTGTTTGTGAAATAGAGAGGAACCTCATCCGCTACGATCTGTTGGAACTCCACATAGAGTGCCTTTCTTTTGTCCGGGTCGATTTCTTTCGCAGCCATCTCCAGAATTTCGTCAACGCGGGCGTTGGAATAGCCCTGCGTGTTGGACCAAACACCCTTGGCAATATTGGATGACAGATACGTCCGGTGTACGCCGATCACCGGGTCGCCCCAGTTAAAGACGGTATCCCAGGATAGATCAAAATCCATCTCACCCATGCGTTTGGCCCAAGTGGGGAAGTCGGCGGAGGCCCGTACGGTCACGTCGATGCCAACCTTTTTCAGAGCAGCCTTGACGTATTCCACCTGCGGTTTCACACCCGGCCAGCCAAAATCGATGGTCAAGCCAAAACGGGTGCCGTCACCATCCGGTGCGAAACCGGCTTCGTCCAACAACGCGTTGGCCTGGTCTAAGTCAAACGGGTAGTCCGGCACATCCGCCTCGTAAAACGGGCTGTCGGGGTGGATGCCGGTTTTGGCGTCAGCTGCCGTGCCTTGCATCAACGCTTTGTGGATGAAGTTCTTATCAACCGCATGGGCAATCGCCTGACGTACGCGCTTGTCGGCCAACGGGCCTTTGGTTGTGTTGATGGCAAGCCAATCCAGCGGGCCGATGGCACCATATCCTTCTGGCGTGACGGTCAAGCCTTCAACCTTCTTGAGGCGGTTGATGATGCGGGGCAGCGATTCAAACGCTCCCATGTGCACCTCGCCGTTTTCATAGGCAATGGCGCGGGCAGCAGGATCGGTGATGATCCGAAGCACAATTTTATCGAGATACGGGCGGCCCTCCATGAAGAACCCGTCATAGCGTTCCAGGATGACATGCTCGCCGTTTTTGAATTCGGTCAGCTTAAACGGGCCGGAACCGACAACATCAGCCGTGTTGCGGGGGTGGGTTTTGGGGTCTTGACCATCGCCGTAAATATGTTCCGGAATAATCGCCATCAGCTGCGACGACATCGCCAGCATTAGCGCCGGGTGCGGCTGGCTGAGGTTCAGCACGGCTGTATGGTCGTCAGGCGTGTCAACTGACGTAACCGGTTTGAACATTGCTTTGAACGGGTGGAATTTCTGTATGACTTTCACTGAAAACGCCACATCGCTCGACGTGATCGGATGGCCATCGTGGAATGTGGCGCTTTTCACCAGATTCAGCGTGACTTTCAAGCCATCTGCCGAAACCTCCCAGCTTTCAGCCAGATAGGGCTGCGCGGTCCAGTCTTCGTCGTAACGAAGCGGCGCCGCGAACAGCTGCGCACCTGGATAGCCGGTGACAATGCCGGACTGAACAGCCGGGTTCAAGTTGCGGACGTTGGTGCCGAGCACGGAAATCAGCGTGCCGCCCCTTTTCGGTTCATCGGCCATGGCAGAAGTCGCCAGCACTGAAACTAGCGCTGTCGCCGTTACCAAGCCTTTCACAAGATGTCTCACGGACAATTTCCTCCAGTTGGTTGCGTTAATTTTTTTGTTATGGAAAAAGCCTAGCGCTTCGCTGTTCCAATATAAAACAGTTTTAATACGATTCATTCCGCTATTTTTTGTTGGATAGAGCTTTCAACTTACAACCAGAGGGGCGAACACTCCGGCGTCCCTCAGGTTTACGCATTGATCAACAAAAGCCCGAACCATTTTCGGCTGGCGGGTTGCGGCTTGGGTGGCGATGCCAAACAGCGGGGTCGGCAGATCATCAGAAATCGGCACCACGACGTATTGATTGCGCCCTTTGTGATAATCCGGCGGGCAGATATTCAACAGAGTATAGCCAAATCCGCCACTGACCAAAGCTCGGGCAATTTCCGTGCTTCTGGTCGAATGGACAATATTCGGTTTCAGTTTTTGTCCTCTAAACAAACTGATGAAATATTCCCGCGTCAAAGGCAGATCAAGCAAGACCATGGGCAGTGAGCTGAGTTGTCTCATTGTAACAAAGTTATGGTCAGCCAGGGGGTCTTCGGCCGACACCAGAGCATAGACGGGTGCGCCAAACAGAACCTCGAAATTATGACTGCTCTCGATTGTCTGGTCATAAGTAAAGGCGATATCAGCCTCTCCGTTGTCGAGATATTCCATGATTGTTTGCATGTCACCCTCAAGGAGCGTGATCGAGACACCCGGGAACTCCTCTTTAAAATTCTTCAGTATTGGCGGGAGAAAGGATGGGGCGGCTGTTGCGTAACATGCCACCCTGACAGAGCCGGTGGCATCACCGCCAACGGATTTAACCTCGCCCTCAAAATGTTTTGACTGGTCAATGAACCCGCGGATCAATTGCAGTGTTTCGTTGCCGGAAGGGGTGGTTCGGATCCCTTTGGCCGGGGTTCGCACAAACAGGTCGTACCCAACTTCCAGTTCCAGTGCATCAATTGCGGCAGTGATCGACGATTGCGAGATGTTCAACTCGTTGGCGGCTGCCGAAATCGATCCCAACCGGCCTGCCGCTTCGACATAACGGAGTTGTTTGAGGGTAAAGTTCAGCATTTTTCATTCCACCAAAAAAAGGGACTTATTGGCCAGTTAAAACTATTTTGCCAGACAACGAAAGCAACTTAGACTTTCAATAATTTCCTTCCAAGGAACCATCACATGGCCCAAACGACCATCTATACCGCGAAAAAAATCATCACCATGAACCAAAGCCAGCCATCGGCGACGCATGTGGCTGTGCGCGAAAGGCGTATTCTGGGGGTCGGCGGTTTGTCGGATCTTACACCCTGGGGTGACTACGAATTGGATTCGCGGTTTGCTGACAAAATTCTGATGCCCGGCTTTGTCGAGGGCCATGCCCATGCGATGGAGGGCACCAATTGGCAATATGTGTATTGCGGCTTTTTTGACCGGATGGACCCGGATGGAAAGGTTTGGCCGGGGCTGAAAAATCGGAGTGCAGTCCTTGAACGATTGACAGAAGAAGAAGCAAAACTGGATGATCCGGCCCAGCCTTTGACCGGATGGCAGCTCGATCCAATATACTTTGACAATGAGGCCGTCACACGCGAACACCTGGACAGGGTTTCGACCACAAGACCAATCGGTGTTCTGCATGCCTCGGGTCACATCATGTGCGTCAACACCAAGGCACTGGAATTGGGTGGCATGTTGAAAACCGGCTTGAATCACCCGGGAATTCCGCTTGATGGTAACGGATTGCCAACCGGGGAATTGCGGGGTCCGGAAGTTTATACACCGATGAGTTCAACCGTTGGATTCGGCGAGAACGCTCTGGCTGTGGATGAACCGGGCTTGTGGGCATTCAGCAAGCTTTGCGTCCGCACCGGGGTCACAACGATTACCGATTTGGCCGCGAACCTAGAGGCTAATACACTGCAAGTGATGGTGCGGGCTACAGAAGACGACCGTTTTCCGGTCCGGGTAGTGCCCCTGCAATATTCCAACGGCAAGCCAGTAAAGGCTCTGATCGAAACCATGAAGGAGCTTGCGGTCAAATCGACCGACCGGCTTCGTCTCGGAGGATTGAAAGTCATAGCTGACGGATCAATACAAGGGTTTACCGCCCGCTTGCGCTGGCCCGGTTATCACAACGGCGCCCCGAACGGCTTGTGGTACATCGCGCCCGAGCAAATGGCTGACCTGTATCAACAAGCGCTACAAAACAACCTGCTGGTCCACACGCACACCAACGGTGATCAGGCGACCGATCTGGTGCTCGACACGATGGAAACCGCACTTCGCGCCCACCCGAGCCCGGACCACCGCTTTACAATCCAGCACTGCCAATTGGCGGATTCAGCGCAGTTTCAACGGATGAGCCGTCTGGGCATGTGTGTTAATCTGTTTGCCAACCACAATTACTATTGGGGTGACGAACACTACCGCCTGACCGTTGGTCCGGAACGCGCTGAGCGGATGAACGCCTGTGCGACAGCGTTGTCGAGCCGGGTGCCGATGGCGATCCATTCCGATGCGCCGGTCACACCGCTGGGGCCGTTGTTTACAGCCTGGTGTGCTGTCAATCGTATCACGGCGTCAGGTAGAGTTCAGGGCGAGGGTGAGAAAATTGGCGTGTCTGAAGCTCTTTATGCAGTCACACTGGGCGCCGCTTACACTTTGAAGCTCGATAGGGAAGTCGGGTCTATCGCCGTTGGCAAACAGGCAGATTTTGCGGTTTTGGAGGATGATCCGACAGAAATCAACGGCGAAAACCTCAAAGATGTGCGGGTCTGGGGCACGGTTCAGGGCGGACGGATATTTGCGGCATCAGACTTGTAGTGCTGCCAATTACAATTTTTGGCGGGTATCTGGGTGCCGGCAAAACCACCATGGTCAACCATTTGTTGCGAAACGCAGACGGGTTGCGGCTGGCCGTTCTGGTCAACGAATTCGGCGAACTTCCCATCGATGAAGATCTTATCGAGGCGCAAGAAGACAACATTATATCGATTGCGGGGGGGTGTATCTGTTGTTCATACGGCAACGACTTGGTTCAGGGGCTGCTCAAAATGGGGCAGATGGACCCAAAGCCGGACCATATTTTGCTGGAAGCCTCGGGTGTGGCAATCCCCGGAGCGATTGGCGGCGCGGTCGGCTTGCTGAATGGGCTTTCGGTTGATGGGATCGTGGTTCTGGCGGATTGCGAAACCGTCCGCCGGACTGCCGACGACAAATACATGGGTGACACTGTTTTGCGCCAGTTGAGTGATGCTGACATCATCATCCTGAATAAGTCCGATTTGGTGTCAGAGCGGAAGCTTCGTGAAACACAAAATTGGTTGTCGGAGCAGCAACCCGCCGCTCGGATCGTTGCAGCCGAGCATTGCAGACTACCACCCGAAACGGTTCTGGAGAGCTTCCTTGACCGGGACCACATCGGCGCATCGCCGCACAATACCAATTTGATCGAGGCGGTTGTCCTGAAACTTGAACACGCGGTTGACGTCGAACGACTGGCTCAGGAACTAGCGAAGCCGGAACTCGGACTGATCCGTGCAAAAGGCTTTGCGACGGCTGAAGACGGAATAACGCATTTGATACAAATCGTTGGTAATCGCTGTCAGGTCACACCGGTAAAGCAGCAATTTGAAGATGGTATCGTGTGTTTGGGTCTGAAAGGTCAGTTCAATAGGTCTGATGTTCTTGGGCTGGTTGATGCTGCCGGTAGAACACAAGCACCCAAATAGTCTAAATACGGGATAACTGCGTTAGCTTGCGTTGGTAACAAAACCTACTTCTGTTTCGGGCTTGTCATGCCGAGGCCGCAAACATCTCAACGCGCTTAGCCTCCAAGGCTAAATGGTGCCGCTGTTCCAAGCACCGTTTCTTAGACTAATGTCTGCTTCCAAGGACTCATGATCGCTAATCTGGCCCGCAGCGAACGACTGCATTCCGCCCTTAGTTACAAAATATTGCACTGCAGCAATTGGTAACATGGGCTCTAAGCAGTCTTTCGCTGCATGGCAGCATCTGAAGACCGGACGAACGTCCGCATCGGGCTCTTTGCAGTCATCTGAGTATTTTTGTCGGATGACAGGATCGCCATGCTGAGCGGACATTGCGATGGCCGATTCCGTTCGTTGTGGCAGTGTGATTCATGGGGGAGAGGAGGATTGCCCATGTCGCATCTGTTCTGGCTCGACCAAGAGCACGTCAAACCGACAGATTTGGCGGCGCTGCGCACCAATATGCAGCGTCCACAGCAAGCCACAGCCAAGAATAGGCTTGGGGAAACTTTCTTGCTGCTCCTAACATGCCGAAAGGTAGGGGGAAGAATTCAGTTGTCATCACTATTTTCCACCAAACGCACAAAAAACGCACAATATTAGCTTCTCTGCTGTGACGATCTCCGACTAAGCCATTGATTTCGTGGTGCCCCCACACGGACTCGAACCGCGGACCTACTGATTACAAATCAGTTGCTCTACCAGCTGAGCTATAGGGGCAACGGGGTGCCTTTTGCTTTATGCTGGTGCCGATTGCAAGGTATTTTCGCATCAATTGGGCCACAATGGAACGGCGCCCGTCCTATTCCTTCGACTGGCTTGCGGTGGCGACGATGGCCACGGCGACAAGGCTGACCGCGACGATGGCCAGCGCGGCCGGGGCAGCGCCTTCGATGTCCTCGAGAGAGGCGTGGTCGTAAACCGTCGTGGCCAGCGTGTTCATGCCAAAGGGGCGCAGCAGCAGTGTCGCCGGCAGTTCCTTGGCGCAGTCGACAAAAATCAACAGGCCGGCGGCCAGCATCGAGCCGCGGATGATCGGTACGTGCACCCGCCACAAAGTGGCACCGGCACTTAGTCCGAGCGACCGGGACGCCCAGCCCATATTGGGGGTCACCCGGCCGAATGCCGCATCAATGGATCCAAATGCGATGGCGAAAAACCGTACGGAATAGGCGAAAATCACCGCCGCTCCGGTGCCGGTAATGATCAGCCCTGGATCAATGCCACTCAGAGCCAGCCAGATATCTGCCAGATGATGATCCAGGGCTGAAAATGGGATCAGGATGCCAATCGCCAGCACCGCCCCCGGCGCGGCATAGCCAATTGTGGTTGCCGGTGCTAATAAACGCGGCGTGCGGCTCAATGACAGACGCATGCCGTAGACCAGTACCAACCCGGCGGCCACCGTGACAACCGCCGCTGAACCCGACACCCAGATTGTGGTGCCGATTGCCTGCCACAACCCAGCCCGGCCCCAGTTTCCACTACTATCAAACGCGTGTTCCGCCATGATCGATACCGGCATCACAAAGCCGATGATCACCGGCAGTACGCAAACAGAAATCGCCAACCCAGCCCTCAGCCCGGTCAGCTGTTCAGGCGCCAACGGGCGTTTCTGCTTGGCTGTTTCGTGAAATCTGATGCGGCGGCGGCTGATTTTTTCGAGTGTCACCAGCATCAGTACAAAAATCAGGATGACACAGGCGATCTGTGCGGCACCACCGGCATTGGACGCCTCCAACCAGACTGTAAATATGCCGGTTGTCAGGGTTTGCACGGCAAAAAACTCGACGGCACCAAAATCATTCAGGGTTTCCATCATCACCACCGCGCTGCCAGCAGCGATGGCCGGACGCGCCAACGGCAGGCCAACCCGCCAGAAACTGGCCCATGGGCCGCACCCCAGAGCGCGCGAAACTTCCAGCGCCGCGCCGGATTGTTCTTTGAACGCGGCGCGGGTCAGGAAATACACATATGGATACAAGGAAGCCGCGAGCACCAGCACCGCAGCGCCAGCAGAGCGGACTTGCGGAAACCAATAATCCCGCGGCGAAGACCAGCCGAAAAACTGCCGCAGGGCACTCTGGAACGGGCCTGCATATTCCCAGAAATCGACCAATGCGTAGGCACCGATATAAGCGGGCAGCGCCAATGGCAGCAGCAACGCCCACTCCAGCACCGAACGCGCTGGAAACCGGTACATCACAATCAGCCAAGCGGTTCCCGTGCCGACAATCGCGCACAGGGTTCCAACAGCGGCCATCATCACCACACTGTTGCTGAGGTAACGCGGCAAGGTGGTCGAAATCAGATGCGGCCAGATATTGTCTGACGGGAACAGCGCCAGCCAGACAATCGCAGCAATCGGCGTCAGCACCAAAGCCGCAACACCCATCGACGCCATCGTCCAGCGGTTTGCCAGCCAGCCACTGTGCCGGCGATTATTGCTGTTTGCGAAACCAATCATTGAATCGCGATTAAAGCATACCCTGTGCGCTGTCCACCGAGGCATCCTGCGTTAATCCCTGATCCGGCACCTCAGACATGCAGCCGACAGATTATGACCGCAACGAATTGCATTTGACTGCCAGGTCAGATTTAATGATTACCACCCAGAGGTTTCTACGGCCCAATTGCGACGCGGCAGGTTTTATGGATATTCGGCTTTATATTGGTGCACATCGCTCTGGAACCAAACACCTGCGTCAGATGCTGGATCAAAACCGTGATTTGCTGGAAGATCAGGGCGTCTGCCTGCCGGATGCCGAATTCAGTGAGCGTGTGCTGATCCGGGCAATCTGGGGAATAAGAAAAGGTGGTGATGTAAACGAGATCAACGCAAAACTGTTGTCTAAACTGACCGGCGACCGGGAATACCGGCGGATCGTGCTTATTGATCCAAATATCAGCGGCACCCTGCTGCGCCCCGTGGGTAAAGAATTCTTTTATCCTCGCATTGGCTACGCTATTTCAAACATTATCAAGGTGCTCGACGGGCTGCCGATGCGGCTTTTCATCTGCGTGCGCAATCCGGCGACTTTCATACCGTCGTGTTACGGCGAGGGATTGAAACACGCCAGCGATGTTTCTTTCGAAAAATTCATCGAAGAGACCAATCTGCAACGATTGCGCTGGTCGGATTTTCTGCACCGGGCCCAATTGAAGAAAGACGATGTCGCAGTGACAACATGGCGCTTTGAAGATTACCCAAACATCTGGCGGGAAGTGGCGCAGGCCTTTACAGGGATCGAAAACAAGGAGACGCTGGTCGGCTCGCCAGACCCGGTCAACCGGGGCATATCGTTGCGCGGAGCGATCCTGATGCACAGCTATCTGCAAAATCACCCGATTGAGAAAGCCGGCGATTTCGACCGGGTTCTGAGCGCGTTTGAGCAGAAATTCCCTTCTATCGATAATGAAGTCTACAATCCGACCTGGCCAGAAGAACTGACAATGGGAATGACTGAGAATTACGAGGACGACTGGTATTACATCGAGCGGATGGAGAATGTGGAAACGATACAGCCGCGGATGTATTCTTAGCGCTGAGTTGGGCTTCATCATGACATGGGTTACGCCCCGCAACCGCTTTCTTTCTATGCAGGGTTTCATCTGATAGGTCTTGTGGTTGATAAAAAAGCGGGCCCGCCGTGCGGTTGTCAATCCCGAACAGGGGTTGATAATCCCTGCACCTTAATTCCACCGGTGATCTTCAGGTGATCTTTTCCTGCGTGTCCGCGCCAGCAAAAGATCCGAAACCACATTATTGAGCGCTCGTGGGGGGTTATAGGGGTTTTGGGTTAAGGGCCTATTATACAAGAGTACTCTGATCCTGCGAAGGCCGCGAAGCGCGTCACTGTTTCGCTCACATCCCCAATGCTTGTTTGTATATCTCCAGCACCGCCTCTTCTTCAGACAGTTCCGCCGGGTCCTTTCTGCGCAGCGCCACAACTTTGCGCAGAACTTTGGTGTCATAGCCACGCGACTTGGCTTCGGCCATCACTTCTTTCTGCTGATCCGCGATGTCCTTTTTCTCGGCTTCCAGCCGCTCGTAACGCTCAACAAAACTGCGCAATTCGCTGGCTGCAACGCGATAAGACCCTTCAACAACGGATTCATCGTTCATCTGCTCTGACCTCATGATAGATTCTTTGATCGGCTCTGCCTAACTGTCTGGACGCAGGGCTGCAAGCCCGAGCTTGCCGCACCTGATAGGTTACGCTAAACGGGGCGCCGAAAAGGGGAAGAACCATGGACGGTTTGATCATTCCGGGGACTGTTGTGACGCTGCTTGGCGTGTGTGGATTGGGTTACTGCATCTTCCAGGCCAACCGACTGCGAAGGTCCGGTCTGGAGGGTGAAGAACTGGTCAGAAAATTGCAAAAACTGATCCCAGTCAATCTGGCTTCGGTCTTTGTCGCAACCATCGGGTTGGCTGCCGTCGTTATTGGAAAACTACTCTGACCCGTTGGTCCAATCGGTGATAGTCCAAAGGTTTCTTCGATCTGGGTCGGGTATACGATGTCGCCCGCGATCAACTGAAAAAATCTCACGTCTGCGCCAGTCATGAAACGCTGTTAAGACTGCACCGGACCACTTCACCAATTGCACTTTCGATCATCTGCAACTGATCCGGATCCGAAAACCGGTGATCTGCGCCTTTTACAAACGTCAGCCGGATTTCATCGCCAACGGCGTGTTCCAGTATTCGCAGAGGCACCGACATGGCAACATCCGTGTCGTCGGTGCCGTGCAACAGGCGCACTGGGAACGGCAGGTTCATCGGGTCACGCAACACCAGTTGTTTGCGGCCATCCTCGATCAGTTTTTTGGTGATGATGTAGGGTTCGTCAGAATAATCTGAAGGCAAGGCCACCTGACCGTCTGATTTCAACGCTTCTTTTTGTGCAACAGAAAACCCGACCCACATGCTGTCTTCGGTGAAATCCGGCGCCGCGGCGATACCCACCAGACCCGCGACTTTTTCCGGCATCGCGCGGGCCACCAGAAACGCCACCCAGCCCCCCATCGAACTGCCGACGATGATTTGTGGCCCATCGGTGACAGTTTCAATCACCGCCATTGCGTCCGCCGCCCAGTCGCCGATGCAGCCGTCCAGAAACCCGCCGGACGACTGCCCATGCCCGGAATAGTCCAGCCGCAGAAACGCCCTCCCCATCCGTTTTGCCCAGTCTTCCAGATACGTGCTTTGGTTCCCTCCATGCCGGATTTGAAACCACCAAGGAAAACGACGCCAGGGCCTGCGCCGGGAGTGTGGTGGTAGGCAATGTTTCTGCCTTGTCCGGTTGCAATGAAACGCGGCTTCATAAGGATCTCCTTTCGTGGGGCAGAATCAGCCGCCCGAATCGTGGTGCAATCGTTGGTTTATCACTCGTTGGATGTGAGGCATAGCCAGGTTCTCAGCGCACCACCTACGGTCAACTCATTGGAAACAAATGGTTTAGCCAGTCCGTAGTGGTTATTATGTGACTGTATTGACACGTGACCATATAGTCACCTATAAGGTGCCATGGATGTGATTTTTAAGGCGTTGAACGACCGGACGAGACGAGACCTTCTCGACATGCTTCGGATCAAAGACGGGCAAACGCTGACGGACCTGGAAACCAAGCTTGGCATGACCCGGTTTGGCGTCATGAAGCATCTCAAGGTGCTCGAAGAAGCATCGCTGATCGTGTCCCGAAAATCGGGGCGGTTCAAATACCACTACCTGAATGCAGTGCCGCTGCAAGAGGTTATTGACCGCTGGATCGACCCGCTGTTACAAAAACCTCTTGCACGTCAAGTAATTGATCTAAAAGAGAAACTTGAAGGGAAGATACCTATGAATGTGACAACAAAAAAGCCGGATTTTATTCTGGAAACCTACATCCAAACAACTGCCGCCGCGCTTTGGCAGGCACTGACCGACGGCGAGATTTTCCGCCAGCACCATTTTGCCATGGCGACGATCAAAGGCGATGTTGCTGTGGGTAATACGTTGGAGTTCATCACGCCCGACGGCGGCACCATGATCACCACCGAGATCACTAAATCGGACCCGCCAAACCTGTTGGATATGACCTTTCAGCCCGGCTGGATGGGGCCGGATGCCGAAAAATCCCGCTGTGTCTATCTGATCGAAGAGGCAGGTGACAATTGCAAGCTGACCATCGAACATTACGACATCCCGCCCGGGCACGAAGGGTTCGGAGAGGGCTGGACCCGCGTGGCCGCCAGCGTGAAATCTTACCTTGAAACCGGCAGTGGCCTGTCGTTTCCACCGATGGGGGGCTGAGCCATGACTACGGAACTGCTTTTCCTCACCCTCACTGCCCTATTCGCGGCGAGTTTGTGGATACCTTATATCGTTGGCGTCACGCGGCTTGAAAGCGAACCACAAGAAGGGTTCTCGCGCCCGCGCGACCTGACCACCGTGCCGGCATGGGTCCACCGCTCCCACCGTGCGCATCTCAACCTGCTGGAACAATTCCTGCCGTTCGCGGCGCTGGTTGTCGTCGCGCATATGCTGGAGGTTCACAGCGTGGTCACCATCTGGGCCAGCGTGATCTTCTTTGTGGTGCGTATTATCCACGCCGCCGGCATGATCAGCGGCATCGCATTGTCTCCATTGCGGTCGATCATTTTCAACCTCGGCTGGTTGTGTACGCTGGCGATGGGGTGGCAGGTGTTGGCGGCGTAAGACCGGCGAAACTTCGTATGGGCGGCTGTTGTGCCGCCCATTTTCAGTAATGTCGCAGATCGAGATTTTGCTTTGTGTTTTGTTTGGCCAGAATCAGTTTTGCGATATATATCCGGGATGTGGACCGACCGGAGAACCGTTGCAGTATCAACGGAGCAAGCTCTGACCAAACATCTGTTGATTGAAGCAGCAGCGAACTGTTGTTTCGTGACAGAAAATGTCGGACACTGCGGTAAAGTCCAATTCCCAGAGCGCACGAGACACCAATGCCAGACTTGACCTCTCTCGAAACGGCCATGACGGCTTGGCGCCGCGACCTGCATAAACATCCTGAGTTTGGCTTTGAGGAGCAACGGACTTCTGCATTCGTCGCGAAAATGCTACGAGACTTCGGGCTTGATGTCGCCGAAGGAATTGGCGGCACGGGTGTCGTTGGCACTTTGAAACGGGGCCGCTCAAATCGGTCGATCGCCCTTCGAGCCGATATGGATGCTTTGCGGATCACTGAAGCTACTGGTGCGGAATGGGCTTCCACCACTCCCGGCACGATGCATGCCTGCGGCCATGACGGACATACAGCAATGCTCCTCGGAGCCGCAAAGCTGCTGGCGGAGGGAGGCGGCTTCGACGGAACAATCCGCTTTATTTTCCAACCGGCAGAGGAATGGGGCCGCGGTGCGCTAGCGATGATCGACGACGGGTTGATGAGCCGCTTTCCTTTCGATGAAATATATGGCCTCCACAATCTCCCAGGTCTCCCAATAGGTCATGTGGAAACACGTCCCGGCGCGATCATGTCGGCGGAAGACATTTTCGAAATAGAGCTCAAAGGCAAAGGTGGCCACGCAGCGCGCCCTCATTGGGGCCGAGAGGTCATGGTTCCCGCCTGCGCGCTGGTGATGGAGTTGCAAACAATCGTCGCGCGCCGCCTCGATCCGGCGGATATTGGTGTGGTGTCGGTGACTGAACTGTTGACAGACGGCACCCGCAACACACTGCCCGGTTATGCCCGCATCCAAGGAGATGCCCGCAGTTTCCGCGCGAATGTCTCTGCTGTAATAGAAGACGAGTTGCGCCGTATTGCGGCGGGCATCGCTGCCCTTCATGGGATCGAAGCAACGGTGAGTTATTCGCGTGAGTTCGTTCCACTGGTCAATGATAGCGAGGCGACATCGGCCTTTGCCGAAGCCGCACAAACAGTTTCGGATCTGGTTAACGCGACCGCAGAGCCAATGACCGCATCCGAAGACTTCGCGCGCTATCTAGATCACGTCCCGGGTTGTTTTGCCTATCTCGGAAACGGCGAAAGTTCTGCACTTCTGCACAGTCCGGAATTCGACTTCAATGATTCCGCACTTCTCCACGGCGCCCGGCTTCATACAGCCATCGCGCACCGTCAGTTGCCGCTTAGCTGACCGTTTCTCGTTCTATTTTCTTGTCCGTTGACATTACGACGAACCCCCGCCAAAAACCCCTCACATACCGCAACCGGGCGTTTCGTAGGCGCCGAACTGACGAGGAGCCGCACTATGGCCGACATTACCCTGACCCTCCCCGATGGCAATCAACGTTCTTATCCCGCCGGTATCACCGGTGTGGAAGTCGCTGCCGACATTTCCAAATCTCTGTCCAAGGCCGCGTTTTCCTGTTCGGTGAACGGCGAGCACCGCGACCTGTCCCGCGTCATCGAGGCGGACTCTGATTTTGCAATCCACACCATAAAAGACGATGCTCAGGCGCTGGAGCTGATCCGGCACGACTGCGCCCACATCATGGCGCGCGCGGTGCAGGAGCTGTGGCCCGAAGTCAGAGTCACCATTGGCCCGGTGATCGAAAACGGGTTTTACTACGATTTCGACCGCGACGAGCCGTTTTCCTCCGAAGACCTCGGCGCCATCGAAAAAAAAATGCGCGAGATTATCAACAAGCGCGAACCTGTGACCACCGAAGTCTGGGACAGGGACCGCGCGGTGCAATTCTACAAAGACAACGGCGAACCCTACAAGGTCGAGCTGATCGACGCCATTCCCGGTGACGAACCTCTGCGCATGTACTGGCACGGTGACTGGCAGGATCTGTGTCGGGGGCCACATCTGCAACACACCGGACAGGTGCCCGGCGATTGTTTCAAGCTGATGTCGGTCGCCGGAGCCTATTGGCGCGGAGACAGCGACAACAAGATGTTGCAACGCATCTACGGTGTGGCGTTCAAAAACAAGGCCGACTTGAAATCGCATCTCAACATGCTGGAAGAAGCCGAAAAACGTGACCACCGCAAGCTCGGCAAATCCATGGACCTGTTCCATTTGCAGGAAGAGGCGCCGGGCATGGTGTTCTGGCACCCCAACGGCTGGACTATTTACCGCGCGCTGGAAGACTACATGCGCCGCCGCCTGACCGAGGCTGGTTACAAAGAAATCAAAACCCCGCAAGTGGTGGACCGCAAGCTGTGGGAGGCTTCCGGCCATTGGGACAAATACCGCGAGCACATGTTCATCACCGAAATCGACGAGGAACATGCCAACGAAAAGCGGGTCAACGCGCTGAAACCGATGAACTGCCCGTGTCACGTTCAGATTTATAATCAGGGGTTGAAATCCTACCGCGACCTGCCGCTGCGCTTCGCTGAATTCGGCTCGTGCCACCGGTATGAGTCCTCTGGTTCCATGCACGGGCTGATGCGGGTGCGCGGGTTCACTCAGGATGACGCGCATATATTTTGCACCGAAGATCAAATTCAATCGGAAACCGCGCTGTTCATCGACCTGCTAACCAGCATCTACAGCGATCTCGGGTTTGAAAAATGTGCGTTTAAGTTTTCCACACGGCCCGAAGTGCGCGCCGGATCGGATGAAACCTGGGGCAAGGCTGAAGCGGCGCTGGAAAACGCCGTCAGATCGGTAACAAACGACTATCAAGTTGATCCCGGCGAAGGCGCGTTTTACGGCCCGAAACTGGATTTTGTCCTGACCGACGCGATTGGCCGTGAATGGCAATGCGGCACGTTTCAGGCGGATTTTGTGCTGCCCGAACGGCTGGATGCGGAATATGTCGGTGAAGACGGTCAGAAACACCGCCCGGTGATGATGCACCGTGCCATTCTCGGCTCCTTTGAGCGGTTCCTGGGCATCCTGATCGAAAACCACGCCGGACGTTTCCCAATGTGGCTGGCACCGGAACAGGTGGTTGTTGCTTCTATTGTCTCGGATGCGGACGAATACGTGGGGACTGTTGTCGCCGCGCTAAAAGCCGCCGGCATCCGCGCAGTGGCCGACACCCGCAACGAGAAGATCAACTACAAGGTCCGCGAACACTCGCTGGCCAAAGTACCGGTGATCCTGGCCATCGGCATGAAAGAGGTGGAAGAGCGCACCGTTTCCGTCCGCAGACTCGGGGAAAAACAGACATCTGTAGCATCGTTGGACGAAGCCATTGCCGTAATTGCCGCCGAAGCAACACCGCCCGACTTGCGGTAATCCGGACGGATACTGGCACCCACAAAACACCCGTAAAGGTTGACAAAACTGATATGATTGAGCAGAATTAGCGCAATTATTGCACCAATATCGGCCAATCAATTGCTTGAACTGCTTCAAAAAGCAATCCCAACATGGGGGTTATGGCTGTCAGTCAGCGGGGCAATTTTTTTGTCAATCGGGCCGGTTGAGCGGTTCGTTCATCCTCGCGCGAAAAAGTGGATTGCAACAAACCTATCAAATCCACGCACAACACTTATGTATCGGCGATTGCTACGCGCGTTTCTTGGGTTTTTTGATCATGCTTTTAAAGTAAAGCGGCGCGGAAAGTACGTCTACACGGCATCTTTGTGGCGGTCGTTCATCTCAACAATCATATTTCTGACTATTGTTCTGATTTTCCTAATTGACCGATCAACGAGTTTTTCTGACGCTGCAAGTTCAATATTTAGCTATCAATCCCCAAAAGACACCGGTTCAACCGAGCCGCCAGAATTCGGTATACTGTATTTGTTGGAGTACTATTTTGAGGGCGGCAACCACCTCTTACCGCTATTTTGCTTTGCCTTTGCCGTAAACATACTGATGGACTATCTGTCAATTTGCGAAACTAGAATAGTTCTTCGACTGATGTTTACAAAAAGTGTTATTATGAAAATATTTTACGTAGTTTTGGACCTAATTGTCACGACAGCAATAATATTTGTTTGCGGCTATGTTGCTAACGTTTTTTACGACTTCTCTGTAGTTGCCGCAGTAGTCATACTCGATGAAAGCTCTGATAGTTTTTGGGCGTCGTTCACATCCGAAACAGATGTGCAAGATATTCTTCAGCGAAATGTTGACTATTCTCTTACCTCTATAAGTCTTTGCTTCAACGAAATTTTTTCGATTGATTTAGGAGCCTCTAGTTTGTTTGAGGATGCGATACCAATGAATTATTCCGCAGCTACAATCCCATTTGTCATGACAACCTACCTAACATCCATATGGATCTGGATTTACAGCCTGTCTTTCGTTCTTTTCAAGCTGATGGCAAACCTTGGTCCGCTGCGGAAATTTGTGGACTTCAGTATCGGGATAAAAGAGCACCCGTTCCGCGCCGTGGCAACACTGAGTTTTGTGGCCTGGACGTCGCTATATTGGCTTGCTCTGCACAATTACGGCGGCGCAGGGCCGGTCACTTAGCGTAATCCAAACATAATCACCCAAACTGTTACCCAATAGCCCAAATGCAACACATTTTCCGGGCGGCTTGCATTTGGCCGCCCCATTTCTGCCGTTATCCGGGCGGAGGCTCGATTCACCGAGGCACCAAAAGTGCCCGTTCAAAAGGGCGCAGTAGCAACGAGTGAATGGAAAATGGCATCTTACATTGATCCCCGTTTATCCCGGGAAAATGACCCGACAAGTAACGCCCCGAACAGGCAGACTATCCGGACGTCTGAAACCCTGACCTGCCCATTGCAGCGGCTTGTGGCCAAGGAATTCAGCGACACGCGCTCAGCAGAAAAAAAGGCGGCGCTTGATTTGCCCCTCAACATGTTTCAGATGATTCAGGCGCGCTACGGGTAACCCCCAGTCAAATCCTCTTGACGCTCCTTGTCAGAGCCTGCATCTGACACGCATGCTGATTTATAAAATATTTACCGACCCGCAATGGACCGAGATGCAGGCCAAAGGCCACAGCGCCGGTGCCCCCATCGATCTGGCCGATGAATTCATCCATTTTTCCACCGCTGAACAGGCAACAGAGACGGCTGTGAAACATTTTTCCGGGCAGAGCGATCTCTGGCTGATCGCTGCTGATGCCGACGGGCTGGAGGCGCTGAAATGGGAACACTCGCGCGGCGATGCCCTGTTTCCGCATCTGTACGATGTGTTGCAAATGGCAGATGTGGTTTGGGCACACCTTTTGCCTCTTGGCGATGACGGCCATGTTTTTCCGAAAGAGATGCTGTGACTCTGGCCGAAAAACTGGCGCTTGCGGCGCTTTTCAAGATTGACCCGGAAACCGGCCACGGCCTGTCTGTCAAAGCTCTAAACGCTGGTCTGACACCCAGACCCGGCCCGGTTACGTCACCCCGATTGGAAACCACCATTGCCGGTCTTCCATTGCCAAACCCCATCGGTCTCGCCGCTGGTTTTGACAAAAATGCCGAAGCACTTGCACCGCTGCTGACATCCGGTTTCGGGTTTATCGAGGTCGGCGCCGCGACCACGTTGCCGCAACCCGGCAACCCCAAACCGCGCCTGTTTCGGTTGCGCGAAGATCAGGCCGCCATCAACCGGTTTGGGTTTAACAATCAGGGAGCCGACGCCATTGCCGCCCGGCTATCGAACCGCCCGGAAAAGGGAATTGTCGGCCTTAATCTTGGGGCCAATAAAACCAGCACCGACCGGGCCGCGGATTTCGCCAAGGTGCTGACCACCTGTGGCCCACATATTGATTTTGCCACGGTCAATGTTTCGTCACCCAACACCGAAAATCTGCGGGATCTGCAGGCCAAAGACGCGCTTACGTCGCTGCTCGGTGAGGTCATAGAGGCACGCGATACTTTACCCCGAAAAATCCCGATCTTCTTGAAAATCGCGCCGGACCTGAGCGAAAACGACCTGATCGATATCGCTGCCGTGGCTAAACAAACCGGGGTCGATGGCCTTGTCGCCACTAATACCACCGTGTCGCGTGACGGGTTGGTCAGTGCCGAAAGCCATCAGGCAGGCGGGCTCTCCGGGCAACCTTTATTTGAAAAATCGACCCGTGTTCTGGCACAGCTTCATACACTCGTCGGCCCCGACATCCCACTGATCGGCGTCGGCGGCATTGCATCGCCAAAACAGGCTTACGCAAAAATCTGCGCGGGGGCCTCTGTGGTGCAGCTTTATACCGCCCTGGTTTACAGAGGCTTCAGCCTTGTCAGCGACATCGCCCTGGGCCTTGACCGGTTGTTGCAACAGGAAGGGTTTGCCACTGTCGCCGAAGCTGTCGGCACCGGAAAAGAACGCTACCTGTGATTCAACCCAAAAATCTGGCACAACCCGCGGTTTCGAAATCCTTTAACCCAACCTGTTTACATTTAGTCCAAAATACCTCCCAAGCGGGGCGGGCACCACGCGTCAACGCTCAAAAAGAATGGCGCAGAACGCGCCTCATTTTGGCATGTCAGCCGCTCGCTCCAGCGCCGGATAGCGCAGCCCCAGAGTGATGCCACGCACGACAAAGAACAGGATCAGGCTGGCCCAGAGCCCGTGATTGCCAAAGGCGGGCATCAGGAGCAGCAGGAACAGGCCGTAAAAAATAATCGATATTGCCATCATGTTACGCATGTCGCGCGACCGCGTTGCACCGATGAAGATGCCGTCCAACATCCAGGACGCCCCGCCCAACAGCGGAGCCAGCACCATCCAGAACAGATAGCTGTCCGCCGCTTGCTGGACATCGACGGCGGTGGTCATGACTCGGATCAGGGTGTTTCCGCCTATCGCGAAACCAAACGCCAGACACACAACAATTACCGCGCCCCACTGGCTGGTGAGAACTACGCCGCGGCGCAGTGCTGCACGGTTGCGCGCGCCCAGCGACTGCCCGACCAATGCTTCGGCAGCAAAGGCAAAACCGTCCAGCGCATAAGCTGTGATATAAAGGAACTGTAGCAGAACCTGATTGGCTGCCAGCGTGACGTCGTCAAAAGAGGACCCGAGAAACAGGAACGAGACAAAAGCGACTTGCAGCAGCACTGAACGGATCATGATGTCGCTGTTGACAATTGCCATGTTCCGCAGCCGCGCGGGATTAAAAACACTCGCACGGTCCCGCCAATACCCTTTCTCAAAGGCATCGCGGGTCAGCCACAATCCCAGTCCCAATGCAGTCCATTCGGCTATTACAGTTGCCGCCGCCACGCCTTCGACGCCCCAGCCGAATTTCAGTACAAACAGAACGTCGAGCAGGATATTCAGCCCGTTCATCCACAGTTGCAGCACCAGCATGGCTTTGGTGCGTTCATGCGCCACCATCCAGCCGGTAATGCCGTAGATCGCAATCGCGGCCGGGGCGCTGAAGATGCGGATTTGCATGTAGTCAGAGGCGAGGGTTTCAACTTCAGATGACGCGGGGGCCAGCTGAAAGGCGGCCCAGAACACCGGAATTTGCAGCAGGATCAGCGCCAGACCCGCCGCTGCGCTGATCATCAGCGCTCGCATCAGCAAAGCACAGGTTTCGGCCCGGTCTTCAGCCCCGATACTTTGCGCTGTCAACCCGGCAGTGCCCATTCTCAGAAAGCCGAAAATCCAGTAAATCGCAGACAGGATGATAGCACCGATGCCAACAGCGCCAATCGGCACCGCCAGACCCAGTTGTCCGACCACGCCGGTGTCGACCGCGCCAAGGATCGGTACCGTTGCGTTAGAGATCACCACTGGAAAGGCGATGTTCAGCACGCGTTTGTGGGTCAGCGCTTTGCCGTTTGTTTTAACCATCGCGGCTGGGCATCAGGAAATGCCCGGTGGCCTGGGCAAACAACCGGCTGCGGTTGTCCTGCCAGGCTTCCACATGCACAGAAGCATAGCGCCGCCCGGATCGGTTGACCCGAGCCCGTGCATAACAATCGCGCGGCAGGCCGGAACGCAGATAATCGACGGTGATGTCGATGGTTTTGGGCAGGCGTATTGCGGAGCTGTCGGCATCCTCATCACCGCGCTCCATCGCCTCCCAGGCCCGTGCCCAGGCCAGTTCGATAATCGCAGTGGTTTCCAGAAACGATGCTGTTGCACCGCCGTGAATCGCCGGGATCGCTGGATTGCCGATCAGTTTGTCATCAAACCGCATGACGGCGGTTAATTCGTCGCCGCGCCGGTCAAATGAAATGCCCATGAATTTCAGATAGGGCACCCGGTTGACCAGCGCACTCAGGGCCGCATCCCGGCGTTCCTTGATCACCTGCAAAGGTTCGGTTTTGGGTTTGCTCATGTCTTCGCCTCCGCCGATCGAAGCTGCGAAAACGTGAATGCGCCGGTTGCCGTCGCAACAGGATGGTCAGCATCATCATCCCAGGCCAGCGCCCGGACAAAAGCAACGGTACGCGTTGTATTGTAGACCTCCGCTTTGGCAAATATCAGCGCACCGGGTGTTGCGGGCCGCATGTAGTCAATCCGTAAATCTATCGTCGCGGTTGGCATCGCGCTTTCCGGATGCAGAAAAACCGCCGTTCCGGCACAACTGTCCAACAGCGCCGAAACCGCGCCGCCGTGTACAACGCCTGTGTCTGGATCGCCAACCAATTGTTCACTATAGGGCATCGAAAGCGCCGCCATACCCGGCCCGGTCTCGTCGATCTGCATCCCCAATGCCTTGCAGAACGGCAACGCTGCCGTGAACTGCCGGGCAATTTGTTCTTTTTGCGATGTCATAGGCGGCCTTGCGTTTGGCTGATGGTTTCCTGATTTCCGCCCACAGTTATTTCGCAAGCAATTCCCGGTGCAAGCCCAAAATGCTTGAAACATCACTTCACCATCCTGGCCTCGGTTGGTGGTCACACGTCATTTTCTTTTGCCAGAGTGATATCTACAGTTACGTGGGGTTGAATATCTGCGCTCGCCCGATAGTATTTCCGCAACAGAAACCAGAGCTTTTCACGCGTCATTCAATTCATCGATGAATCGTGAAAAGCAACGACACCAGATATTGAGAGTGGCGTTTCAAGTTCAATCTGAGTCAGATTTAACGTGAAACGCTTAAGGCCGGACCATGACCGCAGAACGCATTACCCTGAAAGAAATGTGCGCCAAGTTCGACGTAACGCCACGCACGTTGCGTTACTATGAATATATCGAGCTGTTGTTTCCTGAAAAGCAGGGGCGCACTCGTTTCTATGGCCCCACAGAATTTGCTCGAATGGAACTGATCCTGCGCGGCCGTCGCTTTGGCTTTTCGCTCGAACAGATCCGCCAATGGCTGGAGATGTACACCCAAACCGGAGAGCGGGAGCAGATGGAAATATGGGTGGAAATATCCGGCAGTCAGATCGAAGAACTCGAATCGCGCAAGGTGCAATTGCAGGAAACCATCGATGAATTGCGCGGCTTGCGGGACCGAACATTGACCGAACTTGCGAAGTGACGTTGCGTATCTTTACGTAAACGTAATGTAATTCACCTTGTTGGCGGATAGGCAGCTTCTCAAGTGGATGCTATCTTATTTTAATCAACAGGAATGTGAAATGACTGACCAACTCCTCACGATCCGGCAAATGTGTGACCTGTTTCAGGTGACTCCGCGCACGCTGCGTTTTTACGAATCCAAAGAACTGATCGCGCCTTTGCGTGACGGACAGAAACGGCTTTACAACAAACGCGATGTCGCCCGCGTCAAACTGATATTGCGCGGCAAGAAATTCGGTTTCTCGCTAGAAGAAATCCGTCAATTGCTGGACCTGTATTATCTTGGTGATCAACAGCGGACGCAGTTTGGCCGCACCTTTGAACTGGGCAAAGCCCGGCTTGAAGCGATGAAGGAACAACGCGCCGAACTCGATATCACAATCACCGAGCTTGAAGAACAACTGAAGTGGGGCGCCGAACTGATCGCCTCGCAAGCCGACAAATCCGAAACTGAATAATCCGAATTAGAAAGAGAACGATATGCCGTCCTACAGCGCCCCAACCAAAGACATGCACTTTGTGCTGCACGAACTGCTGAATGTCGAATCTGCGGATATCCCCGGATATGACGACCTGTCCCCGGAATTTACGTCCGCTGTGCTGGAAGAAGCCGGTAAAATAACCAGCGAAGTATTGGCGCCTTTGAATGTGGTGGGCGACAAAGAAGGCTGCAAACTGGAAAACGGTGTGGTTCGTACGCCAACTGGTTTCAAGGATGCCTTTGATCAAGTCCGCGACGGCGGCTGGACCGGCATTGCGGCTGACCCGGAATACGGCGGACAGGGCATGCCCTACCTGATGGGATCCGCCGTGAGCGAAATGCTCAGCTCCTCAAATCAGGCGCTTGCCATGTATCAAGGCCTGACCAATGGTGCATATGCGTCTATCCATGCCCATGGCAGCGCGGAGCAAAAGGCAACATATCTGCCGAATATGGTCACCTGCAAATGGACCGGCACCATGAACTTGACGGAACCGCATTGCGGTACCGATTTGGGCATGATGCGCACCAAGGCGGAACCCCAGGCTGACGGCAGCTACAAGATTTCCGGCCAGAAGATTTTCATCTCGGCCGGTGAGCACGACATGTCTGACAACATCATTCATCTGGTGCTGGCGAAAATCGTTGGCGGGCCCGAGGGGATCAAAGGTGTGTCGTTGTTTATCGTGCCAAAATTCATGGTCAACGAAGACGGAACAGAAGGCGCGCGCAACGGCGTATCCTGCGGCGCGATTGAAGAAAAAATGGGTATCCACGGCAACTCGACCTGTGTGATGAACTACGACGAGGCGACCGGCTTTCTGCTGGGCGACGAACACAAAGGCATGCGGGCCATGTTCACCATGATGAACCACGCCCGGCTGGGTGTTGGTATGCAAGGGCTGGCGCAGTCTGAAGCCGCCTACCAAAACGCCGTGATCTATGCGAAAGACAGGTTGCAGGCGCGCGCTGTGACGGGTGCTGAAAACCCTGACGGACCGGCCGATCCGCTGATCGTGCATCCCGATATCCGCCGCAGCCTCATGGATCAGAAATCATTCACCGAAGGCGCGCGTGCCTTTATTTACTGGGGCGCGATGCTGATCGATCAGGCGCACCTGTCCGGAGACAAGGACGCCGACGGGTTGATTTCGCTGCTGACTCCGGTGATCAAAGGATTCCTGACCGACAAGGGCTATGACATGACTGTGCAGGCCCAGCAGATTTACGGTGGCCACGGCTATATCGAAGAACACGGCATGAGCCAGTTCACCCGCGATGCCCGCATAGCGATGATCTATGAAGGCGCCAACGGTGTGCAGGCGCTCGATTTGGTGGGGCGCAAGCTCGCAACTGACGGCGGCAAACATGTGATGGCGTTTTTCGAACTGGTGAAGAACTTCATTGGTGAAAACAAAGACGACGAAGCGCTGGTCGAGTTTATCGGGCCGTTGAAACAGGCCAGCAAAGACCTGCAAGCTGCCAGCATGTACTTCATGCAGGAAGGCATGAAAAACCCGAATGCAGCGCTGTCAGGGTCGAACGACTTTATGCACCTGTTTGGCCATGTCTGCCTCGGCCTGATGTGGGCGCGGATGGCCAAGGTTGCCACGGAAGCGCTGAATGGCAACGCCGATGATCCGGAGTTCTACAAAAACAAACTCATCACCGGACGTTACTATATGGCACGGCAACTGCCCGCGACCGGCATGTTGCTGGCACGGATTCAATCCGGTGCTGACATCGTAATGGGCCTTGATGCCGAAGCTTTCTAAGGAGCGCCAAAGATGACCATCAAGGCCCTGCCGTCAACATGGATGACCGACGAGCATAAGATGCTCGAGGATATGTCAACACAGTTCATCACCGAACAATGGGTGCCGCGTTTCGAAGCTTGGCGCAAACAGGGTGAGATGGACCGCTCAACATGGAAGGAAGCAGGTGAACTTGGCCTGCTCTGCCCGTCGATCCCGGAAGAATATGGCGGGCCGGGCGGCGACTTTGGCCATGAAGCGGTGCTGTTGCTGGCTGGGTCGCGCTGTAATCTGGCGAGTTGGGGGCATGGCATCCACTCCGGCATCGTGGCGCATTACATTCTGAACTGTGGCACGGAGGATCAGAAAAAACGCTGGTTGCCCAAGATGATCAGCGGCGAACTGGTTGGCGCGCTGGCGATGACCGAACCCTCTGGCGGGTCGGATTTGCAGCGGATCAAGACCAGGGCGCTGAAAGACGGCAACACCTACCGCATGTCCGGGCAGAAGACCTTTATCACCAACGGCCAGCAAGCCAACCTGATCATTGTTGCCGCCAAAACCGACCCGAAAGAGGGCGCAAAAGGCATGTCGCTGATGGTCGTGGAAACCGACGGCGCCGAAGGATTTGCACGCGGACGCAAACTCGACAAAATCGGGCTGAAGGCGGCAGACACATCTGAGCTGTTCTTTGACAATGTGGAAATCCCACCGGAAAACTTGCTCGGCGGCGAAGAAGGCCAGGGTTTTTACCAGATGATGAAGCAACTTCCGCAGGAACGCCTGATCATCGGCTGCGGCGCGGTTGGCATGATGGAAGGTGCAGTTGCCCGCACTATCGAATACTGCAAGGAACGCGAGGCGTTTGGCGGCCCGCTGACGCAGTTCCAGAACACCAGATTCAAACTGGTGGAGTGCCAGACCAAAACCCATGTCGCGCGCGCCTATCTCGACAGCCTGATTACGGCACATCTGAAAGGTGAATTGACTGCAGAACAGGCGGCGATGTCGAAATACTGGCTGACCGATACCCAGGGTGAAGTTCTGGACGAATGCCTGCAACTGCACGGCGGTTACGGCTTTATGGCAGAATACGACGTAGCGGAAATGTGGACGGACGCGCGGGTTCAGCGCATCTATGGTGGGACGAATGAGATTATGAAAGAACTGGCGAGCCGTTCTTTGTAATAATGCAGCCGTCCCGGCCTTTGCGCCCGGACCGGTAAGAGAATAGCGAGCGGTTCCGGATCAGGTCCGGGACGGTAAGCACCACGAGGAAACAAATGGCAGACATCAAACTTTACTGCATGGCAGAAAGCGGCAATTCCTACAAAGCCGCGTTGCCGTTGGAACTCTCCGGGCTCGACTGGGAGCCGGTTTGGGTCGATTTCTTTGGCGGCGAGTGCCGCACGCCTGAATTCCGCGAAAACGTGAATGTTGCTGGCGAAGTGCCGGTGCTCGAACATTTTACCCTGAAACTGGCGCAATCGGGTGTCATTCAGGATTACATTACCGAACTAACCGGCAAATTCGGCGGCGAGACCCGCGACGAACGGCGCGAAGTGCTGCGCTGGGTGCTGTGGGACAACCACAAAATGTCGAGCCAAGCCGGCACCACCCGGTTTCTGATGAATTACCTGCCCGAAAAACACCGCAACGCCGATGTGATCGCCTTTTTACAGGGCCGCCTGAAGGCTGCCTATCATGTTTTGAACACTGCGCTCGAAGGCCGCGAATGGCTGGTCGGCGACGGCCCAACCAACGCCGATTTTTCCTGCTGCGGCTATCTCTTCATGCCCGAACCATTCGGCTTTGACCGCAGCGACTGGCCTGATATCGACCACTGGCTAAACAATATCGAAGCCCTTCCTGGCTGGAAACATCCTTATGACCTGATGCCGGGCAACCCGGCTGACCGTTCCTGAACACTCAAACGAGGATCGAAAAATGACCCAAGACGCTTATATCTACGACGCCATCCGCACCCCGCGCGGCAAAGGCAAAAAAGACGGATCCCTGCACGAAGTGCCAGCAGTACGCCTGTCTGCTGAAACCCTGAATGAGTTGCAGGCCCGTAACGGATTTGACAGCAAACTGATCGACGATGTGATCTGGGGGAATGTGACGCAAGTTGGCGAACAGGGCGCCTGTCTGGCCCGCTCTGCCGTGCTTTATTCCGACCTAGACGAAAGCGTACCCGGAGTGTCAATCAATCGCTTCTGCGCCTCCGGTCTGGAGGCCGTCAACATGGCCGCAGGTCAGGTGATGGGCGGTATGGGCTCTGCCTATATCGCTGGTGGGGTTGAAAGCATGTCACGCGTGCAAATGGGCATGGACGGCGGTGCAATCGCCGTTGACCCCTACCTCGCCATGAAAGCCTATTTCGTGCCGCAAGGCATTTCGTCCGACATCATCGCCACCAAATACGGGTTTTCCCGCGACATGTGTGACGAATACGCGGTCGAAAGCCAAAAACGCGCCGCCGCCGCGCGAAAGGGCGGGCGCTTTGACAAATCCGTATTTGCGCTCAAGGATCAGAACGGCCTGACCATTCTGGATCACGACGAGCAAATCCGCGAAAACACCGATATGCAATCACTCGGCAGTCTGAAAGCCAGCTTCAAAGACATGGGCGAAGTGATGCCCGGTTTTGATAATGTTGCGCTGCTGAAATACCCGGAACTGGAGCGGGTCAACCACGTCCACCACGCGGGCAACTCGTCAGGCATCGCCGACGGCTCCGCCGCCCTGCTGATAGGGGACAAGGAATTCGGCGAGAAAACCGGCCTGAAACCCCGCGCCCGCGTCCGTGCCACCGCCAAGATCGGCACTGACCCCACTATCATGCTGACCGGTCCGGTGCCGGTGACCGAGCGTATTCTGGAACGCTCCGGCATGAAAATCGGCGACATCGACCTGTTCGAGGTCAACGAAGCATTTGCATCCGTGGTGCTGCGCTTCATGACCCATTTCAATGCTGACTATGACAAGCTGAACGTGAACGGCGGCGCGATCGCGATGGGCCACCCGCTGGGCGCAACCGGCGCGATGATCCTTGGCACCGCGTTGGATGAACTCGAAAATTCCGACAAAGAGGTCGCGCTGGCAACCCTGTGCATCGGTTCCGGCATGGGTGCTGCCACGATTATCGAGCGCGTTTGATGCCCAAAATCGACCTCGCCGAAGTGCCGGTGAAAACCGGCTCTATCTACCCGGACCCTTATGCTGCCGAAATGGCAGGCCGCAGTTCGCTGCGCCTGGGCGATGCGGGTGGGTTGACCCAGTTCGGGGCCAATCTGGTGATCCTGGAACCAGGCGCAAAATCGTCGCTGCGGCACTGGCACTTGAACGAAGATGAGTTTGTCATGGCCACTGCCGGAACCTGCACATTGATCGACGACACCGGGGAGACCGAGATGAACCCCGGCGACTGTGCTGCCTTTCCGGCAGGCGACGCCAACGGGCATCAATTTATCAACCGGTCTGACACCACAGCCCAGTTTTTGGTGATTGGCACCAAAGCAGATCACGAAACGGCCACTTATTCCGATATCGACATGAAAGTCGAGTTGGGCGGCAGCACACACAAATTCAGCCGCAAAGACGGATCCGAACTCTAAGATATCCAAGAAGGAAACAGACATATGTCCGATTTTCACTATGACGTAGACGCAGACGGTATCGCCACAATCAGCTGGGACGTGCCCAACAAATCCATGAACGTGATGTCTCGCGCGGGGTTTCTGGAACTCGACAGCCTGATCGACAAAGTGTTGGCCGATGACGCGGTCAAAGGCGCGGTTATCACGTCCTCGAAGCCGGATTTTGCCGGTGGCATGGACCTGAACGTTCTGGCTGACATGAAAAAAAGTGCCGGCGACAATCCGGCCAAAGGGCTGTTTGACGGTATCATGGCGACCCACACTGTTCTGCGTAAAATCGAACGCGCCGGTATGGATGCCAAAACCAACAAAGGCGGCAAACCGATTGTGGCGGCCATGCCCGGTACCGGTCTTGGCATCGGCTTTGAGATTCCGCTGGCCTGCCACCGCATCTTTGCCGCTGACAATCCGAAAGCAAAAATCGGCTTGCCGGAAGTTCTGGTTGGCATTTTTCCGGGTGGCGGCGGTACCACCCGTCTGACCCGCAAACTCGGCGCAATGGGGGCGTCACCTTTCCTTTTGGAAGGCAAATTGTCGAGCCCTACCAAAGCCAAAGCTGCCGGTCTCATCGACGAAGTGGTGCCAGCAGGCGAATTATTGTCGGCAGCCAAAGACTGGGTGAAAAATGCAAAAGACGCCGATCTGGTAAAACCCTGGGACGCAAGGGGTTACAAAATGCCCGGCGGTGCGCCCTATCATCCTGCCGGTTTCATGACATTTGTTGGCGCGTCTGCGATGGTGCACGGCAAAACCCAAGGCGTTTATCCGGCCGCCAAAGCTATGCTTTCCGCAGTCTATGAAGGCGCGATGGTGCCGTTTGACGCCGCACTCAGGGTCGAGGCCCGTTGGTTTGTAAACGTATTGATGAACCCCAGTTCCTCGGCGATGATCAACACGCTTTTCATCTCCAAACAGGCGCTTGAAAAGGGCGCGGTCCGCCCGGCAGGCGTGCCCGACTTGTCGGTCAAGAAACTCGGCGTCCTGGGTGCGGGCATGATGGGCGCTGGCATCGCTTTTGTTTCGGCGCGCGCGGGCATTGACGTTGTCTTGCTCGACCGCGATCAGGCCGCGGCGGATACCGGTTATGCCACAGTCGAAGGTCTGCTGGATCAGGGCGTTAAACGCAAGAAAGTCACTGCTGAGCAAAAGGGCGACATTCTGGGCCGTCTGACTGCCACCGCCGATTACGCCGATTTGAAGGGCTGCGACCTGATTGTCGAAGCGGTGTTTGAAGACGTCGGCATCAAGGCCACTGTCACCAAAGCCACCGAAGAACAGCTTGATCCCTCCGCGATTTTCGCCACCAACACCTCTACCTTGCCGATCACCGAACTGGCCAAGGCCAGCCGCGATGACAGCCGCTATATCGGCATCCACTTCTTCTCGCCGGTGCATAAAATGAACCTGGTCGAGATCATCAAAGGCAAGAACACCGGTGACGACGCGGTGGCCAAATCACTCGATTTCGTGCGCCAGATCAAGAAAACTCCGATTGTGGTCAACGACGCGCGGTTCTTCTACGCCAACCGTTGCATCATTCCTTACGTCAACGAAGGTGTGCGCATGGTTGCTGAAGGTGTGGAACCAGCGCTGATCGAAAATGCCGCCCGTCAACTCGGCTTCCCGCTGGGACCCTTGCAACTGACCGACGAAACTTCCATCGACCTCGGCGTCAATATCGCAAAGGCCACCAAAGAGGCGCTCGGCGACGCCTATCCCGAAAGCCCGGCGGACGGTGTGATGGTCAAGCTGTTTGATCTCGGACGTCTGGGGCGCAAATCCAGCGCCGGGTTCTACAGCTACGACGAGAAGGGCAAACGCACCGGTCTGTGGCAGGGGTTGCACGAAAACTGGGCGCCATCCGAGGACCAACCGGATGTCACCGAAGTCCAGCACCGCCTTGCGATGGCCCAAGTACTGGAAGCGGTCCGCGCATTGGAAGAAGGCGTGCTGGAAGATATTCGCGAGGGCGACGTCGGCGCGATCCTCGGCTGGGGCTTCATGCCCTGGTCCGGCGGCCCGTTCAGCTGGCTCGATATGATCGGCGCGGCCAAAGCTGTGGAAATCTGCGACGCACTGACCGCAGGCCATGGCGAACGCTACACCGCGCCTGCATTGCTGCGGGAAATGGCGGAGAAAGGCGAGGCGTTTTACACCCGCTTTGCGGCGGATAAAAAGGCAGCATAGGAGGCGCTTAATGGTCGGCACACTGACGAAATCCGGCGAGGCGGAAACCCTGACCTTTCCCGGAGAAATAACGCTGTCGATCCTGCTGTCATCCGCCGCCACCGGCGGTACGCTGGCAATCTTTGAAGATGTGGTGGAACCGGGCGTCGGCCCGGGCCGCCATGTTCACCACGGCGAGGACGAAACTTTTTTCGTAAACTCCGGAAAGTTTGTCGTCGAAGTAGACGGCACGTTGCATGATCTGCGGCCTGGCGATGTTGCTCATGTTCCGCGTGGCACTGTGCACGCGTTTAAAAATATTGGCACGACGCCGGGATCTCTGCGCTACGCCTTTACACCTGCTGGTCAGGTTGAGGCCATGTTTCGAGCGTTCTTTGAGGCCAGCCAGACTGGTGAAATGGACCTGGACGCCATGTCAAGGATTGCGCTGGATCACGGACAGGAGTTTGTTGGGCCGCCGCTATAACTTCCAACCCATTCCATTTACACTTTACCCAAAATACCTCTGCCGGAAGTTCCGGTGCGGCCAAGGACACGGGTGTTGCGACCTATTCGAAGTAATAGCCGAACCGTGCAATGTCATCCGCAAATACCTTGCCAACCAGTTTCGCGTCATCGCTGGTGAAATATTTTTGGTAGGCGCTCCGCTCCGAGCGATTCACATGTCCAACAACAGGTAGCTTAACCCCAATCCCAGCCTCCAGCCGGGGCAAATCTTCCCCCAGAAAATCCAGCCGCAGATACAGATCACAGCGGTCCACTCCGTCCCGATCCGACACATAAAACCGGCTGACATCCTGTGCCAAAGCCGCCTGTGTCACCGGATGGTTCAAAAATCGGCTAAAATCCAGTACCTTCGCCGATGCCACGGAAGGATGTTCGAACTTCTGCTCCTGCAGCCAATGATAATAACTCACCATCCGGTCCCAGGGATTGCGCACGATGGTAAACACGAAATACGCCTCAATCTGCGCCTGATCCACCAACCCGTATATATCTGTCAGCCTTGAATGTTTCCATATCCGCCCGCTTGCCTGAACGCCTTTCAGCCGTCTGCGTCGCTGTTTTGCTTTCGGGGTATCGCCAATCAGAATGTCATCTTTCATCGCCTTGGCTTCCAAAGCCAAAGCCAGCGACGTCCCCCCGGTTTTCGGGATATGTACAAAGATGAATTCCCGCCCGTGCGAAATGATCATAACAACACGCTATGTCTCGCGGGTCCGCAGGGCAATAACGGCACCCGACAATACAATTGCCGCGATCCCCGCAAGTGCCAGCGCGTCCAAAGCCTCGGACCACAGGATCCAGGACCAGAACCCGGCGAACCCCAGAAAGGAATACTCAAAAACCGCCACATAAGAGGTTTCGGCGATTTGATAGGCCCGCGTCAGACAGGCCAAAGCCACCATCGAGGCCACCCCCTGCACCACCACCCAAAACAGAAATCTCGGCGTTGGCGTGGCCCAGCCGGTGGTGAAAAACCTTGCCTCTGCACCCCAGCCCAGCGGCTCGCCCAAAACACCCAGCACCAGCAATCCGATAACACCGAAAACACCCAGCACAGCAAAAAACCCGAAGATGAGCGTCGCCGTGGTTTCTTCACTGCACAGGTGCCGCGTTGTCAGGGCGGTCAGCGACCAGGTGACACCTGCACCGATCGGCAACAGGGTCATAACACCCAGCCCGTTGGCATCGGGACGCAGCACCAGCAACACACCGCAAAACCCGATCAGCGCCGCTGCCAGCCGCCAGACTCCGACTGGGGTGCGAAACAGCAGGCTGGAAAACAGCAAGACAAAAATCGGCGCGGTGAATAGGCCCGCCCCCACCTGCGCAATCGGCATTACCGCAATCCCGCCGAAGTAGATCGCCATCGACACAGCTGCCAAACCGGATCGGATCAGCACGGCGCCCCATCGGCGCGGCCGCAACCGCCACCCCAAAACCCGGCCAAGTACAATCATCAACGCGCAAACCAGCACCGAGCGGGTCAGATGAAACTGCCACAACCCGGCGTCCTCGGCGATCAGCTTCACAAAATTGTCGACCAGCCCAAGGATGGCCATACACGCCAGCACCAGAACCGCGGCCTGCGTTACATTGGATTGACTGCCTGATTGCATCTTGCCACCTGCGCGCACAAATTTTCTGTCGACAGTCTGCAATTGTCTGACATAGGCTTTCAGCGCGAGACAGGAGAACAGACATGGCATCAATGGCGGATGAAACCGGGCTAATCAAGTGTGCAGCAAATTTTGTCGCACTGACGCCTTTGTCGCACCTGGCCCGCGCCCGCGATGTGTTCGGCGATCACGAGGCTCTGGTTTATCAAAACACCCGCCGGACCTGGGCTGAAGTACACGAACGCTGCACCCGACTTGGGTCCGGTCTGCGGGGCATGGGTGTTGAACCGGGCGATGTCGTCTCGACCCTTTGCCCTAACATCCCCGCCATCGCCGAAGCGCATTTCGGTGTGCCGCTGATTGGCGCAGTGCTCAACACTATCAATACACGGCTGGACGTGGATACCATCGCCTATATTTTTGATCACTCGGAATGCAAAGTGGCGCTGGTGGATACCCAGTTCATCACCCTGGCGAGGTCCGCCAAGGTCGTATGCAAGGGCGATGGACCAACCCTTGTCGAAGTCCCCGACGAAGCCGCAGACTACCCCGCCACCGAAGTCCACCTGACTTACGAAGATCTGATCGCATCCGGCGACCCGGACATGCCCTGGCACATGCCGACGGATGAATGGGATTCCATCGCGCTCAACTACACCTCCGGCACCACCGGCCGCCCCAAAGGTGTGGTTTTCCACCACCGCGGCGCTTATCTGAACACGATGGGCACCGCCATCACCTGGGAAATGTCGCTTCACCCGAAATACCTGACCATCGTGCCGCTGTTTCACTGCAATGGCTGGTGCCACACCTGGCTGATGCCCGCCTTGGGCGGCACCATTGTCTGCTGCCGCGACATCACAGCCAAAGCGATATTTAACGCCATCGAGGCCGAACAGATCACCCATTTCGGCGGTGCCCCGATTGTGCTCAACACCTTGATCAACGCCAAGCCTGAGGAAAAGAAGGCTTTCAGCCACCAGATCCGCGTCATTACCGCAGGGGCAGCACCATCTCCCGCCACCATTAAAGGTGCCGAGGCCCTGGGGTTTACCGTCATGCAGGTCTACGGGCTGACCGAAACCTACGGCCACGTCACCGAATGCACCGAGCCCGCCATCTGGACCGACATGCGGCCTCTGTCGCTGCGCTATGACAAAATGGCCCGTGTCGGCGTGCGTCAGCCGATGATGGAAGACATCGACGTGGTCGATCAAGAAACCCGCCAGCCCGTGTACCGCGACGGGGTAACCACCGGTGAAATTGTCATTCGGGGTAACTGTGTGATGAAGGGGTATTATAAAAACCAGAAGGCGACCGACGAGGCTTTCGCAGGCGGCGCTTTCCGCTCCGGCGACATCGCCGTGCGCCACCCGGACGGCTATATCCAGATCACCGGCCGGATGAAGGACATCATTATTTCCGGCGGTGAAAACATTTCGTCAGTCGAAGTCGAAGGCGTGCTGATGTCCCACCCGGCGGTTAATTTATGTGCTGTCGTCGCAAAACCTGACGAGAAATGGGGCGAAACCCCCTGCGCGTTTATCGAGCTGATCGACGGGCACACAGCGGATCAGGCAGAGATCATTGCCTTCTGCCGGGAGCGATTGTCTGGGTTCAAATGCCCGAAAACGGTGATTTTTCAGGAGCTGCCGAAGACCAGCACCGGCAAGATACAGAAGTTCGAACTGCGGACAGTGGCAAAGGGGTTGTGAGCCGCCGCACAGCCAGGTCATCACCCGACTTATTCGCGTGATCCAGCGCAGTTGGAAAGTTCCGGGAACACATCGAACATAAACAGCAGCACGCATATAAATCTGTCATGGTGGGGAGTCAAAAACAGCGCGGGACTGTGTGATAATTCACCCCCTACCCTCACACGCAGGCTGGGTGTATACTCTCGCCAACAACAAGACCACTTCAAGGTCACGCACAGGCAATGACAGCGTTAGCAGAATACGAACGGCTCGAGTCTCTCGGGCTTTGGCGCGAATCCGGCTCGGCCCAGCGGCGCGAGGTTGTGGTGTCTTTCGGCGCGGCCTCGCTGGTTCTGTCGGATAAAAATGACACCCCATTATCCCATTGGTCTCTGGCCGCAGTGCGCACGCTTAACAAAGGCGATGTACCAACGCTATACGCGCCGGACCGGCAGGCTGAAGAAACGCTGGAGATCGACGACTCGCATATGATCGAAGCGATCGATAAGGTTCGGGATTCCCTTCGCACAGCGCGTTCGCATCCGGGTCGGTTGCGTTGGTTTCTCACGGGCGGCATTGTGTTGTTTCTGGCCCTGTTTACTGTCTTCTGGCTGCCGCCCGTCGCCGCTGACTACGCAGCACGTGTTGTACCGCTGGCCAAGCAAAACCAAATCGGCGATGATATTCTGCGCCACAGCAACCGCTTGACCGGCCGACCCTGCAACGCAGCATCTAGCGCCAAACCCCTGAAAGAACTGGAAAAATGGCTACTACCGCCCGGATATCAGATCCAGGTGGTTGATATGGGTGCGAAATTCTCCACCCATTTTCCAGGCGGACATATTCTGATCAACCGTTCGCTCGTCGAAGAATATGCCGGGCCCGAAGTCACGGCCGGGTTTGTGTTGATGGAATTGGCGCTTGCGCAAGAAGTTTCGCCAATGAACTTGCTTTTCAACAGCTTGGGAACCCGTGCCACGCTGACGTTTCTGGCCAGCGGCAGCCTGAATGACACCGCATTGACCGGGTTCGCACAGACCCGGCTCACCAGTCCATTGCACCGGCCGGCCGATGATCCCATGCTGATGATGTTTGCCCGGGCCGAACTCACGTCCAGCCCTTTTGCGCATGCGCTGGATAACCGGTTGGCCACAACCCGGGCTCTGGTGGATGGAGATCCCGTTAAAAGTGCCTATCAGCCAAAACTGTCGGATGGTGACTGGATCGCATTGCAATCGATTTGCAGTGATGGCTGAACTGTTGTGGCCTGTCAGACGTTGACCAACCGACCCGCGTCGAGCCGCACAACCCGGTCCATCCGTTTGGCAAGCTCGAGATTATGGGTGGCGATCAGGGCTGACAGCCCGGTGCCGCGCACCAATTCCATCAAAGCTTCGAACACAGTTTCCGAGGTCGACGGGTCGAGATTGCCGGTGGGTTCGTCCGCCAGCAAAATCCGCGGTTGATTGGCCAGAGCCCGACAGAAGGCAACCCGTTGTTGCTCGCCGCCCGACAGCTCGGCCGGGCGGTGGGTTGCCCGGTCTGAAAGGTCCACTTTCGCCAATAATTCTGCTGCGCGTGCCTGCGCTGCAGCGGCCGCAATCCCATTCGCCAGTTGCGGCAGGATAATGTTTTCCGCTGCCGAAAATTCCTGCAACAGATGGTGAAATTGATATACAAAGCCAACATCTTGCCGCCGTGTCCGAGTGCGTCTGCGGTCTGACTTGCCGCTCACGTTGTTGCCGGCAATCGCAACGGTCCCGGTGTCAGCGGTGTCCAGCAATCCCGCGATGTGCAGCAAGGTGGACTTTCCCGCTCCGGATGGTGCTACCATGCCCACAATTTCACCACTGTTCAGCGTGAAATCGACGCCCGACAGCACCGAAACCTCGTTTGGTTTACCCTTTTTGTACGTCTTGCTGATCCCGTCCAGCCGCAACACTTCATTCATATCTGAGCGCCTCGACAGGGTTCATCCGCGCTGCTCGGCGGGCCGGAAAAATGGTAACGACGAAGGAAAGGCTGAGCGACAAAACCACGGCACTCAGTACATCACCGAGTTCCAGTTTGGCCGGCAGATGAGACAGCAACCGGGTTGACGGGTCCCAGACTCCGCCGCCGGCGGCGTAATTGACCACTTCAAAAATCGGATCAATGTAGATGGCAAACAGGCACCCCAACACCACGCCGACACCCGTTCCTACCAAGCCAATTGACGCACCACAGATAAAGAACACCCTCAAAATCGAGCCCTCTGTCAGACCCATAGTGCGCAGGATGCCAACATCTCGGCCCTTGTTTTTCACCAGCATGATCAGGCCGGAAACGATGTTCATCGAGGCGATCAGCACCAGAATTGACAGGATGATGAACATGATGTTGTCCTCCATCTGCAGAGCCCTCAAAAAGCTGCCGCTGGAGTTTTTCCAGGTCCAGACCAGCGCATTCGGTCCCGCCGCCAGATTAAGCGGATCAATGATATCATCCACGGCATCCGGGTCCGCGATCATAATTTCGAATTCGTCCACAACGTCTTCGCGGTTGAAATAGACCTGTGCTTCTGCCAGCGGCATATAGACCCGGGTTCGGTCGATGTCATAGCGCCCGACGCCAAAAATATAGACCACCTCATAAGCGCTGACCCGTGGGCTGGTTCCAAAAGCGGTCTGGATGCCGTCAGGTGAGATCAGCGTGATCTTATCGCCGAGCGTAATCCCCAGTTCCCGCGCGACGCCGGTGCCGACGGCCACACCTTTGTTGAAATTCTCGACCATCCCGATCTTGATTTCAGGCTCGACGATCAGCGGCAAACCCAGCAAATCTTTGTACCGTTCGCCAAATACTTGAACACCAGCATTGCGACCATTGGCCGAGGCCATGACCTGCCCGTTCACAATCGGCGCCACTCGTAATACGCCAGGAACAGTTTCCAATTTATCAGTCAGCAGTTCATAATCGGCGAATGTCCGGACAGTCACGCCATTTTCATCCAGATGCGGCGAGACATAGACGGTGGCATGGGCATTTGCGCCCAGAATCGTGTTGGTGAATTCAACCCGAAATCCTGTACGCACCGCCAGCGTCGCGATCAGCGCGAACACCGCCAGAGCGATGCCGATCAGCGATATCCAGGTCATAACGCTGACCCCGCCCTCGCGCCGTTTGGCCCGCAGGTAACGCCATGCGATCATCCATTCGAACCGTGCGAATGGGGCTGTTGTCCGGCCAGAACTGCTCATCTAGGCCTCCTCAAAGTTGCAGCGTTTGTTGCTCAAACGTCCGCATATATCGCCTCACAGCGGGCGACGGATTCGGCTGGCACCAATTCCACACTCTCGCCCATCTTGCGAGAGGTCAGTTCCACTACGCCGTTTTTCAGCCCGCGCGGGCCGACTGTAATACGCCAGGGGATACCAATCAAATCCATAGTTGCGAACTTGGCGCCTGCCCGCTCATTGCGGTCATCATAGATCGGCTCCAGCCCCTTTGCGTTCAATTCTTTGTACAAGGCTACACAGGCGCCATCAGCCTCTGCATCGCCCTGTTTCAGATTGACGATGCCAACCCGGAAGGGGGCCACGGCCTCAGGCCAGATGATGCCTTTGTCGTCATGGCTGGCTTCGATGATTGCCCCCACCAGACGCGACACACCGATGCCGTGCGAGCCCATGTGAACAGGCACCTGTAGTCCTTCTGCATTGGTGACGGTCGCTCCCAAAGTCTCTGAATATTCTGTGCCGAAATAGAAAATTTGCCCCACTTCGATGCCCCGGGCAGACTTGCGCCGCGTTGAAGGGATATCATTGAACACATCCGCATCATGGGTTTCGTCTGTTCGCGCGTATCTGGACGTGAATTCTTCCAATATACTCTGACATTGCGCTACATCGTCATAGTCGATTTCTCGGTCACCGAATGTCAGGTCTGTGACATCGCTATCATAAAAGACTTCGCTTTCGCCGGTCTCGGCCAGCACCAGAAATTCATGCGTGTAATCGCCACCGATCGGCCCACTGTCGGCCCGCATCGGGATCGCCTGCAAACCCATGCGCTCGTAGGTACGCAGGTAACTCACCAAATGCCGGTTATACGCATGCAGCGCTGCCGCTTTGTCGACGTCAAAATTATAACCGTCCTTCATCAAGAACTCGCGCCCACGCATGACGCCAAACCTCGGACGCAGTTCATCACGAAACTTCCACTGGATTTGATAGAGCGTCAGGGGCAGATCCTTGTAGCTGCGGACATGACTGCGAAAGACGTCAGTGAACATTTCTTCAGCTGTCGGCGAGAACAGCATGTCGCGGCCCTGGCGATCCTGCATATGCAACATCTCGTCACCGTATCCATCATAACGCCCGCTTTCACGCCACAGATCAGCCGATTGCAATGTCGGCATCAGCATCGGATTGTGCCCGGCGCGGATTTGCTCCTCATGCACGATATCCTCCAACCGCCGCAGCACTTTGAACCCCAGGGGCAGCCAGCTGTAAATCCCAGCGCTGGCCTGTTTGATCATCCCCGCACGCAGCATCAATCGATGGCTGACAATCTGCGCCTCGGAGGGGGTTTCCTTGAGGATTGGCAGGAAATAACGCGACATACGCATGCAGGGCGACTCCATCGAACTGAACGCTCAATGCTCTAGGGCAAAGCGGCAACGGATGGAAGCCATGAAAACAAGGTGCTGCGGCGGCTTTAACCCAACAAGAGTGCCAATCCGCCAGATGTTATTACAGTTTAAGGAGTCGCATTGATCCCGGCCAGCGGATTGCATAAGAGAACACCACAATAAAGCAGGCGATCCAATTTCCATGACCATGCTCGGCACCTTCCTAAAACCCATGCACCCCGAGGGCTTCAAATTTGTGCCGGTATTCGCGGGCGTGACGTTTTTGCTGTTCTGGGTTTCTGGCTTCCTTGGCTGGATCGGGGTCGGTTTGACGATCTGGTGCTACTATTTTTTTCGCGATCCCAAGCGCACGGCACCGACTCGCGAAGGGCTGATCGTCAGCCCAGCTGACGGTGTGGTTTCCCTTATCGAGCCTGCGGTACCGCCCGCAGAATTGGGCATGGCGGATGCGCCGCTGACCCGGGTCAGCGTGTTCATGAGCGTCTTCAATTGCCACGTCAACCGCACGCCAATCTCTGGAAAGGTACGGACAATTGCTTATCGGCCCGGAATATTCCTAAACGCGTCGCTGGACAAAGCCAGCGTCGATAACGAGCGCAATGGCATTTGCCTGGAACTGGCTGACGGGCGGATGCTGGCTGTGGTTCAGATCGCCGGACTGGTGGCCCGGCGGATCGTTTGCTTCACCCACAAAGGGCAACCCTTGCAAACCGGAGAACGTTTTGGTCTCATCCGTTTCGGCTCGCGGTTGGATGTCTATTTGCCGGATGGAGTTCATCCCTTGGTGTCCGTTGGCCAAACCATGATTGCCGGGGAAACCGTAGTGGCCAATTTAAGCGCGCTGGAAGCACCCCGCACAGGGCGGACGGACTGACCGATGCCCAGAGACGACAGCAAGACAAAGTTCGAGTTTTCCATCATTCAATTGCTGCCCAATCTGATGACAGTGGCTGCGATTTGTGCTGGTCTGACGGCCATCCGCTTTGGATTTCAACAGAATTTCGAGTTGGCGGTGCAACTAATATTGGCTGCGACGTTGCTCGACGCTCTTGATGGGCGGATTGCGCGGATGTTGAACAGCGCAACTGATCTGGGCGCAGAGCTAGATTCGTTGGCTGATTTTCTGAATTTCGGCGTTGCCCCGGCGTTGATGCTTTATGTCTGGGCCTTGCAGGACATGCGCAGTGCAGGTTGGATTTCGGTGCTGATCTTCGCAGTGTGTTGCGTATTGCGGTTGGCCCGATTCAACGTCGGCAATAAATCCGAAGAGGATCTGGACGATCCCCGGTTTTTCGCGGGAGTGCCGGCACCAGCGGCAGCCCTTCTGGTGATGTTGCCTATGGTAATTTCCTTTGCATGGTTTGATGGTCAGAAAATCCACGGCGGCGTGACCTGCATCTATATGATAGCTGTCGGATTGCTGATGATCAGCCACATTCCAACATGGTCGCTCAAATCAGTGTCGGTTCATCGAGAGAACGTTAAATACTTGCTGGTGGGGTTTGTTTTTGGCGTTGCCGCGTTGTTGACTTACCTTTGGATCACATTGGTTATCTTCGATCTGGCTTATCTGGCCGGAATTTACTGGTCTTGGAAAACCGCGACCAAACATCCTCTCAGGGAAACCTAAAAAATGGACATCCAGTCGGTTCAAACCTCTTATGCCCGTTGGGCTCCGATCTATGACCGAACCTTCGGCGCTGCCACCAATGTGGGACGCAAACGTGCGGTTGAATATATCAACACGCGCAGCGGTTCAGTGCTGGAGGTTGGCATTGGCACAGGATTATCACTGCAACATTACAAGCCTGATCTGGAAGTCACCGGAATTGATTTTAGCGCCGAGATGCTGGCCAAGGCGCAGGCAAAAGTCAGTGACAACAGTTTGAACCACGTCATCGAATTACGCCAGATGGATGCCCGCGAATTGGATTTTCCCGACGATCATTTTGATACGATCGCGGCAATGCATATTGTTTCGGTCGTACCCGAACCTGAGCGCGTGATGAGCGAAATTGCCCGGGTCTGCAAACCCGGCGGGAAGGTTCTGATCACCAATCATTTCGTCCGTCACCAGGGATTGCTCTCCTTTTTCGAACGGTTGACCGCACCTTTTGCAAATCTGATTGGCTGGCACTCAGATTTCGAAATCGAGCGGGTATTGGGTGAAAAAAGCCTGCGGGTCGAAACCCGGAAAACGCTTCCACCGCTGGGCATGATGACGTTTTTACTTCTTGAAAAGCGGCGCGATTAAAGGTTCGCCGGCTTCCGGCCCAACGCCTCCGCCAGCGATTTGAGCCGCTGTGTCACTGCCTCGCCGTTATAAAATCGATGGCCTTTGGGGATTTCCAGATCCAGCGTCGAGGCGTCCATATGCAGCTTGGTCGCCGCCAGCACATGCCCCGCACCTCCCGCCAGCACAGCCCCCAATCGAATGGCACTGCCAATGATCACCGCCGCCTTGCGCTGTTCTTCACTCAACAGCGCTCCCAACCGGTGATAGCGACCGATTTTGCCGTTGTTCTTGTAGCGATGCAACAGCGCCATACCCACCAGAATGCGCCCTTCATGGTCCAACCCGCCAAGGTTTGAGCGGGTGACGTTATCAAAACAGACTTCTGCGCGAAAACTGGGATCGGCGCGCCAGCTGACGTCATGCAGCAGACTGGCAGCGCGGATCAGGCGCCGCCGCTTGTCATCTGCTTCAGGCATCACTTGCAAGACCCATTCCGACAGCACATCTCCGAGACCGGGAAACCGCGCCGCGCTGCGTTCGTACCACTTGCAGGCTTCGATCAACGGATCGCGCTGGCGCAGCTCATCGGGCATGCGCTCGTACAACAAACCTTCCCGCAGGCCATAGGACGAAATCGCAACGATACTTGGTGAATAGCCCGCAATCAGGGCTTTGAGCACCCGAGCCGCGGCGGGAACCAGTTTCATCCGCTCCTGTGACGTGGACGTCAGAGCGTTCAATTCGTCAAACGACGTGGCGACAATCCAGTCCAGCGTTTCCTGGAGGTCTGCGGTCTCGATTTTATATTCATGCAGAACATCCAGCGGATATTTGCGCCGGGTCATGTCTATTTTTGCGATTGCACGATATGAACCGCCAACCAGAAACAGATTGTCATAGTCGCCGTCGATACTGGTCTTCAATGCTTCAATTTCCTGCCGTATATGGCTTTGTAAACCGGCTTCGCCACCCGCGACTGCCGCCAGTTTCAATGGCCCCAGCGGTGAAGTTTCCCGGCGACCGACTTTGCCATCCGAAACTTCTGCTAGCTCCATCGACGCGCCGCCGATATCGCAGACCAATCCTCGCGCCGTCGGCCACCCCAACAGCACACCCTGCGCTGACAACCGCGCCTCTTCCAACCCGCTGGCCACGGTAATCTGGATCCCGGTCCGCGCCTCAACTTCGCGGCAAAATTCCAGCCCGTCATCCGCCTCACGGACCGCTGCCGTTGCCACTGCTGTCAAAGACTGCAAGCCCATATGTTCAACAACTGCCGTAAACCGGTCCAGCGCCCGCAACGCCCGATCCCGTCCCTTCGGATTCAGAACCCCGGATTCGGTGATCCCACGGCCAAGCCCGCACATGACTTTTTCATTGTAGAAATACGCCGGCGACCGCGCTGCGCCGTCAAACACCACCAGACGCACCGAGTTAGAGCCGATGTCGATCACCCCAACCCGATGCAACTGCGCAAATTCCTCGGAGGTGTCCATACTTGTGTCAGTCGTCAAAGCTGTGGGTTAATTTCGGCACGTCTTTCGCACCAACCGATCCGCGCCCGCTCAACGACGGGTTTTCCATAAAAAACTTGTGACAATCAAACAGCCGCTCGCCTTGATGGGCTCGGTGGCGCAGGTATTGCCCATCCGATTGCAGAACCCAGCTGTTGGCCTGATCCGCCAGATTGGCGGCCATGATCTGGCCGATAATCTGGGCGTGAACGGTTTTGTTGGTGATAACTACCATCGATTCCACCCGCCGTTTCAGATTGCGCCCCATCCAGTCGGCCGATGAAATGTAAACTTTGGCTTTCTTAGAAGGCAATTCATGGCCATTGCCAAAACAGACGATACGCGAATGTTCCAAAAACCGCCCGACGATGGATTTTACCCGGATATTTTCAGAGAACCCCTTGATTCCCGGTCGCAATCCGCAAATGCCGCGCACCACAAGATCAATTTTCACGCCCGCCTGTGACGCGTTATAAAGCGCGTCTATAATATCGCCTTCAATCAGCGAATTCATTTTGGCCCAGATCACCCCCGGTTTGCCCGCTTTCACATTATCGATTTCGTTTTGGATCGCGGCCAACAGGTCCTGCTTCATATACATCGGCGACACCGACAAATGCTCCAGCTCTTCCGGTTGAACATATCCAGAGATGAAGTTGAAAACCTTGGTTGCGTCCCGCCCAACGGATTTGGAGCAGGAAAAAAACGACAAATCAGTGTAAACTTTGGCCGTGATCGGGTGATAATTACCGGTGCCAAAATGGGTGTATGTCACCAGCTTGTCGCCCTCGCGCCGCACAACCGTGGACAATTTTGCGTGGGTTTTCAGGTCCAGAAATCCATAGACCACGTGCGCCCCGGCCCGCTCCAGTCGCCGCGACTGGCGGATATTTGCGGCCTCGTCAAAACGGGCTTTCAGCTCAACCAGCGCAGTGACCGACTTACCGTCCTCTGCCGCCTCGCAAAGCGCTTCGACGATAGGAGAGTTTTTCGAGGTGCGGTAAAGCGTTTGTTTGATCGCCAGCACCTGCGGGTCCCGCGCTGCCTGCCGCAGGAAATTCACCACCGTGTCAAAAGTTTCATATGGGTGGTGCAGCAGCATGTCTTTCTGCTGGATAGCGGCAAAGATATCGCCTTCAAAATCCTGCACACGTTCTGGTACACGAGGCTTGAACTCATTCCATTGCAAATCCTTGCGTTGGTCCAAAATCAACGCACTGAGGTCGGATACGCCCAGTAAATCATCAACCTCGACAACCTCCGGCGGACCTACACCAAGCTCACTGAATATCACCGACTTGAGCTTCTCAGGAGCGTTTTGCGAGATTGTCATTCGGATCACACCGCCACGCCGCCGGCGTTTCAGCGCGGTTTCAAATTCGCGCGCCAGATCTTCGGCTTCTTCTTCCAGTTCCAGATCACTGTCGCGCAACAGGCGAAACGCGCAATGGCCACTGACTTCATAGCCGGGGAACAGCTGATCTATGAACTCCAGTAATACCATTTCCAGCTTGATCAGCCGCTGGCTGCCAGCGGCGTTGTCCGGCAATGAGATAAAGCGTTGTACCTGATGGGGGATTGGCAATAGCGACTGCAGATCCCGGCGGTTTTTCTTGTGCCGCATCTGCAATCCCAGCGTTAGCCCGGTGCTGGGAATAAATGGGAACGGATGCGCCGGATCAATGGCCAGCGGTGTGAGGATCGGGAAAATCTGTTCCACAAACACCTGCCGCAAGAAAGTTCTGTCGTCTTCGGTCAGGTCTTTGCGTTTCAGGATGCCAATACCGGAGTTTTCCATCTCGGCACACAGCTCGACCCAGCAGTCCTGCTGCATCTGCATCAGCCGCCGTGCCCGTACGTCGATTTCGGCTAATTGCTGCGATGGTGTCAGACCGTCCAGCGCCGGGGTTGAAATCCGGTTTTTTACCAATTCCCGCAAACCGGCGACACGCACAGTATAAAACTCGTCCAAATTGGTCCCGGAAATTGACAGCATCCGCACCCGTTCCAACAGCGGCAGCCGAGGATTATGCGCCTGTTCCATGACCCGCGAGTTGAACTCCAGCCAGCTGAGTTCGCGGTTGAAAAAACGCGACCGCAACGCAGGATCGAAATCTGCAATTTCAACCGATCCCCGGTCGGGGGCGTTCAAAAAATCCGCGTTCATCAGCGGGTTCTGATCCTGTTCAGTTCCGGTATTTCCGCCGTCCATCAAGCGGACTCCTGTTCCAGCGTTTCCAGTATTTTCCCGGCCATCTTAACACCAATCGGTCGTTTTTGCCGCAGGGCCTGGCGGTCCAGTGCACCAACCAGCTCTCTGGCAAACGCAAATGACCGGTCCATGCGGGGCAAAAGATAGGTAATCAATCCGGGCTCTATCCGCAACTGCCTGTCTGCAAACAGTTTTATCAGAAGGGCGGACAACAGCGTGTCATCTGGAGCCTCCAGCCGCACAGTGTTGCTCCCTTGTATACGGCTGGCCAGATCGGGCAGCGCGATGTCCCAGTCCGACACCCGACCGCTGCCGGTCATCAACAGAGGCGCACCGGAATGCTGCATCAGGTTGTGCAGATGAAACAGAGCCTGCTGTGCTGCGCTGTCGCCAGCCAACCGGGGCACATCTTCTACACAGACGGCGCTGGCCGCCAGTATTTCGGCTCCAGCGGAGCTCAGGCCTTTCGCAGAAACCACCTGGCCCGCCGTCATTTCGGCCCAGATATGCGCCAAATGCGTTTTGCCCGACCCCTCCGGCCCAGACAAAACCAACTTGCAAAGGGGCCAATTCCGCCAATTATCAATCGCCTCTACAACCAGCGCATTGGCCGGTGAGACGAAGAAATCGTCGCGTTCGAACGCGGTTTCAACCGGCAGCTCAAATATCAATTGTTCAGGCATCACGGTCGGCGTCGCGGTTGGCCAGCCCTTTGTACAGCCGCCCCGCCAGATATTGGCGAACGCCAAAGCGAAAGAAAACGCCCATACAGGCCGCCACCGGCACCGCAATCAGCATGCCGGTGAACCCCATTAAGGTGCCAAAAGCCGACAGCGCAAACATCATCCAGACCGGATGCAGGCCGACCGAACCGCCAACCAGTTTTGGCGTCAGGAAATTGCCCTCTACTGTCTGTCCAACAACAAAAATGACGGCGACAATGCCAATCATCAGCGGCGCATCCCAGAACTGAAACAACGCCAGCCCGATCGACAAAACCCCGCCAATGATCGAGCCGACATAGGGAATGAACGTCAAAAGCCCGGCGATCAAACCGACGACCAAGCCAAACTGCAACCCGACGACCATCAACGCCACTGCGTAAAACGCACCGAGAATGGCGCAAACCGTCAGTTGGCCGCGTACAAATCCTGCCAGCACTGTATCAATTTCACGGGCCAGTTCGCGCAATTGCTCAACGTGATCTCGCGGCAGCCAATTGTCGATAACCGCAACCATCCGGTCCCAGTCCAGCAGCATGTAAAACGCCACCACCGGCGCAACCACCATGAAAACCACCATGTCGACCACGGTAAAGGCCGAAGCCAGCAGCGCATTTGCAAACTCACCGCCCCGACTGCGAATGCTCTCGGTTACCGAATCCAGTCCCTGACGAACCACTGAATCCTGCTCCATCAGGGATGGGAATTTCTCAACCAGAACCGCCTGCAACTGCTCAAAATAGCCCGGTGCAGAGATGACCAGTGCAGCCAGCTGTTTCACCAGCAAGGGCACCAGGACAATCAGCATGACGACGATGACCAGAAGTGCTGAAAATGTAATCAGCGTCGTCGCTGCCGCTCGGGAAAACCGCATCGCCTCGAGCCGGTCGGCAACCGGGTCCAGAAAATAGGCGATCGCCATGCCGGCAACGAACGGCAACAACACGCCGCCTAGCGCCCACATCGCAATCAGGGCGACAACCAACGCTATCCCCCAATACCGGACCTGTTCACCAACACTTAACGCCATCTACCTACCTACCAGCCGTTTGCTGCCCATTTGTCTGACAGCGCCAAAGTGATTGCAAGCCGCTTCGCCAATTTAAAGACAAAGCCAATATTGCGGGTTTCTCGCATCTAACAGCGCGGTTGGCGCGGTCCAATTGGCGATTTTCACACAAACTGCTCACGGATCAGGCGTTCTTCCAACCCGTGGCCCGGATCAAATAAAATTCTGTGCCTGATATCCGGTGCGTTGTCGATTTCTACCCAGCAAACCTCGCGCGCTTCCCGACCGTCAGCAACCGCCGCCACCGGGCGTTTTTCCGGTTGCAACACCTCAAACCGCACCTTGGCCGACATCGGCAACAAAGCCCCGCGCCAACGCCGGGGGCGAAAAGCAGCCATGGCGGTCAACGCCAGTATCTCGGCACCAATCGGCAGGATCGGTCCGTGGGCGGAATAGTTGTAAGCAGTTGAGCCCGCAGGCGTGGCCAGCAGCGCCCCGTCACACACCAGTTCCGGCATCCGTTCGCGCCCGTCCACCAATATTCGCAGCTTGGCCGCCTGCGGACCCTGCCGCAGCAGCGAAACTTCGTTGATGGCCAGCGCCACCACTTCCGTATCGTCCACACAATGTGCCCGCATCCGCAACGGATGGATCACCGCTTGTTCCGCCGATTTCAGCCGGTCCGGCAGCTCTTTGGCGGTGTATTCATTCATCAAAAAGCCAACAGTGCCGCGGTTCATCCCATAGACCGGCACGTCCAAGGACTGAGATCGATGCAGAGTCGCCAACATCAAGCCGTCACCGCCTAGCGCTACAATCACATCCGCTTCTTCAAGTGGTGCGTTGCCGTAGCGTTTGATCAGTTCGGTGCAGGCCCGCTTCGCCACCGGCACGTCACTGGCTACAAAACTGAAGTTTTTGAAACTCACAACGTGCTTTCCCCTGGCCTGACGGCGGAATTCTGAGCGCAGTGTCACTGGCTGGCCAGCGCATGGCAAGGTATTTCTGGGTGCAATGACCTGCGCGTCACATGGTTCTCATGTGGAATACTGGCGATCCCTCGCAGTCATAATCTCTGCATTTTGTCGCACCACTGGCGTTTCACCAGAAATGGGCTATGCAACTGCCAATGAAAAAGGGTACTGACTCGCAAAAGTTTCCTATCGGAAACATGATTCAAGCGCCTGAATTAGACCAACGCAGGAGACGACCATGACCACAACCCACCGCGACAGCGGCTTTTTCACTGAAAGCCTGAGCACCCGTGACCCGGAAATATTCGGTTCGATAGCGAATGAACTGGGCCGTCAGCGTGATGAGATCGAATTGATCGCCTCGGAAAACATCGTCTCCAAAGCCGTGATGCAGGCGCAGGGTTCGGTGATGACCAACAAATACGCCGAAGGCTATCCGGGCCGTCGTTACTATGGTGGTTGCCAGTTTGTGGATGTGGCTGAAAATCTCGCCATTGACCGCGCCAAGCAATTGTTTGGTTGCGAGTTCGCCAACGTTCAGCCCAATTCCGGCTCGCAAGCCAACCAAGGCGTGATGCAGGCGCTGATCCAGCCCGGCGACACGATCCTCGGCATGAACCTGGCTTCCGGTGGCCACCTGACCCATGGTGCCGCGCCGAACCAATCGGGCAAATGGTTCAACGCCATCCAGTACGGCGTGCGTCAGCAAGATAATCTGATCGACTACGACCAGATCGAAGAACTGGCCAAAGAGCACAAACCCAAGCTGCTGATTGCCGGTGGTTCCGCAATCCCGCGCCAGATCGATTTTGCGCGGATGCGCGAAATTGCCGATATGGTTGGCGCGTATCTGCACGTGGACATGGCCCACTTTGCCGGTCTGGTTGCGGTGGGCGAACACCCCAGTCCCTTCCCACACGCGCATGTGGCAACAACGACCACCCATAAAACCCTGCGCGGCCCACGCGGCGGCATGATCCTGACCAACGACGAGGCAATTGCCAAAAAGGTCAACTCGGCGATCTTCCCCGGCATTCAGGGTGGCCCGCTGATGCATGCTATCGCCGGCAAAGCAGTCGCTTTCGGTGAAGCCCTGCGGCCTGAGTTCAAAGTTTATCAAAAGCAGGTGGTGGCAAACGCCAAAGCACTGGCTGACCAACTGATCAAAGGCGGTTTGGACATCGTCACCGGCGGCACCGACACCCACGTCATGCTGGTCGATCTGCGCCCCAAAGGCGTGACCGGCAATATCACCGACAAGGCTCTGGGCCGCGCCCGTATCACCACCAACAAGAACGGCATTCCGTTTGACCCGGAAAAACCGACCGTGACATCAGGCATCCGTCTCGGCACCCCGGCAGGCACCACACGTGGCTTTGGCGAAGCAGAGTTCCGCGAAATCGCCGATTTGATTGTCGAGGTTGTCGATGGCCTTGCAGCCAATGGTGAAGACGGCAACGGACCGGTGGAAGAAGCGGTAAAAATCAAAGTGGCCAGCCTCTGTGCCCGCTTCCCGATTTACGACGATTTGTAAGGCTCGCAAAAGCGACCTCAAAACGGCCGGGCTCTCCCGGCCGTTTTTTGCCTTATTTCACCATCCACAGCATATCGACATCATGCCGTTTCTTCCCGGCATCCTCGCCAATCAACAGCGTGCCGTCGTTCATCGCCAGAATGTTGTCGGGATTTGCCGGCAGCTCGGAATCACAACGCCCGTCCTCGGTGGTTTTACCGATCACATAAGGCTCGATCCGGGTAATGTTATAATCGTCACCAGTTACCGAAATATAAGTGCCGCCACAGCCTTCCGCGTTCAGCGCAATATCCCCGGCATTTGCAGGATCGATCGCGCCGCTTGACCAGTCCTTGTGGCCCCAGCTTATGTCCATGGTAAAGGATAACGCCGACGCCGCGATATAGACCGTGTTGTCGTGGGAAGTGACGCCTTCCAGCTTGTCCCACTCGTTGGTTGCGCCCAATGCCGCCGCTGTCCGGCGGCTTTCCAAAAACGCCGCTCGCGAATCCACCGCAGTCGCAATAGCGCCGTCCCCGTTCAAATCCGCATTGGCCTGACTTTCGGCATAGGCCCGGATGTCGTCATCGGTCACGTAGTTGCTGCCGCCGTCCTGATAATCCGACACCTGAACATTGTCATATTCGCTGATCCAAACTTCAATCTCGGCATTATTGCCATGCCCCAATTCAATCCAGGACACGTTAAATCCGGCTTTTTGCGGATCCGCTTCGGCGTCCTGCGTCAGCTTCGCGGCATACAACGTCCCGGAACTCAGATCACCTTTCGCGTCCGCCACGAATTTGAACAGCACACCACCGGAGGCAGTATTATAGTCCTTGTGGCTGTAAACCGCTGAGTCATCATCCGTCATATACAATGTCACCCCGTCCGGCATGATGGCGGCGGTTTCATGACTCAGCCGCCCGGTAGCATAGTGTTTGACCGGCGTTGCTGCGTCCGCACTGGCAGCATTGGTGATTTCGATCATATAGCCATAGCGATAGGGATTGGCCATTTCGCCCAGATACTGGGCCATATTTTTTGGTTTGATAAAGTTGATATCATTGCCGCCTTTGAAAAAGATTTCTTCGTCTTCGTCGTGATTGTCGGGATGATTCCACAATGCGGTACTGTAGAAAAAATATTCCTCAGCCAACAAAGGTGTGCCCCAAGGTGTAACAATACCCGAGCATAACACCGCGCCGCCATGAACTGGCGAAAGGTCCAACATCACTGAATTACTCAGATCGGCGCTCCACAGGCCGTCCACACGGTTGAGCGACAACCGGCTGACCGCGCTGGCACCGTTGCGCCCGGCGCCTTCCCAACTGGTATAAAGATAGGCGGCATTTTCACCGCGCGGCACAAATCCGTTGAAGTCCGGCGCATTGGACACATACATCTTATTTCCCGCAACGTTGTAAACACCGCCCAAAGACTGCCCGGAGCCAAGCCTGTCGCCCGCTTTGCCGAAGGTCACGTAACTGCCGGTTGCAACACTGATTTCGCCGCGCATTGACTCTTCGGGGATGGCCACGCCTGGCCCGGAAAACGCAGCGCTGTCAAATCCGGAAATATAGCCAAGCAATGCCGGTGACACACCACCTTTAAAAGTGTTCTTGCCACCGGGGTGCTGCGCATTCAGAAACAGCTCACCCAACGCATTTGTACTGAGCCCGGTAACTTCGGCCCCGGCAGGCATTGTCGCAATGCGGATCAGCGTCATCTCGGCCCGCGTTTGCGATGATGCCAAAACACATCCAACAAGCGCGGTTGTTGCCAACAGTTTATTTGCAAACCTCATTACGACCTCCCATTTTTTATGAATATGGATCAGTCTAGGAGCCCGCGAGTGATTAGTCAAAAAGACAGCCTGGGCGTGTGCTCACTTTCCGGCTTCTACAGCCCGTTGAACCATATCAACATAGATATCCGCCACTTCATCGAGGGCCAGTCGCCCACCGTCCCGGTACCAGGTGGTGACACCGTTCAGCATGGCGATGATCGCCAAAGTGGTCAGTTTGGTATCGTCCAACCGGTAAACTCCCTCGGAAACTCCGGCCTTCAGAATATTCTCAAGCGAGGTTTCATAGGACCGCCGCTGGTCCTCGATCACGGCGAAATTTTCAGCATTCAGATTGCGCAGCTCCATATAGGAAATGAACACCGCCTCCGACCGTTCCATATGGTGGCGGATATGAAACCGGACGAAGGCCTGCAACCTTCCGGGCGCATCCCCTCTGGGATCAACCGCTGCCCAGGCGGCCTGCACCTCTTCCATATGATTTTTCAGCAGATCGAACAGCAGGCTTTGCTTGTCGGGTGTATAAAGATACAGCGCACCGGCCTGCACCCCAACCTCAGCCGCGATCTGGCGCATAGAGACCGCCGCATAGCCGTGGCGGGCAAACAGCACTCGGGCCGCGGCCTGTACCAAAGGCCGGGTCTTTTCTGCACTTGATCCGGATTTCCGTGCCATCATCGCTCCTTGTTGTTGTTACGATTCATAAAAGAAATGAACGATCATTCAATAGTGTTCTTTCAATTCTGAAGTTCTGGACGTTAGCGTCGCTTGCCCTGCTTACAGCCGCAGACTAAAGTGACGGCAGGGCAAAGAGGTAAACCGCTGGTGCAGGACATTCGGAAAGTTGTACGAAGGCACGCGGTAGTCACGTCTGGCCTGTGTCTGCTGGCGCTGACCGCCTGTTCAATCAAAGATGATGTACCGGACTTCAAATACCCGTCGCGCACGAATTATTCTGACCAGAACTGGCCGCAACTGGCGGTAACGGAAGAGTTGATCAAGGCTGGCGAAACCACCAGTGCCACAGCCGAAGAAACCCGCAAACAGACCGATGCACTAGAGGCCCGCGCAAAACGTCTCAAAGCCAAGGCGCGGGCGCTGAGTGTGGCGCCGACGAATTAGGGTCAGGACCCATTAATCCTGCGCATTGCCACAGGCAACCGCATCCGCTAACACTGCCGCCAACTGATTTCCCCTTCGGAGTTGAACCCTATGTCGACCCCCCTTCGCCTCGGAATCGCCGGGCTTGGCACCGTTGGAACCGGTGTTGTAAAAATCATTCAGACTCAAGCCGATCTGCTGGCTGCGCGCACCGGGCGGCCCATTACAATCAGCGCCGTTTCCGCCCGTTCACGCAACAAAGACAGGGGTGTTGACCTCAGCGGCTACGGTTGGGAAGACGATCCGGTAGCGCTGGCAAAACGCGACGATGTGGATGTATTTGTCGAACTGATCGGCGGCGAAGACGGTCCGGCGAAGGCCTCGGTCGAAGCGGCGATTGCCAGTGGCAAACATGTGGTAACTGCTAACAAGGCGATGCTGGCCCTGCACGGTCAGGCGATGGCCGAAGCCGCGGAATCGGCGGCCGTGAATCTGCGGTTCGAAGCAGCGGTCGCCGGGGGCATCCCGGTGGTCAAAACCCTGACCGAAGGGCTGGCAGGCAATCAGATCAGCCGGATCATGGGGGTGATGAACGGCACCTGTAACTATATCCTGACTCGGATGGAAGCCGAAGGTTTAGGGTATAACATCCTTTTTGAAGAAGCTGCCAAACTCGGGTACCTCGAAGCAGATCCAAATCTCGACGTTGGCGGAATCGACGCGGCACACAAATTGGTTTTGCTGTCGTCGATCGCTTTTGGCACCCAGGTTGATTTCGCCGGCGCACAGCTTGAAGGCATTAGCCAGATTGGTCTCGATGACATTCTGGCCGCCAAAGATATGGGGTATCGGATCAAGTTGCTTGGATTGGCGCAAATGTCCTCTGCTGGACTGGAACAAACGATGCAGCCGTGTCTGGTTCCCTACAACTCGCCTTTGGGCCAACTGGAAGGCGGCACCAATATGGTGGTGATCGAAGGAGATGCCGTCGGCCAGATAGTCCTGCGCGGCGCCGGTGCCGGCGAAGGTCCGACCGCCAGCGCCGTGATGGGGGACGTTCTGGATGTCGCACGAGGCCTTTCGATCCCAGTGTTCGGCCAGCCTGCCGCGTCACTAAGCAAGGTTGTCGCTACGAAATCGACCACACCGTCAGCTTATTACATCCGCCTGGGCCTGACCGATGCCGCCGGCACATTGGCCAAAGTTTCAACGGCTTTGGCAGAGGCCGGAGTGTCCATCGACCGGATGCGTCAAAAGGGTCACGATGATGACACCGCACCGGTGCTGATTGTCACTCACCCGTCCACTCCGGCAGCCATCGAAGCCGCCCTGAAAGCCATCGAGGCGACCGGTGATCTCACCGACTCGCCGATTGCGCTGCGCATAGTCGAAGTCTGAGCAACGCGTACCCGAACGGGCCTTTTCACCGGAAAATCGCCATTTCACCCCGAGTAATTGGTTTTGATGTTGTCAGCCCTTGCCAGTTGCGGCTAGAGCATGTCTCGAATTCAAAAGACATGTTGGGGCACTTACCATGGGCGATCACCAGAAATATTCGGACCGTATGTTATCGCTTGGCCTTGCCCGCGTGTCCGAGGCCGCCGCTATCGCTTCCGCAAAACTGGTAGGTCGGGGTGACGAAAAAGCTGCCGATCAGGCCGCGGTAAATGCCATGCGGGATCAACTGAACATGCTGGATATTGCCGGTGTAGTGGTCATCGGCGAAGGTGAACGCGACGAAGCGCCGATGTTGTTTATCGGCGAAGAAGTTGGATCAGGCAACGGACCGGGGGTTGATATTGCGCTTGATCCGCTGGAGGGCACGACGCTCACCGCCAAAGATATGCCAAATGCCCTGACCGTGATTGCCATGGGGCCGCGCGGCTCAATGCTGCACGCACCGGACGTTTACATGGACAAGCTCGCCATTGGTCCGGGCTTCGAAACCGGCGTGGTGACGCTCGCCATGTCACCAAGCCAACGGGTCGAGGCGTTGGCCAAAGCCAAGGGCTGCAAACCCAGTCAGATCACCGTCTGCGTTTTGGAACGCCCCCGCCACGAAGACATGGTTGACGAATTGCGCGAAACCGGCTGCGCCATCCGGCTGATCACCGACGGTGATGTGGCCGGCGTGATCCACACAGCAGAAGCCGACAAAACCGGCATTGATATGTACATGGGTTCCGGCGGTGCACCTGAAGGTGTGTTGGCCGCCGCCGCATTGAAATGTATGGGCGGGCAAATCTACGGCCGCCTGATGTTCCGCAACGACGACGAACGCGGTCGCGCAGCCAAAGCCGGCATCACCGATCTTAACAAGATTTACAGCCGTGACGAAATGGTCACTGCCGATGTCATTTTCGCAGCAACCGGCGTAACTGACGGCTCCATCCTGCACGGTGCCCGCAAGGACGGCGACTTCGTCGAGACCGAAACCCTGTTGATGCGCTCCAAAACCGGATCGGTGCGTCGTCTGACTTATCGGCAAAACAACAATTGACGCCGCCGCGCTTTCGGGAATGATTGAACCCGGAGGACTACGGGATGGTGCGCAGAGTCGGATTCGTTGACAAACTGGATGAGGGGCAGAAAAAATCCACTGCCGACCAGTACTTGGACGAGTTTCGCGCTAAAAAACAGAATAAACACCCTGCAGACGATGCCGCCACAGCAACCAAACCCAAACGCCAATGGGTCGCGATAATATTTCTCGCTGTCTGGCTGGTACTTTGGACCGTTGGGATGATGATGGTAGGACTCCAGATATTGAATGGCGCGGAAGACGGCTTTCTGGTTGTCTGGCTCCTGGGTGCCAGTATCGGCTGGTTATTCGCGGTTTACATGCTGGTCCGCCTGTGGCGCGGAACACTATGAACCAATTCGGGGTCAATGACTTGCCTGCATTTCTCGACGTAGAACGCTCAGCCACTGGCCGCCGCTGGATCGGTCTGACCGAAGTTCAAGACCGCCACGCTCAGGCAATTGCCCAGCGAACCGGCCTGCCGGAAATCCTGTCACGCACGCTGTCGCGCCGGGGAGTCGCGGTTGAAGATGCGGCACTTTTTCTGGCTCCTTCTCTGCGCGACCTGATGCCGGACCCGTCCGTTTTCCGCGACATGGATAAAACTGCCGACCGCATTTACAGCGCTGTCACTGGCCGTGAAAAAATCGCCATATTCGCCGATTACGACGTCGATGGCGGCAGCTCGGCGGCCTTGCTGATCGACTGGCTGCGGCAACTGGGACAAGGCGCAACGCTCTATGTCCCTGATCGAATTGACGAAGGCTACGGCCCAAATGAACCTGCGATGGCCGAACTCGCAGCGACCCACGACCTGATCATCTGCGTCGATTGCGGAACGCTTTCTCACGACCCGATTGCCGCCGCCAAAGGTGCCGATGTGATCGTCCTTGATCACCATATGGGCGGCGAGGCTCTGCCCCCCGCGCTGGCTGTGGTGAACCCCAACCGACAGGATGAAGACAACGAATTCGGGTATCTCTGTGCTGCCGGGGTGGTTTTCCTGACGCTGGTTGCTATCAACCGCTTGCTGCGGGTCGACGGGCAAACCACACCTGACCTGATGAAGTTGCTCGACCTCGTGGCCCTCGCCACGGTTGCCGACGTTGCCCCGCTGACCGGCTTGAACCGTGCGCTTGTCCGTCAGGGCCTTAAAATCATGGCGCAACGCAACCGTCCTGGCCTTGCAGCATTGGCCGATGTCGGGCGTTTGACCTCGGCACCAAGCGCCTATCACCTCGGGTTTGTCCTAGGCCCGCGCATCAATGCCGGTGGCCGGATCGGCAAGGCTGACCTTGGCGCGCGGTTGCTGTCCACCACCGACCCGCAGGAAGCATCATCCATCGCGGACCAACTCAACCTGCTGAACGACGAACGCCGCGACATCGAAACCCAGGTCCGCCTGCAAGCGATGGAACAAGCCGAAGCGCGGGGTTTTGACGCACCGCTGGTCTGGGCGGCCGGTGAAGGCTGGCACCCTGGCGTTGTCGGCATTGTCGCGGCGCGGCTGAAAGAGGCGAGCAACCGACCGGCCGTGGTGATCGGTCTTGAAAACGGCGAGGGCAAAGGTTCTGGCCGGTCCGTTAGCGGCATCGACCTTGGCGCTGCCATCGCCACCTGCACCCGCGAAGGCCTACTGCTAAAAGGTGGCGGTCATCAGATGGCTGCGGGCCTGACGGTGGCCGAAGACAGCCTGCAAGATGCCATGTCCCGCCTGTCAGACCTGCTCGCCAAACAGGGCGCTGATAGAATCGGCCCGAAAGACTTGCAACTCGACGGCGTGATCCAACCCTCAGCTATAACCACCGAACTGATCGAACAACTGGAAACCGCCGGACCGTTCGGCGCGGGCGCTCCGGCACCGCGGTTTGCCCTGCCCGCCCAGCGCATCGCTTTCGCCAAACGTGCCGGTGAATCCCACCTGCGCCTGACCGCGCAGGACCCGAACGGCAAGCGCATCGACGCCATCGCCTTTGGCGCATTCGACGGCCCGATCGGCCCGCTGATCGAAGGCCACAAAGGCCAGCTGCTGCACCTTGCAGGCCGTCTGGAAATCGACGATTGGGGCGGCCGCCGCAAGCCGAAATTGCGGCTTGAGGACGCCGCTTTGGCCACGTAGAATTTTCGCAGATCGCGCAACGAATCAGCTTGATCAGAACAGGCCCGTTGGCTAAAAGCCAATCCACAGATCGTGCGGTCCCTTCGTCTATCGGTTAGGACGCCAGGTTTTCAACCTGGAAAGAGGGGTTCAATTCCCCTAGGGACTGCCAGTTCTGAATTCCCCTCACCGCACAAACCCTTGCAGACATTCCGCTTCGCTCTATCCTGTTGGCAAACACCACAGGAGACGACATGTCGCTGTTAACCCGCCTCGCCAAAATCACCTTTTGCGCCACGCTTGTGCAAATTTCCGCCGCTCCGGTTCTGGCCGATCAGCCGGTTGCCGGTCAGATTTCCGAAGCCGCTGCGCAGGCCATGTTGTCAAAACTGCATGGCACCCCGGTTCAGGCGGACAATTGGATGATCTCGGCCGCCAATCCACTGGCAGTGGAAGCCGGTGCTGAAGTCCTGGCCGCCGGTGGAACCGCCGCGGACGCGATGGTCGCTGTGCAGGCGGTTCTGAGTCTGGTGGAGCCGCAATCCTCGGGGCTTGGGGGTGGTGCTTTTCTGGTCTGGTATGACGCGAAAACCGGCGCGGTCACCACGCTTGATGGGCGCGAAACCGCGCCTTTGGCCGCCACCCCGCGTCTGTTTCAGGATGAAAAAGGCGAGCCTTTAAAGTTTTTCGAAGCCGTTGTCGGCGGGCGCTCGGTGGGCGTGCCTGCAACCCCGATGCTGATGCAAGAAGCCCACAGGCGCTGGGGAACAGCAGAGTGGAAATCTCTGTTCTCAAAGGCTAAATCACTGGCAGAAGAGGGTTTCACCGTCTCCCCCCGAATGGCAAACTCGATTGCCTGGGACGCCGAAAGACTGATGCGGTTCCCCGCCACCGCCGCCTATTTCGCGCCAAACGGAACCCCGCTGGCCGCTGGTGATGTCCTGAAAAACCCGGCCTACGGCGAAACGCTGGACGCATTGGCGGAAAATGGCGCGGACATATTCTACTCCGGCCCGCTGGCGCAAGAAATCGTTGGGCGGGTTCAGACGGCAGAGGGCAACCCCGGCGTCCTGTCCCTGACCGATCTGGCGATCTACAGAGTCAAGGAACGCCCGCCTGTCTGTGTCACCTATCGCACCGTCTATCAGGTGTGCGGCATGGGTCCGCCCTCCTCCGGCGGGTTGACTGTCGGGCAAATCCTGAAACTGGTGGAGCCCTTCGACCTGCCGGGCCTCGGACCAGACAACGCGGAAAGCTGGCGCTTGATTGGCGACGCCTCACGCCTCGCATTCGCCGACCGGGGCCGTTACATGGCCGACGAAGATTTTGTTCCGGTGCCCAAAATCGGCCTGCTGGCTGACGCCTATATCGACCAGCGTTCCAAGCTGTTGAACACCGGCAAAGCCCTGGAAACCACAGAGCCCGGAACTCCGGAATACGACCATGGTTTGCTCTGGGCCGATGACGGTTCCATCGAATTCCCCTCGACCAGCCATTTTTCAATCGTCGACAGCTACGGCAACGCCCTGTCGATGACCACCACGGTGGAAAACATCTTTGGTTCGCGGCTGATGGCCGGTGGCTTTATCCTCAACAATGAACTCACCGATTTCTCCTTCCGCAGCCACCGCGAAGGCCACCCTATCGCCAACCGGGTGGAACCGGGCAAACGCCCACGTTCGTCAATGTCGCCCACCATCGTGCTGAAAGACGGCAAACCGGTGCTGGTGATCGGCTCGCCGGGGGCAGCGGCATCATCGGTTTCGTCGCCCAGACCATCATCGCCCATCTCGATTGGGGTATGGATATTCAGGCGGCAATCTCGATGCCCCGGTACAGCAACCGTTATGGGCCTTACGTGTTGGAAGCCGCCACTAGCGCCGAAAACCTGAAACCAGCGCTGGAAGCGATGGGGTTTGAGGTGAAATTGAGGCCGATCACCTCGGGCCTGCATGGGATTTCGATTGGGGATGAGCTGCTGGGCGGGGCTGATCCACGGCGTGAGGGGATCGCGCTTGGAGGGTGAAGTTGGATTGGCACCACTGAAACAATGGCTGACCGCAGGCTGATGGCCGCTTTGAGACCAATTGAGACATTAATCACGTCGGATTGGTGGTCGCTTGCGGAATAGGATTTGAATTGTTTAGGAGGTAAGATTGACTTGGTAAGCGGAGGTTCAAACATGGTTCAATTTAAGAAAATTACACCAGCAATCGGCGCTGAGGTTGTTGGAGTTGATTTCTCCAAGCCGATTTCACCTGACTTGCACGCCGAAATCTATCAGGCTTTGTTGGACAATCTGGTCATATTCTTCGGAAACACTTCGATTTCATCTGCCGCCCATCTGGAATTTGCAAAGGGGTTTGGTGAGATTGACGAACCCCATCCGCATTATCCCCACGTAGAGAATTTTGAAAATATCGTTCTGCTAGAAAATGACAGCGGGGCACCACCCGACACCAACAGTTGGCACACGGATCTGACCTTCAAGGCAGAACAGCCATTTGCCTCCATTCTGGTCGCGCGCCACATCCCGGAAGTGGGAGGAGATACGATGTGGTCAAGCTGCTATGCTGCTTACGACCGTTTGCCAGATGGCATGAAAAGGGATCTGAAGGGCTTCGAGGCTATCCACGACATGGGCGACTTCCGCAACAGCTTTGCTGGGCATAAGGGCGGCAAATCCGGTGTGGAAAGGCTCAATGAAAACATGCGCCGCTTCGGTCACAATATTCGCCCGCTGATTGGCACCCATCCGATAACCGGACGCAAGTTTCTTAATTTCAATGAAGCGTTTGTAACTCACATTATTGGTCTGACGACCAATGAAGCGAATTCGCTAAAGACCTTCCTTGCCAATCATATGAATCGACCTGAAGACCAATTGCGTTGGAGATGGCAGAAAGGCGATATTGCCATGTGGGACAATCGGGTGACCATGCACTACGCGGTGGCCGATTACCTACCGCAATACCGCTGCATGCACCGGATCACGATTGTTCACGACGCTCGGGAAAATCAGATAACGCAGGCTGCTTGATCATTCCGGTCAGGCAAATTTTGAACCGCTATTTGCCGGAAACAGATGTCTTTTTTATCCGCGCAGCCGACACGAGACGTCACTCGCCATCCCCTTCACACCAACCGCTCCCCCAACCGCGCCAGCATCGCCAGACACCCGTCCAGCTGCGCCAGCGTCACAAATTCATCGGGTTTGTGCGCTTGCTCAATTGACCCGGGGCCACAGATCACCGCGCTGACCCCCGCTGTCTGAAACACCCCCGCCTCTGTGCCAAACGACACCACACCGGTTTCATTATCGCCGGTCAATTGCCGTACGATCTCGGTCGCTTCATTGTCCGGCTCCGGCTCCATTGCATCCACTTCCGAGGCAAATGTTTCCACAATATTGCAGGCCGGGTTCGTGGCTTTCATCCCGGGCAGCAGATCGAGCGCCACATATTTCGCTATCGCCTCCCGGACAAACTGCTGGTCGCTGTCCTGTACCGGGCGCATTTCCCAGTCCACTACCGCCACATTGGGAATCACGTTATGCGCCACGCCCGAATGCAGCCCGCAGATCTGCAAGGTCGAATGCGGCGGATCAAAGCGGCTGTTTTCCGGTTGCCGCGACGGGAATTCCTGCCGCAGCTCCATCAACCGCGCGACATACTGCGTCGCGTATTCCAGCGCGTTCACCGCCTGATGCGGCAGGCTGGAGTGGCCCTCAATCCCGGTAAATTCACAGGAATATTGGCAGCAACCTTTGTGCCCTTCGATGATCTTCAACAGCGTCGGTTCGCCGATGATACAGGCCGATGGCTTCAGGCCCGACTTGATCAGTTCATCCACCAACACCTTGGCCCCCATGCAGCCGGTTTCCTCGTCGTAGGTAAAGGCGAAATGCAACGGACGTTTCAGATCGGTGGCTGCAACCTCCTCGGCCATCACCAGACAGCAGGCGATAAATCCTTTCATGTCACAAGTCCCGCGCCCAAACAGCTTGTCTTCGCTCCGGCGCAGTTTGAAAGGATCGCTGGTCCAGTTCTGCCCTTCCACCGGCACAACGTCTGTGTGCCCGGACAGGATGATCCCGCCATCCACATCCGGCCCCAGCGTGGCAAAAATATTGGCTTTGCCAGGGGCGTCCGACGACAGCGTGCAGCGGGCGCCGAATTTGGTCAGATAGTCCTCGATCCAGTTGATACAAGCGGAATTGCTGTCTGACGAAATGGTCGGAAAGGCGATCAGCTGGTCCAAAACCGCAATGGTTTTCTGCAAGCGATCCATCAGCGTTTCACATACAATTGGCGCGGATAATCCGCCAGCGGTTCCGCCGGACCGTCCGCCGTGATCCGCAAAGTCTCGGTGATTTCCAACCCCCAATCCGGCATCCACAGCGCCGGCATGAAATGAAACGTCATGTTTTCCTGCAAAACAGTCTCGTCTTCGGGTCGGATCGAATAAGTCCGCTCGCCCCAGTCCGGTGGATAACTGATGCCGATGGGATAGCCGCAACGCCCGTCCCGCTCGATACCGTGTTTGTTCAGCACCGCGTAAAACGCGCGCGCCACGTCGCCAGCGGTATTCCCGGCAACCGCGGCCGAAATCCCGGCGTCAATACCCTCCAGCACCACCGCCTCGGCGAATTGCACATCACGCGGCGGTTCCCCTAGCCAGATCGTCCGGCACAGTGGCACGTGGTAATGCCGGTGACAGCCGCCGATTTCAAAGAATGTGCCGGAGTTGTTCGGGATCGGTTTGTCGTTCCAGGTCAGATGCGCCGCCGCTGCTTCATCGCCGGTCGGCAGCAACGGGCAAATTGCGGTGTAATCGCCACCGAACTGTACCCCGTCCTCCTCAGCCCCCCAAATCCCCGCGTGGTAAATCTCTGCCGCGACCTCGTTCTTGCGCTTGCCCGGTTCAAACACCTCAAATATCCGCAGATGCATGGCTTCCACAATCCGCGCGGCGCGGCGCATGTAGATCAGTTCCTGCGGCGATTTCACCGCCCTCTGCCAGTTGACCAAAGCGGTGGCATCTGCCGGTTCCCGCCCCAATTCGGCGCACAACACAGCGTGTGCGCGGGCCGAATAATAGTAGTTCTCCATTTCTACACCAAGCCGTAAGCCCGCCCAGCCCCGGTCGCCCAAAACCGCGGCCAGATGCTGCATCGCGTGGCGTTCAGTCGACATTACAAAATGGTCGGGATAGCCGATGATATCGTCCAGCCCCATGTAACAGGTCTTGGTCGCCCCCACCGCATCCATCGCCCGGCCCCAGAACACCGGATCACCTGAGGGGCCGACAATCACTCCCTGATGCACATAAAAGCTCCAGCCGTCATAGCCGGTCAGCCAGGCCATATTGCTGGGATCACAGGTGAACAGAACCTCTATTCCAGTTGTGTTCATGGCGGCCCGGACAGCTTTCAGCCGGCTGCTGTACTCATCACGTGAAAATGGCAATTCTACACTTGGCATTGCTGGCTCCCAAATATCGCCAAATGAACGCTAACCGACAGGCCAACATTGTCAAAGCCTGTTGGAACCAGTTTGGGAATTTCTCTGAAAATCAATTCCCCGGGCATCAGGATCGCAGGTTCGGTAGAGCACAACAACGCGGTGTCTCGCTGAACTTGAAAATCCGGCGGTACAAGCCTACAATATCCTAGTCAAAATCGGCGTTTATCACAGTTTGTGAATCGACCAAATTGCGGATAGTTTCTTTCTAGAACAAAGGGGGCAGCGATTGCCCCAATCAGTGAGATTACACACTGATCCGCAGTGGAAACTGGGTTAAAATCATGTCGATAGTGCAAATTGGGGAATCAAAATGGGACATAAGTTAGTTGCAGTTGCGGTTTTAACCATCGTTGCAATGGGGCTTTCGGCTTGCAATCATGAGCCGGTCGAAGTCGCCAAACCAGTTGCGAAAAAGGCCGTGGCAGCACCAAAGAAAGCGACCACTACTCCGGTAGCTGTTGCCGACAACACTGCTTCGGGCGGAAACCAGATTTGTGATCCGCAGAGTGATCCGCAGAAAAAAATTGCGATGTTACCGAGGTCGGAGGTGGCGGAGGTGGCGGCGGTGGAGGAGGTGGCGGCGGCGGTGGAGGAGGTGGCGGCTGGTAGCGCCTGAATATCAACGCACAGCTGGGAAACGAGGGCAAATAGACAAGCATAATCTGCCGTGGCGGCACCAGACTCAAGACACAGTCCGCGGCCATGGCCCAGCAAGGGATACCATGATGAGCTGTTTTTTCAGCAACCTACCCTGGCTTGGTCGCAGACTGGCCATATCCGCCATTCTGTCCGGGCTTTTGGGCAGCACCGCGCTCCAGGCCCAGCAAAGCCTTGAAACTGAAGCGTTAATTCAGAGGATGGGGCTCAAAGCCGTCGAGTCGAGTTCGAGAGATCTGACTGTCGCCGCCGTCAAACGCTATGCTGTGGTCATCGGTAACGGCGACTACGAAAACGCACCTTCGTTGCGCAACTCGAAATCGGACGCTGCCATTGTGGCCACGTTCCTGCGCGATCAGGGTTATCAGACGCATGAATATTACAACGTTGACAAGCTGCAATTCGAAGAAATCCTGCGCCGGGTTCTGTTTGATGTAGATAAAGACACGGAGGTGGTTTTTTACTTCGCCGGTCATGGCCTGCAAATCGGTTCTAAAAACTATATTGTCCCGGTAAACGCCGCGCTCAAATCCGCTTATGATGTGCCGTTCGAGGCGGTATCACTGCAAAGTCTGGTCTCGATTATAGGGGCACGGGCACGGGCACAGATCATCATTCTTGACAGTTGCCGCGACAATCCGTTTGGCCCGAAAAACGTCTACACCGACATCAGCAAAACCCCGCAGCAATCGCGCGCTGGCTTTTCCGTGCAAACCGCGCCGGTGAACTCGCTGCTGGCGTTTTCCACCTCGCCGGGTGGCGTGGCATTGGACGGTGAGGGCAACAACAGCCCCTATACGGCCGCTTTCGTGAATGTCGCCAGCAAAAATCCAAATATGACTATCGGCGGCGTGTTGGAAGAGGTTCGCAAGACGCTTTATGAACAGACCTACGGGCTGCAGGTGTCCTGGGAAAGCTCGACACTGATCAAACCGATGTTCTTTGACCCCAACACTGCGTTCAACGTGGCAAGTGACCACGCCCAGCCATTTACTGCCAACACCGCCACCCGCTCGTTGGCGCTGCTGAACGTGTCATTGCCGAAATTTACCACCGACGAAGCAACAACCGGCAACGGTGAACTATCCCTCAGCGCCCCAATGGAAGACGAAGTTGAAATCGGCAGCGCCCTGCGCGATCAACTGGTGGAAATTCCCGATACCGAATTGAAACTGACGGCCCCGCCGACCCACGGGCAATTGGCAGTGTCCAGCGAAAATAACATGCAAATGCCGCTGGGGTATGACGCCGTTCCAAAAGCCACGTTCAGCAACCTGATTTATATCGGAAACACATCGCAGATTCGTGCCGTTGAAGTCGAAAATGCAACCGTGACCGACCAGTTCACCGTTGCAGGCGCTTCCGGCACACAAGTGGTCAATATCGAGCTGGAACCCAATCCCTGCGATCTGGAAGCCGGCGATTATCTGGATCCAGACGGTGTTGGTCTGGCCCGCTACCCCAATGAAATCGAACCGGAAAAAGCGCTGGCAGCCTGCCGCAAAGCCGTGGACGTTGCCCCGAAAAACGGACGCTTCCACTATCAACTGGGCCGCGCTTTGCTGGCCCTGCGCAAATTTGATCAAGCCAAGCTGGCCTTTGAACGCTCCCGTGATCTGGGTCATACCCGCGCTTGGTATGCGCTTGGCGATCTGGCGGCGCATGAAGCGTCAACTGCCGGTGGCCGGGCCGACGAACAGGCCCCGGAAATGGCGCTAGCACTGTTTGCGATGGGCGTCAAAGAGGGCGACCCCTACGCATTCTACGCTCTGGGACGCGAATTGATGCGCTATGAAACCGACATCCGCCGACAACGCGAAGGCTTTGATCTGATGACCCGCGCTTTGGAAGTCGGCCACACCTTTGCGATGAACGAACTGGGGTATTTTTACCTGGACGAGGAGTCCGCCTTTTACGACGCCGAACGCGGTTTGCGGTATTTGCAGGAATCCGCGGCCCGCAACGACATCTATGGCTATAACAACCTCGGGCTGGTGTATGAGCGCGGTCTCGGAGGCACCAAGAAAGACTTCAAACAGGCCGAGGAATGGTACCTGAAAGCAGCCCACGGCGGCCACCCCAACGCGCCGACCAACCTTGGACGGATGTATTTCAACGGACAGATTGGCGGCAAGGTCAATCTGGTCAAGGCTGTCGAATGGTATGATCAGGGACTGGCCCGCGGCGATGCCTGGGCCGGATCAAACGCCGCCTGGATCGTCGCCAACAAATCGGTGCCAGGATATTCCAAATATGACGCCGGCGTCCGCGCCGCCAAAGCCGCGGTTCTGCGTAACGAAGACGCAGCCAAAGCCGCCGAAGACGTGATGGCGCGCCTGTCCAAAAACGCTTTGGGTGGCGCCGCGCAACAATTGCTCAACGATCTGGGCGAAGTAATCGAGGTGGACGGCGCCTTTGGATCCGGCAGTCAGGAAGTGCTGCAGCGAGTGGCAGAAGCACACGGTTTGGAAGCCCCGTCAGATGCCCGCGCAAGGGTCAAGTTTCTGGCCGAGCTGTTCTGGCAGAAAAGCAAATTCCGAGTGGATTTATACTGATTAAGCCAACGATCACCGGACTAGCTCGGGTGATCGGCAGCCATATGTCCGTAGTCGCAGAATGCAAGTGCCGTTGTGCATTGATTGTACCAGCTATGGAATCGCGCCGGAATAACAATGCCTTGACACACCAATTCGTTGAATTCCCACAAAATCCCAATTAACCAATTGTTAATAAATAACAAATGTTCCGCGCGCGGAACATTTCCGAGCTAATTCGGCAGGACCTGCTCCACGGCCAGGGCCAGCTTTTCCACCAATTCATCAATCTCGACCTCGGAAATGATAAACGGTGGTGCAAGCAGGACGTGGTCGCCGGAATTCCCGTCCAGCGTCCCACCCATCGGGTAACAAATCAGGCCCGCTTCAAATGCCGCCTTTTTCAGATTCGCGGCCAGTTTCATTCCGGGATCAAAAGGCGATTTAGTCTCGCGGTCGCTGACAAATTCCAAAGCCCAAAACAGCCCCCTGCCGCGAATATCGCCGACATGGGGATGCTGTCCAAACCTGAGCTTCAGTGCATTTTCGAGATACCTGCCGCGTGTACCCACCTGTTCCAAAAGCCTGCGATCCAAAATGCTCGAAATCACGGCCAATCCGGCGGCGCAGGCGGTTGGATGGCCCATATAAGTATGGCCGTGCTGAAACATGCCACTGCCATTGTCTAGTGTGTTGTAAATCTGCTCGGTACACAGCGCCGCGCCAATCGGTTGATATCCAGCGCCCAGCCCTTTGGCGATACACACGATGTCTGGCGAAATGTCATCCGCTGTGCAGGCAAACAGGTGACCTGTGCGTCCGATCCCGCACATCACCTCATCAAGGATCAGCAGCACGCCGTATTGATCACAAATCTCGCGAATGCGTTTGAAATAACCGGCAGGCGGCACCAATGCGCCCGACGTCGCTCCAACCACAGGTTCAGCGATAAACGCCATCACCGATTCCGGCGGCAAACGCAGGATTTCTGCTTCAAGCCGGTTTGCCGCCCGCAATGCATAGTCTGCGTCACTTTCGCCCACTCTCTGGTCCCGGTATTGGTAGCAGGCGTCGATATGGGTGACGTCAGTCAGCAGGGGTTCAAACATCGCCCGGCGCCACATATTACCCCCGGCAGACAGCGCTCCGATAGTATTGCCGTGATAGCTTTGTTTGCGGGCGATCAGATGGCGGCGCTGATCCTCGCCGCATTCGACAAAATACTGACGCGCCAACTTGATCGCTGCTTCTGTGGCTTCCGACCCGCCGGAAACAAAATATACCCGGTCGATGCCTTCCGGTGCATTTTCGATCAGAAGGCGAGCCAGCTTTTCTGCCGGTTCTGACGTAAAAAACCCAGTGTGGGCAAACGCCACCTGATCCAGTTGCGTCTTTACGGCGTCGATCACTGTCTGATCCCCATGTCCCAAACAGGACACCGCCGCGCCACCTGATCCGTCCAGGTAGCGCTTGCCGTTTTGGTCAGTCAGATAACAGCCTTCAGCAGCAACAGCCGTCCGTAATTCCACACGCATGCTGCGCGGAAATACTTTCGAAATAGCGCTGTTTGTATCTGGCGGCATGTCGATGCCCGAATTAAGTGTCGCGGATCACTGTCACCGACTGCCGGGCGTGGCGCACGACGCGCGCGGCGTTTGGGCCCAGCAGGTAATCTTTCATCTCGGGGCGATGCGAGGCCATGACGATCATGTCGGCACCGCAAGCCTCGGCGCTGACAAGGATTTCCTTGTAGATCGTGCCGTGTTTGACATGGACCACAACATTGACCCCGTCGGGGATATTTGCCGCAACGAACGCATCCAGTTTCGCCCGCGTGTCGGCGACCGCATTTTTCGAGAAATCCTCGGGGAAAAACGCGCCCACCACCGGCATGCCGAAATCCGGTATCACCGACAGCACATGCAGAGTTGCACTATTCTGCTGTGCCATAGCAACCGCGTGCGACAGCGCGCCTTCCCAGCCGGTTTCCTGGAACAGATCAATTGATAGAAGGATCGATTTCATCTCAGGCAACCCCTGCTTTAAGTTTCCGGGCCCGGCCCAGTTGCAGCCAGCAAATCATCGCCAGAAGTGCGAGGGCAGGGATATAGAACAATTCCTTGGCTCGCCGTTCTCTTGGCAGCAAAACCTTGTCAATCTGCAACGGATTTTCAAAGTCGCCCATGGTGAACAATTGATCCAGCTGTTTGTGCTTGGAATCCCAGGTCAGCGCGTCGATGACGACCTTGCCATCCTCTTCCAGCACCTGAAGCCCGCCATTGGTCAAGCGCGTCTCACCATCAGCCTTTTCGCCAAGGTTCAGAAGAATGCTGGTATTGTTCTGTTCATCCGGATCATCGAAATCGGGGCCGATTATGCGGATGCGCATGGTGGCCCCGTCCGGCATGCCCTCGGCCAACGCCAGTGCCTCGACGCCCGGTCTGTCTTCAAAGGGAGGCGATACATAGTCCAGCCAGAAACCCGGTCGGAACAGGGTAAATGCGATCAGCAACAAGGCCACGCTTTCCCAGACCCGACTTCGGAACAGAAACCAGCCCTGAGTGGCGGCAGCAAATAGCATCATCGCCATGGTGGCGACGATAAACACCACAATGCCTTTGAACACCGTGACATTCATCAAGAGCAATTCGGTGTTGAACAGGAACAGGAACGGCAGCAAAGCTGTGCGGATGTCATAGGCAAAGCCCTGAATACCTGTCTTGATCGGATCGCCCTTGGAAATCGCCGCCGCCGCATAGGCTGCAAGGCCAACCGGGGGTGTGTCATCGGCCAGAATTCCAAAGTAGAACACAAACAGATGCACCGCGACCAGCGGCACGATCAACCCGGATTTCGCCGCCAATGCGACGATAACCGGAGCCATAAGTCCGGCCACAACCAGATAGTTCGCGGTTGTCGGCAGTCCCATGCCCAGGATCAGGCTCATAATGGCCACCAGTATCAGCATGATAATCAGGTTGCCGCCAGACAGGAACTCGACCACTTCGCCGACAAACCCATGCGCGCCGGTCAGCGAGATTGAGCCGACGATGACACCGGCCGCCGCCGTGGCAATGCCGATTGAAATCATGTTGCGCGCACCGGCAATTGTGCCCTGAATAGCCTCGCCGACGCCATGTTTGAGCCTTTCAAATACAGCTGATTCACCACGGAATATCGCCTTGAGTGGATGCTGAGTCAGAGTGATGAACAGCATCGCAAGACACGCATAATATGCCGACAGATGCGCTGATAGACGCTCAGGTGACGGCAGGATGCACCACAAAAGGATGATGATCGGCAACAGGAAATAAAGCCCGGTCCAGGCTGTATCCGCTGCCGGAGGCAGTTCGGTTATCGGTGCTTCGGGGTCGTCGCGTTCCAGGTCGGGACGGCGCGATGCGATGTAAAGCAGCACCAGATAGAGCATCAGGCAAATGGCCAGCACCGTATAGACCGTCAACCCCGGGAAGGCCGCCTTGACCTGGCCCAACGTGAAATAGACCGCGAGAAACAGAAATGCCACGGTGATGAACCCGGTCAGGAAACCGATCATCTTGCGTTGGAAGGTGTGAATCGATTGCGGCTTGGGCAGACCTTTGAGGTCCAGCTTGCAGGCCTCGATATGCACGATATAGACCAGCGCGATGTAGGAAATGATCGCGGGCAAAAGCGCGTGTTTCAGCAAGGTGGTGTATTCAACACCGGTGAATTCGGCGATCAGGAATGCTGCCGCACCCATGACCGGGGGCATCAACTGACCATTGGTGGACGAGGCCACTTCGACCGCGCCAGCCTTTTCAGCCGAAAAGCCGGTGCGTTTCATCAGTGGAATGGTGAATGTACCGGTTGTAACAGTGTTGGCAATCGAAGAGCCGGAATAAAGCCCGCTAAGGGCCGAGGCGATGACAGCGGCCTTGGCCGGTCCGCCCTTGAAATGGCCGAGCAAGGCAAAGGCGATCTTTATGAAATAGCCCCCCGCGCCAGCCTTTTCCAATATCGCGCCAAACAGCACGAACAAAAAGATGGTTTGCGTCGACACTGCCAAGGGTTTGCCGAACACGCCTTCTTCTTGCATCCAGAAATGCCACATGCCTTTGACAAACGAGGCCCCGCCCCAGTTGCCACCGCCGATGAACACATAGCCGGCAAGCACACCGGCGACGATAACCAACGGCAGGCCAAGTGAGCGGTAAACGGCGAGGGTAAGAACGATCATACCGAGCGCGGCGACAGTCATGTCATATTTGATATTGGGATGAATGAAATCGCCGGCCCGTTCGGCGATATTGGTATTCATCGCAATCCCATAGACCATGGCCAGAACGCCAACGGACAGCAAGACCCAGTCATAAACCGGGATATTACTCCGCGGGCTGCTTTTGAACAGCGGGAAGGCCAGGGTTGCCAGAGCGATCGAAAATGCCAGATGCACTTTGCGCGAAATAGACAGGTTGCCGATGAACTGAAAGCTATCAATCCCGGTGGTCACCGACAGCCAAAACGGCACCGGCGATGCAATATAAAGCTGATAAAGCGCCCAGGAAAAACAAATGGCCGGAATTAGGTTGCTTTGCCAGCCTGACGGATTTCGTGCACCGGTATCTACATCAGCCACAAGCTGATCGGCGCTTGTCATTGGCTCGTTATCCGCCATTTTTGGTCCCTCCCCAGGGTGCCCGGTTGCAATTTATCTGCTTATTGCGGGCGTTCTGTACTTATTATTATCGCGTATTGCAGCAGGAGGTCGCCCCCCTGCTGCACGGGCTGATGCTACATCCAGCCTTGCTCTTTATAGTACTTGATGGCACCCGCATGCAGCGGTGCAGACAGGCCATCCTTGATCATTTCCTCCGGCTTCAGGTTGGCAAATGCCGGGTGAAGCTTTTTGAACTGATCAATGTTGTCAAACACTGCCTTGACGATCACGTACACAACGTCTTCCGGTACATCAGCGCTGGTGACAAAAGTGGCACCCACACCAAATGTGGTTACGTCATTTTCATTGTTATACATGCCGGCCGGAATGGTCGCGGAGCGATAGTAGGAATTGTCGGCAATCAGCTTGTCAATCTCCGGACCGGTCACATCAACCAGATGCGCCGCACAGGAGGCCAGCGATTCCTGGGTCAAGGCCGAGGGATGCCCGACCAGCCAGAAATAGGCATCGATCTTGCCGTCGCAAACGGCAGCACCGGTTTCGGCCGATTTCATCTCTGCTGCCAGTGCCAAGTCCGAACGCTCCCATCCAAGGGCTGCTTCAAGCACTTCCCACGTCCCGCGTGTACCGGAACCGGGGTTGCCGATATTCATCCGCTTGCCCTTGACGTCGGTGATATTGGCAATGCCCGCGTCGTCGCGCGCGATAACCGTCACCGGTTCGGCATGGACCGAGAATACCGCCCGAAGATTCTCGAACTTGCCGGATTCCTCGAACTTGGACGTGCCGTTATAGGCGTGGTACTGCCAGTCTGACTGGGCCACACCAAATTCCAGCTCGCCGGCCTTGATGGTGTTGATGTTATAAATCGACCCGCCGGTCGATTCAGCCGAGCAGCGAATGCCGTGCTCTTTGCGGTTCTTGTTGACCAGTCGGCAAATCGCACCGCCGGTTGGATAGTAGACGCCGGTGCCGATGGACACAAATTTCTGCTGTGCCGTTACCGCACCTGCGCTGATGCCGGTTGCCAGCGCAAGCGCCAGTCCGAGTAGCTGTTTTTTCATAATTTTTCTCCCTATTGGCGAATCTCATTGGTGGTTCTATCCACACGCGGCAATGTGATACATACGTTAGCAATCCGTCAAGTATTGCATTCATTTGTTTCATTTCCTAAAGTTTCCGCCTTGGCCTGCTATTGCGATCCTGCCTTCAATACGAAAACCGGTATGTTCGACAGGCCCGACAAAAAACCAGGAACGTGTCGCATGGCCAGTGACGGAATCACGCAGCAGGATTTGCATAATCGGTTGCGCGGAGTCATCGCGGCCGGCGCGCCGCAAGTGGCAAGTTTGGCTGCGTGGTTGATCCAGCGTCCGCAAGAAATTGCCTTTAAATCCGTCCGCGCTCTGGCAACGGATGCCGAGGTAAATTCGAACACGGTGGTGCGGCTGGCCAAAGCCCTGGGGTTCGACGGTTACGATTCCTGCCGCGCCGCGTTTCAGGATGCAATGCGCGGCGGTGCGCTGGCCTATTCAGCACGGGCGGCAGCGTTGCGCGATACCTCGGATCGCGACGTGATGTCGTCGCTGCAACGGGCGGCGCAATCCAATACAGACGCGATATTTTCCACCGATATGGTCGAGATCGCCGCCAGATGCGCAACCGAGCTGATGCGGGCCCGACAGGTACATTGTGTGGGCGTACGCAGCTGTTATTCGGTGGCGCATTACTTTGCCTATGTTGGCAATATTGCGTTTTCGAATTTTGAACAGACCCCGGCGCAACCGGGCACCATTCTCGATCAGATCAGCAACACCGGGCCGCAGGATATCGTTGTCGCGATCACCTACGCGCATTATTCGACCGAGGTGATCCGCGCCACCCAGATTGCACGCGATTGCGGGGCGCGGGTGATCGCGCTGACCGACAGCCTCGCTTCGCCGATCGCGCAGGGAGCCTGGCAGACCATTCCGTTGCCAATGGCCGGTCCGCAGTTGATGCCCTCTCTGGCTACGGCGTTTTTGGCGGTGGAGTTCATTCTGGCGGAAATGGCCGCGCGTTCGCCAGACGCGGAACAGAGGATGGAACGCTATGAACAGCGGATCAGCAAACACGGCGGCTATGCTGCTGGGACGATTGGCCGCTGATGCACCCGCTGGCCGTCGCCGCCGGTGAATTGCTGGATGAAGCCGTCGTATCCGCCGCCTCTGTCTCTGGCGGCAACTTGTCCGAAGTCGTCGCGTTACAGTTAAACTCCGGGCGGACCGTTGTTGCCAAAGACGGGCCTGCGCCAATCCTTGAAGCGCGGATGTTGCAGGCGATCGCGGACAGCGGAGCGCCCGTACCGAAGGTCCTGGCCGTCAACGACCAAGTTCTGGTCATGGACCGGCTGCCGGAGGATGGGTCGTTGAATGGCCCGGCTTGGGAAAATCTGGGCGTGGCAGCGCGGAGTCTGCACGGCAAATCCGGCCAGAGGTACGGCTGGGAGGCTGACTTTGCCTTTGGCAAGCTGCCGATCTGCAACAAGTGGCGGGAAGATTGGCACCGGTTTTGGGCGGAAAATCGGCTGTTGGCCGAAGCGCACGCCCTGCCCCGCAACCTGACTGTCCGATTGGAAACCCTGTCAATCCGACTCGTCGATTTCATCCCGCAAAACCCGGAACCACGGCTGCTGCATGGAGATCTGTGGACCGGAAACGTTCTGACCGGCAAAGACGGTAGTGTCGCCCTAATTGATCCGGCCTGCTATTTCGGCGACCCGGAGGTCGATCTGGCGATGCTGTGCCTGTTTGGAACCCCGCCACCGGTATTTTGGGACATTTACGGCCCGCGCGACAGTGGTTGGGAACAGCGCTGTGCAGTCTATCAGCTCTGGCCCGCTATCGTGCATCTGTGCTTGTTCGGCAGCGGTTACACCCCGCTTTGCAACCGCTTGCTCAAGACGCTTGGCTGCTGATTGTACACCTACCGCTGTATTTATACTTTGTCCAAATACCTGAAAATCAGTGCCCCAGCGCACCCATCTGGTTTGGTAGAAACAGTGCAATCGCCGGAACCGCGATCAACATCGCCAGCCGGAATAAGTCGGCAATCCAGAACGGTGTGACACCTTTGAAAATCGTTCCAGTGCTGACGTCGCCAACCACGCCTTTTAGGATGAACACATTCAGACCCACCGGCGGTGTTATCAGGCTGATTTCGGTGACAACCACCACCACTATCCCGAACCAGACCGGATCAAACCCCAAATCCCGCACCAGCGGGAAAAAGATCGGCACTGTCAGCAGCAGCATCGACAGACTTTCAAATATACAGCCGAGCGCGATGTAGATCAGCACGATCAGACCCATCACCACCCAGGGCGACACCGAATATGCGCTGACAGCGCCCAGCAGGGCCTCTGGCAATCCCGCGATATTGACGAAGTTGGAAAACACCCAGGCACCGATCAACACAGAAAACAGAGACGCCGCGGTGAATGTTGTTTCGCGCAGCGCCTCAAGAACACCCGTCAAGTCGAGGGTGCCGCGAAACAGCGCGATCAGGAATGCGCCCGCCGCACCCATACCTGCGGCTTCTGTTGGTGAAAATGCCAAATGGATCGGCCAGAAATCGAGAATGCCGTAGAGACCGCCGATAACGAGAACGAACAACAGAATGACCGCCCAGACCGACTTCAATGCGCTCAGACGTTCGACCCATGGGGTACGTTCTCCGGCGGGTCCGGCATCCGGGTTGCGGGCGACGGTGTAACGGACCGCTCCCATATAAAATAGGATGCCGATCAACCCGGGCAGGATACCGGCCATAAACAACTTGCCGATCGAGGTTTCGGTCAGCAGACCATAAATCACCAGAATAACCGAAGGCGGGATCAGAATGCCCAGCGTTCCACCGGCGGCGATTGAAGCCGTCGACAGGCTGTCCGCATAGCCGTATTTACGCATTTGCGGCATGGCGACTTTGGACATAGTTGCCGCTGTCGCAAGTGAAGATCCACAAATCGCGGCAAAGCCACCACAGGCCAGAATCGTGGCCATCGCGAGTCCGCCGCGAAAATGGCCGAGAAAGGCATAGGACACCTGATACAACTCGCGGCTGATGCCGCCTTTGTTCACGAACAGGCCCATCAGGATGAACAGCGGCACCACCGACAGACCGTAATCTTGCGAGGTATCAATAATCAGCCGCGACACCATTGATATCGCGCCGCGAAAGCTGGTTTCCAGCATATAGCCAACCATGCCCACCAGCCCCATGGCAAAAGCAATCGGCATGCGCAACATCACCAGCACCAAAACGATGACGAAACCAATCAGGGATTCAGTCATTCAAGGGACTCGATCATTTTAGGCGCAAACAGTTCTGCCAACCCGCGCAGGATCAGCACGACAGCGGTGATGAAGGTCATGATTGCAATGAACCAAGCGATGTAGAACTGCGGGATGCTCAGGTATTCGGTGACATCGCCATAGCTGCGGGCGCGCTCTGCCAGAACCGTGACCCGTTGCGCCGGCCAATACAGCATCCCGCCGCAAAACAAGCTGATCAAACCGGCTTTGATCCGGGCAACCGCGGGATTGGTGAAAAACCCATCCAGCAAATCCACCGCAATGTGTTCGCCGCGCGCGGACAACACCGGCAGCACGGAAAACACAATAATCGCCATGAACATGCGGGTTAGTTCAGTCGCCGCTTCAATCGGCGCGTTGAACACCGAACGCAGGATCACATCAGCAAAGGTCATCAGCATCAACGCAAACAATGTCGCCGAGGACAACAACACTGGCAATCGTGCTATCTCTGTAAACAATCGCCGCATGCCCACCCCTTTGCAGAAAACCAGCGCGAAACGGATCCGCACCGATTTATTTTAAACTGACTTTAGTTGGCCGACATTTCCGATATGACCATGTCATAGGCGGCTTGCGCATCAACGCCTTTGTCGCTCAGCTCACCCAAAACCTTCACGGTCACCGCAGCGGCGATTGGCGCATAAGCTGCCTGATCCGCCTCTGATACAATGCGGACGGAATTGCCCTCAGCTTCGGCGGTTGTGTTGCGCCCGATTTCGTCGATCTGGTCCCAACCGGCACCCCACATCCGTGACGCGGCTTCGCCAAAGACTTTTTCGTCCAGCGCAGCCTGAATATCCGCTGGCAGACTGTCAAAGGTCTCTTGACTCATGAGAATGGCGAAAGACCCACGATAAAAGCCTCCTGGCATTTCCAGCACATTTTTGGCCACTTCGGTGAGTTTAAACCCTTTGCGGCTTTCGTACGGCATCGCAACCGCGTCAGCAGCGCCCGAAGCCAGTGTTTCGTAGACCTTAGGCGCAGGTACACGAATACCAACCAAACCCAGTGCGGCACCAACATCACCGGCAACACCACCGCCAATGCGGGTTTTCAAACCGTCAAGATCAGCCAGGGTATTTACATCCGCGTTGGTATGGATTTGACCGGGTCCGTGTGTGGTCAAAGCCACCAGCTTGACACCGCGATGCTCGTCCAAAGCAGCCAGATGTGCTGCATGTACACGCCAGTAAGCGACAGAGGCTGCCTCTGCGTTACCTTCATAACCAGGCAATTCGATCAGTTTTGTGCCGACAAAACGGCCTGGCTGATAGCCGTGAAATATGATGGTCATGTCGGCAGCGCCATCCATCACCAGGTCCATTTGTGCTGGTGGCGGTGCCAGGCCCAGCTTCAGCTCGGTTGTCACCCGACCGTCTGTCGCATCTTCAATCATCTTTGTCAGGTTCGGCCACATAATGGCATTGATGCCGTGAGTCGGCGGGGTCCAACTGGATATCGTCAGAGTGTAGTCTGCGGCGAATGCGGCGACGCCGGTCGAGACAAATACAGCTGCAGATACAGCCAGTCTTGAGAATGTGTTCATTTGGTTTCCTCCTTGATGAACGTCACAGTCTTATTCTTCGATGAGATCGACGTCCTGTTGTGGCGCCGATCTCTAGCAATATCTCGTTGCAATTGCAACGATACTTATTTCTTGCGGGTATCAGCCAATCCTTTCAACCCGCCGAGCAGGATATCCGTAGCGATGTCGGCATAGCCATCCCGAGTGATGCCAGCGCCTTTGCGATACCAGAGATAAAACCAGTTCAACATGCCAAACAAAGACATGGTGACTGGGCGCAGATCGCCGGGATTTTCGGCGAAAAAGGTAGGCTCGACCGCCGTGATGGCGTCGGACACAATTTGTACCAGTTGTTTCTGAATTGCCGCCAGTTCACCCTGCTGCGGCTTTGGAAGCGAAGCCATCGCCTCAAGCTGCAAACGGTGCTCGTTATCGGCCCCTTTGTAGCATTGCAAGACGCCAGACACCAAATTGCGCAGGTGCTCCTCGGCGCTGTAGCTGTCGGGGGAGACGCGCTCCACCGCTTCCAACAATGCACTCAGATGGTTGTGCAAAATGTCAAACAGCAGCGCCTCTTTGCTATCATAATAGTGGTAGATCAAAGCTTTAGAGACACCACAGGCGACAGCAAGCTGGCTCATTGATGCCCGGTCATAACCGTTCTGCGCAAAGAATCGTGCCGCCGTTTTCAGGATCGCGCGACGCTTGTTGTCATGATCTTTTGCGATGGTGCGGGCCAAGGGCTATTCCTTTGGCCGGTGGTCGACTACGCGCACGGCTTTGCCCTGACTTCGGGCAACGCTGTCCGGATCGCCAGCGCGCACTTCGGCGGTGACACCCACCCTGGTTTTGATCAGATTCGACAGTTGCGTGGCCGAGGCTTCGCGGGCCTCCGCAGTGGCAGCGCTGCTGGTCGCTTCGACATGCACCACCATATGGTCCATCCGCCCCTTGCGCACCAGTTCGATCTGGAAATGCGGTGCCAGGGTGGACACTTTCATCAGCTGTTCCTCAATCTGGGTCGGAAACACGTTGACCCCACGCAGGATAATCATGTCGTCCGACCGCCCGGTGATTTTCTCCATCCGCCGCATCGACCGCGCCGTACCCGGCAGCAGCCGCGTCAGGTCGCGGGTGCGGTAGCGGATGATCGGAAAACCCTCTTTGGTCAGCGACGTGAAAACCAATTCACCCAACTCGCCTTCCGGCAGCACCTCGCCGGTTTCCGGATTGATGACTTCGGGATAGAAATGATCCTCCCATATGTGCAGCCCGTCTTTGGTTTCCACGCATTCATTGGCCACACCCGGCCCAATCACTTCGGATAAACCGTAGATGTCCACCGCGTGCATGTCGAAGGCATCCTCGACTTCCTTGCGCATGGCGTTGGTCCAGGGTTCCGCCCCGAAAATCCCAACCTTCAGCGGCGATTTGCGCGGGTCAAAGCCCAGTTTGTTGTAGTAATCGAGGATCGACAGCATGTAACTCGGCGTCACGCAAATCCCGTCGGCGCGGAAATCCTCGATCAGGCGGACTTGCCGCTCGGTCATGCCGCCCGACACCGGGACGACGGTCAGTCCCATCTTTTCGGCTCCGCCATGCACCCCCAGGCCGCCGGTGAACAAGCCATAACCATAGGCATTGTGCAAGACGTCACCTGAGCGAAGGCCGGAAGCGCGCAAACTGCGTGCAATCACATCCGACCACATGTCGATATCGTTTTTGGTGTAGCCTACAACGGTCGGCTGACCAGTGGTGCCGGAGGAGGCATGGATGCGGTTGATCTGCGCACGCGGCACGGCAAACAGGCCGAACGGGTAATTGTTGCGCAGGTCCTGTTTCAGTGTGAACGGGAATTTCGCCAGATCGGCAAGTGATTTCAGGTCATCGGGATGGATGCCAGCATCGTCAAACGATTGTTTGTAAAACGTGACATTGTCATAGGCGTGGTTCAACGACCAGCGCATCCGCTCAAGCTGTAGCGCCTGAATTTCATCGCGCGAGGCGATCTCGATCGGCTCCAAATCGCCCGGTATTGGTGACAGGTCTTCCATGCGTATCCCCTTAAACCCGTTCAAGCATCAGTGAGATGCCCTGCCCCACACCCACACACATAGTGCACAGGGCGCGGTTCAAGTCGTTGTTTTGCAACTCAATTGCAGCGGACAACGCCAGCCGCGCACCGGACATGCCAAGCGGATGGCCAAGCGCGATAGCGCCGCCGTTTGGATTCACAAAATCGGCGTCATCTGCCACGCCCAATTCGCGCAGCACGGCCAGCCCCTGCGCAGCAAAGGCTTCGTTCAGTTCAATTACGTCCACGTCGCTGATTTTCAGCCCCAAACGGTCGAGCAGTTTTTTGGACGAAGGCGCCGGACCGATCCCCATGATCCGCGGCGGCACACCGGCCACGGCCCCGCCAACGATGCGGGCTTTGGTCTGCAACCCGAATTTCTCGACTGCTGCGGCCGAAGCAATGATGATTGCCGCCGCACCGTCGTTCACGCCACTCGCGTTGCCTGCTGTCACTGAACCGTCGTCTCGGAACGGCGTCGGCAAGTTGGCCAGTTTTTCCAGTGTCGATCGGCGCGGGTGTTCGTCGGTGTCGAACTGGATCGGATCGGCTTTGCGCTGCGGGATGCTGACAGGCGTAATCTCTTGCGCCAACCGCCCGCTGGCAATCGCCGCTGCCGCCTTGTCTTGCGAGCGCACAGCAAAGGCGTCTTGGTCGGCACGGCTGACATTGAATTCTGCCGCCACATTTTCCGCCGTTTCCGGCATTGAATCGATACCGAACTGCGCCTGCATCTGCCGGTTCACGAAACGCCAGCCAATGGTCGTGTCAAACATCTCGGCCTTGCGGGAAAAGGCGGTTTCGGCTTTGCCCATCACAAACGGTGCGCGGCTCATGCTTTCGACGCCTCCAGCCAGCACAACCTGAGCTTCGCCGGCTTTGATCGCCCGCGCCGCCATACTGACCGCATCAAGGCCGGAACCGCAGAGCCGGTTGACCGTCACCCCGCCGATCCCGTCGGGCAACCCCGCCAACAAGACCGCCATCCGCGCCACGTCGCGGTTGTCTTCACCGGCCTGATTGGCGCATCCCATGATCGCATCATCAATCGCCGACAGGTCCAGACCAGGAGCAGAAGCCACCACGTCGCGGATCACATGTGCCAGCATGTCGTCTGGGCGAACACTCGCCAAAGCGCCGCCAAAGCGGCCTATCGGGGTGCGCAGCCCCTCGCAGATAAAGGCTTCGTTCATGTGCTTTCCTCATTGAAATGGGCGCCTTTGACGGTGCGGGAATGACCACGGAACTGGGCGACAGCCTCGCCCTGCGCATTTGTCACCAAAATGTCATAGATACCATTGCGCCCGGCCCGACTGACCTCGGTTGCGGATGCGGTCAGGCGATCCCCGCCAAAAGTCGGTTGCAGGTAAGTGACCGAGCAATGCTGGGCGACAACACTTTGGTTATAGCTGTTGCAAGCAAAGGCAAATGCGCTGTCGGCCAATGTAAAAATATATCCGCCATGGCAGATATTGTGACCGTTCAGAAAGCAGTCCTGAACCGGCATCGACATGACAGCGACTCCCGGTCCGATTTTGTCGAGCGACATTTCGAGTTGCTGAGACGCCTGATCATTGGCCCACATCGTAGCAGCAGAGCGTTCTGCGCGCTCCTGGGGGGACATCGCCATTATTCCCGCCCCACAAACTTTGGCGCGCGTTTTTCCAGAAACGCAGTCACACCTTCTTTATAATCCGCCGACCGACCGCAACTGCGCTGAAGTTCGGCTTCCAATTCAAGCTGCGCATCAAACGAATTCTGTCCCGCCGCGTGGATCGCCTTTTTGGTCTGCGCCAGCCCGAATGTCGCGCCCTGCGCCAGCTTCGCAGTCAGAGACCGCACCTCATCCATCAGCATATTGTCCGGCAGAGCCTTCCAGATCAGCCCCCAATCCTCGGCTTTTCCGGCAGGGACCGGCTCCGCCGTCATCGCCAGCGCCATAGTTCGCGCCGGACCCAGCAAATGTGTCAGGCTCCAGGTTCCGCCCGCATCCGGCACCAGCCCAACTTTGGCAAAAGATTGAATAAACTTGGCTTCTTCGCTGGCCAGTACAATGTCACAGGCAAAGGCGATATTGGCCCCGGCACCGGCAGCCACGCCGTTCACTGCACAGATTACCGGCTTGTCCATCCCCCGGATCAACTGAACCAACGGATTGTAGAACGTGCGGAGCGTATGCCCCAAATCCGGCGGCCCATCCATCTTGCGCGGGTCACGACCATCCAAATCCTGCCCGGCACAGAAACCGCGTCCAGCGCCGGTTAACAGCACGGCCCGTACATTACTGTCTTTTGCCGCGTCCTCCAGCGCCGCACGTAACGCCGAATGCATTTCGTCCGTAAAAGCGTTCAAGCGGTCCGGACGGTTGAGGGTAACCTCGACCCAACCTTCATGCTGTGTGACAATGATTGTGCCGCTCATCCGGCCCTCCCGCTCATTCGGATTCTCTGTTTCTAAAAACAGTTGCATAAACCGACCGGTTGGTCAATAATGTTTTAACTCGACTATTTCTGGACGAAAAACTGACCATGCCAAACCCTGTCACAGTGACCTTTGAAGGCAGCGTTGCGCTGATCTGTATTGACAACCCGCCGGTGAATGCAGCTTCGGTTGCGGTCCGTGCCGGGCTGTTGGAGGCGGTTGCCATTTGTCAATCCGCCGAAGCATCCGCCGCTGTGGTTTTTTGCGCAGGACGGACATTTGTTGCTGGCGGGGATATCACCGAATTTGGCAAGCCACCAGTTAAGCCCGACCTTCCCGACGTCTTGCAAACCATCGAAGACAATGCCGTTCCGTGGATCGCGGCAATGCATGGCGCGGTACTTGGTGGCGGCTTCGAACTGGCCATGGCCTGTGCCTTTCGCATCGCCGACAAAACCACCCGGTTTGGCCTGCCTGAAGTCAACGTCGGGCTGATTCCCGGTGCGGGAGGGTCGCAGCGCCTGCCGCGGCTGATCGGGGTTGAGCAGAGTTTGCCATTGCTGACCACCGGCGGGATGATTGACGCGGATCGCCTGCAGGAGCTTGCCGGACTGGACGCAATATTCGACAGCTCTCCGGATCAAGCGGGATTGGCATTTGCACGTGATTTGCCGGACCGCCCGCTGCCGGTCAGCCACAGGTCTGTTCCTCAAGTTGCGGTGGAATTCTTTGCCGACGCACGTAAAACCGTTGCTGCTAAGGCCAAGGGCCAGCGCTCGCCGCTGCACAATCTCACCGCTCTGGAATGGGCTGCCACCCTGCCGTTTTCGCAAGGCCAGCCCAAGGAACGCGCCTTGCATCTGCACTTGCGCGATACGCCGGAGTCCCGCGCCATGCGTCATGCATTTTTTGCTGAACGGCAGGTCGCCAAACCTGACGCCATCGCCGGAACAACACCGCGCCAGATAAGCAAAATTGTGGTGGTTGGCGGCGGATTGATGGGCGCCGGCATCGCTTTTGCCGCCCTGCAGGCCGGTCTGGTCGTGGCCCTGATCGAACGGGATGCAGCCGCCGCACAATCTGGACATGACCGAATCTCCGACCTGATTTCCGGCGGCATGAAGCGGGGCAAGATCACTGGTGCGAAGGCAGTCGAATTGGCGGCGAACTTGACTTGTAGCGCCGATTACGCGGCCGCTACTGACGCCGATCTCGCGATTGAAGCGGTTTTCGAAGACCTCGCCGTCAAGCGCAGTGTGTTCCAGTCTTTGGCCGCGCACATGGATCAAGACGCCATCCTTGCCACCAACACATCCTACCTCAACCCGACGCAAATCATGGAGGACATTGCCAATCCGAGCCGCTGTATCGGCCTGCATTTCTTCTCACCTGCACATATCATGAAGCTATTGGAAATTATCCGTCTGCCCGACACCAGCGCCGAAGTATTGGCCACCGGTTCTGCGCTCGGTAAACGCCTGCGCAAAGTGTCAGTGCTGTCGGACATTTGCGACGGGTTCATCGGCAACCGCATCCTGTCCGCGTATCGTCGACAGGCCGATTATCTGTTGATGGACGGAGCGTTACCCGCCCAAATCGATGCCGCAATGCGCGAGTTTGGCATGCCGATGGGGCCGTATGAGCTGCAGGATCTTACGGGATTGCAAATCTCCTGGGCCAACCGCAAACGTCAGGCCGCTACCCGCCACCCAAAGGAACGCTATGTGTTGATCGGCGATCTATTGTGCGAAGCCGACCGGTTGGGCCAACGCAGCGGGTTGGGGTGGTATCGATATGAGGCCGGCAACCGTACACCGCAGGTCGACAGTTTTGTGACAGACCTGATCGAAACAAGCGCCGCCAAGGCCGGGATTACGCGGCGGGTGTTCAGCGCAGATGACATCTCCAGTCGCCTGTTGGCTGTGATGATCAACGAAGGTGCATTGATCGTCGAACAGGGCATCGCCGCGCGCCCGCTTGATGTCGATATGGTGGAAATTCACGGCTACGGATTCCCGCGCTGGCGTGGCGGGCCGATGTGCTATGCGGATGAAATCGGATTGGAAAAGGTCCGAGCAGCGATGGCCAATGTGATAGCCCAAAGCCTGGACAGCTGGACCATGTCAAAGCTGCTTTCATGACCGAGATCAGCGCCGCAGATATCAACACGTTCAATCTGGCCCACCCGCCGGATGGGTTTTTTGGCGACCCGTTCCCCTATTACGCCGCGCTGCTGAAACACGCGCCGGTGCACCCGCAGCCGGACGGGTCTTATATCCTGTCCCGCTGGACTGACCTCGACCGGGTCTACCGCGACACACGGCTGTTTCTGTCGGACAAGAAATCCACCTTCGGCCCGAAATACGGCACCGACAGCCCGTTGTTTGAGCACCACACCACATCTCTGGTGTTCAACGATCCGCCCCTGCACACAAGGGTGCGCAAGATTATGGCCGGGGCGCTGAATGCCCGCGCAATAGCCAACATGGAACCGGGTTTGAACCGGGCGGTTGATCAGCTGTTGGACAGGCTGTCGGGCAAGCAGGACGTCGACCTGATCGAGGATTACGCCAGCCAGATTCCGATCCAGATCATCGGCAATCTGTTTGACATGCCGCAAGAGGACCGTAAGCCGCTGCGCGACTGGTCGCTGGCCATATTGGGCGCGCTTGAACCCACCCTGACGCCTGAACAGGAGGCCTGGGGAAACCAATCCGTGACCGAGTTCAAGGCGTACCTGCGCGATCTGACCAATCACCGGCGCAAACATCCCGGCGATCCGAATACCGACGTGCTGACGCGGTTGATCGAGAGCGAAGAGGGGCAATTGTCTGAGGTTGAACTGCTGCAAAACTGCATATTCATCCTCAATGCAGGGCACGAAACCACGACCAACCTGATCGGCAACGGCCTGGCGGCGCTGCAGGATTTCCCGGACCAGAAAAAGGCACTGATCGACACGCCTGATCTGATCCAGACCGGGGTGGACGAATTCCTGCGCTTTCTGTCGCCAAATCAGTTCGGCAACCGCCTGACGCTGGAAGAAACCACTTTCGAGGAAACAACGATCCCAGCGGAAACAAATCTGCACCTGTGCATTGGTGCTGCCAACCGCGACCCGGCGCATTTCGACGATCCGAACCGCGTGATTCTGTCACGCAGACCAAACAAACACCACGCCTTCGCCGGAGGGCCGCATCTGTGTGTCGGGTTTTCGTTGGCTCGGCTGGAAGGCCGGGTTGCCATTGGCCGGTTTTTGCAACGGTTTCCGAATTATCAACTGATTAACGGTGCGGAGGTTAGCGGGCGAATCCGGTTTCGCGGCTACGCCAGTTTGCCCGCATATCTGAACTGACAAAGGAACACCTTATGGGACTTATGCAACTCGGCAGCTTTGCCGCGGGGAAATGGATCGCACCATCGGGCGACACCCGGCTGATCCGTTCGGCTGTAACTGGTGTGCCGGTCGCCGAGGCTGGATCGGGTGCGCTTGATTTTCAGGTAATGCTGGATTTTGCCCGCACCACAGGCGGACCGACGCTCCGCGCTATGACATTCCACGACCGGGCGCGGCTGCTAAAAGCGCTGGCGCTGCATCTGCGCGATTACCGGCAGGAGCTGTATGATCTCGCTTTCATGACCGGGGCAACTTTGGCGGACAGTCAGATCGATATCGACGGTGGTATTGGCACCATGCTGGTGTTTGCTTCCAAAGGCCGCCGCGAGATGCCGGATGCACAAGTCTATGTCGATGGCGAAGTTGAAGCACTGTCGCGTGGCGGCACGTTTCTGGGCCAGCACGTCTGCACCCCGTTGCAAGGCGTTGCCGTTCATATCAACGCGTTCAACTTTCCGGTCTGGGGGATGCTGGAAAAACTGGCGCCGACTCTGCTGGCAGGTGTGCCCGCCATCGTCAAACCGGCCACCTCAACCTCTTACGTCACCGAGCGCTGCGTCCGGATCATGGCCGAGAGCGGCATTTTTCCCGATGGGTCATTCCAACTGATTGTCGGGGGCACCGGCGATCTGCTGGACCGGCTTGGATGTCAGGACGTGGTCAGCTTCACCGGCTCCGCGCAAACCGCGCTGCACTTGCGGTCCAATCGGAACATCCTGGAAAAATCAGTGCGGTTTGTCGCCGAGCAGGACAGTTTGAACGCTTCCGTCCTTGGGCCGGACGCCGTCGAGGGCACGCCTGAATTTGATCTTTTCATCAAAGAAGTTGCCCGCGAAATGACCACCAAGGCCGGGCAAAAATGCACCGCCATCCGCCGGATCATGGCGCCCGAAAGCCAGTTGGATGCAGTGATTGCGACCTTGTCAGCTCGGTTGGACAGAACCGTCATCGGTGATCCCGCGCTTAAGACCACCCGGATGGGTGCGCTGGTGTCTGCCGAGCAAAAGGCAGATGTGCTGGCCAAGGCGGCGATCATCGGACAGGAATGTGAGCGGGTGTATGGTGATCCCGACGCTTTCGAGGTGAACGGCGCCGACCCGGAACAAGGTGCGTTCCTACCGCCAATGCTGTTTCGCTGCGCGGACCCGGATGCTGCCCGCAGTGTGCATGAAACCGAGGCTTTCGGACCGGTTTCGACAGTTATGCCCTACCGCAACCTGCCGCACGCTATCGCTTTGCTGAACCGGGGCCAAGGCTCGCTGGTGGCCTCAGTTATCACCCACGACCCGCAAGTCGCCCGCGATGTTGTAACCGGAGCGGGCGCGTTTCACGGTCGGCTTTACTTCAACAATCGCGACAGCATGGCCGAGAGCACCGGCCACGGCTCGCCCCTGCCCCATATGGTGCACGGCGGGCCGGGACGGGCTGGCGGTGGCGAGGAAATGGGCGGTGTGCGGGGTGTCATGCACTATATGCAGCGCACCGCGATTCAAGGCAGCCCGGACATCCTGACGGCTGTCACCGGCAACTGGGTCAACGGATCAAAGGAAATCAACGGCCCGGCGCACCCCTTCACCCGCACATTCAACCAGATCGAAATCGGCGAGACCATTCACACCGATCCGCGCGTGGTGACGCTGGATGATATCGAACATTTCGCAATTTTCACCGGCGACACTTTCTATGCCCATATGGATGACGCGGCTGCTGCCGCAAATCCGTTTTTCCCAGGGCGGGTGGCGCATGGCTATCTGCTATTGGGGTTCGCCGCTGGTCTGTTTGTCGAACCCAATCCCGGCCCGGTACTGGCCAACACCGGCTTGAACAACCTCAGCTTTCAAAAACCGGTCAGCCCGGGCGATGCCATCCGCGTACGCCTGACGGCAAAGCGCAAAACCAGACGCACTGAAGACTACGGCGAAGTGCGCTGGAACGTCACCCTGACCAATCAGGACAGCGATCAGGTCGCGGAATATGAACTTTTGACGATGAATGCTTACACCCATACATAAGAGGGATGGGAAACGTTAGTCCTTTGGTTCAGCCGTTAATAGACAATCTGCACAGCAATGGCCGCCTGCGGGTCTGGTCGCTGGTGGTCACCATACTGGGTGATGCTGTGCAGCCGCGCGGTGGGCGGATATCGATGACCGATCTGTTGACCATCACCGGCCATATGGGCATCGAAAGCGGTGCCATCCGCACCGCCCTGTCCCGCCTGTCTAAAGACGGCTGGGTCGAGAGCAAACGCGAAGGCCGTGTCAGCAGCTACACCTTCGGGCCTGCGGGGCGCGACAGTTTCGGGCCCGCATCAGCGCGGATTTATGCACCTGTTGGCACCGGTAATGTCAGCGATTGGCGGGTGGCCCTGCTGCCCAACCTGAAAACCGGCGAACGAAAAAAACTGCGTCAGCAATTGCAGGCCACGGATGCGCTGGTGGCGCAATCCAATTTTGCGCTCTGGCCGCTCCCGGCCGCGCCGGATATCAGACACCTGCAAAAAATGGGATGCCTCATATTTGACGGGGCCGCGCAAAACATCCCCGATTGGCTGCAATCTGAATTGGCACCAACGGAGGTCGCCAAAGCCTACGCAGAATTTTCTGACGATTATTTACCGCTTCTCAATAAACCGGACCGACTGGCTGAGTTGTCACCGCTCGACGCCATGACCCTGCGCATCCTTATGATCCACAAGTGGCGACGGTTGGTCCTGCGCCACCCGCGCATCCCGGCGAACCTGCAACCCGCCGGCTGGCCTGTCGAACAGGCCAAGGCCGTTGTGGCAGATATTTACATTCGGATTTTATCCCCGTCCGAGGCTTTTTGGGATCAGCCCTGTCCGTCTCTTGGACTGGCTGTTTTGGATGCCCGATTCCGGTCCGCGGGGCAAATTCAGTAGAACCCGCCGACCAACTGGTTACCTAATTGTCCAACTCTCTCAATAGTATTACAATAAAATACTTGATCGGTAGGATTTCGTAATATATTATCCACCCACCCAAGGGGGATCACCCAGATGTATTCACAAGGTCTTATCGGTGCGGACAGCAAAACCGACGAAACGCCGGAGTTTCTGGCGGCTTTTCAGGCCCGCATTGACGCCGAGGAAAAGATTGAGCCCAACGATCCGATGCCAGAGGGTTACCGCAAGACGCTGATCCGGATGATAGGCCAGCACGCGCATTCGGAAATCGTCGGCATGCTGCCCGAGGGCAACTGGATCACTCGCGCCCCAACCCTGCGGCGCAAGGCGGCTTTGCTGGCCAAGGTGCAGGACGAAGGCGGGCACGGGCTTTACCTCTATTCGGCGGCTGAAACGCTCGGCATCACCCGTCAGCAAATGACCGAAGAGCTGCTCGCCGGTAAAGCCAAATATTCCTCGATCTTCAACTACCCGACCCTGACATGGGCCGACATGGGCACCATCGGCTGGCTGGTGGACGGGGCAGCGATCATGAACCAGATCCCGCTGTGCCGCTGTTCCTTCGGACCCTACGCACGGGCCATGATCCGGGTTTGCAAAGAAGAGAGTTTTCACCAGCGGCAGGGCTATGAAATCCTGTTGAAGCTGTGCAGCGGCACCCAAGAGCAAAAAGACATGGCTCAGGAGTCGCTGAATCGCTGGTGGTGGCCCGCCCTGATGATGTTTGGCCCCCATGACGCGGACAGCTTGCACAGCGATCAGTCAACGGTGTGGAGAATCAAGCGCTTCACCAACGACCAGTTGCGGCAAAAATTTGTCGACGCCACTGTACCGCAAGCAGAATATCTGGGCCTGAAAATCCCTGATCCAGACCTGAAGTGGAATGACGAAAAAGGCGGTTATGACATTGGCCCGATCGATTGGGATGAATTCTGGTCGGTGGTCAAAGGCAACGGGATCATGAACCGAGACCGCATCGCCGCACGCACCAAAGCCTGGGAAAACGGCCAATGGGTGCGCGACGCCGCCCTCGCCCATGCCCAAAAACGCCGGGAACGGCAGCAGTCAGATCACATTGCAGCGGAGTAGACCAATGACAAAACCCCTCGAAACACCCCTCTGGGAAGTCTTTATCCGCCCGCGCAACGGCCTTGCGCACCGGCACTGCGGCTCGCTGCACGCGGCAGACGCAACAATGGCCCTGCAAGCGGCGCGGGATGTGTATACCCGGCGCGGCGAAGGTCAGTCTGTCTGGGTTGTTCCATCCGCGGAAATCACAGCGTCGGACCCGGACAACAGAGGCGAGAATTTTGAACCGGCAGAAAGCAAGATTTACCGGCATCCGACCTTCTATGACATCCCGGACGAAGTGGGCCACATGTAATGGAACGCGCTGATATCCTTTACGAATCTCTGATCCGCCTGGCGGATGATCACATGATCCTCGGCCACCGCTTGTCGGAATGGTGCGGCCACGCGCCAATGTTGGAAGAAGACCTGGCGATGCCGAATATCGGGCTCGATCTGATTGGCCAGGCGCGCGGGCTTTATACTTACGCGGGCAAGATCGAAGGCGAAGGCCGTGACGAAGACGCCATTGCCTACATGCGGCTGGAGCGCGATTATCACAATGTGCTGCTGGTCGAACGGCCGAACGGTGATTTCGCCCATACCATGTTGCGGCAGCTGTATTTCTCCGCTTTCATGGAACTGTTTTGGCAGCGGGCCCAGGGGTCTTCCGACGTAACCATCGCAGGGATTGCCGCAAAAGCGCTGAAAGAAACCAGCTATCATGTGCGACATTCAGCCGAATGGGTGATCCGGATGGGCGACGGCACCGAAGAAAGCCACCAGCGTATGGTGAATGCCGTGACCGCATTGGCGCCTTATGTGAACGAGATGTTCTATGCTGATGATGTCGCGCGCGCCGCTGCCGGTTTAGATCTGGTGCCGCTGGTTTCCGACCTCAGAGCCCCTTGGGAAACCACGATTGCCAGAATATTCGCCGCGGCGACGATCGATGCGCCGAACTTTCCCCTGACGGTTAGCGGAGGCCGCAGCGGGCGGCATGGTGAAGAAATGGGCTTTTTGCTGGCCGAACTGCAGTATGTCCAGCGTGCCCATCCAAATCTGACATGGTAGCGGCAGTATCCATAAACGATCCGGCGCGAACGGCGTGGAATGCGGCGGCGGCGGTGCTTGACCCAGAAGTGCCTGCTGTGAATGTTGCGGAACTTGGCATCCTGCGCAGTGTCACCGTGAATGATGCGGGCCAGGCGATTGCCAAAGTCACCCCCACCTATTCCGGTTGTCCGGCGGTTCTGGCCATCGAACTGGCCATTGAGATCGCCTTGCGAGATGCAGGTTTTGACCCGAAGATCGAGCGGGTGATTTCGCCCGCATGGACCACCGACTGGATCACCGACGTTGGCCGCGAAAAACTGCGGGCTTACGGCATAGCACCACCAGTCAAAGCATCCAATTCCGTCCGCGCGCTGTTTGGCGAAACCACCGTTGCCTGCCCGCAATGCGGATCAACTCAAACCGAACGCGTCTCCGAATTCGGCTCAACCGCCTGCAAGGCGTTGTATCGTTGCATATCCTGTGCCGAACCCTTCGACTATTTCAAATGTATCTGAGGACAATATGGCCCCCCGTTTTCACGACCTGACCCTGAAATCTGTCCGCCCTGAAACCACCGACGCTGTGGCTCTGATGTTCGATATCCCGGACGCGCTGGCCGCTGATTATACTTTTACTCCCGGTCAGTATCTGACCCTGCGGGCCGATATCCGCGGGCAGGACGTGCGCCGCTCCTATTCGATCTGTTCGCCTCTCGGGCAAAAAAACCTTGAGGTCGGAGTCAAACACATCGAAGGCGGTGCCTTTTCGTCTTTCGCGCAGTCGCTCAAGGCAGGTGACAGCATTCAGGTGATGACCCCGCAAGGCCGGTTTACGGCACCGGTCGGTGGCAACCACAATTACCTGTTGCTGGCGGCAGGGTCGGGCGTTACGCCGATGGTCTCGATTGCACGCTCGGTGCTTGAGGGCGAACCGGACAGCACCGTCACCCTGTGTTACGCCAACCGCGCCACCGAAAGCGTCATGTTCCGCCGCCAGTTTGACGATCTGAAGGACCGGTTCCTGACCCGGTTTCTGCTGACCCATGTGATGGACCAAGAGGCCCAGGACATCGACCTGTTCAACGGGCGGCTGGACGGCGAAAAACTCGGCACCTTGGCAGCCGGCGGATTGATCCACCCGGCAGAATACGAGGCGATCTATATCTGCGGTCCGCAACCGATGATCGACGCGGCATCAACTGCTCTGCGCGAAATGGGGGTGGAAGAGGACCGGCTGAAGTTTGAACTGTTCACACCACCGGGTGGGCTGCCAATTGCCAGCGTGCAGGAGTCCCACCCGGAACCCAAAGGCGGCGCGACGGTGGAAGTAGTTTACGAAGGCGCCCGCAAAACGTTCAAAATGACGGCTGAAGATTCACTTGTGGATGCAGCCGCACACGCCGGGTTGGACGTGCCTTATTCGTGCAAGAACGGCATGTGCTCGACCTGCCGCTGCAAACTGGTCGCCGGCGAAGTACGGATGGTGCAGAATTTCTCGCTGGAACCCTGGGAACTGGAAGCCGGATACGTGCTGGCCTGCCAAACGCGTCCGGTTTCTGACGAGGTGGTGCTGGATTTTGACGCGGTGTAAGCCACCACCGTACGTATGGTTAACGGGTTCCTAGAAATATTTCCTTATAACCTCTTGCGAGCGCTCATAAACGTGGTTTTGGATCTTTTGTAGGCACCGACAAGCCCAGAAAGATCACCTGAAAATCACCGGTGGAATCAAGGTGCAGGGATTAACAACCCCTGTTCGGCAAGTATAACCGCAATGGCGGGCCCGCCTTTTTATCAACCACAAGACCCTAACAGATGAACCCTGCACCGAAATGAACCGGTCGCAGGGTGGATGTGCCGTGTAAATCCTCCCCCCGTGAATCTGGGGATCTCCCGCTGTGTTGCAGGAGTTCGGCCGAGTTCCCTGTTAGCGCGGGGAAGACACTCAAAAGAGTCCTCGTTTCAGCCGCTCTGCGTCAAACTTTGACGCGGTTGCGGTTGCCCGACGCCCTGCAGCCTCTATCCTTTGGACACGATCAAAGGGGCAAAACCATGCACAACATCATCGACCTGAACCGCTACCCACTGGACAATTCCGGCAGCGCCGACTTGCGGGCGCTGGTTGATCGTTGCAGAGCGGAACTGGCGCGAGACGGGTTGTTCAACCTTGCCGGCTTTATGAAGCCTGCGGCGCTGACGCAGGCGGTGGCTGAAGTAGTGCCGGTGATACGCACCAGTGCTTTTGAACATGCCCGCGAGCACAATATCTATTTCAAAAAGGATATCCCCGGACTGCCTGCGGACCATCCGGCCCTGACCCGGTTCAATACCGTCAACCACACGATCTGCGCTGATCAAATGAGCGGCGGGCTGGTGATGCAACTCTATGAATGGGATCCTTTCGCAACCTTTCTCGCAGCAGTCATGAACAAGCCGCAACTGCATCCGATGGCCGATCCGCTGGCGCGGGCCAACGTTATGGCTTACCGGGCCGGTGAGGCGCTGAACTGGCATTTTGACCGATCGGAATTTACCACCACACTGTTGTTGCAATCCCCAGAACAGGGCGGCGAATTCGAATATGCACAGGATTTACGCTCCGAAGTCGATCCCAACTACGACGGCGTGGCCGCGTTGCTGCGCGGGCAGCGTTCCGACGTCATTCGGATGCCGGTTTCGCCCGGCACCCTGAATGTGTTTCGCGGCAAAAACACCGCGCATCGAGTGACCCCGGTTGAGGGCGATGCCGAACGGATCATTGCCGTGTTCTCCTATTTCGACCGCCCCGGCGTTGAATTTACGGTTGAAGACCGGATCGGCTTTTACGGACGGGCGAAATGACATCCCAAACAACATTCATGGACCCACGAAAACTTACCTACCTGAATTCGGAAGGGTCGGACAAACCGCTCAAATCACCGGTCAGTCAGTCCACATTGGATGCGGCGCGGGCCTATCGGTTGGGACGGTTACGGTCAGAATTGCAGCGGCAGGATTGCGCCGCCGCCCTGCTCTATGATCCAATCAACATCCGCTACGCGTTCGACAGTTCAAACATGCAGGTCTGGACCGCGCACAACCCGCTGCGCTATGCGCTGGTGTTTGCAGACGGGCCGGGCATCATGTTTGAATTCAAGGGTTGCGAACATCTGAATCACGGCCTGCCGGGGATCGACGAACTGCGGACGGCCACCGGCTGGATGTTCATGGGCGTAGGCGCTCAAGCAGACACCTTTTTGAACCGCTGGGCCGATGAAATCGACGATCTGATGCGGGAACATGGCGGCAGCAACAGGCGTATCGCCTGTGACAAACTCGACGGTCCGGGACTGTTTGCCCTACAATCGCGCGGGCTGGAGTACGTCGAAGGTACTGAGATCACCGAAATTGCCCGTTCGATCAAATCCCCTGAGGAAATTGAGTTGATGCGCTGGACCATCCGCGTCTGCGAGGCTGGGATGGCGCGGATCTACGAACATTCGGTTCGCGGCGTCACTGAACGCGAACTCTGGGCGCATCTACATTTTGAAAACGCCCGCTCCGGTGGCGACTGGCTGGAAACCAAACTGGTGACCGCTGGACCGCGCACCAATCCCTGGTATCAAGAGTGTTCAGACCGGCCCGTGCAATCCGGCGAAATGATCTCGTTCGACACCGATATGATCGGCCCCTACGGCTATTGCGCCGATATTTCGCGCAGTTGGGTCTGTGGCTATCAGCCAATGAATGATGTGCAGCGGCGCCTCTACAGCACCGCCCTAGACCAAATCCACCACAATCTGGCCCTGTTACAACCGGGCCTGAGTTTCGCCGAATTCAACGCTAAAAGCTGGAAGATTCCGGCACAACATGTGGATTACCGCTATTCGCTTGCCTTGCACGGGGTTGGCATGGCCGACGAATGGCCTTGCGTGCCGCTGCATGTGGATTGGGGCGAGGCAATGACCGGCGTGTTTGAACCCGGGATGGTGGTCTGTGTAGAGAGCCTGATCGGGGAAGCCGGGTCTGAGAGCATTAAACTGGAAACGCAGGTGTTGATTACGGAATCCGGGGCGGAGCGGTTGGATAGCTTTCCGTTTGAGGAGGTTTAGGCATCTTACGCCGGTTGCCAATCAACCAACGTTTCCAAAATCCGTCGCAAAACCGGGCGCAACTTCTCTGCCCGGTCGTCCCGCCAGCTCCACGGCGGCTGTTCTTCCATATATGTTGATTGCGCCAATTCCATCTGAATGGCGTGAAAACCCTCCGCTGGCTGCCCGTAATGCCGCGTCGTCCAGCCGCCTTTGAAACGGCCGTTCTCCACCATGGTCCGACCAGTCCCGGCGCAGATGTCATTGACCGCCTGTGCGATCTCCGGCGCACAGGTTGCACCCATATTTGTGCCGATGTTGAAATCCGGCAGCGTGCCATCGAACAGAAATGGGATTTCGGAGCGGATCGAGTGGCAATCATAGAGGATCGCAAAACCGTTCAGCGCCTTGACCCTGTCCAATTCGGCCCTGAGCGCCACATGATAGGGCGCGTGATACGCCAGCCTTCGCCGCTCAATCTCTGCCGTATCCGGCTCATGCCGGTTCAGATAAATTTTTGCTCCGTCAAAATCGGTCAGCGGGCATAATCCGGTGGTGTTCTGGCCGGGATAGAGGCTGACTCCGGACGGATCGCGGTTCGCGTCAATCACATAGCGGTGGATGCGGGTGCGCACGGTTGTCACGTCGTTGACCAACCCGTCATAGAGGTCGTGGATATGCCAATCCGTGTCCGCCAACCCCTGACCCAACGGATTGAGCGTTGCCATCACCTCATCCGGCACTTCTGTTCCGGTGTGCGGTAGCCCCAGAACCAGCGGGCTGTTTCCCGGGTCGACAGCGACCATGCTCATGCAGCGAGTTCCGGCAGGTCTACACCCGCGGCTTGCGCAATTGCACCGCTGGCCACCAGTGTAGCGGCGACTTCCAGGTCGGGGGCGAGGTATCGGTCCGCACCCAGAGTTTCGATGTCCAGCCGCAAGCGGGTGATAACTGCTTGCAGTGGCTTGGAGGTTTGCAGTGGTGCACGGAATTCAACGCCCTGAGCGGCGCAGAGCAGTTCCACACCCAGAATACGATTCAGGTTTTGGGCCATCGGCGTCAGGCGCCGAGCACCATGGGCTGCCATCGACACGTGATCCTCCTGATTGGCGCTGGTTGGGGTGCTGTCCGTCACGCAGGGGTTTGCCAGATGTTTGTTTTCACTCATCAGAGCGGCAGTGGTGACTTCGGCAATCATGAAACCGGAGTTCAGGCCCGGATCGGGGGTCAGAAATGGGGGCAGGTCGTGGCTCAGGGTCGGGTCCACCATCAGGGCCACGCGGCGCTGTGCAATGGCACCAATTTCCGAAATCGCCAGCGCGATCATGTCCGCGGCAAAGCCCACTGGCTCGGCGTGAAAATTACCGCCCGAAACAATCATATCGGCCTGCGTCAGCACCAGCGGATTGTCGGTCGCGGCGTTGGCTTCGATCTCAAGAGTGCGCGCTGCCTGCCACAACACGTCCATTGCCGCACCGGTGACCTGGGGTTGGCAGCGAATGCAATAGGGGTCCTGCACGCGGGTATCGCCTTCGCGGTGGCTTTCGCGGATTTCCGAACCGGCCAGAAGCTCGCGCATCGTGGCAGCGGCGGTGATCTGACCCGCGTGACCTCGCAAAGCATGTATTTCCGGCTGCAGTGGTGCGGTCGACCCCATGATCGCGTCAGTTGAGAGTGCAGAGGTGACCAGTGCGGACCCAGCGGCCCGCCAGGCTTCGAACAGACCCGCCAGCGCAAAGGCGGTGGAAAACTGGGTGCCGTTGATAAAGGCCAGACCCTCTTTCGGACCAAGGGCAATTGGCTTCAGCCCCGCCTTGGCCAACGCTTCGGCCCCGGGCAGGATCTCGCCCTGAAATTCCGCCATGCCCTCGCCAATAACAACCGCCGTCATATGCGCCAGCGGTGCCAGATCGCCTGATGCGCCGACCGATCCCTGTGCTGGGACCACCGGGGTGACACCTTGTGCCATCATATCCTCCAACAGCTCGATTAAAGGCCAGCGCACACCGGATGCGCCGCGCCCCAACGACATCAGTTTCAATGCCATCATCAGCCGGGTGTGGCGGCGCGAAATCGGTTCGCCGACACCACAGCAATGGCTGAGGATTAGATTTCGTTGAAGGGTCGCAGTATCTTCGCTTTTGATTTTCATGCTGGCAAGTTTGCCAAAGCCGGTGTTCACACCGTAGATCGGATCTTCACCGGCAGCAGCAGCGGCGATCCTGTCTGCTGCGGTGTCAACGGCTGCGCGGCAGGCCGGGTCAAGTTTTACGCCCGCCCCGTTCCAATAGACTTCGGCGAGATGCGCCAGCGTGATCGCGCCAGGCGTCAGGGTCAAAGTGGTCACGGGCGACCTCCAAAAAAACGTTTGAACAGCGGGTTGAATCCGATTCGATAGGCCAGTTCCGCCGGATGCTCCACATCCCAAACTGCCAGATCAGCGCGAAAACCCGGAGCAATCTGACCGCTCTCCGGCAGGCCCAACGCGGCGGCAGCATTGCGGGTGACCCCGGCGAGCGCCTCTTCGGGGGTCATCGAAAACAAGGTGCAGCCCATGTTCATGGTCAACAACAGCGAGGTCATCGGTGACGACCCGGGATTACAATCCGTGGCCAATGCCATCGGCACGCCGTATTCGCGGAATGCTACAATCGGTGGCTGTTGGGTTTCACGCAATGTGTAGAAGGCGCCCGGCAGGATCACGGCCACGCTGCCCGATTTCGCCAGCGCCTGAGCATCCTCCGCGTTGGCATATTCCACGTGATCAGCCGATAGCGCCCCGTATTGCGCAGCCAGTTTGGTACCGCCGAGGTTGGACAGTTGTTCGGCGTGGAGTTTGACCGGCAAGCCCAGCGCCTGCGCCCGGTCGAATACCCGCGCGATTTGATCTGGTGCAAAGGCGATGCCTTCGCAAAACCCGTCTACAGCATCAGCCAGACCCAGCTCTTCCACCTTGTCCAAAGTTGGCAAACACACCTCGTCGATATAGGCATCTGCGCCTTTTCCGGAATATTCTTTGGGGACTGCGTGGGCGCCGAGAAAGCTGGTTCTGACCCGGATATCGCGGGCATCTTCCAGCGCCCGGGCCGCCTGCAACATGCGGATTTCTGTTTCGGTATCAAGACCGTAACCAGATTTGATTTCAACGGTTGTGACACCCTCGGCGATCATCGCATCCAGACGCGGCAAAGCGGTTGCGACCAGGTCTTCAAGAGATGCAGCGCGGGTTGCCGTTACGGTTGACACGATGCCACCTCCGGCCCGCGCCACCTCTTCATAGGTCGCTCCGTTCAGCCGCATCTCAAATTCCTGCGCCCGGTTGCCGCCGAACACCAGATGGGTGTGGCAATCGATCAGCCCCGGTGTTGTCAGGCGGCCTTCGAGGTCTTGTTGGGTCCAGTCGGAATAGTCTGTCGGCAGGTCCGCCACCGGTCCGGCCCAGACAATGGTGCCGTTTTCGATCGCGATGGCACCGGCGTCCAGCAATCCATAGGCTGTATCGCCTGCGATCATGGTAGCGAGGCGGGCGTTTGTCAGAACAGTGTGGTGCAAAACCCTTGATTCCCATTAACGTTACGCTTAATCTTATTATGTCTATACATATTATAATCTGTCAAGAGCCACCATGACCCAAATTCTCTGGACCAAACAGGCGCTGCTTCCCACCGGCTGGGCCGATAACGTCACCGTTGAGATTGATGCTGACGGGCGAATTGCAACTGCAACGCCCGATACACGCGCCAGCAGCCAGCAAACCGGACTGCTGTTGCCAGCGCCGGCGAACCTGCACAGCCACGCCTTCCAGCGGTCCATGGCCGGCCTGACCGAGCGCCGCGGTCCTGATCCGCGCGACAGTTTCTGGACTTGGCGGCGGCTGATGTACCGGTTTCTGGATCAGTTGACGCCAGACGACGTGCAAGCCATCGCGGCGCTGGTGCAGATGGAGATGCTGGAGGCTGGCTATGCTAACAACGTCGAATTCCATTACCTGCACCACCAGACTGACGGCAGCAGCTATGATTCAGTATCCGAAATGGCGCAGAGGATCGCGGCGGCGGCAGAGCAGACCGGTGTCGGCCTGACGCTGTTGCCTGTGCTTTACGAAGTCGGCGGCTGTGACGGGCGAGCGCTGGGTCAGGGGCAAATTCGCTTCGGCAATGATCTGGACCGGTTTGCAAATATATATGAGGGCGCGGCGACGGCGCTTTCGCATCTGCCCAAGGACGCGACCCTCGGCGTGGCGCCCCATTCCCTGCGGGCGGTGCATCGGGACAGTCTGCAAGCTGTCCCGGACATGACATCCGGACCGGTACATATGCACCTCGCTGAACAGGTGGCCGAGGTTGAGGAAGTGGAGGCGGCTTATGGCGCACGTCCGGTCAACTGGCTGATGGACAACGCGGAGGTCGATGCCCGCTGGTGTCTGATCCACTGTACCCAGATGCAACCAGACGAAACCAAAGCCCTGGCATCTTCAGGGGCAGTCGCGGGCCTGTGCCCGATCACCGAGTCGTCGCTGGGGGACGGGATATTTGACGGAAAACGTTATATCGAAAACGGCGGCACCTTCGGGGTTGGCTCAGATTCCAACATCCGCATATCGCTGGCCGAAGAACTGCGCACGCTGGAATATTCGCAGCGACTGCGGGACAAAGGCCGCGCGGTACTCGCCAGCGCCGAAAAATCCACTGGCCGGTTGTTGTTTGAAGGTGTGGTCAAAGGCGGCGCACAGGCGGCGGGCCGGAACAGCGGACAGATTGCAGCCGGTCAATGGGCCGACCTGCTGGCACTTGATTCCGACGCGACCGACATGATTGGTCGGACCGGAGATGTCGCGTTGGATACCTGGGTGTTTACCTCCGGCGATGCACTGGTCAGCGACGTGTGGGCGGCAGGCCGCCATGTGGTGCAAGGCGGTCAGCACATTGCCCGCGAAGCTATCGTTAAAGCGTATCGCGCCACGATGGCCCGCCTGAAGGATGTCGGGTGACCAAGCGAACCGGACATCGCTGGCAACAGGTGCGTGACGCGGTTCTGACCCGCATCCGGGCGCGGGAGTGGCAGCCCGGCGCGTTGATCCCCAACGAAGAAGACCTGGCACGCGAATTCGGCTGTGCCCGGGCCACGGTCAACCGCGCCCTGCAGCATCTTGCCGACGACGGGACGCTGGAACGCAAGCGCAAGGCCGGCACCCGCGTGGCGCTGACACCGGTGCGCCATGCCCGCCTGTCGATCCCCATCATCCGCAACGAGATCGAGGCCAGCGGAGCCGCCTATTCCTATGCCCTGATCAACCGTGACGTTCTGGCTTTTCCAACGCATCTGCGTTTGCGGCTGGGGCTGAACGAAAGCGCCAGCGGCCTGCATGTCCAGGCCCTGCATCTGGCCGACGGAGTGCCGTATCTGTTTGAACACCGCTGGATTAACCCGGTCGCCATCCCGGAGGTTCTTGACGCACCCTTTGCCGAGATCAGCCCCAATGAATGGCTGCTGCGCAACGCCAGTTATACCGAGGGCGAGATTGCTTTCACGGCAGAGATGGCAGATGCCCGAGATGCGGAGGTTCTGAACGTTCCGGTCGGGGCGGCGTTGTTTGTGCTGGAACGGATCACCCGAAGCGGCGGACAGCCGGTCACCTGGGTGCGGATGGCCTATGCGCCGGGGCACCGGATGGTATCGGTTATATAGGACACAGCCATCAGATTACTGCGCGTTCGGCAAAGGGTTCACCTTTTACAATCCGCTCGTATCGAAAGGGCGACAAATCCAGCGTGCGGAAGCTGCCGTAGGTTATCAGTTCCGCCATACCGCGCCCCATTGCGGGGGCCTGCTGAAACCCATGCCCCGAAAAACCATTGGCGAAATAGAAATTCGAGACTTCGTTATGCGGGCCCAGAATAGCGTTCTGATCCAAGGTGTTATAGGCGTAATGCCCGACCCAGGTGTTCCGCACCCGGATCGCTTCGAACTGCGGAATCCGGGTGGCAATTGCTGGCCAGACCTTGTCTTCCCAAAGGCTGAAATCCTGATCGAAATCATCATAATCCACTGCCGGATCACCGTCTTGCGGTGGGCTGCCAGCCATATAATAGGCCCCGTCTGTGCGGACATGTACGCCCGAGGGGTCGACGGTCAGCGGCAGGTCACGGTCCAATGGGTTTTCCGCTTCAAAGACAAAGGTATAGCGTTTGCGAGGTTCGACCGGCACAGACAATTTGGCCATCGCTGCGGTCCGGCTCGCCCGCGGTCCGGAGGCATTAACAACCGTTCCGGTCGAAACCGCAGCGCCGGTTTTCAATGTCACGCCAACAACTTGATTACCCCTGCGTTCGATCGCAACCACTTCATTGCTGATATATTCCACCCCGTTGCGCCGCGCCAATTTTCGCCACCAGTCAAACAGCGTGCCACCGTCGAAATATCCTTCGTCCACCGGGTTATAACTGCCCAGAATGATGTCTTCCAGATTGTAAAACGGGAACGCCGCTGCAATCTGTTCAACCGTCAGAATCCGCGTTCCCGCTCCGCAGTCTGATTGCAGTTTTTGGCCGTCTTGCAACGCACGGGCAAATTGCGGGTCGGAGGCCAGGTACATATAGCCAAAACTGTGCAGTGAAATCTCCGGGACATCAGGACCGCCGCCCATTTGGCTGCGGAAATCTTTGATGTATTCCGCCGCGTATTGAGACACTTGAACGTTGATTTTGTTGGAAAATTGTTGCCGCATACAGCTGTTGGTGTGCGCCGTTGAAGCAAGTTCGTAGCTCGGGTCGCGCTCAACAACCAACACTTTGCCGTCGAAGTCGGGACTGGCCGATAGATACCAGGCAACCGACGCTCCGATCATCGCACCGCCGACGATCACAACGTCGTATCTGTCGTGTTTGGGTAGCGCTGTGATTGGGGCAAGTTTGGCCATAGGAACCGCTGTAATTTTGGTCAGCAAACCCGATGCCGCTGATCCGCCGCGCAGAGTATCTTGATTGCAGCCAAGCGCAAGATCAAGAAAGGCAATCGGCTAAGGAAATCGCCAATCCCCGGATAAGCGATTGATAAAGATCTTTGCCCAGTTCCAGGCCAGCGCCAAGCGGATCAAGCTCACCAATCTTGAGGTCGGTGGAGTCGGTAAGGCTTGTCAGGAGTTTAGGGGAGAAGTTAGGCTCACCAAAGATACAAACCGCTTTTATATCTTTGATTTCCCGTCGTATTCCCGCAACTCTTGCCGCGCCGGGCGTTGCTGCGTCTCCCAGGCTCACAGCGGCAGCCGCCTCGATGTCAAACCGGCTTTCGAAATAGTGATACGCGTCGTGGAAGACAACGAAGGGCTTCCCTCGGGCAGAGGCCAGAATCACATCTATTTCTGCTTTCATTCTGGCCAGCTCAGCTTTGCCTGCAACCGCGTTAGCTATGTAAATTGCCGCATTATCCGGGTCCACATCAGCCAGTTCGTTGGCTATAACGTCGAGCCAGACAGCAGCATTGTCGGGATCGAGCCAGATGTGAGGATCGGGATTCGCTGACGCCTGCTCGTGGACATGATCTCCAAAGCTGACACCGTCGCGGTATTCCAGCAACGCCAACCCGGGTTCCGCCTGCAACACAACGCTGACAGCATTGCCTGCCAGTGTCCGTATGCTCCGTTCAAGCCAAGGTGTCATGTCCGGCCCAACCCAGAACACCAGATCTGCCTGCGCCAGCATCGCCGCTTCGGACGGTCTCAACGCATAGCTGTGCGGTGACGCGCCGGGCCGAATGATCAAATCCGGGCCGCCGACACCGTCCATCACGCGCGCCACAAGGGAGTGAACCGGGGGAATGTCCGTCGCCACATGCGGCGCTTCTGCAGCCGCTGGAACTGACAAAACAGCCAGCACAGCAGCTAACAGGAATACGGCGTTTTTCATCGGAGGTTCCGTCAATCTGAATTCGGGTTAGGGGCTGCAATATATGTTATAGTATAACACTGCAATATCGTTATCGCTCAATGAATTCAGCAATCTCGCACAGTAAATATCCAACCGGTATGTTCAATGGGCCCAAACAATACCGGCGTGTGTTAGCAGAGTATTTTTTTCCGGTCCGGATCATAAGCCGCGCCAATTACCCGAGACGCCGAGGACCGTTGACCGAATGCTTCGACCGTAAAGTCATTACGATTAAGGTAATGCTGCGGCAGATATCCGAGAACGAGGCTTTTGCCGACTGAATACCCAAAGTTCCCGCTGGTGGACTGGGCAACCACAGTGCCGTCAACGAAGATCGCCTCGCCGCCGAAAACCGGCAGCGGTTCGTCTAAGACCAGACAAACCAGTTTTTGACGCACACCTTGGCTTTTGATCCCGGCAAGTGCTTCCGAACCGAGAAAATCGCCTTTGTTCCAGTCGATAAGAAACTGCAAGCCAGCCTCGAACGGATTGTAGTCCGGGGTTATATCAGAGCCCCATGCCACAAAACGCTTTTCAATACGCAGGCTGTCGATTGCCCGGTAGCCGATGTTGGTGATGTCAAATTCGCGGCCAGCGTCCTGTAGGGTTTCGTAGACGTATTGCAGATACTCCGAGGGAATATACAGTTCCCACCCCAGCTCGCCGATGTATGTGACGCGGTAAGCGAGTGCAGGCGCATAGCCGATCCTGACGTCGCGGGCTGACATGAAAGGAAAAGCGTCGTGGCTGACATCTTCGCCGCAGATTTTTTCCAGAACTTTGCGGGCAAGCGGCCCCGCCAGATTGATCACCCCGTAGGCAGACGTGATATCGCGCAGATGCAAGCCTCCGGCAGGCGTGCTCGATCGCACCCATTGTTCACCCTGCGCGGCCCAAGCCCCGCTATGGCGATCAAGGAAATCTTTCATGTTGCCTTCAATCCAGTGGCGATCGCGGGTTCCAAGGCCCGAGCCAGTGATCAGCCAGAAACATTCTTCGGAGCGTCGGATTATCGTAACATCCGCTTCTATCCCGCCCTTGGCATTGCACAGTTGAGTATAGGTCGCGCCACCGGGTGCTTTGTCCACATTCGCAACCGCCAGATATTGCAAAAAGCTGCACGCCAGACGGCCGCTGATCTCAAATTTGGTGAATGACGACATGTCGGCCAGAACCACGCCGTTGCGGGCCGCTGTGTGTTCGCGCCCAACCGTGATGTCCTGCTGCTGCCGGTCGAACCCAAGCACATCTGTTTGCGGAATATCACCTTGAGCGAACCAGTTGGCGCGTTCCCAGCCGAATTTTGAGCCAAAGACCGCGCCTTGGTTTTTCAGGGTCTGGTAAAGCGGGCTGCGCCGCACGCCGCGGGCGCTTTCGAGTTCCTCGCCCGGCCAGTGGATCGCATAATAATTGGCGTAGCTTTCCACGGCGCGGTCGTGCAGAAATTTCTGCCCTGCGTGCAAGTGGCCAAAACGGCGGATATCGAAGGCCCAGAGGTCGCGCCCCGGATCACCGTGTATGATCCAGTTCGCAGCCGCTTTGCCAGCGCCACCGGATGCCGCGATGCCGGAGGTAAAGGCACAGGCGGCGAAAAAATTGCTCACGCCCGGTACCGGACCCATGATCGGCTCGCCATCGGGCGAAATCGGGATCGGGCCGTTGATGATCGTACGCACGCCAAGCTCACCCAGAACCGGCAGGCGGTGCAGGGCTGGCTCGAAAAATTCTTCAAGCCGATCCATGTCGCCATCGAACAGATGGCGTTCATTGGCCCAGGGGAAACCCTCTTTCGGATTGACCTTGCGGGTCTTGCGCTCCCAGCCACCGATCGCCAGCGCACCGGGTTCCGGTTTTACGTAATAGCCTCCGTCTGGGTCACGCAAAGCGGGCAGGCCGTTCGGGACAAGATCGGATTTTTCGGTAACAATATACTGATGCTCGACAACCCCGGCCGGGATTTCCACCCCCGCCATCCAGCCAACCTGACGCGCCCAGAGCCCGGCTGCGTTGACAACAGTATCTACTGCTATTGTGCCGCGATCCGTTACCACGTGGCTGATCCTGTCGCCTTCGCGCAGCATGTCCTGCACCATCACGCCTTCGATGATCCGCCCGCCATTGGCCCGGAATCCTTTGGCATAGGCCTGCGTCAAGGAATTCGGGTCGATATGCCCGTCGTCGGGAATGAATGCAGCGCCAACCAGATCATCCTTGTTCAGCAGGGGGTAACTGTCGCGGGCTTCGGCTGGCGTCAGCATGTTCATCTCAAACCCGACGGCCTGCGCCGAGGAATAGGACCGCAGAAGTTCTTTCCAGCGGTCGTCGCTGGCCGCCAGCCGCAAACTGCCGACTTTGTGCCAGCCGGGGTCTTGCCCGGTCTCTTCGGCCAAGCCGTCAAACAGCTTGACGCTGTCGCTCATCAGGCCCATCAGGTTTTGTTGCGAGCGGAACTGCCCGACCAGACCGGCAGCGTGCCAGGTCGCCCCTTCGGTCAGTTTTGATTTCTCGAGCAGCAACACATCTTTCACACCTGAACGGGCCAGATGGAAGGCAATGCTGGTGCCGATGGCGCCACCGCCAATGACGATTATTTGGGCACTGCCCGGTATTGCTGCGGTCACTTTTCGCGCCCCTTATTTGTTTGCGCGACGGCGGTTTACACGGCGCTCGCGGACCGGGCCGGTGTGGCCGATATCGATCCGTGTCCAACCCTCCTGTGGGCGGGCATCACCTGCCACCAGCCCTTCGAACTCGGCCCTAATACGGGCGTCTATGGCCGGGTCGAACGCCGCTGAGTTGGGGGTGGAGAGAATCTCCAGAGCTTTGTTCAGTGCACGTTGGTGGATGGTCGAAGATCCCTCTAGTTCCCATTTCTCGCGCAGGTTCCTATCGGCAAGTTCCGGCATGAATGTCGCTGAATGCATTCGTTCCAGAGTCGCGGGGTTGGCGGCGAACATCCCTGCCGCACCGGTGTCTTTGATTTCCTGCAAAGATACCGCTTCTTTGGAAAAGCCAAACCCCTGGCGCACCCGTTTGATCATGGTCGCAATTTCGTTGTCGATGGCAAGCTGGCCGAAATCAAACGACATCAGAGCGTCCTGCAACCCGCCCATGACGATGAAATCTGCGCCCGACAAGGCACCCATCAGCGGCGACATGCCCTTTTCGAATCCGGATTGTGCGTCTGCCACCTTGGAATTGGTCAGGCCGAGATAACCGCCTGCCGGGACGTTGTAGTATCGCGCCATCTGACAGACAGCGGAGTTCATCATGCCAATCTCGATCGCACCGGGCGCATAGGCTCCGTCGCGCATATCGGCGAAAACCGGCAGGAAGTTGTAGATTTGCTCGGTCCCGGCTTTGGACATCTGCGCCAGAGTCGCTGCGGCCAGCCATTCGGCGTTCATGATGGTCAACATACCAGGCAGCGATAGCGGTGTGCTGAGACCGCCCATCGGCGCAATGGTGCCGTAGGCAGTGATACCGTTTTCTGCGAAATACATCATGGTTTCTGTGCTGTCGAAATCCATCGTCAGCGGTGAAACAATTGAACAGTATCCGAAATTGATGAACGGCCGTTCCCAGAACGCCTCTTTTGACCCGGCAATCAGTTCACCCAGCCGGATCACCTGCTGCGCCTCGCGGATATCATACACCGAGGTACGGACCGGTTTGCGGCAGTTTTTCAGCGCAGTGTAAAACCGTGTCAGGCTGAACTGATCCTTTGGCGCATCGTCAGCCAGTGTTGAGATCGAAAACAGGTCAAAGCCGGGAAGTTCGCTGGCCAGATGTGCGATCCGGGCGATATCATGCGACGTGGCACGCCGGGTTATTCCGGTTACCGGATCAACGATATCGGGGGCTGAACTGGCGGTTGCGATCACCGGCAGTGAGCGCGGGAAGGTAACATCAAACGCCGGATCGCGCCCGCGCAGGGTGATCGTTGGCGGGATCATGGCGCGGTATTTTTCGACTATAGGCGCAGGTATACGGACCATTTCGGTTTCATGGTCAACCTTCGCTCCATGTTCAGCAAACCTGTTGCGCGCTTTCTCGTTGCGGACCAGCAGCCCGGTCTCTTCCAGAATCTCAAGGGAGGCATCATGCACATACTGAATTTCATCAGGCTTCAGGAAAGAGAAAAAATTCATCACGCTGATCCGGGCAAGTTTCTTCAAGGCCATACTAGGCTGCAAATCCCATTGCGTGAATCAATAACTACTGCCAAAGTTCATAAGTAAAACTTATCCGGGAATACCGCCGTTGAAACGCCCGCGTTTAAATGTCCTGCGTACGTTCGAGGCCGCCGGTCGCCGGCTGAACTTCTCGGTCGCTGCGCAGGACCTCAATATTTCACAAGCTGCGGTCAGCCAGCAGATACGCCAGCTGGAGAGCTATCTGAACACCGATTTGTTTATCCGGCACCACAGGAAGCTGTCGCTGACCGGTACCGGCAGCGCATATCTCGAAGCGGTTTGCGAAGCGTTGGACCGGCTCGATACGGTGACCGACCAGCTGTTTTCAGGCAGGCAAAACCAGACCGTAACTCTGCATTGCACGGCCAGCGTCGCCACCCTTTGGCTGGCACCGCACTTGGGACCGTTGCAGAAAATTCACCCCAATATAGATTTGCGCATTCTGACCCTTGAACAATCTTATGTGGGCGACAGTTCAACAAAGGCGGATCTGGAAATTTTTATCCAGCGCGGAACTGCTCCAGACCCGCATACAACCCGGCTTCTCACGTCTTCAATTGTGCCGGTCTGCTCGCCGGGACTTATTGCGCAATCCGGACCGCTGGCGGCCCCGGCTGACATATTGGATCATCAACTGGTCCATGTCATCGGGTATGGTGACGATTGGCACCGCTGGCTGCGTCTTCACGTGCTGAGCGATGTCGTCGTGCCCGGTGGACTGCTGGTCGACGGGTCACTCATCGCCATAGAAGCCGCCCAAAGAGGTGATGGAATAATGCTGGGTCGGCGGCCGTTTATCGATCAATTCCTACGCAGCGGTGAGCTGGTTGAAGCTTTCGCTAAACCATATCATCTGCAGACAGAATATTACCTTCGGGAACGGCCTGAAACGAAGTCGCGCCGGGCGAGTACGACAGTTGCGAACTGGCTTATCGATTTGGCATCGCAGGAATCAACAGAGAACAGCTGGCTGCGAGGGCGCACGAAGTGAACTGACCGGCACTTACCTATAGTTTTATAGTCAGGGGATTTATTTGGTTGCGGGGGTAGGATTTGAACCTACGACCTTCAGGTTATGAGCCTAATAACAATGCTGTAAATTACCTTATTATTCAATAAGTTATTTACAGAATCGTGCTAATTTTGAGGCATGTAACTCGGGCGAAAGAGTATAATTTCATGGTAAATTGTGTGGAAATCGGCCTATTCCGAAGGCTTCTAAAAATGCATGAACTGCTTTTTCCGTGCGATTCAGTTGCAGGGCTAATTGAATAGTCTCGGGCCGTCTATGGAACTTGCTATTAATGCAAAATTTCGATCTGGATGTGCCATTTCCGGTCATTGGCGAGCAGCGTGAAACCAACCTTCCGACCAAATTGAATTTGTTCGGGACTCAAACCAAACGCAGACATTCAGTTATTTTTTCTGTGAGGGGAAGTTGAATGCCTGCCGTGCGGGTGAAAGCAATTTGTGGACCCAAATCACGACAGTCGCTACTGCGGCACCCAGCATAGTGCCGATCACTTTGCGAGTAGAACGGTTGGATTGCATTCGTGGAATTGCAGATTTTCCTTCTTGTTGTTTCTGTAAAGTTTGGTTGGGTTAGTCGCGCGCAATCACATTGACCAGAGAAGTGATAATCTGAACCAGTTGGCGAAACGCTTCAGCGGCTTGGGTTGCGTTCATCTGGCCTTGTGTGGCGTGGCGGGCCTCGTCACGAGCTATCTTCAAGGCCGTTAAAGCTTCAAGTACGCCGACATTCGAACGGCGGTAATCATCTTCGGCGTCGCTAAGCGCAACGATGCCGTCAAACACCCGCATGCGTGCGTCAAAGAGCCAGGACAGGTGGTCATCTTCAGTGTCATTGCGCATGTCCTTAAGACGCAGCCGTCGCTCTTCGGTCCGGATCGCGCGCAACACGCGTAGAACCGTATTGAGTAAAGAGTGAAAGTGGCCGCGGCTTGTGTTGTCGGGTAGAGGCATTTGCTAGAGGGCCTTTCTGGCAGGCGAATTGGATGACATCGGGGTGAAATGGGCAGGTGGCATCACGATACCACCTGCCGCAGTGGAGGTACTCAAGCCGGGAGGTGCTCAAGCGACCAATCTGCCTCGGACACTTGCCGGTGGTTCATTTCGAGATAGCGTTGGGTGTCGATCTCGTTGGGGTTTACGCCGGTCGAAACATCAACGCCCAGGCAAATCAGGTTGCCGTCAAAGTCGTGAAACGACATCGACATACTTTCGGGTGACCCGATCAATTGCTCTTCCAAGATGCCTACAGCAATACGTTCGCCCATTCGCAGACTTTCGTAATAGTCAGAGTAGAAATGCACTCCGGCCATGTTCCGCGCGATCGAGATATTGGCACCTAACTTGTCCAATTCGCCCTCAAGTGTCTGGGCCGGTTCAAGGTTGGACCGGCTGAGGTGCGAATGATTGCCCACTTGGTCGCCGGAAAATCCGAGCGCAGATAGAGGCACCTGATCACCTTTGTCGTTAGTCGTACGCAGAAATGCCTTGAGAATAGTGACACAGGCTCCCGCCACAGTCGCATGTCCTGCGCCTTGGGCCGGTTGCATCGGAGAGCCCTCTGGAAAGGCCATCGGCAAGAAATACGGTGTCTCAATCGCTGGATCTTGTGGCAGCGTGCCGTAAGCCAGACCACGGCTCGCTGCCGGGCGCGCCTGATTGTGAATATTGCGCAATCTGACCCATTCCATCAGGTTCGGTGCATCACGCAGCAATTCGTCCAGCATCGAGGACACGCGTGGACGCGCAGCGCCCAGTTTGTCGCCGTGGCCATTAGCCTCCAACGTGATACGCGCCGCAATCACTTCGGGGCGCGCGCGACGGTGGATCTGGAACTTTTGCCGGCGCATCGCTTTGAGCGCTCGTGAGGCGACTTCGGTGAGCAAGGACAATAAATGCGGGCCACCCCAAGTCGCATAGCCTTCGCGCGCCATCCTCTCAGCATTGGGCAGACCAGTGTCCAGTTGAACGCCTTGTTCCAACAGTAAAAGGCAGGCGTTCAGATAGGCCTGATACAACTGGTCGCAATGCACATACGCCGTCATATCGCGCAGCGTTGAAAGGAACCTGGAGGTTTCGTCGTTTTGGGCGCCCAGATGTCTGGCACCGTCCTGAACGTCAAGCCACTCAAACCAACCAGTCATATAGTCAATACCTGCGGGATCCGGTTGATTTTTTTGGGTAATTTTTTGTGTGCCATAGGAAATTTCACCGGCATTTTGCTCCGTCGCAGTGTCGCCGTTTCCGACCAACAGGAATTGTGAGAGGTACGGCCCCGTGCGTGCTCCGCTGGTCGAGCCGCGAAACAGCGTTTGAATTGTCAGACCTGTATCGCCGGGAGCAAAGCGCGCGTTCCGGCGGTTTATCTCTTCGCAATTTAGCGCGCGCGGGCTGTTGGCACCCGGATCGAAACTAACCGAGGTCTTGGCTTGATTGAACCAAGGCAGCGCATTCAGTTCGTCAAGGATTTGCTGCACAGTTACAAATGTCGTAGCATCAATCTCGACCGATTTAGTTGGGTCTTCCATGTCGCGGAAACTGAGATCGCGCAACAAGGCCATTGCATATAATTCAGCCATCTCCGCGGACAGCTCGGAACTGCCCAAAGGTGGCGCGGGTGGCATGGCTACACCTGCGGGAGCAGGTCCGATAAGATCAGAGTTAAACTCACCCATCGGGGTCTCCCACCGGCGTGTAGCTGCGGGGTTAGTCGTACCAGTTTTTGGGTCGATCACTCGGTGATGAAAGATTTGGCCCTGGGGCAGGCCCAAAGGCACATAGAATTCGTTGGGGGTGCCCGGCTGGAGCGGGGCGCATAATTCTTTGACCAAGGATTCGCGGTCGCAGTAATCCACCTCACCAAATGGCCCATGCCACAGCGCATTTGCATAGCTGCTAACAGGGTTCGTGGCGTATTCTTGTTCTTCTTCATTAGGTGGAATGCGCAGAATTGTACGGCAGGTTTCGTCCGCCACTAGTTCGGCAGCTTGTTTTAGCAGGCGCACCTCAGCGTTGGCGGCCTTTTTTCTGTCTAGTGCCTGGCGATATTTCTTTTTCTTGAGCATATTTTGCTTCCCTGTTCTGTGCGTTCGGTCGTCGCGAAAAGTCGCAGAGCCAATACAAAAACTAGGGGGCGAGCGTGAACGCACCGGGAATGCAGGGGTTAATCTTCGTGAATTAGGCGTTAATTCGATCAAAATGACCGGGGTTCGCTTAGGGCCCTGCCAAAGCGCGTTGTCGGATTTCGAGATAGGCTGCCGTGCAAGGCCGCTCAGTGCGAGATTTTACGGGGTCAATTGAATGCGCCAGCCGGTCCAGTAATTCCAACGCATCGCCCCTCTTGCGCTGTACCAGCCGCGCCTTGAGCACTGCCGCCACATCAAAGGACATGGCTCGTATCTGTGCGCAGGAGCTGCCTATCTGCTCCCAACCCCGTTCGGCGAAATGCAGCGCGACACTTTGATCCAGAACCACGCGCAACTCGTCGGGGTCAAAGCCGCCGTCAAGGTTTAGTTTTTCGAGGGTTGCGCGCAGATCGACGAGGCTGATGGATGTCGCCATGAAGTCTAGCGATTGTGGTCCATGTGCGATGGCGACATCGGCATCCGAGTCCAACCGACCCGACACATAATCGCGGAAGATACCGCCCACCCCGATCATCCCGAAGGGGGCGAGTTCGGCGGCACGCAACGCGCCCATAGAGGCCGCGCCAAATACCGGAATTCCCTCAGACAGCGCTTCAAGGATCTCTTTTTGATGCACGCTGAGGACCGACCCGAAATAGCCGTCAATCAATCCGATTGCGGCGGGTTTTTCTTGGATCGCGCGAAGTATATCGCCTTGTATTGCGGGCGGGCGAAACTCGAAGCGGGTGTCACAACGATCGGTGCGCAGCAGGCTTGGACCGGAAAAGATGATGGTTGCGCCAGACCTCATGGCGCGGCCAAATAGCTGACATTAGGGGCAAGGATTTTAACCACTGGGATGGCCAGTTCGGGCCGGGTCAGGTCCACTTCGGCAACGGGTCCTGCCCCATTGGATGCGATACGCTCAAGCATAATCTCAACATCTTGGTCGGAAGACGCGCTGCTTTGGTCGCTCAAATCCAGCACAGGGCGGATTGAGACAAAGTCCATACCGCGATCAATGAGCCGCGAAAGATTGAGCACATCGGCGTTGGCGTAATAGGCGGGGTTTAGATCATCCCTGTTGCCCGCGATATAGGTCAGGCGCGCCTGTGCGGCCTCTGTGATGGCCCGGGTCACAGCGGTTACGGGGTCCAAATGCGCCCCATGCCCACCCGCCGGCATCTGTGTTGGCCCGTGTCCTTGCGCACCGTTCAGCACAGCGCGAATGGCGGTCACGCCAAAGCGGTTGGTCATATCGTAGAGGTCAAGATGCAGGCCCGCGTCATTAATGGGGTAAACCAGATCGGCCACAGCGGCGCAGTCTCGCGCGAGCGCATCTGGATCCAATCGCCTCGCCGAATGATACCGCGCGCCTGCCCTCACAAACTCTGCCTGGCAGGCGCGTTCAATTACCTCAGCCAAAGCTGATGCTCTCGCCTCAGCCTTAGTGTTGCCGCCTGCCAGCCCGGTGGTGCTGCGCGCCAGGCAAACCGGTATCGCCTGCCGCGTGAAGTCCATGTTCGCCGCATCTCCAGGTACCAGACCGGTTTTGTTGCCGAGTAGATCACGGGCTTCGATCCATCCAGTCTCAGCCTCCGGATCAATCGAATTGTCCAGCGAAGTCCTCAGGTCCTGCGTGTCTATCAGGGCACTGCTGCTGAGCGAGGCCAGATTTGCGTTTAGGCGTGGCAGCGTTTCGGACTCTGAATGCCAGACCTCGATCGCTTCCATCACAGCCGACACTTTGGACGCTGCTTTCGTCAGTCCTTTGCCCTGACTAACGGACAACGACCGCCCCATCGGTCGCACGGCCTGAAATACCGGGATCCCAAGGATGTCGAGATCAGTGATGTCGGCCACTCTGGTGATCCCGACCGTTGCAAAATGCGGAGTCAGCCGGGCCAGCGTGTCCTCAGGCGTGCAGGCGCGATGGCCCCACTGTTTGTGCACCGTGTCAGTGGGGCGATCTGGTTGTCTGATGTCTAAGGCTGCCAAAGCTAGACGTAGCTGCCGTAGCTGGCGGAGTTTCCATAGCTCGCTGAATTTCCCGCACCGAGGCTCACCAGATACGGCTTTGTCGCGGTCACTGAGGAATACACCTGATGTAGATCGGCTGAGTACAGGTCATTCTCAAGTATGCGTTCGTTGGTCGCGCCATTTGCAAACAACGGATAAACAACATTGAAGCGGTTGATCAAGGTGTCGCTGTCGTCTCCAAAAGCGTAAATGCCGTGGGCTGAGGACGTCAAGGCAATCATCGGGTACATGTCACGCGCCGAAAAATATTCGCCATTGGAAGAAAGTCGGAAAACACAAAAACCGGGTAGGTGTGGAACGTTCGACTCACCTTCTGGTGCGAGCGTATAATCCGTGTTGAGATTATCCAACGGGCCATATTCGGCTGTGACAACCGCCTCGAATTCTGCACGCTGATCATCTTCCATAGATTGCGCAAGCGGGGCAATTCCAACATCCGGTGCATTCTCGCCGGTGGTTGGATCCACCAACCAATCGCGCAGGGCGATGAACCCGCGGTTGCCTTGCAAAATGACCAGCCCTGCTGGTATTCCTGTAATTGGCATTTGATATCTCCTCTATGAATTTGGATTGGTTGAAATGAAGTTGTTGAGCTTTTGATATAGTTCGGGGCTTGGTTGCAAAAACTGCTGAAAATCAACGAGATCGTCTTCTTTCAAGGTTTTGAAATACTCTTCGTTAAACGTATCCTCGGGCTTTTGCGTCGCGCTTGCGCGGGCTTTTAAATAATTCATTAATGTCGGGGACGGACCAGTGAGGTCTTTCAATTTCGTGATCTGACCGACAAGTTTTGCGAGAACCCCGCGATCGAAGCCGGATCCATGTTTTTGTGGTCGCGCCAGATTGGAAATATTGGCCTTGGGGAAAAAGCGGATTAATTCAGTCAAAACACCGAGCATTGGGTCTGCCAAAACTCTGGCTTCCGCATTGCTGTAAGAAGCGCCGTTCTCGACAAATCGAATACGCATTTGGTCCGAGAAAATTGGTTTGGAAAAGTTGTGTGCCTTTACACCCGCCTGGAGTGTGAATTCTTCCGTTTCTTTGCCAAATTTGTCGAAAAACCCTTCGTTGGCAGAATTGAAAGCGCTGTTCAAAATAGGCAGGTGTGATTGAAAAACCAACACATCGGTTCCTTTGGAACCCGGCGGATTTGAACTGGAATTTGAGATATTCGCATGGAAAAGTTCAGAAATTCCAGAGGGTTCGGGCTTCCCTTTAGCATCAATCATTTCCCAATTGCTTGGGACCTGTGCGCAAGGGAGCTCAAGCACACGTCGCGGAAAATTACGGTCTTGAAGGTATGGGTATTCCGCACGCACCAATAGGGACAGCATCGGAGACTGAAAGGCAAAATGGATCGGGTAGTTCTTAGCAAAGTCCCTTGTAACCTTTAACGTAACAGTGCCAAATAAGGGTTGTCGCAGAACATTTCCATGGGCACCTTTTGACAGCTCATGCACGCCCTCTTTATCTTTTGGTGCGTCTTTCAGCTCGACTTCGAGTGAGACAAAACCGACCCATTTATTTGGCTTTGTAGCACCTCTGAGCATCAAGGGGTTGCGGTCTCGCATTGTGAAATACGGGCCGCCCGGCGTGACATGGTCAAACGGCGCGTGTTTGATCCAGACCTCTTCTTCGTCGGTAAACTTGGGATTCTTCAGAACCTCTTCATTAACTTTGTGCGAATATTGGTTCCTTAGTTTCAAAGCCTTGACGCCGGTTTTTTTTGCAAGCCAATTACGGCTTGTTTCCATGAAACCCCCTAAAGGAAAGCGGCTGCCATATCCCATCCACGAGACGGCATCCGGGTCAGGGCTAAGCGTCGGGTTTGCGAAGTGGCCCCGCTGCCAGGTATGGGGAATGTTCAAAAGGTGACCTAGCTCATGGACATAAACATGTTGAATTTTCTGGATCAATGCTTCCTTGTGATCAGTCCAATTACCCTCCACTTGCGCCATATATGCGTCCACAATTGAATCAACATAAATGACCGCGGCAAATCGGTGCCGGTGTGTTGTGTCATGGTGATCCAACGTAGGCACACCACCTTGATTCTCCGGGTTATCGGGATCCATCGTCGTGAAGAGTGCGGCAAAAGTATAGGGATCGCTCGACCATTGATAAGGTGCCAACATACGAAATACGTCTTGGTGCCTGACTGTTCTCAGGTCGTGTTTTTCGGATTCCCAATAGATCCCGGAATGGGAGTCGTGCAACAATTTTTTCAGCGTTTCACCTTTTCCCCCAAGAGCGCTCTCGACAAGCTCTGCATGGCCCCCGCTTTTCAATTCAGATGAAATTAGATGGTTTGGGGTGACGTATCTATAGCTGGAATACGGCTCTCTCAAATCATTGTCAGTCAGGCTGTAATCTCGCAAGACAGAGCCCTTGCCAGTGCTAATCTGGATGCGCGCAGCATTGACCACTCTGTTTTTGCCTATTTTGATCGCCACCGCAATCTGCGACGGCTCGTCGTTCCACCTTGAACCTTCCGGAGTAAAAACGGTCCCGACGCAGAACAAATCCCAGCCCTCTACGCTCCAGTGTTTCCCAAGAAATGAACTTGGCTCGTCAATCGAAAATGCAGCGTCGCTTCGCCATGAAAATTCCCAATCAGTGCGTTGGATATCGAAGTGTACATCACCAGAAATGATGCCGCTTTCATTGTCTATGCGCAAAGTGACATAAACCCTGCCTTCAGTTGGGTCCTTGGGGTTCAATTTGCGTGTCTCATTTGCCCAGAACCGATGGCGTCCGTAGGCGCGGATCATCGTATTTTTCAGCTGCCGTTCGATCGATTTTATGTCGGGGTTGCCCTCAAGAAAACGCTTATCTTCGAACAAGAACTCGGCAGTGCAATACATCGCGGCGTCGCTGATAAGATCAAAATTTCTTTTCTTCGCTGGCATGACAACCTCCGAAATTTAGGTTTCTGGTTACCATCTTTCCGAAAAAGAATTGCCAGGGCAAGGTGAGCGTCGGCGGATTTGGTCGGCTTTAACGCACGCGAGCTCACAATTAACGGTTGATTCACGTTTTGCCTCTGACTGTGATCGGAATCTGCAGCTTGGCCATGCCGTCGGCCAGGGTTTCGCGATCTCTTCGGGTGCGCAGCGGCAGCAGATCGCTGTACCACTGAAACCCATCTTCTGGTCGGAAGGGTTCACGCCCTTTCCAACGCAGGCGGATGTCTTCGACAAAGGCATCGACATCCTTTCGCGCCTCATCCATGCGACCCAGCTGCGCCTGAACCATTGCGCGAAAAAAGAGTGTTTTGTAAGGCGTGCGAGCCTCAGGGATTTCCATCCATGAAAGGGCCTGTGGATATTCGCGCTTCAAAAAGTATAATTCACCGTAATCAGTCCGTTGGAAATCAAAATCATGATGGAGCCGGTTTTGTGCCATCTCGTAATAGGTCTTAGCCTCATCGTGATGCCCCAGATAGACCAGTGCTGTACCAATGATGTTCAACCTGTGAGGGTCATAGGGGCTCAGGTCCATGGCACGGCGTAAAGACCGTTCGGCGGCATCGAACTTTGATCTCCACATTAGACACCAAGCCATACAGATGTGTCCGTTGGCATGTTTTGAGTTCAGAAAAAGGAGCTTTTGCGAAAGCTCCAAGGCGGTTTTGCGCAAATCGCTGTGGTCTGCTCCAGGTTGGCTCATGAACATGCCGGTATTGTAGTACATGATCAGGTGCGAATACGCGGGCAGGAAACCGGGGTCTACTTGAACCGCCCGGCGAAGATAAGACAAGGCATTTTCAATGTAATCTTCACTTGGAGCAGTCGAAAAAATTCGTTTGGAGAACAGAAAGTTTCCATAAGCCGTCGTTGGCTCGCCCTTAATATTATAAAAGATGTGCTCTTCGAGGGCTGGCAGCAACTGCATGACGAGCCGGTCCACCGCGATTAGGATCCGACTATCACTCGGATCCTCGCCCAATTCGGCGCGCTCTGACCAGATGAACTGAGAATTCGGAGCCACAAGTCGCAGACTGACACGCACTCCTGAATGGGTTTGGCCGGACGATACGATTAACCGGTATTGTCCTTGGTCGCTTTTGCCCTGCTGCGAATGGACCCTGATCTCCGGCATCTGCACCATTCTTGTGATCAGTCGATCAGAAAAATCTGAAATTATCTGAGCCTGGATCGGGCTGGTTAAGGTAGGGTCGATAAACTCGGCCTCGATTGTGGGGATACCGCGATCTGCGATCAGCATGTCCAGCCTGGGGTTCGTGGGCGTTGGATCCTCGGCCAGACTTCTGCCGTCGCTGAGTGCTTTGAGCGCATTACGGGTTTCAACCGATACTTCTAGACCATCCGCCCTCAGGTTTTCGCTTAACTGCTCGAAAGCGCGGCGCGCATGCCCAAGGCGCCCCTGGAGCGCATAAATTTTCATCGCTGTGCGGGCCACCGGTTCATTCAGCGGGTCTAGCGTTATTATAGTTTTCGTATGTTTGAGTGCCTCTTCGGAATTTATGTTGATGTCCAGCGCCGCCAACCGCCGCTCTTCCGCCGATATCTGTCGATTGATCAAATCACGCCGTGTTACCATGACCCAATCGTCAAAAACAGGCGATGTCGAATTTAGATTTTCGAGAAAAATTCCACTCAGGTTAGCCGAAATGGTGCCATCGGCTTGCCACAGATCGATGTTGACATACTCTGGATGTATAACAATCGTCCGTCTGCTTACGGACATTATATACTCAGCATGGTGGCCGAAAACCAAGCGGATCGCATGAAGGGATTGACGCAGACTGTCCTGTCCCTGTTTGGTCCCGCGATCTGACCAGAAAAGGTCAATCAGCCGCTCGCGTGTGATCTCCTTGCCAAGATTAAAGATAAGGTAGGCCAGCACACCAGCCGTTTTCAGTCCCTTAGGACATATAGAACTCCCGTCAGAATCCGATACCGAGAAATGCCCAATAAGTTTTACCTGAATTTGACCTTTGTGTTCTAAATTCACAAAACTACTCTCCCCGCCCCGGATATTGTGAAGCGAACGGCGCAGTTTTTCAATCTTTTGTCGCGCTTATTGTATTCGTGTTTGTTTAGATTGGTCCGGTAACCTGGGCGAAATGTCGGCTACAAACTGGTGAAGATGCATGGTTTGCCGGTACAGCTTTTTCTACCGTCTCACATACGGTTGCGATTGTTCTGCTATCTTAGACGCAGTTAACTCCCACGAAAGTAAGCGCAATTTGTCCCGAAGGCATATCTACAAAACCAGAGACGAAGCCAGACAGGATGTATTCGAGGACATCGAAATGTTCTCCGATCCAAAACACAAACACGCGAGAAACGGGATGCTGTCGCCCGTCGAATTCGAAAGGCAACAGAACATGAGGTCAGAAGGCATCTAGAAAACTAGGGACTTTTCATTGCGTGCAGAAATGTCGGCTTCACGCACATCGCGATCTTTCGGGTTAAGCGCATCATCTGGCACAAAGAGCTTGGAGTTACTGATCGGTGGGTGGGGGTCAGTTTTGGCGCTAATGTCCGAGTTTGGGGAATCTCGTTATTTTTTCGCCATCACAGCGCAAGGCGACTTCCCAGAAACTTCCAGATTAACGCAGCACTGCAAATTACCAAGCAGTGTCTTCTACTTCCGATCAGGTTAGTCTCTCGGAACAACAGGTATTCCCGAAAACTGCCGATTTACGTCAACGCGCCGGCAGCATACGTGTGCCAATTTTGTGCCAATCAGATTCTAGACGATATTGCATGGCCAAATTTGATACGATAAGCGCCTGAAATTTAGAGCATCGTGTAGCTACCCTACGCGCGACCTTCAGGGTCACGCCTGACAGTCATGTAGGAAAGAATGAAATGTAAGTGGGTGTTTTTATTGGATTTTTGGTTGCGGGGGTAGGATTTGAACCTACGACCTTCAGGTTATGAGCCTGATTATCCATGAGAATTCCAATTTAAAAACAACATGTTGCAAAAATTTTGTGCCACCCTTGAGACAACCAGGAAATTCATCTCTTGCAACATCCGCCCAGCGGAACAAAACCTGACTTTGTGCCAACGTCCGGTTTTGTCATGATTGCTGAAAGGAAGTGGTAATGTCAGGGCAACGTGGAATGAAGATTACTATATTCGCTATTGTTCAGAGGCGCCTGTGAATAGCAAACTGTCGCCCCTAACTCCGCGTGACCCCGTCTGCCCGCCGCAGCCGAGTGGCTCCAACTCTTTTTCGTAGGTGTAGCGGTTCCGAAAGGTATTGCAGTCGCCAACTTGCGAGAGCCTTCCGAGAACGAACCTCCAAGTCCGAAGCTTGTCTCCGTAGAATTCCTCTATTTCTTGTCGCGAACTATTGTTGGCGAGGCCCCAGTGTGGGACACCCCCTAGCAACTTTGCCCGGATATGCACTTGTTCTAGAAAGGCTTCACTTCCGGAGACCCCTTGCATAGCGGCGACCTCGATACATACAGAGTACGTGAATTTTTGCATGGCCAGTAGACCCTGCGAGCCCAGCGTATATCTTAGAGAGATATAACCCAGAATCTGTGGACTGTTGGCCATTACAAGAACCTCATCAACAAAACGTAAGTAAGTTGGATCTTCTACATCGAAAGTGTACTCCAGCGTGATATCTGGCGGCGGATTCAACCCGCCGCCGCCAAACGTTTTGTCCATAACATAATAGTAGGGACCTTGCGTTGTATGGCCCGTCTGTTGGGCGTTCCAAAGAAAATTTGTCCACCAGCGTCTCTGGCCATTGTCCATACCATTGGCAATCCGAGGCAGAGCGTCGGTACTGCCTAACAATTCCACTGCGTGACCCTCGGAAGTAATTCCTAACTTAACCACCTGCCAAAGAGCTTCAGGGTTAGCAAATATATCTTCAGCGAAGGAGTGAATGTCAAATTCGTACGCTGGGATAATTTTTGTGCTGTCGGTTAGAATGCGCCGCGTAACATGGCAGTGATTGTCCCATCCCAAAGAAAGGAAGAGCTGAAGGAAGTGAAGTTTTTGTCCGTCGAATTCAAAACTCCGATAGAGATCTGCAGGCGTCTTCGTACGAATACTTTCGCGAAGTTCATCCCAGGGTTGAGCGGCACGAATTTCTTTTAGGTAATAGTTGTCTACCACCTCAAGTATAACGGCATGCACTACACCCATGCGGCCCAAAGAAACCAGACAAGCAGCGAAAACGTCGTCTTCGTAAATAACTTCTAACTCCGGGTGCCAAGTATTAGTAGTTGGCCAGCGATCCTCATCGGTAATACTGCGATCACCGGACGGTTCCACCCAATATTCGCGTCCGCCGGACCCTACAAGATGAATTGCCCTCACCCAATCGGCCAACGGTGGGCGAGCAACGTCTCCGCCATGAGTGCTTGTCGAAATTGCGCCCGCCAGCGATTGACCAGAACTTCCTCCCATCGTGGGAAGGCCAAGACCCAGATCCTTGAGCCGACTATAAAGCTCCCCTAACTTAATTCCCGCTTGCACGCAAACGAGCGCCCTTTTTCCGTTCAATGGATCCAGTTGGTCCAGAGCGTCTAGCCTGGTAAACACGTCCTCTTTTAGCGGAGTGCGTTGGAGAATTGCATCAGGATAGGGACCATTTTCTGTTGCCACAAACAGGATTTGATCGAGCTGATCCGTCTCAATTAGATAATTGTCAGTAACAGCGATACGTTCGTATGCCCAACCGCTGCCTGCAGCCTTCAGCCTCATCGGAGGCGAATGGGCCTCTGCGCATTGCACAATCATTCGAATATCGTCCGAGTTGCGGGGCTTGAACCGAAGTTCCGGGTGATAGGTGATCTCTTTTGACCAGTTAGTCCATAGGGTCTGTGACCCAGATACAAAGTCAAGTATGCTCGGATCAGCCATCTATTCGCCCTCGCCGACCGTTTCCCAACCGGCGGTGGTAACGCGAAAGATGCCCTTCGCCAGCTTCATTCGGACGATGATCGGGCCTTCATTTCGCAACAAATCAAGGTGATATGCGTAGGTTCTGGTGGGCCGAAACGTATAGTAGAGGTCGTCCTTCACGACAACGAAATTGTTTGGCAGATCGGCCCACTCCTTATTGATAAAGTGAGTTCGTATATTCTTGATTGGCGGACCGGCAGCGTTGTCGTCTGCACTGGGGGTTTTCCTCTCGACAGTCATCGCAATAACTGCATCAACGAGTTGTTTGCGTTTTTTCAGAGGCACTGGAGCCTTAAACACATACAGATCGCCAATCATGTAAGGAATATAGGAACGAACTGTGTAAATGTGGGCATTAGCCATAGCAGTATTCTCCCTAAAGCGCACATCGATGGGACCCTAAAGAATTTTTTGGCTCATCGCTGATCTACGCTATTGCGGCCAGGTCAATTCAAAGCACTTCGACCGTTTCAAATGTGCTCAATCCGATGGTGCAAATGTAACATAAAAATGGGAATTTTGATAGTAACCTGATTGAAATCAGCTTGGTGCCGAACGCAAGTCCTCGCTTTTAGGTTGTGAGCGCACCGTGCGGCAAGTGCCAAAATGGTACGTTCTGACCGCGCTACCCCACCCTCGACGGATCAAGCACTTAGCTGAAACAAAACCACTAGGCGAAACCTCAGAGGTTTTGCCACGTTTTTTGCATCTTTCAAAATCGCCCGACGCTTCCGCTTTCTATTAAAAGCAGAAGCTGTGTCCGATAGTCTTACTTATGGTAAGTTCTCTTGCGCTCGTTCTACGAGAAAGGGGCTCGAACGTGTCGAGCCCCTTTGATTATCCGCATATGGTATTGCCATTGAGGCGTCTATCGAAACCGCTAGCCACGGTAGAAGGTGGCGAAACTTATCCTAAGAGCGGTTGATCTCCGGTGCACTAGAGCCACCGGATTGAGTACGGATTTGAGATATTTGACAACGAGCGGAGCAATCGCTCTTGCCGGACATATTACTTCAAGGTTGCCGTTCGAATTTTGCAGGATCACAGCGCTGACAACCCGATTACTCAAAGTCGGTGACCACGAATTTTGCTATCCATCCTTTCCACGTTTCAGCCATTATTGTTTCTCGAGATCAGACTACTTCTCTTGTTCACTGATCTCTCGCGTTAGGTCTTCTAACGCTTTCTTAACCCTCGGATGAGGGCTATTTTCGATGAGCTTTGGCTCCTTTGTTTTTGTTGCGTTTCTTCGCCGACTAACAACCTTACTTTCGTAATCAAATGAAATCACGATAAGATTTAGGCGAAAGCGAGATAGTTTCTCAGAACGGTGATACCGCTCACGAGAATCTACCGAGGCGCGTCGAATTGGCCTGCTGAGCCGAATACACATGAAGTCCAAAAAGACTCTTCCGTGATCCGCTGCTAACCCGAGGATTGAGGACAGAGAGCCCAAAATCCCCAAAAGTTCCATTTATCGAACGGCACCCCGTACTTTCAGGGGTCGCATTTGATTGATGCTCCTCTGTAGCGTTGGCACCATTGCCAACATCAAGATCTTATCATCTTTCGAGCGAAGATCCCAGCCGCCGGTGAAAACGACGATGAGACCCAAATATTTCTACCAAAAACGGCGGTTACTGCCTGCCGTGCCGCGCTGACCATTTTCCAAAGGCTTAGCCCGGACAAAAACCCACGGCGAAATCAGAGAGCTTTTGGCAGGTTTTTGTCCGAACGCTCAACTCATCAAGGCACTTCCGCATTTTGTTAGAAGCGGAAGTCAGGAGTGAACGACCGCTCGGAGCCCACAATGACCAATTTGACTGTCGCAACATCTTGTAATGAAGGGCGGATACCGGACCTTCGCTGCGTCGAACACCAACGACCGACTTCGAGGAATGTGCATGCATGTCCACGGGAATTGGTGATCCGCGCCGTTATCATCTACAATCGGTGAAGAGCAGCAATCCAATTATTTCGCAACACCTATTTGAAGGAGGTTTCAGAAATGGATGATGTCCAGTTAACAGCAGAAATTGAACGACTTTCGAATTTAACCAAGAACTTTGATAATCTTGACCCTCTCTTTCTCGAACTCGGAAGAGAAACAAGGGCCGATTTAGACGTTGTCCCAGCGACCGTTATAGCCGACTTCGGTCGCACCTGGTGGTTGAGCCACAAGTCAGAAATTCAGGAAGTGGTCTGCAAGAGCGATCTAATCAAGGAGTATTCTGACGGTGAACTCGGAAAAATTATTGATGAGATTGCCCGATTGTTTCTCTTAGCAATGGGCCTGCCTTTAGCCTCAAAGATTGCTGTCCTAACTGCGCGCTATGGTGATCGGCCCCTATTGACTGGTCCAGTTTGAATGTTAGTGCATGATTGGCCTTTGGACCATCGAGATGATGGTTTCGGGCGCTGGCGGGCGGTAGCCCAATGCACTGTGGGGTCGTTTGGTGTTGTAATGTTTCCTCCAGCTTTCGATGATGATTTGAGCTTCGCGCAATGAATGGAAGACTTCGCCGTTGAGCAGTTCGTCTCGAAACCGGGCATTGAAGCTTTCGCAATAACCGTTTTCTCAAGGTGATCCTGGCTCGATGTAAGCCGTTTTGGCACCAACAGCTGCAATCCAATTACGGACAGCTTGTGCGACGAACTCAGGCCCATTATCGGATCTGATAAATGCGGGAACGCCCCGCAGAATGAACAGGTCCGTCAGCGCATCGATGACCTCTGTCGAGTTCAGCCTCCGTTTCACGCGGATAGCGAGGCATTCCCGGCTATGTTCGTCCAGAATGTTGAGTGTTCGGAACGCCTTCCCGTCATCCGTCCGGTGATGCACGAAGTCGTAGGACCAGACGTGATTGCGATACTCTGGCCGTAGCCGGACACGCGATCCGTCGTTCAGCCAAAGCCGTCCTTTCTTTGGTTGTTTCATTGGCACTTTCAGCCCCTCACGTCGCCATAGTCGTTCAACACGCTTGTCGTTCACCTGCCAGCCTGCGCTTCTCAGCAAAGCCGCGACCCGACGATACCCGTACCGGCCATACTGGCGGGTCAGCTCGATCATGTCAGCGATCAGGCGCTCTTCGTCGGTTCGACCAACGGGCAACCGCCTCTGTGTGGACCGATGTTGCCCCAGAACACGACAAACCCGGCGCTCGGACACATTCACCTGACTGCGAATGTGATCGATACAAGCACGGCGACGCGAGGGGCTTAGTAGTTTCCCCGTGCGGCCTCAGACAAAATGAGCTTGTCCAACGTCAGGTCCGACACCGCTCTGCGAAGCCGGTCATTCTCCTTCTGGAGCCGTTTGAGTTCCCGAAGTTGGTTGGTTCCCATGCCGCCATATTGCTTGCGCCACCGATAATAAGTTTGCTCAACAACGCTGATCTGCCGGATTGCATCAACCCTTGCCATGCCTTGCCCACAAAGCACCTCAACCTGCCGTAACTTCGTGACAATCTCTTCCGGCTTGTGTCTCTTGATTCCCATTTCTGATCCTCCGTTTCCTAACTATAGGGGCGGACCAGTTCAAAGGGGGAGGATCATCTACATCCGCGATATCCAGAGTTACTTCCGATGCCTGGACGACGAACGGGCGCGGGCCTTCGAGGAAGCCCGCGAAGTCAGCGAGGAGTACGGGCGATTCCTAGGTTGGGTTGAGCAATAGCCTCGGGCGCGAGACCCCTCAAAACAAGAAGTTTAGGTTCTGGGTTTGAGAAGCTCTGCTCTGATACCTAATTTTCAGCCACACGGGGCTAGAGATTTCCAGACAGAGTCTGGGACCAGATCAGAGTTGAGACTTAAGTGTAGGCTCCTTGAGAATGGCCTGCTGCCGTTGTCGTCTGTTTGAAGAGTGCGCAAATCTCGGCTAGCACCGCGTAGCGTATACGCGGAATTTCATAAAGAACATCGTGCCTAGCGTTTTGGACTAGCTCAAATTTCCCGCGAGGCCAACGTGCCATTCGGTCTTGCGCTGCAGGAATGGCAACTATGTCATCTTCGGCACCGCAGAAGGTGATGCACGGAATGTCTGGAGATCGCATTTTGGACAGGGATCGTGTTTCCTTGAGCGTTTGATAGAGCCACCCCAAACTCGGCCCTCCAATTTGCTGATCAACCAGGGACTCCGAAATGTTAATGTAGTATTGATACATGTCAGGGTCGTGTGTCAGCCTGTTGTCTTGAAAGGCTGCATTAAGGACGTAACTCTCTCCGCGAGCGCCCGGGGCATACATGTGGCCTTTTCCCAGAAATTGAGCCGTCCCTGACAGAGGCCAAGCGGCGAGGCGTTGAAATGTAGAAAGGTTTATGTCCCACAATGGGGCGGTGAACGCGCAGGCCGAAATTGGTAAACCTTCAATAATAGCGCGAAGACCTATGCAGGCCCCTAGAGAATGTCCGATCAGATACCAAGGTTTCGGTAGATCAAGTGTTTTCGCGGCTTTAATCATTGCTGCAACGTCTTTTTGGTAGTCAGAAAACCGAACTATGTGCCCCGTCATCCGATCATCGGTGAGTCTGTCGGAAAGACCTTGGCCGCGCCAATCAATGGCGAACGCCCCATAGCCAAACTTATGGAGTTCTTCAGCGATGCGACCGTACTTTTCAATGTTTTCCGTGCGTCCTTGGAACAGAAAGGCAGTGCCTTTAGGTGCTTCACCGGTTTGCCAATGCGCAATACGAAGCCGTACTTCGTCATCGGCAAGCATCCAATATGTACTAATATTGCTCGGGCCCTCGGCGACCTTAGGGTGAAACGGCGCTTCATCCATCACACAAGACCCATTCATCTTAACGCTCCACTATAGAACTGTCCGGACCAAAGGCAGGTTTAATGGTCAAGTAAACAGTTAAAACTAAAGAAAAAATCAGGACAATAGTAAAGCCGGTGAATGCACCGATGAGAAGATAGCTAGTTACAAGTAGAAACATAGTTCCGTTCATTTTTATCCAAGGAATGGGATACAGAGTGCCAGATTTGGGTAAATGCATTTTCGTTAACGCCAATCGTATTCTGACGGAAGCATTCACAAAGAATCCAAAAATCGCCAACATACAAAAGAAGCTATAATAGTATCCTGGTGCGCTTCCAAGTTTGTCGGGGTTACTCCCAAGTGACTCAAGTAAATTGAACGAAGATCGAATATCGGCAACCAACCAAACAAAAATGTTTACGCTTTCAGATTGCAGAAAACTGGACTGGAGCTTCATTAGAATAGTTATTATCATACCCAAAGATGCGCACCGAAAAATCCCGTTCATTAGGGAGAAACTAATCTTTTCAATGTCTCGGTGAGGTTCGTCTTTCGATCCGTTCTCAAGTCCCTTCACGACATCCAAGTAATCGTGCATCATCGCATGAAGGAAAATGAGACCTGTGAAGAAGGGGTAGGAGCAAAAGGCGTTATGCAAGAAAACGAGACCCGTAAATACGATTGCGCTTGGCACTGATATGATGTCTGGGCGGAATATCGCTATTCTCCCCCAGTCCACGGGCCAACTGCCTGCGTCTCCGTTAAGCAAAGGGATCAAATGTGTGGCCGTCCAGTTGTAGCCGGAGGCTACTACCACTGTGACGAGCAACACTGCCCAATATGAGTAGGATGCCGCGGCAACTCTACTTTCCCAACTAGCCATTGTACGCCTTGGGCCGCGGACTGCCAAAAGCCTACTGCGCCACTCTACTTTCCAGCATCTTACCAAATCAATCAACAACGCTAAGTACATTGGTAGAATAACCAAGAATACGATCGTCCAGTTCGGTGCCCACAAAAAACCAACTTGTTTCGCCAGACCACTGGCAGGCATGAAAACAACACTGTGAATATTCAGTGTAAACGCGATCAATCCAAGAGCCGTTGCAGCGGAAAACACTACGACCGGCAAAGCCAAAGAGCTTTGATTACCAAAAAGCGCCTCTGTTCTTTTCGCCAAATTGAAATGCCAAATCGGCTCTTTGGTGACGACAATTGGCGCGATCACCGTCGGCGTTGTTGTCTCGATACCTTGGCCCACTATCGGTGAGGGTCGCGCCGTCTGGTTGTCAGCCTTCCTCTTTTCTTTTCTCAACTAGTCGCCTATTCGCTGCACTGAGCGCTGCCTGCCACTGGCTGGTGGCATCTGGGTCGTTGCAACCGAATATCCTGGCCAACCACCGAATATTGTTGATGCCAATCCCTCTGTCGTTTTCCTGGAACCAAATTTGAACTGCTCGAAGATCGACGCCGCCCGGGTTAGCGGCAAACTCAGAGATCGATTCTGCGAGAAGATCGGGAGTCCAAGGGCCTTCGGGAAATCCATCTTTGTTTACCGGCCGACCTGCGCCCGCTGCTGTCAACCGCATGAACAACTCTTTGAAATTTTCACCTTCGCTCGGCGGAGGGACAAAATATTTACCATTCTTTATCAATGACGTACGGACCTTTGTTTCGTTTTGTTTCGACTGTCTTCGTATCCTACCGTGCGTTTGTTTTCCGTGACTCTACAACTATAGCGAGTGATCGAGCGAATGCGAGCGCGATTATTCCGATGTCAAAGGCGCGGGGGACATTGATGTGGAGCAATACCCAAAGAGCGTAGGTAACAGAAGACTAGAAGCATGGGCCATCAAGCGGATCTTGGACCGAAAATCGCGTGAAGTCGTCGGATGGCTCTACGAATGGAATACAGGCGAACGGGAAAAAATGTGGAAGGATGGAATATGCAGTGATGTGATCTACGAGTAGCACGGTCGAAATCGAAATGGCTGGCTTCGATGCATGTTTTTGGACGCTTCACGACCAAAGAGGGTGTAGAGTACAACATTGAGGCTACGAATGGCGGGCTGCACGGTAGCAATACGCCCTATCTCAAGAACATGCCCATTACGCCCGAAGCTGTAGCCAACCGCGTGTTATTGGCGACCCTGACCAATGAAGTAGCCATTGCTGTGATCGCAGTTGTCGCACTGGAGTACTTGCTCAAAAAGAAGCGCTATCACGATGCGATGGCCTTAAGCATCGGCTGGGTAGCGTGTTCAATTGAAAGGGACAACCCGTGATTGTTCTATTTTTGGGTCAATTTTTGTACGGATGCTTACACTCTCTGGGAGATTCAGTTCTATCGAAGGCACCAACACTTGAAAGACAAGCAAGATCAAGGGGTTTTAAATATGCTTAAGAAGATAAAAGCAGCGGCAGCGTCGCTTTGCATTTCAGCAGTGGAAGGGGTGGTTTCGCCAACGGTTGCAATTGCTTATCCCGTGGACTGCGCAATTCTGCTCTGTCTTTCTGGCGGCTGGCCAGCCTCAGCCGAGTGCAACCACGCCCGTGCTGTGTTCATTCGCCGCATTACACCTTGGCCAATTGAACCACCGTTGCAGATTTGGCTCTGCCCTTTGGGTGTCGCGTTCAGAGCGCCGGCACAGGACAGGTTTTCGAACAGACTACTCAACGCTGGCGTGAAGAACGGCGCAGGGGCACAGTTTACGCCAGCCGTCCAGCGCTCGGGTGACGGAATTGCAGATCAACTTGTCCAGAAATTGGTCGCATTTAGGCAGGCGGATGTGGATATTTCCGGGCCAGAATTCGACTTCGTGAGGTCGATCCGGGTGTTCCATATTCAGTACACGATGATTGTTGGCCGCGATCAAGAGTGTGAACAATACGACAACACACTTATTGGTTCATATGGCACTCAAGGAGACTTCTTCTGGGCTGGTTTCAGCTATGCTGGTGTTCCCGATTGGTATCCCAAACGGACAAACGTATGTGGTTTAAAATCCGAACGGGCAGTTGCAATTGAATGGCGAGACTTTGAAGGCAATCTGGGTCATGAGTTTGTACGGTATTAGAGCACTAGGATCACAAAAATTGGACTATGGGTCAAACTATTTGGGACTTTAACTAACATAACAAAGATTAACGGAGTGAATGCTGTACCCGCAAAGTTAGAATGTCCCACATCTGCAAAGTAGAAGTGTCACACTTCCCTGTTGAGCAAGCAGGATTGGAGTGTGGCCGTGGGATGGGTTGTGATGAGCGAGCGCGAGCTGAACCGGATTGAGGTTCTGAGCCAGGTGATACAAGGCCGAATGACGGCTGTGACTGCAGCAAATGTGTTGGGGTTGAGCCGCAGGCAGGTTCATCGGTTGCTTAAGACGTTTCAGTCAGACGGCCCGGCGACGACCCGGCACAAGGCGCGTGGCCGGAGGTCGAACAATCGAATTGATCCGGCGATCCGAGATTTCGCAGTCACTTTGGTTAAAGAGCAATATGCTGACTTTGGACCTACCTTTGCCGCCGAGAAACTCGCCGAAGATCATGATCTCAAAGTGTCACGCGAGACGCTGCGCAAATGGATGCAAGACGCCGGGATCTGGTTATCCCGCAAGCAGCGGCGCAGCTTCCATCAACCTCGTTTGCGCCGGGAATGTTATGGCGAGCTGATCCAGATTGATGGCTCGGATCACCGCTGGTTTGAGGAACGTGGGCCAACCTGCACTCTGCTCGTCTTTATCGACGATGCAACCAGCACGTTGATGCAATTGAGGTTTGTAAAATCGGAAAGCACATTTTCCCATATTGAAGCTTTGGAACTTTATCTGGCATCCCATGGCCGTCCGGTTGCGTTCTATTCCGACAAACACACGGTATTTCGGGTTGCCAATCAGGCGGCCAAAGGCGGTCATGGGATGACGCAATTTGGCCGCCACTCAATGAGTTAAACATCGAGATTCTTTGCGCAAACTCTAGCCAGGCCAAGGGACGTGTGGAACGTGCCAACAGAACGCTACAGGACAGGCTAGTGAAAGAGCTGCGCCTTGCCGGCGTATCTGACATCGAGGCTGGCAATCTGTTCCTTGTCGGGTTTACGGAGCGCTACAATGCAAAGTTCGCCAAGACCCCTGCACGCATCGACAACTTGCATCGGGCAATGAATATTGAACCTGATCGCCTGCGGGAGGTCTTTTGTTTTCGCGATCAGAGATACGTGGGCCAGCAGCTCACGTTTTCCTATGAGCGTAAACGCATCATGCTGCAGGAAAACGATATCACACGCAGCCTGGTGGGCAAATATGTGGATACGTTCGCCTTCCCGGACGGGCGGCTCGAGATCAAGTGGAAGGGCGCTGCCCTGCCCTATACGTTCTTTTACAAAGATCAGCGCGTAACCCATGCCGCGATCACAGAGAACAAGAACCTCAGCGCTGTTTTGGCCTATGTAAAAGAAATACAGGATACACAGGGGGCGCCATCAAGGGCGCCCGCTGGCAAACAGCGCACTCATTACCAACCAACCGGCCGCAAACCACCAGGACGCCCGCCATTAATGGCCAAACCTAAAGCTGCACGCGCGGCCCAACAGGCCTCCGATCCTTGACGTCTCCGGCCCGTCAGGCCGCGCTGCGGTTTGCCAAGGTGAGACATTTCTACTTTGCACAAACTGCGGCATTTCAACTTGATTGCAACACTGAATGTGCCCGGGTGCGCGCTACTTCCAACTGCGACTCTTGTTAGAAAACAGTAGTTTATCTGACGAGAGGAATCGAAATGGGACATGTACACACCCAACTAACTATCACAGAACGGCGCAGAATTGAACGCTGGAGGAATGCAAGGATATCAATTACCGCTATTTGGACCCATAGGTGCTGACTTCAGACACTTACTCCTAGTCAGGTTTCCCAACGCGGGCCACGTTCAGCCCACGCCGACATCTTGCACTCTGGCCCGCATCGAAAGCCCAAAACTTTGCGGGGCGTTCGCATTGTCATTTGTCGATGCACAAGCCGTCAGCAGACCGTAGCGTGTTTTCTGCCCAGCTTGATCTATCCGGGATAATTTTCGATAAGAGCGTTGGCTTCACTATCGCTCCACATTCTCGAAAAAGGTACAACCAGCTGCTGATACTCGTCCGTTTGGCACGGCAATGCCTTTGCCACATGCAAGGTCGTCACACCACTTTTTACGTGCAGGATATAGGAGTATACCGTGCGGCGTCCCGCTAGGTGATTACAGATTCCGGTGCCGCCTTGATCATTTGATTTCAACAGGGTTAGAATGTCGTCCAAACAGCGCACATCTGCCAGCCGGGTCGACGAAGAGTCCAACCTGCACCTGCTGCTTTCGAACAGGTCTTGATGATTGCTTTTTGAGACATAGTTGTCTGAGCGCAAGACGCGCAGTTCCGTCCCACGCGCCTCGACGCAGGCTGTTTCGGTGCCATCACTCAGCACCAGATTGCCAGCCCAAGTGGGAGTATCTGCAAGGTAGGTTTCCAGTACAGCCAGCGCTGAGGGAACGTCGCGCCCCTTTGTCAGCGACACCTCGACCAGAATGTCATAATTTTTACCGACTTCCGGCAAGAAACTGACATGTGCGTCACAGCAAAGCAGGCCATGTTCATTTGCCCCAAACGACATACCGGAATAGACAACCGGGCTGTCATTAGTCTTATCAAAATATTCAACCCCAGCAATTCCGAATACGGAGGGTGTCGAAATCAACCTGACCAAAATCTTTGTTCTTAAATAAGATATACTCGTTGCGGTTCAATTTGACGGCGCCAATCGTGCACATTTTGAATGTCCTTCCTGATCTGACTGGGTATCATCGAGTGAGTGTTAGTTTATCGGGTTTCCAACTTTGCAGAAGGTAGTCGCTGCAAAATAAGTTTCTGGTTTCGCTATCTGTAGCGCGGTCCGCAAGCTCGCATGTTCGCACTGTTGGGGACGCCCAATCCACTTCCGAAACGCTAGTAGTGGCGGGTAGGTCGAATGGGATTTCGGCCAAACCAGATAATAAGCACCAATGCTCGTTGTTTGCGTATTCTCCAGTGTCACAAATCTGCCATTTTCGAGATTTTCCTCCGCCAAATAGCGGGGAAGAAGGGCAACTCCGATGCCATGACTCGCCGCTTTTGACATCGTGGCAAATTGGTCAAACCCCATGCCGCCTGATTTCACCCCCGCCAGCCCTTGTGCCTGAAACCACTGCGCCCATCCGTTCGGACGGGTCTCTAGGTGCAAAAGAGGTAAACTAACCAAATCCAAAGGCACCAAGAATTCGGCGTTCGCGATCAGATCGGGCGAAACGACTGGTACGACCTCTTCGTCCATTAATTTAATTGTTTCGGTACCCGCCCAGTCATCAGAGCCGAAATGAATGGCCGCGTGAAACCGTTCCTGTGTAAAATCAAAAGGTACTGTCCGGGTGGAAAGGTTAATTGTGATGCCCGGATTCGCGGCCAGAAATCCCGGCAGCCGTGGAGCCAGCCAGTGGGTGCCGAACGCTGGCAAGATGGACAACTCCAATACGCCCCCATCGGGATTTGAATGAATTTTAATTGTCGCGTTCGAAATCTGACCGATCGCTTCTCGAACTTCCTTGGCATAAGACGCACCAGAAGGTGTCAGGATCAGACGTTTTTTCTCACGAATGAATAATTCCATGCCAAGCATATTCTCCAATTTCTGGATTTGCCGACTAACCGCCCCTTGACTAAGATCGAGCTCTGCTGCCGCCTGCGTGACAGAGTTCCTTCGCGCTACCGCCTCAAAGGCTGTGAGCCAGGACAGGGATGGCAAGAAGCGACGCGGTATGGCCATAACATTTCATTCTTGCATGATGTGATTGCGATTCGTCAATTCCACTTCCACTAAATAGCGATATAGACGGCAAGGAGAAAGCTTTATGATTGCGAAATGTAATGATCTTCTCATCGTCTAGATCTAGTTTCCGCTGCTCCTCGAGGGCTGCAGCGCTACAACATTCGGAAATCGTGCAGATTTCAGAAACGGCAAAGGCTATGAAGGCAGCGGGTCAAAACGTTCTGAGTTTTGGTACGGGAGAACCAGACTTCCCGGCACCATCAAATATCGTCGAAGCCGCGCATCAGGCCGCACTTGGGGGAGAGACAACTTATCCGCCAACGCAGGGCACACCGACACTCCGTGAGGCCATCGCCAGAGACGTGGTTCGGCACTCCGGTTTTTCGCCTGAAATTGACGAAATTATTGTCTCGACAGGGGCCAAACAGGTTTTGTCGAACGCGTTTCTCGCGACGCTTGATCCTGGCGACGGAGTCATCGTACCGGCACCCTATTGGGCCAGCTACGCAGACATCATTAATGTCTGCCAGGCCACAATGGTTTCCATGCAGTGCGCCGAAGACAACGGCTTTCGTCTGACGTCCGAAGACCTGGCATCGGCCATCACCCCTAAAACCCGCTGGTTAATGCTGAACACGCCAGGCAATCCTTCAGGCGCGATGTACTCCGGTGCCGAGCTGGCCGCATTGGCAGAAGTTCTGCGCAGCTACCCGCACGTTTGGGTGATCGCCGACGAAATTTATCAGCACATTGCTTATGACCGGTTTATTTCGTTCCGCGCATCCGCTCCGGATCTGGCTGATCGAACCCTGATCGTAAACGGTGTCTCGAAAGCTTATGCCATGACCGGTTGGCGGATTGGTTGGGGTATCGGCCCGGCACCATTGATCAGGACAATGGTAGCGATACAGGGCCAGTCCACATCGGGTGCCTGCTCTATTTCCCAGGCGGCAGCAGTCGCGGCCTTCACCGGACCGCAAGACGTATTGGCGGAACGCTGCGATGAGCTCCGCAAACGGCGGGATTTTGTGGCCGGGTGTCTGAATGACATTGCCCTTCTCAGCCGTCAGACACCGGGCGGTGCGTTTTATGTTTTCCCATCCTGCACGGGCACATTCGGGCTCGTCACACCAGACGGTGACACAATAAAAAGCGACGGGGACTTTTGCCGCTATATACTGCGCGACGCGCTCGTTGCCCTGGTACCAGGCTGCGCTTTTGGCCTGCCAGGATATTTTCGATTGTCTTATGCATACTCGAGCGACGATCTGACAGAAGGCTGCCGCCGCATTGCCGCTGTCGTCACCCAACTGACACCAAGGGACTGATCCATGACGCCCAAACCCAAAGATGCCCCCGCGCTGTCCCACTTTGATTGGGAAGACGCGTTTCGCCTTGACGATCAACTAAGCGAAGACGAACGGATGATGCGTGACGCTGCCCGTAACTACGCGCAGGGAAAACTGCAACCAGGGGTGATCAAGGCTTACGCGAATGAGGAGACCGACCCGGATATTTTTCAGGAAATGGGGGATATGGGCATGCTTGGCGTGACTGTGCCCGAGGAATACGGCGGCATCGATGCTGGATACGTGACCTATGGATTGATCGCGCGAGAGGTTGAACGTGTAGACAGCGGCTATCGCTCGATGATGTCGGTCCAGTCCTCACTGGTGATGTACCCGATCTATGCCTTTGGCACGGAAGAGCAGCGCATGAAATACTTGCCCAAGCTCGCCACTGGCGAGTGGATCGGTTGTTTTGGCCTGACCGAGCCGGATGCTGGTTCAGACCCGGCAGGGATGAAAACAACCGCGAAAAGGACCGACAGCGGCTATGCGCTGAACGGCTCGAAAATGTGGATTTCAAATGCGCCAATTGCAGATGTATTTATAGTCTGGGCCAAATCCGAGGCCCATGGCGGTAAAATACGCGGCTTTGTGCTGGAAAAGGGCATGAGCTGGCTGAGCGGGCCTAAGATCAGCGGCAAACTGTCGTTGCGCACGTCGATTACCGGCGAGATCGTTATGGACAGCGTCGAGGTTAGCGAAGACGCGCTGTTGCCTAATGTAGAAGGCCGGAAGGGACCATTCGGATGCCTCAATCGCGCGCGATACGGCATTAGCTGGGGCGTGCTGGGCGCGGCTGAATTTTGCTGGCATGCAGCTCGCCAATACGGACTTGATCGCAAGCAGTTCAACAAACCTCTGGCCCAGACCCAGCTGTTTCAATTGAAGCTGGCCAATATGCAGACCGAGATCACGCTTGGCCTGCAGGGCTCGCTGCGGATCGGACGATTGATGGATGAGGCCAACGCCGCGCCAGAAATGATCTCGCTGATGAAACGCAACAACTGTGGTAAGGCGCTCGAGATTGCCCGCCACGCGCACGACATGCACGGCGGTAACGGCATCAGTGAAGAGTTTCAGGTGATGCGGCACATGGTTAATCTCGAAACAGTGAACACCTATGAAGGCACGCATGACGTACACGCCCTGACACTGGGTCGCGCGCAAACCGGCCTACAGGCGTTTTACTAGTTCTCAAAACAGCACATCGTCAAAAGGTGATCCATGGACCGGGCTGATATTGTACACGAGGCGTTTCAGAAACGCCTGATATCCGGGGCGTTTCCTAAGGGCGCGCCGGTTAACGGACTCCTATCAAAAGAAGAAGCGGTGGAAATTTACCGCGCCCAGTGCCTGAGCCGCAATCTGGATCGCACCTCGCGCAAAATGCAGGCGGCCGGACAGGGATATTATACCATCGGTTCGTCCGGCCACGAAGGCATGGCCGCTGTCGCCTCCGCTCTGCGTCCAACGGATATGGCGTTCCTCCATTACCGCGACGGAGCCTTTCAAACCCGCCGCTCGGCCCAGGTTCCGGGCACCACGCCCACCTGGGACATGCTGCTCAGTTTCGCCACATCAACCGAGGATCCAATATCGGGGGGACGGCATAAGGTTTTAGGATCAAAATCCCTGATGATCCCACCGCAAACTTCGACCATCGCCAGCCATCTGCCAAAAGCAGTTGGCGCGGCCTATTCCATCGGGCTGGCTTGCCGCCATGCGCCCGAGCACAAGGTTCTGGCAAACGACGGGCTGGTGATGTGTTCGTTTGGCGATGCATCATCCAACCATTCGACCGCGCAAGGGGCAATCAACACCGCCTGCTGGACGTCTTATCAGTCAGTGCCGCTGCCTCTCCTGTTTGTCTGCGAAGACAATGGCATCGGGATTTCGACACGGACACCCAAAGGCTGGGTCGCAGCGAATTATCAGAACAAACCTGGGCTGAAGTATTTCCATGCCAACGGCCTCGATCTGTTTAACGTCTATCATGCCGCCAGCGAAGCAGCGGACTATGTCCGCAGCCATAAGAAGCCAGCCTTTCTGCACTTGTCGCTGGTCCGCCTCTATGGCCACGCCGGCTCTGATGTGCAGCAGACCTATCTGGCGAAAGAAACCTTCGAAGCTTGGGAAGCCGATGATCCGCTTCTGCATTCAGCAGGTCTTTTGATCAATGCAGGGATTCTGTCAGCCAAAGACGCTCTGGCGATTTATGACGATACTGACAAACAATGCCAAAGGGTTGCCGCCGAGGCCGTCACGCGTCCCCGTCTGCAGACAGCCGGTGACGTCATGAAGAGTATTATTCCGCCCCATAGGGAATGCGCTTCGACTAACGGCCCGTCGGAATCGATCCGCACTGAAGCGTTTGGCACAGATCTCAACCAAATGGAAAATCCGCAGCCGATGAACCGGTTGATCAACTGGGCGCTGACAGATCTGATGCTGGAACACCGCGAGATTGTGATGATGGGCGAGGACATTGGTCGCAAAGGCGGAGTTTATGGCGTAACGCAAAAACTCTGCGACCGCTTTGGTCCAGACCGTCTGATTGACACCTTGCTAGACGAGCAATCCATTCTGGGGCTGGCCATCGGGTTGGCGCATAACGGATTTATTCCAATGCCCGAAATTCAATTTCTGGCCTATCTGCACAACGCCGAGGATCAGCTGCGCGGTGAGGCTGCTACTCTGCCGTTTTTCTCAAACGGGCAGTTCACTAACCCGATGGTGTTGCGCATCGCCGGGCTAGGGTATCAAAAGGGCTTTGGCGGGCACTTCCACAACGACAACTCGCTGGGTGTTCTGCGCGACATCCCGGGCCTAATTGTCGCTTGCCCTTCCCATGGTGCGGACGCTGCCTGCATGCTGCGCGAATGCGTCCGTCTGGCACGTGAAGAACAGCGTGTAGCGGTTTTTGTCGAACCCATCGCGCTTTACCCGATGCGTGACCTGCACACTGACAAAGACGGCGGCTGGATGAAACTCTATCCCCCCCGACCAGCGGACTGCACTTGGTGACGTCGGCGTGACTGGCGACGGGCCGCTGGCAATCGTAACTTACGGCAACGGTCACTATCTGAGCCAGCAGGCAGCCAAAACGTTGGCGATCCAAGGTATTGAAACGCGCATCATCGACATTCGCTGGCTGGTTCCGATGCCAACCAATGGAATCCTTGCAGCACTTGAAGGCGCAGAAAAGGTGCTGGTTGTAGATGAATGCCGCCTCTCCGGCAATCACTCCGAAGCGCTAATGACCATGCTTGCCGAGCACAGCGACTTGCCCAACTCCCGGCTTACCGCCGAAGACAGTTTTATCGCCACCGGACCCGCTTACGCTGCAACAATGCCATCGCGCGACAGTATTGTCGAAGCGGCCAAAAACCTGTTGGATAAGCAATGAACCCGACAGCGGTTGTCATTGCCCCCAGGCGCGGGACTTATAACAAAGCCGAGCTGGGTTACTTAAAACGGCATCATGCCAGCCAGAAGGAGCTGATTGCGTTGTTCGATACCTATCGGCAGGAAGCTGGCCAAAAGACCATAACCGAACTCGACAGTGCCGCCCGGTTTTCAGGCTCCATCCAAACACGCGGTGACAATGCTTCTCCGCTAATTTATGCCTGTGCCTATTCTGATTTTCTGTCCATAGATCGGGATCGGGTCGATATCCTCGGCGTAACCGGAAATTCCATGGGGTGGTACATCGCGCTGGCCTGTGCCGGAGCGTTGGACTCCCAGGGCGGCCTTCAGGTCGTCAACACGATGGGTACGTTGATGCAAGATCACTTAATTGGCGGCCAGTTGATTTATCCTTTCGTGGACGAAGATTGGAACACAGTTCCGGGTGAGCGAGAGCACACCCTTAGCAAAGTGAATGAAATCGACATGCGCCATGGCCATATGCTGGCTATCCCTATTGACCTGGGCGGTATGCAGGTTCTTGCAGGGGATGCGGACGGGTTGGCAGCGTTCGAGGCGGTAGTGTCGCAAAGTTTGCCGGAAACCAGTAAGTTAACTCAGTCTAAAGAACAAACTGGCTGACAGGGATTGAGCAATGGTTTCATTTAAGGGCGCACAATTTCCGAAAGACGTCATCCTGCACGCTGTCTTTTTCTATGTTCGATACGCGGTTTCTTATCGCGATCTCGAAGAAATCTTGGCTGAGTGTGGTGTTACGGTTGATCACGCCACATTGAACCGTTGGGTCGTCAAGTACTCCCCGGACATTGCATTGAATGCTCAATCCAGAAAACGCCCGACAAGCCGTTCCTGGCGAATGGACGAAACTTATGTGAAAATTCGGGGTAAATGGGTTTATCTGTATCGTGCCGTCGACAAGGTAGGAAACACCCTTGATTTTATGCTGTCTGAGCGCCGCAATACCAAGGCTGCAACAATGTTTTTTGCTAAGGCGCTTGAGGCCAACGGCGTTCCACAGAAGATCGTGATCGATAAAAGTGGCGCCAATCGAGCCGGCATTCGGAGTGTAAACAAGATCCTGAAAAGGTTTGGCTGTCCTATAACCATCCAAATCATCCGCTCCAAGTACCTGAACAACATGATTGAGCAAGACCATAGGTTCATCAAACGCTGCATCCGATTAATGGGTGGTTTTAGGTCTTTTCAATCAGCATCAGCCACACTTGAAGGAATTGAAGTGGCAAACATGATCCGCAAAGAGCAATTCCACAAAGGTGACGTTTGCGGATTTGAGCAGTTTGCTCAACTCGCTGGATAAGTGTGCCCAGAACGTAGGCGAACCCTGCATCTCGTCAACTTTGCGACACTACCCTCAATTGAGCTTTGTAAGGCCCCCGTCTGATAACCGGCCCAGGCACCGGGCTAAGCGTAGGCACCTTGGTTTGGTCCGGCGACTGGGCTTTTTTTGTTCCGGGTGAAGGCGGCCATGTTCGGCTTTCTCCCAGCACCGAAGTCGAGCTGCAAATATTCTCTGCGCTGGCCTGTTTGTGGTCGGAGGTGAAGATGGGCCAGTGAGTTGCGATCGAAGCCGAGGCGCTTCTGTCTGGTTCGCATAGGTTTCATCCATTCGCCAGCTGTGCCAGCCAGAGCACCTAGACCTGCGGTCATTACTCCAGCTCCTTTCATGATTTGTCGTCTGTTGATACATCTTCCTAACTGATACCAATCAAGAAATTGTGGCGCACAAACAAAGGCTTGTGCGCCACTCGAAGGCTATTCGAATGCACTGGCCGGGTAGAATTTGGTGTTTACCCACTCACCGCCTTCAGCTGCCTGAATAGTGTAGGCACCAGCAACCGTTCCGCTTTCGTCGAACACCAGCGGGCCCGATGCTCCTTCATAGTTGATGTCTTTGCCCGCTTCGATGGCAGCTTTACCTGCCGCGAAAGTAGACACTGCTTCGCCACCACCATCAGCAACATCGCGGATGACAGTGTTGATACCTTCGCCCGAACATTGTCCGCTTGCCTCAAGAGACAGAGAAACAAGATTGATCATATCAAACGAGTTGGCAGCAAATGGACCAGGATCTCCGCCAGCTTTTGCCTGATGCAGGGCTTCAAATGCCTGGTATTCCGGTAAAGAATTATCGGCATCCGCAAATTCAACATAAGCACGATCATTCAAAAGATTGGCCCCCGCTGCGTCGAAGATCTCAGGCACGGCAAGATCGGCAGTAAAAAGCCATTCACCTTCAAAACCGCCAGCCGTCGCTTCTTTGATGACCGTTACGCCAGATTCTTGGCCACCGGCCAAATAAATTGCGTCGGGTTCGTGCGAAAGAACCGAGATTAGCTCTGCCTGATAGGACGGCTGACCAGGGTTATAGACAACAAAGTCGGTCAATTCGATACCGGCTTCTTCCAGAGTTGTTCTAGCAACTTGGGCAGGCGAAATTGTTGACTCTTCGTTCTGAACAAGGAACGCCACCTTTTTGTATCCGCGCTCTTTCAACCATAGACCAGACGCAGCACCGTCGCCCAAATCGGAAGTCACCGTGCGATACACATAATCTCCACCCAATTCGTTCAATGTGATTGTGCCGGCGTAAGGTGACATAATAACGGTCTTGCTTCGCTTGGCCAAATCAACCAGTGCAACCATCACGCCGGAAGTTGGGCCTAGGATTGCGACTGCACCCTCAGATTCAATCATCTTTGATGCCTCACGAATACCATGCTCTGGGTTACCTCCAGTATCCGCGACGACAGTACGGATGGGGCCGCATGAAGTGCCCCCGGCAGCGTTGATTTCAACAACACCAAGTTCAACGGCGTTGGCAACAATCTTGCCAAACTCTCCAAGCTCTCCTGTCAGTGGGACAAGCACGCCGACTGTTACTTCTTGAGCTGATGCAGTAAGTGTTCCTGCTGCTAGCACAGTAGCTGTCAAAGCAGATTTAAGGAGTATACTCCTCTTTTGAATAATATTCATGTTTTCCTCCATAGTTGGACTAGTGTTTGTCAGATATGGACCTGTAAAAAAACCTCTTCCAGGCGGCCCGGTTCCAGAAGAGTTTTGCTGTCTATTGTCGCGGAGTTCTTGCCGGCATCAATGACGTATGCGTTTTTTGACACGGTAAGGATTTTTTCAGTGTTTTGCTCGACAACCCAAGCAACCCCCATTCCTTCTTGCACAAGTTCACAGACCCAGCCGACAATCCTGTCAACGAAGATTGGCGCCAAACCAGCGGTCGGTTCATCTAGTATTAGAATGTCGGGACCAGCGACCAAAGCTGTAGCGATCCCTAGAGTCTGCCTCTCGCCGCCAGATAATGTTGAAGCGAGTTGATCATCACGTTCCCCAAGGATTGGGAAGCGCCTCAAGACCTCATCCACCCTTTCGGCGGCACCCGTAAACGCGAAAGATGAAACTAGAAGATTTTCCCTGACGCTTAGTTCGGCAAAAACATTTGCTTCCTGAGGGACAAATCCTATACCCGACTTACAAATATGTAACGGGCCGAGGCCATTCTGTTTCAAGCCATTGTGATGAATTTCTCCGGACATAACCGGCAAATGACCCGCAATAGTCTTCATCAATGTACTCTTCCCGGCTCCGTTTGCACCAAGAACTGTGGTTATCTCCCCGGCTGGAATGCTGACATCCACTCCGTGCAAAATTTGAACTTCGCCGTAGCCCGACTTAAGCGATTTTACTTCAAGCTGCATATTCGTCCCCCAGATACGCCGCAATAACCCGCTGGTCATTCTTGATTTCTTTAGGAGTGCCTTCAGCCAGCAGCTGTCCGTTCTGCAAAACGATCACTACATCCGCGATGCGCAGGAGAAAGTGCAGATTGTGTTCAACTACGATCAGAGTTCTCCCTTCCTTGTGAAGCTCAACGAGGATGGAACTAAGTTTCCCTTGAAGGCTCGGATCCACACCAGCGGTTGGCTCATCCAACAGGAGAATCTCGGGGTCTCGGATCAGTTGGCGCGCAACTTCGAGCATTCTGAGCTCTCCGCCCGAAAGGTTGGCAACGGTATCGCCTATTCGCTCGTACAACCCGACCTTTTTCAGAACCTCAGCCGCGTTGGACTTAAGATCTGCGTCATAGGCCCGCCAACTTCCAGAAAACACCGGAGCGAGACGTTCACCAGAAGAGTCCGCGCCAACCAAAACGTTTTCCAAGACCGTCAGCGATGGGAATGCTCTCGGGGTTTGAAAAGTCCTGCCCAGTCCATGGGACGCTATATCCGAAGACTTGATATTGGAAAGGTCTTTGCCGTTGAATGTAACACTCCCTGAGCTTGGAGCGAGCACGCCAGAGATCAGGTTGAAGGTCGTTGATTTTCCGGCACCATTTGGCCCGATCAAACCGACTAGAGAGCCCCGCTTGACCTTGAAGTTCAGGCCTTGTTCGTCTCCAACTGCCTTTAGGCCTCCAAACTGCTTTGTCAGTTTATCAACTACTAGGATATTATCGGTCATTGCGCTGCTTCCTTTTTAGCGAAGCGGTCGAAGGGCTGCCATCGCAAGATCATGATGAATATTGCACCTGTCATGATATGTTCGACTGATGCGGCAATTTCTGCCGCTCTGACGGTTTCAAAATGAATTGAGCGAACCATCTCTTCGAACAGCACCAGAGCAAGCGTTCCCAGAATTGCACCCTTGATCGTGTGCTCACCACCCAGAACGAGGGCAATCCAGACGAAAAAGGTTACTTCAGCAGTAAAAAGGCCGGGGCTTACCAAGGTGGTGATCATTGCATAAAGCGCACCTGCAAAACCGATAGGCACGGCGGAAATCACAAAAACTTCAAAGCGTAGACGTTTGATATCTTTGCCAACAGCTTCTGCCGCAGTTTCATCATCCCGAACCGCGTCTATGGCTCGGCCATAGGGTGAAGCCAGAACACGACGGCACAGGAGTGCCGTAAATAGAAGGAGCAATATAGCTGCACCCGCAAATCCGTAGTTCTCCGGCAACCCGATTGAAGAAAAATCAGGCCTATAGACGTTAGACAATCCCACACTACCATTGCCTATTCGACGCTCGTTCAAAAAGATCGAATGAAGCACCTCTGCAAACGCAAAAGTTGTTAGCGCAAGGTATTCTCCGCGCAAGCGTAGCGTGGGCCAACCGGTAACAATTGCAAACAACAGGGACGCCACGCCAGCAGCGATAAACCCAATCCACCATGGTGCGTTAAATCCAAAGGCGTATTGGTCAAGACCTGAAGGCGGTTCTTGTGTGAAAATTGCGTATGCATAAGCACCGGCGGCAAAATAGGCTACTGTACCGAAATTGATCATACCTCCCCGAGCATATTGCAGATTCAGGCTGACCGTCATCACTGCATAAAGACATCCGTAAGTCAGTACGGTGAGGAGCAGTTGTTCTATGTTCATTTGCTCTTTCTGCCGGCCAAACCTTCTGGGCGGACCAAAAGTACGACGATAACAACCGCAAAGGCGATCAAAGGACGGTACCCGGCAGGTATCCAGAACACTGAAATGTCCATTGCAATCCCGACAATCAAACCTGCGAGCAGCACACTGTAGAGCGACCCAAGCCCAGCCAGGATAGCGACTGCAAGTATTTGCAAAATCTGATGAAACGCGATGTCCGTGGATAGTGTGGCAATAAGTGCCAACACAACGCCGGCTAAACCGGCCAAACCTGAAGATAGTAGCCATGTAGCGCGCGATGTTTGAAGAACATCAATGCCTCGCGACGCCGCCAAACTGGGGTTGTCGGCCATCGCTCGGATCGCTAGGCCCGTCTTTGTTTTCGCCATGAAAACTGCAAGTGATAATCCAGTCAATGCAGCAAGCGCGACCACGACCATTTGATAATCGGTTATACGGATGCCAAAGAATTTATAGGTTGTCGCGAGTGGAATGTTTAAGGTTCTAATGCCCGTTCCAACCAAGGCATCGACAATGCCACCGATCACATATGCGACGCCGACTGAACTGATGAGAAGGACTGCAGGCCCAAGTTTCCGTATGGGATCGTATAGCAGCCGACCGACAGCCAGCCCCACAACTGCAGTGAAAAAAATTGCAAATATTCCTGAGGGAAGGAACGGCCATCCCGCCTTTACGTTTAAACCCCAAGTTACAAATGCCGAAACCCCCAACAATTCGGCATGAGCAATGTTGAGAAAACCCTCAACGCGACGCGTGAGAGAGAAGCCAATTGTTGCCAAAATCAGGAAGCAACCCGTTACAATTCCTGTAACCAAGTATTGTGCAAACAACGTCAATACTTAGTCTCCGAATTGAATCGAAGTGCTGTACGTCTTGAATACCTCTGCATGGTCTTCCCCCTCTTAACATTAGGGAGTATGCTCCGTTTATATGCATAGGTAAATCATTTTCTCTCCAATCGAGACCACACAAAACAAAAAAACTGTGATGTGCATTCTTAAGTTGTGTTACGCCGACCCCATCGGAGCACGGCTGGCCATGTTGTTAGCATCCACTAACTTTTTGATTAATCGCAAAAATTCTTCTCTCTCCTCAGCAGTGAGCGGTTCAACAAGCTTCGTCTGCGCCATTGCCATCATCGGACGAACATGATTAGTATATACCCTTCCAACGTCAGTGATCTTAATCAGTTTTGCGCGCTTGTCCTGCTCCGACGGGTTTCGTTCAACCAATCCTCGTCGTTCTAACCGACGAATCACATCTGCTCCACTCACACGGTCGACACCAACGGCAGTCGACAAAGTAAGTTGGTCCATTTCTTCACCGCTCTCTAAGGCCGACAACATACCGAACTGGATCGGGGTAATATCTTCCTCGCCACATTCCTCAGTAAACAGACCTACGTGGATTTGGTGAAGACGACGCACGAGATACCCAGGGCGAGACCATAGCTCTCGATATTGCCTGCTTCGGACCTTGCCAGGCCTTTTTTGTTCATCTTCATTGAGGCAGTCGGCCTTATTGTCTTTTTCCATGGGCACCTACGCGATTGTACATTCGATTTTCGCAATACTACCTTCTAAAGACTGTCTTGAAGATATAAAAATACGTAGTATACTGCTTGTATCATGGCCTACGTTACCCGCAAACTAAAAGTTGTCGAAGTACTACATGCATTTGTCATGATTTAGCTTTGAAAGGGTTTCAGCGTGCCAACAGGAATCGGTGCAAGGGTTCAACGCAAAGAAGATCAACGCTTGCTTCTTGGCAAGGCAAAGTTTGTCGGGGACCTGAAATTTCCCCGGCTTTGGGAGGCAGCATATGTACGCAGCCCAATTGCCCATGGACACATCCAATCAATTCAGAAGCCATCCAAGCACCATTCTCAGGTTTTTACGGCCGATGATCTCCATGATGTCTTACCAATACGAGTTGAATCATCGCTGCCTGGCTACAAAGCTTCAGACTTCCATCCCTTGGCACGGAACAAAGTGAGATATGTTGGCGAGTGCATCTCTATTTGCGTTGCACCGACACGCGCGGAAGCGGAGGATATTGCCGAGCAGGTTATTGTGGACATCGAACCTTTACCTGCAGTTATCGACGCACTGAAAGCCCGCGAACCAGGCACTGCCGTCCTCCATGAGGAATGGGGTGATAACCTGTTTCTTAAGACAACTTTCGAAGGCGATATAGAAACCGCGAAACAAGAAGCTTCAGTTGTTATTGAACGTGAGTTCAGGACCGCGCGACAATGTATGAACCCGATGGAGGGAAAAGGGACACTCAGCTATTGGGATGACCGCTCAAATCAGTTGATCGTCTACACATCCACTCAGGTTCCGCATTTGATCCGAACCGGCATTTCCCAGTATTTGCAAATGGATCAAGGTCAGGTTCGGGTGATCGCACCAGACGTTGGTGGAGGGTTCGGCTATAAATGCGTTCTGCAGCCCGAAGAATTGTCGGTATCATGGGTGGCGAAAAAAATCGGGCGACCTGTCAGGTGGACGGAAGATAGGCGTGAGCATCTAGTGGCGGGTGCTAATACGCGCCAGCATCACTACAAACTCAAAGCCTACGCGGATGATCGCGGCAGATTGCTCGGTATTGACGTGGATATCACAGTCGACGTTGGCGCTTATTCGGTCTGGCCATTCACTGCATGTTTGGAAGCAGCGCAGGCCGGGGGTAACCTACCGGGGCCTTATGATCTAAAGGGGTATCGTTGTAACACATACTCGGTTGCAACCAACAAGCCTTCATTCACGCCTTATCGTGGTGTCGCACGTCCGGGCGTATGTTTTGCTATGGAGTTGACTATTGATGCAATCGCTCGCGCGGTTGGTCGAGAACCGGCGGATGTCCGGAAAGAGAACCTAGTGCCTGATGCTCTCATGCCTTACACCAATGTAACCGGGAAGTTTTATGATAGTGGCGACTATCCGGATAGCGTTGTGCAGGCCGAAAAAGCCATTGACCTGAAAAATTTTAGATCAAGGCAAGTTAAAGCACGAGAAAGCGGTCGCAGCCTGGGAATTGGGTTCTCTACATTCACAGAACAATCTGCGCACGGCACAAAAGTTTTTGCCTCATGGGGCCTACCACTAGTACCGGGTTACGAGCAGGCAATGGTAAAGCTTACGCCATCAGGTTCTGTCGAAGTTCGCTCAGGAAATCATAGTTTTGGACAGGGACTGGAGACGACGCTTGCCCAAGTAGCCTGCGAATGGCTCACTGTTGATGTAAAACAAGTAAATGTGACCATGGGCGACACTGGGACTACACCCTATTCTACTGGGGCCTATGCCTCGCGCGGGATGGTGATGGCAGGTGGCGCTGTCTCTAAAGCATCAGAAGTTCTGTCAGATCGCATCAAAGTACATGCTGCACATCTGCTGCAATGCGAACCGTCCGATATTGAACTGAAGAATGCACACGCATTTCACGGCCCTGCAAGTGTGAGTTTCGCAGCAATCGCCAAGGCCTGGTACCTGCGGCCCGACCAGCTTCCAGATGATGTGGACACAGCTGGGCTTGAAGTTACGGAGGGGTACAAGCCCGATATCGACACCGGTGTTTTTACATATGCAACTCACGCCGCGATCGTCGAAGTGGATAGGGAAACCGGTAAAGTTGTTATCCTTGATTACGTAGTCTTCGAAGACTGCGGAAAGCGTGTTAATCCTCTGATACTGGAAGGTCAGACATACGGAGGCGCCGCTCAAGGAATTGGCACTGCATTATTTGAAGAAGTTCTTTACGATGCCAATGGACAACCGCTGACTTCCACCCTCGCAGATTACATACTCCCCGGGCCAGCGGAACTGCCGCACTTCCGCCTATTTCATAAGGAAACTCTATCTCCTTATACGCGGCATGGTATTAAGGGCGCTGGCGAAGGCGCAGCTATAGCACCAGGTGGCGCTATATTGAATGCTATCAATGACGCACTCATTCCACAAAATGTTGAAATTAATGAACTTCCGGCGACACCTCACAAAATCCTTAGTGCGTTGCTGGCTAATGCTGAAACTGAAAGGGGGATTGCGTGAAACCCGTCGCGTTTGATCTAATAACCCCAAACAACCTTGTGTCCGCAATTGACGCTCTTTTGGAAACTGATGCTGAGACAAAGATAATTGCGGGTGGCCAATCCTTATGTCCTATGCTGAACCTGCGGTTGGCGCGACCAGAAAAGTTGGTGGAAATTTCCACCAACAACACATTGCGCGATATCACTGAAACTAACGAGTATGTCGCCTTTGGGGCTGCAACACGTCACGCTGAAATCGAAGATGGCAAAACGCCTGATCCGAGCTGCGGAATGATGCCCTATGTTGCTGCGGGAATCGCCTATCGGGCTGTGCGCAACAAAGGCACTTTGGGCGGCAGCCTATGCCATGCTGATCCTGCCGCAGATTGGGTGGCAACAATGACCTCACTGGATGCGACACTTGTCATCGCGTCGGACGGAGCCGTCACCAGAACTGTTCCTATGACGGGATTTATGCAAGGCGCTTACCGCACAGCCCTTGAGCCAGGCGAAATTTTGACCTCTGCTCAGGTACCAAAATATTCCGACCAAACAGTCTGGGGATACTACAAAATTTGCCGCAAAGTTGGCGAATTTGCCGACGCAATCGCTGCCTGGGTGGCCGATCCAACCAAACAGTATTCAAGGGTTGTTTTTGGCGCTGGCGCAGGGGCGCCATTGGTGTCTGATACTCTCGCACGGGAATTGGCCCAAACCGGAAAAATCCCCTCGCTTGATGCCGTCAAGGACGAGCTAAGATTGCTCTCGCCTGACTTGGACCAAGTAAAACTGCATCTCTTTGCTGTTGCTTTGCAGCGCTGTGTTAAGAAGGCACTGGGGCATGAATAAGAACCTGACATTGACCGTGAACGGAGAAACGCACCGGGTTCAGGCAACGGACCGCACCCAATTGGCAGAGGTATTGCGCGACCATTTGGATCTGACGGGCACTCACATCGGATGCGAACAAGGTGTGTGTGGTGCCTGTACCGTTTTGGTAAACGGCAAACCGATCCGATCCTGTATTACATTCGCTCAATCAGTAGATGGCACAAATATTGAGACAATCGAGGGATATGCCGAGGATCCAGTCATGGACAAAATCCGTGACGCGTTTTCGCGACACCATGCCTTGCAATGCGGCTTCTGCACGCCTGGTATGCTTGCAACTTCCTATGATATTCTAAAACGATTTCCTTCACCGTCAGAAGCAACCATTAGGCATGAACTTAGCGGCAATTTATGTCGGTGCACAGGCTACCAGGGGATAGTTCACGCCATTGCAGATGTCGCGGAGCAGTTGGAAAGCGACCGCCTGTCCCCTGCCCCCACAACGCCCCTCAAAAAGACGAATACGACTGGATTTACCGCCTTTGAACCGAAATTTTCATCGACGCCGGCACCGGCTGCTCAGACACCAAGAGGATCAGTGAAAACCGACGGAAAATGGACCGCCGTCCAACGATCCATTGCCCTGGCCCATTCCCTTGAAAAGGTTTGGGCACTTTTCTCGGATGTCAAAAGGGTCGCAGAATGCGTTCCTGGGGCAAACCTATCTGAGTCTGACGGCGGCAAATTCAAGGGAGCGGTAGCAATTGCCTTTGGACCGATCAAAGCGCAATTTGGCGGTTCCGGAACGTTTGAAGCCAATGAAGTGGATCACTCCGGCTTTCTTTTGGGACAAGGCACCGACAAAGGTGGGCAATCCAATGTCAAAGGCGAATTATATTTCGTTTTAGTACCCGAAACATACGGCACCTCCACGAATGTGGCCCTCAAATTCAAGTTCCAGATTCAAGGAATGCTTGCTCAGTTCAACAGACCCGAGTTGGTAACTGGGTTCGTAGACTTCCTCTTGGAAAAATTCATTGCCAATTGCAACGCGGTGCTGTCCGGCGGGGCCACGTCTGCGTCTCATAAAATAGGGGTTTTCTCTTTGGGATGGGCTGTGTTGAAGTCACTGATCAAGGGACGACGGCGTTAATATCTACACAACGGCCTACGGCCTCTGAACTTCTCCCTAAACTGCCCGCCTAATAGCGGGCCTTTTTTTCGCGCAGGATGATCACTTTCGATTTTGTCAGAAATAAGTAAGCCCCGCCAAATCGCGGGACTTTCGGCTTGTGCAACCCGTCGAAAGATGTATCAGCACCGCCTAGTCAACGAATGCTCGCTCGATGACATACTCGCCGGGCCGACTGTTCGCGCCTTCATTGAAGCCACGCGTTTCTAGGATTTCTTTGATGTCCAGGTTCAGCGCCATGGAACCACAGATCATGACACGATCAACTTCCGGGTCCAATTCCGGCAGTCCAAGGTCCTCAAACAGTTTGCCGGATTTTATCAAATCAGTGATCCGCCCCATTCTTTTTGACGCTTCCCTTATAGTCGTCGCGTAGCGGACGAACTTCTGCTGGGCTTCTTCGCCGACCAGCTGATCCTCCATCAGTCTTTTTTCAAGATCAGATCCATATTCCAACTCGCTGTTTAACCGGCAAGTCTGTGTAAGGATAACCTTCTCAAACTTCTCGTAGGATTCTGGTTCCCTCATCAAACTTGCAAAGGGTGCTACTCCAGTGCCTGTCGAAAGCATCCAAAGCCGCTTTCCCGGAAGCAGAGCATCGATCACAAGCGTTCCGGTAGATTTGGTCTTAACGATCACTTGATCGCCTGGCTGAATCTTCTGAAGCATCGACGTCAACGGCCCGTCCTGAACCTTAATGGAATAGAATTCCAGCTCTTCATCCCAGAACGGCGATGCAATCGAGTAGGCTCGGAGAAGCGGTTTCCCGTTCTCACCTGGCAGTCCGATCATGACAAACTCACCCGAACGAAAGCGAAAGCTGGACGGTCGGGACACGCGGAAGGAAAACAGCCGATCGTCCCAATGTTTGACGCTCAGGACCGTTTGTCCATCAGGCAACTGCGCCACGTCCTTTGCTGCTCCGGTCATTTTTGTCTCTCTCTCTGGAACCGGTCATTGGTTCCAATTTCTATTTCTCTGCTTCGGATCCAATACGAAGCCCGTCAATTTCTGTGCCATCACTAGAAAGCGGTTCCCGGAGCGGTAGCACGACGGCTTCACCCTCTTCGTGTTCTTCCCCTTTGATGCGCGCACCTTCCACCTCATAGCTCAAGCCCAACTCGTCGCCCGGAGCTTTACCCGGATCATAAATCGGCTTTTGAGAGTGAGGTTCAGTCGGTTCTTCGCCTGTGATCAGTAGATGAGCTTTGCTTTGCTTGGCTTGCCGTTCCAGTCTTCAGCGTCCTTCGGCGCATCTCCGATTTCACTGATATTTGGCCAGATCTCGGAGTATTTCGTATTTATAGCCAACCACTCATCCAATCCGGAATCTGTGTCGGGTTTGATGGCATCCGCCGGACATTCTGGCTCGCAGACGCCGCAATCAATGCATTCTTCGGGATGAATAACGAGAAAGTTCTCACCTTCATAAAAGCAATCAACAGGACATACCGCTACGCAGTCTTGGAATTTGCAATTGATACAGTTCTCAGTGACGATGTAGGTCATGATTCATCCTCCATTTAGGGGGCATACTTCGTTTAGTTTGAAAAGAAAAAGCTATCCTTTTATCGGAACCGGAATAATCTCATAAAAATGGCCAATTTTGCGATTTAACACCGGATCAATCAATTCCATTCGAAATGCCGGGCTGTAACGCACATCGCCAATCGCACCGCACGTACCACCAAAGAGCAAGTCACCCTCCCGCAGATCATCGCCTTCTTCTCGAAGGTGGGCGAGCAATTCCTGAGGTGAAAACAAACCTGCAACATTGCCGTCCTGATACAAAACTTCTTTGCCGTCTTCCTGAATGTAGGATCGAATTTTGATCTGGTCCCAATGGCTTTCCACTTCGTCCAAAGGCCAGAATTCTGTTGCAATAGGTTTGTCACACAATTGCTTTGCAACGGTGATACCCATGTGCTCATAAACACGATCCGTATGATCCGATGCGGCACCAACCCAAATTCGATTTTCTCTTTGGATCAATACATACTCTACCTCGCCGCTTGATCCTTCTCCAATCACTTCGATCGCGCCAGCTGTGGTCAATCTGGAGACCCCAACGCGATAGAACATTGGGGTCTTCTCCGGCGCTTGCACACCAATTTTGGCGAGTTCGTCGATGTGGTGCTGTAAAGCATCCTTGTCTCGACCGGTCCAACCACCAATAATAGCGCGGGTGATCGTAATTTCCTGTTGCTGCTTTCCCGATTGCGACGTGAACTGGGCATTGACTTTTATTTGTGCTGACATGATATTTCCTATTCTTATCGGCAACGAATGACCTGCTCCAATCCACGGGCGATTGACAAAAGTTTACGATCATCGCCGGTCATTCCAAACAACATCACACCGACGGGTAATTCCTCCGCATCGTGGCACGGTATTGAAATAGCAGGCACGTCAAGGAAGTTGCCCACAGCTGTATTGCGTAGGCACAGAAGATTGATGGCATTGGATTTTTCTGTATCTTCAAGTTCTGCCAGTGTCGGGGCGACGATCTGAACTGTCGGCAGAACAAAGGCGTCGAACAACGCTTGCTTTTCGGCCACCAGTGTGCGCAAACGGTGACGTATCTCACCAAGTTCAATGTATTCTGCAGCCGATTGGGACTTGCCAGCGTCAAAACGTGCGCGCACCCAAGGATCGTAAAAATCTGAACGCGTTTCTAAAAGCTCTTTGTGCCAAGCATAGGCGTCCGCGCCCACAAATCCGCCTTTGCTGTTGATTTTCGGCAATTCAGCGATTTGCGGGATGCTAACAGGGGTCAACCGCACGCCGCGCTGTGACAAACGGGTCAAAGCACGTTCATACGCTGTGCCAACTTTCTCGTCCATGTGTTCGGTGACATAGCCATCCAGAACACCAATCCGCAATCCACCTTCGGGGAATGATTCGACATCGTCACCTATCCCACCTGACAGGATAGAATCCAAAACCGCTGCGCAAGAAACACTGGTTGTAAATGGCCCCACACAGTCCAATGTTTTGGACAAGGGGATAGCGCCGCTTTTAGGAACCCGAGTTGATGTTGGTTTAAATCCGACAATGCCGCAAAATGCGGCTGGGATACGGCAAGAACCACCGGTATCTGTGCCAATTGCAGCGGGCACCAATGAGCGCGAAACAGAGACCCCTGCCCCGGATGACGATCCGCCCGGCACGCGCGGTGTGTTTTCGTCATGTGGATTAAGCGGGGTTCCGAAATGCGCATTCACACCCAACCCCGAATAGGCAAATTCGGTCATGTTGTTCTTTCCAACAATGACAAATCCAGCGGACTGAAGGCGGTTGATAATTTCAGCATTTTTGGTGGCGGCGGGCAGTTCGTCCAACACCCGCGATCCCGCGCGCGTCACCTCACCGATCACATCGAACAGGTCTTTGACAGCAATTGGAATACCTGCGTGAGCCGGCAGCGTCATACCCATCTTGCGGCCCTGATCGATCCAGTCCGCAGTTTCGATAGCGCGTTCCTGATATTGGCTAAGAAAGATTTTTTCGCCTTCACCCCCGGCGGAAGAAATTGCTTCAAAACACGTCTCAACCAATTTCCGGCTGGTGAGTTTTCCGCTCTGCAATTTGCGGGACAAGTCAGTGATATTCTGAATCATATTAACTCCAAAAAAGACGGGCCGCGACCCTGGGAGCGTTACTGAGGATCGTAGTAATGCAGTTCGACCAATAAACAGCCTTCTTCCGTGCGGAAAGGCCCGTGCGCTACGTGCGGCGGACGACAGCAATATGTAAATGGGCCAAAACGCTCGCCGCCTTCAGTACCTTCGTTGCCGACCCACATATCACCTGTGAGCACAAGCACCTCTTCCCAATAGTCATGCTCGAACGGAACAGTGGTATACGTTCCCGGTTCAAATTTCAGCAACCGTGTCCACCCCCCTTGCCGGTTCTCCATATCCAGATGACCAGATAAAATTTTCTGCTTAATCCCGGACGGGTAGCCTTTGGGTGTTTCCCAACCGCTTTCCATGTCCAGTTGATAAAATTCTCGGTGTTCTTTGTTTATCGCCATGATCGTCTCCTTATTCAGCTGGCTCGTCTGCAAATTTCGGGCTGCTTTTTCGAATGGTCTCCATGTTGTTCCTGTTGGTTAAAAACTTATCCTGCTCGAATACAGCCTCGGGGATATTGAAGAATCCTTCTTCCAACTGCATGGGTGAGGTTTCATTCATTTCAATTGAGTCGAATGGACACACATCCAAACACAACTCACAGCCGATACATTTGTCTACGTGGACGTCGATCTTGCCTTCAGGGTTTTGTGATAGCGCTTCATAGAAGCAGACCTGGATGCACACGTTACAAGTCGGGTTTTTGCAGGTGTCATCATTAACAACCGCATGAATGCGGTTTTTGGAAAACTGCTCTGAATAATCTTTGACTGACCGTTTTGACGCGAGCCCGATCATTTCATCGACCGACTTGTAGCCCTTTTCGTCCATGAATTGCTCAAGGCCATCGATCATCTTGGGCAACCACTTAACACCCTTCACCATCAAGATTGAGCCAACCTGTACGAGGCCGGCACCGGCCATGATGAATTCGATGATGTCCTTATGATCAAAAATCCCGTTAGAACCGGTAATCGGGATCCCAAGTTCTTCATGAATGCGGTGAACCCAACGAAGAGACAGAGGCTTGACCCATGTCCCGCCAATGCCAGCTGGACCGCCAATGCGAGGCTGGCCTGTCTCAATGTCCACTACAAACCCTGTATAGCGGTTGACTGCCGTAACAGCAGCGGCTCCAGCCTCTCTTGCAGCAGCAGCTATTTCTAATGGTTTCGATTGGTCTGGTGTCAGTTTGACAACAACTGGGATATCGACGGATTCGCAAACCTGGCGAGTGACCTCAAAGGCAACTTCGGGCTCCTGTCCAATCATTGACCCACCGTGAACGCCGGGCATCATTGCAGGGTGCGGGCATCCGAAGTTTAACTCGACCATTGGCAGACCGCAGTCCTCAATAGTTCGGCAAATATCCTTCCACCCGTTTACGTCTTTTGCGCCCGCACTCCCTATCAGGTGCGCACCACGTTCTGCAGCATATTTTTGCGTCTCGATGAGGTCCGGAATCCAATCCTTATAATAAGTGCTTGAATAACCAGAACGGCTGTAAAACACGAAATCACGCGCCGCCTTACCGCGAATAATGTCACCTTTTGAGTTCATTACACAGTACTTGGAATTCTGTGTCAGACGCGCCATGTCTTCAATGTCTGTCAGCGTTTTGATGATCACACCAGATGCACTGTAGTCAAAACACTGCTTCATCAAATCAGGGCTGTTGGTGGTCTCAAGCGATGCTATAATCACCGGATTTTTGAACTTCACTCCACAGAAGTCCACGCTCATGTTGGCCATCATTGTCCTCCTTGTTCAACGCTAGTTTGCTCATGTCCGTCAAAAGCATGTGCCTTATTGCTAAGGACTGATTCTTGGAACTCATTTCCCTTTGACAAAATAACTTAGGGAGTATACGCCCTTTCATCAATCCTTCATTTTCGGACCCTGTTATGGAACTAGACCCTCAAAGTGCCCCCGCCCTATCTTCCTTCAATTCGGAAGGCCCATTTATTCTGGAAAATCAGCTCCTTGAGGAAGAAAAAATGATCAAGGAGTCAGCTAACTCATACACCCAAGAAAAACTCCCACCGCGAATCTTTGAGGCTTTTTCCAAGGCAATCATAAGATTAGGGCTTGACTGGCTCTTCATTTGATTCCAAATTCCGCGCCTTATGCACCCGTGCCAGAGGAACTCAAGATGATCCGACGTTCAGTAGTCATACTTTCCGCAACCCTTTTTCTCGCTTCTTGCGCCACACCGGAGGTGGTGAACATTCGGAAGGTAGGCGATGACCAGCTCTCCTGCAATCAGATTAAAGAACAATTTCTTGAAGCCCAGGATTTTGAAAAACGCGCCGAACAGGAAAAGGGTGCTACGGGAACCAACGTTGCTGCCGGAATATTTTTCTGGCCCGCCTTGCTTGCAACCTATCAGAACATTGAAGAAGCAAAGACTGCGGCGAGGGATCGCCAGGCTCACTTGGCCGAAATCGCCGAAGAAAAAAACTGTCCCTTGTAGGATGTAGTGTCATGGATGATGGTAAGATCATTGAGGCACTTGTCGTTTTCGAGACCGAGACAGATGCAAACACTGTAGCTCTAAAGGCCCTGATCCTGTCAGTGATTGTTGTCCTCGGAACCCGCGACGATATGAGGGATATCTGCGGCCTCCTTTCCGGTGCAATTGACGCGCTCGGAAAGGAGGATCGCTCGGAAAGGCGAGACTCTTTCCAAATCTCTCTTCAGAATTTGGTAGATGAATTGGGAAGCGCTTTCTAAGCTCATTGCCATTTTCTTTCTCCTATGTGATAGCCGACGCAAGAAAGGCATCGAAGCCGTCCTTACGTTTGCGACGGTTGTACTTCCAGCACGCCTCGGCAACGTACAGAGGCACGTACCCCTTGGCGTAGTGATGGTGCTGGCCAAACCAGGCCCGTTTCAGGTGCGACCAAAATCCCTCGATGGTGTTGGTGTGTACATCACCGTCAACGTACCGTTCGCTGTGGTTGACGCTGAGCCGGGCCATAATCGCGTCAACCGCGTTGTAGGCCTTGTATTCGTCGGTTACGAGGATGGTTTCCTTCATATCGACGGTATCCTGGATGAAGCGCAGGATGCCTTTTCCGGTCAGGTCGTTGGCGACGCGGGCAACAACCCTGCCGCCACGCTGGACTGCGCCGATTACCGGCGTTTTCTTGGTGCCGCGGCCTCTCTTGGGCGGGTCGTTGTCATCGCGCTTGTTCCGGCGGGGTTTACCACCAATGTAGGTTTCGTCTACCTCAACGATATCCTTGAGAAAGTGCCGATCTTCGCTGGCCATCGCCGCCCTGATGCGCTGCTGCATATACCAACATGAGGGTTGCGTCACGTCTATATCCCGCGCCAATTGGCAACTGGACAGGCTTTTCTTGGCGTTGACCATCAAGGCGATACCCAGAAACCACTTTTGAAGAGGTATCTTGGTTTGCTGAAAGACCGTTCCTTGCAGAACATTAAAGCTGTTGCGGCAGTCATGGCAGTTCCATCGCCCTATCCGGCAACTCTCCTTCTTTCGAGCGACGCGAACCCCGCCACAGTGTGGGCAATGAGGAGCATCGCCCCACCTAAGCCCCTCCAAATGACTGATGCAGGCTTCCTGGTCGGGAAACATTTTGAAGATCGAAATCAGGTTCATCGGAAGTCCTCCTTTAAACCTAAGTATATGATTTTCCTCACTCATTTTCAAGCCCTAATCTTATGATTGCCTTTTCCAAAGAGGAAACTGACCATGAGATAATCCGAGAGATGGGTGAAATGGGATTTCTCGGGACGACAATTCCTGAGGAATATGGTGGTCTTGGCTCAAGTTATGTAACTTATGGGCTCGTTGCGCGGGAAGTAGAGAGCGTGGATAGCGGTTACAGATCGGTGATGTCTGTTCAATCCAGTCTCGTCATGTATCCGATTTATGCATATGACACCGAAGAGCAGCGTCACAAATATCTTCCAAAACTGGCGAGCGGAGAATGGATCGGCTGCTTTGGGCTGACAGAACCAGATGCTGGGTCTGATCCTGCCGGGATAAAGACGACTGCGGTCAAAACCGATTCCGGCTATCGTCTCAACGGCTCAAAAATGTGGATTAGCAATTCTCCGATCGCTGATGTGTTCATAGTTTGGGAAAATTCGGAAGCGCACCAAGGATAAATCAAGGGATTTGTTTTGGACAAGGGAACGGCCGGCCTTAGCGCTCCGAAAATTGAAAAGAAAGCAAACCTCAGAGCTTCGATTACTGGCGAGATTGTTTTACAATAGGTTGAGGTCGGCGAAGATGCCCTTTTGCCAAACGTTGAAGGTCTGAAGGGTTCGTTGGCAGAAAGGCACCGTGGAGAGACCCACAGGCGCGTCAGTCAATGACTGCCACCCAAGCTGGACATCCGGGCGCTCTCAGACACAGACGCGAAAAGGATCTGCAACGGCTTGAACATTCAATTTTAGTGAGTACCTTGCCAGTTTTCTGATGCTGGACGAGTGAGGACTACAAAACTTGCATTCGTCATTCGGCAACAAATCAGATGCTGGGATAACAGCTTTAGCTTCTCTAGTAGTAGGCTGGTCTGGAAAAACGGAAGATCAAGTTCCCGTCTTAATACTAAGGGCCGCCCCTCGCTGAAATCCTGTCCCTGAAATCCGCAATCGGATCCGCGATGCCACTTTCATTTCATCATCTGCCTCAAACAATCACGAATGCAAGCCCACTCGCATCGATCTTGGAGCGGTGTAAAGCCGGCGATCTCAATGATGCAAAGTACGATTGCATTGACCACGTTGACAGCAATCCCAACAACGTTGCAACTAAGCACCTGCTCGCAATACTTGAATTTGAGACGGGGCAGCGCGATGAAGCACTTGAACGGCTGGATGTCCTAATTGATGATGTACAGCACGATGCAAGCCTTCACAGTACGCTTGGTCATATGTTTCTTGAGATGGAAATGGTACCGGAGGCAGAAGCGGCATATCTTCAAGCCTTTGATATTGATGCAAATGACTTTGACGCGCATTGGAATCTGGGCAACCTAATGCAATTGATGCGACGGATGACGGAAGCAGAACAATACTATCGCCACGCTACTGTTCATCATCCCGACAACGGTAATGGGCATCTTAGCCTCGGAACATTGATGCTTGCTATAGGCCAGCCAGAAGACGCGCGGATAAGCTTGGAGCGTGCCGCTGATCTATTGCAAGACCATTTTGGATGCCTAAACAACCTTGGTATCGCTCTTATGGGGTGTGCGCGCCACCTTGAAGCAGAAGCAATGTTATTGAGAGCATTGGAAATCAAGGAAAATGACTCCACCGTTCTGTATCATCTAGGAAAACTGAAATACGAAACTGGGGACCACAAGGACGCCGAGGACTATTACAAACGTGCTCTGACCTTTGAACCCGCAAACCCAATGCACATTCTTGGCATGGCGCAGGTCTTGGTCACTTTGCGCAGATCAGATGAAGCACAGCGAATATTGCAATCTGGCGTGGAGCATATGCCCCGCGACGGATCGCTGAGGACGCAACTGGCACTTGTACAACTTCGTCGCGGGGAATACGCCCAAGGATGGCTCAACTTTGAGGGTCGTCGGCCCGAACCGCCTATGCACCGACGCTTGCAAGCTTTGCCGCTGTGGCGTGGCGAGACACTCGATAAAAAACGCCTTTTGGTTACATCAGAAGGCAGTTTGGGCGATGTCATTCACTTTCTGCGATACCTTCAGAGTTTCGTCGTGCTCGGTCGTGACTTTGCACTTGAGGTCCGTGACGACTTTTTACCATTGCTGAGTAACAATAAGATCGGTGTCCCGATCATTGGTGAATCGGAGAAGCAGGAAAACTTTGACCTTGTCACACGATTGATGTCCCTTCCACTTTTGCTGGGCCAACAGCGCCCCTTTTGGCCAGCGACAGGCCCGTATCTAGAAGCCGGCCCGAAACTTAAGAAAGAGTGGGGAAGCAGGATTGCGGACATGCCGGGCCGCCGTGTGGTGATTGCTCTTTCCAGCAGTTCGGCGCAGTCGCTAAAAATCCAAGCAAATGCGCTAGAGTCACTAGCCCAAGTCGACAATATTTCGCTTATCAGCCTGTGTGATCGCGAAATGACAGCGGAATTGAAATCGCAGAGTTGGTCAGACTGTATTCGTTTTGTTGACGACCAAATGGACCCCACCAACTGGATAGAGAATTACGCGGCAGTACTGGAGAATGTTGATCTACTTATCGCAAGTGACGGAGATATCGTCCACGTGGCCAGCGCAATTGGAATACCGACCTGGGTCTTGTTGGGGGCCAAACCCAACTGGCGATGGGGGGAGACTTCCGAAAAATGTGACCACTACCCGGATGTTCGATTGTTCAGACAGGACATGGCAAATGACTCAAGCGCAACCCTGGGGCGTATAGCTGCACTTCTTACGCAGTTCGACTAACGGGATCGACAAGCCCGATGGTACACCATAGCAGAATGATCAATTGTTTGGCGTTCCCACTGCCACAACCGACCAAACAAGATGGACCGTTGGGGGGTGTTGGCGCTGTGCCAGACACTTTTCAGAACTGAGTAGATTTCAAAAACCGACTGGCGGATAACACGCAATGTAGGTCAATGTGTATATTTACACTTAATAAGATTGTGCCCCAATTACCAGTAGCACGTCGGTCGCAATGCGCGCACCTCCATTTCAAAATTCAACTGGGGTATCTTGAAGTGCACCGGGCCGGTGGGAAGCAACATCTGCCCTAATCCGATCAAAACTGGCAGGTCAAGATGCTTGCCGATACCATATCAGATAGGAAAACATCATGGCTAGTAGCGCAATCATAGCGGGTGGCGGACCAGGCGGACTATACACAGCTTGGCGGTTATTGACAGATTCAAATTCGGATTTCGACAGTGTTACCATCCTTGAAATGTCTCCAGAACGCATCGGGGGACGAATTCACACCCAAACATTTGCGAACAGCAACTATGTCGACCTGGGTGGCATGCGGTTCGCCAACACACAACAAGTTATAGAACAAGTTATCGATGAAATCAGTTTTGATCGGAGCGGAGTTGTAGACTTTGTTGAGTCAGACGTACGGATGTTACGATTGCGCGGTGAGACGGTTTACAGCAATAGTATTACAGACACACTAAGCCAACCCGTACCTTACGATACGTCCTACAATAGCGTGCCTGTAGATTCATTGTTCAATGAACTATCGCAGGCCGTCGCCGGTACTCAAGACAGAACACGCGCGCAATGGTGCGTTTGGATTGAAACCGCGAGACTTCCGAGCTCCTATAAGAGCTCAGTCTACGCTTCCGGTGCCAGTGGAGCGATTGTATCAAATATTGGATACTGGGATCTAATATACGACTACTTCGAAGACATTGAAGCCTACCACTACTGTGCTGATGCAGGCGGTTACCAGTCGAATGTAATTAACTGGAATGCTGCAGATGCGATACCTTACAATGGTGAATTCGGTGCAAGCGTAGAATATCTAAGGTTTAAAGGCGGATATACAACATTTATCGACGCCCTTCATCAGGCCGTGATTGACAATAACAATGACACCGATCCAGTGAAATTGGGGCAAAGAGTTGTCTCTTTTGATTACTTGGCCGCCACCGAAAGTGTTGAGGTCACCAGCGAAAGTACTACAAACCCCAATATTAAGCAGGAGTACACCGCAGATTACCTTTTCCTATGTATGCCGCGCCGCTCGGTGGAGCTGATCGCGCAGAGTGCAAGGGATGATTCGTTGGCGCAGCAACTCAATGATTCCGAGGTCAAACTGTATGTTGAGTCCGTTATCGAACAGCCTTCGTACAAGATCGGATTGTCTTGCAACACCGCGTGGTTCCAGAATTGCACCTACGCGCCTAATCTGGCCTCTCCCTCAGACGCATGGGGTCCAACCGTCACGGACCTGCCTTTGAGGCAGATTTACTACTTCACCCCGGAAGAAAGTGCTATTGGCGAAAACTATTCGATCCTGGCGAGTTATGACGACATGAGATATACGTCATTCTGGCAACAGTTCGAAATTCCAACCAGTAGTACAAGAACCGTTGCGAAGTCGAATGACTTTCAGCCTCTTTACAACAAAACACCGATTACGGAAGAGATGAAAAATATGGTGGCGTTGCAACTGGCGCATGTCCACTATAACACTGCTCATGTGTCGTCGGGGTTCAACACAATTCGGTCTTCAATAACTGAAGGCTACTATATGGATTGGTCATTGAATCCCTTCGGAGCCGGATATCACGCCTGGGATGCCCACTATGAGATCTGCGACGTGATGCAGAATATACGGCAACCCTTGGCACTTATTAGTCCGGCCCCCGACGGCGCCGACAAAGTGTTTTTGTCCGGATCGGCATACTCGAATGATCAGGCCTGGGTCGAAGGTGCATTTTGCACAGCGGAATCACTCTTGATCGAATACTTCGATTTCTCGCCAATTGTGAACACATCAAGTTACCCCTTGATCTGCGCTTGCAGTTGATGACTGTGCTCACCAATTCTTTGGTTAACTGAACGTCGTGCCTGAACGACAGGCTGCCGGCCGTGTGAGTATTCCAAAAATCATTTGGCAGACTTATAAGTCGCCTACCTTGCCTGGTGTGGCACGACCTTGTGTGCGGTCTTGGAAACGACAGAATCCGAGTTGGCGTTATGAGTTCCATGACGATCAAAGCATCGCGGATTTCGTACGCCAAAACAGCTCAGAGTTAGAGTATTCAGTATTTTGCAATCTGCCGCTTGCAGTAATGAAGGCCGATTTCTGGAGATATCTTGTCTTGCTGAAATACGGTGGCGTTTATGCTGATATTGACACGACGGCTAAGGTTCCGATTGAACACTGGGCGGATGGGACAAGGGGGCTTGTGACAGGTGTCGAAAACACCCATGATTTAGAGCTGTTTTGCCAGTGGGTCATTGCTGCTGTCCCTGAACATCCAGTTTTGCAACATGCGATCGATCTGATTGTAGAGCGGGGAAAGGACAAAATAGATCTCAGGGACCCACTCGCGATTCACTATTATACCGGTCCCTTGCTGTGGACCGATGCCATCACTTCTTTTCTGGACAGACAAAACGCCGACCGGAGCCAGAATACCAGATTTGTCCGAAGCAATCCAGGGCGAGCCCAGGCGATACTCAACACGCCGCAATTGTGGCGATCAGAGGATATCCACATTCACCCACATTCGACACTCAGTAAAGATGCGGTGCTCCACATGCTTGCATCTATGCGGTGGACAAAGATGTCGGGCTACGATTCTTGGCGTACACTCAAAGAGAAACATTGCCACGACGTCGCAGCGAAGTTGCCGACTTGAACTCGAAAATTGATCACGCATGTAGTTGCTAGTTTAGGACAGATTGATGATCCCAAAGCGCATTTGGCAGACTTACAAGACAAAGTCATTGCCGCGTGTTGCCAAGCCGTGCGTACAGACTTGGAAGCGGCTGAATCCGGCCTGGACGTACCAGTTGGCAGATGACCGTGAAATTGAACGTTTGGTAGCAGAACACCTTGGCAAAGATGCACTAAAGATATTTTTGGGTTTTCCGCTGCCGGTCATGAAAGCCGACCTATGGAGATATGCAATTCTTCATAAATGGGGTGGCACGTATGCCGATATCGACACGGTATGCAACGTCCCGATCAAGAATTGGAGCACGGGAGGTAAGGGGCTGATCGCAAGCGTAGAAAACGCTTCGGGTATACACTTTTGCCAGTGGACGATCAGTGCAGTTCCGGCGCACCCTTTGCTCAGCCAGGTCATCGAGTTGGTTCTGCGCCGCGCTAAAGATGGGATCAACACAGACTATGAACACTTCGTCCACTATCACACCGGCCCGGGCGTTTGGACCGAGGCGATTCGAATGTATCTTGGGGTTGCCGAGCCGGATCCCCCTCTTGACGTCTATGGGTATCCAAATGATGATTTACGGGCCAATGTAGCCAATGTTGTATATGGTCGTGATAAACTCTGGTCTGGGCGCGACATCACCTTGCTAGACAATAGAAAATTCAACGGTGACTATGTCACGCACCTATCGGCATCATCGCGATGGGCTGGTGATTCTCAATACGATTCTTGGATCGAGCACCGCAACAAGACCTAACCAATGACACTGCGCTAAGCGAACTCCTGCAGATCTGCAGCGAAACAGATCTGTCGGCCCCATCTGAGGACAGGGCCGATCAACGACGCCAAAAAGACCAGACTTCAAGTCGCATGTGGCAGATCAGGACACTTACGTCGATTCAAAAACGCCCGATCTTGATGGACTGAACGGTTCTATGTCGTTCTGATAGCTGGTTTCCCCATCTATTGCGAGATCGACAAGAACCCTCCCCCAGAGAGGCGTGAACTTGAAACCACGCCCAGAAGCCATACAGAAAAGAGAAGCGTTGGCCCAATAGCTGGTGCTTCCGGGGTTTTTGGGGATTTTTCCGATAACCATGTCTCCATCGCCGTTCATGGAATAGTTGCAGGCAGCAGTCGAGTCGCTGAGCGCAGTAGTCGAAGAAAACGTCTCAGGGACAAAAAGGGTGTTCAACCGATCAGTGATGTCCGATAAGATATTGGCGTCAGGTGGCGTATTGAGTGCGTTAGTGACGTTGGTGGTTATGTTGTTTGTGAAATCTGCCGAGATTTTTACGGAGTAGGGGTAGTTTGCAATAACGTCATCCGGACCCTGCCCAGTAGGTTGAAAACCGTAGAACAGGCCGTTGTCCGCGTTCCCAAATTCGTACCAGACGGGAAGGGTATCACGATAAGTGGGGGTGGTGTTGTAATACCCGAGTGTCATTGTCCATATTGACCAAGTGCTGGATGCCTTCAGGTTAAAGCTCGCCAGTACACTGTCCAGCCAGATGCCAAGCGCCATGATAAGGTACTGGGCCTGTATCTGTGTACCGTCGGCAAGGGTGACGAGGTATGGCGGGCCGTTGGCACCTAGTAGTGAAATACTTGTCGCTTTTGAGTTTGTAAAAAACGAAACCCCATTATCACCCGCGAGGCCCTCGAATGCCGTGAACGAAGGTTGCGCCAGTATCGTTGCGCCCATGTTCTGTTGCAAACCAACATATGTCGAAGGCATGCCGTTGGGATCGAACATGTTGAATTCACTGGCGATCGCAGCTGGAGAATCGAGGTAGTTATAAGGGATACCAAGAGTGTCCATGGTATCCGCTATTGCCTGAAGGCTGCCTTCAAACGTTGAGGCATCGGGGTAGCCAAAAAACAGCATCGGGCGTTCTGCAAGAATCTCGGTTCCTGTGTACGATTCCATCTCATGCCACATGGCGTAGGCTGACTCAACAAGACGGGCCCTATTTTCGGGGGCGTACAAAATACGATACATCCGCTCATAGCCCTTGGAACTGTTTTGATCATTGTCGACGTCATATTGGTCGACAAGAGCAACACTGTAGTTATTGCCCGAGGTGGTTTTTCGACAGGAGGCGTGATATGCAGCAGACAGGCCAATTGTGCCCCCTCCGATCACTACGACGTCATATTCAAGAGCCATTTTAGATCTCCTTGGAGTAGATTACAGCAGGTTATATGACGGGGCTTTGTAACCGAGGTGTTACGCCTCCTAGCCTTCTTGGGATGGCACTCGGAAATCAATTGAACCGTCATTGCGATGGATGAGTCGGTTATAGAGTGCCTTCCTGATTTGCACTTATCCTGCCGTATGTACGCCTTATCGTGGCGTCTCTATTTTGGGCGCGGCTTACACCGCGATGCAGGAAGGGAAAAACAAATACCAGAGGATAAGAGCTTACTGAGCGCTGCTCTATGATCGTTAGGCACCCTCAACACGGATGCCTAGGTCACTGTGGGATGCCACAGGCCTTGAAATTTGGAAGAGAGCGCAAATGAATATCTGCTACATTGTAAGGGATTACATCAGCTTCAAGAAAACAGCGACGAATTATCAAGAGTGCATTGATAGCCTTGGTATTGAATTAGTTAAACATCCAGCAGACGCGGACGTTGTTATTTTACACGGTCTGATCAGCGATATAGACGATTGGTTTTTAGAGTACCCAGTTCTCAGAAGCAAATACGTGATCGGGTATTTCGTCTGGGAAACCGATGCCCTGCCTCAAATGTACTACAGCAACCTAGAAGCCCTCGATGAAGTCTGGACGTGCTCGACCTACGCGAAAGCAGCCCTCATTCGGGCGAACGTCAATACCTTCGTCATACCACATGTTGCACCACCAATAGAGACCACCCCAGAGGCAATGGATTTGTTCAAACAACGGATCGGCTATAAGGAGGGTATTTTTTACTTCTATACAATTGGACGTATGAGTGACCCGCGCAAGAACATTCTTGCCACAGTCCGAGCCCTATCTAGTGTCGTCGTGTCAGGAAAAGTGCATCTTCTTATAAAGGATATCGCTCATGTCAATCAATCATTCGGCAGGCCCATGTCAATGCCTGCAGGAGTGCAGATCGTCCGAGATGATTTCGACGAAAACGTAATGTCGGCTCTGCACTTGGTTTGTAACTGTTGTGTAAGTAGTCACTTTTCTGAAGCGTGGGGATTGGGTCTTTCCGAAGCGATGACTGCCGGCAATGTCGCGGTCGCGACAGGCTATTCTGGCAACATGGATTTCATGACGAAAAACAATTCCTTCCCGGTGGGTTTCGATCTTAGCACGATTCAGCGCGATGTAGCGAGTACTAGCAAGGAAACTTTGACAGAAGATATGAAGTGGGCCTATATCCGTGAATCCGAGTATCAAAATACGCTCCGAAATGTCTTGGATAGTTGGGATGAGCTGGAGATAATGAGGCACCAGGCGCAGGCTGATATGACTCGGTTTTCAAGTTCCAAGGTTTCGGAATTGATAGGCAACAGACTGTCAGCCTTGAATCTGCCAGGCAATCCTAAGTTGCCGAGTATGCCGACGCCATAACGAAACAGTTGTCGAACAATTTGGGAAAGAAAAATATCCTGGGATACATATCTGAGGCCCCGTGGCTTTAGGCTCTGCTTGCTCGGTTTCCGACCGCCATTTTCCTGCAACCACCAGATTGATAGGAGTGCCTGCTTTGAACCTCGAAATTATGCCCGAACCGGATACCCAAGACGATTGTGTCGAACGCATAGAGACTAAGTTTGCCATCGCGGCCTATCCCGAAGCCTACGTCTCGGTCGATGACATGAAATTTGGCCGCCGTTCTGCAGGCTCCGGTTTCCTAGAAGCCGTCTGCAGATATGTCGATCATGAAAGCTATGCACTTGCAGTTTCATCAGAGTCAGATTTACACCAATTGCATCTTGAAATGGTGCAGTACAAAAACTCAGCGCCGACATTAAATACCATCGCTCTGGGAGATCAGGCGGCGCTGTCACGCAGCGGCGCACTGTTTCTTCCAGGACCAGTGCTGAGTGATCAGACGTGGGCGCGTCGCATGCTGGCTGACGATGCATACTCGATTGTTGGTCTAACCCACACCGTCGCTACGCTGCAGGCTGCGCTGCCATTGTCGCGCTACTTCACTGACCCTACACAGCCGTGGGATGCCTTGATCTGTAGCTCCGAGGCTGTAAAGAGAGTGATTCACAATATCTTTGGCAACTATAGAGAGTACCTAAAGAGTAGAGGCATCAATGCACCCACACCGCCTATCGAACTTCCGGTGATACCGTTGGGAATTCATTGTGATCACTTCGATGCCACGAGTGCAAGGAAAGTTGCCGCTAAGGCTTTCAGACAGGCGCGGGGCATCTCTGAGGATGATATCGTTCTGCTGAGCTTTGGCCGCATAGATCCAGCCACTAAGGCACATCCAATACCTTTGTTTTTGTCAGTCGAAAATGCTCAAAGATCATTGGCTGGGAGGGCCAAGCTCCATTTGGTCATGGTGGGAACGTTTCTCCCTGCTAAAATGGCTCAGGTGGAAGTAACAAGTGCCGCAAAAAAGTACGCGCCGTCAGTGATGGTGCACTGGGTGGACGGCAAGGATAAGCATCTTAGCGAGACGAGTTGGCACGCAGCTGACATTTTTTTGTCGCTTCCAGATAATACGCAGGAGAGCTTCGGACTAACTCCCGTCGAGGCGATGGGAGCCAGCCTCCCTTGCATAGTGAGCGATTGGAATGGGTACAAAGAAACGGTTCTGGATGGCGAAACAGGAATTCGAGTGCCGACCGCACTTCCCGAAGCGTCCCTCGGTATAGGTAGTCAGCTTAGCGATAGGTATACAAGTAATCTCGATAGCGAGAGCATATATTTGTATGGAATCGCTCAAGTTACAATGGTTGATATTAGAAAATGTGCGGAAGCGATTGCCTCGCTCGCCCTTGATCGAGATCGACGCCTTAAGATGGGGCACCGAGGTCGCATGCGAGTAGAGCAGAATTATGCTTGGAAGAAAATCATCGGAAAATATGCAGAGCTCTTTTCGGAGCTAGAAACCATTAGGGAAGCGACATCGACAGCCAGCTCGCGACGTGACCGGACTGAGGCGGCTCGGCCAGAGCTTGGCGATCCGTTGAAAGTCTTCAGCGACTACCCCTCCAAATTGGTTTCAACAAGTTCGCATGTAGTTCTAAGCCGCAATGATGCAGCACAACATCTTGATAGCATTCTTAAGCAAATGATGTGCAATATCTCGCAACAGATAGCTGGTACGCCAGATGACATGAAACATATCGTCAGCCTGCTGAGTTCAGGCTCTTCTGTATCGATCTCTCAACTTTGCGCTCAGTTTCCGCAGCTGAGCCCATCTCAGGTACTTGCGTCGTGCATGTGGCTGGCAAAGTACGATATCATCAGCATTTCGTAACGTTAGACTACATCGCGATTTGATTTTAGGCGGATCTGTACAGCCTTCGTGACCTGCGTGCCTGAATCTCCTCCAAATTTGTGAAGAGTCCGACCAACCAAAGGACGGACTTTGACCTGACCCCAAATTTCCTCCAGCTTTACTAGAGTCCCTGGTTTGATTTTGATGACCTTACGTACCGGCTTCACAGTCAGAACATTGCTTACGATACTTTTATGTCCTACCGCTTTGCTACTTGAGGACGATTACTCGCCTCGCATCGCACGTCGCGTGATATTAAAAAGGTAGAGATAGCAGCGTTCTATATCACAGAACGCTCCGCTACCATGCAGAGCTCTGCAAAAAGCAACTAATCTGGAGTGGTTAAATTTTGTATCCGCACCAGGCTTCTACGTCTGAATCAAGCTGGCTAAGGATAAACTTTCGGTCGGGCAGGTTAATCTCATCATCAGCTGACATCTTGTCGTCGTTAAACGATCTAGGTCCAACGGTATGCTCAACCGGATCGAATTCAGGACGAAGCCTTACCGAAAAGATATCTGATATCTTCTGAACAATCGCTTCACGATGTTCAAGCATATCTTCGTATCTTATCAACACTGCGTTTAAACCGCGTTTCAGAAGAGAAAGCTGCCCGGCGAGCTTTATATTGCGCATCTCCATAACATTATGGAAACGCCTTCCCTCAATCGGATGGCGATCAAGTTGCAAAGGCTCATCCCATCCAACGCGCCCGTCCACGGTATATCCTTGCTCGTTCCATGGACTAGGATCTGGCCGGTAGTGACCCTCCCATTCCGATCTGATGAACTCAGAAAACGGAAGCTTTATGATTTGCTCAACTCCTTCGTAAGGGCCTCGATAAAAGCTCCTTACCCATTCTAGCGGATGCCGAACGACAATGAAAAAAAGGCAACAGGCGGGAAAAACAGGATAATAAGGAATTCCGTGCTTCCAACCATAGAACGTCACAAAACGAAGGTCAGTATTTCTTTTCATAATATTTTCTACAAAATTCGTTCCAGAGCGACGTTCGCCGAACACTTGAAACCGATCCAAAGCAACCGCCCTTTCTGACTTTGAAAAGGCGATTAAATTGCTTTCGCTTTTGGTCGCCATTTGTGCAAATTCCATTTTTTCCACTCCAAGTCACTTGTCTTTTGCCGAACTCTGCATCCTCAGTTTCGGCTCATGGCTCGAGCTCCGGTACATCTTCGCCACAGGGTACCGTCAGCACTAACCAAAATCTCATGACCTGCAACGGACTCCATCCGTAGCACCCGATGTACTCTCATGACAATCTCCTCAGCTAATCAACGTTGCCAAAAGACCCGCAGATTAACCATGATGAGGAAAGGTGGGCCCCAAGCAACGCTTACAGTGTTTCTGTCGGCTTAAAAGCAACACGCAGGACGTCCCGATATTGATCTGGTGACAACCCCTGGTGGTTCCGAAAAAACCTGGAAAAATTGCTTTGCGCAGAAAACCCAAGTTCAAGTGCTATTTCTTGTAGGGTTAGCGTTCCATCTGCGATGAGATAGTATGATTTCTCGAGCCGTAGCGCATTGTAAAATACTCTGGGAGTCATGCCTGCTTGTTGCTTGAACCTTTTGAAAAAATGCGGCCGGGAAATACCAGATTGGGACGCAATGTCAGAATAGGTGAATTCGTGACCAAGATTGTCCTCAAGATACGAATACGCGCGTCGGATACGAAAGTCTGTAGCTGTGGGTAGATTGGATGGAATTTCGACGTATTTCGACGATTGAAGTGCCTTATGAGCGGCAACGATAATTTCCTCCGAACAAGTCTCGCCGATATCCGTCCCAGCGTTCCGTTCCAAGTACGCACAGGTGGTCTCATATGAAAGCTTGCTTGTCGTAAGCTGTGCACATTGAGCTCCGAAATGCAAATCCTCGCTGCAATACTTCTCTTCGGGAAGTGCAGGAACAACTTTTTTGAGCCAATCTGTTTGTAGATGTAGCAACATACATCCAGAATTGATGCCAGACACACTTGGCTCGTAGCTACAACTGGTCCATGGAGGGATGATGATCACTCTCATTTCCGAAAGCTCATATTGCCTGCATCCGACTGTGATGGTTAAACCGCCGCCGCGGCACACTGATATCGCGCGAAGAAGTGGAGAGGCTTGCAGACACGCTTGAGTATCTACATCTGCGATCAGCCAAAAGCCCCGTAAAGGGCGGCTGCCTTCTGTTCCATATTGTACACCAATTTAGCTGATTGAGTATTTTGGGACAGATATTTAAGGAGTATACCACTCAAATTATTATTCAACAACCCTCGCTGCTTAGGAGAGAAAACTTGTAAGCGGAGGAGCACTACTCGGGGTTCTGTCACCCCGTCGCTTATTTTTCCCTCAGGGACGAAGGTCACACAACCGCTCGAACCCAACGTTAACGCAACGCCCCGAACGAGGGCCTGAGTCCCGGTTGCGCCCTCGTTTTGCCCTTAGATGCAGCCGCGGCGCCGAAGCCACTGGAACCTCAAACCAGCGGTCAGGAACACGGCGTAAATATTCGGTGTCTCATTCGTTCCACGTAGATATCGTCCAATTCAGTCGAATTTATTTGCAAGTTTTAACTAGTGGGAAGGGGGATCAGAGTTTAACACTTGCCTACCTGCTGAGAAAACTCCCGATCACGCGGCCAAACCATGTTTGGTGCAGCGATATCACTTACATTCCAGTCAGGCGCCGATTCCTCTATCTGGTCGCAGTCATGGATTGGGCAACGCGCAAGGTGCTGGCATGGCGGCTGTCGAACACGTTTGACGCCAGTTTCTGTGTTGAGGCCCTGAAAGAGGCCATCGCCAAATACGGCAAACCCGAGATCATGAATACCGACCAAGGATCCCAGTTCACTGGTGCCGCCAGGATCACCACTTTGACCAAGGCAGAAATCAAAATCTCGATGGATGGCCGGGGCCGTTATCTCGACAACATCTTCATCGAAAGGCTGTGGCGGTCCCTGAAGCAGGAGGCCGTCTATCTGCATGAATTGCAGGACGGCTTCCAAGCCAAAAGCGTGATCAAAGACTGGATCAGCTTCTACAACACCGAGCGGCCTCTTACTGCCCTCGACGAACGATCCCCCGACGACGCATTCTTCGGCACAGATCAATCCCAAAAGGCGGCATGAAACCAACAAGATTACATCTTAGCTGAGCCGCAAAACTGCCCGAATAACTGGGACCACCTCTTGGCGATTAAGTGGTATACTTGCTCTCGAGATTTTCGAGATGAAAGCGTCCGAGGGCAAAAATTCAATCATTCCGGAGAACGCGAAGGAAAGGAGATTTTGGCAGACTTCAATACTGAAGAAGGCTGCTTGAATCCATTACTCACAATTTTAAGGGATGGGAGCCATGTGGTGGTTTGGGAGCAAAAGCCAAAATATCCGGAGACTTTCAAAAAGGGAACATGCATTTATTACCAAAAATTTGCAGTAGGTGGAGAAGCGATGGGGCCCGCGCTAAATCTAGCAAAAAGTGTAACAATGGCTCGACTTGGCCCAATTGTGGCTCCGATATTCGATGGTGGTTTTGTGGAGGCCTGGCGGGCCTATTGTGGAATTACAAATAGTATCAAGACCAAAGTTCTAACTTTTGACCCGTACGGAAACCCAAGAGACAATACTTGAATTCGAGAACGAGAGCCGCAACGAACAACGTTTCATCAGTCCGTTCGCCTTTTTAAGAAGTAAGTTTTCCGTTCGCTCACCATGGAATGAAGGAAAAAAGCCATTTACATCTGATTCAGACAAGAAAATCGATTAGTGTTCAATGAATTCAGAAATAAATTCGTTGAGCAAAATTTCCAATCGGTCAGAGAACATTTTCCTCTCCGCCTCGTCAAAGTCTGACACAGTTTTGATAAATAGCTGTTGAACGGTCGCTCTCCTGTTCTCTGTTAGTCTATCGTGAGACTTTACTGCCTGGATAAACATATCGAGATCAAAAATGTCTGCGGCTAGCACTTTCATAACATGTCGAGAAGAAACGCCCATTTTTACATGCTCTTCGTCGTGTCCAAAACCGAGGCCGCGTAGTTTTTCTCCAAGTTCAAAACGCTGCTTTTTTGTTAACGCAGTGATAAAGGGTGTGCCTTGTTGACGTTTGGCATCCAATTCCTCGTCGGTTCCCCCATGAGGGCCCGATATAACCGTGCCCACAATAACCCCAGCAACAAGCAAGTTGATTGAAAGAGACACTCTCAACAGCAATGTTTGCCAACTACTGATCTTCAATCTGGAAAAAACACTCATATTTCATCATCCGCAACAAAAGTATCATGGTGGAAAAACAGGTCAAAGTCATCGTGTCCATGCAGGATCGCCGCTATGTACGCTGGTGTGACTTTTTCAACATGCGTCGGTAGATTCAAACCAACCCACAACCCCAAAACGCTAGCCGCAGTAATGATGGCAAATCCTGGCCATCCGCCAATCCAACTCTTAGCAATCTCCAGCAATGAATAAGATGCAACAACATCTCTGCGTTGTAGAGCTTTGCTTGCATTGTCCGCGTCGGACATTATTCGAGACAACAAATCATACGAAGGCGGGATAATTTCTGCTTCATTCAGCTGCTTAAGAAATTCGAGATCCACGCCATTTTCATCCTTATCATTCATCTCTAAACCCCAGTTTGCTCTTTTGAACGTTCATTTTTTTCTTAAGCCCGCGCAGTCCACGAGCGACGAGACTTTCGACTGCCATGGTACTAATCCCTAGAATACTTGCAATCTCAGGATTTGAGAGTCCTTCAATATGCCTTAGAATAACTACTATTCTTTGTCGGTCAGGCAAGGAACGTAGGGCGCTGTTCAACTGTAGTTCCCGGTGGCTAGATAGAATCGTATCTAACGCTGAAGGTGCAGTCGAAACGGGCTCATTGATGACGTCTAAAGAAACAAGTTTGTTTTTTCTCAATCTATCGATGCACAAATTAGTTACTACAAGATGTAGCCAGGTAGTAATTTTAGCGCCTTCTCTTTCCCATGTTTCTGAACGAACCCAAAGTCGCAGTAATGCCTCTTGCGTTGTGTCTTCGGCCTCAGCCTGGTCACCCAAGATTCGCATTGCTAGCGTGAATATTTTTGGCGTTAGTCTAAAGGTCAAGATGCGAGATGCCTCTGCATCTCCATTCTGATGCAGGATCAACAAGTCTTCGTTAGAGATTTCGTCCATACGGCCATAAGTCTAATTGGAATCTCGGCTATTTGCCCTCGCATTTTTCTAATAGGCCCAATGTTTCGCCTAAACAAGCCTAATTATAGTTGGTGGATAAATAGCAATTTTTGTTGAAATTTTTCGACAGATTCTACCGGCCCAGGCGTGTAATTTATGTTAGGTTTGGCGAATGTATTTGATATTTAATCTACGGTCAGATTGGAGCGATTTTTACCTTAAAGGTACGGAATTTGGCTAATGCTGTGACTAATATCGGTTCTGTCGCAAAGTTTTGAGCATTGATGACCTTGGCCGCGAATTCTGATTGTCTTCAGTTAGGCAAACACCACAGCGATGCCGTTACATGATTTCTTTCAAAGGCAGCCAATTTCCCAGAGACGTGGTTTTACACGCTGTATTCTTTTATGTGCGCTACGCCGTTTCATATCGTGACTTGGAGGAGATACTGGCCGAGCGCGGTGTGGAAGTTGACCACGCAACGCTCAATCGCTAGGTCATAAAATATTCACCCATGATTGCTGTGAAAGCTCCTTCGAGGAAACATTACAACACCAAACGACCCCACAGTGCATTGGGCTACCGCCCGCCAGCGCCCGAAACCATCATCTCGATGGTCCAAAGGCCAATCATGCACTAACATTCAAACTGGACCAGTCAATAGGGGCCGATCAAATGAATTGGTGAGCGATTTTTCAGTCCAGTTTTCAAGCCTTGAAGCCAAAGTTGACAACATCAATGACGCGCGACGGGTGCTTAGAATATATGGGACTGCCAAGAAAGACGTCGGATATATTTCTAAGTTCTGTGCTAATTCCCGTATCGAAGACGCAGCGCTTCTTGAACATTTGCTTGCTTTGAAAACTGAACCGGAGCCAACAAGCTGCTCGCTGACGCCGGTGTACGGCGCTTCGCTGATCTCTGTTTACAATGAGGTTCCAAAGGTCGTTACCACGCTTCTGCGAAGCGATGAAAAGCTTAGGGCGCTTTACGAAGGAAATGGCAAAATTAAAGGTGACACCACTGGTTCTGGCTATGACATCAGCCTCGTTCGCAGGCTGCTGGTTTTGGGAATTCACGATGTTTCAATCTTGGCAACGGTATTGGCACATCGCCCAAAGGGATCGGTGCAAAACTCAAACAAAGGCGAAAGTTATCTCAGGCATACAATTGCTGCGGCGATTTCGGGTAAATAGGAGGTTGGAACATGAGTGTTGACGAGACGGACTTAGGATCAGATCTGATCATAGGTGCTACCAAAATTGCTAAAGCGCTGAATTGGAAAGCAAAGAACGGCGGTTGGGATACTAGGCGGGTTTATCACGTCTGTGAAACGGGTTCTCTACCGATGCACCATGTGAAAGGGCTTGGGATTTGCGCGAGGAAATCATCGCTGGAAACGTTTTTTGCCCAACTTGATGCGAAGTTTTTGGATAAGGAAGCGAGTTGATTTTGCGAATTCTCCCATTCTCTCGAATGATGTTTTTTTGTTAGGACGTTTATCGTTTTGTTTGAATCACGAGTCGAATAGAAAAACGCCGTAACGCTAGATACTCAATCCGGCGTTTCTGTCGCTGTATCATTGGAACTTAAGGAGAACAAACAGGCGCATTTTGTGCCAGTTTTGAGACACGGAGTTTATTGTAGTCGATGTAAGTTAATGCAAGAAATTGTGTAAAACGTTGTAATTACCGGATTTTTTGGGAATAGATTGATTCTTGCAGGAAATGGTCGCAAAAAGTCGTAGAGGACGGAAATTTCATTTTAATTTCAATAGATTGATTGGTTGCGGGGGTAGGATTTGAACCTACGACCTTCAGGTTATGAGCCTGACGAGCTACCGGACTGCTCCACCCCGCGCCAAACACGGATCATGTAAGGGGTTTTACAGGTGGCGGCAAGTGGAAAAGAGGTTCGGTTCCAATGTTCTTAAGTTGAATGTCCTGATATTGTATGAAGAATTGTGGCTTCAACCGGGGTGCCATTACGAAGACCGAAAAATCACTGCTGCAAACCACAATGGATGCTGCCATCGCGGACGATGAAACGGTAACTGCCGAGGGAAATCCAATCGGCAAGTTGCCGGACGGCTTGCAAATTCACGACGCCGTGGTGCAGTCGGACGCGCGTGGCATGCAGTGCGAAATTCTGGACACACACTGGGATTTTCTAGATGAATCGATCCACAGCGTCTACATCGCCGGCGTTCGGCCCGGAGATTGTCAAATTCTGGGCGCTGCACGAGGAACATGATGATCGGAATTTTGTGGTCTCAGGCGAAATTGAGGTGGTGCTTTACGATGTGCATCCGGACAGCAGCACCTACGGGCAGATATCGAAACTATTGATCGGGGAGAGCAACCGGCGGCTGGTCAGCATTCCAAAATTCGTATGGCACGCGGATCACAATATCGGAAGCAAAGATGCCGTGATCCTGAACATGCCGACCAAAGCCTATAACCACGCAAATTCGGACAAATACCGCCTGCTGCTGGATACACCGCACATCCCCTACAGTTTCAACGGGATGAAAGGCTGGTAGGCCGGTGGCGGATCCAGCCGCCCGCTTTGGGCGCAGGACGACGGGTTGACGATACCGTTTTACGCCAATCTGAGGAACCCCTTTCCGCGGGAGAGATTCATGTTTGAAAACAACACTATACCCGCTGGGTGTGTGGTTCACCGACGTGAATGTTTTGGCCTTGCCGGCATGTGGCCGGAAGAGGTCGAGCAGGCCGGGGACTGGGATTTGTGGAAACGGATCATCATCAAATGAGGTGCTCCGGCGATCGGGTAACAGCGCACGCCGACGCATTTGCATTTCCGTGCCAACTGGCGCGATCCTGCGAAATGGGCGCCAAGGCCGCTGCGGAATCTGAAAGCATTGGCCGAGTCCAATGACATCTGGAGCAAACGTCTGCGGCTGCAGGTTGAGACAAACTCGGGCGCCCAACAGGTTCAGGTGATGGATCAGCCGGAGGCGAGACCGCTAGAGATCAAAAACAACATGCGCGCCGCAGTTCTGCAGTTTTTGGACGAACTGGCTTGGGAAGCAGGTTCGAACCCGCTGTTCAGGTGAAGTGGTCTGCGCCCGCGATGCATGTAACCTGAACTAGATCCTATTATGGCGACTCTGGTGGCGGGTTGGCGACCTGCCAGGCGGATAACGCCTCGATCCGCGCGATCCAGGCGGCGATATTGTCAAATCCTGCCAGCGGATAATGGCACGGTGCGCGGTAGCACAGAATCGCGTTCACCGAAACATCTGCTGTGGTCATAGTGTCGCCGGACAGCCACGCGCGTCCGTCTAGATGATCGTCAAGCACCTTTGCGAGCCGGACAAATTCCGCGCTCGCAGCGTCTACATCCACGCTGTCGTTTTTGAAAATGTGCTTAGAGATGAATTTGTTGCAGGCCGGGGTCCAGTGGCAGGCTTCCCAGAACTGCCAGCGCAGGATGTCATAGCGTTGGTTTGTGGCAGGCCAAAGTTCGCTCTCCTTCTCGCCAGCCATCTTGTTGATGATGACATTGGACTCCCACAGCGTACTGCCGTCGTCATACTCTAGCGTGGGCACCTTGCCGTTAGGGTTGAGCGCCAGATACTCGGGTTGTTTGTGCGCGCCTTCCGGGATGTTGACGACAGCGACGTCGGCACCAAAGCCGGTGTGTTCGTTGACCATAATGGCCTTGCGGGCGTTGGGGGATGCGGGGAAAATGTGCAGTTTCATCTGTTGGACTCCAGCAATTTACTTTATTGTTAATTAACATATATACGAAATTAGTCAATTGTGAGATTCACTTGATTAAATATGCTCAACTAGATTCATTTGCCGCACTCCCCTACGCGTTTAAACCGCAATAAATTGCCCCGAAAGTCGGCCTTTTGTATTACATCGTTCCGAGAGCTGTTTTTTCCTTACTAGGTTTCGCAGCGACCTACTCTCCCTCATTTTAAGAGGCGGAACCATCCGCCTGGCGGCGGAGCAAAAGTGCTCAACGACAGAGTTCGAGATGAGATCAACAACCGTCAGAATGCCAACGGGAAATATGTTAACCAATTGAAATCATGAAAGACATGTTCCGCCTACAGAGCACTCTGATGCAATTTCACTTCATGTAAATTGAATATCTGGTGAATTACTGAGATACTAGCTTCCGAAATTCTACAATTTCTTCGTTTATTCTCGAGCACTTCTTTATCTGTGCAATTCCTAGTTCTTTTTGCAAGGTTAGTCTTGTGTGCACAGCTCCAGAAGCTAAATCATGCTCGTCGAGTTTCTTCTTTACCAAGTTAATCAATGAACGCATTTGCACGTCTGCTAGCGGCTTATACTTCTCCGAATCACGTGGATAGCAATAGCCAACAACCGCAATACAAAGAGTGCCGCGGTTCAGTCTTTTCGCACAACTTGATCTCAGTTCTTCCGCAATAGTTTCCACAACAGACCCATCGAGATCGATAACATAGTTGTAGTTTTTAGCCGTGGACTCATGGATTTCGTACGTCCATGTATCGCTTATGACGATCCGCGAAATCGGAACTTGGCGATAACTCCCACTACCAAACAGATTTGATCTCGCTATCGATTCCGGCGCCGGCGCAGAGAGCGATAGACCAGCTTCAATTGCCGCCTCGAGCCCATCCTGATAGTTGGGGACGAGGCCAGAGTCCACTAGAAACCTAATGTTGGCGTCGGCACGCTCTTCTTCTGCAGTCACAGCGAGTTTAATCAAATCCTGTTGCGCAGTAAGAAACTGAAGGTCGCGTGTATTACTGTTTTGCTCCGCAGCAAGATCAGCCTGTTTGAACTGGGAATATGCTGTCCCCAATATAGAAGCAGTCGCACCGATTATTGCAACAAAGAGCGGTATGAAAAGATTCCAATTGAAGCTCTTTTTCCCGCGCAGAGTTGATAGTTCCACCTCTGCTTTCGCCCGCGCGTCTTCTGCCATACCGACACGTAAGAGAGCATTTCGCTCTCGTTCTAGTAGTATTTTTTCACGTTCAAATTCAACATCGGCCATAACACTAACCTAATACTCCCTGGCGAAATCTGTATTACACCCGGGATCATCGCAATGGGCTAATGTTTCGTCAACAAAAAGGCTGCCCTTGCCTTCACGAAGAAGCGTAGTTATCAATACAAACGCAAAAAAGCCGCCCCGAAGGGCGGCCTTTTGTATTCCATCGTATCGAGAGCAGCTCTCAGTTTTTACTAGGTTTGGCAGTGACTTACTCTCCCACGCCTTAAGACGCAGTACCATCAGCGCAACAGTGCTTAACGGCCGAGTTCGGGATGGGATCGGGTGTTTCACTTGTGCTATGACCACCAAACCGAGAAAAAACTGAGATCGACCCGATCCGGCGGACCGGAAGGGATCGTTAAATACACGGGATTGAAGTCTTTCCGGACTTCAGCACAGTAAAATCTGACTTTTACTGGATCAAATCAAGCCTATCGGGCAATTAGTATCGGTCAACTGAACGCCTTACAGCGCTTACATCTCCGACCTATCGACGTGGTGGTCTTCCACGGCCCTCAAGGGAGACCTTGTTTCTGGGGGGGCTTCCCGCTTAGATGCTTTCAGCGGTTATCCTGTCCGATCATAGCTACTCTGCACTGCGGCTGGCGCCACAACAGATCCACCAGTGGATCGTTCACCCCGGTCCTCTCGTACTAGGGGCAACTCCCATCAAGTCTCCTACACCCACGGCAGATAGGGACCGAACTGTCTCACGACGTTCTAAACCCAGCTCACGTACCTCTTTAAATGGCGAACAGCCATACCCTTGGGACCTGCTCCAGCCCCAGGATGAGATGAGCCGACATCGAGGTGCCAAACACTGCCGTCGATATGGACTCTTGGGCAGTATCAGCCTGTTATCCCCGGCGTACCTTTTATCCGTTGAGCGATGGCCCTTCCACTCGGGACCACCGGATCACTATGACCGACTTTCGTCTCTGCTCGTCTTGTCAGACTCGCAGTCAGGCGGGCTTCTGCCATTGCACTCATCGACCGATTTCCGACCGGTCTGAGCCCACCATCGCGCGCCTCCGTTACTCTTTAGGAGGCGACCGCCCCAGTCAAACTACCCGCCACACAGGGTCCCGGATCCGGATAACGGACCGCGGTTAGACAATAAGACAGACAGGGGTGGTATCTCAAGGGAGGCTCCCCGACAACTGGCGTCACCGGTTCGAAGCCTACCACCTATCCTGCACACGTCTGACCTATTGGCAGTGTGAAGCTGTAGTAAAGGTGCACGGGGTCTTTCCGTCTAACCGCGGGAAGCCTGCATCTTAACAGGCAATTCAATTTCGCTGAGTCTGCATTGGAGACAGCGGGGAAGTCGTTACGCCATTCGTGCAGGTCGGAACTTACCCGACAAGGAATTTCGCTACCTTAGGACCGTTATAGTTACGGCCGCCGTTTACTGGGGCTTCAATTCGACGCTCTCACATCTCCTTTTAACCTTCCAGCACCGGGCAGGCGTCAGACCCTATACGTCGTCTTGCGACTTCGCAGAGCCCTGTGTTTTTAGTAAACAGTCGCCACCCCCTGGTCTGTGCCCCCAGCCAAAAGTTGCCTTCTGACCGGGCCTCCTTCTCGCGAACTTACGGAGGTATTTTGCCGAGTTCCTTCAATGCAGTTCTCTCAAGCGCCTTGGTATTCTCTACCAGTCCACCTGTGTTGGTTTAGGGTACGATCTAATGGAGGGCTATTTCCAGGAACCGTCCGGCAGCAGCCCCAATCCAATAAGGGGTCACTACGCTTTCGATCCGTCACATCCTCCTGGCCCACGAATATTAACGTGGTTCCCATCGACTACGCCTTTCGGCCTCGCCTTAGGGGTCGGCTTACCCTGCTCAGATTAGCTTTAAGCAGGAACCCTTGGACTTTCGGCGAGAGTGTCTCTCACACTCTTTATCGCTACTCATGTCAACATTCTCACTTCTGATCACTCCACCGGATCGCTCACGCGCCGGCTTCACAGTCAGAACATTGCTTCCGTAACACCCGAAGGTATTAAAGAAGCAGCGTTCTATATCACAGAACGCTCCGCTACCATGCACATAGTGCATCCTCAGCTTCGGCTCATGGCTTGAGCCCCGGTACATCTTCGCCGCAGGATAACTTAATTAGACCAGTGAGCTGTTACGCTATCTTTAAAAGATGGCTGCTTCTAAGCCAACTTCCTGGTTGTTTTGGTCGTCCCACCTGCTTTCCCACTTAGCCATGAATTAGGGGCCTTAGCTGGAGGTCAGGGTTGTTTCCCTTTTCACTACGGACGTTAGCATCCGCAGTGTGTCTGCCGTCTATTACTCCTCGGTATTCGGAGTTTGGTTAGGATCAGTAAGCCTGTGGGGCCCCGTTACCCATCCAGTGCTCTACCCCCGAGGGTATTCAGACGACGCTCTACCTAAATAGATTTCGCGGAGAACCAGCTATCTCCGAGTTTGATTGGCCTTTCACCCCTAGGCACAGCTCATCCCGTGATTTTTCAACATCAGTGGGTTCGGTCCTCCAGTACGTGTTACCGTACCTTCAACCTGGCCATGCCTAGATCACTCGGTTTCGGGTCTGATCCTACTAACTCATTCGCCCTATTAAGACTCGCTTTCGCTGCGCCTACACCTATCGGCTTAAGCTTGCTAGTAAGACCAAGTCGTTGACCCATTATACAAAAGGTACGCCGTCACACCGCAAGGGTGCTCCGACTGTTTGTAGGCGTCCGGTTTCAGAAACTGTTTCACTCCCCTCGTCGGGGTGCTTTTCACCTTTCCCTCACGGTACTGGTTCGCTATCGGTCAGTAAGGAGTACTTAGCCTTCGAAGGTGGTCCTCCGATGTTCAGACAGAATTTCACGTGTTCCGCCCTACTTAATACGTCTAATCATGCTTCCGATACGGGGCTGTCACCCATATTGCCCAGCTTTCCAACTGGTTCTCGTCACATTCATAGCTCGGCTGGTCCCCGTTCGCTCGCCGCTACTAAGGGAGTATCTATTGATTTCCTTTCCTCTGGGTACTTAGATGTTTCAGTTCCCCAGGTTTGCTTTTTTAACCCTATGTATTCAGATTAAAAATACTTGGTTTACCCCGCTATTGAATGACAAGGTCATTCAATAGTTGAGTATCAAGTGGGTTGCCCCATTCGGAGATCACCGGGTCAAAGCTTATTCTCAGCTCGCCGATGCTTATCGCAGAGTATCACGTCCTTCATCGCCTCTTACTGCCAAGGCATCCACCAAACGCCCTTCTCGCGCTTGATCTGATCCAGAAAAAGTAAGACTTTTTCCGTTTCAGAAGTCGTCGTTTTTGAGATTCTAGGATGATTTTGATTGCTCAAATTCATCCCTGTTAAGTCTAATTTCTTAGACCCAACTCATTGAACTCTAGTCACCACCGTAGTGGTGACGCACATTCCCAAGTGTTTCAGAACAAGTCTGAAACGTGTCGCAGCGGATCTAGTCTTGCTGCGACTGGTTAGTGTATTTGACTTGGAAAGACTGTAAATTTGTACGATATCGCCTCAACCCACACGCACTGGAGGGTGATACGACAACACGCGCCTAGGAGGCTTGGTCGGCCTACAAAATTGCGATTACCCCTTGCGGGATGTGTTGCTAACCAGTCGAAACTGGCCAATACGCAAAACTTACGTCTCGTGTATTTATGCTCTCTATACGATGTCAATTTGTCTGTATGATCAGACACTTAAACACACGATGTGTGTTTAACAGATTGATCAGAAGGACAATCAGGACCGGCGTTCTTGATCATTCGCTGGGCGATTGATCTGCCGCTTGTGCTGTGAGGCTTTTGCTGGCCATTCAATGTGAAACATTGAGTGTTGGTGGAGCGTATCGGGATCGAACCGATGACCCCCTGCTTGCAAAGCAGGTGCTCTCCCAGCTGAGCTAACGCCCCTAAGGGTAATTTGCGAAGCAAATTGCCAAAGTGCTGGCAGCGTATTGCGAAGCAATGCGCGAGAAGCACAGATGTCGGGTAAACTTGACGACCGGCGAAAAACGCTCTCATTGATTTTCCTTCGGAAATTCAACCGCCGCTCTGCTACTGAGGCGCAAGCCTCGCGCAATTCAAAGAATTGCGCCTTGGTGGGTCGAGGAGGACTTGAACCTCCGACCTCACGCTTATCAGGCGTGCGCTCTAACCACCTGAGCTACCGACCCAAACAGGCCGGTGGCCTGAAATTACTGTACTGAAGAGATATGAGGACGGTCTGGTCATTTGCCTTGAAGGCTTGAATGCTCTCTCAAGGAGAGCTGCTAAGTGCTCCACGAAATCAGCAAGCTGATTTGCTAGGAACGTCCTTAGAAAGGAGGTGATCCAGCCGCAGGTTCCCCTACGGCTACCTTGTTACGACTTCACCCCAGTCACTGAACCTACCGTGGTTGGCTGCCTCCTACAAGTAGGTTGGCGCACCACCTTCGGGTAGATCCAATTCCCATGGTGTGACGGGCGGTGTGTACAAGGCCCGGGAACGTATTCACCGCGTCATGCTGTTACGCGATTACTAGCGATTCCGACTTCATGGGGTCGAGTTGCAGACCCCAATCCGAACTGAGACGATTTTTGGGGATTAACCCATTGTCATCGCCATTGTAGCACGTGTGTAGCCCAACCCGTAAGGGCCATGAGGACTTGACGTCATCCACACCTTCCTCCGGCTTATCACCGGCGGTCTCCCTAGGGTACCCAACTGAATGCTGGTAACTAAGGACGTGGGTTGCGCTCGTTGCCGGACTTAACCGAACATCTCACGACACGAGCTGACGACAGCCATGCAGCACCTGTATGATATCCAGCCGAACTGATGAAATCTGTCTCCAGAAATCTCGATATCTATGTCAAGGGTTGGTAAGGTTCTGCGCGTTGCTTCGAATTAAACCACATGCTCCACCGCTTGTGCGGGCCCCCGTCAATTCCTTTGAGTTTTAATCTTGCGACCGTACTCCCCAGGCGGAATGCTTAATCCGTTAGGTGTGACACCGAATAGCATGCTACCCGACGTCTGGCATTCATCGTTTACGGTGTGGACTACCAGGGTATCTAATCCTGTTTGCTCCCCACACTTTCGTACCTCAGCGTCAGTATCGAGCCAGTGAGCCGCCTTCGCCACTGGTGTTCCTCCGAATATCTACGAATTTCACCTCTACACTCGGAATTCCACTCACCTCTCTCGAACTCAAGACTAGCAGTTTTAGAGGCAGTTCCAGGGTTGAGCCCTGGGATTTCACCCCTAACTTACTAATCCGCCTACGTACGCTTTACGCCCAGTAATTCCGAACAACGCTAACCCCCTCCGTATTACCGCGGCTGCTGGCACGGAGTTAGCCGGGGTTTCTTTACCAGGTACTGTCATTATCATCCCTGGCGAAAGAGCTTTACGACCCTAAGGCCTTCTTCACTCACGCGGCATCGCTAGATCAGGCTTGCGCCCATTGTCTAAGATTCCCCACTGCTGCCTCCCGTAGGAGTCTGGGCCGTGTCTCAGTCCCAGTGTTGCTGATCATCCTCTCAAACCAGCTATAGATCGTAGACTTGGTAGGCCGTTACCCCACCAACTATCTAATCTAACGCGGGCCAATCCATCTCCGATAAATCTTTCCCCCGAAGGGCGTATACGGTATTACTCATCGTTTCCAATGGCTATTCCGTAGAGAAGGGTATGTTCCCACGCGTTACTAACCCGTCCGCCGCTCCCGTCCCCACCGAAGTGGTTAGAGCGCTCGACTTGCATGTGTTAGGCGTGCCGCCAGCGTTCGTTCTGAGCCAGGATCAAACTCTCAAGTTGAAATGCGATTACTCGCATGTCCTTGACGTTCGAACCTCTGCACATCTGAACCGATTGCCGAAGCAACCGTTTCTCATCACCTGCCTTACTGAAACAGGTAATGGTCACTTTTTGTCTTCTGTGTCTGAGTTACCAAAGTAACAAAGAACCACATCAAACGTGAAGCTGACTATACATCATCGGGTCACAGCCGAAGCCGTTCACCTAGTAAGTTGATATGTAGAAGTCCGTCCGTCGAAACGTAACCAAACCGCCCACATATCTCTTCAGATACCATCAATTTCAAAGAGCCAGAGACACAAAGCAATGGTAGCGCCCTTAACTTTCTGGACGCGCCCGCCGCTCGATATCTCTATTTTCACCGTCAGTTCGAAACGTTTGTCGCTGCTTGCCTCCGGTGAAGCGGTGTTTAGGCCTACTCGGTGAAGTCCGCAAGAGGTTTTTTGGGAAAATTCAAGATTTTTCATCATGCGACGCAACTATTTGTTTTCACTGAATTTATTGTTTGCAGCTTTTCAGATCAACTGGGCACCTTTGATTCAGGGAGCCGACACAAACGACTAGAAGTCACCGCAATACTGCAATCTGGCGAGTTATCCACAGGTTTGGGGCGTTTTTGAAAAGGATTCCTGCAGCCTCAGCCACTAGGAATCACACAACAAAGGCTTTTGAGGTTGCGTTCCGAAGCCAAGATCTGCGATTTAAATGATTTCTTGCAATAAATCCTGGTCAATTTTAGGCTGATGGGAGTTTTTTTGGGGGGGAAGTGTTTGATGAGATCAACAATTTATTTTTGCGCCCTTATCTGGGCTATTGGTTTGACGGCGATATCTGCGAACCCGGCGGCGGCGATAAGCCAGGAGGAGATCGAGCGCCAATACGCTGTTGCAGAACGCAAGCTCAAAAAAATCTGCGTAAAACAAGATGCACTGCGCGAAAAATTCATCCACAATCAGTCCGAACAGGAACGCCTCAGAAGAAAAGTCAAACGCCTGAAAAGAAAAGTCGGGCAGGAATTTTACACGCTCGCCAGACGGGAGCTTGGGTACGATCGTGGGGATGCCGATCGATTCGCCCGAGGAAATTTGCATTCTCGTAATTTTAATACGCCACAGGAAATCGCACTAGAGGCCCGCAGAAAGGCGAACTTAGACCGGATCACTGCTTTCGAGGAAGGAGAAGTTGCAGCTCAGGCTTCATACACCATAGATCTCACAGAAGACCTGAAGAAATTAACAGACCGAAAGATCGCCGCGGCGGCCACACTTATCATTATTGATCGGAAGAATTCCAAAAAAGGCACTATTGCGGACCCTGACAAGGAAGATGCAAAGCGCGAGGAGATTGGCCGTGAGGTCGCGGCCCTAAACAATGAGTTGGAACTTCTCGATGGCCAAACAACCGACGCTGAGTTTGAACCGGAATATTCTGTAGATGGTGGTGTTCCTTCCCATTTACAGCCCACCCGTTTTCCGCACATTGGAACTCGCGGATGCTCAGGGGGGTTTGTGGCAGTCGGGTCGGACGGCAGTACGATGGAAATAAGCACAAATACTGGGTCCGATTCAATCGCGATTGGGAGCGATTCCATCGCAAGCGGGTCCGATTCATCAATCGCGAGTGGGACAGAGGCAATCGCGATTGGGGACGATTCAATCGCGAGCGGGTCCAGTTCGACCGCGATTGGCAACAACAGTCGATACACTGACTGTGACGACCCCGAATCCTTCCAACCGCGCTTTGGCGTTGGTATCGGGATATTCGATGGCCCGGCGCTTACCTTTGTCAACTTCAGCCAACGTCCGCTGGACGAAAAAGGTCAGGCGATCACAATCAACGTGAATTACCCGATATCCTTTTCCGGCAGTTCGCTTGGCTGGCAGACGGCGGTTGGCCTTGAGCTGTTCTACGCAAGTCAGGAATACAACGGCCACATCAATCTTCCCGGGGGTGCTCCGGGGCCCAGCTCAGGCGATATCCGCTACATTTTCGGCGGCGGTTCAATTCAGTTCGAAAACCATATCAGCGACAGGTTCAGCTTTGGCATCGAACCGGGTCTTGGCCTTTTGAACTTGAGTCTGGATGGCTCTTTTGTTGCTGACGGAACCATTCCTGCAGCAACGCTGGACGTATATGGAATGTTCCAGGCCAACCCCAATTTCTTTGTTGGCGCCGGCGTGACAATAGTCGAGCCGCTTGGTGATTTCAGCGGCGGCGTTCCCGGCGGCATCAGGTTCCCTGTCACTGCAGGAACCGGAAGGATGTATTGGATCAAAGGCCGGTACAGATTCTGATCGGCATAGTGTAGCGGCAGGCACTTTCAACCCATCAGTGCCCCTTGGCTTCCTAGGTTTGAGTTTTAGAGCGATTGAGCGGATTGACTGCACGCCAATCAGGCCAGTGCCCGGCGCCGGAACCTGATAAACCGATAGCCGATGAGCACGACAAATATCGTCAGATACAACAACGGCTCGAACTGCCAGGTTTTTTTCATCAATGTGTAATGCGTTGCCCCGGCTATTGCTGCGAAATAGACACCCCAGTGAATCTTGCGCCAGACCAGCGGGCCAAGCTTGCGGATCGACAGGTTGTTGGAAGTGATCGCCAACGGCAGCAGAACCAAAAACGCCGACATGCCGAAAATGATATAAGGGCGTTTGGTGATGTCTTTCCAGATCGCGTCCCAGTACAGTTGCTGGTCCAGCAGCAAATAGGTGGAGAAATGGGCCACCACATAAGTGAATGCCATCAACCCGATGGCGCGGCGAAACTTGATGAGGTTTATCTTGGTCAAATTGCGGATTGGTGTGACCAGCAATCCCGCGATCAGCAATTGCAATGCGTATTCTCCGAGCCCGTTTTCTAAGGCGGCCAACGGATCCGCCCCCAACCGGTTTTGCACCGCCTGCCAGAACAGCCAAAGGCCCGGGATTGGCAGCAGGATATACAGCAGCCAAGCCGGTATCCGCCGGGTTGCGGAGTTTACACTTTGAGCAATGGTCATCAATTCAATACAGCTTTTTCAGGTCCATGCCGTCGTACAGGCTGGCCACCTCTTCGCCGTAACCGTTGAACTTCAGCGTCGGTTCACGTCTGGCAAACAGCCCCTTGCCAATCGGGCGGTGAGTGGCCTGCGTCCAGCGCGGGTGATCGACATCGGGGTTCACATTCGAATAGAAACCATATTCGCGGGCGTTGATGATGTTCCACGTCGCCGGCGGCTGTTTAGCGGTTAGGGTGATCTTCACAATCGATTTGATGGATTTGAAGCCGTATTTCCAAGGCACTATCAGTCGCATCGGCGCACCGTTCTGGTTTGGCATCTCTTCGTCGTAGAGCCCGGTGGCCAGTATCGTCAGCGGGTGCATAGCTTCGTCCATCCGCAACCCCTCGACATAGGGCCATGGGAATGACGGGTTTTTCTGGCCGCGCATTTCTTCGGGCCGCAACAGGGTTTCAAAGGCGACGTATTTGGCGTTGCCCTGCGGATCCGCCCTGGCAATCAGGTCAGAAAGTTTGAATCCCACCCATGGCACCACCATGGCCCAAGCCTCAACACAGCGAAGCCGGTAGATGCGTTGTTCCAACGTCACATTTTTGAGGATGTCTTCCAGCGCGTAATTGCCCGGTTTGTTTACCAGACCGCCGATCTCGACACTCCAGGGGTCGGTATTCAAACTATGGGCGTATTCCGACGGATCAGATTTGCCGGTGCCGAACTCATAGAAGTTGTTGTAAGTGGTCACGTCCTCAAACGAATTCGGTTCCTCGCCGGTGGAGTATTTGCTCTTTACGTACCGCAACTTGGCCTCCGCCACTCCGCCGATGCTGCCAGCCGCCAGAACACCCGCAGCGCCAGCCATCAACTGTCGGCGGTTCAGGAACATTTCCTTGGGCGTAATATCAGAGTATTTCAATTCGGTCTTGTGGCGGTACATATGCAATCCCCTCTCGAAAGCTGTCTCACGATTGCTTATTCCAAGCCAATTTCCAAATCAAAACACACCTGATCACGACCTTGTTGGAAATCTTACAGTTTTGTAAGGGAGTTTGGCTGCATCTGGAGTGTTGCGGCGGCGGTAAATAAGGGTTGCGAAATTCCCTGAACCGTCAATGATTAAAGCCATGACAGGCAAATCCGAAGCAGAAGTACGTGCCGGATTGTCAGAGCTATATCCCCGGCTCTGGCGCTTTGCGCTTGTCCTGACCAAACGCCGCGATGTGGCGGATGATCTGGCGCAGGGGGCTGCATTGCGGGCGATCGAAAAGGCGCATCAGTTCCAGGCGGGAACCCGGCTGGATGCCTGGGTCTTTACGATCCTGTCTTCGCAGTGGAAAAATCAGTTGCGTTCAGAAAAAGTGCGGCGTGGTGAGGGCCTGCAACCGGTTGAAGAGGTCGATCTGGCGTCGGATGCTCCGGGCGCGGAATCGAATATTTTTGCCAATCAGGTGTTGGACAGAGTAATGGCTCTGCCCGCAGGGCAGCGAGATGCGGTATTTCTGACGTATGTGGAAGGATACTCCTACAAGGAAACCGCGGCGTTGTTGGAGGTGCCGATAGGGACCGTCATGAGCAGGCTGGCCACCAGCCGCCGGAAGATAAATGAATCGCTTGGGGACTCCGTTACCCCAGCTGCACGTGGAAGGGGTGACTGAATGTCGGCCTTCACAGATGAAACACTGATCGCATTTCTGGACGGCGTTCTGCCGGAACCGGAAACGGCGGCTGTGGCTGCGGCGCTGGAGAATGACCCGGCACTGGCGGCGCATCTGGAGGGACTGCAGGTGGATTTTGCCCCGATCACAGCAGAGTTTGATGCGCTGTTGGCACAGGCACCAGTATTTGAAGTGCCAGCCCTGTCAAACGTCGTAGAGCTGCGGCCCAAACCGGCAACCCGCTGGATCCACCTGGCCATCGCGGCCAGCATCGCACTGGTGATCGGCTTCGGCTTTGGCCGCAACACGGCTCCGACCCCCGAACCGGCCCCGCTTGGCTGGCTGGCGGCGGTGGCAAATTATCAGAACCTGTATAATCCCGACACGCTCTGGGGCATGAAACCGACGCCAGAGCAGGCCGAGAAAGAGGTGGTGCGCGTGGCCAAGGCGCTGGAGCACGACCTGTCGCTGGCGCAATTGCAGGTCGCCGGTCTGACCTACCGGCGCGGGCAAATCCTGACGTTCCGCGGCAAACCGCTGGCGCAATTCATGTTCAATGACGCAGAAGGTACTCCGATTGCGATTTGCATGATCAAAAGCGCCAAAGACGACACCGCACTGGCAGTCAAACAAATCGACGGGTTGAATGCGGCGGTCTGGACCGATGGCGGCTATGGCTATCTGGTGATCGGGGATACGGACGCGGACATACTGCAACGCGCGGCAGAGCAGTTGCAGGTGCAGATCTAAGGCAGTATTTGTTTGATCTGATTTGCGGATCTGATCATGCTACAATTCCAAGTCAGTTCAAGTTCACAAGCCCATTTTTTTGCCTAAATAGTCTCTCGCCAGACCCGAAATAGACATGGGTAGCAAGCACGACATAAATCCAAATACTCACCGCCGCTCTTGCGACCGCACGCCAACCGCGCAATAATCAAAAGGAAATAGTCATTTGAAGCACGGGACATGATTGGAGATCAAACCTTTATTGCCTGGATAGTTTCGGCACTTATTATGTCGGGCGCGCTGATCAAAATGTTCAACGATGCAGAAAATCGTGTAGCAGATTCCACCAAAGTCCGAATTCGCCGCTGGTTTCTATCACTCAAAGACGACGATGAAGCAGGCGAGTCAAATTGGGCCGATAATTTCATTGAGGTATTCGATTCTCTTTTTGGAAAAAGATTTTTCGGGGCCAGGTTTCTTTTGGGGTCTTTCGTTGCAACAACGGTCTTTTTCTTGGCTCTCGTTTTTCTCTTTTTTTCTTATGAAATCATTACATACAGCTCCTATCGAGAATTCATAAGCAGAAACGGGGAGGCTGCAGCCGACAAATGGGAGTTAATTCAATGGTTGACGGGGCGGTAAAAAGTTGTTGGCCGATGGCGTGCTTGTACAGGTCTTTGCGGTTCGGTGAAGAATATTTGCCTGTCTCCGCGTTGCTGGTGGATAAAACCTGATATTACCTATCCTTGGCTTCTCCTTGGCTTCGTTTTTTATGGTGCGATTGCCGCGCAGCGTTGGATATTGAGGCCGAGGGCACGCAGATTGACCACGTAGCGCATGGCCGGCATGCCGCGAATGCGTAGGTGAGCCAGGTTCATCTGGTACTTTGACGGGGCGGTAAAAAGTTGTTGGCCGATGGCGTGCTTGTACAGGTCTTTGCGGTTCGGTGAAGAATATTTGCCTGTCTCCGCGTTGCTGGTGGATAAAACCTGATATTACCTATCCTTGGCTTCTCCTTGGCTTCGTTTTTTATGGTGCGATTGCCGCGCAGCGTTGGATATTGAGGCCGAGGGCACGCAGATTGACCACGTAGCGCATGGCCGGCATGCCGCGAATGCGTAGGTGAGCCAGGTTCATCTGGTACTTTAATCGCGACATGGTCGCTTCTATGCCGGCCCGCCATCTGTAGACGTCGCGGAAGGCATCGCTTTGTTCATAAAGCCGGCGCTTTTGGTTGGCAGCCCTGTCCGGGGTATATTGAAAGCGGGAAAATTGGCCGTCACGCTTGGCCGCCTGCACGGGACATCGCAGTATATCGGGACATTTTTGGCAGATGGAAAGGTCGAAACGGGCCTGCAGCTTGGCTTTGGCGAGCGAGGCTGAAACCGGTTCGACGTTATTGGGACAGCGCAAGACCAAGCCTTCTTCGTTGAGAGTGAAATCCTCCAACGTCAACCGTCCCGAGACGGCGCCTTTCGGCGGTCGCGCGGGCGCCGCGAGATTGATGTTCTGTTCGCGCGTCAGAGCCATGTTGTCACTGGAACCGTAATGTGAATCACCCAGCATCACCGCCGGCGTCAGCGCGCGCTCGCTCAGATCATCCAGCGCATCGGCCAAGCGATGGCCGTCATGCACCGTCATCTTGTGGACCTCCACGTGGGTGATGAGGTCCGGTGTCGCGGCAACCGCCTCGTTACTGTCATCTTCACAATAGGTTTCGACGATCTGCGCCATGTATCCCTGACCCTTGTGCGCGTTGTAGCTCGCGTCCGGGTCGGCCGGATTGCCGACGGTATCGCACGGCACATCCTTTGGATCTCGAATCGCGGCGCGCGTTGCGTCACGATCGCCACACTCATCATCAACGATCTCGAACTGATCGCGCAGAACCCTCTCCAGGATCGCAAAACTGGAAAGCTTTGCCGCCGCCGTGTCACGGAATTGCAGCACCAGGGCTAGGAGATCCTGACCCGCTTCGCCGAGGCGGCGTTTTGAAACACTCGGCGCCGTATTCGCGAACGCGCCATTACCCTCGCGATCGACATAGCGGCGGATCACCTCCTTGCTGATCTGCTCGTGCAGACCGGGATGATATCGCTCAAGCTCACGGGCAAACTTCGAGATGCTCTCAACAACGATACCAAGTCGTGTCAGCGCCCGCATCGCCGAACGAAGGGCCGTCGAATCCATGCGTTGGTGGCTGGTATCGACAGAGAACCCCTGCACCAGCCGATCCGTCAAACACCGGAACAGCAATTCATCGAGACCTTGTTCGATAAACAGACGGCGATAGTTGCGCAGGGTTTTCTCACAGAAATAGCTGTCCGCTTCGCTGCGCACGTCCAAGGCATAGTGCCACGCCATATTGAAGGCCAGGGCCTCGACGGTCTCTGCATCGCTCAGATCGTGCAGCTGCTGCAAAAGCAAGACCCCGATGACAACGTGTAGATCCTTCGATGGTCGGCCCATGCGTTCATCAAGGTGACGGCAAAGATCGTCAACCGGAAGTTCGACAAGCAGATGGTTCCGAAAAACCCCGGCCCAGGATTGCTCCATCAGGCGCCGACGTTTGTCCCCGAAATCGGACCAGCGATCAAACAATTCTCCGGTCCGTCGGTCGCGTAAAGTAAACATGCACAATTATAACCCAGCCGACTCTCATGAGGAATCGACTTTTTACCGCCCCGTCGATATTTAAATTTCACTCTTTGAAACTTTTTTGCGCCTCCATTCGTGTCTTCTGCATCCAGGGCAATCGCCTTGGCTGAAACCAACAGGAGATACTTATGAAAATCGCAATACCCTTCGCTGCTGCCGCCCTATTTGCCGTCGCCGGGACCACCTGGGCCGCTGACAACCCCATGGTTGGCGGAGCAGCCATGTATGCTGACAAAAACATCGTTGAAAACGCGGTAAATTCCGCTGATCACACCACGCTGGTGGCTGCGGTCAAAGCCGCCGGGCTGGTGGATGTGCTGACGAGCGACGGCCCGTTTACTGTTTTTGCACCCACTAATGACGCCTTTGCCGCTTTGCCGGACGGCACTGTCGATATGTTGCTGAAACCGGAAAACAAGGACCAGTTGACCAAAATCCTGACCTGCCATGTCCTGGCGGCTGACGCGATGGCAAAAGCAATCATGAAGATGGTCGACGACGACGGCGGAACGCATATGGTGACAACCGTTGGCGGCTGTGAGTTCACTGTTATGTACAAAGACGATGTGGTGATGATCAAAGACGGCAACGGTTCTGTTGCCAATGTCACCATCGCCGATGTGGATCAATCCAATGGGGTGATCCATGTGATCGATGCGGTGCTGCTGCCGAAAATGTAACCGCAGATTTAATGGCCGCGGTGTCAGCAGGGAGATCCGGCAGACGACCCGGTTTGGAGGTTCCCTCAACTTGGATAATTGCCGTCGGAGGCCTGTGGCCGAGCGCCGCCCCGGCGATACGGGGCGGCGCGTTAGGATAACAGGATCGTTTCGGTTTCGACCTGTATCGCCTAATCGTCAAACGGCAGAAGTCGGCGTTTCTTCTTCATAGATGCTGACCAACCCCACGACGAAAATTGCAATTCCGGCTAAAAGAAAAAAGTAAAACGCAACGCCGGTGAAGCCGAGCAGAAATGGCGTTGCCGGGATGGCAAGGCCAACCGCAAACTCGACCATTCCGTGCAATTTCAGCGGGATCAGTTTGAACATCCCCATGGAAAAGTCGGTAGCAATGGTCATCAGAAAGTGCACAACGGCCAGTCCATAAGACAAAAGCATCGGCACTCCGGAAAGCTCGAGCAAGACAGGGGCCAGCGCAAAAACCGCCACGGTTGCGTAATCAAGATAGCCGTGAATGCGTGGTGAGATAAACTTCATATCGGTTCTCCTAAGAGGGGATGTCGAGTTTAATGCATTGACACTGCTTATGCGTATCAATTTGACTTTTCCAAATTACATGGGCACATTTGATATTAGAAATACAATGTTCCTATTTTAGGATAGGTATTGCCTATTGAAAGGCCATCATGGAAATTCATCAAATACGCTACTTCCTTGCGGTCTGCGATAAACATAACTTCACCCGCGCGGCGCAATATTCAAACGTGTCGCAACCCTCGCTGACGCAAGCGGTTAAAAAGCTGGAGGACGAGCTGGGTGGCGAGTTGTTTCTGCGCGACCGGGCCGGGTGCCAACTCACGGCATTGGGGCGTCTGATCGAACCAAAGCTTCGCCAAATTTACGAACAGGTCCAGACCACAAAATCCGATGCTGTGCGGTTCGAGCGACTCGACAAAATCCCCATTCGCATTGGCCTGATGCACACTGTCGGGTCCCGTCTGTTGGCGCCGTCCATTGCGCGGTTTCAAAAGGAACGTCCGGTTGCCGAACTGGAACTATTCGTGGAACCGGAAAACCATATCGTCAGCAAGTTGCAATCGGGTGACTTCGACCTGATCATCAATGCATCGGCGCGAGATTTGGGACCTGCATTCGATCAGACAAAGCTCTATGAAGAGCGATATGCCTTTGTGTTCAGCCCGGCGCACCGATTCAACCAAAAAACATCGCTAAGTTTGCAGGACCTTAAGACCGAACCCTATCTGGACCGGTTAAATTGCGAATTCAGGAATGATCTGACCGATATTTGCAGCCAGCGGAGTATTGATCTTTACGCCAATCACCGCAGTAATGACGAACAATGGATTCTGGATATGGCACGCAGCGGCTTGGGGGTCGCGATCATGCCAGAATATTCGTTGCCAGAATTTCGCGATGATCTTGGTTCACGGTATCTATATGACCCGGCACTTTCGCGCGAAATCCACGCCATTTTTCCAAAAAGGGCCGAACATAGTTCAGAAGTAGGTGCAATCATTAAATCTATGGTGAGCATCTGACGTTGGAAATCAGCCTGCATGGCCGCCGTTTGTGATAACATCAAGCCTTGAACGACTTGCTTTCTTTGATCTGATCCCAGGCCCAAACCACCTGTTGCAGTTTGTCTTCGTCTGACCGGTCACCGCCGTTCAGGTCCGGGTGCAGTTCTTTAATCAGCTTCTTATACTGTTTGCGCAGCTCTGGTTTGGTCCAGTTGTCCTTGGCTTCCAGAATATCAATCGCCTTGCGCTCGCCCGGCGGCAGGCGCCGTGAGCTGGCGGCGGATGCGCTGCCGGGATTGCGGGTGGCGTTTTCGCCCAGCACCTGATGTGGATCATCAATGCCGAGCCGCGCCCAGGCTTTTTCCTCGACCGAGGGCTTCAAGCCTTCGCCGTTTTTTCCGAACGGTTTGGTGTTGCGCTCCCAAACGCGGTCGGCAGCGAATTGTTTTTCGAGTTCTTCTTCCGAGTGGTTTTCAAAGAAATTCCACTTGGCGTTATATTCACGGATATGGGTCAGGCAGAACCAGAAAAAGTCGTCCAGATTGTCCGGATGTTTCGGTGCGCGATATTTCCCCGGCTCGCCGCAGCCCGCAATATCGCACTGCCGGGTTGACGTATCGAAAGCGCCGGACATGCCGCGTCGCCCACGCGAGCGCTTCTTCTTATCCGCCGAAACGGAGATATCAAATTCGAAGGGCGAACGACTGACCATAAAGTTAACCTTGATACTTTCCGACTCGGACGGGGGAGTTTACCCTAATGAGCATCCGCGCCAAGGGGCATTTTCAAATTGAGAGAAAAAAATGAACATGCGAGAGACTATTCAGGCCAAGCTGACGAAAGAATTTCTGCCGGAACTTATTGAAGTTATTGATGAAAGTGAACAACATCGCGGCCACGCGGGTTATCGAGAGGGTGGTCAGTCACATTTTCGGGTGAAAATCCGGGCAGCGCATTTTGACGGGCTGAACCGAATAGCGCAGCAACGCGCCGTCTATGGCGCGCTGAAAGCGGAAATGGTGGAAAAAATCCACGCGCTGGCGCTGGATGTGGGCGGCGTGGGTTAGAGCCGTTTTTCCGCGTCTTCTTCTTCGCTGCCAAAGGGACCGCCGTCGTCATTCTTGGCGTCTTCTTTGGTGAAAAAATCACTGAACGGACTGGCTTTGGGTTCGGCTTCAACTTTTTCCGCCTGCTCCATTTTGGTCAGCGGCGGGTCATCCGGAAAGGTGAAATCCTGAGGCGGAGCAGGTGGCGCCGGTTCCGACATGTCTTCCAGATATCCGGCCATGGCCGGCGCGGTTTCGCTTTTGGCGCGGCGGAACACCAGAACTGTGTGGTAATTCTCGGTGCGACCCTTCAGCAGGCCGGATTTTTCTTCGACCGGCATCGAGTCACTGCGGATATACTCCCAGCCGTCTGACGCCAGATCATTCATCGCCTCGCCCAGAACCTCGGCAAACCGTGCCGCGTTGCCTTTGACGCCTTTAAAGCGTTTCGGCCGGTTTGGAGCCGGAATGACTTTATACTCGTAAGTTTGCATAACTGGGCTACCCTGAGAAGCTAGAGGGTATGGTTTTGCCCGAAGTGAACAGAGAGGGCAACCGGTTTTGGTTGGGCTGGGCGGATCACCACCGTGGGGTGACAAATGCGTTTAACCGCCAATTGCCGCAAGAATTCGCAGTCGCAGCGTTGTGGCTATCTGATAATTATGCGTCATGTGTTGGGGATCAAACACCCGCAGCGCCGCTTCCACGTGTTGCAATGCCGACTGCATCGCGCTCTGCGGATCTTCGCAACTGTCATGTTGTGCCTGCGCTTCGTGCAATTTCGCAAAATTTACCTGGGTTCTGGCCCAATCCACCGGATGTTCTGCCTCGGTGCGCACGCGCAATGCTGCATCAAAAGCTTCGTTTGCTTGTACGAAATGGGCCGTAGCCTCGGCACTGGCGAAGCGTTTGCCTTGCTCGTGCAGTGCTTTGCCAAGGCTGTTCTGTGTCATTGCCCAATCGACCGGATGCGCAGTTTCGGTACACACGTGCAACGCCGCGCGAAATGCTTCAACCGCTTGCGCCAACAACGCCGCCTCCGCCACGCTCGCGGCGTTGGTGGCCTGAGTTCGCAGGGCATTGCCAAGGTTGATATGAGTTCTGGCCCAATCGACCGGATGTTCAGCTTCGGTGCGTACCCGCAAAGCCGCGCGACAAGCCTCCACCGATTGCTCCAGCAGCGCCGCACCTTCTGTGCCACTGCGGTTGCCCTGATGTCGCAGCGCGATGCCAAGGTTGTTCTGTGTCATCGCCCAATCGACCGGGTGCTCCGCTTCGGTGTGGACTTTGAGCGCTGAATGTAAGGCTTCGACGCACTTTGCCAATAGTGCTGCCCGGTCTGCACTGCCGATGCCTTGCGCTAACAATGCTGTGGCGAGATTATTTTGTGTCGCGGCCCAATCCTGCGGGTGTCTGTCTTCGGTGTAAACCCGCAACGCTGCGCGAAGAGCTTCAACTGCCTGATCCAGCAAAGCCACCCCGACTGCGCCGCCGGTGCGCGAACCTTGATTTCGCAGCGCGTTGCCAAGGTTGCTCTGGGTCATTGCCCAAAGTTCTGGGTCCGATGACTCGGTGCGCAGCCGCAGCGCCTCCTGAAAGGCTTCAACTGACTGCGCCATCAGCGCCACACCTTCTGCACCACCGGTACGGTTGCCCTGCGACTGTAGCGCTATGGCGAGATTGTTATGGGCTTGCGCCCAGAGTTGCGGACCGCTCTTCTTTTGAATCGAATCCAACGCTTCGCGGGTCATATTAACGCCGAGTTTGAGGCCCATGCCGCCATAGCGCATCCCGTGCCTGCAGAGAATTTCCATATATTTCATCCGGGCTTCGAAACGCGCCTTTGCATCGACTGCAGCAAAACTGTCCGCTGCGGAGGACAACAGCAGATAGGCCTGTTCGCCGCGCCCGCGCATCAGCGCGTTGCGGGCACGCATGACGGTGGTTTCGGCCGCTTCCTCTATTTCGATGGCATTCACCATCAACAACAGGTTTTCGACTTCGTCAAAGTCCAACCGTTCAGCGGCTTCGTGTGCTGCGGCTTTCAGATTATCGGCGTCGGTGTGTCGCGCACGAATCGCACCTATTTCCTGCAGGTTGGCGCGGTACTCGTCTGCTTTCAGCAACAGCACCTTCTGCAAATTCGCGTCCGACAGATCATCCGTGTCGTTCAGCCCGAATTTAGTGGCAATGGCCTGTTGCTGAAACCGGTGCAACGTGCGGGTGTCATCCAGCGCTTTGGCCAGGCTGCCATAAGAGTTGCTGAGGTCGTCAAGCGTCGCCAGGGTCTGTTCCTGGCGGGCGCGGGCGTCAAACAATTCAGCCAGAACCGTTTTTTTGAAGGCCGGGTCCAGATCGTCGGTGAAATTCTTGTTTTTCAACAGCCTGTCGAGCGTGGGTGTCACAATGTCACGAAACAGGTTGAGCATCTGACGGTTGTGGAATTCGCCAAAGTCTCGGGCTTGCTGCGCCTTTGTTATCATCAGCTCGGTTAGCGCATCGGCGCGCATTCTCTCGGCCATAAAGTCGTCGCTGCCGGGGGCGCCTTCGGTCAGCATCAGCAGGAATATTTCGGGCGCTTTGTCAGGCAGGGTGCCCGTCATGCCGTGCTGCCAAACCGCAAATGTTTCGTTGGCCGCTCCCTCCAAATCTTGCAGCAAACCGCCAAGGCTTGGCTTGGCTTTTGCCAGCAACCTTTGCAGGCTCAGGAAGGTGGAGGCACCGGTGGCCGCCGTCGACAGAAGGGTGGGATCGCTGGCGGCCTTGGCCAGACCGACGAGAATTTTAACGCCTTCGGCAAATTTTGACAGGTTTCTGGCCACGCGACTGTCCCTTAACGAATTTATCGAACAGCATAGCGGGGTTGTTGTGATCAGATCAATATTCGCGTTTGGCGTGTGGTTGGCGCTTCTAAAGCCCCAGCTTACTCGCCACCAGTTGGTTCACTGCCTTCGGATTGGCCTTGCCGCCGGTGGCTTTCATTACCTGACCAACAAACCAGCCGGCCAGTTTCGGATTGGCTTTGGCCTTTTCCACCTGCGCAGGATTGTCGGCGATGATCTGATCCACGACAGCTTCAATCGCGCCCATGTCGGTGACCTGTTTCATGCCGCGGCTTTCGACAATTTCCGCCGGGTCGCCGCCTTCGGTCCAGATGATTTCGAATACATCTTTAGCGATCTTGCCGCTGATGTCGCCTTTGCCGATCAGGTCGAGAATGCCGCCCAATTGGTCCGCCGAAACCGGGCTGTCACCGATCCCCAGATCAGCTTTGTTCAGCCGCCCAAACAATTCGTTGATCACCCAGTTGGCCGCTTGTTTGCCATCACGCCCCGACGCCACACCTTCAAAAAACGCCGCGTCCACCACATCCGCGGTCAGCACGCCGGCGTCGTATTCGGTCATCCCGTACTCGCTGACAAATCGCGCCCGCTTTGCATCTGGCAGTTCCGGCAGTCCAGCGGCAATCTTGTCCACCCAGGATTGGTCTATCTCCAGCGGCAACAGGTCGGGACAAGGGAAATAACGGTAATCCTGCGCCTCTTCTTTGGAGCGCATCGAGCGGGTTTCATTCCGATCCGGATCGTACAGCCGGGTTTCCTGATCAATCGAGCCGCCGTCCTCCAGTATCGCAATCTGACGTCGCGCTTCATAGTCAATCGCCGCCTGCATGAAGCGCATGGAGTTCATGTTCTTGATCTCGCAGCGGGTGCCCAGATGGGCGAAATCCTGGGTCTCCTGATAGCGTTCGTAATCGCCCGGCTTGCAGACCGACACGTTGACATCCGCCCGCAAATTACCATTCTGCATGTTGCCGTCACAGGTGCCGAGATAACGCAGGATTTGCCGAACTTTGGCGACATAGGCCGCCGCTTCTTCGGGGCCGCGAATGTCGGGGCGACTGACGATCTCCATCAGCGCAACGCCGGTTCGGTTCAGGTCGACAAATGACATGTTCGGGTCCATATCATGCACCGACTTGCCCGCGTCCTGTTCCAGATGAATGCGTTCGATCCGCACTTTGCGCGCAACGCCGGGTTCCATATCCACCAGCACTTCGCCTTCGCCAACAATCGGGTGGTAGAGTTGGGAAATCTGGTAGCCTTGCGGCAGGTCGGGATAAAAATAATTCTTGCGGTCGAACTGGCTGAACAAGTTGATCTCAGCTTTGATGCCGAGGCCGGTGCGGATCGCCTGTTCGACGCAGAACTCGTTGATCACCGGCAACATGCCGGGCATCGCCGCGTCAACCATGGAAACATTTGCATTCGGCTCTGCGCCAAACTGCGTTGATGCGCCGGAAAATAGCTTGGCCTTGCTGGCAACCTGCGCGTGGACTTCCATCCCGACCACAATTTCCCAGTCGCTTTTGGCGCCGGCGATCACTTTGGGTTTGGGTTCGGCATAGGCAAGGTTAGTCATCGGGGAAAATCCGCAAGATTGGAAGATATCGACCGCGTTTTAGGGGGTTGCCATCGGGCGGGCAAGGGGCCGTGTGATCAGCGCAGTCTTCTTAGGGCCGTTTCAGCCTCGAAATCCGCCAGAACAGCCGCGAAATCATCCAAATCCCACAACAACGCGATGTTCTGGCCATGGCGGTCAGTGAATTCTTGCACCAATTCACCACCAGTCCAGAACTCCTTTATAATTGCTGCTGCTCGGTCCATTCTAAACACACAGGATTGCGTGCGCAGGCATGGGTCTTCCAACATCCAAACCATTGCGCCAAATTGTTCGATTCGAAATCCATTTTCCGCATATCGCGCGCCGCGTTCAAAGCCGAATTCGATCCGGTGGCCCTGGGGTTCTGGGGTGACAAAAGTGAATACCGCGCCAAATTTGGGAGCTAGGCTGTAAACATCAACATAGCGGATATAGCAGCGCTGCTCCAACACCCCGTCCGTCTCGCGTTTGTCACAGGCGCTGTCCCACAAGCCGAAGGTTTTGTAGTGCGTGGTGATCCATTCACCAGCGGTGTTGTTGCCTTTTCGGTCCTGGGCGAAAGCTGGGTTAAATGCGAGTGCAAAGACCAGACTTAAAAAGAAACGCATGGAATACTCCGACGGCAGGTCCATCAACTCTTGGCGGGAAACTGATCACTGTCACTAAACAAAGCCGTGAAATCCAAGCGGTGAGTTCAGTCTTTCAGGGCATATTTGTCAAAGCCGATCTCACCTGACCAGCGCCAGGCTGCAAACACCGGACTGTTGCGGGTAACGCTGGTGTGCAGGATATTTGATGGATGATGCACCGTTGCACCGGGATCACGTTTCACCGGTTCACTGTCATCCGTGCCCCAATAGCCTTCGCCTGCGAAAGGTAAAAAGGTTTCTTCCGCCGCATGTCGGCGCGGGCCGTAAGTAACACCCGCCGCCTGCATCCACAGACCCACCCGCACGACCGGGTTGGGAAACATTCCGTCCGGGCCCACCAGTTCGCACATCGGCATTTGCTCAGCCAGTGCGTCGGGAATACGACCGTTGCGCAGATCAGCGGCGCCCCAGCGGATATAGGGCAGGGCAACCAGAATGGTACGCGCGATCGGTTGCGGGTTCAGCGCCAGCACAGCCTTCAATTGATCTGCATATGGCGTGCCAAGTTCGGGCAGTTCTGCGGGCAAGTTTGCCGCTGCTTGCTGCAATGCCGTCGCGGCCGCATCTCCGCCACGCCGACCTTCGCCGCTGTAAAGCTGCGCCAACTCATTCATCAGGTTCCTGAGTGCTTCTGATCCGGGCATAAACCGCCTCCTGCTTTCCGGGCAGAAAACCACCGGGTCTCTGATGTTTCGCGCTTAAAACAGACATCGACCTGTCGGATTCAAGGCGCGGTTACTGTGCGCAGCCAACATTAGCCAGTATCACAACTTCAACGCTCGCTGAATATCCTTCAGCGCGGCTCCGGCGATGGCAACAAGTGACAGAAAAAACGGCAGGGAGCCCCCAACAGAAAATAGCTTTTACGGTATTCCACCATCAGATTTGTTGAAAAAATGGCGAAATGCCAGACTTATCCCAAAATTTTCCCAACGATCTCGGCGGTATCCTTTGACAGACTTTTCGAACCTGCAATCCGCTGCAACTGGGTACGGATCAGCGTCTGCCGCCCATCGTCATAACGCCGCCAGGTTTCAAACGCGCCGCACATCCGCGCTGTGGTTTGCGGGTTCAGCGGGTCGAGTTTCAGCAACCAATCGGCAAAAAACGCATATCCCGCGCCATCTTCCCGATGAAACGCTGCCGGGTTCATCATCGCAAACCCGGCGATCAGAGCGCGATAGCGATTGGGGTTTTGCCAGTCGAAATCTTTGTGATTTGTCAAAGCCTTGGCCACGTCTACGGCGGCTTTGGGCGCAGACAGGCTGGCTTGCACGGTAAACCATTTGTCGATCACCAGTCGGTCTTCTTTCCATTGATCATAGAACGCGGTAACTGCGGCATCTCCTGCGCCTTTGCTGACCAATATGCCAAGTGCCGACAACTGTTCGGTCATGTTGTCTGATTGCGAGAACTGGGCTTTGGCGGTTGCTGCGTCTGCTTCCAATTTGGTCAGCAATGCCAATGCCGAAGCCCGCAAGCTGCGCTTGCCTGCGGCTTTGGCGTCTGGTGTATAGGGACCGGAAACCGCCATTTCCGCATATAGTTTCGGCAGATCATCAGCCATGGCGGCGGCGATAGCCTGCCCTAGGGTTTTCCGCGCGTTGTAAATTTTCAGCGGATCCGGCACGTGGCCTGCATCCGCAACCGCTTGTGCCAGCGCGTCTTCGCTGGGCAGCGCCATCGCCAGTGCCCGGAATGCCGGATCAAGGCTGTTGTCCAGCGCCACGGTGCGGGTCGCGTTTACAAAGGCTGGGTCCGGCGCTTGATCATGCACCACCATCCCCTGCAGCAGATCGCTGGCAAAGGCGCGGCCTGCCTCCCATTTGTTGAAAGGGTCGCTGTCGTGGGCCAGCAGAAAGGCGCGCTCCGCGTTAGAAGTGTCGCGTTGCAGGATTACCGGCGCAGAAAAGCCACGCAGCAGGGACGGGGTAGGCTTTTTGGCAAACCCATCAATCGAAAAACTCTGCTCTACCTGATCCAGCACAAACAATTGCTCGGCCATTGGCTCATTGCCCTGGGCGTCCAAAAACCCGCATCGGATTGGGATGACCTGTGGCCGCTTGTCAGCCTGCCCCGGTGATGGCGGATTGGATTGTCTGAAATTCAGCGTATAGGTGCCGTCATCAAAACTGTCGCTTACTTCCACCCGCGGCGTTCCTGCCCGACTATACCACAGCTTAAACTGGCTCAGATCACGCCTGGTGGCATCTTCAAACACCCGAATCCAATCCTCAATTGTACAGGCCTGCCCGTCATGGCGGTCGAAATACAAATCCAGCGCCTTGCGGTAATCCTGACCGCCGACAAGTTCTTTCAGCATACCAATTACCTCGGCGCCTTTTTCATAGACCGTGGCGGTATAGAAGTTATTGATTTCAATATACTCTTCCGGCCTCACTGAATGCGCAAGCGGTCCGGCATCCTCGCGGAATTGCCGCGCCCGCAGTTGCAGAACATCCTCGATCCGTTTCACCGCATGGCTGCGCTGGTCGCCGGAAAACTGCTGGTCCCGGAACACTGTCAGCCCCTCTTTCAGGCATAGCTGGAACCAGTCTCGGCAGGTGATCCGGTTGCCGGTCCAGTTGTGGAAATATTCATGCGCAATGATACCTTCGATGCGCTCGTAGTCTACATCCGTCGCGGTTTCAGGTGAGGCTAGAACATATTTGGAGTTGAAGATATTCAACCCCTTGTTCTCCATTGCGCCCATATTGAAATCGTCCACTGCAACAATCATGAACAGGTCGAGGTCGTATTCCCGCCCATACACCTCTTCGTCCCATTTCATTGAGCGTTTCAGAGCGTCCATCGCATAAGCGCACTTACTTTCATCGCCAGGGCGCACAAATATTTGCAGTGCTACTTCGCGCCCGTTCATGGTGGTGAATGTGTCGTCAAACGACACCAGATCACCGGCGACAAGGGCAAACAGATAGGCCGGTTTGGGCCATGGATCATGCCAGTTTCCTTTTCCCGTCGCATTGCCGTTTGACAGCAACACCGGCGCGTCACCCACAATTGAAACACTGAACACAGCCATTACATCCGGTCGATCCGGATAATAGGCGATCTTGCGAAACCCCTCAGCTTCGCATTGGGTGCAATACATGCCGTTCGACATGTACAATCCGTTCAGCGAGGTGTTGGCCTGCGGATTGATCTCGACTTCACTCTCCCAGTCAAACCCGTCCTGATTCACCAGATCATGGGGAACCGACAGACCTTCGACATCCTGCAACACCTCGTCATCGGCCAGTAACTTGCCGTCTATCCGTGCCGAAACCAGCTTCAACTCCTGCCCGTCCAGCCGCAGATCATGGGGGCCTTCGTCCGCCCTGTCCGGGTTGCCGCGAAAACGGATTTTCGAGCGGACCCGGGTGGCTGTTGGATGCAGGTGAAAGGTCAAAGCGACTGTTTCAACCCAAAATGCCGGCGCCTTGTAGTCGGCCAGTCGAATGGTTGGGGCAGAGGAGGCAGGGCGCATATTGGGATCCTTATTTTTGTTCTAGATGCCGGAAAACCGCCGATATGTTCAAGAGCGTAGTTGGCACGCTGGGCAATCGCTTCGGCGCGGGATATTAATTTGATGAAGCAACAGTGCGATGCACAAACCGGAAGGACATCCGATGGCAGGTCTCAATCTCGCAAAAACCCGTAAAATTATCCGGGCGGCATTTGCCAAAGGCACAGAGCTGGAGTTGAAGCCACTGGCTGTCGCGGTGCTGGATCACGGTGGCAACCTGCTGGCCTTCGAACGACAAGACGGCGCTGCACCCGGGCGGTTTCAAATCGCGCAGGGCAAGGCAAATGCCGCGGTGATGATGGGTATGCCCTCCAGCGCGATGATGCAGCGGGCCGAGCAGCAGGCATTTTTTGTGGCGGCACTAAACGGAGTTTTTGACGGCAAATTTGTGCCGGTGCCTGGTGGCGTGCTGATCCGCGACACCAAAGGCAATATCCTGGGGGCGTTGGGGGTTACCGGCGACACTTCGGAAAATGATGCTGCCTGTGCCCTGGCGGGGATTGAAGCCGTCGGGTTGGTGGGTGAAGCCTGAAACGACTTACGCAGTGAGGTTTAGCGGCAACCGGTTCAACGCCCGCATCCCAATCCGTCCCCGCCAGTCAAGCTGATCCCGTTCGACAGCCAGCGTCACATTCGGGTGCCGTTCAAACAGCGTTCGGATCGCCACCTGCGACTCCAGCCGTGCCAGTTGCAGGCCAAGGCAGAAGTGAATGCCGGTGGCAAAGCTCAGATGCGGGTTGGGTTTGCGGGTCATATCAAACACATCCGGCTGGTCGTATTTGCGTATATCGCGGTTTGCTGCACCGATCTGGGCCATGATTTTTTCACCGCGGCTCAGCTGTGCTCCGTGAAACGTCATATCCTGCGTTACAAACCGAGGCTTGGTCATCTGCACCGGGGTGAAAAACCGCAAAACCTCCTCGATAAGCAGTGGCAAATGTGACCAATCCGTCAGCAACGCCTCTTTCTGCTCGGGATGATCCAACAGCATCAGGATCACGCCGTTGATCAGATGGGTGGTGGTTTCATGCCCGGCCAGAAACAACATGAAAATCATCGCCAGAACTTCACTGTCAGATAAATGCTCGTCGTCGGTTTCCGGGTTGGCCAACAGGCTGATTAATCCGGGCTCCGGACTCACCCGCACCTGCCGAATTTTCCACTCAAGAAACCTGCGCAGCCTGCTCATGCCGGGCAGCGACCGGAGCAGGGAAAACACCCCGGTAGCGGTGGTCAGACCACCGGACCAGTGTTTGGCTTTCTCTCGCTCCGCACCTTTCAACCCAAGCAGATCACAAATCACGATAAGCGGCAACTCGCGGGAATAAAGTGATGAAATATCAACTGGTTGGTGCTTGGGTAGTGAGTCCAACAGTGAACCAGCCAGCGGTTCAATCTGACTTTGCATTGCGGTAATATCGCGCCGCGCAAAGGCCGCATCAACACTTCCGCGCAGCCGCTTGTGCTCGGGCTCGTCCACCATCAGCATATTGTCAGCGAACACCCGCATCGACCGCGGCATCCACCAGGTAAAATGCGCCGTGCTTTTCAACCCGGCCCGTTCTGGTTGACGGGTAAACAGCGCGGTATCTTTCAGCATCTCAGCCGCTGCCTGATGCCGGGTTGTGAACCAGACCCGGCCCAATATCGGAATCCGCACTGGCACCACGTCCCCCGCCGCCCACATCGCCTTGTAGGTCGGCTCCGGATACGCCGCATGTGCCGCGGAACTCAGGTCGTATTTCACGAAATCCGAACGGTTTACCACGCATGGCTCCCTTTGGCTTGCATCCTGCCCCGACTATGCAATAACCCTAGAGCGCTATGCGTTTTGTCTGAAACAGATAAAACGCATAGCGCCGGTTTAAGCCTGTGATGTTGCTGCGTTATGCGCTTCATTGGTGAGTCCAATAAAGCGCATAACGCTCTATGTCGAAGGCAAAATGAGGTTCATGGATGTCCCGTCCAATTGTTGGCATCAGTGGCAATTCCTATCTGATCAACAATGAATACCCGGTGCAGGCCAGTGGTACGCATAATATCGAAGCTGTCAGCCAGGTGTCAGATGCCACCGCAGTGATCATCCCTTCGATACCCAACATCAACGACATCGACCATCTTGTTGAGACCTTTGACGGTTTCATTTTCACCGGCGCACGGCCCAATGTGCATCCCGAGGAATACGGGGAAATGGAATCCGACGCCCATGGCGAATTTGACCGCGACCGCACCACGCTGCCGCTGATCCGTGCCTGTGTTGCTGCGGGTGTGCCGGTGCTGGGCATCTGCCGGGGATTTCAGGAGTTTAACGTCGCCTTTGGCGGCACTCTGCACCCGGAAATCCGCGATCTGCCGGGCCGGATAAACCACCGGATGCCGCCAGACGGCTCCCTGGCCGAGAAATTTGCCCATCGCCACGAAATTCATCTGAATGAAGGCGGGATCTTCGCCGACATTTTTGGCTCCACCATGGTTGTAACCAATTCGTTGCACGGACAGGGCATCAACACACCCGGCGAACGTATCATCATCGAGGGTCACGCGCCGGACGGCACCCCGGAAGCCATCCGCATCCGCGATGCAGAAGGCTTCGCGCTGGCGGTGCAGTGGCACCCGGAATGGAACGCGGCGACCGATCCGGTATCGCGGCCGTTGTACCGGGCTTTTGGCGAGGCGCTGCGGCGTTAACCGCTCAATTTACCTGCACCATTTTCCCCGGGTTGAGAATATTTTCCGGGTCCAGCGCCCGTTTGATATCGGCCATCACCGTCCAGGCTTCACCGTGCTCATCGGCCATATATTTCATCTTGCCGGCACCGATCCCGTGTTCACCGGTGACCGTGCCGCCCAACTCCAGCGCCCGCATGTTCATCCTGTGACACAACCCCTGCGCAGCGGCCATTTCTTCGCTGTTGTCGGGCTCAACCAGCAACAGCGTGTGGTAATTCCCGTCCCCTACATGCCCCAGTATTGGTGCGGAAATCCCATGCGCGGCGGCATCGGCGCTGGTGTCTTCAATCGCTTTGGCCAGTTGTGAAATCGGTACGCAAACGTCGGTCGAAATCCCCAAGGTACCGGGTCGCGTGGCTTTTACTGCATGGAACGCCGTATGCCGGGCATTCCAGAGCGCAGTGCGTTCCTCAGCCTTGGTCGACCATTGAAATCCGCCGCCGCCATATTCTGCCGCCACTTCGCCCATCCGCTCGGTTTGTTCGCTAACCGCTTGATCTGAACCGTGAAACTCCATGAATAAATGTGGGCGTTCCCGCAGTTTCGTGCCGCTGTAGGCGTTGATTGCGATCAGCGATGGCGCATCAATGAATTCAATCCGCGCCATCGGAATTCCCATCTGCACCGCCATGATCACCGCGTTGACCGCGCTGTCGGCGTCGTCAAATTCACACACCGCCGCAGAAACCGCTTCCGGTTGGCCATGCAGTTTTAGGGTGATTTCGGTGATAATTCCCAACGTCCCTTCAGACCCCACCATCAGCCGTGTCAGATCATAGCCTGCCGACGATTTCGTGGCCCGGCTTCCGGTACGAATGACGCGGCCGTCCGCCAGCACAACTTCCAGCGCCAGCACATTGTCTTTCATGGTGCCGTAGCGCACGGCAGTGGTGCCTGAAGCCCGGGTTGCTGTCATGCCTCCAAGCGTCGCATTCGCACCGGGATCAATCGGGAAAAACAGCCCGGTTGCGCGCAGTTCCGTATTCAGCTCTTCGCGAGTCAGCCCGGGCTGCACCACCACATTCAGGTCTTCCTGATACACCTCCAACACCTTGTTCATGCCTGACAAATCCAATGTCACCCCGCCTTTGATCGCCAGCGCATGACCTTCGAGCGACGTCCCGACGCCCCAGGGCACAATCGGGCAGCGGTGCCGGTGGCAGATTTTGGCAATCTCAGACACTTCTTCGGTGCTCTTGGGAAACGCCACTGCGTCCGGCGGCGAGTAAGGAAAATGCGCTTCGTCGCGGGCATGCTGGTCGATCATGGCCGCAGTTGTGCTCAGTCTTTCACCCAACAGGGCTTTTATCTCGGCGATGGCTGCGGCATTGTTGGGCATGAGGGTCTCCTTTGACGCCGCAATACTAGAAAACCAGTGGCCAGAGGGAAAGATCGTAATACTGGGTATGTAGGCCGCCGCGTGAAAAGAGACGCCATTCATCCGTTTCGCAAAAGCAAATTGTGGAGCCGCGAGGTTCTGTTGGCCATGCGCCGCCAGGGGCCGGACCAAATGCAGTTTTGGCTGATCGCCTTGTTTATAGGGATCGCCGCCGGCTTTGCCACGTTGGGATTTCGGGTTGGTGTTAGCAAGCTGCAAGAGCTGATTTACGGCCATGACGACCTGTTGCTGGCCTCCGCGATCAGCAGATTGCCGTGGTATTGGGTGCTGTTGGTGCCGATGGCTGGCGGGCTGATCGTTGGCGGTATCATGCAGCATTACACCCGCGACAGCCGCAATCGATCTGTGGCGCATGTGATCCGGGGGGCGGCGCTGGATGGGGGCCGGGTCGAAGGACGTGCTGGCTTGGCGTCTGCCGTGGCCTCTTTCATCACGCTGTCCAGCGGCGGCTCAGCTGGTCGTGAAGGTCCGGTTGTGCATTTGGCGGCGGTTATATCCAGCAAAATCAGCCGCTTGATCAAGGCGGATGGCATAACCGGACGCGACCTTTTGGGCTGTGCGGTTGCCGCTGCTGTGGCGGCTTCGTTCAACGCCCCGATTGCCGGAACCATCTTTGCGATGGAAGTTGTGTTGCGTCACTATGCGGTGCACGCTTTTGGCCCGATTGTTATTTCCGCGGTGGCGGGCGCGCTGATCAGCCGGATCGGGTTTGGCGATATCACCGAATTCACGCTGCCGGTCCATTCGCTGGAATTCTACGTCGAACTGCCCGCATTTTTCCTGTTGGGGCTGCTGTGCGGGCTGGTGGCGGTGATGATGATGCGCACCATTTTCTGGGCCACGGATCTGGGCGATGATTTGCAACAGAAATACGCCATTCCGCCCTGGTTGCGCCCCGGCATTACTGGCCTGATGCTCGGCGCAATCGCCATCGCTTTTCCGCATATCATCGGCGTGGGCTATGAAACCACCTCGTACGCCCTGACCGGCAGTATCACTTTTTGGGGTGCCGTGACTTTCGCTGTGGTGAAAGTGGTTGCAGTAGCGATTACAGTCGCTGGCCGGATGGGCGGCGGCGTGTTTTCACCGGCTTTGATGGTGGGGGCGCTGACCGGTCTCGCGTTTGGCTGGATCGCAACCGCCGTTTTTCCGTCAGTGTCCGGTAGTGAAACGCTTTACGCGCTGGCGGGTATGGGCGCTGTGGGGGCGGCAGTGCTGGGCGCGCCGATTTCCACATCGCTGATTGTGTTCGAGATGACCGGCGACTGGCAACTGGGCATTGCGGTGATGATTGCCGTGTCCATGTCGACGTCGCTGGCCGGTAAATTTGTCGCGCGATCGTTTTTCCTGGAACAGCTGGAACGCTGGGATGTGCATCTGGCAGCGGGACCGCAGGCCTATCTGCTGGCGGTGATCCCGGTTGCGGGATTGCTGCGCAAGAAAACCGCGGCCAATGCCGCGTCAGAGTCGGATTGCCTGGAAATGATCGAGCAGGGTGTTCACGTGGTGCAGACCGCCACGCTTGAGGTCGCTTTGCCCAAGTTTGAAGGCGTGAAACATCGCTTTATTCCGGTGATTGAGGCGGGCGGAGACCCGGATAATCCGGTTCTCCTGGGAGCATTGTTTCAGATTGATGCGCTCCGGGCCTATACCGATGCCCTGGCTGAAACCGCGCGGGAAGAACATTCTTAGAGCGGATCCAGCCTTGTGGGTTCACCAATGAGGCTGGATCCGCAGCAACACCGGATACTGAGACCGGCGTTTCCAATACCATCTGAAACCGATATAATTGGAAACGCCCCAAGCGTTATTCCTCGCTGGCCAAAAACCGCTCCGCTTCCAATGCTGCCATACAGCCCATTCCCGCCGATGTTACCGCCTGCCGGTACAGGTGGTCCGTCAGGTCTCCGGCGACAAACGCGCCGGGAATCGATGTCGCGGTCGAATCTGGATTGGTCACCACATAACCGCCCATATGGGTTTCCAACTGGTCGATCACCAACTCGTTGGCCGGCGCGTGGCCGATGGCGACAAACACCCCTTTGCAGGGGATTTCAGTGATTTCGCCGGTTTTGGTGTGTTTCACTTTTACACCGGTTACACCCAGCGGGTTATCCTCGCCCAAAACCTCATGCAATTCGTGGAACCACAGCGGTTCGATCTTGGGATTTCTACGCAGGCGGTCTTCCAGAATTTTTTCGGACCTTAGTTCGTCGCGGCGGTGAACCAGGGTCACTTTGGAGGCAAAATTGGTCAGGAACAGCGCTTCTTCAACAGCTGTGTTGCCGCCGCCGATCACCACAATTTCATCGCCGCGATAGAAAAACCCGTCACAGGTGGCACAGGCTGATACACCAAAGCCTTTATATTTTTCTTCGCTTTCCAGTCCCAGCCATTTGGCTCTGGCCCCGGTCGCCAGAATAACCGCGTCGGCGGTGTAGACAGTGCCGCTGTCACCTTTGGCGGTAAACGGACGCTTGGACAGGTCCAGATCAGTGATGATATCACCGATGACCTCGGTTCCCATCGCCTTGGCGTGGGCCTCCATCCGGATCATCAGGTCCGGGCCCTGTACTTCGATGTCGCCGGTCCAGTTTTCAACTTCGGTTGTGGTGGTCAACTGACCGCCCGGTTCGATGCCCTGTACCAAAATCGGCTGCAGCATGGCGCGTGCACCATAGACCGCCGCAGTATAACCGGTTGGACCGGAGCCAATGATCAGAAGGCGGGTGTGACGGGGGTCCGACATGGGATGAGAATCTCCGGGCTGTATATTCAGTCGGGCTTATATAGACGCGGTCACCGGTAAGGAAAAGTGCTGGTTTCGCAGGCGTGATCAACCTGTGATCCGCCGTTGAGACGAAATAATCTTTCGCTGTTGCGAAATATTATTGCGCAAACCGGACGGTTTGGGTAATTTGCCGCCGCGACTAGAGTGTTATGCGCTTTATTGGAGTCGCCAATGAAGCGCATAATGCAGCAACATCAGAAGCTTAAACCGACGCTTTGCGTTTAATCTGTTTCAGGCCAAACGCATAGTGCTTTAGGAAAACTCCATGCCGACGATAAAACTCGATCCGATTGACCGGAAAATTCTGGCCGAATTGCAGGGTGAAGGGCGTATGACCAACGTTGAACTGGCACGGCGAGTTGGGATTTCCGCGCCGCCCTGTCTGCGCCGGGTCCGGGCGCTGGAAGAAAGCGGATTTATCAAAGGCTATCACGCTGATGTGGATGAACGCGAGCTGGGCTTTGAGGTTAAAGTCTTTGCGCTGGTTGGATTACATTCGCAAAACGAGGTCGACCTCTCAGCCTTTGAGGAACAATGCCGCAATTGGCCGATGGTACGCGAGTGCCACATGTTGAACGGCGAAATTGATTTTATCCTGAAATGTGTATCCCCCGACCTGACCACCTTTCAGTATTTTCTAACCCATGATCTGACGGCAACCGAAAATGTCGCCAGCGTGAAAACCTCGCTGGTGATCCGCGGCGCAAAAGACCTGCCTGGTGTGCCATTTTCGATTTTGGAAGAGCGCAGCCAAAACGAATAACGCCCCAAAAAAGGGGCGTTAAACAGGGTTCTAAGTGAGTGAGTTTAGGATTTAGAGTTGGATTCTTCCGCGGCCACTTTAGCGGCTTCTTTCAGGACCCATTTCATCCAGCGTTTTTGAGTGCGCATCAGCTCGTGCCTTTTTGTGTTTCAATGTCATCAATATCCGGGATGATCAGGTCTTAAAAAGTTCGGAAAAAGGGAAAGATTGCGATTTGAAAACATTCAAACGGGGGAAATGGGGCGGCGTCAATAATCTATTCAATTGGCGGGAAAACTGATTTATTTTAGTGATTTATCATCAAAGTATCAGCGATCAGCTCTTGCTCGGAAAAATATTGTGGTCCTGAATATGACCAGCGTTCGCCATATTCAAAGGGCAATCGCCGAAATCAGACGCCCGTAATCCGCCTCGCCGCGATGGGTGGTCCGGCGGAAGGAATAAAACCGGTCTTCGTCCGAATACGTGCAATGCCCGGTCCAATGTGCTTGAGCAACATTTTCGTCGTGCAATTTCTGCAGGCAAAATCCGGGCAGATCGAACTGGAATTTGTCGTCGTTGCCCTGCGCAAAAAAACGGCCGTGTGCTGCATCGTCAGCCTCGAATTGGTCGAAAAACTCGGCGCCAACCTCGTAAGCACGCTGGCTGATACAGGGGCCGATGCAGGCATGAATGTTGGTGGGCTCCGCGCCCAGATCCTGCATTGCGGCGACAGTTTGGTGAATAATTCCGGCCAGCGCACCTTTCCAACCGGCATGGGCCGCACCAATCACCCCGGCATTCGGTTCGCTGAACAATATAGGCGCACAATCCGCAGTCAGGATGCCGAGCGCCAATCCTTTTGTGTGGCTGACAATCGCATCGACTTTGGGGCGTTCTGCCGTAACCGGTGCCGCTACGGTGATCACTTCGGCCGAATGAATTTGATAAACTGTCACCAGATGATTCTCGGCCACCTGCATCGCATCAGCTACCATATGCCGGTTCAAAGCCACCACGTCAGATTGATCGGACGAGCCGATACCACAGTTCAGACCAGCAAATATCCCGGCAGACGCGCCACCTTTGCGGGTGAAAAATCCGTGCCGTGCTGGGCCAAGTGCATCCGAAGTAAGGATTTCCAGTGTCATATATCGAATCCGGGCGGGTGGGGCGCCCCATGAGGCGTGATCGCAACTGCTTTGAAAAGCTTCCCCATTTCATCGCCGTGGGTCAAGCGCCGATGCGCGGCGATATGGGATTCCAGTGCAGTGCCGCGTAAAGTATTCGCCAGCGCCTGCGCCCGCTGCGTTATGCCAAGCCGCTCCAGCAACACGCCTTGCGGCGTCAGCTTACTGCTCTGGGCAAATGGTGCCGCGGCGGTTGCCAGGGCGGAGAAATCCACATGTGCGGTTAAATCCGACGATCCGGGTTCCGTTAGTGGATCCAGTTTTTGGTGGTTCTTCACGGCTTGCAAAGTGTCACCGGACAGCGGCTCATCGCCATAATCTACGATGATCGCGCAGCCGCCCGATTTGCCGATTTGCACTGCCAGTCCGGCAACAACGGCATTTGCGGCGGCGCGCAGTTCGATTGTGCTCCCAGGTGTGGCGTCAGATGGCAATTTTGCGGATATGGCTCCCGCAGGTTTGGTGGCGAAGGTCAGTTCGTCGCCACTTGCGGCGACCAATTGTTCCTGCCAGCCCGCGTCGCTCAACACAAACTGCCGGATCGGCAAACAGTCGAAAAACTCATTGGCCAGCAGAAACAGAGGCATGTCCGGCAGGTCGGCGACGTCGTGTATCCATGCGGGACGGAACCCATTCAAGCGGTCGCGCTGGGCCTCGATCAACCCAGCGTTTACCTCATACAGGTGCAGGTGCATGGCACTGTGAAACCCCGGAACCTTTGCCGTTGCCCGCAATACATCCGCCATCAATTGGCCGCTGCCGGGGCCAAGTTCCGCAAGGCAAAAGGGTGCGGGAGCGCCCTGATCCAGCCAGCTTTGCGCCAGCGCCAGCCCCAGCAGTTCGCCAAACATCTGGCTAATCTCCGGCGCGGTAACAAAGTCACCGGTGCTGCCCAGCGGGTCGCCTGTGGTATAGTAGCCGTAAGTCTGGTGATACAGGCATTGGGTCATGAAATCTGCCACCGTCATCGGCCCAAGGCGATTGATCTGGCGGATCAGCACTGATTTCAGCGCGGTCATGCTCGGCGTCTGGCGATCAGCAAAATCACCAGCCCGACCAGCACCATCGGGATCGACAATATTTGGCCCATCGACAGGCCAAGGCTGTCAACCTCTTGCCCGAAGCGGATGATATGACCCCATGGGTTACCGGCATTGGTAAACTGGCTGTCCCCCTGCCGAAAACCCTCAACCACCGTCCGAGCCACGCCATAACCAATGAAAAATACCGCAATCAGCTGGCCGGGGATTTTCAGCGCATTGCGGCGGTAGGCCAGCCAGCCAATCAGCGCAAACAGCACCAGGCCTTCAAGCACTGCTTCATACAATTGCGAAGGATGCCGAGCGCAGACCGGTTCAAGCCACCAGATCGGGCAGTCAGGTGTGTTCGGGAAAACCACGCCCCAGGGCTGTGCTGTCGGTCGGCCCCAGAGTTCTGCATTGATGAAATTGGCAATCCGCCCCAGCCCCAGCCCAATCGGCACGCCAAGCACGATTGCATCGCCCACTCCCCAAGCCGACAGCCGATGACGACGACAATAGATCAGACCAGCGGCGATGACCCCCAGGAAACCCCCGTGAAAAGACATGCCGCCCTCCCAAATACGGATTATGGCGGCAGGATCAGATAAAATTATGCTGGAGTTGTAAAACAACACATAGCCGACGCGCCCACCCAGAATGACCCCGATAATCATCCAGGTCAGCAAATCCTCGGCCTGTTTCAACGACATCGGCGGAGTGTTTTCCGGCCATAGGTGTTCCCGCCGCAGTGCCCGGCTCAGCCAAACCCAGGCCAGCAGGAATCCAGCGATATAGGCCAGTGCATACCAGCGCACCGCAAGGGTCATTCCGAACACGTCAAAAGAGATTAGAACCGGGTCAATATCGGGGAATGGGATCAGAGCAATCATAGCAAACCCATCGGGGCGAAGCGTCACGATGTCAACACACACTCTTGGCATTTTTGACCCGAATGCCCATATAAAGCCCAACACCGATTGCCAAAGGATCAGACCCATGCAAACCCGCAACAAAGTTTTTGATGATATTTCGCAACTGATGACCAACGCGATGGGTGTGGCACAGGGCGCCAAGTCCGAAGCAGAGACCGCGATGAAAAGCTGGATGGACCGCTGGCTGGCGGACCGTGATTTTGTTACCCGTGAAGAATTCGACGCGGTTCGCGCCATGGCTCAAAAAGCCCGCGAAGAGAATGAAGCGCTGAAGGCACGGCTGGAAAAGCTGGAAGCGAAGAAGTAAAGCTGCTGTCGGTGGGATCGGTTTTTGGTTTGATGATCGGTTTGTTTAACGAGTCAAACGGCGGTGCATCTTCCACCTGGCCATAGCAATCTCTGCAAATGCAGGTTGGTCCGTTGTCGGCCAGAACCGGCGAACGTTCGAATTGCCTGAGATCTTCGGTAGACCCGCATCCGATACAACGTAGTGCTTTCATTCAATCCTCCATAAAGTGCATATCTACACTTTGGAGGCGCTTGATTAAAATTTAGTGTAATTATACACCTTATCCATATCGTTAACACCTGTTAACCCTTGCTGCACAGGTTCAGAGTAATTTTTACACTATGGTTGACGCAAAATCCCTGTTCGAATTGATCGAAACCCGGCGAATGCAACTTGGCCTGACGCAAGCACAGGTGACAGAACGGGCGCTTAAAACCAAAGGCGGCACTTCCGTCATTCAAAACCTCCGTCGCGGTTCGATCCCGTCTGCACAGAAGCTCAAGGCGATTTGTGATGCGCTGGGGCTGGAATTCTATATCGGCGATCCGCGTGATCAGGCGGTGGTTGAATCGGTGGTAACATATGGCTTCTCGGAAATTGGGACTCTGCCGCTACACGGCTTTGTTTCCAGCGATGATCGAGGCTGGGGGCATGCTGAATTTGACGGAGAAAAGCTTGCCGGACCCAGTGATCTGCAGGATCAGGATGCGTTTTATGTGCAGATGGGTGGTGAATCCATGCGCCCCGATGGGATTGAACAGGGTGCCCTTTGTCTGATCTCTCCGGCGGTTCCCCCCCAAAGCGGCGCGCAGGTTTGGATAAAAGATCAGAATGGCCGAACCGCGATCAAAAGACTGACCAACCTTACAGACGATACTGTTTTCCTGCGCGGCTGGTTGCCAGCGAAAGGTGGCGCTCAGGCGCCTTATGATGAGAGAGTTTTGCGGGCTTATGTGACCGAACTGTATCCTGTTGTTTTGGTTTCCCAGCACGACAAACTGTCTTCGAACGATACGCCGGAGCCACACCAGAACACGGCCGGAAAGGGCGTTGTACCCGATACTGACGACGGCTTGGTAACCATCGGATTACACAATTTGCAGCGATCCCGTCATGCGGGCAATGCCACTCTCGTTTCCCTCGCGTTTCCAAACAACTGGATTCGGCAAAAACGGACGTCAGGGGACCGCCTTTCATTGGTGCTGGTTCAGGGCGAAGACATGTCGCCAACCCTTGCAGCAAATTCGGTTGTGCTGATTGATCAGGGCCGAACATCGCCTGTCCGGGGTGCGCTTTTTGCGATCTGTCTCGAAGGCAAGGTTCGGGTGGTTCGGCTTGAGCAGCCCAACCGCTCCACACTGATCATTTCAGGCGACAACCCGGCAGCAGCGAGCCGGGTATTGGTGGGTGCGGAAATTCAGGCGGCGGAAGTTCTGGGCCAGGTCATTTGGGCCGGGCGTGACTTTTGAAAATCTTACAACATCCAAGTGTCGCACGACCAAACTCCTGGGGATAGAATAACATTTTCTGTGGGTAATTCCGATAATTACGAAATAAAACCTTTACAGAACGTCAATTTCAGCACACCATATCTAGTAAGGAAAGCGGGGCTTACCCGCGATACTTAGCGAAACTCCCGCTCCATAGCGGGGTCGCTTTCAGAGCACCTTTTGTTAAAGGGGACGGGCATGGCGAGCACTGAGCATTTTCTGGAAACAGCAGATATCCATCCAATCGACATCGTAGAAAATCTGGCCGAACACTATGAATGGGCGTTCGACCGGGTCGCCGAAGATCAGATTGCGATGGCAATAGAAGGGTCCTGGCGGACATATTCGATTACCCTGGCATGGTCAGCATACGACGAGACACTGCGGATGATCTGCACCTTTGAAATGGACCCTCCAGAAGACAAGCTGCCACCGCTGTTTGAAGCGCTCAATGAAGCCAACGACAAATGCTGGTCTGGCGGGTTTTCCTTGTGGCGGAACCAGAAACTGATGGTTTACCGTTACGGTCTGGTGCTGGGTGGCGGTGCCCATGCTGCACCAGAGCAGATTGACCAGATGCTGACCGCAGCGGTCAGTGCCTGCGAGCGGTTTTATCCGGCGTTCCAATTGATATGCTGGGGCGACCGGCCAGTAAACGAGGCGATGAATATTGCGATGACCGAGGCCTACGGTCGCGCTTGATTTTCTCCCTGCCTTCGCCCAATGCTTGGACCAACAAGTAAGCATTGGGTGAGGGTCTTTTTTGATGACAATTGACAGAGTAAACAGCGGCGGTCTGGTGCTCCTGGGCTGCGGCAAGATGGGATCGGCGATGTTGCAGGGCTGGCTCGCCAAGGGTGTGGTGCCGGGAAACGTTGCAATTCTGGACCCATACCCGTCCGAATGGGTGCAAGGGTTGATGGCTGACGGGGTATTGGTGAATGGCGATTTACCGGTGCAACCAGCAGTCTGCATCATCGCTGTGAAGCCCCAGATGATGGGTGACGCGTTGCCGCGCCTGCAAGCGCTCGGCAACGGTATGACTGTGTTTATCTCGGTCGCGGCTGGTACACCAATTCGCGCTTTTGAAGAGATTCTTGGAGCGGATACACCCATCATCCGTGCCATGCCCAACACACCTGCGGCTGTGGGCAGAGGTATTACCGCCCTGATCGGAAACGCAAACATAGCCGAAGCTGATCTGAAAATGGCCGAAGCTCTGCTGCAAGCTGTCGGCCAGACTGTGCGGCTGGAGAATGAGTCTCAGATGGACGGTGTGACCGCGGTATCGGGCTCTGGCCCGGCCTATGTGTTCCATCTGATCGAGGCGCTGGCGGCTGCGGGCGAGGCGGAGGGCTTGTCGGCTGAATTGTCCATGAAACTGGCCAAGGCGACTGTTGGCGGGGCGGGGGTGTTGGCGGAAGCCGCCGATGAATCGCCGTCGCAACTGCGGGTGAATGTAACCTCTCCCGGCGGGACCACTGCAGCGGCGTTGAATGTGCTGATGGATGAGACCGACGGCTTCCCGGCGTTATTGAGGCGGGGGGTCAAAGCCGCAGCGGACCGCAGCCGCGAGTTGGGATCATGAGCGAAATCAGTTTCGACGATTTTCTAAAGGTCGATATCCGTGTCGGGACCATCACCCGCGCGGAACCGTTTCCCGAGGCGCGAAAACCTGCGCTGAAACTTTGGATCGATTTTGGCCCGGAACTCGGTGAAAAAAATCCTCCGCCCAAATCACCGACCACTATGATGTTGCTGCCTTACCGGGAAAGCAGGTGATGGCCGTGGTCAATTTTCCACCCCGTCAGATCGGGCCGGTACGCTCTGAAGTTCTGGTTCTCGGGATTTCGGACCCGAACGGCGGAATCGTGCTTCTGACACCGGACAAATCGGTTCCGGTTGGCGGACGTATGCATTGACGTTATGGGCAGATGAATCGTTGAGATTTTTACCAATTTCTCCCATTCTGCGCCGTTGAACGGGTCGGGACGATGTGCAACCGCGTCTGTGATCCGAATTGGGGAGATACCCGCAGTGCGGGACCACATTAAGGGGAAGACCATGAGCCAGAAACCTACTGTCCTTGTGACGCGGCCGCTGCCTGACACAGTGATGGCCGAGCTGAACGAACATTTCGACGTCACACCGCGCGACAATTTCCTGCCGCTGACACAGGCGCAAATGCAACAGGCGCTGGCCACTTATGACGGAATGTTACCAACGCTCGGCGACCCGCTCGGAGCTGAAGCCTTTACCGGCGAGATTAAATGCAAAATGCTTGGCAACTTTGGTGTTGGCTATAACCACATCGACGTGACAGCCGCCCGTGCAGCCGGGTTGCAGGTGTCCAACACCCCCGGCGCCGTGACCGATGCCACCGCTGATATCGCCATCCTGCTGATGCTGATGGCGGCGCGGCGGGCGTCCGAAGGTGAAGCTTCGGTGCGCGACGGCAGCTGGATCGGCTGGCACCCGACACAATTCCTCGGCCAGCATGTCACCGGCAAAACCCTGGGCATCATCGGCTTTGGCCGCATTGGCCAAGTTGTCGCCAGGAAAGCGCATTACGGGTTTGATATGGATATCGTCTGTTTCAACGCCGGGTTCCCCTGGCAAAGTGATATCCCGGGCGTAAGGGAAATGGGTTCGATTGAAGAATTGCTGGAAAACTCTGACGTCGTGTCGATCAACGTGCCGGGTGGCCCCGCCAACCGCCACCTGATTTCGGACGCCGAATTTGATGCCATGCGCCCGCATGGGGTGATCGTCAGCACTGCGCGCGGCGACGTGATCGAAGAGGCAGCGTTGGTGCGGGCGCTGAAAGGCGGAAAAATCGCCGCTGCCGGGCTCGATGTCTATGAATTTGAGCCAGCCATCGGCGGGGAGCTGCGTGGCTTGAAAAATTGCTCGCTGCTGCCGCATCTGGGCACTGCCGCGCTGGAAGTGCGCACCGAGATGGGCATGATGGCGGTGGAAAATCTGCGGGCGTTCTTTGACGGCAATCCGTTGCCCAATGAGGTGTTTGAATAAGGCACTGCGATCATCGCAGCAGTTCATCGACCCAAACCGGAACCAACTCAGTTGCAAGTCCCTGGCGCACTTCATCGAACGCCGATTCTGGGTTGCTGGTATCCAGATTCAACTCCAGTGTCCGCACTCCGGCACGGTGCGCGTCTTGAACAAAACCGGCCGCCGGATAGACGCTGCCAGAAGTGCCTATCGACACAAATAAATCGGCCTCCGTCAGCTGGTCCCAGATTTCCGCCATGAAATACGGCATCTCGCCAAACCAGACCACATCTGGCCGGGTGGCAGGTTTGCCGCAGGACGGGCAGGGGTCAGAGGTTTGCATAACCGTGGGCGCGGGCCAACGGTGACCGCAAATGTGACATTTGGCTTGTGCCAGTTCACCGTGCATATGCCAGACGTTCCGGCTGCCAGCCTGTTCGTGCAGGTCGTCAACGTTTTGCGTGACGATCCGAACGTCACTGCCATATTCCCGTTCTAGCCGAGCCAACGCCAGATGCGCCGCATTCGGTTCCGCCGCACGGCAATTTGCCCGCCGCGCGTTGTAGAAGTCATGCACCAGCACCGGATCAGCGGCAAATCCTGCCGGCGTCGCCACTTGTTCCAGCGGATATTGTTCCCACAGGCCACCGGCATCGCGGAACGTGCCAAGCCCGCTCTCGGCTGAGATACCGGCACCGGTGAGGATGAGGATGTTCTGCACGTGAACAGCCTTTCGGGATTGCTGAATACCATGCTAATCTGCGATCAATCGGCGACGGCCTCAAGGAGAAACCGCAATGAAAAAGCCATGGCACATCTGGGTTGTTGGTATTGTTTCGCTGTTGTTCAACGCCGGTGGCGCGTTTGATTATGTGATGACGCAAACTCGGAACGAAGAATACATGTCGAATTTCACGCCGGAACAGCTGGATTATTTCTACAGCTTCCCGACCTGGGTTGTCGCAGCCTGGGCGATTGCGGTGTGGTGTGCGGTTTTGGGATCGTTGCTGTTGGTGCTGCGCCGCCGCTGGGCAGTGCCTGTCTTCGGGGTGTCCCTAGCAGCCATGGTGGTGACATTTGTGCAGAATTTTTTCTTGTCCGGTGTAAAGATGCAAGACGTCGTTGGCACGGAAGCTTTGATTTTCTCAGCGGTTATCGCGGTTGTCGCCATCGCGCTGTTTTTCTATGCAAAGTGGATGGCCAAGCGCGGCGTGCTGCATTAAAGCAGCCCGATGGCCACCCGTATCCTGTTTGTCTGCCTTGGAAATATCTGTCGTTCGCCGACTGCCGAGGGCGTGTTTCGCGGCTTGGCCGAGAAACTGGGCGCGGATGTTGCGGTGGATAGTGCCGGGACCAGCGGCTGGCACAACGGCGACCTGCCGGACCGCCGCTCCATGGTCGAGGCCAAGCGGCGCGGCTTTGATCTGTCCCATCAGCGTTCGCGCAAGCTGACCCCTCAGGATTTCACCGATTTCGACCTGATTTTAGGCATGGACCATAGCAACATTCAGAAAATTGAGGCGCTGCGTCCGAACGGCTCAACAACCCCGGTCCGCCTGTTTCTGGACTTTGCCCCCGGGCAGCCGTTGCGCGAGGTGCCGGATCCGTATTACGAAGACAATTTTGAAAGCGTCTTTGACCTGATCGAAGAGGCCAGTCACGGATTGCTGACAGACATGTCGGGGACAGGGAAAGATAAATCGTAAATATCAAAAATCCCGACGTTTTTTCGCGCCGTGGTACAGGGTGTCTGCGTAAATATTATTGGCGTGCTGCCAGCGTTTGACATCAGCAGCAATCATATTTCCGCTGGCCCTTGGCGTATCGAGATAGTTTTCAGCCGTGTCCGAACCACGGACCAACTGGCCGTAAGGCATTGTCAACTTTTGGTGCACATCCGGCGACTGATAGGGCTGGATCACAAACCCGATCCGCCGTTCGGTGCTCAGATTGGGTTCTGATCCATGCACCACCAGCATCGAATGCAGCGACATTTGCCCCGGCTTCAGGATCAGATCAACCGCCGTGTTTTCGTTCACACCTGCAACCTGCTGCCCGCGGGTCAGAATATTGGTCTCGCCATAGGTATCATCATGCGGCAGGATGCCAGATTTATGGCTGCCCGGGATCATTTTCATACAGCCGGTGTCCAGATTTGATGGTGACAACGCCAGCCAGACAGACACACCGGTCATCGGCTGCAGCCCCATATAAGTGCCGTCCTGATGCCAGCTGACAAACCCCGGCGTTTCCGGCTCCTTGATAAACAGGACCGTGGCGTAGGCGATGATATCCTTACCGATCAAATCCCCGACCGGATCGAGAATGCGGCGGTCGTGCACCAGATCATCGAGGTTTTTCAGCACCAGATGGGCGTTGTTGCGCCCTTGACCGGCCAGGGCGTCTGGCCATCGCCGTTCGGCGTCTTCCAGTGCGTCGCGGTGGCGTTGCGCTTCGTCACTGGGCATGACGGTGATCGGTGACAGGAACCCGTCGCGTTCAAATTGTGAAATTTGATCAGGTGTAAGTGATCGCGGCATGGCGGAGGTTCGTTAACACGCGCCGTCGGATTTACGAACAGCTTTCAGCGGCACTCTGCCCGAACAGTTTGTAGCGCTTCCAGAACCGCTCGTTGCCAGCGTTATCCGACTGGCGGACTTCCTGCGCCATATGCGGGTCCTCGAAAAACTTCGCGGCCAGATTTTGATCGGCGGCAGTAAGCCGGATATTTGCGACGCCCTGGATACATCCACACAGAGATCGAGAGGCAGCCTGGCGGTCCGAATTGTTGCAAGCGCGTTCGATGGTTCCTGCGGCCACCACCGGACCTGCAATACAGAGCACGGCCAAGACCATGGCGATCCGTTTCATTTCTGACCCCTCGTTTTTTCTTGCCTTATTTGCATGTGCAGCGCGATTGTGGCGGAAACATGGCACGCGAGAGGCTGTCTGGCAAGAATTTCAATGTCGTAGCGAAGGTGCCAGAGTCAATTCAAAGAACGGTCTGGGAGGTTCAGGCCGCTGCCGTGGCGAATTTGGGTTCGACGATGTCATCTGCCACATGATGCGGGCTGCGGTTTGAAATGGTGGCCCGGGTCAGGATCGCGTCCAAAGTGAATTTCAATGCGGCCAATTTCTGATCGCGCCAAGCCGCGGCGTCGCTGATCTGCAGAATTTCGGTTGCCACGTTAATGATGCCACCGCCATTGGCCACGTAATCTGGTGCATACAGGATGCCGCGGGCGTGCAGCAAGTCGGCATCGGCTTCGGTGGCCAGCTGGTTGTTGGCACCGCCCGCCACGGCGCTGACCTGCAGCTGCGGGATTGTTTCACCATTCAGGATCGCGCCGATGGCACAGGGGGCGAAAATATCGGCTTTGACGCCGTAGATCGCCTCCAGCGGCACCGATTGCGCGGCAAACTGATCTTCTGCCTCGGTCAGGGCAGCGGGATTGAGGTCAGTGACAATCAGCTGCGCGCCGGCTTTGTACAGCAATCCGCACAGGTGCATGCCAACATTGCCAAGGCCCTGCACGGAAATAGCCTTGCCTTTCAGCTCCGGGCTGCCGAAGCGGTGTGTGGCAGTGACACAAATGGCGTTGAAAATTCCCATTGCGGTGATCGGCGAGGGGTCGCCGCTGGCAAAAGCGCCATCCGCCAGCCCGGCGACATAACGGGTTTTGCGAGCCAGAACAGCCATGTCAGCCGGCGACATGCCCATGTCTTCAGCGGTCCAGTACTGCCCCTGCAGGCTGTCGATGGCCTGGGCGAATTGTTCCAGCATCGCTGGAGTTTTCTGGGTTTTCGGGTCGCCGATGATCACTGCCTTGCCACCCCCGAGCGGCAGGTCAGCCGCTGCGTTTTTATAGGTCATGCCGCGGGACAGGCGCAGCACATCGGTCAGCGCATTTTCAACCGATGTGTAAGGTCGCATCCGCAAGCCGCCGGCGGCAGGGCCACGGGTGGTGGAATGCAGCGCAATAAAGCCGGTCAGCCCGCCGTCGAGCCCGTCAATGCGGATGGTTTTTTCATGGCTGCGGGTGATGACATCGGTGATCTGCATGGGAGACTCCACTAAATGCAGGCGTGAGTCTATCTGATTTAGGCAGCAAAACTTGCTAAAGACCGATGGAGTGTGTAAGTTTATTAGAGGAAATCTCTAATAAATTCAAAAAAATTGGTGAAAATGTGAAGCTCGACCGGATCGACAAGAAAATCCTCGCCGCCTTGCAAAAAGACGGGCGGCAGCGGTTGGCGGACCTGTCCGAGGCCGTGGGCCTGTCGGCCACACCCTGTGCCCGGCGGGTGGCGATGCTGGAGCAGGCCGGGGTGATCACCGGGTATTCGGCGCGGGTCGATCAGCGCAAGGTCGGTCTGCCGGTTTCGGTGATGATTTCGGTGGAGCTGGAGCGTCAGTCGTCGGACGCGATCAAGGAGTTCGAAGCGGCAGTGCAGCATTTCGAAGAGGTGATGGAGTGTTTCCTGATGACCGGCTCGCGCGACATCCTGATGCGGGTGGTGGTCGCTGACCTGACGGCATTCGACCGGTTTTTGGAAGAGCGGCTGATGCGGGTGCGGGGGCTGCGCAATATGCGGTCGAGTTTCACGCTGAGGACGATGGTGAAGCGGGAGGTGCTGCCTGTGAATTAGCGGCTTTTGGCACACATAAAAACAGAATGGGCTAAACGCACCGGTTTTCGTCAGCTTGCAACCCTAGAGAGTTTCGCGTTTTACTTGACTCACAAGTGAAACGCGAAACTGCCACGTTGTCAGAATCATAGACCGGCGATTTCTACATCAACTTGTCTCAAGTTAATGTAGAAACGCTTTATCCCGCCTTAACATCAGCATTGTACCGATCCACATCCTGCAAAACCGTAATCCCCTGGTTCGCTGCCTCAGCTATGGCTTTGACCAACAGCCACCCAGCGGTGCCCAACCAGACGGCGAGTTTGACAAGCAGTTGCAACACCGTTTTGGCGGCGCGTTTGAAGTCACCGAAATAGGCTTTGACGATTTCCTTTGCGTAGTTCAGCATTTTGCCGAACAAGAACTTCAGAACCGCTTTGAACCCTTTCGCCACAGCCTTTTTGGCGTCCTTCATGGCTTTGATTTTACTGTTGCCTTTCTTGCGGCTGGCTTTGTATTTCTTGATTGCAGCTTTCATGAATCCCAGAACGTCTGTGCCGAATTTCAGCCATTTCTTGCGCTCTTTGTTCATGAATTTTACAACCCAGTCTTTGAACCGGGAGTCGGCGCGCATGCCGACGTTGATCAGCGCAAAGGCGAAAAAGATGATGTCGATGACCAGCACTACAAGCGTCAGGAAACTGTCGGCAGTGGCGCCGCGCTTCGACGTGTTGTCAAATTGCAGGATCAGATTGCCGCCAAAGCGCAGCTCGGTTTGACCGACGGCGCGGGACAGTTGTAGTGAGGCCATGTTTTCAGGGCTTCCGGGCTGATGTGAAACGCATCTTCGCCGGCTTCAATTTCCCGCTCTACTTCCGCGAACAGGGTGTCGAGGTCGACACTTGCTCCGGCCTCCTCCGCCATCGCAGCAATTTCTTCGGACAGAAAACCATTGTCGGTGATCTCGGTTTTGAGGCGGGACAGGTTGTTTTTGGGTTCATCATCCGCGATCAGGACGGATTGCAATGGGTCTTCATCTTCAGGTTCCGCGCCCAACAGCGGAGTCTCGGGTTCGGGTTCTGCAAATATGGCGTCCAATGTGGCTTGGTCGAGGTGATCCGGGTCGTATTTGAGACCCGAAACCGGGGCGGACAGCATTGATTGAAGGGCCATAATCTATCTCCGATTGAAATATCGGAGCAGGTTAATGCGGAAAGCGCGATTCGGGGAAGTAGGGTGTGGTTGGGATGGCAGTGGCGCGCTGACTTCCGGTGCATTGTCGCGAAACGACAGGGCGGCGCCCGGCCTGGAGGGCGTAAAGCGCCCTCCGAGGGGAGGTCGGGCGCTGCCCGTGCGGGGCACGGGTGGGTGGTGAATTTCAAATGTTACAGAAAAGGCAGATATGTCTTGATGGCTTCGATCAGCGGGCGCAGGACGCCGATGAGATCAAGCAGCCAGGTTATCAGAACGGCTTTTGTGCCGAATTTGACCGTTTCCTTGATCACTTCATCAACGGCCACGTCCAGTTTCTTGGCAACGTATTTTGCAGCGGTCGTCATAGCAGCGGTCAGAACCTGCTTGGTGTTTGCAAAGATGGATCGGTTTGGACGATCTTTTTGAGTTTCTGAAAGGGCGTCTTCGACGGATTGCCTGATATTCGATAGATCAATATCCAACGCGTCTTCAAAGGGCGGACCCTGATTATGCCCGGCGCCCGGGACGGAGGGTTGTTGCGTCTGTTCAAAGAAGCTCAGCGTTTCCTTCGCCTTCGCCCGAACGTCAAACTTGGCTTGTACCTCTTCGATCCTCTCCGCAATATGCGCGGGGCCTTTGTTCCAATCCCGATCTGGGATCAGAGCCACTTCGCGCTGCAGGTCCCAGTCGAGCGGCTTGCCGTCGAGGAAGGCTTGGTACCAGTCGCGCCAGAAACCCGTTGACAAATAGTCAATTGGAAACGGATTAGGATACTCGTTTCGTTCAGGTCTTACATCATTATCGCGCCACAATGGTATGTGAAATAGTTCAGACTCGTGGTACTTTTGAAAGTATTTAGATTTACGAGATCATAGCTCGCCTCGTCTCTAAAACGATTGAATGAACCCGCTAGAAAAATTGCCGCTACCGAGCGGTGCTTAATGTAATCTTCAGTGTTTAATTTTTTTCTAAATCACTGAAGGCAGTTCTTGCGTACAAGTGAAACCCCGAATTCTTAGTTAGAATGAATAGTGCTGGTCGCAGCGCAGTAGATACAAAATACGGTTCACCAGCTTGTAATTGATAGAACGCCTCCAGTGTTTTTCCAAGCCGACCGAGTTCCTTATCTTTTGTAGAGCTCCCTCTTTCTACAAACACTGCCATCGTAAGAATTGAACGCAATTCTCCAAGTCCGATATTGCGAACTACATCGAGAAAAACCGTCCTTAACAGATGCCTTGTTACCAACGCTAACGATTTTGATCTAACTCTATGAGATAGCGATTTTTCCATCAAATTGGAAAATTCAAGTCCGATCATTTCTTTCAACTTTCGAAGACATTGACGCCAATTTGATTTCCCTCCATATCCCCAACCTATGACAGACCTCGCCCATATCCGCAATTTCGCCATCGTCGCCCATATCGACCACGGCAAATCGACCCTGGCGGATCGGCTGATTCAGTCGACCGGCACCGTCGCTGACCGGGATATGGAGGCGCAGATCCTCGACACCATGGATATCGAGCGCGAGCGCGGGATTACCATCAAGGCGAACTCGGTGCGGATCGAATATACCGCCAATGACGGCGAAAATTATATCCTCAACCTGATCGACACCCCCGGCCACGTTGATTTCGCCTATGAAGTCTCCCGCTCCATGCGCGCGGTTGAAGGCTCGCTGCTGGTGGTCGACTCGACCCAAGGGGTCGAGGCACAGACGCTCGCCAATGTCTATCAGGCCATCGACGCCGACCACGAAATTGTCCCGGTGCTGAACAAGATCGACCTGCCGGCGTCTGAACCCGAACGGGTCTGCGAGCAGATCGAAGATGTGATCGGCATTGACGCTACGGACGCCATCGAAATCTCCGCCAAAACCGGCGTGGGCATCCCCGATGTGCTCGAAGCCATCGTCACCCGCCTGCCGGCCCCGACCGGTGATCCGGACGCACCGCTCAAAGCCATGCTTGTCGACAGCTGGTATGACGCCTACCTCGGCGTTGTTGTGCTGGTGCGGGTCATCGACGGCTATCTCAAAAAGGGAGACCGGATCCGGATGATGGCGACAAATGCCGTCTACGGCGTTGATCGTGTTGGAGTATTCCGCCCGCAAATGGAAGACACCAGCCAGCTTGGCCCAGGCGAAATGGGCTTTCTGACGGCCAGCATCAAACAGGTGCGCGACACGTCGGTTGGTGACACCATCACCCATGAGAAAAAGGGCGCGACCAAAGCGCTGCCCGGTTTCGCCCCCTCCCAGCCAGTGGTGTTCTGCGGCCTGTTCCCGGTGGACAACGCCGAGTTCGAGGACCTGCGCGAGGCGATCGCCAAACTCTCGCTCAACGACGCGTCCTTCTCCACCGAAATGGAAACCTCCGCCGCGCTCGGCTTCGGCTTTCGCTGCGGTTTCCTCGGCCTGTTGCACCTCGAAGTGATCCGCGACCGGCTGGAACGCGAATATGACATCGAGCTGATCACCACCGCGCCATCGGTGATCTACCATATCCACATGCGCGACGGTGAGGTGCGCGAGCTGCACAACCCTGCCGACATGCCCGACCTCACGCACGTCGATCACATCGAGGAGCCGCGCATCAAGGCCACCATTCTGGTGCCCGACGAATACCTCGGTGATGTCCTCAAACTCTGCCAGGACCGTCGCGGGGTGCAGATTGACCTGACCTATGCCGGGACCCGGGCGATGGTGGTTTACGACTTGCCGCTGAACGAGGTGGTGTTCGATTTCTACGACCGGTTGAAATCGGTGACCCAGGGCTATGCGTCGTTTGATTACCAGATGTTCGGCTACCGCGAGGACCGGCTGGTGAAAATGCAGATCCTGGTGAACGAGGAGCCCGTCGACGCATTGAGCACCATGGTCCACGCCGATAGGGCTGATGCACGCGGCCGGGCGATGGTGGAAAAGCTGAAAGAGCTGATCCCGCAACACATGTTCAAAATCCCGATCCAAGCGGCGATTGGCGGGCGGATTATTGCGCGCGAGACGTTGAGCGCGTTGCGCAAGGATGTGACGGCGAAGTGTTACGGCGGGGATGTGTCAAGGAAGCGGAAACTGCTGGACAAGCAGAAGAAGGGCAAGAAGAAGATGCGGCAGTTCGGCAAGGTGAACATTCCGCAGGAGGCGTTTATAAGTGCGTTGAAGATGGATGGTTAAATTTCGAAGGCGTCGGAATAGGCATCAACCAGTCGTTTCGAGTCCTTTCCATCGATTATGCAAAAGAGAATTTCTCGGTTTTCGTAAACAGACTTAAGTTGCGTGTGCGTTTCAACCAACTTAATGACCGAAGAAACAATTTCGCGACAGTGCTGAACAACAAAAACATCTGCCGGTTCTTGAAACAGGCGGGGGCATTGATCACCATTCTTACCCATTTTTGCTATAGTGAGTTTAGTTTTTAAACCCGGTCCTTTGAATGCGAAGGCTGCACGGCGACGTTTTCCATTAACAAGCAGTCTAGTAGTCATTAAGTCGCTTGTCTCACCTCCCCAGTCCTTAAACTCTCCGGGTTCTCCCAAGATTTCCTGGACGCCTTTCTTGAATTCTTCTTCGGATAGTTCGTCTTCTAATTGGACTAGCGAAATCGTTTTTCGCACTTTTTTGAAACTATCGATTTCATCAATGGCCAAGTGACGCGCATTAACAAGTTCAAGCGGTACATTTGCTTGTTTCGCTGCAATTTGAATTTTTATCTCTGGACGGCGCTTAGTCGGTATACGTGCGCGAGCGTTCTTGTCATTAGCAAACCGAAGAATTTCAGCCTTGTTTGCGGCGACGTGATCGATCTTGCCGTAAAATGAACGCCCAATTTCTCGTTTTCTTGAAATGACATTGTGTTTAGATAGATGATTCAAGTGGTTGCGTATCGTTTGCTCTGGAAAGCTGTCGCTCACTTGAGATTTTATGTATTCGAAAGTAAGTGGTTTACTACGGCGCCCATAAACTACGCTAAAAACAGCTTGCCTTGATTGTGACGAGCCAACGATCTTTGCGACACGCTCGATAAACTCCTCATGGTCAGCGTGTGTATTGATAACTGGTGTCGGAGTACTCAATCGTTGCTCTCCGTTTTCTTTATTTTACTGTTCTTGGAAAACATCTTGCTGATTGTTGGCTGGGTCACACCCAAAGCATCTGCAACTTCTCCTTGTTTGAAACCCTGTTTGAGTAGAATAAAGATAAGAAGCCGACGAATATCTTCTAGTGTTTTTAGTTCTTCACTTGCCATTATTGGCTGCTTTCATGGATGCTTTGACTTCCTTAGGTATCAACCGGCTTACAGTAGCATCACTGACACCTAGAATGGAGGCTATGTCACTTTGTTTGGCAATCATAAGATTAGGGCTTGAAAATGAGTGAGGAAAATCATATACTTAGGTTTAAAGGAGGACTTCCGATGAACCTGATTTCGATCTTCAAAATGTTTCCCGACCAGGAAGCCTGCATCAGTCATTTGGAGGGGCTTAGGTGGGGCGATGCTCCTCATTGCCCACACTGTGGCGGGGTTCGCGTCGCTCGAAAGAAGGAGAGTTGCCGGATAGGGCGATGGAACTGCCATGACTGCCGCAACAGCTTTAATGTTCTGCAAGGAACGGTCTTTCAGCAAACCAAGATACCTCTTCAAAAGTGGTTTCTGGGTATCGCCTTGATGGTCAACGCCAAGAAAAGCCTGTCCAGTTGCCAATTGGCGCGGGATATAGACGTGACGCAACCCTCATGTTGGTATATGCAGCAGCGCATCAGGGCGGCGATGGCCAGCGAAGATCGGCACTTTCTCAAGGATATCGTTGAGGTAGACGAAACCTACATTGGTGGTAAACCCCGCCGGAACAAGCGCGATGACAACGACCCGCCCAAGAGAGGCCGCGGCACCAAGAAAACGCCGGTAATCGGCGCAGTCCAGCGTGGCGGCAGGGTTGTTGCCCGCGTCGCCAACGACCTGACCGGAAAAGGCATCCTGCGCTTCATCCAGGATACCGTCGATATGAAGGAAACCATCCTCGTAACCGACGAATACAAGGCCTACAACGCGGTTGACGCGATTATGGCCCGGCTCAGCGTCAACCACAGCGAACGGTACGTTGACGGTGATGTACACACCAACACCATCGAGGGATTTTGGTCGCACCTGAAACGGGCCTGGTTTGGCCAGCACCATCACTACGCCAAGGGGTACGTGCCTCTGTACGTTGCCGAGGCGTGCTGGAAGTACAACCGTCGCAAACGTAAGGACGGCTTCGATGCCTTTCTTGCGTCGGCTATCACATAGGAGAAAGAAAATGGCAATGAGCTTAGAAAGCGCTTCCCAATTCATCTACCAAATTCTGAAGAGAGATTTGGAAAGAGTCTCGCCTTTCCGAGCGATCCTCCTTTCCGAGCGCGTCAATTGCACCGGAAAGGAGGCCGCAGATATCCCTCATATCGTCGCGGGTTCCGAGGACAACAATCACTGACAGGATCAGGGCCTTTAGAGCTACAGTGTTTGCATCTGTCTCGGTCTCGAAAACGACAAGTGCCTCAATGATCTTACCATCATCCATGACACTACATCCTACAAGGGACAGTTTTTTTCTTCGGCGATTTCGGCCAAGTGAGCCTGGCGATCCCTCGCCGCAGTCTTTGCTTCTTCAATGTTCTGATAGGTTGCAAGCAAGGCGGGCCAGAAAAATATTCCGGCAGCAACGTTGGTTCCCGTAGCACCCTTTTCCTGTTCGGCGCGTTTTTCAAAATCCTGGGCTTCAAGAAATTGTTCTTTAATCTGATTGCAGGAGAGCTGGTCATCGCCTACCTTCCGAATGTTCACCACCTCCGGTGTGGCGCAAGAAGCGAGAAAAAGGGTTGCGGAAAGTATGACTACTGAACGTCGGATCATCTTGAGTTCCTCTGGCACGGGTGCATAAGGCGCGGAATTTGGAATCAAATGAAGAGCCAGTCAAGCCCTAATCTTATGATTGCCAAAAGTAATGCAGAAAGAGAAAGAGGATGGATCATCGATGTTCGAGATGATCAAAAACACAAAGTAAGACGATATAGGAGCAACTGATCAATGCCTTGGGACCGCAATCAAATGGCCGAACGGGCCGCACGAGAACTCGACGACGGCATGTATGTCAACCTCGGCATCGGCATCCCGACGCTGGTGGCGAACTACGTCGCCGACAAGGACATCACACTGCAATCGGAAAACGGCATGCTGGGCATGGGACCCTTCCCGTTTGAAGGCGAAGAAGACCCGGACGTGATCAACGCTGGGAAACAGACCATCACCGAACTGGCTCGCACCTCTTATTTCGACAGCGCCACATCTTTTGGCATGATCCGGGGTGGCAAGATCGCTGCGGCGATCCTCGGCGCCATGGAAGTGGCTGAAAACGGCGATCTGGCGAATTGGATGATTCCCGGGAAATTGATCAAAGGCATGGGTGGCGCGATGGATCTGGTCGCTGGCGTCGGCAAGGTGATCGTGATCATGGACCACGCCAACAAACGCGGCGAATCCAAGCTTTTGAAAGAATGTACCCTGCCCCTGACCGGGCGCGGCGTGGTCGATCGGATCATCACCAACCTGGGTGTATTTGACGTCGTCGAGGGTGGCCTTCAGATCGTCGAAATGGCAGATGGCGTCAGCCGCGCCGACATCGACGCGGTGACAGAGGCAACCATCGTTTGACGCAACAAACCGCACCCGAGGGCACGCTCGCCCTGCAAACCGTCCCCTTCCCCGCCGACACCAACGGCGGTGGGGATATTTTTGGCGGCTGGGTGCTGAGCCAGATGGACGTGGCCGCTGGGATCACAGCCGCTGAGCGCGCCAAGGGGCGGTGTTCCACCGTGGCCATCGAAGCCATGCGCTTTCACGCCCCGGTTCTGGTGGGCGATCTGTTTTCGGTCTACACCAAGATCGTGAAAACCGGCACCACCTCGATCACCATCCATGTCGAAGCCTGGGTCCGGCGGCAGTCCACTGGCGAAAGCAAGATGGTGACGGAAGGGGATTTCACCTTTGTGGCGATAGAGAAATCAGGCGTGAAACGGGTGTTGCCGGAAGTGAGTTGAAAAAACATGCAATTCTATGAATTTGAACACCCGATCCCCCGCCACACTCTCGCCTAAAAGTGAGTCCATAGGGACACAGACCATCGCTCAATAACAAAAACCGCAGCGGGGCGATTCACCAAGGCAGGCAAATTTGGCATGTATATGCGTATGACAGGCACCCATCCCTATCGGTCTTCGCTGATCGTGCTTGCCATTTTTGTGGCCTGTGCCGGGTTGGCGGCGATGACGGCCTCGGGCGAGGATATCTGGCAGCAGATTGTGAAACTGTCACTGGCGCAAGTGGCGTTGCTGTTGGGGCTGTCGCTGATCAATTACACTTTCCGAGCGTTTCGCTGGTATCTCTATACCAACGCGCTCAGCATTCATCTGAATTTCTGGCAGGTGCTGCGGCATTACCTCGGCGGTTTTGCCCTGACCATGACGCCGGGACGACTTGGCGAATTGGTGCGGGTGCGCTGGATCGGCAAAGAAGCGGGCGCAAGCGTGGAACGCATTGCACCGCTGGCCCTGATCGACAGGGCGGCGGACCTGGCTTCGACCGGCTTGCTGCTGGCGTTTGCTCTGATGATGATGACCAGCGGAATCAGCGGCGGTGTGCCGGTGGCTATTCTGGCGGTTCTGACAGCGATTGTGGCCACGCGACCAAGTCTGTTCCGTTGGCTGGTGACCTGGTTCTGGAAACTGATCGGTCGCAAACCACGCGTGTTCGCCAGACTGCGCCGCGCTTCTCATTCACTGAAGCCATTCTCTCAGGTCAGAATCGCTGTTCCGGCACTGGCTCTTGGTATTCTCGGCTGGTTCGCCGAAGGTTTCGCATTCTACTTGTTGCTCGACTGGATGGGTGCTCCGCTTCCGGTCTGGACTTGCGTCGGGATCTTTGTTTTTGCAATGATGACCGGCGGTGCCACCGGCATGCCTGGCGGTGTTGGCGGTGCTGAAGCCGCGATGCTGGCACTGCTAAGCCTGCAAGGTGTACCGCTTGAAATCAGCATCCCCGCCACCGCCATTATCCGCGTCACTACGCTTTGGTTTGCAGTCGGTCTGGGCCTGCTGTTCTTCCCCATCGCTGAAACCGCCGCATCGAGGACAAAACATGCGCTGGAAAGAAACTGAATACGGCGGCTGGGGCCGTGTCTTGAAAGCAAATGGCAAATTGGCCCGACCGGACAAACCCGCGGCGCTGACGGACACACTAGCGGATGAATCCGGGCCAGCCGTCGGCGCGTTGCGGTCCTATGGCGACGCGGCGCTGAATGACTGCGGTCATGCAATCCAGATGACCCGACTGGATCGGTTCATTGGGTTTGACGCTGAAACCGGAGTTCTCGAAGCCGAGGCCGGCGTGTCAATCACTGATATCTTGTCCACCTTCGCCCCCAAGGGCTGGATGCCCGCTGTGATGCCGGGCACAGGATTTGCCACGCTCGGCGGATGTATCGCCAACGACGTGCATGGTAAAAACCACCATGGTGCCGGATCGTTCGGTCAGCACGTAGAGAGCATTGAATTACTCTGCGCCAATGGGTCCAAGAAACGCGTTTCACCTGGCCGCAACAAAGACTTGTTCCGCGCCACCGTCGGCGGCCTGGGACAAACCGGCATTGTCCTGTCAGCCAAAATCCAGTTGGCAGCCTGTACATCCCGTCTGATTCAAGTGGATGAACGCCGCGCGGAGGGGTTGCTGGAATTCATGGAAATGTTGTCTGATTCAACTGCAACCTACAGTGTTGGTTGGATTGATGCGACGGCCAAAGGCCGCAGCCTTGGGCGGGGCATTCTGGAGGAGGCGGAATTGACCTCTTCCAACATGACGCCAAAATTGCGCAAAACACGCAAGGTGCCTTTTGATGCGCCGTCATTTGCACTGTCGCCGCCCGTTGTGCGTCTGTTCAACAACGCATATTTCAGACGCATTCCCGAACAAGGACGCGGCGTTCTGCGCTCGCTCGAGGATTTTTTCTTCCCGCTCGATAAAATCCACGACTGGAACCAGCTATACGGCAAGCGCGGGTTTCACCAGTTTCAATGTGTTTTGCCCGACAGCTCCGCCGAGGAAACACTTACCACGATGTTACGGCTGATTTCAAAGGCCGGACTCGCCTCACCGCTTGCCGTGCTCAAACGCACAGGAGACGGGCGCGGCGGATACCTGTCGTTTCCAATGCAGGGGTACACTTTGGCGCTGGATTTCCCGAATACCAAAGGCGCGGCAGAGCTGGTCAGCGAGTTAAACCGGATCACCCGCGTCGCTGGCGGCCGGATTTATTTTGCCAAAGACTCCTTGGCGACTCCCGAAGACATCGAGGGCGCCTATCCTGAACTTGCCGACTGGCAAAAAACAGTCGCAACGGCAGACCCAGATGGCGTGTTTGTCACCGATCTGGTGCGGCGTCTGAACCTGCGAGGCGCAAAATGAGCGAAACCTGGATCATTTTGGGGGCAAGTTCGGCTATGGGCCGCGCCTTTGCACGTCATGTCGCCGCAACCGGCGCGTCGGTCATCTTGGCAGCACGCGACAAATCAGACACATCTCGCGCTGCAGAAGATTGTAAATCCCGCGGTGCGCCTGAAGCCTTTGCCGTGATGTTTGATGCCCGTGTCCCGTCTAGTTTCAAAGCCATCTATGAAACCGCTGAAGCCCAGCACGGAACGATAAACGCTGCAGTCTTTGTTGGCTCAATGCTTCCACAGGAAGATATCGACGAAAATCCCGCCCTCGGTGATGCCACCATCCAGGACAGTTTCGCCGGGCCGGTGAATTTCTTGCACGGGCTGGCCCCGATCATAGAAGCGCGCGGCGGCGGCACAGTTATCGGCGTCGGTTCAGTCGCGGGCGACCGCGGGCGGATCGGCAACTATACCTACGGCGCAGCCAAAGCCGGTTTTCACACCTATCTGTCGGGTTTACGCAACCGTTTGAACCGATCCGGCGGCCACGTTGTCACTGTCAAACCGGGGTTTGTCGACACAGCTATGACCTGGGGTTTGCCGGGTTTGTTTCTGGTAGCCACCCCGGAATCCGTGGCAAAGGACATGTGGAACGCGGTGAAAAAGAAAAAGAACACCATCTACACGCCTTGGTTCTGGCGCTACATCATGTTGATCATCTGTTCGATTCCAGAATCAGTGTTCAAGAAAATGTCGGTTTAACCAAACTTCCCGGACGCATAAAACAGGATCATTACGATCACCGTGATAATCAGCAGGCCGGTCTTGTCCCGCATCGCAAAGACAATCGGGTCGTAATCCTGTTTGCCCTGCCAGCCCAGCAACACCATCCGAATTTGCCACAGCGCCATCGGAATAATCGCCAGCCGCAGCATCCAGATATCCTGATACAGCCCAGCCGCTGTGGTGCTGAACGAATAGACCAGAAAAACCAACAGCGAAAACACTACACCCAGCCCGGCCATATTCAGCAAGTCATTGCGGTCAGTTCGGATATAGCCCCGACCCGGCACTTTTCCGTCTGATTTCGCCAGCGTCAACTCGGTCAGGCGTTTGACACAACCGAGTGCTAGAAATGTCGGAAATATGAAGCCAATCAACCAACCCGATGCGACAACCTGTGCCGCCAAACCACCTGCCACAACCCGCAAGGAATACAGAGTGGCCAGCGCTGCGATATCGACCCAGCGCATTTTTTTCAGCTTAAGAGAATAAGACAATGACATCAGCATATACAACGCAACCACCGCCATCACTTCCCAACTGAGAATGAATCCGACACCCAGCGCAAATATCCCCAAGGCGATGCTCATCAGCATGGCATCCGGAATACGAACATTGCCCGATGCCAGTGGCCGGAACTGCTTTTTAGGATGCTGTCGGTCGGCTTCCAGATCCAACAGATCATTCACCACATATATGGAGGATGCCGCAGCACAGAACGCCGCCATCGCAAACAAAGTCCGCAATAATGCCACCGGTTCCAAATTATGTGCGGCGATCAACGGAAGTAACAGCAGAACATTCTTGACCCACTGATGTGGGCGCAATCCCATGGCTGCGGAGCGCCGTGACCAGGTCTTTTTTAATTGCGTAACGGCAATACCTTCTGACTCCAACTTCCGCACCACGCCAGGGTGCCGACCAACAACGATCGCCTCACCCGCGGACCGCCAGACTTCCATATCCAGCTTCTGATCCCCAGCGTAGGCATAACCACCAACACCGTAGCGGTCATTCAGCGCTTTCGCTTTTCGCCTTCCCGACAGATTTATCTTGCCATCTGAACCAAGATGGGCACCGCCAATGCCATGGTGATCCGCCAATCTCTGCACCAGTTCCTGATCCGAGGCAGACGCGAATATGACTTCGCGGCCGTTCTGCTTTGCCTGGATAACATAGCCTTCGATATCCGGGTTGACGGGTAACAACTCTACTTTGATTTCCGCCAGCCGGGTAATTTCTTTTTTCAACCGTGCATGTTCGCGCAAATGACGAAACGCGGTTCGCACCGTTTCCAATGGCTTTTTGCCCATCGCAAGCCAGAAACCCTCGAACAGCATATCGGTTTTAAGGAAGGTGCCGTCGATATCCACGACGAGCGGCAGCTTTTCTGTCATTTTGTTCCTTGAGATTTGAATACACAGCCATCCGTGACGTATTTAGGCGGTGTCATACACAAAGCACGGGCAACTTGCCAAGCGGCAACCACTTTGGGCACATAAGCCCGCGTTTCGGCAAATGGCGGTACGCCATGGTGCAGCGTAACAGCGTTCTCGCCAGCATTATAACCGGCCAGTGCGAGCAGGGGATCGCGATCAAACTTCTTCAACAACCAATCAAGATAAGCCGTGCCGCCGTTAATATTCTGTTGTGGGTCTGAACTGTCTTTTACTTTAAAACGCTCTGCCGTTGCCGGGATCAATTGCATCAGCCCTACAGCGCCAGCAGAACTGACCGCGTCAGCGCGCCCGGCAGATTCCACACCCAATACCGCGAGCACAAACGCAGGCGAGACGTTTTTACCCAAAGTCGCCAGCAGAATATTCGAACCGTATTTGTCGGCAAGTTTCTGAAAATGTGCAAGATCGGGTGACAAGGCTGCCATTTTCGTCGGGCTTTTCTGCAGTTTTTGCAAAGCGATTTCCAACCGCCCGGAGGAAGCCGCTGCGATCGACGGGGACACTTCGTTCCAAAACCATTCGTTCAGGTCCGCTGGCGGCGTCACCTGTTTTGCAACTTCCAGTTTGGCGTCGACTTCAGCAGGCTTCTTTCGTACCAGATTTTTGTAATAATCTTCCTCAGGCGAAATCTGTACATCAATACGCTTGCCCAGTGGTTTTTTCGTCACCAACACTCTTTTGAAAGTAAACCCACCAGATGCTTCCGCGCTCTCGCTCCGGGTTGGACCGGGAAAGAACGTAATCGCAACAGCCAAAAATAGGGCTCTTGTTACCGGCATCACCTGCTAATTCCTGCTCTTTTTCTTTCTTTTGCCTGAAAATCGCAAATATTGAACTACAAAGCCAGATATTTGTGTGTTTTGACTATGGCGCTTATGTCACAATTCACGAGCCACCGGATCAAGTATCGCGTTTTATCAAAAAAGCGACGGGTTTAACTAATTGTTATCAAATACGTAAATCAGCGTTTCTGAAGAATGAATTAACTTTTCCGAATTTTGAGTCTTCCGGTCAAAGTCTCGCCCCATTTACCCATATAACTATATGCCATAGGACGCGGCGAGACGGGTAATGACGAGATTGCCCCGATCAAAACAAACCGGGTCTTCAAATCAAATGTGACCTTGGAGGGTACAAAAATGAAACTGTTTAAATTTACAAAAGACGAATCCGGTGCCGTGACTGTTGACTGGGTAGTTTTGACAGCTGCTCTGGTTCTGGTTGGCGGCGTTGTTGTTACAGCGATCCGTGGCGGCATGGAAAATCTGGCTGCAGACATCAACACTGAGCTGAGCTCAACTTCCGTATCGTAAGTTGACAAAGTTTGGGGGGTGACCTCATCCCCCACGCTGCTCAATCTATAGCGGCAGACAAAGTTTACTGTTAAATGCCGCGAAACGAGAATTCGGTTCGCGGCGTTTGCTTGGTGAGTAGGGCGCTGGGGTAGCTAGTATGTTAGTAAGTATCAAGGACCGGTGTACCGGTTTTTTTATTGACGATGAGGGAACATCGCAGGTTCAATGGGTGGCGTTAACGGCATTCATTATTATTTTGACGTATATAACAATAAATGGCGTCGAGGACTCACTGGAAAGCGGGACCGATATAATGAACGGCGAAATGGCAGAGCTTTCAGCTGAGCTCTCGTTGTAAGTGTAGTGAGTTGGTAATAAAGGAGCAGGTGGAAAGATGCGAATTGTATTTGCACTGGTGCTGTTTGTAGGCGTCGCGATTGCTGGTGGAGCAGTCTATTTGGCAATGGAACGGTTCAATCAGTATGAAACCGCATTGGCGAACAAAAGCTCTACAGTGGTTCAAAAATTCCAAATGAAGACAGTTTTTGTCGCAGCAGCGGACCTGGATTATGGCAAGCCGCTGACAGAAGCGGATATCCGCGCCGTAGAAGTGCCGGTCGAGGCCGCACCGGAAACTGCGTTTTCAGATCAGGACCTGATACTGGGCACAAGCGATGGTCAGATTTTTCGCACAGTCATCCGCCCGATGGACGCCGGAGACTTTATTATGGCATCGAAAGTCACCGAACTTGGCCAGGACGCCGGCGTGTCTTCGCGCCTAACCTCCGGCATGCGTGCTTTTGCAATCAGCGTAGACGTGGCGTCGGGCGTGTCGGGCTTTCTGCATCCAGGTGACCGTATTGATGTTTACTGGACCGGCCAAAGTGAAAATGAAACGGTGACCAAGCTGATCCTTGAAAGTCTGACCTTGATCGCAATCGACCAGACTGCCGGTGGCAGCCGCAACCGCGCAACCGTAGCACGAACTGTAACAGTGGCAGCTGATCCGAAAACCATTGCAGCGCTGGTTCAGGCGCAATCGACCGGCAAACTGCTGTTGTCACTGCGAGGCGTAGACGACAATACCACATCGGAGCGGATCGAGGTCACAAAAGATGATCTGCTCGGACGCGAGCATGTCGCCCAGAAAGAAGAAAAAGTCTGCACAATCCGGTCCCGCAAGGGCATTGAAGTGCTGTACATTCCAATCCCCTGCAGCAACTAAGTTGCTCAACAACCCAGGGATCGGGCGCTTCGGCGCCCTTTTTTGCGCGTTATTCCGCCGGCAATTGGTCAGACTGTTGCCATTTGTCAACATGCGTTACCCCTTCCAAAAGATTGATTCTTGATTAAAAAATCGAAGTGGCGCAGTATTGGCAACAATAATGGGGCAAAATAGCCCTGATCGATGCAGCAGTGGTTCAGAGAGGCAGGATCACATGATTTCAAGAAACCTGTTAACAGCGGGCCTAGTCGGCCTATGTACAGCGGCATTTGTCGCACCCCCTTCCGTTCAGGCGCAAAACGTCTTGCGCGTTATGCGCGGCGCTACAACCAGTAGCATCAAAGTTTCCATTAACCGCGCGATTGTGATGGATAACCGCGCGATTGTGATGGAGTCGGACCAGCCCTTTGCTGAACTGTCTGTCGCCAATCCCGGCATCGCGGACATTGCGACGCTATCGGACCGCACCATTTACGTATTGGGCAAAGCACCGGGTCGCACAACTTTGACGCTTCTGGGTGCAGATGGCAAACTCATCACCAATGTGGAAGTTCATGTCACGCCCGATCTTGCGGAATTCAAGGAACGCCTTCGGGAAATCCTGCCGCGTGAAAAAATCGAGGTGCGCACCGCAAATGACGGCATCGTCCTCAGCGGTCGGATAACCGGCAAGTAAAAACTGGACAAAGCTCTCGATCTGGCACAACTCTATGCGCCGGACAGGGTTACCAACCTGATGACAGTGGGTGGCAGCCAGCAAGTCATGCTGAAAGTGCGCTTCGTCGAAATGGAACGTAGTGTCGCCAAAAACCTGGACGCAAGTATTGGTATTTCTAGCGTAGGCAGCGCTTCCGGGCGCGGTTTCGGAACAGGACAGCTCACTACCAGCGCAAATCGGGCAACTTTTAATAACGGTGGGCAAATCGTTTCTACCAACACCGGTAGTCAAGGCCAATTCGGGATTGGGTTTACCAGCGGTGGTCTTGCCATTGGCCTGATGTTGGAAGCCCTTGAAACCAAGGGGTTGGTTCGGACTTTGGCGGAACCAAGTCTGGTGGCCTTATCCGGCAGTGAAGCCTACTTTCTGGCAGGCGGAGAATACCCAATACCGGTAGCTGACGGCGATGGTATCAAAGTTGAATACAAACCGTTTGGCGTGTCATTGAAGTTCCGGCCTATCGTTGTTGACGGTGATCTTATTAACCTGATCGTTGAGACCGGCGTTTCCGAGATCGACCCAGCCAACAGTTTAACGTTGGCGAATATCACTGTTACCGGCTTTAAAACCCGCGAAACAAAAACCTCGGTTGAAATGCACGATGGCCAGAGTCTGGCGATCTCCGGCCTTTTGACGGATGATTTTACTGACCTGGCCACACAAGTGCCTTGGTTGGGTGATATTCCGATCCTTGGCACGCTGTTTCGCAGTGCAAACTACACGCGCAACCAAAGTGAGCTTGTTGTGATCATTACGGCACATCTGATAACACCCGTGGACGGCGATATCCTCGCACTGCCAACGGAGCGCATCAGAATTCCGAACGAAAAAGAACTGTTCCTGTTGGGCAATATCTCGGGCAAACGCAAAGGCGGCACCTCGAGTACAGTCGGTTCTGTGGCGTCACAGGATTTCAGCGGTTCCTATGGCTATGTGATGGAGTAGTATAATGAAACCAACGCGTTACATAACGGCGATCCTTTGTGCAACCGCCCTGACAGGGTGTGCAATAACTGACCAAACGCTGGCCTATCTCGGCCCAGAGGCAGGTTCAGAAATAACCGGTGATGGATTTGGCCTGGCCACGGCGAATAACGTTGCCGTCCAGTCGGGTAACTTGTCATCAATGATGGCAAATCTGACCAGAAAATTCGCCAACGACGTCCCCGCACGGATCAACTTTGCTTTCAATTCATCGCAGCTTGATGCGCAGGCCAAAGACGCCCTGCGTCAGCAGGCACAGTGGATCCAAAGACACCCGAACATCGTGTTCCGGGTCTACGGTCACACCGACAAAGTTGGATCGAATGCCTATAACCAACGTCTTGGACTGCGCCGTGCACGCGCGGCCGTTAACTATATGGTCTCGCAAGGCGCCAGCCGTTCAAAACTACAAGCCGTGTCGTCGTTTGGTGAAACCCGGCCTTTGGTTCTGACCGAAGAAAGAAACCGCGAAAACCGTCGTACAGTTACCGAGGTTTCCGGCTTTGCCCGGCGTGGCAAAGGCCCTGATCTGGACGGTAAATACGCGAAAACGGTTTATGACATTTCTATTTCGACGCCGTACACGATCAGAGTGGCAGACGAATAGCGAAATAGGTCCGGTCCGGCTGAACGAGGCCGGACTGGTTCAAATTGCAGGCAATTTCCCCTGCGCCCATAGGCCAGTATTAACCGGCACGGGCAAAAATGGCTGGGTGGACACATAATAGACGGCGAAATGCCGCATCAGGTGGAATGAGGAATGAGTGCTGAAGCTAAGAGCGAACAGGCAGATGTAATCCGGGCTTGCGCCATAGCGCGTGAAATCGAAGATTTCGATCTGCTTATCGAGGATATGGAGGCCGAACTCGGTCCCGATTGGGGTGGACTGAATTTCGAAAATGCACCAGCCATTTTGACCAGCGATCTTGGCAAAAACCTGGAATTTGTTGCTATCGCCGTGGATCAGCGGGACGAAGAAGACCTGACAGCGGTGGCCAATGTCATTCGCATCGCCAAAGAAGAAAAAATCAATGTAGTCCTGGTGCTGACGTGGAAGCAATGAAACAGGCAATGTCACCTTACAAAGGTAGACTGGATGTCCTTCCTTCCCCGCCCGACGCGCTGCCTTTGGAATTTGTCGGCGCAGAAGAGATAAAGCATTTGATCGAGCTGGCATCGTCGCTCTATGACTTTGTAATCATTGACGTTCCCCAGGCATTGGTCAGCTGGTCAGAAGTAGTATTGGAACGCTCACACTTGTATTTTGGCATCGTTGAGCTCGACATGCGATCAGCGCAGAACACGCTCCGCTTCCTGCGCACACTCAAAGCCGAGGATCTGCCCTTTGAAAAGGTGCAATTTGTTCTTAACCGGGCACCAAAATTCACAGATATGAGCGGAAAGACACGCGTCAAGCGTATGGCGGAAAGTCTGGAAATCGAGTTCCGATTCCAGCTGCCCGACGGAGGTAAACCCGTCGAAAATGCCGGTGACGAAGGTGAAGCATTGGCGGAATTGGCACCTAAAAATCCACTTCGTAAGGAAATTCTAAAGATCGCCAAGACACTCTCTGAATTGGCGAGCAATGATGGTGACTAACTGGGATTCTGATCATGTTTAAGAGGTATCAAAAAGCGCCCAAGGCCGAGCCAGCAGCCGCGGCTCCAGCAGAGGCGGCCAATCCTGAAGTTGCAGCACCCGAACCGATCGCTGCAGCGGCAGCCGCTTCGGTGGCCATGAAAGGCCGCCCGACGGACGCGCCAACCACAAACAAGAGCGATGGCCTGACACGCGAACAGCGTCGGGCGCAGAAACTAATGGACCTGCGTCTTGATATGCACACCAAGCTGCTAGAAGACCTGAACCTCGGTGCGATTGAAAATGCCAGCGAATCCGATCTGCGGCGAGAAATTTCAGCAATTTGCTCAGACGGCCTGCAGGAAATGGGCATGGTCCTGAACAAGCAAGAACGTCAGCAGCTCAACAGCGAAATGTATGACGAGGTAACCGGCCTCGGCCCGCTGGAACCGCTGCTGAAGGAAGACGCCGTCAACGATATCTTGATCAACGGGCCGAAACAGATTTTCGTCGAGCGCGAAGGCATACTGGAGCTGAGCCCGGTCCGATTCCGCGACGACAAGCACCTGTTGCGCGTGATTGACAAGATCGTTTCGGCGGTAGGCCGGCGCGTCGATGAAAGCAACCCCTACGTGGATGCCCGTCTCGGCGACGGCTCGCGTTTCAACGCCATGGTGCCGCCAATCGCAGTCGATGGCGCGTTGGTATCCATCCGGAAATTCAAGAATGACAACCTGAGCATCGACAAACTGGTCAATTACGGCGCCTTTACCGACGAAATGGCGGCCTACTTGCAGGCGGCTGTCGCCTGTCGGCTGAACATCATCGTCTCGGGCGGGACGGGTTCAGGTAAAACCACCACGTTAAATGCCCTTTCCAGTTTTATCGACAACGCCGAGCGGATCGCAACGATTGAGGATACAGCAGAACTCCAACTGCAACAGTTGCATCTGGCGCGCATGGAAAGCCGCCTACCCAATGTTGAGGGCAAGGGTGAAGTTTCGCAAAGGGATTGTTTGAAGAATGCGCTTCGGATGCGTCCTGACCGTATCATCGTCGGCGAGACTCGCGGTGACGAAGTGATCGACATGCTGCAAGCGATGAACACCGGTCACGACGGTTCGATGACCACGATCCACGCCAACTCGGCCCGGGACGCGGTTGCCCGTCTGGAAAACATGATCGCGATGACCGGTGTGGAAATGCCGCTGCGCGCAATGCGCAGCCAGATCGCATCGGCTGTGAACCTGATCGTGCAAATAAAACGCCTGCAAGACGGCTCGCGCCGGATGATTTCAATCACCGAAGTGGCCGGTATGGAGGGTGAGATCATCTCTCTGCAGGAAATCTTCAAATACGAAGTTGAAGGCACCGGCCCGGACGGCAAAATCGTCGGCCATTTCACCCCAACCGGCTTGCGGTCGCTATTTTCCGAGCGTTTTGCACAATGGGGTTACGATCTGCCAACCAGCATCTACTCGACCCGGCGCGCGGCGGAATAAAGGAGCAAACCCATGGGCACACAGGCAATCATCTATATCCTGATCTTCGTAGGCGTTGTTCTTATAATTGAGGGTATTTACCTCGTTACATTTGGCAAGTCGATCAAGTTGAACTCCCGCGTCAACCGTCGTCTGGCTCTGCTGGAACAGGGTAAAGATCAGGAAGAAGTGTTCGAGGTGCTGCGCAAAGAACGCGAACAGCATCTTTCGGGCCTGAAACTGCCGATCATGTCGATCCTCAGCGCCAAAGCTCAACAAGCCAATATCGCTTTTTCGCCCCGGGCGCTGATTGCTGTGATGATTTTTGTCGCCGCGTTTTCGTTTGTCGGCCTGACTTTCTTCACCACGGCCAGCATTTATTTGCGAGTTCTGGTTTCAATTCTTCTGGGTGGTGGTGGTGTCTATTTCTGGTTGAGCGGCAAGGCCAAGAAACGCATGAAAGCTTTTGAAGAGCAATTGCCCGATGCCGTTGATCTGATAGTGCGCTCCCTGCGTGTGGGCCACCCATTTGCGAATGCCATTAATATCGTAGCCCAGGAAATGCCGGATCCGATCGGCTCAGAATTTGGAATGATCGTCGACGAAACCGCTTACGGCAGCGATGTTGCAACTGCGCTGAACAATATGGCCGAACGGATTGACGTGCCCGACTTGCGGTTCTTAACCGTTGCGGTTTCAATTCAGGCGAAATCGGGTGGCAATCTGGCTGAAGTTCTCGATGGCCTGTCCAAAGTGATCCGGTCGCGTTTCAAATTGTTCCGCCGGGTCAACGCGATCACCGCCGAGGCGAAGTGGTCTGGCATGTTCCTTTCGGCATTTCCTCTGGCTGCGTTGCTGGCAGTTAATCTGATGAACCCCACCTACTATGACGCCGTTAAACCCACTGAATATTTTGTGCCTGCAGCTGTCATCGTTTTCGCGTTGTTAGGAGTCAACATCCTGGTCATGCGGCATATGGTAAACATCAAGGTTTAGGAGAACCAAGTAATGTTGGACCAACTAAATGCCTATCTGACAGGGGTCATGGGGCCAGCCGGCCCTCTGATCGCTATGGGCGTTCTTGGTGTCTTCTGTATCGTTATGACATTGCCGTTATTCTTGACCCGCAAGGAAGACCCATTTGACCGTCTTGCCGGCTCCGGCGCTGGCCGCGTCGATGCGCGCAAAAAAGGCGGCAAAGACACGCCGCTGCGCCAACAGCAGACAGGCCCGAATCTCGACAAATTCGCCGCGTTTCTGGAACCCCAGGACCAGCAGGAGTTTTCCGACCGGCGGCTTAAGCTGGTGCAGGCCGGATATCGCACCAAGTCGGCGGTGCGCACCTATCACTTTTTGCAAATGGTTCTGGGCCTGATCGGATTGATTGTCGGGACGTTTTACACCTTCCTGATCGCCGGAGCGGTAGACCTTAAATGGATGGCGATCCAGACTCTGGGCCCCGGATTTATCGGTTATTACGGACCGATTTACTGGGTTGAAAAACGCCGCGGCACCCGTATGGAGGAAATAGAAAACGGCTTCCCGGACTCGCTCGACCTGATGCTGGTCTGTATCGAGGCAGGGCAGTCGCTGGATCAGGCTGTACAGCGCGTCGCCAAAGAAATCGCACCCGCCTGCCCCGCACTTTCCGAAGAATTCACCATCGTCTCAAATGAAATGCGGGCCGGTAAAGAACGCCCGGTTGTACTGCGCGACCTCGCCGAACGCTGCGGTATACCTGACATCAGCGCCTTTGTAACAGTGATGATCCAATCCGCTGCATTTGGGACATCGTTGGGCGAGGCCTTACGCGTTTACGCCAGCGAAATGCGTGACAAGCGGGTTACCCGCGCCGAAGAAAAAGCCAACAAGCTGCCCACCAAAATGACGCTGTGCACGATGATGTTCACAGTCCCTCCGCTTCTTATCATCATGGTAGGACCTTCGGTCTATGACATTTATTTACACATGGTTCAGGGCACAAAATAGCCTGAAAAGGACCGGCGTCTTGCTGTGCTGCGCCGTGGCTGTCGCCGCCTGTTCGCAGAACGGCACAGTTAACTCGCGGTCGTTGGCTGAAGTGCGGCAAGGGGTAAAACCGCCTAAGGGCACACAAATCATAACCGAAGATGTCGACGGGCTAATTGTTGGCCACAGATTAATGGCGGCCGGGGAATACGAACTGGCGCTCAAGGCTTATACGCGGGGCGCCAATGAACACGGTTTGAACGCCGACGTCCTCAGTGCATTAGGCTCCGCAAACCTGAAACTTGGGCGCTTGACACACGCCAAGGAACTGCTGCTGTTGGCTGTTGAGAAAAACCAGACTTTTGTGCCCGCCTGGAACAACCTAGGTGTGGTTTTGCAAACTCAGCGGGAATACGCCGAGGCAAAGCAGGTATTTCAACTCGCCTATGGGTTAGACAACGGAAATTCCGAAGAAATTCGCGCCAATTTGACTAAAACTATCGCAATTTTGGAGAATTCCGGTTACTCTGAAGACAATGAAAATAACGAATTCGAGTTGGTGAGGCGCGGAAACGGCAGGTATCTGCTGCTCCAGACACCAAACTCGGAATAAACGGGCAGTACAGGAACAAATCTCATGGGCAATCCAATTATGGGCGTTGTCGTCATAGCCGGGTTACTGGCGCTGACGGCGTGCGAACAGTTCGGCAAGACAAACAAAACCGAGGAACTTGATCCTCTCAATGTTGTGGACGCCTCCGACCTGAACGACATCATGTTAACGGTGGCCGACCCGAATGAAGCGGTCAACTATTTCCGTGATTCACTGATCAAAGATCCCGGTCGGGTCGTATTCCTGCGCGGTCTGGCCAAATCGCTGATCAGAGCCCGGCGCTCGACCGAAGCCGTGCCTGTTTTTGAAAAATTGATCGCACACGAAGAGTCGATAGATCAGGACCGGATAGATTATGCCGATGCCCTGATCCGTACCAACGATTGGAAATCTGCTGAAGTCCAGTTGAACCAAGTGCCGCCAACAATTGAAACGTTCCAGCGGTACCGGTTGGAAGCGATGATTGCTGACAGTCAGAAAAAGTGGAAAAAAGCTGACAGCTTTTACGAAATCGCCACAGGGCTGACCACCAAACCGGCGAATGTTCTGAACAATTGGGGGTTCTCTAAACTCACCCGCGGCGACTACAAAGAAGCGGAGGAATTGTTTGTCGAGGCGATCACCAGCAACCGCAAGCTGTTTACCGCCAAGAACAATCTTGTTTTGGCGCGGTCAGCACAGCGGAAATACAGTCTGCCGGTGATCCCGATGACCGAAGAGGAAAAAGCACAATTGCTGTACACCTCCGCTCTGAGCGCAATCAAGCAGGGCGACAAAGAAGTTGGTCGCGGGTTGCTGGAAGATGCAATCGACGCACACCCTCGTCACTTTGCTGACGCGGTGCGCAGCCTTGACGCTCTCAATCAGAGCTCCACCGGTTGATCTGAATGCCACCGCTTACGGCTCTCATACTGCTGGCAATCGCGCTGCCCTTTTGTGTCTGGGCAGCGTTAAGCGATCTGAAGCAGATGAAAATACTGAACCCAACCAATCTTGGTTTGTTTCTGTGTTTTGTGGTCGCCGGTGCACTGCTGTTTCCGCTGGATCAATACGGGTTGCGCCTGTCCCAAGCAGCGCTGATGCTGGCTGTTGGCTTTCTGATGACCGCGTTTGGGTTGATGGGCGGGGGAGATTCAAAATTCATCGCTGCCATGGCTCCCTATGTTGCCTTGCAGGACGTGCCGGCGTTTGTGTTCCTGCTCGCCGCCGTGTCGCTTGCCACTGTTGCGCTTCATCGAGGCGTTGGTGCGGTTTCACCGTTCAAAGCCCGATTGGCGGGCTGGAAATCCTGGGACGCCGGGGGCAAGTTTCCATTTGGCGTCACCTTGTCCTCGACACTGATCATGTATTTGGCACTGCAACTTCTGCGCAGTTGAACCTGTTGCGGCTATGGCCGCATTTATTGGATTCCATCGGCAAATCATACTGTTATTCCAAACCGTTTTTTCTGCACTAACAGCCGTTAACCGCAGCCTCAGCGTTGCCGGGCCAGCAGAATAAACAGATTATCGCGGCCGACTTCAGAAAAATTTAGAGCCGGGTCCGATGCGATTTCGGCCAGAATGATCCGGCGGATCGGCGGGCCCATAGGACACAGCGGAACCACCAAATAGTCCGCGTTTTCGAAACCGGGCGTACCGCCATAGTACCACGGCGCTCCACCCTTCACCGGCTCCAGGTTGGAAAACAACCAAACCGCATTCACCCAGTCCGCGTAAACCGCTGATTTTCCGAATGTTTCCGGCATCATGTCAAGTCTGCGCCCGGTTTCCTGCAATGCTGCAATCAATCCGTTTTCTTTTCCGCATTCCGGCAAGGTTTCAGCGCCCAATACGGTCGGCTTGGCCACCGGCGTCGCCAGTACAGGATTGGGTGTTTTCACCTGCAGCACGGAAGTGTCCGTCAATTGAAACCGCAGTCCCTGATTGCGAACACCAATCAGCGCAGGAGCGAAATCATTACCCCGAAGTCCATTGTGCACCAAAACACTCGCCGTTTGCGCATAAGTCATTGGCAGGCCGATAAAAATCAACCCTACCGCAACAGTCCGCAAAGCCTCTTTCAAAGGCCAACCGAGGCGGTTGTAGAGGGTGACATCCTGAGCAATCGCAAACAACAGCAAACCTGAAAACGCCATCCAATGAGGGTCATTCTGCCAATTCTGATGGGTAATCAAAACCCATCCCGCACCAAGCACCAACAGCACCAGACCCTCGCCGGATTTCCGGGCCTGCCGCAGGAAAACCACGGCGGCCAGCAGCGCGATAACGCCCGCGATGTGCTGCGGCGAAACCAGCAGCCCGGCCAGATCAAGCCCCGGACGTTGCCTCACGCTGGAATTCATGACGGTCTGGAGGTCGTTAACATAGGCAATCCAATAATCTATCCCTCCCAATGGCAAAGTGACCAAAGCCAGAAACAACACCCCGAATACAAACCCGTATCCCAGTCGAAGCCAGTCCCGGATAATTACCAGGGCAAGCACCACTGCAGGCAAAAGAAATACCGCGTAAGTGGCTTTTGTCAGTGCTAGAAACCCAAATCCAGCTCCTAGGATCAGCCCCTCAAACACCCGCGCCAAATGGCTTTCCGGGCCCGGCAAAATGGCCGTGGCAACCACCAACATGGCAATCGCCCAACACCAGTTGTTGTAATACATTGACGCAGCCACTGTGGGTGCCGTCCCGCCATGAAGATAAGTCATTAAAAGTACAAGAAAAACGATGGCATATACCAACGCCCCCAAAGCGCTGAAGCGCGAAATACCGATCCAGTACAGCGCTGGAAGGCAGATTATTCCCAGCATCACCGGCGCATAAGCGAATGCAAGGCCGATGCCATACCCGATATCAAGCATTGCTTTGATTGGCAGAAACGCCATCGCTCCCAATGGAGTCTGAAAATCAAGGTGCGGGATTTCCCCTGCCGCCATGCGCAGAGAGATTAGCGCCATGTGCAGAGCGTCTCCTTCAAAGCTCATAATCAGCACATTGCCATCATTGACCCGCCCCAAAGCAAGCAACGCAAGCGCACCAACTACAAAGATCGCGTACCAGATCTTGAACAAACGGCCCAACTTACCCCCTAAAATGGTCATTTTTTTAGGCAAAACTAGAACAATTGGCCCCGAAGGGCAAAAGCAAATGCGGTTTTTGTTTACCTATCGGCGCTAGACCAGTAAAACTGTTAAAAAAAGAGCAGTGAGCGAACCAAAATGAACGTGCAGGCGCGTATACCGCACCTACCGCAGGTGCCAATGTCGGTCGAGGCGACGGGATTAAACCCGGTATTCGCCCGTGACATCTTAATCAAAACAATGTTCCGCAAAAATGTGCAAACTTCCACCCAGGTGGAAAGAGCTTTGTGTTGCACGACTCCGGTGGCTCAGGAACTGATCGAACTGGCCCGCGTGCACGGTTTGCTGGAAGTCCTGGGAAATGCCGAAGGCGGTGGGTCCGAGTTGCGTTACCAGATGTCAGACAGCGGCAAAGCACGTGCACTTGACGCTCTGGCACAATCAGAATATTTCGGTGCATTGCCAATTCCCCTGGACCACTACAAACACCAGGTCGCGCTGCAATCTGTGTCTGAAGTTGGCATTACCCAGGCTGCGTTGAAGAATGCGATGTCCAACCTGATCATTTCCGAGGATTTGCTCGATCAATTGGGCCCGGCTGTGAATTCCGGTAAATCCATTCTGATGTACGGCCCTCCGGGAAACGGGAAATCCTCGATCTCAAACGGAATTCGTGACGCATTGGGCGATCGCATATTTGTCCCGAAAGTTCTGGAATATTCCGGTCAGGTGATCTCGGTTTATGACCCGATTATCCACAGCGCTGCGCAAGAGAGCCAGCATGATCCCAATGCGCTGCGCCGCACTGGCCTGCAATTCGACAACCGCTATGTGTTGTGCAACCGGCCTTCGGTTATCACCGGCGGCGAGTTGACCCTCTCCATGCTCGAACTGAATTACAACAAAAATTCAAAAACTTACCAGGCCCCTCTGCAACTCAAAGCTACTGGCGGCGTGTTCATCGTTGACGACCTTGGCCGCCAATCGGAACCACCGCAAACCCTGATCAACCGCTGGATTGTCCCGATGGAAGGCGGCCAAGATATTCTGGCGTTGCAGTCAGGCGAGAATTTTCTGGTACCGTTTGACACGTTGGTTATTTTCTCGACAAACTTCCACCCGGCGGAAATTTTTGATGGCGCTGCGCTGCGGCGGATCTTTTACAAGGTATTGATCGACCGTCCATCCCGCGACCAGATGATCCAAATCTACGCATTGGTTGCCAAGGCGATGAAAATACCGCTTGATGAAAAGGTGTTGATCCACATCTTCTCCAAACTGTACCCGCAAGCGAAAAATGCTTATGCGGCTTATCACGCACCCTTCCTGATCACCCAGATGAAATCGATCTGCGACTACGAGGGCCGCCCGCACAAGATGGCGATTGATCTTGTTGAGCGCGCCTGGGGCAACTTGTTTGTCGCCGAAGGCGAGATTGAGAAGTAAACCGCGGCTTTGCAACTGAGGACCAGAGAGTTACTTCTGATCCATGCCTAAACTGCCTCGCAATTTTCAAAACTGGTTTGACTCGCGGGGCTGGCATATCCACCCGCACCAACAGGAGCTGCTGGACCGGGCCAGTGATTCGGCAACACTGTTGGTTGCCCCAACAGGTGGCGGCAAGACACTGGCAGGATTTCTGCCGACGCTGATAGAGTTGGCTGACGGCGCCCATTCCGGGATGCACACACTCTATGTTTCGCCCCTCAAGGCTCTGGCGGCGGATATCCGCCGGAATCTGCAAACCCCGGTGGCCGAGATGGAATTGCCGATCCGGCTGGAAGACCGCACTGGCGACACGTCACAGACACAACGCAAACGGCAACGCGCCGATCCACCGCATATTCTGCTAACCACGCCTGAATCTCTGGCGTTGCTGCTGTCTTACGAAGACGCGCCACACATGTTTGCCGGGCTGAAACGTGTGGTGGTGGACGAAATCCACGCCCTGGCGGAAAGTAAACGCGGCGATCAGCTGATGCTGTGCCTGAGTCGCCTGCAGGCACTAGTGCCCGGATTGCGCAGGATCGGTCTTTCGGCAACGGTGGAAGACCCCCGGCACTGGCGGGTTTTCTAGCTTGCCATCCCGATAAGTGCCATATCCTGATGGCTGATCCAGGGCCGGAGCCGGACATTTCTATTCTCTCCACGGATCAGCCGCCGCCATGGTCCGGCGCGGGGGCGGTTTATTCCGTTCCGGCTGTGATGACCGAAATACGCAAGGCACAAACGACGCTGATTTTCATCAACACCCGGGCACAGGCCGAGATTTTTTTCCACGCGCTTTGGCAGGAAAACAACGACGATTTGCACATCGGCTTGCATCACGGGTCTCTGTCGCGCGAAGCCCGAGATAAAGTCGAGGCCGCGATGGTAGCGGGCAACTTGCGGGTTGTGGTGTGCGCAGGAACGCTCGATTTGGGGATCGACTGGGGCAATGTCGACTTGGTAATCCAGATCGGCGCACCCAAAAACGTCAAGCGGCTGGTGCAACGGATCGGCCGCTCCAACCACCGGTATAATGCGCCCTCTCGCGCCATTATCGTCCCTGCCAACCGCTTTGAAGTGGTCGAGTGTCAGGCCGCGCTGGAAGCTGTCCGCGCCCATGATCTGGACGGAGAGCCGCGTGGCGACGGCCCGCTTGACGTTCTCTGCCAGCATATCCTGATCCGCGCCTGCGCCGGACCGTTTGGCGCAAGTTCGTTGTTCAGCGAAATCATAACAGCAGGACCTTTCGCCGGCCTGCTCCGCAAAGACTTCGACGCCTGTCTGGAGTTCTGCGCAACCGGCGGCTACGCTCTTCGCTCCTATGATCGCTGGCAGCGTCTGATGCAAAATCCCAGCGGAGACTGGCAACTGCGGGATCCGCGCAGCAGCCGCGCAATCCGAATGAACATCGGCACCATCATCGACACGGAAACGCTGGCGGTAAGGATGAAAAACCGACGCGGAGGCACCCCATTAGGAGAGGTGGAAGAATCCTTCGCCGCGACGTTGGTTTCGGGCGATACATTTCTAATCGGCGGCCAGGTAGTGCGTTTCGAAGGTCTCCGGGAAATGACGGTGCAAGTTACCAAACAACCGGGCCGCAAACCCCGCATTGCGGTTTTCAGCGGTACCAAATTTGCCACCTCCACCGTTTTGTCGCATCGTGTGATTGCACTGCTGAATTCCGGTGATTGGTCCGCCCTGCCGCCACACACAGCCGATTGGCTGGGCCTGCAGCGAGACATCTCGCAATTGCCAAAACCGGGACGTATGCTGGTCGAAACCTTTTGGCGCGGTGATATGGCTTATGCATGCTTCTACGGTTTCGCCGGTCGCAACGCGATGCAAACGCTGGGTTTGCTGCTGACCCGGCGGATGGAACAGGCCGGACTGCATCCAATGGGTTTTGTCAGCACCGATTTTGCCTTGCTGATCTGGGGATTGGAACCAATACCAAACGCGGCCGATCTGCTTTCGCCGGATGGCCTGCGCGAAGGTCTGGAAACATGGCTGGGCGAAAACGCTGTGATGAAGCGCAGTTTTCGGGACGCCGCCACAATCGCCGGGCTGATCGAAAAGAACCTACCGGGCAAACGCAAATCCGGGCGGCAGGCGACGTTCTCGTCCGACATCCTCTACGACACGCTGCGCAAATACGACCCCGACCACCTGATGCTGAAGATCACAAGGATCGAAGCCATGCGCGGGTTGGTGGATTTTGGTCGCATCGAAGAAATGCTGAACAGAGTCAGTGGGCGGATCGACCAGATCGCGGCGCCCCATATCACTCCACTGGCGGCCCCGCTGCTGTTGGAAGTCGGCAAAGTGCGGATTTCCGGCAGTGGCGTTGCGATGATGCTGGAAGAAGAATCCGCCGAACTGATGCGCGAGGCCGGGCTGAATTAACTTGCAATCCGGCTTTTGTTCCGGTTTTGTACTCATATGTCTGCGTATCAATTTGATTTCCACGGTGCACATCTGGCTGCCCTTCCATCCGGCATTCTCTGGTTGGCAAAACCACGTCTGCTGTGTGTGTCTGACCTACATCTGGGCAAGTCTGACCGCGTTGCACGGCTCGGCGGCACCCTCCTTCCGCCGTATGAAACCAAGGACACGCTGGGACGCCTGTCGAACGTGGCCCAAGCGCTGAACCCGAAGACAGTTGTTTGTCTGGGCGACAGCTTTGACGATCTGGCAGCCCTGGACGGGTTCGACGAACGGGACCACACCCAACTGACCAGCCTGATGGCCGGTCGCCGTTGGATTTGGATCGAAGGCAATCACGATCCAGGCCCTCTGGATATCGGTGGCTCCCATATGGCGGAATACACCTCCGGCCCGCTCACGTTTCGCCACATTGCTGAAGCCGGGAAATCAGCGGAAATTTCAGGGCATTTTCACCCAAAAGCTTCGATTTCGCTCAATGGCCGCCGGGTATCCCACCCTTGTTTTTTGCTGGATGAACACCGCATCATCATGCCGGCGTTTGGTGCTTATACGGGCGGGTTGAGAACAACGGAGCCAGCGCTGAACCAATTGATGCAGGAACAGGCTTTGGCTGTGCTGACAGGTCGCAAAGCTCTGCCGATACCGATGCCAAGAGCAGTCTCAGCTTAAATTTTACGCCAACTCTTGGAGCGGTTTGAATCGTTCTCAGGTTAGTCCTGTCACAATGGATGGGTTGTGGCTGGCCGGAGTCTTTACGCTCGTCCCCGGCCGGATCACGTACAAAGTGTTGTTTACCAGAGCGTTTCCCCCGAATTCTGAATCACAGAACTCGGGGGAGACGCAACCCGTTCAAAGGCTTGCAACCGGCATTTTCACTCAATCTGTATCAGATTGAGTGAAAAATGCTCCAGCTTAGGCGGTTAGGCCTTCCGGCTCTTCCAACCCGTTGGCGCGGCAGCATGCAGTAACGGTATTGGCCAGCAAACAGGCAATGGTCATCGGCCCAACACCGCCGGGCACAGGCGTGATCGCCCCGGCATTCTCCGCCGCACTCGCAAAATGCACATCGCCAACCAGTTTGGATTTACCTTCTTTTTCCGGGTGAGGAATGCGGTTGATACCCACGTCGATCACGGTGGCCCCGTCGCCGATCCAATCGCCGGTAATCATTTCCGGCCGGCCAATGGCCGCTACTACGATGTCAGCACTTCGGCACAACGCTTCGATATTTTTGGTGCGGCTGTGCGCGATGGTCACGGTGCAGCTGTCTTTGGTCAACAGATTGGCCATCGGTTTTCCAACGATATTGGATCGCCCCACAACCACCGCGTTCAGACCGGACAGCGAGCCGTGGTGGTCGCGCAGCATCATCAGGCAGCCCAACGGTGTGCAGGGCACCATGGATTTTTGACCGGTTCCCAGCAGGCCAACATTTGAAATGTGAAACCCGTCCACATCTTTTTCCGGCACGATCGAATTGATCACCAATTCTTCATTTAGGTGCCCGGGCAGCGGTAGCTGGCACAGAATACCGTGCACAGCGGGGTCATTGTTCAACTGGTCAATCAGCGTCAGCAGTTCTTTTTCCGTAATGTCGGCATCCCGCCGGTGTTCGTAAGAGTTCATACCAACTTCGACGGTCGATTTACCTTTGTTCTTCACATAAACAGCGCTCGCTGGGTCTTCGCCCACCAGTACGACAGCCAATCCGGGTGTAACGCCGTATTTCTCCTTTAATCGGGCGACGTGATCGGTCACTTTTGCGCGTACAGAGGCGGCGAATTCTTTGCCGTCGATGATTTTTGCAGCCATGGTTCTCCCTTTTCGGCTTATCTGTTTGGGCCCAAGACTCGCGCTTCACGGGTAATCGACCATTCAATGAGTTCCCGCCACAGCCTTTCGGCTAGATCGGAATCAAGCCCGGCGGCATCTGCGTTTTTTCGCGCGTTCTGCGCTACTTCTTCAACCCGCTCCGATATCCGCGCCGGCCAGCCATTTTCGGATTTCAACTCGCTGGCCCGATCAATCAAATAGACCCGCTTTGCCAGCAGGCCCACAATTTCAGCATCCAATGTATCGATGGCGGCACGCACCTCGGCCATTGAAGCGCACTCTTCGGGGTTCTTCGTCATGCTGAGTTCCTAGCTTTGCGCAGAACCCGATGCAATCGAAAAACCTCGGATTGCGACGTTAGAACAGCCCCTCGATTTCACCGTCGTCGTTCAGACAAATCGCCTCTGCTGACGGGACTCGCGGCAAGCCCGGCATGGTCATAATCTCACCGCAGATTGCGACGATGAAACCGGCACCGGCAGACAGACGGACTTCACGAATTGGCAGGCTGTGTCCGGTGGGCGCACCGCGCAGATTAGGGTCCGTCGAAAAGCTGTACTGAGTTTTTGCCATGCAGACTGGCAGGTTGCCGTAGCCCTGTTCTTCCCATTGATGCAATTGATCTCGGATTTTCTTGTCAGCCAGAACCTCATCCGCGCGATAGATACGCCTAGCGATGGTGTCTATCTTTTCAAACAACGGCATATCGTCGGGGTAGATCGGCGAAAAGTTTGCTACATTGGCATCGGCAATCTCGCATACTCTTTGCGCCAGGGGTTTGGAACCCTCGGAACCGAACTCCCAGTGCTGAGACACAATTGCTTCGGAGCCCTGAGTGGCCACATAATCTTTAATCGCCTGAATTTCCGCTTCGGTGTCTGTGACAAAGTGGTTGATCGCCACCACAACCGGAACACCAAAGCCTTTGAGGTTTTCGATGTGACGGCCGAGGTTTGGACTGCCAGCTTTCACGGCAACCACGTTCTCGGTTCCCAGATCAGCCTTGGCGACACCGCCATTCATTTTCATGGCACGCACAGTGGCTACACAAACCACGACGCTCGGCGCGATGCCTGCTTTGCGGCATTTAATGTTCATGAATTTCTCGGCACCAAGGTCGGCACCAAATCCGGCTTCTGTCACCACATAATCAGCAAGTTTCAGCGCGGTTTTGGTTGCGACAACCGAGTTACAGCCGTGCGCGATGTTGGCGAACGGGCCGCCATGCACAAACGCCGGGTTGTTTTCCAGTGTCTGCACCAGATTAGGCTGCATCGCCTGCTGCAACAGCACGGTCATTGCGCCGTCAGCTTTGATGTCGCGGCAGTAAACCGGAGTGCGGTCGCGGCGGTAAGCCACGATGATGTCGCCGAGGCGTTTTTGCAGATCGTCCAGATCATTGGACAAGCACAGAATGGCCATCACTTCGGACGCCACGGTGATGTCGAAACCGGCCTGACGCGGGAACCCGTTCGACACGCCCCCCAGCGAAGTGACGACGTCGCGCAGCGAGCGGTCATTCATGTCCAGAACCCGGCGCCAGACCACCCGGCGCATGTCGATTTTCAACTCGTTGCCCCAGTAGATGTGGTTGTCGATCATTGCGCTCAGCAGGTTATGCGCACTGGTGATGGCATGAAAATCACCAGTGAAATGCAGGTTCATTTCTTCCATCGGAATTACCTGAGCGTAGCCGCCACCCGCTGCACCACCTTTCATACCGAAACAAGGGCCAAGCGAAGCTTCGCGGATACAAATCACTGAATTTTTGCCCAATGCGCACAGCCCGTCGGACAGGCCAACTGTGGTGGTTGTTTTACCTTCTCCCGCAGGGGTCGGGTTGATCGCGGTCACGAGGATCAGCTTGCCGTCTTCTTTGTCAGCCTGAGCCTTGATAAACTCAGCAGAAACTTTCGCTTTGTCATGGCCAAACGGCAGCAAGTCTTCGGTTGGGATACCAAGCTTTGCACCAATCTCCTGGATCGGCTTTTTGTTTGCTTCGCGGGCGATTTGGATGTCGGTTTTATAAGCCATAGAGCAGGTCCCTTCTGGGTGGCTGGCTGTGTTGGGTAAGACTGAAGGTGTTTATGCCGAAGTCCGCGTGAGTCTATCCACGAAAAACCGACATATTCCGGTTCGTTATCGGCACTTGTTCGGAACTCCGGCTTCCTTTGCAAAACCGCAGTCAAGTCGTTGGCTGCTTCGCGTTATCAGTTGGCGGGTGTGTTAAAAGTTCCTTGTTAATTGGGCGACCAATTCCGTTGGTCCGGGATATGCAAAGTCAGGATATCGCCGACGCTCAATGGGCCCTCGCGCTCAACCCATCCGGTCACGCCGCGCCGGTCTTTTGCGGCTGATTTGAACAATTTACCCTTGCCGGGGAAATACGCGTCGATCACTGGGGCGGGCAACATACAGGGCCGGTTCTGCATATCAATTGTCAAAGTTGTACCGTTCTGGCTCTGCAAACGCGAGGAAGGTGGGATATGAGAGAAGTCGGGCAACCCCGCAATACAGATTGAAGCGCCAATCCATTCGGGGCGCAATACTTCAATGCCCATTTCATCAGCTATGGCGGCCAACTCTTCTTCGGCGACGATACTGAACTGGCGCGTGTTGTGGATTTCGGTTCCCAGCGGATGCTGAGACAAAACCCGCGAACAGGAAGGCCGTGTCAGCCCACTTCGGCTCTCGCTCGCGACACCGGCAAAACTGGCGAATATCTCGTTCAGCGGTTCAGACGCAAGCTCGGCGTCCCGATCTGGCACATGGCCCAGACAGGTGATTGTTGCGGTGTACTTGGTCGGCATTAAAGCAGGCATGAAGACCATCCTTCACAATTTGCCGGAGCAGAAAACTTCAAACATCCGGAAAAGAAAAGGCCCGCTGACTGCGGGCCCCTGATAATAAGTAAAGGCAGCAGCCTTTATGTCGGTTCCGGCTCCATACCACCGTCAGGCGACGCTTTTGGCTTTTTTGTCTTGGGAATCGACGTGATGCTTGACGTGTCGCCGCCGGTGTCATCGTCGTCATCGCCATCACGGTTCAGGGTTTCACCCGCAATGACCTTGCTGATTTCCCGTCCGGTTAAGGTTTCATATTCTAACAACCCCTGAGCTAAGGCTTCAAAATCCGCGGCCTTTTCGGTCAGGATTTTCTTCGCGGTTTCATAACCGTCGTCAACAATCCGCCGAACCTCTTCGTCGATGATCTTCTGGGTTCCCGGCGAAGCTTTGACACCACGCTGTGGAACCCCCATGAAATCCTCACGGCCTCCGGAATAGTCGATGTTACCGAGCTTGTCCGACATGCCCCATTGCGTCACCATCGCGTTGGCAATGCCGGTCACATGCTGAATGTCAGAAGACGCACCGGAGGTAACCTGATCCGCGCCAAATTTCAGCTCTTCGGCAACTTTACCGCCCATCGCAGAGGCAACCATCGAAATATATTTGGTTTTCGTAACCGACAATTCATCCCGTTCAGGCAGATAGAACGTCACGCCCAGGGCTCTGCCCCGTGGAATAATCGTCACTTTATGAACTGGGTTATGCTGCGGCATGTTCAGTCCGACAATCGCATGGCCTGCTTCATGGTAAGCCGTCAGGTTTTTCTCTTCTTCGGTCATCACCAGCGAGCGCCGCTCAGCCCCCATCATGACCTTGTCTTTGGCAGTCTCGAAATCTTCCATGGTTAGGAATCTCTTGCCCGTCCGCGCGGCCAGCAACGCCGCCTCATTGACCAAATTCATCAAGTCCGCACCGGTGAACCCCGGTGTTCCGCGGGCAATGATCCGCAAGTCCACGTCAGGACCTAGCGGTGTTTTTCGCGAATGAACATCGAGAATTTTTTTCCGACCGTTGATGTCTGGAATCGGCACCTGAACCTGCCGGTCAAACCGGCCCGGGCGCAGCAGCGCGGGATCCAGAACATCCGGACGGTTGGTAGCCGCCAGCAGGATCACACCTTCATTGGCTTCAAACCCGTCCATTTCGACCAGTAACTGGTTCAGCGTCTGTTCGCGTTCATCATTGCCGCCGCCGTAGCCAGCACCGCGATGCCGACCCACAGCGTCAATCTCGTCAATAAATACGATGCAGGGCGCGTTCTTTTTGGCCTGATCGAACATATCGCGCACCCGGCTGGCGCCGACACCCACAAACATTTCCACAAAATCAGATCCGGAGATGGTGAAAAACGGCACCCCGGCCTCGCCCGCAATTGCGCGTGCCAACAGCGTTTTACCCGTACCCGGAGATCCAACCAGCAAGGCGCCTTTCGGGATTTTACCGCCCAGTCGCGAGAATTTTTGCGGGTCCCGCAGGAATTCCACGATTTCTTCAAGTTCTTCCTTGGCTTCATCAATCCCCGCAACGTCGTCAAACGTCACCCGACCATGCCGTTCATTCAGCAACTTGGCCTTGGATTTTCCAAACCCCATTGCTCCACCGCGTCCACCGCCCTGCATCCGGTTCATGAAGAAAATCCAGACGCCAATCAGCACCAGGAACGGCAACCAGATCGACATCGCAGACAGGAAACCGGATTGCTCTTGCGGTTTCACGGCCATATTCACGCCCGAATCGATCAGTTTCAGTGACAAGCCGTCAGTTTCCATCGCCGAACGCGGCTGGATGGTCTGATAACGCTGCCCGTCTTTGGCAAGAATTGTTATCAACTCGCCGTCCATCTGAACTTCGTTGATTTTCCCGTCTTCAACAGCCGTAATGAACTGCGTATAGGTCATCGTGCTGCCAGCATTCGACGACTGCGTGTTGCTGAACATGTTGAACAACGCAACGACCAGCAGGAACAAAACAACCCAAAAGGCGAGGTTTCTGGTGTTTCCCAAAACTCATTCTCCCATATGGAACCCGGCAGCGGCCCGGCTCTGGTGTGAAAGCTTACCGAATACATAGTCTTCGGCGTGGCGCATTCAATGCGTCACTATCGACGTAAAGAAGTCGTGAACACCGGTCATTAACCTGCACGTCCAAGGCCCGTCTTTATCTACAATCGGAGCTGACATCAATTCGTTATTGTACCAGATTGACAGTGATGAAAGTATTACGTTTCGGGTTTCGGCGGTGTCCCGCCAATCCGGTCGCAACAGAATGCCGTCTTCTCCCAAGGCCCTCAGAATAGTGGATTTTTCCTCAATTTGTCCAGTGATGCGCCATCGACCATCAAAAAGACCATTTAGGTCACTGGAAACGGCAACCGCATTGGCCTCGCGGCACACCTCAACAACCGAAGGGCTAACGAATCCCACAATGCAGCCCGATAGCGTTCCAATAGTTCCTTCCGATACACCGTCCAGCACGCGTCTCAGCGCTTGCAAACGCGGGCGGTAGGGTCCACCTGAAACCCATTTTAGGCAATGCGCCAACAGTCGCAGTTGCAGTTCTTCAGGTCCCGCCAAGAATTGCGCCTTATCCAACCGCACAGCCCCGCTTTCCCGCGGTTCAGCAACCATTCGAGCGAAACGTTCCGTTGCCAGTTCCAACGCCTGGCGCGCGGTTTGCATACGCCCGGCAGTCGCGCTCAGGACCTCCGTCGTTAGCCCCAAATCAGCCAGACCGGCCATGGATTTTCGCATTCGCACGCGTTCAAAGCCTGTGTCCTCATTGCTGGGGTCTTCAGACCAGCCAACATTCTGTTTTCGCAGAAAATCTCGCAATTCATTCCGTGAAACCTGCAACAAAGGCCGCAGCCACATAAGCCCGTCAATTTCCGCCGCAGGAAGAATTGCAGCCAACCCGTCAACACCGCTGCCCCGGGCCAGCCGCATCAAAAATGTTTCGACTTGATCGTCCCGTGTGTGGCCTGTCAAAACCGCTGTAATTTTGTTTTTTTCAGCCCAGCCTCCGATCAATCGCTGGCGTGCCCGTCGCGCCGCATCCTGCAAATTCCCGATTCTATCCCAACCATGCCAAAGCATGGTCTCATGATCCAATCCAAGACCGGCACATAAATTTGCCACCGATTTAGCTTCCGCTGCCGCCTCTTCGCGCAGACCGTGGTCAACTGTAACCACCGACAATTTTCGCCCGCTTCGCTCAGCCCAATCGGCCATCAGCAGCAGCAACGCCACGGAATCTCCACCACCGGACACAGCAACACCCATCCGGCCATCCGGCACGGATTGCAGGCCCGTTTCTAATCGTTGAGAAAGCGTTTTGCCGCTCAAGAGCACCCCAGCACAGCGTATTCCGCATTGGCCTCTTCCACGATCTCTGCGGCTGGATAGCGAACCGGCACTTCCGACAACATCAGGCAGGCCTCTTCCTCTTGCCCCAGCTCCGAAAGGCTGATCCCAAGCCTGTACAGCGCTTCGGGAGCCTTTGTTCCAGCCGGCGAACCGCTGAAACTCTCCAGAAAACTCAAGGCTGCACTGCTCCAGTCCGAAATACCCGCTAGCGATTCGCCACGCCAATAATATGCCTCACCGGTCAGCGGCCCTCCTGGAAAGGCCAGTGCAAAACTCTCAAACAACGTGGCGGCTGAAGCATAATCGCCAATCTCATAGGCAGCAAAGGCCTGATTGAAGTTGGCCTGTTCCGTGGCTGTCTGGTTGCCGGACTCCACTGTGGTCGTGGTTTGCGTGGCAAACGTCTTCGGCACAACCATGCCACCTAATGGGGCGGTGCGGTCCAATACCAGAGGATCACAATTTTCTTCCAGCTCGCACAAACGGAATTCCAGATCACCAACGCGGTTGGTGCCATCTTTAACAACCTGCTCGACATGAAACCGTTGCTGTTCAACTGCTCCTGTCAGCCGCCGGACTTCCTGCTCCAACGCGTCTATGCGCTGCAAAGCGGGCCCGGTTGAGCCGCCCTGCAACCCAGTTTCACCGGTCGTGGACAATTCCCGCCGCAAGGCGAGTATTTCGCCATATACGAACTCCAACTCCTGCCGGATATCAGCCAGAGTTTGGCCCTGGCTCTGAGCAATTCCAATCGCAGGCACGGTCAGCATCAGCGCCGCACACACAACACTTGCTTTTGCAATCCACACCGGCATTCCGCCTATCCTTTAACTGGTCAGTCCACCGGCAACGAGTGTGACGGCACGCCGGTTTTTCGACCAGCAGGTCTCGTCTGAACAAATCTCAATCGGACGTTCCTTGCCGTAGGTGACGGTGTCGATCCGGTTGTCGGCAACGCCGCGGCTGACCAGATGGTCGCGCGCCGCGCTGGCACGTCTAGCCCCGAGGGCAAGGTTGTATTCACGCGTCCCCTGCTCGTCAGCGTGGCCTTCGATTGTCACTGTGTTGCTGGTATATTCCAGCAGCCAGTTGGCTTGCGCATTCAGGATGCCAATCGCTTCTGGCGTGAGCGTACTTTGATCCACCACAAACAACACCCGGTCGCCGACAGTCTGTTGAAAATAGGCAATCGAGCTGGGGTTGGAAGCATCGCCGCCAGTGCGAAAATCGTCTGGGTTTTGAGAGGCGTTTGGCGGCCGGTCACAGGCTGCAAGTGCCAAGGTGCACAGGAACACCACGCTATATTTATTGAATTTCATCTGCTCGTCCTCTTTACTGCGGTTTCTCCGCTTTTGCGGCAATGTATCAGGTATTCATCCCTTTGGGAATCATCTCTGTAGTTACTCCAACAACCGGGACCAGGCCGGGTCCGATGCGAAAGTGGGCGTCTTGATCTTGCGCAGATTTTGCCCGGTCACATCCACGGAATAAAGCGAAGGGGCACCGTTTGCGCCAGCGGTTTCTCGAAAGAACATGATCACCCGGCCGTTGGGCGACCAGGTTGGTCCTTCGTCCAGAAACGACCCTGCCAGAAGCCTTTCCTGCGAGCCGTCAATCCGCATCACGCCGATATGAAACCGGCCTTTGTAGATCTTGGTGAAGGCGATCATATCACCGCGCGGCGACCACACTGGCGTACCGTAGCTGCCTTTGCCAAAACTGATCCGTGTAGCTGCGCCGCCGTTGGCGTTCATCATATAAATCTGCTGTCCGCCGCCGCGATCCGATTCAAACACGATCTGACGGCCGTCAGGCGAAAAGCCTGGCGCGGTTTCAATAGCGGGCGAGTTGGTCAGTCGCACCTTGCGCCCGGATGCAATGTCAAACGAATAGATATCGGTGTTGCCGCGTTCGGTGAGTGACATCACAACTTTGCGGCCATCCGGCGAAAACCGTGGCGCAAACGTCATCCCGGGATCGGAGTCCAATACCCGGCGCGACAGCGTGTCGACGTTCATCAGGAACACCTTCGGCACGCCGGTTTCATAGCTCGTATAAATAATCTCGCGCGCATTTGGTGAAAATCTCGGCGCCAGCACAATGTCGTCCGAATTCGTCAGAAAGCGCACATTTGCGCCATCGTAGTCCATCAACGCCAGCCGCTTTTTGCGTTTGTCCTTTGGACCTTCTTCAGCAATGAAAGCCACCCGGCTGTCAAAATAGCCACTTTCACCGGTTAACCTTTTGTAAACCTCATCCGCCACTTTATGCGACATCCGACGCCAGCTGTCCGAGCTGGCAACAAACTGCAAACCTTTGTCCAGCGGGGACTGGGCAAACACGTCAAACAGCCGGAACTTGACCACCATCCGGTTGTCCGAGGTCACGCTGACAGCGCCCGTTATCAACGCCTGTGCGTTGATCGCTTTCCAGTCGGAAAACTGCACCGGCGCGTTGAAATTGCTGATATTGGAGATATGCGCTGCTGCCGGAATTTCCCGAAACAGTCCGGAACCCACCAAATCCGCCGCAATCACGTCGGTCAATCGCTGTGCGAATTGTTGGGCCGCGGCGTTTTCCGCGACAAACAGAGGCACTGCAAACGGCATCGGTTCAATGATGCCCTCGGTAATTTCGATGCGCAGAGGCGTGCCCTGCGCCTCAGCAGTTCCAATCAAGGTCAGCGCCAAAGCGCAGGTCGTGCCCAGCGTCTTCATCATCTGCATCATCATTTGACCACCATTTTCTTGGGGTTGAAGACGACTTCCAACTGTCGCCATTGTTCGTATTTATCGCGCGGCAGATCGTAGGGCGCGCAGCGGATCAGCGCTCGCCGCCCCGCTTCAAAGGCCTGTCGGGTGGTGCCCTGCGGCGTACCCGACGGTTCAATCAGCGTCGGGCTGCTCACCAGGGCTCCGTCCGGCGTCAACTCAACGGCCAGAACCACCACCAGATCAGAGGCATTTTGCAATCCAACCGGCACGTTCCAGCATTGCTGCACCGCCAGAACCAACCCGTTTTTTTCGGACGACGTTAGCGGGGGTCCGGCGGGGGCTGAGGGCGCAACATCAGATGTCGCCTGCAACAGCGCTTCTTCAATTGCCTTGGCCTCAGCCTCTTTTTGCGCCTTTGCTGTGGCTGCGGCGACCAGTTTGTCAGCTTCGTCTTTCGCCTTTTGTGCTTTTGCGGCGATGTCGGTCGGTCGGCCTCTTGGTCGGCTTGATTTCACAGGTGCAGCCGAATTTGGATCCTCTACCGGATCAGACACTATTTGTGTCGCAGATTCTTCCGGCGCAGCTTCCTCGGCCTCTTCTGCCTGCTCTGTTGCGGTAGCGTCCGGCGTTGTGGATTGTGTCACCTGCTCCGCTATTGCCGCATCGGTCTCAGGCTTGGGTGCTTCGGTCGTGTCGATGCGCGGTGCCGGACGGGGCTGTGGTTGCAAAAGCGCAAGTTGATCCGGCTCTCTCAGCCCATCGGTCTCCTGTCCCAAAACCGGGCTGTCCGGAACAACCAAAGTTGTGCCGACGCTGTCGTTCGCCTGTTCCGTCAAATTGGGAGATTCAACTACCAAAGCCGGCTGTTGCGGTTCTGACAGCGCATTCAGGTCCGGCGTCTCATCCGGAGTCGGCGGGGTTTCGACCTCCGGCACTTCTGGTGTTTCCGGCGCGGTATCCTCGACCGGCGCAGCAGCGGCATCCATTTCTTCGACCAGCGTAGGCAGTGATTGCTTCGGGACTTCCAAAACCGGCGCGGGCGACGCAGACATCATAGCTTCAAACTCACTGCTGGTAACAATCGATACTTCGGATATCTGGATTGCATGGCTGTCATCGCTGTCAAACAACGGACCGCCAAACAGTGCCAACCCGATGAGAACGCCATGAGCGGTAAGGGATATTTTGGTACCGGTCTCCACAGGCACACCCTATTGATCCTGTCCATCGAGCGTCGGGCCGCCAGCGTCTGTCACCAGTCCGATATTTCGGAACCCGCCCGCGTTCAACGCGCCCATCACCTGCATAACCCGCGCATAAGGAACAGCGCCATCAGCCCGCAGGAATACCTTGTCATCGTTTCGTTCTGCCGCAATGGCGCGGAGTTTCAGGATCAGCGTGCCCGGCTCAATCTCGGTGTTTTGCAGGACCATCCGCCCGTCCGTGGTTAATGCCAGCGCCAGCGGCTCTTCCTGTTCGCTCGGCAATGGTGTTGCGGCGGTTTTGGGCAGCTCAATCGGCACGCCCACTGTCAGCAAGGGCGCCGCTACCATAAAGATAATCAGCAACACCAGCATTACATCGACAAACGGAGTAACATTGATTTCTGACATCGGCTTGCGTTTGGTGTGGCTGCGCCGCCGTTTGCCGCCGTCCCGTTCCATAACACCTGCGCCCATATTCCCGCCTCCTCAGCTGTCCAGTTGGCGCGACAGGATGGTGGCAAACTCATCGGCGAAACTGTCATAGCCACCGATAATCCGATCCGCATCCGTCGAGAGCTTATTGTAGAAAATCACTGCCGGGATCGCCGCCAACAGGCCCAGGGCCGTTGCCACCAGCGCTTCCGATATCCCTGGCGCAACCACGGCCAGATTGGTGTTTTGCTGGATGGCAATTTCTTCAAAGGCGTTTTTGATCCCCCAGACCGTGCCGAACAATCCAACAAAAGGCGCAATTGATCCGACAGTCGCCAAAAACGTCAGCCCGTGATTCAGCTGTTCACTTTCGCGGTTGATTGCCACGTCCATTGACCGGTCGATCCGTGCCTGTGCCCCGTGAATCAGCGCCCCGTCACTGCGGTGCGAACGCCGCCATTCCACCATTCCGGCAGCAAATATCCGTTCGGACCCGCCCTTGGGTTCCTTGCCCAGCCGGTCAAACAGTTCATCCAGCGGATCACCGGACCAAAACGCCCGGTCGAACTGATCTGAATCACGTTTTGCAATCCGGTAATTGATGAATCTCTGGATGATGATGCCCCACGACCAAACCGACGCAGAGACAAGGATCAGCATCACGATTTTGACGGTAAATGTCGCACGAAGGAAAAGCGCAAGCATAGAAAAATCTACGTTTTGCGCCGCCGCGAGTGTTTCTGTTTCCATGGTCCGCTCTGTCTGCCTACAGCCACCGTTTGCCGGTGACGTTTTTGTTGGCGTTACAATAGGTGTTTTCGAGCCGAAAAACTATGCTTCAATGCGCGATTTGGACAATCACGATACGATCTGCCCGAGTTTTGCGCGAATTTCTGCCGGAAGCCGCACCGGCTTGCCCGCTGAATTCATGCAAACCACTGTTATCTTTGAACGAAACAAAGTTGCATTACCGCACAGAATATCCTGTTCAAACAGCAGTTTTGCGCCATTCGATTGTTGCAGTTTTGTAGCAATGACCAATTCATCATCCAATCTCGCGGGAAGGTGATAGATGGCCTCAACTTTGTAGACTGCAAAAACCAATCCCAGCGCGTCTTTCATCCAGCCCTGATCGATGCCCGCTTCGCGTACCAACGTGCTTCGGGCGCGTTCGATAAACTTCAGATAATTGGCGTAGTAGACAATCCCCGCCATATCTGTGTCTTCATAATAAACTCGGCAGGAAAATTCATGGCGCATCGGATAAATCCCGCAACAGAACCTGCGCCCGTGCCGCCAGCCGCAGCGCATGACTGGCGTCATCCGCAGTATCCGGCAAAGCCGCATCATAAGACGCCCGGACCACAGCCGCATATTCCGGTTTCACGATGCAAATCCCATTTTCTTTGATCGCCGCAATCGGCGATGTTTCAGAAAAAGCGTCATCGGACCAGATCAGCAGGCTTTGCAGCGTCTCGCTGGTGCCAAGGGTCTGGATTGGCATGTCCGTCAAAGACTCGTCCATTCTCAGCAACACGATACACATCTTGATTGCCCTGGCAGCATCGAAAGCAAAACTGCGGTATTGGTTTGCGTCTGCTTTTTTCAACGACGTCAACAGCCTGTCGAAATCAGGAAACAACTTATCGAGGTTCGGCACTTGTGCCAGTTCATCCCAGTTTTCGCAGAAAAACCACATGAAATTGGCGCCCAGTTCCGCGTCGGTGTCTTCCAGCCGACGACCGGTGATCGCCACAGTTTGAGTTATTGCATCTTTGAGCGCCGACAAAGTCGCGTCCTCAACGCCAAACACCACGGGCACAATTGGACGGCCCCAACGGGCGAAACGATACTCACCTGCAGAGTTTGTAAACAGCGGTGCGGGATTATTCAGGATATCACTCATCGGCAGCTTCCTACTGCGAAGACTTTGCGGAATAAAGCCCCGGCCGCAATTCTTTCTGCCACAATTAAAATGCCATTGCGTCTAAATTCCCGAGAAATGCCTCGCCTGCGCTTGACTAAAAATTCCTGTGGCAGCCCAAAAAGTTGCGACTTTTCCAAATCTCTGCTACCTTAAAAGGTGTTTTGAACAATTGATTTTGTAAAATTGAAAGGGAATTATATACCTAGCTTGACAAAGCCCGAATATATGCTATCTTATCAGTAAGATGAATGGATAGGAAATTAAAATGCCAAAGAAAGCCCCCGGTAAGTTTTTTCGTACAGGAATTACACTTATTCAACTTACAGACATGTTCCCAAATGAAGATTCAGCTATTACTTGGTTTGAATCTGTACGCTGGCGCGAGGGTCGGTGCTGTGGTCACTGCGGGAGTTTTGAAACTTCGAATGTAACAAATTGCAAACCTATGCCGTACTGGTGTAAAGATTGCCGCTCTTATTTCAGTTGCAAAACAGGGTCTCTTATTCAGGATTCACGCCTTCCTATGCGTAAATGGGTGTTCGCAATATATCTGTACGTTACAAACATCAAGGGCGTGTCCAGCATGAAGCTGCATCGTGATCTTGGTGTAACACAGAAAACAGCGTGGTTTATGCTTCAAAGATTGCGCGAAGCGTTTGCAGGGTCAGGGCTTGATAAATTCATCGGCCCCGTTGAAGCTGATGAAACCTACATCGGCGGCAAAGAGAAGAACAAACACGCGAATAAGAAGCTACGGGCTGGTCGCGGGGCAGTTGGCAAGGTTGCTGTTGCTGGCGTTCGTGATCGCGCCACTGGGCAGGTCGTTGCAAAGGTCGTACAGGATACCAAGGCAAAGACATTGCGCCCCTTTGTGGAGCGTCATACGGACGCTGACGCGCTCGTCTATACCGATGAAGCCGTTGCCTACAAAGGCATCAAAAGAACCCACGAAGCCGTGTGTCACAGTGTCGGGGAGTATGTCCGCGATATGGCTCACACGAACGGCATGGAAAGTTTCTGGGCTATGTTGAAACGTGGGTATTATGGCACGTTCCATCATTTTAGCGAGAAGCATATGCAACGATATGTGAACGAGTTTGCAGGACGCCATAACCACCGCTCACTGGATACGATTGACCAAATGAATGCAGTGGTTATGTCCCTAATGGGAAAGCGGTTGAAATATGCAACCTTGATTGCTTAAAGGGTTGCTGCGTTCTCTTTCAAAAGCTTGCCGATTTTCTTTTCCTGTTCGGCAAACTGTGCGGACATGTTTTCATTCGTTGTGTCGAGGCGACCCGATAAATCAGCACGCATATCTTTCATATCACTGCCCATATCCTTTTTTAGTTCTCCCATATCCGACCTAAGACCATCTACGGCGTCCTTGACAGGTTGAACACCGACTTCCATAGCTTCGGTGAATACTTGACGCATAGCGAGAGACAATGCGTCAACACCACCATTTACTTTTGCTTTTTTAGTCATATTTCTTCTCCTTTTTCCTTTAATAGTATACATTCGCACAATCTCAAGAACAACCTCGTCCAACCATAGACTTGCGAATAGCCTCATTTTCACCCTTTAATTGAGCGACTTGACCTGTAACACCGCCACCGCTTGTTGGAATACCGATCAGGAAAACCATCCATGCATCCGTTTTTGCAGCTTTGTCTTGCGTTTCAGATTTTCGTGCCAGTGCAGCCTCAACAAATGCCTTTTCTTTTCTTAGTTTTGAACAGTTCCAACCACTATATTTTGCAGAGCTAATCTCTGCGGGTTCAATCAATTCAGCCTTTTTAGCACAAGCGGTTGCCGCTAAAATGCCAATAAACAGAATGGTAAATCTCAAAGTATTCCCCATGTTGTTTGCGTTCAGCCCACGCTGGTGCCGGGCCATACGCATCACACATAAGACAGTGATCCTGCCTATTGCCCAAAGCCAAGGAAGCGATCCTTGACTGAAAATCGGGTTTTTTATTCAACAGGTAACCCGACCTAGGGCAACCTTATGTGTCATGCGTTCTGCATATATAACTTGTAATTCGACAAACTACAAATAACTTTAATAAATTATTTGTATAAAAACATTTTAATTTAATACAAAATTACTATTTACTTGCGGCAGTGTTTAGGTAATTTGTCAATCTAGGTATATAATTCCCAATCTAAAAGGAAATCATATGAAAACTTTTTCCTTGATTTGCAGCTTGGTATGCATTTCCCTCCCTGTTGCGTCTTCGGCGCAAGAAATTTTGTCTGCCAAACAGATCAGGCGTGCGATGGATGGAAAAATTTTCAACCTGACTCCGAGAGATGCAGCCATTTGGTCTGCGACTTGGGCATTCGATTTTGGCGCGAAGGAATCCCGATTACTCGCAAGCCCGCGCGGAACTGCAAAATTTGGATTGAACATTGTCAACGATCAGCTTTGCAACTCCAGAGTTCCGGCGGGTCCCATGTCGCGTTTAAACGGATGTTTCGACGTGATCAGGAAGGGAAAGGCTCTTAATCTCAACCAAGGAAACCGAAAGCGCTTCATTTTGAGAGTAAAAGGTGTTGTCCAATAGCTGAGGTGTTGCAGTGCGTGGTCTGCTGAGAAATATTGCGTTTGGGTTATGGTCACTTCCTTGAGGGTGTTCTAGTAAGCCAGCTTTCATGTGTGTTGCCACAGCGCCAAAACCCATGGTGACACCTGATTTCCGGAGACTTATTTCGTTCACATTCCTCACCTCTTATCGCCGCGATGTGTCGCCGTGAGGCGAGAATAGGGGCAAAAAGTATTCTTAAGTTAACCAACAAGCGAGCGTACCCGAGCAGTATTTGAGAAGGGTCACCCGGTCTTACCCCGCCATCCGCTCCGCCTGCGTCAAGTCCACCGAGACCAGCTGACTGACCCCCATTTCCGCCATCGTCACCCCATAGAGCCGGTCCATCCGGGCCATGGTGATGGCGTGGTGGGTGATGATCATGAACCGGGTATCGGTGCGTTTGGTCATCTCGTCCAGCAGGTCGCAGAATCTGGTGACATTGGCGTCGTCCAGCGGCGCGTCGACCTCGTCGAGCACACAGATCGGCGACGGATTGGCCAGGAACACCGCAAAGATTAGCGACAGTGCGGTCAGGGTCTGTTCCCCGCCCGACAGCAGCGACAAAGTGGACAGTTTCTTGCCCGGCGGCTGGCACATCAGCTCCAGCCCAGCCTCCAGCGGGTCATCGCTTTCGACCAGCACGAGGTTGGCGTCGCCACCGCCAAACAGATGTTTGAACAGCATGGAAAAATTGACGTTAACCTCTTCAAACGCCGCCAACAGCCGCGTGCGGCCTTCTTTGTTCAGGCTGGCTATACCACTGCGCAGCTTTTTCACCGCCTCTTCCAGATCGGCTTTTTCAGCGGCCAGCGTATCACGTTCCTCGGCCACTTCGCGGGCATCTTCTTCGGCCCGCAGGTTGACTGCACCAAGGGCTTCACGCTGGCGGCGCAGGCGGAGCACGTTGTTTTCGATCATATCGGCGGCTGGCATCCTGTCGGGGTCGGTTTCCAACTGGTCCAGCAGCGTTTCCGGTGATACTTCCAGTTCCTCGCGGATACGCTTTGCGGCAGAGTCCATCTGAACCGTGGCAGCCTCTGCCACCGCATCCGCCCGCGCACGCGCTTCGCGCGCATCCGATGCCGTCCGTTCCGCATCCCGTTCCTGTTCCACAGCAGCCCGCAGATTTGTTTCGCCAATCGCCAGCGCATCTGACGCGGCCCTCAGCCGACCCTCTGCGTTGCGAACTGAACCACCCAGCTCGTCGCGTTTGGTTGCTATTTCGCCCGGCGCGGCAGCCGCTTGCTGTAGGTCTTCCTCTGAAGCGGTTTTCCGCGATGCCAGTTCCGCAATCCGTTGCCCGGCGGTTTCCAAACGATGCCGCCAGCCGCTGGCTTCCTTGGTAATTTCCTGCCGCCGCTTGACCCGCTGTTCACCTTCACGCCGCACCTCATCAAACAGCGAGCGTTTGGTCAGCATTGTCATCCGCGCGGCTTCTACCGCGACTTTCAACGTTTCGACACCAGTTCGTGCCGCTTCCAGATCACCGAGATCACGAACCCCGTCCTGCGCCTCGTTCAACCCGGCCTGCGCTGCAAGGGTTTCTTCTTGTAACCGGCCCTGCGCCAGCGTCAGGGTTTCAACCTTGCCCGACAACATATCCCGATCCGCTTCAGCCCGCGACATCCGGCGCGTTGACACTGTTGCGGTATCGTCCGCCGCCTTCCGCGCGCGGCGGGCTTCCTGATCCGCGGTGATGGCATCCTGCAAGGCAGCATGCGCCAGATCAAAACCGGCTCGCGCCGCCTGTGCTTTGGCATCCGCGTCACTGTGCGCCGCCCGCAGGTCTTCCAGCCGGTTCACCTGTTGCAAACGCAGTGCCGCCGCGCTTGGCGCGTCATCCGCCCCGGCGCGGTATCCGTCCCAACGCCACAGGTCGCCTTCGAGGCTGACCAGCCGTTGTCCCGGGCGCAGCTGGGCCTGCAGTTTCGCCCCGCCGGTGCGATCCACCAGCCCAATGCGCATCAATCGGCGGTTCAACACCTCCGGCGCACTGACATGTTCCGCCAGCCTATCCGCTTCGCCCGGCAGGTCAGCTTCCTCATCATATTCAGGCAGCAACACCCAACCGGACACGCCGTCCGGGCCAACCACCGGCGCTTTCAGATCATCAGCGAGCGCTGCGCCCAGAGCCGCCTCATAGCCTTTGTCCGCCCGCACCTCATCCAGCAGTTGCTTGTCGCCGGATTGATCCCGCGCGATCACCCGTTCCAGCGCCCCAACCTCAGCGTTCAGGGCATTCGCTTCACCACTGGCCTCCGACAAAGCTGCCCGCGCATCGCCGTCCCTGGCCTGAGTATCAACCCGGGCGGTCTCGATTGCCAGCAAATCAGTCTCTGCTTGCAACGCCGCCTGATGCGCAACGCCATAAGTGGTGCTGGCTTCCTGCAATCCGATCTCGGCTTCGTCCAGACCGTCTTTGGCAATCCGAACCGACTGCTCCGCCGCGCCGCTTTGGTCCTGACGCCGCGCCAGAACCGATTGTGCTTCTTCCAGCTTGCGGTGCGCTGATTGGTGCCGAGCCGCCAGCCGCGCAGCATCCTCGGTCTGTTGATCCAGACCGGCTTCTTGTTCCTGCATCACCGCAGCGGCATCGCGCGCTTCGATATTGGCTGTCTCGATCCGGGCTTCCTGTCCTTCCGAAGCTTTTTCCAGCGCCTCTTTTTCCCAGTCCAGGCGCGAAATGGTTTCTTTCGCGTCTTTGTTCAGCCCAGTCTCACGCTCGATATCACGACTCAGTTGTTCGATCCGCGCTTTCAGCGTGTCGATATTGGCCCGCGCCCGCGCTTCCTGATCGCTCAGCGTGTCGCGTTCAACTTGCAGGCGCTGTAAAATCACGCCGGAAATCGCTTCCTCTTCACGCAAAGGCGGTACTTTTTCCTCTGCGATCAACCGCGCCCGCCCGGCGTCTGACGCCAGCTTCTGCGCTGCGGCGGCGGCTTTTGTGGCGTCGATTAACCGGCTCTCGGACCCGGCCCGCGCCTGATCTGCCTCGCGCCAGCGGCGGTACAGCAGCAGCCCTTCGGATTGCCGCAATTCATCCAGAATTTTCCGATACCGCGCAGCTTGTCTGGCCTGCCGTGCCAGCCCGGCCAACTGACTGTCGAGTTGTTCAAGCACATCGTCAAGCCGCGCCAAGTTGGTTTCGGCACCATTCAGTTTCAGTTCAGCCTCATGACGCCGCTGGTACAACCCAGAAATACCCGCCGCCTCTTCCAGCACCCGCCGCCGGGATTTCGGTTTGGCGTTGATCAGTTCGGATATCTGCCCCTGACGGACCAAAGCCGGCGAATGCGCCCCAGTCGACGCATCGGCGAACAACATCTGCACGTCGCGTGCCCTGGCATCTTTGCCGTTGGTTTTGAACGCAGAGCCGGCGTCGCGGGTGATCCGGCGGACAATTTCCAGCATATCCCGGTCGTTGAACGCGGCCGGGGCCAGCCGGTCGCCGTTATCCAGATACAGGGCAACCTCGGCATGGTTGCGCGCGGGCCGTGACGCGGCACCCGCAAAAATCACGTCCTCCATGCCACCACCACGCATGGCCGTCGGGCGGTTTTCCCCCATCACCCAGCGCATGGCTTCCAGCAGATTGGATTTGCCACACCCGTTCGGCCCCACAACACCTGTCAGGCCGTCCGATATAACCACCTCGGTCGGGTCCACGAAGCTTTTGAAGCCGGTCAGACGAAGTTTGGAGAATTGCACTGGCTACGCGGCCCTCGGATGATTCCTGCTCAGGCCTTCAGTTTCGCGGGCAGGCGGTTCAAGTCAACCTCAAACGCCGCATTTAGCGGTGTTTCGGCAGTTATCCACAAGATATTGGCGACCTCGGCAGGCTTGAGATCGAGATTTCTGCTCTGCCAGCCAACACGGTTACGCCGGCAACACGGCGAAAAGGCCACGAAGAGCCCGAAACGGCAACTGTCAAAGCTAGTTCGGGTCTGCTACTGCTTTGAAAAGACCGCCAGGCGGGGAAGGTATTTGGAAAGACGATTAGCAACAATTCTTGCCGTCGATATTGTGGGCTATTCTTCCCTGATGCGAGAGGACGAGGAGGCCACTCTTGCCGATCTGATCGCCTTTCGCCAACAAGTCGATGAGCTGGCCAAAGCCCACGGTGGGCGAACTTTTGGCGCTGCCGGCGACAGTATGCTTGCCGAGTTTTCAAGCCCGGTCGAAGCTGTACGTTGCAGCATCAAAATCCAGAGTACTTTGATCGACACAAACCGGGATCGGCAAAATGATCGTCAGTTGCAGCTGCGCATCGGCGTGAATCTTGGCGACGTCCTGGCCGAAGGCGAAAACCTCTATGGCGACGGGGTCAATGTGGCGGCACGGATGGAGTCTCTGTCCGAACCAGGCGGTATCTGCCTGTCCGGCTCCGCCCACGAGCAGGTCCGTGATCGTGTAGATATCATTTTTGAAGACATGGGCGATCAGGAAGTCAAGAACATCAACCGGCCGGTTCGCGCCTGGCGCTGGAAACCGCAAACCGCTTCTGCGCCAATGACGAAAGCCGTATTGCCCCTGCCCGACAAACCTTCAATCGTGGTTCTCCCCTTCAACAACATGAGCCGCGACCCGGAACAGGAGTATTTCAGCGACGGGATCAGCGAAGATATCATCACGGACCTGTCCAAAGTATCCGGACTGTTCGTCATCGCCCGCAACTCGGCCTTCGTGTACAAGGGCAAAACCATCAATATCCGAGACGCCTGCAGCGAGCTTGGAGTCAGATACGCGCTTGAAGGCAGCATCCGCAAAGCCGGCAATCGGGTCCGCATCACCGCCCAGTTGATCGACGGGACCAGCGGCGGGCATCTGTGGGCCGAGCGATACGACCGTGACCTGACCGATATTTTCGAGGTCCAGGATGACGTTACACAGAGGATTGTCACCGAACTGAAGATCACGCTGACGCCAACCGAAGAATCCCTCATGGGTGAAAGCGGCACCAGAAATATGGAGGCCCACGACTGTTTTCTGAGAGGCCGGTCGCTATTTTTTTCGGGCATAAAAAATACAGCGATATTCGAAGAGATCAACGTCCTGTTCCGGCGCGCAATCGAACTCGACCCGGACTACGGGGCCCCATTTGCCGGACTCGCGATTACTTACATACAGGACTATCAAAACGGATGGAGTAACTCTCCCGGCACATCCCTCAACAAATCTGAGCAATTCGTCCAAGAGGCATTGGCGAGAGACGACAACGACCCATTTACCCATTGGGTCGCCAGTACCAGTGCTATGCTCAGGAAAGATCATAGGCGCTGGCGGCTTGAGGCCGACAAAGCCCTGTCGCTCAATCCAAACTATGCGCCCGCGCTAAATTCGCGCGGCAATTCCTACACCTTTGCTGGTGAGCCGTCCAAGGCTATTCCCCATTTAGAGCGGGCGATGCGCCTCGACCCGGTTTACCAGCAGCAATACATGCATTTCCTTGGAACGGCCCATTTTGTGGCTGGCGATTACGAGACCGCTGCGGTGGTGTTCAAAGATCGCATCTCGCTCAAGCCCAGCACGGATTTGACGCGCTCCTTTCTGACCTCAGCGCTCGGGCATCTGGGCCGGGACGAGGAGGCCCGAAAAATCTGGAAGGAATTGTTCGAGATCAACGCGAATTATTCGCATTGCGAACACATCAACCGACTGCCGTTCAAGAACTCAGCCGACGCCGCCAAATTCGCCGAAGGCCTGCGTAAAGCAGGGATCGTGCCGAATTAAACGTGACGGTCGACTTCTGGTGATCAGATACCTTTGGTAGATTTTAGATTTTCCCGCCGATAGACTGAGTCGCATTGGAGGTTCGAATTGGAAAGACGGATAGCTACAATATTGGCAATCGATGTTGTGGGCTATTCTTCGCTAATGCGTGCAGACGAGGAAGCAACCCTGAAAGATCTGATCGCCCACCGCCAAATGGTTGACGAATTGGCCAGCGCTCATGGCGGCCGCACATTTGGTGCCGCAGGTGACAGTATGCTTGCGGAGTTTTTAAGTGCTGTTGAAGCCGTGCGATGCAGCGTCAATATTCAGAATCAGGTAACCGAAGCGAACTTGGAACGCCAAGCAGACCGTCACTTGCAACTGCGCATCGGGGTCAACCTTGGCGACGTGATGGCCGAGGGCGAAAACCTTTACGGCGACGGGGTCAACGTGGCTGCGCGGATGGAATCCCTGTCAGAACCCGGCGGTATCTGCCTGTCCGGCAGCGCCTATGAGCAGGTCCGCAACCGGATCGACCTGGTGTTCGAAGATCTGGGCGATCAGGAAGTCAAGAACATCAGCCGCCCGGTCCGCGCCTGGCGCTGGCATCCCGAGGGCGCAACCGCCTACGCGGAACCCGAAGCCGCCCTGCCCTTGCCCGACAAGCCCTCGATCGTGGTGCTCCCATTCGACAACATGAGCCGCGATCCAGATCAGGAGTATTTCAGCGACGGGATCAGTGAAGACATCATCACTGATTTGTCCAAAGTGTCTGGTCTGTTTGTCATCGCCCGCAACTCAGCCTTTGTCTTCAAGGGCAAATCCGTCAATATCCCCGATGTCTGCCGCGAACTTGGCGTTCGCTACGCAGTTGAAGGTAGTATCCGCAAGGCCGGAAACCGGGTGCGGATTACCGCGCAGCTAATTGATGGGTCAGACGGCGGGCATCTCTGGGCGGAACGCTATGACCGGGACCTGACCGATATTTTTGAGGTTCAGGACGACGTCACTCGAAGGATTGTTACTGAATTAAAGATCACGTTGACCGACACCGAAAAATCTCTGATCGGCGACAGCGGTACCAGAAATGTCGATGCACATGGCTGTTTTTTGAAAGGTCGGGCGCTGTTGTATGGGGGCTTACAAAATGCCGAATTATTTGAAAAGACAAAGGCCTTCTTTCAGCGCGCTATAAAGCTCGACCCGGACTACGGAACCCCATATGCCGGACTCGCTGCGGCTTACTTATTCGATTATCAGAACGGGTGGAGCGGCAGCCCTAAAGCATCCATAGACGAAGCTGAGCGCAGCGTCACAGAGGCACTGGCCAGAAACGACAACGACTCAATGGCCCATTTGATTGATGGGGTGGTCGGCATGTGCAGAAATGACTTAAAGCGATGGGCCGTATCAACTGACAAAGCGTTGGAACTCAGCCCGAACGACTCGGTAGCCCTTGCCCACCGCAGCGAGATTCATATCTTTACTGGCCAGCCGCTCAGGGCAATCCCGGGCATCAAGGCAGCGATGCGTTTGGACCCGGTATTTAATGAACAACATGTGCATTATCTTGGCGTTGCCTACCTTGTAGCTGGCGATTATAAGAGCGCAGTGACCCAGTTCCGGCGGCGTATCTCGCTCAGCCCAACTACAGATATTTCGCGATCCTTCCTGGCCTCGGCTCTGGGCCATCTGGGCCAGGACGAAGAGGCCCGGCAAATATGGCAGGAACTCATGGACATCAACCCGAAGTATTCCCACACAGGACATATCAACCGGCTGCCATTTCAAAACCCCGCGGACGCCGCCAAATTCGCCGAAGGCCTGCGCATGGCGAGCATCGAGCCGAACTAATCCACTCCGCATCGGCCAAAACGACGGCAATTCCCATCGCAGCGTCGGAATCCGACTTGACCGACTCTCCCAAACCCCTGCAAATGGAGACGCAAGGTTCCCCGTCAGAACGCTGAGCGTTCGGGGATGAAATGGGAATGTGGATAGGGCGGACCGACCTCCGGGGCCCGAAACCATAACCGCCCCCGCGACTGTGTGCGGCGAGCGATGTTTGAATATCCACTGGGGTTCACACCTTGGGAAGGACAGACAGCGCAGCGACCCGCAAGTCAGGAGACCAGCCCGGCGCGACCTTAACAAATGCTGTCGGGAGTGACGGCAAAAGGAGACAGATATGACGACAAGAACACAGGCAACCCCCCGCGTTGGCTCCAACATTCTGGCAATTGCATTCACCGCGCTGCTTGGCCTCGGCATTGTGACCGTCACCGGCCATGTGCAAGCGTCTGCTCTGCATGACGCGGCCCATGACGTGCGCCACGCCACCGGCTTTCCCTGCCACTGAAGCGATTTGGGATTAGTCCCCACGGGATTAAGCGCAAACTCGCACCCTTTTGAGTGACTGGCAGGCAGGCGTCTGTCCGGCTCCATCATGCTATGAAAAGCGACCCCAAACAATGTTCACACGTATCCTGACCAGCGCCCTGTTCGCTGGATTCGCCGCGGGGCTGATTGCCGCCGTGCTGCAACTGTCCTTCGTACAACCACTGCTGCTGCACGCCGAACTCTATGAAAGCGGCGCCTTGGTGCATTTCGGGGCGGGAGCCTCAAATGCTGATACGCTTGCTAAGTCAGGCGGCATCGACCTGATGCGCGACGGGCTGAGTACATTGTTCTACGCCCTGACCTACGTCGGCTATGGCCTGATTCTGGTGGCGCTGATGGCGCTGGCCACGGAACGCGGCGAGGCAATCACCGCGCGCGAGGGCCTGATCTGGGGCATCGCCGGTTTTACCGCAACGATGCTGGCTCCCGGCTTCGGCCTGCCTCCGGAATTACCAGGCAACGCTGCCGCCGAAGTAGGTGCACGCTCGGTCTGGTGGTTTGGAACCGTCGGCGTCACCGGCCTCAGCCTGTGGTTGATCGCCTTTGGCCGCAGCTGGGCCGTTTGGGGCGTTGCGGTTGCTCTGCTGCTGCTGCCCCATGTCATCGGCGCGCCGCATCCGGCAACGCTCAGCGGCCCGGTCCCGCCGGAAATCGCCGGGCATTTTGCTGCCCGTGTTCTGGGGGTGGGTCTGGCAATCTGGTGCACACTCGGCCTGCTCGCCGGATATATTTGGCAACGTGGCAGCGAAACTACCTGAACTTTGTCCATGCAGAGGCCGTTCGCGGTTTCTCGAACGCCCTACCGAAACGGCTTTTCCGAACCGATGACTGCCACACCCGCCTCTTGCGCCGGAATCCGCCCGGTCAGACAATGTCGCAACCGCCCGCAGGGGCGTGCGTCTTCGATCCAGCCATCGGCGGCAGCGACATATAGTTTGGCGAATTCGAGGATGTCCTTGCGATCCGCCACCGGATCCACCCCGGCAAACAGATATGCGGCCTTGCCCTCTGCCCGAAACGAAATCGCGTTCGGGTTGGCACAGGCTGACATGCAGTCGAACCCACGAATGTCGAACGCACGGATTGCCGGATCAACCGAGTCGGCAAACATCTCTTGCAACACTGAACCGAGCGCATCACCACGCGGCACAGATTCGTCATCGGCGCAACAAGTCGAGCAAATGAACAAAGTGTGGCGCACGGGCGTTATCCAGTCAGAAAGGTCAATTGCCCGCTTACCGCAATCCCCTCCGGCAGGCAAGAATCCCCCGCGTGACTCGCACAGCCACCCTGCCTATAACGCAAATTGAAATTTCCCGGCACTGCCGGCCAGTAAGACGGAAACCATTATGCCAGCCAAAATCCCCGCTACAGTTGTTACCGGTTTCCTTGGGTCCGGAAAAACCACGCTGATCCGGCACATGCTGCAGAATGCGCAGGGCAAACGTATTGCGCTGATCATCAACGAATTTGGTGACCTTGGGGTTGATGGCGATATCCTGAAAGGCTGCGGCGATGAAACCTGCACCGAAGACGATATCATGGAACTCAGCAACGGCTGCATCTGCTGCACCGTAGCCGATGATTTCATACCCACGATGGAGAAGCTGCTGGAACGCGAAAATGCGCCGGACCATATTGTCATCGAAACTTCCGGTCTGGCGCTGCCACAACCGCTGATCCGCGCCTTCAACTGGCCGGAAATCCGCACCCGCGTCACAGTTGACGGTGTGGTGACCGTTGTGGATGGCAAGGCGGTGACCGAGGGCCGATTTGCCCACAACGTCGCCGCGGTCGATGCCCAACGCAAGCTGGATGAAAACCTCGATCACGAAACCCCCCTGTCTGAATTGTTCGAAGATCAGATTGCCTGTGCCGATATGATTGTGGTCAACAAATCCGACCTGTTGAGCGAAGATGAAGCCTCCGACCTGGTCACGCGGCTCCGAGACGACAGCCGCGCCGGTGTGCAAGTGGTCAAGGCGCAAATGGGCGCCTTGCCGGTCGATGTGTTGCTGGGACAGGCCATTGGCGCCGAAGACGATCTGGAGGCGCGGCACGAAGTTCATCATCATCATCACGATGACGACGACGAAGACGATCACCACCACGACCATGACCACGATGAATTCGAAAGCTTCGTCGTGGACCGCGCCGAAATCACCGATCCGGCACATTTTGCGCGTCAGGTCGCTGAAACCATCCGCGCCCATGATATATTGCGTCTGAAAGGTTTTGCCGCTGTCACCGGCAAGCCGATGCGCCTGACGGTGCAAGCCGTCGGTCAACGTATCGACAGCTATTTCGACCGTCCGTTCGCGGCTGATGAACCCCGAAGCACGCGCCTGGTTGTGATCGGTCAGGCGGGTCTGGATCAGGCGGCCATCACCACCGCGCTTCAGGCATGACGCAGCAGATCATCATCCACCCCGGCGATCCGCGCAGCCCGGAGGCGACCGCGCTTCTTGAGGCCAGCCATGCGCTGATGCAATCATTGTTTCCCGATGACTCCTGCCACTATCTGTCCATTGACGGACTTTGTGCGCCCAACATCACGTTTTTCGTCGCCGATATTGATGGTGTAGCGCTTGGCTGCGGGGCACTGGCAAAATACGACGGATATGGAGAGTTGAAATCAATGTTTGTGTCACCCGAGGCGCGTGGCAAAGGCATTGCAGAACAATTGTTGCTGGCGCTGATCGATCTCGCCAAAACCAACAACCAACCATTGCTGCGACTTGAAACCGGTGACACGCTGACCGCGGCTCACAAGCTCTATGTCAAACACGGCTTCACCTTTCGTGGCCCGTTTGGCGATTACCCGGACCATCCGCAAAGCCTGTTCATGGAAAAACTGCTCTAATGCACCTCCTGCAAGCCCAGCCCGGCAGCATTGACGACGGTGCGGAACCGGTTGACCTCGGCCAGACACCCGCCGATCTGGTGTTCATTTCCGCAGCTGACACCGAGTTGGCAGGCTTGTCCGAGGCCCGCGTCGAACTGGGCGATGCGGCAGGCACTTTGCGCCTCGCCAATCTCACTCATTTGCAGCACCCGATGTCGGTGGACCTGCATATTCAGGATTGCGCCACCAAATCGAAACTGGTGGTGGCGCGGGTGCTTGGCGGCAGCGGATACTGGAAATACGGGCTTGAACAATACGCCATTCACCTGGGTCAGGCCGGTATTCCCTTGGCCGCCCTGCCTGGCGACGACAAACCGGACGAAGATCTTTGGCGGCTGTCCACGGTTTCACGCGAAGACTGGGAACACCTCTGGGCATATCTGGTCGAAGGCGGGTCGGAAAACAACGTCAATTTCCTGCTCTACACAAGGGCGATGTTGAGCGGCGCCGACAAGCCAGCCGCTGCCAGCCCGCTGCTGCGCGCCGGCATCTACTGGCCCGGCGCCGGACACTCTGATCTCGACGCCATTCGCAAAAACTGGGCTCCCGACGCGCCGGTTGTTCCGCTGGTTTTCTATCGCGCCCTGGTGCAAGGCGCTGGCCTCAACCCGATCAACCGAATGGTCAAAGCTTTGCTGCGCCGGGGTCTGAACCCGATGCCGGTGTTTGTCGCCAGCCTGAAAGACCCGGTGTCGGTCGCGACGCTGGAAACCCTGTTCATCGCAGCGGCGCCGTCGGTGATCCTCAACTGCACAAGTTTCGCTGTGGGCTCGCCCCATGCTGGCGACAGCACCGCGCAAAACCCGCTGGCTGCAGATTTTGCCAATTCATCGCCGGTGTTTCAGGTGGTTCTGGCCGGTTCATCGGAACAGGCCTGGGACGAAGGCCTTAACGGTCTTTCAGCCCGCGATATTGCAATGAACGTCGCCCTGCCGGAAGTTGACGGGCGCATCCTCAGCCGCGCCATATCTTTCAAAGGCGAAGCATTTTTCGACGACGCCACCCAATGCCCGATTGCGGCCTATCGCGCCCGGGGTGACCGAATTGATTTCGTGGCAGAATTGGCGACGAACTGGGCCAAGCTGCGCCAAACAGATCCGTCAAACCGCAAAGCCGCTCTGATCCTTGCCAATTATCCCAACAAAGACGGAAGGCTGGCCAATGGCGTTGGTCTGGATACCCCCGCAGCCACCGTTCACACCCTGAACCTGCTGGCAGATGCGGGTTATTCTTTGAACAATATCCCCACCGACAGCGCCGCGCTGATGGCACAAATTCTGGCTGGCCCGACCAACTGGCTGACAGATCGCGCGGCCCGCTCCGGTGGTGTTGAAATGTTGATAGCCGATTATCAGATCGCCTATGGCAAGTTGCCCTGGGAGGTCCGCAGCCGCATTGAAGACCGCTGGGGCAGGCCGGAACAGGATCCGTTTTTCACCCCGGGCGAGGTCGATTGTGGGCATTTCGCCCTGTCGATATTACAATTCGGCAATGTGGTCGTCGGCGTGCAACCGGCGCGTGGCTATAACATCGACCCGAAAGACACATATCATTCCCCCGATCTGGTGCCGCCGCATAACTATCTCGCGTTCTATTTCTGGCTGCGCAATCAGTTCGAGGCCAACGCGTTGATTCATATGGGGAAACACGGTAATCTCGAGTGGTTGCCGGGCAAAGCACTGGCACTGTCTGAAACCTGCCTGCCCGAAGCGGTGCTTGGCCCGGTGCCGCATATCTACCCGTTCATCGTCAATGACCCCGGCGAAGGCACGCAGGCCAAGCGTCGCTCTGCCGCTGTGATCATCGACCATCTGACACCGCCCCTGACCCGCGCTGAAACTTATGGTCCGCTGAAGGACCTCGAAGCGCTGGTGGATGAATATTACGAAGCCGCCGGAGTTGACCCTCGCCGCCTCACGCATCTTCGGAAAGAAATACTGACGCTGACGTCTGCCACCGGTATCGATGTTGACGCGGGCATGGCGGGCAACGATGAAACCGGCGACCTTGCCAAGCTCGATGAATACCTGTGCGAATTGAAAGAGGCGCAAATCCGCGATGGGCTGCATATCTTTGGTCAATCGCCGGAGGGCCGTCTGGAACGCGATCTGGTGCAGGCGCTGGTGCGGGTGCCGCGTGACGACGGCAAAGGTGGCAATGCTTCGTTGCAGCGAGCCCTCGCAGATGACCTGAACCTCGAATTTGATCCACTTGATTGCGCAATGGGCAAGGCTTGGGACGGTATCCACCCAAAGGTGCTGAAGGCGATGGCCGCCGACCCATGGCGCACATTTGGCGACACGGTAGAGCGCCTCGAGCTGCTGGCCTCCATGCTTCTGCAAGGCACCCCGCCCGATCCGACGTGGAAGCGCACCACTGACGTGATGGAAGAAATCCACGCGATTATCCTGCCTGCTGTGCGCGATTGCGGGCCTGCGGAAGGCACCGGCCTGCTGACCGCACTGAACGGCAACTTTGTCCCCCCCGCCCCTTCCGGTGCGCCCACACGCGGGCGGCTTGACACGCTGCCGACCGGGCGGAATTTCTATTCTGTTGACAGCCGAGCCATCCCTACCCCAACCGCTTGGGCGCTGGGGTGGAAATCTGCCAACCTGCTGATTGAACGTCACCTACAGGAACAGGGCGACTGGCCTCGCGCCATGCTGGTCACCGCTTGGGGTACCGCCAACATGCGCACCGGTGGCGACGACATTGCACAGGTGCTGGCGCTGATGGGGGCGAAGCCGCAATGGGACAGTGCCAACCGTCGCGTGACCGGCTTTGAAATCCTGCCGCTGTCGATCCTCGACCGGCCCCGTGTTGACGTCACCCTGCGGGTGTCTGGCTTCTTCCGCGACGCCTTTCCGCAGCTGATGGCACTGGTTGACTCAGCTGCCCGCGCGATCATGGAACTGGATGAACCCGACAATATGAACCCAGCCGCGGCGCGGTTCCGTTCTGAGAACTCCGAAGAATCAGCCTACCGCGTATTCGGCTCCAAACCCGGAGCATACGGTGCCGGTCTGCAAGCGATGATCGACGAACGACTGTGGGCTGACAAGGCAGATCTGGCCGAAGCCTACGTCGACTGGGGCGGCTACGCTTATGGCGCAAAAGCGGACGGCAGGGACGCAAAATCTGCTTTGAAGCAACGGCTTACGCAAGTCGAGGCTGTGGTTCAAAACCAAGATAATCGCGAACACGACATCCTGGATTCCGACGACTACTACCAGTTCGAAGGCGGTGCCGCCGCAGCCGTCGCTACCCTGCAAGGCCGAGACCGGCCCATCTATCACAACGACCATTCCCGCCCGGAGCGCCCGGTGATCCGCACGTTGGACGAGGAGATCGGGCGGGTGGTGCGCTCCCGTGTGGTCAACCCGAAGTGGATCGAAGGCGTCAAACGCCACGGCTACAAAGGCGCGTTCGAAATCGCTGCAACGGTCGATTACCTGTTCGCGTTCGCCGCCACCACCGGCGCCGTGCGCAACCACCATTTCGATCTGGTGCATCAGGCGTTTCTGGAGGATGAAGAGACGCGAAGTTTTATCGAAAACAACAATGCGCCGGCGCTGCGGGAAATTGCTGAGCGATTGCAGGAAGCGATTGATCGGGGCATGTGGGTGCCGAAATCGAATTCGGCCAAAGCGACGCTAGCGGAGCTGACCGAATGAACAAACCGATCCGGTTAGGTCGCCATTACAACTGGCATGCGGTGCACCAACTGCTGCTCGATTGTTTCGCGTATATGGAAACCCGGATTGATCCGCCGTCTTCACTGCACCGGCTGACGCCGGAAGGGATCGCATCTTTCGCGGCCTCTCAATACCTCTTTGTTATCGAAAAAGATGCGGCCCCCTTGGCCTGCCTGTTTGCAACCGATAAAGACCCGTTTTTGTATCTTGGAAAGGTCGCAGTGAACGCTGATCAACGGGGTTTGGGTCTGGCCAGAATATTGGTGACGCAGGCGGAACAAACCGCACGGGAACTCGGCTATAACCGGTTGCAATTGGAGAGCCGGATTGAATTGGCAGAAATTCACCAGACTTTTGCCGCCCTCGGCTTTCACAAGATCGGCGAAACTGCCCATCCTGGCTATGATAGCCCGACCAGCATCACCATGGAAAAGGACTTGTCATGACCAAACGCGGCCATTGCCTGTGCGGCTCAATTTCCTGGGAGTATGACGGCGCGGAAACCTGGGCCTGCTATTGCCATTGTGCGGATTGCCGCCGCAATTGCTCTGCGCCGGTGACCGCCTTTATCGGCGTGGATCTTGAGAATTTTCGATGGACTGGCACTGCACCAAAGACATACGTGTCATCCCCCGGGGTGCAGCGCCATTTCTGCGACACCTGCGGCACGCCGATGGCATTTCAGGCTGAGCGCTACGCCGGGGAAATTCACCTTTATGCAGCGTCGCTGGAATATCCGGAATCATTTGAACCCAAGTTCCACGTCCATTATGCTGCCCGATTGCCGTGGTTACATCTGGCCGATGATCTGCAAAAACACAAAGGCAGCGCCGATCAGGCGTAACTCACAACTTCAAACTCGATATTGTCGTGGTCAAAGAAATAGAAACGCTCGCCGGGTTCGTAATCATAGTGCTCTCCCGGTGTGAACCCGGCCGCGACGACCCGGTCTTCGACGGATTTCAGGTCATCAACAACAATCCCGATGTGGTTCAGGCCACCGATCGTCTTATAGTGGTTCTGTGCAAGTTTTTTCATGTCACCTTCGGTATAAATCGCAAGATAGGCGTCGTCGGTCCCGACATGGATCGTGTAGCCGGATTCCTTGGTGTCGCCACGCCAGCGAATGTGCCAGCCAAAAATATCGCACAGATTGTCAGCTGTGTGCTCGGGATCGCTGACTGAAATATTGGTGTGTTCCAAGGTGCCGGTTGTCATGATCGTAACTCCGTATGTTTGCTTAGTCCTGATTTGACTTGTATCGTAGTTTCTAAAGTCACCTTTAGGTCAAGGATTTTTTATTGTGAGAAATCAGCGTATAAGGCGTATCGATAGAACGATCTCAATCGGGGCTCTGGCGGACCGCACCGGATTGGCAGTCTCCGCGATCCGCTATTACGAAACTCAGAACCTGATCCATCCCGAACGCAATGCCGGTGGGCAACGGCGGTTTCTGCGCTCCGACATCCGCCGCCTGTCCTTTGTGCTGATCGCGCAGAAGTTCGGGTTTTCCATCGACGAAATCCGAACCGAGATGGACCGGCTGCCCGCCGCGCGTACGCCAACAAAAAAAGACTGGGAGAAAATCGCCCGGACGTTCGGCAAAGTGTTGGATCAGAATATCGCCGCGCTGGAGCAGTTGCGCGACCGGCTGGACGGCTGCATTGGTTGCGGCTGTCTGTCGCTGGACGCCTGCGCTCTGTATAACCCCGACGACCGGGCAGCACGGCTTGGCGCGGGCCCACGGTACGTCATGGGAGACAAGCCGCAGAGTTAAATCCAACGCCAGTCGCCCTGCAACCAGTTCCCTCCGGTGCAGGGTTTCATTTATTAGGTCTTATGGTTGATAAAAAGGCGGGCCCGCCATTGCGGTTATACTTGCCGAACAGGGTTTGTTAATCCCTGCACCTTAATTCTACCGGTGATCTTCAGGTGATCTTTTCCAGCGTGTCCGTGCCAGCAAAAGATCCGAAACCACATTATTGAGCGCTCGTGGGGGGTTATAGGGGTTTTAGATTAAGAGCCTGTTATACAAGCGTACGGTGGGGCGACGGTGCGATCGATGCTCCCTAAACCGGCTTTAGCGCCATGGTTTCGGCCCGGAGGTGCTTCATCAGTCCCGGCATGTCCTTTTCGAAACCTTTCAAAACCTCCGCCGGCAGCACCTGCGCCCCACTTTGGCGGATCATCTTGGCGGCGAACGGCATCCAGTCGGGGTCAATTGCAGGCCCAAACCAGGTTTTGCTGGTCGCCACCGTGCCCGCCGGAAACTGGCCGACGCAGCCACCGTCTTTCAGATGTTGGATTGCCACCTTGCGGGTCTGAATGTTGTTCTGAATTGCATCAGGTTCATGCGGAAAACTGACCGGCAGCAGATATTTGTCAATCCGCGGCACATGACATAACAGCGACCGCGTCAGTATTTTGTAATCATCCCGTGCATGGCTCAGCAAATGCGCCATGACAATTCCGTCGACCAGCCCGTGCGGATGGTTGGATACCACCACCAGCGGGCCTTCCTTCGGGATATAGTCCAACTCGTTCTGCGGCGTGGTGAGGACGATTTCCAGCTTGTCCAGGACCGATTGCCAAAAATCCGGGTCACGCTGTTCATCACGCTCCCATTTGCGCACCAGACGCAGCAGTTTGATCCGGCCGGTCAGGTTTTCGATCACCTTGATCAGGACACGTTTCAGAGGCGAGGTAAAGGAGGTCGCATAGATCAGGTCAGCCGGGTCATACGGGGTCCGCCCACCGGTCGCTTCCAGAATGTGATCGGATTGATCCAACATTATTTTCCTTCACCAAAAAAGCCAGCCACCAGGATCTGCAACGCAGTTCCCAGCGCCTCGGCTTGATTGCCACAGGTCTCTACATCAATTTGCGAACCTTTTGAACCCGCCAGCATCATCAGTCCCATTATGGAATCCCCCGCAACGCTCATACCATCTTTGGAAACCTCGGCAGATGCGTCATGCGATTCGACCATTTCGACAAATTTGGCAGAAGCTCGCGCATGCAGCCCTTTTTCGTTCACAATAGTAAGGCAAAGTTTCACAGCTCGTCTCCGAAGTGCTACGCCGCGTTAATACCGCTGCTTGCGTTGATGTATTTCCGGCCTGCTTGCAAACTGACTTCTACGGCCTGCTCAAATGAAAGATGCCGCGATTTGGCCAGTTTGACCAGCATCGGCAGATTTGCCCCATACAGGATTTTGCGTTCGGAACAGTTGCAGGCTTTCATCGACAGATTGGACGGAGAACTGCCGAACATATCAACGACAACAATGACGCCGTCCCCCTGATCTACCAAGTCAGCTGCGGCACAAATCTCGTTTTGTTTGGATTCGCGGTCACAGTCCGCAGCCATCGAAATTGTGACAACGTCCCGCTGCGGACCAAGCACGTGTTCAACGGCAGCCAGATATTCCTTGGCCAACCCGCCGTGTGCTACGATGACAATGCCAATCACCGTTGGTTTCTCCTCATACTCATCAAGCACCCTGCCGCCTTTCCAGTTCCCGGTGGCGTATAGACACCTGCCAGCCCTCCTCTGCAAGGGCTTTGGCAGTTTTTTCTGCAACAACAACCGATCTGTGTTGCCCGCCGGTACACCCCAACCTAATGCTGAAATGCGCTTTGCCTTCACCCTGGTATTGCGGCAACAACCATTGGGTCATGCCGAGCAGGTGATCGAAAAACGTTGCAAAGCGCCTGTCCTTTGAAACATAGGCAGCAACGTCGGGATCACATCCGTTTTTTCCACGCAGCGAGTCATCCCAATAGGGATTGTTAAGAAAGCGGCAATCCAGCACCATGTCAATTCCGCGCGGCACCCCACGTTTATAGGAAAACGATTGCACTGAAACTGCCAGAAAATCGGCCTTACCCGCAGTAAAATTCGCGCCGATTTCAGCCTTTAGCTCGTGTGGTGTGAAATCTGACGTGTCAATCAGCACATCTGCCCGGTTCCGCAATGGTGCCAGCAGCACATTCTCGCGTTCGATTCCGATAAGCGGTGTCTCATCCGGCGCCAGCGGGTGTCGCCGCCGGGTTTCGCTGTAGCGCCGCAGCAGGACCTGCATATTACAGTCCAGAAACAGCAAGTCGCTTTCGAACTCTTCCATCTTGGCAATGGAATCCAGCAGCTCTATTACCTTCACCGGCGAGAAATCCCGAGTGCGCACATCAATGCCCAGCGCCATTGGCTGATCAACCGGTGGCCCGCTCAGCAATCGAGGCAACAACGCCAGCGGCATGTTGTCGATGGTCTCAAACCCGGCATCTTCAAAGGCATTGATCGCAGTGCTGCGCCCGGCACCTGACGGGCCGGTGACCAGTACGATATTTGGCTTTTTGTCTTCGGATGCCATTCAGCGGCGTCTTTCCAATTTGTTAATGCAGACGTTGCCCCTTTGACCGGGCAACCAGCGCCGAGGCTAAATTTGGCACATTGCCACCGCGAATCAAATCAATTCGCCGCGTCCCGATGTTTACCTGGTGCAGCTGTGGCAGCCGGTCCACTTCTTTGGCACTCAGATCAACAACCGTGCTGACTTCTACGGCTGGTCGAAAGCTGCACTGCAATATTCCAAGAAACCGGGCTTCGATACTGCCCGCCAACTCGGCTGGCGGAGTTGCTTGAATGCCGTTGCCGGTGTCGGACAGCATCACCTGATCGTCCGCAACCAGTTCCGCTCCCAGCGCCAACATCTGCAACGCCAGACCGGATTTGCCGCTGCCCGCCGGGCCGACAATCAGCAGACCGTCACCATCCAACGCAACAACGGTTGCATGGTTCAGGCCTGTTGGAATTTTCAATGTCACACTGGCAGGCCAACAACAAAGCGCGCACCCAGGGGCGCATCCATCGGGTCATCGTTCCTGCCTCGGATGTTCTCAGCCCAAATGACACCTTTATGGGCTTCGATAATCTGCTTTGAAATCGACAGCCCAAGACCCGAGTTGTTCCCGAAATTTTCCGCCGGACGTTCCGAATAGAACCGCTTAAACACTTTGCCCAGCGCTTCTTCCGGAATGCCAGGACCAGTGTCCTCAACCACAATCAGAACCCGGTTTTCTTTTTCACGCACCCAGATCCGCACCGCGTCGCCTTCACCGCAGAAAGAAACCGCATTGGTGATCAGATTCACGAACACCTGCGCCAACCGCTCTTCCAGACCATCGAACATGACAGGCTTTTCAGGCCGGTCCCAGATCAGTTCAACTCCGATGTTTTCGGCTTCGTGGCCGTGAAATTCAACGATCCGCTCTAACATCAGCGACAAGTCAAAAGTTTCTTCCTGTTCTTTGACCAGTTCCGCATCCAATCGTGACGCGTTGGAAATATCGCTGACCAGCCGATCCAGCCGCCGCACGTCGTGTTCGATCACATCGAGCAGTTTCTTGCGGCCTTTTTCTTCTTTGGCGATGTGCAGCGTCTCGACTGCTGATCGCAGGCTTGCGAGTGGGTTCTTGATTTCATGGGCAACATCGGCGGCAAACTGTTCGTTGGTGTCAATCCGCTCGAACAAGGCGGAAGTCATGTCACGCATGGCTTTGGACAAGCGCCCGATTTCGTCAGGCCGGCCAGACAGGTCGGGAATCCGGATCCGGTCCAGCGCGTTTTTGCGCCCCTGTTTGGTGGCACCAATTTCAGCAGCCGTGGCCAGATCATGAATTGGATTGGCTATTGTGTTGGCCAACACCACCGACAGCACAACCGAAACCACAACCGCCAACACGAACAGCCGCAGCACGGTTTCCTGTTCGCCGTGGATCAGACTGTCAAGATATCCTGGCTGCGTGGTCAGCACCACCGCAGCGGCGATGCTGCCGTCAATGGAAATTGGTCGTGAAACCGACAATACGGTTTCATCAGTCTGAGTTGTTGATCGGCGCAGCAATTCCTGCCCGCCAAGAGCAGCACCGGCCATAGTGGCGGCCAGTTCCTGTTCGCTCACTGGTATGTAGGCAGCATTAAATCGTCCCAAATCGTTAATCCGACCCATGGTTCGGGTCATCCAGGAGGTGATCCACCTGCCGTCAGAGAGCACCGGTTGCCAAACGCCTTGCGCCTGATCGGCAACAGTGGCGTCTTTCAAAAAAACCCGGACGATTACACCTTCAGGCACCGGCAGGTCAAACAACAAGCCGGATTGAATTGCGCCTTCAGCCGACAGGCGTGATTGGATCACACCCGCGTAAAGACTGCTATCAATCAGCAGGCTGCGTTGCTTTTCCTGAACCAACCCGCCTTTGAACTGGTTCAGATACAGCATACCCATCAGCAGGATGCAGAGCGCTATCAGGTTAAAAGTGATGATCCTGCGTGCTAACGCCGAAGAGCGGAACCGGAACCGGCGCAAACCGTCCAGTCCCAGGCTGCCGGCGAGCCGACGTAGACCAATCGCCGACACCAATCCTTTGAGCGAAAATTTCCGGCCGTCGCGCGGTTCTTCCGCCAAGTGTTCGTCGGCCATAACACTCATTACTCTGTGTACCTGTATCCAATGCCGTATAGAGTTTCGATCGCGCAAAACTCTGAATCCACACTGCGCATCTTCTTGCGCAACCGCTTGATGTGGCTGTCGATAGTGCGGTCATCCACATAGACCTGATCATCATAGGCGACATCCATCAGCTGATCCCGGTTTTGACAAACCCAGGACGCGAGGCCAACGCTTGAAGCAGCAGGAATTCGGTCACGGTCAGCGAAACGCTTTTGCCTTTCCATGACACCGCATGGCGCAGCGGGTCCATTGTCAGCTCGCCGCGTTCGATCAGGCTCTCGTGCTTTTCTTCCGATGGCGTACCGGCATCTGAAATCCGAGCTTCCTGACGCCGCAGAATGGCCCGGATGCGCTCCACCAGCAGGCGTTGCGAGAATGGTTTGCGAACGTAATCATCCGCGCCCATGCGCAATCCCAGCACCTCGTCGATTTCATCATCTTTGGAGGTCAGGAAAATAACCGGCATATCGGATTTTTGTCGCAACCGGCTGAGCAGGTCCATCCCGTCCATTCGCGGCATCTTGATATCAAGCACAGCCATGTCCGGCAGATCCTCGCTGAACGCGTTCAGCGCCTGAAGCCCGTCATTGTAAGTTGCTACCTCGTATCCTTCTGCCTCTAATGTCATCGACACGGAGGTCAGAATATTGCGGTCGTCGTCGACCAACGCAATTCTTGCCATTTTACCCTCGAAAACTTGCCTGATTTATTTTTGTTATTACAGGCATTTAGTTACAGCCGAGTCTCAGAATCAACCGATATCTGCGATTAAGGGCCAGAATTTCGCCACAATTTTTCCCAATTTTGTCGTTTGAGTCACACTCTGACCCCCGGAAATTCCGTGCAACCCCGCAAATCACGCTAATTTTCCACGGTCACCCCGGTTTGAATACAAATCCCATGAGTTACCGATAACGCTCGGAATTTGTTATCGTTAACTGTGCCATATTGCGCCGAACCTGCCCTTTCCACTCCCTGCCATAGTGGTGTACACCGCTCCCATCGCAGAACCGAAAACACGGCGGGCGCGGGACGGGCGCTGACCGGCGTTTTCGACATTTACCGAACGCGGTTTGACGCAGGTTCAAATCGTTTCAAGGAGCAGACGAACATGGAATCTGGTCGCGTAAATCCAACTCAAAAGTTGGAGAATACAGGCTTTCCCGGCGTCAAAACCGTTCACTACAACCTCCAGGAACCAGCGTTGATGCAAGCCGCCGTGCGCCGCGGCGAGGGCGAAATCGGAACTGGTGGCTGCATTCTGGTCACCACCGGCAAATACACCGGCCGTTCACCAAAAGATAAATTTGTGGTCGATGAACCCTCGGTAAAAGACACCATCTGGTGGGATAACAATCCGCCAATGGCACCCGACGCCTTTGAACGCCTGCGCGCAGACATGCTGACCCATATGGCGGGCGGCGAATATTTTGTACAGGATCTTTATGGCGGTGCGGACCCGGAGTTCCGGCTGAACGTGCGCATGGTGACGGAACTTGCCTGGCACAATCTGTTCATCCGCACCATGCTGCGCCGCCCGGAGCCCGAAGAGCTCGACGGTTTCGTACCGGAATTCACTGTCATAAACTGCCCGTCCTTTAACGCGGACCCGGAACGTCACGGCTGCCGTTCCGACGTGATCATCGCGGTGTCCATCGAACAAAAGCTGATACTGATCGGAGGCACCGAATACGCTGGTGAAAATAAGAAATCGGTGTTCTCGCTGCTGAACTACCTGTTGCCGGAACAAGACGTCATGCCGATGCACTGTTCCGCCAACCACGCCCATGGTGACCCAGATGATGTGGCGGTGTTTTTCGGCCTGTCCGGCACCGGCAAAACCACGCTGTCCGCCGATGCGACCCGGGTGTTGATCGGCGACGATGAACACGGCTGGAGCGATCGCGGCACTTTTAATTTTGAAGGTGGCTGCTATGCCAAAACCATCAATCTCGACCCCAAGGCCGAACCGCAGATTTACGCCACCACCCAGAAATTCGGCACAGTCATCGAAAACATGGTCTATGACGACCACTCGCGGGCGCTGGATTTCAAAAATGACAGTCTGACCGCCAATATGCGGTGCGCCTATCCACTGCACTATATCTCCAACGCTTCGGAAACTGCGATGGGTGGGCAACCGAGAAATGTTGTTATGCTGACCTGCGATGCCTTTGGGGTTCTGCCGCCAATTGCCCGGCTCAGCCCGGCGCAGGCGATGTACCATTTCCTCAGCGGATTTACCTCCAAAGTGGCCGGAACCGAACGCGGTGTAACCGAGCCGGTACCGACCTTTTCCACTTGTTTCGGAGCGCCGTTCATGCCGCGCAGACCGGAAGTCTACGGCGACTTGCTGCGCGAAAAAATCGCCCAGAGCGGCGCAACCTGCTGGCTGGTCAACACCGGCTGGACCGGTGGTGCTTACGGCACGGGCTCGCGGATGCCGATCAAGGCCACCCGCTCGCTGCTGCGCGCAGCACTCGATGGTTCGCTGAACGATGAATCCTTCCGCCGCGACAGAAACTTCGGCTTTGAAGTGCCGACATCCGTGCCCAATGTGCCTGAAGTTCTGCTGAGTCCGCGCCGCACCTGGGAAGACAAAAGCGCCTATGACCGGCAGGCGGCGAAGCTGGTGAAAATGTTCTCGGACAATTTCGCCCAATACGAAGACTATGTGAACGAAGACGTGTTGTCGGAAAAAGTCCGCACCGGGCTGCATTATTACCGGTAACGGATGGAGCATCATTGATCTGCAGCCGGAACACCACGTTCCCGCATTCCTGCAAGCAATAACCTTACGCCAATGGTCGCAGTTTTGGACATATATTGCGGTGCAGCTTGACCTCGCCTGCCCTGCAAAATACATCCCTGTCAAATCTTGAATGCTGCACCGAATCCACAATACTGGAATCACCCCCGATGCTTGATACTGGAAAGCCCGCCATGATCCTCCCCGACCTGTTGAATCTTTGTGCCGCTACTATTCCAGCTGTCGAAACAGTGGTCGATAAAGCCAAAGTCAAACTGCGGGACGGGACCAGTGTCGAAGGCCGGGTGAACGGCAAGCTGTTAGAGGAAAACCAGTTCGCCGCGCACAGCCTGTCGTGGTTTTCAACTTATCTTGAATCGTTGCGTCAAATGCACCGCTGGGCAACAGAATTGCAGGCGGATGGTAAATTTGGCGAGCTGGAGCAACTGATCTTGCAAATCGCATTCGGCGAATACCTCTGGCAGATCTGGGGTGGCATCGCGATGTCGCAGGGCGAGATCGCCCGGCTGCAAGATCTTGGCCTTGGCCAGCAGGATCAAATGGCTTTGGCCGTTGAATCGGTTCAGGCGCTGACCCAACAGGGCAATACCCAAGCCGTTCGCAGCCGCCTGATCGAGCTGATGCTGGAACGCGAAGGCGCGGCCACTGTCGGCAACACCGGGCTCGACGACGAGCTGGAAATGGTCCGCGACCAGTTCCGCCGTTTTGCCGACGACCGGGTAATCCCGAATGCGCACGGCTGGCATCTGAACGACGAACTGATCCCGATGGAAATCATCACCGAAATGTCCGAACTCGGCGTGTTCGGCCTGACCATCCCGGAAGAATACAGCGGTTTTGGCACGTCCAAGGCGACGATGTGCGTGGTTTCCGAAGAATTGTCGCGCGGCTATATCGGCGTCGGCTCGCTCGGCACCCGTTCGGAAATCGCTGCCGAGCTGATCCTGTGCGGTGGTACTGAAGAGCAGAAGCAGAAATGGCTACCGCTGATCGCATCGGGTGAAAAACTCCCGACCGCGGTGTTCACCGAACCCAACACCGGCTCCGACCTCGGCGCCCTGCGCACCCGTGCGGTAAAAGATGGTGAAGATTATCGCGTCACCGGCAACAAAACCTGGATCACCCACGCGGCCCGCACCGATGTGATGACCCTGCTGATCCGCACCGATCCGGATACCAATAATTATTCCGGCCTGTCGATGCTGCTGGCGGAAAAACAGCGCGGCACCGATGACGCGCCTTTCCCCACCGAAGGCATGACCGGTAGCGAAATCGAAGTGCTGGGCTATCGCGGCATGAAGGAATACGAACTGGCCTTCGACAATTTCAAAGTCAAAGGCGAAAACCTGCTGGGTGGTGAAGAGGGCAAAGGCTTCAAACAACTGATGCAGACCTTTGAATCCGCCCGCATCCAAACCGCTGCCCGCGCCATAGGAGTGGCACAGAATGCCATGGAAACCGCGCTGAAATATGCGCAGGACCGCAAACAATTTGGCAAATCCCTGATCGAGTTTCCCCGCATCTCCGGCAAAATCGCCATGATGGCGGTGGAGATCATGATTGCCCGCCAGCTGACCTATCATTCTGCAGACAAGAAAGACCACGGCCAGCGCTGCGATCTGGAGGCGGGCATGGCCAAACTGCTCGGCGCCCGTGTTGCCTGGGCCGCGGCCGACAACGGCTTGCAAATCCACGGCGGCAACGGGTTCGCGTTGGAATACCCGATCAGCCGGATATTGTGCGACGCGCGGATTTTGAACATTTTTGAAGGGGCGGCGGAGATCCAGGCGCATGTGATTGCGCGAAGGTTGCTGGACAGCTGACAGCCTGCGCCCGCTGCCGACAATCATCACCCGCTTCTCCACGTCATCACCCGCTTTATGCGGGAGATCCCGCCTCGAAGGCGGCAACCTCTTCCATTATTCCTCGGCCCCGCCTAATCTGTCGGAAATTCAGCGGACAACGCATTTATGTTCAGCACAGCAATTCAACTCGGCGAATGGATCGCCTTCTTTGCTCTCCTGTTTGCCGCCTTCACCTATTGGCACAGCCGCATTCTGAAGGATCTGGAGTCCGACAGCGGCCGCATCGAGCTGGCCCAGATCCTCGCCCGCCCCACCCTGTCGCACCACTACCGCGAGGGCATTCTGGAGTTCACCAAAGCCTGGGACAGATTTTTCGGCCCCAACCCTGGCTGGCAAACCTTCAGCAGATGCCTGCAGATCGCCTTTGTCTATCCCATCGCGCTTTTTGTATTCGCCTGGACGCTGGGCGGTAGTCCAACGCTCAGCGGTGTCCCTACGTTTGATCCGGAAATCTACCCCGGCCCTCCACGCTGGTGGCGCGGCGTTCTCGTTGCTATCCTCGCAGTCTCGGTGTTTTTCACTTTCCGAGACTTTCGCTCGCGCAGCGGAAAAATCGCGGCGATTGCCGACTCTGCTAGCGGCAGGTTACTGCCCCAGGACGACCGCACCCGAAAATCCCGTTTTGTGAATGCAGCGATCGAAGTTGTCATTGCTTTTGCAGTCTTGGCAATAGTTACGATGGCAGCGGTGGCGGGCACAGGAGGAATAGCGGGAGTGTTTGTTTTAGCGACAGTGGTTTTTGCACCCACGAGAGACGAAGCGTTTGCGTTTATCGCAGGGGTATCGACTCCAACGGTTGTACTAGCAATGGTAATTTCAGCCGTGGCGGTAGCGGAACAGTTGGGGGCATCCGTGGCGGCGGCGGCAGGGGCGACTGCGGCAACCACTCTGGTTTTCTTCCTTATCCTCCCCTTCACCAACGCCCTCGTCGACGCCATCTCCTGGACCGCCACCCGCCATTTCACCGCCAAAATGCTGACCGCAAGAAAAGTCCACACCGTCTTCATCGACCTCGCCTACGACATCCTCATCGCGCTCGCGTGTCTGCTGGCGCTCGTCCTCCTCATCCCCAACACTATCGAGTTGGCCAACCTCGCCCTGCCCACCCCGATCAATTGGATAGACCCCGCCACCGACGCGCTGGCCGACCCGTTTGGTGCCGGGCTGCTGACCACCGGCATGCTGCTCTCGACCCTGGTGCCCACTTTCCTGCATATCACCGCCGGCATCGGCGCCATCGCATCGTCGTTGGCCTTTGTCGATTTCCGCAATGCGGTGGTGGTCGATTTGCGCAGCGGCGGCGCGTTCACCTTGGCCAAGCGCAACCGCGCCTGGCGGGCGGTGGTGCTGCGGCGGCTGTGGCTGTTTCCTGCGGGGTTGCTGATCGGCGGTCTCGCCGCATTGCTTTACTGGCTCGGATCGCTCCTCTTCGGCCCGATCGGCCAAACCCTGTTCAACCTCGCCATCTGCGCCACCGCCTGGAGCAGCGAGCAGACCTGCGGCCCGCTCCTCGCCGGGTTCTCTTTCTGACCTCCGAGCCGCCTTGCGCGCAGCGGCGCTCTTTGAGAAACTGCCGCCATGCTCCGCCTCGCCCTTATAAGCAGCCTCGCGCTCACCGCCTGCCCGAAAGACGAAACCGTCTCCGGCCAGACCGACCCTTCCGATATCTGGCTACTGCAAACCCTGAACGGCGATGCCATCAGCACCCGCATCACCCTCACCTTCCCGGAAAAGGGAAAAATCGCCGGCGACGCCCCCTGCAACAGCTACTTCGCCACCCAGTCCGCGCCGCTGCCGTGGTTCGAAACGGGCCCAATTGGTACCACCAAACGCGCCTGCCCCGAGCTCGCGCTGGAATCGCTGTATTTTCAGACCCTTGGAGCAATGACATTGATCGAAGTGCAAGCTGATACTCTGGCGTTAAGCAACGACGGGGATGACTCATTGGAATTTTCCAAAGACAGCCCTTGACCTTCCAGTTACTGGAACCAGTATTTGCAGTTCTGACAAGAATTTTCCCGTAGGAAGACCCGATGACCACCCCGCAAACTGTTACCCTGCAGATCGAGAACATGTCCTGTGCATCCTGTGTCGGGCGGGTTGAAAAAGCCTTGCAGGCCGGTACCGGTGTATTGGAAGCCTCGGTTAATCTGGCCACCGAAACCGCGCTGGTGCGCTATGCGGCTGGCACGACAAACGGTTCCGACATTGCCGCCCTTGCGACTGCTGCCGGTTACGCCGCCAAGGCTAAATCCGGGCCTAAGCCCGAACTGTCGAACCGCAAAGCCACTGAAATAACCCACCTCGGCCGTATGACCCTGCTGGCCGCGATCCTCGCCTTGCCGGTGTTCAGCATCGAAATGGGCGGGCATCTGATCCCGGGCCTGCACCATTGGATAAACGCGCGTATCGGCCTGCAGAACAGCCACCTGTTGCAATTTGTACTAACTACGCTGGTTCTGTTCGGCCCCGGATTGCAATTCTACACCCAAGGCGTTCCGGCCTTGCTCAGGGGCACGCCAGACATGAATACGCTGGTGGCACTGGGGACCGCCGCTGCCTACGGGTTTTCGCTGGTCTCCACTTTCGCCCCAAACCTGCTGCCTGCGGGCACCGCAAACGTCTATTACGAAGCCGCAGCGGTTATCGTGGTGCTGATCCTGCTCGGCCGCTATCTCGAAGCTCGCGCCAAAGGCCGCACCGGCGAGGCGATCCGCAAACTGGTCCGCCTGCAACCCAAAACTGCACGGGCAGAGCGGCAGGGTATGGTGGTTGAATTGGCAATCGAAGAAATTGTTCAGGGTGACATCCTCCACCTGCACCCCGGCGAAAAAATCGCCGTCGACGGCACAGTTCTGACCGGCAGTTCCTATGTCGACGAAAGTATGATCACCGGCGAGCCGGTCCCGGTGGAAAAACAGGCAGGCAACGGCGTTGTTGGCGGCACCATCAACGGCAACGGTGCAATCACCTTTCGCGCCACCAAAGTCGGGGCCGACACCATGCTGGCGCAAATCATCGCCATGGTTGAACAGGCCCAGGGCGCAAAACTGCCGATCCAGGGGTTGGTCGACCGGATCACCGCCTGGTTTGTCCCTGCTGTCATCGCCGCAGCCCCGCTGACCATCGCTGTCTGGCTGACCGTCGGCCCCGATCCGGCGCTCAGCTTTGCTCTGATCGCTGGCGTCGCGGTGCTGATCATCGCCTGTCCTTGCGCAATGGGGCTGGCCACGCCAACTTCGATCATGGTCGGCACCGGACGCGCCGCGGAAATGGGCGTGTTGTTTCGCAAAGGTGATGCTTTGCAGATGTTGCAGGAAACCACAGTGGTTGCGGTCGACAAAACCGGCACCCTGACTGAAGGCCGCCCGGAACTGACCGATCTAACTGTCTCGGACGGTTTTGACGAATCCGACGTCCTGAGCCTGATCGCCGCCGTAGAATCCAAATCCGAGCACCCGATTGCTGCCGCGATCGTGCGGGCCGCGCAGGACCGTGCTCTGGACTTGCCAGCGGTGCAGGACTTCGCCTCGATCACCGGCTATGGTGTTCAGGCACGGGTTGGGGACAAATCAATTCTGGTCGGCGCAGACCGCCTGATGCGTCGCGAAAATATCCCGCTCGGTGCACTTGAAACCACCGGCAAAACCCTCGGCAAAGACGGCAAATCCCCGCTTTACGCCGCAGTCGACGGCAAAGCTGCTGCCGTCATCGCGGTTGCCGATCCCATCAAACCAACAACACCTGCCGCAATTGCCGCCCTGCAAGATCTTGGCCTGAGCCTGGCGATGATCACCGGTGACAATCAGGGCACTGCCGACGCCATCGCCCGGCAACTCAATATTGATCATGTCGTCTCCGAAGTCCTGCCCGAAGGCAAAGTCGCGGCCCTCGATACCCTGCGTGCGGAAGGCGGCAAGCTTGCCTTTGTCGGCGACGGCATCAACGACGCGCCGGCGCTGGCCACAGCGGATGTTGGCATCGCCATTGGCACCGGCACCGATATCGCCATCGAAGCCGCCGATGTCGTGCTGATCTCTGGCGATTTGACCGGCGTGGTCAACGCTTTCCACATCTCGCAGCGCACCATGCGCAACATCCGTCAAAACCTGTTCTGGGCGTTCGGCTATAACGTGTTGCTAATCCCGGTGGCGGCAGGAGTGTTGTACCCTGCCACTGACCTGCTGCTGTCGCCGGTGCTGGCCGCAGGCGCGATGGCGCTGTCGAGCGTGTTTGTGCTGAGCAATGCGCTGCGGTTGCGATGGGTGCAGGGGGTTATGTCTGGATAGACCTCCTATCAAGCCCGAGGAACCGGTAGTAAAGCAGCGATCTTCATTTTCCCCAAACCAACGCAATCCATGCTATCCTGCCCCCATTGACCCCGGAGCATAGATTTGAGCGATTCCAAAACCCCTTTCAATATGCTGCCCGCCAAATGGCGCTCAAAGGACTGGTCCGAACATACCCGCCAAGCCATGCGCGAGACGCTGCCCGAAGGCACCACCGGCAGTCTGGTGCTGCAATTGCGGGAGCGCGGGGCCAAGGCAGGCCGCCGCGCCAATCTGTTTATGTGGGCGTTGATGGCCTCCATCACACTGGGGTTTCTCTATTACGCCTCGCTCCTGCTGGTGCCGCAATACTGGAACGCCCAGCGCTCGCAATATCAGGCGCAGATCGATATCCTGAACGGCCAGATGCAAACCATGACCAAGCTGCGCGATGCCCATCGCCAATCGCTTCACGACCTGCTGTCATTCGCCGGTCGGCCCGTCGAGTCGGGAACGGACAATGACCTCGAGGACCTCCGCGTCCTGCCAGACGGAACAACCCTCGTCGCGGTGGGCAGTGGCGGCACCATCACCCGCTCCACCGACGCAGGCGACACCTGGCAGACCCGCGTGTCGGGAACGGACAATCGCCTCACTGACCTGCGCGCCCTGCAAGACGGAACAACCCTCGTCGCGGTGGGATGGGACGGCACCATCACCCGCTCGACCGACGCGGGCGACACCTGGCAAACCCGCACGTCGGGAACGGACAATAACCTCGAGGACCTGCGCGTCCTGCCAGACGGAACAACCCTCGTCGCGGCGGGGCGGGACGGCACCATCACCCGCTCGACCGACGCGGGCGACACCTGGCAAACCCGCGCGTCGGGAACGGACAATAACCTCGAGGACCTGCGCGTCCTGCCAGACGGAACAACCCTCGTCGCGGCGGGGCGGGACGGCACCATCACCCGCTCGACCGACGCGGGCGACACCTGGCAAACCCGCGCGTCGGGAACGGACAATGGCCTTACTGACCTGCGCGTCCTGCCAGACGGAACAACCCTCGTCGCGGCGGGGCGGGACGGCACCATCACCCGCTCGACCGACGCGGGCGACACCTGGCAAACCCGCGCGTCGGGAACGGACAATGGCCTTACTGACCTGCGCATCCTGCCAGACGGAACAACCCTCGTCGCGGTGGGTACATTCGGCACAATCACCCGCTCGACCGACGCGGGCGACACATGGCAGACCCGCGCGTCGGGAACGGACAATAACCTCACTGACCTGCACATCCTGCCAGACGGAACAACCCTCGTCGCGGTGGGATGGGACGGCACCATCACCCGCTCGACCGACGCGGGCGACACATGGCAGACCCGCGCGTCGGGAACGGACAATATCCTTACTGACCTGCGCATCCTGCCAGACGGAACAACCCTCGTCGCGGTGGGTACATTCGGCACAATCACCCGCTCGACCGACGCGGGCGACACATGGCAGACCCGCGCGTCGGGAACGGACAATATCCTTACTGACCTGCGCATCCTGCCAGACGGAACAACCCTCGTCGCGGTGGGGCAGGGCGGCACAATAATCCGCTCAACCGACGCGGGCGACACCTGGCAGACCCGCGCGTCGGGAACGGACAATACCCTTACTGACCTGCGCATCCTGACAGACGGAACAACCCTCGTCGCGGTGGGCTGGACCGGCACAATCATCCAGTTGGATGATTCTCTGTCCCGCAGCCTGGAATCGGTGCCGACAGCGCCATCATCTTCGGCGGATCAGGCATTGGTCGCCTTTTTCGCAACGCTGCCCGGGAACCTGCCGACGCGACCCGAAGTATCGCAACTCCGCACACAAATCGTCTCCGTCACCGCCAACCGCGCGAAGTTGGTCCAGGACCACCTTGCCGCCAGCGCCGCCCTCGCCGAAATTAGTACAGGCGGGTTTTCCCTGTCCCAGCGCCGTTTGGATTTCGACCTCTTCATGGCCTCCTGCCACCCCAAGGTCACCGCAGCACAGGACGGCACACCCACCCCGGCCCCCGACAAAATCGCCGAAGTCACCAAAGCCTGCGCCGACGCTTACGCTGCCCAACGCCTGACCGAAAGCAAATCATGGTGGGCGACCGTCGCGGAAACCGGACCCCCGGCCATCCTGTTGCTGTTCCTGTTGGCCACCCTCGGCGGCCTGTTTCGCTACAACCTGCGCCTCGCCGGGTTCCACCACTCCCGCGCCGATGCGCTGGAACTGCTGGCCAGCTACGAACACAAAGACCACCTCGACACACTCACCAAAATCGCCGACGCGCTCGCCGCCGACAAAGTCGAATTCGGCAAGGGCAACACGCCGTCGGATCAGGCGGTGGATATGTTCAAGGCGTTCGCCGCCCGCTCCGGCAAATAGTGGCCAAATGGCTCAAAAACTTAGCCCCGACTCCCTCCATGCAGCCTGCGGCAATGTCAGCAGGCGCTGGAGCACCCATTGCCCGGCAACACCCAACGCGCGTTGCTCCGTCCAGACAACGTCAATACCTTGAAGAATATCGCTTTGCTGAAAGTCATATGACAGATGCACAAGCTGACCGGAACTTAATCCTTCAGCGACCACCGGTGCCGGTAACTCGGCCCAACCCAACCCCTCTGGAAGTAATTCCAATATCAAAAATGGGCTTTCGGCATACCATACGGAAGCGCTTTTCCGTTCTCCCAGATAGCTCTGAGGCAATAGCGAGCGGCTGTGGGGAATCAGTTGCCGGTATCGACGCAAGTCGCCGTAAGTTACCGTCTCTAATTTGGCCAACGGGTGATCACGACCGCACACCGGTACCAGTTGCATGTGACCGACACCCCGAAACTGAAACCCCTGCGGATAGCTCTCTTGTTCAGCCATCAATCCCAAATCTGCCCGCCCGTCCTTTAACAGACTTGCGACGTCATTTGGGCCGGGGTCGAGGATTTCGATGGCCACTTGCGGGAATTCATCGGCGAAATCTGACAGCAAACTCAGAAGCGGCTGCATCAGGACCCCCTGCTCCAGCGCCAGACACAGTTGGTCTTCCACACCCTCTGACAACGACGTCGCTTTGGCGTTGAATTCCTGGCACCCGAGCAGGACGCCACGGGCAAAGGTCAGCAGCGACTGGCCGGATTCAGTCAGTTCAGGGTTACGATGCGTTCGGTCGAACAAGACAACATCAGCGTCGATTTCCAAATTCGAAACCGCCGTGGACACCGCCGATTGAGCTTTGCCCAAACGGCGGGCAGCGGCCGAAAATGATCCAAGATCGGCTGCAAGGACAAAGGCTCGTAACTGATCAATATTCGGCACCGATCTAGATCTCCATATATCTGTAAATCAGATAGGTAATAACTTTTATATGCACGAAAACGTGATAGATTGCAATCCAACATTGCAGGATTATTCTCATGGCTACCCAAGTTAAAATCCGTTCGGGCAAAGACCGTCTGCGTTACTCGCTCAGCTTCGAAATGACCCTGATGCTGATGCTTGTTCCGGCGGGCGCATTCTTCTTCGACAAACACGTCGCAGAAATTGGCATGCTGGGTCTTATTCTCTCTGGCAAGGCAATGTTGGTGAATCTGGGATACAATTGGGCTTTTGATACCATCGACTCTCGGGCTGGCAGGGTGTCTTCGGACCGCTCAACTTTGGGCCGGTTACTGCATGCAACGGGTTTTGAGATGAGTCTGCTTGTCACATCGCTGCCAATTTATGTCTGGTGGTTTGATCTGACGCTTCTGCAAGCAATCCTCATGGATCTTGCTGTCACCTCGCTCGTTGTGATGTACACATATCTGTTTACTCTGGGCTATGATCGGCTGTTTCCAGTCCTTCAGGACCATCGGCTGCAAGCGGCTTAATCCGCCACTGACATTGCCAACACCCGGCTCATCCGGCTGTAACTTTCACCGCTCTCCGCTTGCCAGTCGTTAAACGCCGCCTGCACCGCTCGACGCGCGGTTTTCGATGTCGCCGCGCCATCAATCACCCGCGCAGCATTCAGCGCCGCAACCACAGAGCGGCTGAGGATAAAGCTGTCTTTGCCCATGAACCGCAGCGCGTATTGGCCTGTGGTTCCTCCCAAACGACAGCCGCGTTTCTTCATGATCTCCCAAAGGCCGATCAGATCCGACGAGGGCCACTCGTCGATACATTTAGCAGCGGTCCCATACTCCCGCGCCAGGTCCGACAGAAACACCGCATTGTCTCGGATCGACAGGATCTTTTTGGCGTGGCGCACGATATCGGTGTTCTTCAGGTGGCGATCCAGATCATCGTCCGACATCAGGGCGTTACGGCCGATATCAAAGCCGTGAAACGCAGCCTCGAATCCGTCCCATTTGTTTTCGACCACCGACCAGTTGAACCCAGCCTGAAACACCCGCTTGGAGAATTCCGACAGGATTCGATCGTCCGTCAAATCGCTGATATCGCGTGTATAACTATGCTCCGCCAGAATGCCTTCCAGTGCTGCGGCACCGCCTTTGCGGGCTTCCGCTGCTGCTTGTATCTCCGCATATGTCCTCATGTCTCAGTCTCCTTTCGCCATGCCTTGTGCAGCACCGCCATTAACCGCGTTCGAGCCGGTGGCAACGGCCGGTTTCCCAGTGCCGGAGCCAACCAATGTTCCAGAAAATATCCCGTGGTTTTCAGCGCCTCAAGAACATCCTCTGAATCCTCCGCAAATCCGCCGACCCGTAAAAATGCGGGCAGAGGCAACAACCTGTCAGCCCATTCAGCAGCGCCTTGCCGACTTACCGCCCGGCCGGAATTAGGTGACACATAGATCAGCTCCTGCGTCACGCCTGTGGCCGCACAGCTGCGCAGGTCGAGGCCATAGCCCAGCTCTTCCAACACCTGCAATTCCCAGCATGCATACCCCGGCCGCCAATCTCCGGCACCGGCCAATAAATCAACTACAGCCAAGGTTTTATCGTAAAGCCGGGGCAAATGCATACGTTCCGGAAAAGCAAAACACACCAAAGCGCAAACCGACCCCAGCGCCGCCAGTGCCTGCCGGTCGGACAGCACGCCGCTGCGCGAGGCCAGCAGTTCCACCCGATAGCTGCCGAGATGCTCCTCCAACCGCGCCCGCCAGTCGACTGCAACCTGATTTCCGGGCTGCAAAACCGGCGTCATCTTGCGCGACACACCGCCGCGCACAACTCCGGCGTGCCGCCCGTGTTCCGCTGTCAGAACTTCAATGATCGCAGAGGTTTCGCCATGCGGACGCACGGCCACGATAACCCCCTGGTCGCGCCAATCCATGACAAGAACCTAAGGCGTTTTAAATCAAATGAAAATCTTGCGTTTCTTTGTGCTGCTAAATATCTCGACCGGAGACATCCAAACTGTCAACCGCCACAGCGTTACCGTTCAATCCCCCAACCCAGCCTCATCCAGCAAGCTGCGACCGGCGCGGTCCTCGACTTCGATAATCCAAATGTCCGGATCAAATCCGCGTTGCCGCGCCAAGGCCTCATCCACCGCGCGCTCGTTCCCCTCTGCCAGCACCACCCAAACCCGGTTGCCATCCAGATCATAACTGCGTTGAAAGGCCTTCGCGGTGCCGTCCAGCGGCGCTTGCTTCACCAGGATTGCTCCGGCGGTAACATCACCCTTGGAGGTCACAAACGCCGGAATATCCGCCAGCGACAGCCGCCGCAGATAGGCTTGCACCCAGAATTCGGATGTCAGCCGCGGGGTCACTTTTTGGTGTCGGAAAAGTCAAGCCCCATTTCGGTGAACCGCTCAGCTTCTTTTTCCCATTGCGGCCGGACCTTGACCTGCAAAAACAGGTGCACCTCGGCTCCGACCATGTCTTTCAACTCCTGGCGCGCGGCCATGCTGACGCTTTTGATGGTCTCGCCCTTTGGCCCCAACGTGATGCCTTTGTGACCTTTTCGCGTGACATAGATCACTTGATCAATCCGCACCGAACCGTCATCGCGCTGTTGCCAGCTTTCGGTCTCGACCGTCAGGAAATAGGGCAACTCCTGATGCAACCGCAGCATCAGCTTTTCGCGGGTCACTTCGGCGGCGATCATCCGCATTGGCACATCGGCGATCTGGTCTTCGGGGTAATGCCACGGACCTTCGGGCAGACTCGTCGCAAGATACCTGCGTAATTCACCAACGCCGTGGCCTTTTTCCGCGGAGATCATAAATGTCTGCTCAAACCCAAAGGCGTCGTTCAGTTTCTGCGTCAGTTCCAGCAATGCCGGAGACTTCACCTTGTCGATCTTGTTGATCGCCAGCACAATCCGCGCGTTGGTCCCGCTGCGCTCGTTCAGCCCGTCCAGGATCATCTGCACGCCGGGGGTCAGGCCGCGGTGTGCTTCGACCAGCAGCACAGTGATATCCGCATCTGACGTTGCGGCCCAGGCCGCCGCGACCATGGCTTTGTCCAGATTGCGACGGGTGCGGAACAGCCCTGGGGTGTCGACAAATATGATCTGAGTTCGGTCCTCAAGCGCGATGCCGCGGATACGGGCTCGGGTGGTCTGCACCTTATGGGTAACAATGGCGATCTTTGCACCAACCATAAAGTTCATCAGCGTCGATTTACCGGCGTTCGGCTCGCCAATCAGGGCTACAAATCCGCAACGTTTGTCGCTCATTCCCGGGCCTCCAGTTCGTCCAGCATCGCTGAAGCCGCGGCCTGCTGGGCCTGCCGCTTTGATGCAGCAGAAGAGCTGGCTGTGGTGCCGTCATCCAGCCGCGCTTTGATTTCAAACACCGGTGCGTGGTCCGGTCCAGATCTGCCGACCTCGATGTACTCCGGCGGTGGCATACCCCGCGCCTGCGCCCATTCCTGCAAAGTTGTCTTGGCATCCCGCGCGTCATCTTCAGCGCTGGCGATGCGCCCGCCCCACAAGCGCAGCACCAGATCCCGCGCAACGTCAAACCCGGCGTCCTGATAGATCGCCGCAATCACCGCTTCCAGCGCATCGGCCAACAAAGCCTGTTTGCGGCGCCCACCGGACAGCATTTCCGAACGGCCCATTTTCAGCGCCGCGCCGAGGTCAAGTTCGATCGCCACTTCAGCGCAGGTCTCTTTGCGCACCAGTGCGTTAAACCGCGGCGCCAATTGCCCCTCGGACGCCGCCGGATCATGGGCGATCAAAGCCCCGGCAATGGACAGGCCCAGCACCCGGTCGCCGAGAAATTCCAATCGCTGATTATCGTCGCGAGTTGGCGAAGACAGCGATGAATGGGTCATCGCCTCGATCAACAAATCGGGCCGCCGGAAGCTGTGCCCCAGACGGCCCTGAAAATCCTTCAGTTCGGCTGCGAGTTTCACTCCAGCCCCTTGAAATAGCGGTCGCTGCGCCAGGTCCAGAACGCCAGAATGGAACCACCGGCGGAAGAGAACATCACCCGGTCCGCACGGCCAATCAGGAAAGAGGCCGGGACGAATCCGACACCTCCCGCGCGTTGCGCATAGCGGCTGTCGGTGGAATTGTCGCGGTTGTCTCCCATAAAAAAGTAATGACCTTCAGGCACCTGATATGCTGGCGTGTTATCCGAGGGCTGATCTGAGATGTTCAGAACGATATGCTCCACCCCGCCCGGCAAGGTTTCGAAAGACATCGGCTTGTCGCAGACAGCGCCCAGACCAACCGGTGCGTTGCCGCAACGCGGCGTATTGCGCATGGGACCCTGCTGTTCCTTGATCTCTGAAAAAATGCCATCAGGGGTCTGGGGAACCAGATCGTCGTTGATATATAGCACACCGTCACGAACCTGCACCTTGTCGCCGGGCAGCCCAATCAGGCGTTTGATGAAATCGGTGTTCGAAACCGGATGTTTGAAAACGATGATATCGCCGCGTTCCGGTTCACCCTGCCAGACGCGCCCGTCCCAATCTTTTGCGAAGCCGCAAAAGTTAAAGCCGCGGATGGTTGGGCAGGACGCCCAGGAATAGCCATAGGTGAACTTGTTGACGAACAGGAAATCGCCGATCAGCAGGGTTGGCTTCATCGAACCAGACGGAATCCAAAACGGCTGGATCAGGATGGTGCGAATGATGCCCGCCAACAACAGCGCCCAGAACAGGGTTTTCACCGTTTCCGTGATCCCGTTCGGTTTATTATCTCTGCGCGCCATCTGCTCTGCCTTTGGGATAGGATTATCTGGGGCTACATGGCGTTTTGCATAGATTTAGTCAACCTCGTCCCCGCCAACCGGCAGCGCTTCGATCAAAACAAAGGCCTGCGCCCAGGGGTGATCGTCTGTCAGCGTAACATGGACCGTGCTTTCATGCCCCTCTGGTGTCATGTTTTGCAACCGTTCGGCGGCCCATCCGGTCAGATGCATCACTGGCTGACCGCTGCGCAGATTGCTGACCGCCATGTCTTTCCAGCTGATGCCCATGCGCAGCCCGGTCCTCAGCGCCTTGGAGCAGGCTTCTTTGGCAGCCCAGCGCTTGGCATAGGTACCAGCGACATCCTTGCGGCGTTCCGCCTTGCGCTGTTCCACATCCGTAAACACGCGGTTGCGAAATCGGTCGCCAAAGCGCTCCAGCGTAGCACTGATCCGATCGATATTAGCCAAGTCAGTGCCGATGCCCAGAATCATCTAGCGAAAGCGCTCCGGATCATTGCGAATCCAGCCAAGGCAAACAAACCGGCCACAATTCCGTCAATCCAGCGGCGAGCTCGTTCATAGGCTGACATCATTCCGTTGAGGGAAAACACGAGCGAGTAAAACACATTGTTTGCAAAAGCGATCACGATGCACAGCGATGTTGCCATTACGACAGACGCTGCGGTGTTGTTTGGGTCCAGCCCTACCGACAGGGCCACCATCCATGCAATGACCGATTTTGGATTGGACATGTTGAGCATTAGGCCGCGTAAAAACCAGTTTCCAGTAGGAATGCTTGCGACAGCAAGTGATCGCGGGCGCATCGCTGATCCTACCGACTGCCAAGCAAGCCATAACAAATAAAGTGCGCCAAAAACCTTCAGGGCAAGAAGCAGTCCCACCGATGCCTGTAAAACCGCGCCCATTCCAGTCGCTGCCAATATCCCCCAAAAGGTCAGAGCAACCGATAGCCCGAGCCCAAAAGTCAGACTTGTCTGGCGACCGTGTTTCATCGCAATTACCGAATTGGCACTGTTCGCCGGACCGGGAGACGCTGCAACGAACCAGAACGCCAAACCAACCGAAGCCAAGGCACCTAGATCGTTCACGCCACACCTTCCCCAAAAGTCTCGCGCCGCGCCTCGTCCATCAGCGCCCGCATCCGGCGGATCGCAGAATCAAGGCCCGAAAAAACAGCTTCACCGATCAGAAAGTGACCGATATTCAGTTCCATCACTTCCGGAAACGCGGCGACCGGTTTTACGATGTCATAGGTCAACCCGTGACCGGCGTGGACTTCCAGCCCGAGAGCCGCCGCATAGGCGGACATATCCCGCAGCCGCTCCAGTTCAACGTCGCGCTCTTCAAACCGCCCTTCGGCATGGGCATCACAATAAGCACCAGTGTGCAATTCGATCACCGGAGCGCCAATACGCGCGGCAGCTTCGATCTGTCGCTTCTCGGCTGCAATGAAAATCGAAACCCGGCAGCCGGCGTCGCGCAGAGGTGCTAAGTAATGCGCCAGCCGGTTTTCCTCCCGCGCCACTTCCAGCCCCCCTTCGGTTGTGCGCTCTTCGCGTTTTTCCGGCACGATACAAACCGCATGGGGTTTGTATCGTAGTGCGATCTTTTGCATTTCATCGGTGGCCGCCATCTCAAAGTTCAAAGGCACTGATAATCCGGACATCAGCGCCTCGATGTCGGCATCAGTGATATGGCGTCGGTCCTCTCGCAGATGTGCGGTAATGCCATCCGCCCCGGCAGATTGCGCCAGCATGGCCGCGCGCAGGGGGTCAGGATACGCGCCGCCGCGCGCGTTGCGCACAGTTGCCACATGGTCGATGTTCACGCCCAGCCGCAATCTACCGAGCGGTTTTGGTGCATTCGCGTTCATTTTTTACCTCTTTGATCCGGCAATCCGACAAATCCTAAATGAATTCTCAGACTTCGTCAGCCCCGGATTTCCGCTTTAACCTCAACTCTTTGATCTTTTTCATCAACCGGCCTTTGCGCCGTTTCTGATAAGCGGCAATGACCGGACGGGTGGCAAAATAGAAAAATACCGCCATAACCGCTCCCGGCGCTATTCCTCCTACCAGATAAGGTAAAAATACGCCGTGGAAAAATTCGATCAGCCCGTCCCAAGGTATCGACGGCGTGCCTAACAAGGATTTGAAGTTAATCCAAATGGTGCCAAACGCTTCGGCGAACCCGCCTTTGATCTTGGCCCAGACAGTTTCTTCGCGGCCAAACCCCAGAATGACCAGCCCAAGCTGGTAGCTGGTGGTGGCAATGAACGGAAAAGTTACTGGGTTGCCGACAAAAGTTCCGAGCAACGATGCCAGAGCGTTGCCGCGCAATATCCAGGCAATCACAATTGCCAACAGAAAGTGCAGGCCAAAGAAAGGAGTGAAGGTCACAAACACTCCACAGGCAAACCCAAGCGCAATTTTATGCGGCGTGTCGGGTAGGCGTTTCACGCGGTGACTAACATAGTTGATCACACGCCGCCAGCCGGAGCGCGGGTAAACCGCCTCCTTAAACCAGTTGTACCAGGAAAGTGGTGTGCGACGTTTAAACACGGGTGTCCTGCCTATGGCATTAATATGGCCCCTACGGACCTGAGTTCTAGAGCGCTATACGTTTTGTCTGAAACAGATAAAACGCATAGCGCCGGGTTAAGCCTGTGATGTTGCTGCGTTATGCGCTTCATTGGTAAGTCCAATAAAGCGCATAACACTCTAGTGGTTCCTGTTCTTGCGCAGAATCTGCGCGACATCCGAATCGGCTTCGACCGCCGTCATGACGTGCATCAGATGTTCCACATCGCGGACCTCCATATCAATCGTCATTCGGTAAAAATCCTGTTTCCGGTCGGTGATTTCCAGGTCAGCGATATTGGCATTTTGCTCGCCGATCAACGTACAAATTCGCCCCAATACGCCGGAATCATTAGCCAAGGTTATCTGCACAGTCGCCAGATGGTTGGCCTGTCGGCTTCCTTGTGACCAGTGCAGGTCGATCCAGCGTTCAGGTGATCCTTCATATTCCACCAGCCGTTCACAATGGATCGTGTGCACCAGCACGCCTTTGCCACGGGTCGCAATCCCAACAATGCGCTCGCCCGGCAAGGGCTGGCAACACTCCGAAGGCTGAGCGTATTGATCAGCTGACAGTCCGACAATACGTTCCGCGGGCTGATCTGACGCCGCGCTCTTTTCGCGCAGTAATTCGGGGTACAGCACCTCTACCAACTCAGTGCTGGTCATTTCTGCACTGCCGATTTTGGCCAGCAATTCCTGTCGGTTGGCGAGCCCCAAATGATTTGCAGCCGTGTTGAGAGCTTTGTCGGTAGCCCTTTTACCCACGTGCTCCAATGCCACCCGTGCCAGTTCTTGCCCCAAACGGACAAATCCTTCGCGGTGCTCGTCCCGCAACGCCCGCCGGATCGAAGATTTTGCCCGGCCAGTGACCGCGATATCCATCCAGGTCGATTGCGGGCGTTGCCCTTCGGCAGTGGTCACTTCAACCGATTGGCCATTGCGCAACCGGGTCCACAGCGGCACCCGACGTCCGTCGACCTTGGCGCCGACACAGGCCGAGCCGATGCGAGTGTGGATCGCATAGGCAAAATCAATCGGCGTCGCGCCGCGCGGCAGATTGATAACATCGCCTTTGGGTGTGAAACAAAAGACCTGATCCGCAAACATTTCCAACTTCACATGTTCCAGAAACTCGTCGTCATCATCACTGCTGTCGACGCGCTCGGTCAGGCTGGCGAGCCAGCTGAACGGATCCACCGCAAACGGGTTCTGCACCCGCTCGCCGTTGCGATACGACCAATGCGCGGCGACCCCGGATTCTGCCACATCATGCATCGCCTGGGTGCGGATCTGGATTTCCACTTGCTTGCCGTCCCGGCCGGAAACCGTGGTGTGGATCGACCGATATCCGTTGGCTTTCGGCTGGCTGATGTAATCTTTGAACCGGCCCGGCACTGCGGTCCAGCGGCGATGCACAGCCCCCAGCACCCGGTACACATCATCCTCTTTCTGCGTGATGATCCGGAACCCATAGATATCCGAGAGTCGCGAAAAACCCTCCTTCTTCTCTTCCATCTTGCGCCAGATCGAATAGGGTTTTTTCTCGCGTCCGAAGACCTTGGCTTTAACTCCAGCTTTGTCCAATACGTCGCGAATATCTTCGGTGATCTGAGACACCACATCGCCGGTTTCCTTACGCAATGTCAGGAATCGCCGCATGATCGAATTCCGACCCTCGGGGTTGAGCACCCGGAACGACAGGTCTTCCAACTCGTCGCGCATCCATTGCATCCCCATGCGCCCGGCAAGCGGCGCAAAGATGTCCATGGTTTCATGCGCCTTTTTCAGTTGCTTTTCTTCGCGCATATGGCGGATGGTGCGCATATTGTGCAGCCGGTCACCAAGCTTGACCAGAATGACCCGCACGTCTTTGGACATTGCCAACAGCAGTTTGCGGAAATTTTCCGCCTGTTTGTTGTCTTTGGAGGAAAGTTCCAGATTGGTCAGCTTGGTGACACCATCCACCAACTGTGCAACTTCTTCGCCAAACCGTTCAGCCACCGCCTGATAAGTTGATTTGGTATCTTCGATGGTGTCATGCAGCAGCGCGGTGATGATGGTGTCGTCATCCAGCCGTTGTTCAGCCAACAGCGACGCGACAGCGACCGGATGGGAAAAATAGGGCGCGCCGGAATGCCGGGTCTGCCCGTCATGCATCAGCTTGCCATATTCATAAGCAGCAGCGATGCGATCAATATCGGAATTGGGGTTGTAGTCTTTTACCTGTTCGACCAGTGCATCAACGGCAATCATGTGCGGCCGTTCCGGACCAGAACTGGCCCGGCCTTTGGTTTGCTATTTCATTTCCTGCGCTTCCATCAGCGCACGCAGAAGATTCTCTTCGGACATGTCGTCCTCTGGCTTGTCGTTTTCCGCACCCATCAGCAGCGCCATCTGGTCTTCTTCCGGCTCATCCACCTCGATTTGGGTCTGGTGGCTTTCGATCGCGGCTTCGCGCAGGTGTTCAGCGGTCAGCGTTTCATCAGCGATCTCGCGCAGGGCGACAACCGGGTTCTTGTCCTGGTCGCGTTGCACAGTGATTTCGGCTCCGGTGGAAATTTCGCGGGCGCGGTGCGCCGCGAGCATTACCAGCTCAAAACGGTTCGGGATTTTGTCGACACAATCTTCAACGGTAACACGTGCCATGGGCCACTCCAGTCGTGCGGGATATCAGAAAAACGGGTGTTAGGGTGTTTTGCCCAAAAAGGCAAGGGGAATACAGGGTATCAGCGCGGGTCAATCACCTTGATTTCGGATAATTCTTCGGGGCTGAAGGCAGCGGTCATCTGCGCCAGCGTTTTGCCGGTCACCGGGTGTATCCAATCCGGCGAGATATCTGCCATCGGGACCAGTACAAAGGCTCGATCCTGGACCCGTGGATGCGGCAATACCAACTGCTCCGGCGCGGTGTTCATCTGGCTGACCAAATCGATGTTCCGCCAGCTTTTCTGAGTTTGCAAATCCGGTAGAATATGCCCGTCAAAATCCACTATATCCAAATCAATCACCCGCGCCTCCCAGCGCTTGTCCCGGGTCCTGCCAACTGCCCGCTCGATAGCGTGCAGCCGGTCCAACAGGTGTTCAGGTAACATCTGGGTTGCGCACAGAACTGCCCCGTTGACAAAATCCGGCCCGGCACCGGGTGGAAATGCCGGGGTACGAAATTGCCTGCTTTTCTTGACGATCCGAAGCGATTCTCTTGACAACAACTCTAACGCGACCTCTACTGGACCCTTAGTAAGGTCTAAGGTTGAAGGCAGGTTAGAACCATATGCAATAATGCAAAGACTCTCAGATTCTTGATCGTTTTTAGCTTGCAGTACCAAATTTTAAACCTATTTTCTGCACAGTTCCTCCGGCAACAAACACACGCATTAGACTACAACAAGTTGGTTGAACAGATTTGAAGGGAAACATTATGTTCTATCGCGACGAACGACTCGCGCTTTTCATCGACGGTTCGAATTTGTATGCCGCCGCGAAAGCGTTAGGCTTCGACATCGACTACAAACTCCTGCGTTCCGAGTTTATGCGCCGTGGAAAATTGCTCCGGGCATTTTACTATACCGCACTGCTGGAAAGTGAAGAATACTCTCCAATCCGTCCCCTGGTCGACTGGCTGAACTATAACGGGTTCAACATGGTCACCAAACCGGCAAAGGAATATACCGACAGCATGGGCCGCCGCAAGGTCAAGGGCAACATGGACATCGAACTGGCTGTCGATGCGATGGAACTGGCCCCCAACGTGGACCATATCGTGATCTTTTCCGGCGACGGTGATTACCGGCCACTGGTCGAATCGCTGCAGCGGCAGGGTGTTCGGGTCTCGGTGGTTTCCACCATCCGCTCGCAGCCACCGATGATCTCGGATGATTTGCGCCGCCAGGCGGACAATTTCATCGAACTTGACGAACTGCGCGAGGTAATCGGCAGACCACCGCGCCCGGACATGCCGGACCACTCTCAACGGCAGGAGCCGGGGCTGGAAAGCGAAGAATAAGACAGGGGCGCCGGGTGGCGCCCTTTTTGGTTTTCAGGCCGCTGCCGCCAATTGGACGGGGTTTGGTGCATTATCCGAAGAAATTCCCGGTTGAAATTTGACTTGGTGTTAAACCCGCAGGCAAAGACAACTTCGGTAATCTGTTTGTCGGAATTCTTTAGCAATCTGCAGGCTTCTTCGATCCGCAGGCCATTCACAAATTGAGATGCATTCTGTTTGGCGCAGGTGTTGATGGCGCGCGACACATCTCGTGCCGGCAGCCGCATGCGCCGGGCAATCCGTGACAGATTGATGTCCGGATCAACAAACAACTGTTCGCTATCCATTAGAGTTTTGAGATTCTCGAAAACGGTCCGGCTTTGCGGATCAGCTTCTTCTTTTCCATTGCGGTGACCGCCGACGATCCAATTCCAGCTCAGAATCAGTATCGTCACCAACAACCCGAATCCCGTGGCCAGACTGGCGATCCTGCGTGTATTGTCACCTCTCGCAACCAGAAAATCATAAGAAATCACTGCGTCGGTGATACCGGAAACCGCCAATCCGGCAACAACCACCCACAGCATTGCCATTACAACCCGTGTCTGACCAAACCGCGCCCATTCCAGCGCGTCTGGTCCTTTCAGAGCGAAGAGGACCAACAAGCCTGCGTAGAACAGATTATTCACCGCCAGAACCGCATCCAATGCGTCAAGGAAGAACAGGACCGTCAGCGATACAGTAGCAAGTGGCAGCAGGTGTTTGACCGTCGTGAGTGTCAGTTGCGGGCGGGTAAAACTCAGATAGGCCAGCGGAGGCAACACCGCAGCCGAAAACGGTTGCACAAAGCGCAGATTGTCCCAGCCATAGCCAAAGCGAGTGCCGACCAGAACCTCCTGAAACACAACAAGCGCCAAAAAACCCAGCAGCCAGCCGCGCCTGGGTGACGGTGAATTCCACACCCTGCAAAGTACAGCAAAGGCCAATCCAGCCAGCAGAAAGGGCAAGGGAATCATGATCATGTCTGCCGTATCCCTGTGAACATCATAGCGACTTTATGACCTCAATCGCGATCAAGGACGACCAAAATCACGATCAAGGACGCCAATTTGATGTCGGTTCCTCAATCTGTCGATACCTGAATTTGAAAGGATCGGACAATGAAACTGAAAGCCATTGCATTGGCAACGTTTGCTGCCGTGTCTATGACAACCTCAAGCAATGCTGCCGGATATTTTACTTCACAAGCGCAGGCTACTCACCGGAGTAACCCGCTTGAGGTCCATATCTGGTATCCCAATGCACCTGACGGAACGCCAAAGGAACTCGGTAAAAATCCGGTTTTTGTTGGCGTCCCCGTGCAAACGAACGCCAGCCCCCTGCCGGGCCCGCATCCGGTTGTTGTGTTGTCACACGGGTCCGGCGGGAACGCCGTTAATATTGCCTGGATCGCAGCGCATCTGGCTGATCGGGGCATGGTCGTTCTGGCCACAAATCATCCCGGCACCACCAGCCGCGACAGCACCCCGGAACAAACGTTGAAAATATGGGAGCGGCCTGCAGATATTTCCGCGTTGATCGATTTTGCTGAAGAAACAATTGCCGAAAGCCACAATGCCGATGTCAGTCGAATCGCTTTGCTGGGGTTTTCATTGGGCGGGTATACTGCATTGGCGTCGGCTGGAGCGCAGGTCAGCCAAGCAGATTATGCGTCTTATTGCGATACTCACCCCGATATGCAGGACTGCGTCTGGTTCAGGCAGTCGGGGATTGACCTGACAAACGCAATAGGAAGCGGATTCGACGGACCCAACGCTGACCCGCGCGTTTCAGTCGCCGTTGCCGTCGACCCCGCGATTGCCCAAGCCTATACTGGCGACAGCCTTTCGGGCATGGCACTACCAGTGCAGATCATCAACCTTGGTTCTCCAGGGACAATCCCACTTGCCATTGACGGTTCCGGTGTTGCTAGACGCCTGCCAAATGCTGTTTATGAAACCATCGACCAAGCCACGCACTTCAGCTTTCTTGGACTGTGTACAGCCAGCGGCGCGCAAATCATCGCCAGCGAAGGAGAGGAGCCGATCTGCACCGAATACGGCACCAGCACCCGCGTGGACATTCACAATCAGTTAAAAGTGATGATCGCAGGTTTTCTGTCGAGCAACCTGTGACCGACGATGGAGAGGCGAAAATTGCCGCGGCCTCACCTGCTGGACTAGTCCGGCTAAACACGGTAACAAATGGCCGAGCCTAACATCCGAAGAACCACCGCAATGCCCAAACCGCCCCTCGCCCTTTACCTTGCCGCGCCACGCGGCTTTTGTGCCGGAGTCGACCGCGCCATCAAGATCGTAGAAATCGCGATTCAGAAATGGGGCGCGCCGGTCTATGTGCGTCATGAAATCGTGCACAACAAATATGTGGTCGACGGGCTGCGGTCATTGGGAGCGGTATTTGTTGAAGAACTCAGTGAATGCCCGGACGATCGACCGGTGATTTTTTCAGCGCATGGTGTACCCAAAGCAGTTCCGGCGGAGGCCATGAAACGCGAGATGATCTATGTGGACGCCACCTGTCCATTGGTCTCCAAAGTCCACATCGAAGCAGAACGCCATTCAAACAACGGATTGCAGATGGTGATGATCGGCCATGCCGGTCATCCGGAAACCATCGGCACGATGGGGCAGTTGCCGGAAGGCGAGGTGCTGTTGGTGGAAACTCCTGCGGATGTGGCAGCGCTACAACCACGTGACGCGGAAAAACTGGCGTTTATCACGCAGACCACGCTGAGTGTGGACGACACGATTGAGATCGTAGAAGCCCTGAAAGCGCGTTTCCCAAACATCGTCGGACCGCATAAAGAAGACATCTGCTACGCCACCACCAACCGGCAGGAAGCGGTCAAGGCCGTGGCACCGATGATCGACGCTCTGCTGGTGATTGGTGCGCCGAATTCCTCAAACTCCAAACGGTTGGTCGAGGTCGGAAAAACCGCGGGCTGCGCCTATTCGCAGCTGGTACAGCGAGCGGATGATATCGACTGGCGGTCGCTGGAAGGGATTAAAGCCATCGGGATTACCGCCGGGGCATCGGCACCGGAAGTGCTGATTGAAGAGGTTATTGACGCTTTCAATGACCGCTACGACGTGACCTGCGAAGTGGTGGAAACCGCCGTTGAAAACGTGTCCTTCAAAGTCCCGCGCGTGCTGCGGGACAGCGCTGCATGAGCGAGGACACCAAAACCATCTCGGTCTACAACGCCAAGGCCGCGGAATATGACGCGATGGTGCATGACGATCAGCCGAGCGCCCATCTACAGGCGTTTATTCAGGCAGTCCCATCGGGCGGATCGGTGCTGGATCTGGGCTGTGGTACAGGCGGTTCATCGGCAACGATGCGCGACGCGGGATTGATGGTAACCGCGATAGACGCATCCCCCGAAATGGCGGCAGTGGCGAAACAGAAGTTTGATATCGACGTCTCGATTGCCACCTTCGAGGACATTTCCGGAACCGATATCTATGACGGAATCTGGGCCAGTTTCAGCCTGCTGCACGCCCCAAAAGCGGACATGCCCCGGCATCTGGCAGCGTTGCGTCAGGCGCTTCGTCCCGGTGGCGTTTTTGTGATCGGGCTGAAATCCGGCACCGGTGAACGCCGCGACCCGTTGGGGCGGCGATACGCTTATTATGAGAAAACAGAGCTGCATGGGCTGCTGGGTGAAGCCGGGCTGTCGGTGCTGCAAACCGCAACCGGTAAAGAAATCGGGCTGGACGGCGTCATGGCCCGTTGGCTGATCGTAACCGCTCGTGGCTGAGCTGTTCGCTTACACCGACGGCGCCTGTTCCGGCAATCCCGGCCCCGGCGGCTGGGGTGTTTTGCTGGTGGCAAAAGATGGAGACCGGGTGGTGAAAGAGCGCGAACTCAGTGGCGGCGCGACGGATACAACCAACAATCGGATGGAACTGACGGCGGCGATCAGCGCGTTGGAAACGTTGGAGCGGGAGTCGGAGATTACGGTGGTGACAGATTCAAGCTACGTCAAAGACGGCATTACCAAATGGATTTTCGGCTGGAAGAAAAGGGGCTGGAAGGGTGCCTCGAAAAAACCGGTCAAAAATGTCGAACTATGGCAACAGCTCGACACCGCACAGGAGCGGCATCAGGTGACCTGGGAATGGGTCAAGGGCCACGCCGGACATCCGGAAAATGAGCGTGCAGACGAATTGGCGCGGGCCGGGATGGAGCCGTATAAGCCGGAGAAAGGTGACGCTGAGTAGGGCGCAAACGCCCCGGACTTTATTCGAGGCCGATGGGCGGCAAACGAACCCAGCGCGAGGCGGGGCAGTTATTTAAAAGTTCCACTGGGCAGAAATGTTCCACGCGCGGAACATTTTATTTGTTAACAAATGGTTAACTTTGGCTACGTCCCCGTAATACGCCATTGCAGGACTTGTTCGGGCAATCGTCTGGCGTAACAAGATCACCTGCATGAAGTGGGTGATGACAGGTTGTTGCAAAATTTACCTTTGAAAATATCGTTGCCACAGCCAGATCAGCAGCACTGCCCCGACGACCGCGCCGACAAAGCCAAACGCCGCGCCAAGCGCGGAGGCCAACACCCGCAGCACGATCCCGCCCACCAACGCCCCGAGGACACCGATTGCGATCGTCGCAGGCACACCGGTCTCGATTTTCATGATTTTGGTGGCCAGAAACCCGGCAGCAGCACCGATAATGAGCAGGAAAATTATGGGCATGGATGAAGTCCTTTCCCCTAGAAGATAGGGGTTTTTCGGCAAATTTTAAGCCCCCAGCCGCATTCCTAGTGTCACCGGAAACCCACGCAGGAAATCCGACGGCTCCATTGGACCCTTGCCGGCCTTTTGCAGGCATAGCAATTGTACGGCTCCGCTGCCGCAGGCAATGGTCAGGGCGTCATCCAGAACTTCTCCTGGCGCAGCCGCACCAATTGCCACCCTGCTCTTCAGCAATTTCACTCGTTGGCCATTGATTTCTGTCCAGGCACCGGGGAACGGCGACAGACCGCGAATATGCTGATCAACCACTGCCGCCGGACGGGTCCAATCCACCCGCGATTCCGTCTTTTCAATTTTATGCGCGTAGGAAACACCGGTTTCGGCTTGCGGTTCTGACACAAGATTATCCAATTCCGACAAACTCTGCACAATCAGATCGCGCCCCATATCCGCCAGCCGGTCATGCAGAACCGCCGTCGTGTCTTCTGCCACTATCGCGGTTTCGCGACGCAGCAACACCGGGCCGGTGTCCAGACCTGCATCCATTTGCATAATGCAGACGCCAGTTTTTGCATCCCCGGCCATAATCGCCCGATGAATCGGTGCAGCACCGCGCCAGCGCGGCAGCAGCGAGGCGTGGATGTTCAGGCAGCCATGACGCGGCGTGTCGAGGATGGTCTGCGGCAGGATCAGCCCATAAGCCACAACAACGGCAACATCAGCCTGCAGATCTGCAAATTCCTGCCGCGTCGCAGCAGCTTTGAAATCTACCGGGTGGCGGACTGTCAGACCCAGCGCTTCAGCCGCAGCCTGCACTGGCGAAGGACGGTCTTTCTTGCCGCGTCCGGCAGGCCGCGGGGGTTGACAATATACTGCGACAACGTCGTGACCCGCCGCGACCAGCCCCTGCAAGATTGGTACTGAAAAATCGGGCGTTCCCATAAAGATGATCTGCATCGCTTACCCCGCCCGTTTGGCCAGTTTGGTTGCCTTGGCCAGCAACATTTTGCGTCTCACCGGGCTGAGATGGTCGAAGTACATTTTACCCTGCAGATGGTCGATCTGATGTTGCGCGCTGGTCGCCCATAGGCCGACGAAGTCCTTTTCCGCATGCGCCCCGGATTCATCCAGATAGCGAACCGTCACCGCACGCGGACGTTCTACCTTAGCCCAGACGCCCGGCAGGTTCGGTGACCCTTCCTCGTGTTCGCGCAACTTGACCGAAGCGTGCAGAATTTCCGGGTTGGCCATCCTGACCGGCTGGTCGTGGGTATCTGAACAATCCATCACCGCCAACGCCTGTATCACCCCGATTTGTGGTGCTCCAAGGCCGACGCCGGGCATCGCATACATACTGTCGAGCATGTCCTGCCAAACGGTTTTTACGTCATCATTGATTTCGGAAACCGGCGCACAGATCGTTCGCAACCGCTTGTCGGGATAAGGAATGAACCGCCGGACCGTCATCCGTCGCGGTCCCTTTCTTTTTTCGCTTTCACCATCTTCTTGGTGATCATATTGCGCTTCAGCTTAGACACATGATCGATGAACAGGATACCGTCGAGATGGTCGATCTCGTGTTGCGCGCAGGTTGACCATAGGTCTTTGAAATGGGTTTCCTGCTCGGCACCGTCACGGTCCAGATACTGCACCACCACTTCTGATGGCCGGGTCACGTCTTCGTACATTTCCGGCAGCGACAGGCAGCCCTCGTTATAGGTGCTCTCATCCTTCGAAGACCAGACCACAGCCGGGTTGATCAATATCATTGGCTGGCTGTCTTCTTCCTTGACGGTGCAATCCATTACCAACAGCCGTTTGATGTGGCCAACCTGCGGCGCTGCCAGTCCAATACCGGGGGCGCGGTACATGGTTTCCAGCATGTCATCGGCCAGTTTGCGGATGCTGTCATCCACCGTCTCGATCGCCGCGCAGGTCTTTTTCAGATGCGGATCGGGGTGCCAAAGGATATGTTTCAGGCTCATGCCCGCGATGTACGCCAAGCCGCCTGCGTGATCAAGCCGAGATCGCGCTTGGCAGCGCCGGTATCTGTGGCTAGTTTGGCGCCCGGAAACCGGAGCTATTACCCATGAAATTCGACCAAATCATCGACCGCCGCGGCACCCATTCGAACAAATGGGACACCATGGAGAAAAACTATGGCGTCAGCCCGGATGACGGGCTGGCGATGTGGGTGGCGGATATGGATTTTCGTTCGGCCGATTGCATCATTGACGCGGCGCGGAAGGTGACGGAATGGGGGAATTTCGGTTACTACGGGGATTATTCTGATTACAACAACGCGATTTGCTGGTGGATGCAGAACCGGCATGGCTGGCAAGTTGAACCGGGCCAGATATTCACCACGCTTGGGCTGGTGAACGGCATCGGCATGGTCTTGCAGGCCTTCACTGAACCTGGCGACGGTGTTGTCATGTTCTCGCCGGTCTATCATTCGTTTGCGCGCGTGACCAAAGCCGCCGGGCGCGAGGTTGTCGAATGCCCGTTGGCGCTGATCGAAGGGCAGTATCAGATGGATTTCGACCGCTATGATGCGCAAATGACTGGGCGCGAGAAAATTGTGCTGCTGTGTTCGCCGCATAATCCGGGCGGCCGGGTCTGGACACAAGGCGAATTGCGACAGGTTGCGGATTTTTGTGAACGGCATGATCTGCTGCTGGTGTCCGATGAAGTCCACCACGATCTGGTGTTTGCGGGCTACAAACACACACCGATGCCATTGGCTGCGCCGGAGATTGCAGACCGGTTGATCATGCTGACCGCGCCGAGTAAAACCTTCAACGTAGCGGGCAACCACTGCGGCAATGTCATCATTCAAGACACCAAACTGCACGCCCGGTTCAATGCGATGATGAAGGCGCTGAGTCTCTCAACCACGACATACGGCGTGGAAATGACCCGCGCTGCTTATTCAACGGACGGGGCCGAATGGGTCGATGCGCTAGTGCCCTATCTTGAGCGCAATGCGCAAACGATAAACGCAGGTGTCAACGCCATTCCGGGTGTGAAATCAATGCCGCTGCAATCGACATTTTTGTCCTGGGTGGATTTTTCAAGCACCGGGATGGGGCAGAAAGAGTTCACTAACCGGGTGCTGAAAACCGCCAAGATCGCGCCGAACTTGGGGCCGACGTTTGGCACTGGCGGCGAGAATTTCCTGCGCTTCAACATCGGTTGCCCGCATAGCGTGGTGGAAGAGGCGGTGGTGCGGTTGCAGGCGGCGTTTGCGGATCTGCAATAGACAGTTATCCCAACAAATATTGCACCGCATACAGTGTGGCCATGCCGCCAACCACGGCACCAACCACGCTTTTGAGCCAGATACCGATCGCAAAAGCCATAACAGTCGCGGCCAATCGCGAGGCGTCAAGCTGACCGCCGGTTGCGGCAGGCCAGACCACCAGAGGCGCGATCAAGCCGGGCAGGACCGCAACCGCTGTGTATCGCAGGTGGCGCAGTACCCAGGCCGGCAACTCGCGATCACCAATCAGGCCGATGAAGGAATAGCGAATCAGGAAAGTGCCGACGCCAAGGCCGGCAATGACAATCCAGATGGTGGTTTGATCGAAGGTCATCGCTGTCTCCGGTTCAGCCAGACCTCAGCCTGCGCCCCCGCCACCATCGCCAATACAGCGGCCACCAACAGGCCCAGCGAATAGGGTATCCAAATCAGGGCCAACGCCCCGCAGACCGACACCAAAGCCGCAACCAGATGCGGCAGCGAGCGCAGCATCGGCGCGGTGATCGCGATGAAACAGATCGGAATCGCAAAATCGAGCGAATATTCCGGTGGAATGGCGGACCCCAGCAGTGCGCCAACAAGCGTGGATGCGTACCAGACCGGTGCCAGCGGCAAACAGGAGCCCAGAAAATACGCAATTCTGGCTTTCAGACTCATGCTGGGGTCTTCGACGAATTTCACCGACGACACGGCAAAACTTTGATCCGTCAGGTAAAATGCCATCAGCAACTTCAGCCAGTTCGATGTCTTGCCAATGTAGGGAGCCAAGGCGGCGGAATACATTGCCATCCGCAAATTCACCGCCAGAGAGGTGAGCAGAACGATGACGGTCGGTGCGTTTTCGGCCATCAGCGCCAGCGCGGTAAACTGCGCCGCACCGGCGGTCACCAGCATTGTCATGATCATGACCTGCAACAGGTTCAGCCCGGCCTCGGTTGCCACCACGCCAAACAGCAGACCAAAGGGGGCAACCACCAGCACAAACGGCGCTGCGGTGCGAAAGCCGTTCCAAAAAACGGAATAGATGTTGGTTTCGGATGGCATGGTGATAGGTATAAGGTTCGAAAGCTCTGGCGCAGAGGCTAGGACAAGATCGCAGGAGAGGCAATTGGCCGGACCATCAAAAATGCTGATCGCGCCCGACACAAATGCTGATGGGTTGACGCGGGTTGTTGAGGGTCTGGATCATTTAGGTCAGCCGCAACGGATATCCGTGGTTGAAGAACGGCCACTGACGATTTTTCTGAACGGGCAGGAAATCGTGACGGCGATGACGATTGGCGATTATCCCGCGTATCTGGCGCTGGGGTTTCTGCGCAATCAGGGCATGTTGCGCGATGGCGAAGCAGTGCTGGGTGTTGATTTCGATGCCGAGTTGGAGACCGTGGTGGTGCGCACCGACGGACAAACCAGCTATGAGGAAAAACTACAAAAAAAAACCCGGACCAGCGGCTGTGCCGTCGGGACGGTGTTCGGCGACATGATGGAGGGGCTGGAGGATGTTGTGCTGGCGGATACGCCGGTGCGGACGTCGTGGCTTTATGCCTTGGCGCATCAAATCAACACTACGCCGAGCCTCTATCTCGAGGCGGGCGCGATCCACGGCACCGTCCTGTGTCAGGGTGATCAGCCACTAGTCTATATGGAGGACGTCGGGCGCCATAACGCGGTGGACAAGATCGCCGGATGGATGTTTTCGGAACAGGCCCGAGCGGATGACAAGATTATGTACACAACCGGGCGGCTGACCTCGGAAATGGTGATCAAATGTGCGCTGATGGGCATTCCGGTACTGGCGTCGCGTTCCGGCTTTACCGCCTGGGGTGTCGAGATAGCCCAGCAGGTTGGGCTGACCCTGATCGGGCGTATGCGCGGCAAGCGGTTTATCTGTCTGAGCGGCGAGTCGCGGCTGATCTGGGATGCGAACCCGGATGCGGTTGGCGATGAGGACAAGAAGCACAGAAGGAAAAGTGCGGATGGTTGAACCCACCGATATCGAGCTGCTGGTGGCCGAGGAACTGGCCGCGCAGAAATCCACCTATGACGCGGCCTTCGCAGCCTGGTCTTCCGGCATCTACGCCAATGCACTGGCAACGCGGGAGTTTTTCGGCTTCACTTGTGACAATTTTGCGGAACAGGAATTCAACGCCTTCTGCACCATCGAGGAACCCGGGTTTGTGCGACGGATGTTCCGGTGACTCCCGTTGGCGTCATCCTCGCCGGTGGCTTGTCGTCGCGCATGGGTGGTGGCGACAAGGGCCTGCTGGAACTGGGTGGCCAAAGCCTGATCCAGCGCGTGATCGACCGGCTGGCACCTCAGGTTGGTGAAATGGCGCTGAACGCCAACGGCGACCCGGAGCGGTTTGGTAGTTACGGCCTGCCGGTCATCGCCGACAGTATTAAAGGCTTTGCCGGACCTTTGGCAGGGGTGCTGGCCGGGATGGATCGGGCAGCGGAACAAGGGGCATCGCAGATTGTGACAGTGGCCGCAGATACGCCGTTTTTTCCAACAAATCTTGTCGAAAAGTTGCTGGCCGAAGCACATACCGCATCGGTGCCATTGGCCATGGCTGTCACCCCGGACCCCAAACGCGGCACCGCGCGGCATCCGACATTTGGCCTCTGGGCGGTCAATTTACGCGACGATCTCCGGCAGGCGTTGCAAGACGGAACCCGCAAAGTGGTGCAATGGACCGGGCCGCACGGCTGCGTCAATGTGGAGTTTCCCGCGCACCCTTACGATCCGTTCTTTAATGTCAACACACCCGAAGATATGGTCCGCGCGGAACAACTGCTGCAGGAGTATGAGCTGTGAAGGTTTTTGGCATCGTCGGCTGGAAGAATTCCGGCAAGACCGGGTTGATGGAACGTCTGGTGGCTGAAATAACAGCACGCGGGTTTGTCGTGTCGACCATCAAACACGCGCATCACGCCTTTGATGTGGATCAGGAAGGCAAAGACAGCTATCGGCATCGCGCCGCAGGAGCGCAGGAGGTTCTGCTCACATCCGGCACCCGCTGGGCGCTGATGCACGAATTGCGTCAGGAACATGAGGCAACACTGGACACGTTGTTGGCGAAGCTGTCGCCAGTTGATCTGGTGTTGGTCGAAGGATTCAAACGCGACAACCATGCCAAGCTTGAATGCCATCGGGCGGAGACCGGCAAAGGGTTGCTGGCCGGTGAAGATGGAACCATCGTTGCGGTTGGAAGCAACGCACAGCCGGAGGTAACGCAACCGCTGTTTGATCTGAATGACACAAAAGCCATCGCGGATTTTGTGATTGACTACACTGGCCTGAGAAAATGAAACCACCGCCTCTGAAAGACGACTGTTTTGCCTTGCCGCCGGGGGTAAACTGGACCCCGGTGGATGTGGCGCTGGACCGGTTGCGTAGCGGTTTACATGCAGTCACCGGAACCGAAGAACTGCCGATAACCGAAGCAGGCGATCGGGTGCTGGCAGCGCCGGTTGTTGCTGCGCGGTCCAACCCGCCGCATGCCAATTCAGCGGTAGACGGTTATGGGTTTTCTTTTGGCTCTTTGCCCGAAGGCGGCTTGATTGAATTGCCTTTGACAGAAGGTCGCGCGGCCGCAGGTGTTCCGTTGGACAGGTCTGTTGCGCCGGGGTATGCGGTGCGGATTTTGACCGGTGCGCATCTGCCCGCGGGTGTGGATACAGTTGTTCTGGAAGAAGAAGTAACCGCATCACACGACCGCATTTCTTTTCGGGCGGGTCTGAAGCCAGGGGCCAACGCCCGCGCAGCAGGGGAAGATGTTACGGCCGGGGCAGAAATCTTGCCGACCGGACACCGGTTGAATGCACAAGACCTTGCCCTTGTCAGCGCGGTGGGGGTGGCAACAGTGTCTGTCCGCAAACCTCTGCGTGTGGCCGTATTGTCAACCGGTGACGAAGTTGTCGCCGCTGGCTCCGCTGCCAATGATGCGCAAATATACGACGCCAACCGGCCGATGTTGTCAGAAATGATCCGCAAATGGGGCTTTCAGCCGGTCGAACTTGGCTATGTCAAAGACGATCCTGATCTGGTTCGCGCGGCGCTGTCCAAAGGCGCGGCGCAGGCCGATGCGATACTGACCAGCGGTGGCGCATCGGCGGGTGACGAAGACCATATTTCAGCGGTATTGGCTGCCGACGGGCAATTGCAAACCTGGCGCGTTGCCGTGAAACCGGGGCGACCGCTGGCGCTGGCGCTCTGGGACGGGGTGCCGGTGTTCGGCCTGCCAGGAAATCCGGTGGCGGCCTTTGTCTGCACCTTGATTTTTGCCCGCCCGGCCCTGTTGGTATTGGCCGGTGAGGCCTGGACCGAGCCGCAAGGGTTCAACCTGCCCGCTGGATTTTCCAAAAACAAAAAGCCAGGTCGCCGCGAATATCTGCGTGCGCGGGTGCGAGATGGCAAAGCCGAAGCTTACGATTCCGAGGGGTCGGGGCGGATATCCGGGCTAAGCTGGTCGGAAGGGCTGGTGGAACTTGGCGATGCAGCTCGGGAAATCAATGTTGGTGATCCGGTCCGGTATTTTCCCTACACATCTTTCGGACTTTAGAGTCAGTCAAACGACCCGGCGATACGACCCAGCAGCATAAACGCCCGTGCAGACCGGGTATCGCTCATCCGCAACAATTCCGCGTCTTCGGCAGATTGCTCAAATTCAACCAATATATTGTCGAACTGACGCAAAAAATGATGCGTCGCGTCCCGAAAAATCGGATCTCCTTTCAGGCGGGTTCTTGTCAACGTCAGCGCCGACCGGTCACGGATGCCGCCGAGGGCGGAAATTGTCAATCCGCGTTCGCCTTTGGCGAATTTGCGCCAGACCGACGGCAACGGCTTGTCCGGCGTCAGGTCGTCCATATAGATGCCGTCCTGTGACAGCAGCGTCAGAACATCCTGCGATGCCTGCAGCAGTTTGCCCAGCTGCCGCTCTTCAAAGGCGCGGCGCAGCACCCGGAAACCTTCGCGATCATCGGCGTTATCTGGGAAATTCAGGGCTTTCAGAAACTCAACAACACTGATTGGCACCCGCGCCGGGCCTTCGGGCGTTTGCAGTGGAAGCGCGGTTTGATGGATATCCAGGTGGCTGGTGTCCTTCACACTCAGCGCCGCCGTATGGCGCGGTGCCGGTATTTCCCCGGTATCGGCAAACGTTTTTGCAGCAAGCTCGGTCAAGCGATCATCGGTCTGCTGAGTTAGTGCGGCAATATCTTCCAACTGTCGTTGTACCCGTTCTTCCCGATCACCTTCGTCACCCGGATTGACTTCGATGACAGATTTGATCTGCTCCATCGACTGTCGCAGGATCAGAGACTCCGCTCGGATCGAACGGATCGAGCTGGTGACAAATGAAATCGTCCAGATCAGCACCAGCGGAAAGCCGACAGCCACCGACAGGAACACCATACCCAGCACGTCACCGATAACATTTTCGATGACCCCAGGAATGAATGCCAGATACAACCCGCACGCCAGCAACCAAACCAGCGTCAACGCCAACGCGATGCGCATTTCCGCACCCGGATTGTCCGGTTTCACAGGTTGCAAAGGCACAGCTTTGGGTTTTGTCATCGAATCTGGCCCCTCGGACCCAGCTTGAGTTACTGGCGTTTCATGCTTCGCTGGTATCTCCAACAAAACGAAAGCGCGCTAAATAAACTTCACACTCAACACTTCATACGATTTGACACCACCGGGGGTTCGCACCTCGACACTGTCACCTTCTTCTTTGCCAATCAAGGCCCGTGCAATCGGCGACTTGATGTTGAGCATATTCCGCTCAATATCTGCTTCGGTCTCGCCCACAATCTGATAAGTTTTTTCCTGGTCGTTGTCCTCGTCAACCAGCTCCACTGTCGCCCCGAATTTGATCGAACCGGAGAGTTTGGACACGTCGATGATCTGCGCCAGACCGATAACGCCCTCCAGCACTTTGATCCGGCCTTCGATATGGCTCTGCTGCTCACGCGCCGCATGGTACTCGGCGTTCTCCGACAGGTCGCCATGCTCGCGTGCTTCTGCAATCGCCTTGATCACAGCTGGGCGGTCCACACTTTTTAGTTGTTTCAGCTCCACCTCAGCGGCCTTATAGCCGCCGGGCGTCATCGGAATTTTATCCATGATTTTCGACTATCCGTCACCTGTTCCAAGGGGCGACAATAAAAGTGGATTAGCCAGCGTGCAAGTGGTGTTGCGGTCTGGGGTACTTTGGCGCGTAGAATCGCTTCAAAACAGAGCAGTTAATCGTAGAACTGCGTCCCATGGGATAACATTTCGTCATAATAGTCTATCGTTGCGCAGTTTTTTCCGATTTGACGTGGGGTTTTGCGTTCCATTATTGCCCGAAACCATATTGCGGCCTAGAAGGTCGGAGCAAGACAGTTATTCGGAGCAAGACAGTTATCAAGCGCAGGGCCTGTGAATCCCTGCAGCCGAAGAGAGGAACGGCCATGTCCGATATCGAACGGGAATCGATGCCCTATGACGTTGTGATTGTTGGCGCGGGGCCATCCGGTCTGTCTGCTGCAATCCGGCTGAAACAACTGGACCCCGATCTGGAAGTTGTGGTGTTGGAAAAAGGCTCAGAAGTCGGGGCACATATTCTGTCCGGCGCTGTGCTTGATCCCTGCGGGCTGAATGCTCTGATCCCGGACTGGAAGGAAAAAGGCGCACCTATCACGGTGCCGGTGAAAGAAGACAACTTTCTGGTTCTGAGTGAATCTGGCGGCTTTCGCATCCCGAACTTCCCGATGCCGCCGCTGCTGAACAATCACGGCAATTACATCGTTTCGATGGCCAGTGTCTGCCGCTGGTTGGCGGAACAGGCCGAAGAACTGGGCGTCGAAGTGTTTCCCGGCATGGCGGCGTCAGAGCTGGTTTATGGAGACAACGGCGAGGTCAAAGGTGTGGTCGCCGGTGAATTCGGCAAGAACCCCGATGGCACCCCCGGTCCGAGTTACGAACCGGGCATAGAACTGCACGGCAAATATGTTTTCCTGTCGGAAGGCGTGCGCGGGTCACTGTCTAAACAGGTGATAGCGAAATACAATCTCGATGCCAATTGCGACGTGCCGAAATTCGGCCTCGGGATGAAAGAAATCTGGGAGATTGACCCGGCGAAACATTCCGAAGGGACTGTGACCCACACTATGGGCTGGCCTTTGGGCAGCAATGCCGGTGGCGGTTCGTTTATCTATCACGGGGAAAACAATCAGGTTTTCATCGGATTTGTGGTGCACCTGAATTACAAGAACCCGCATCTGTTCCCTTATATGGAATTCCAGCGATTCAAGCAGCACCCGAAAATAAAGCCGCTGCTGGAGGGCGGCAAGCGGGTGGCATACGGCGCGCGGGCGATTACCGAAGGCGGCTGGCAGTCGATCCCGAAAGTTGTGTTCCCCGGCGGTGCATTGCTGGGGTGTTCCGCAGGTTTGGTGAATGTACCGCGCATTAAAGGCAACCACAACGCGATGTTGTCGGGAAAAGCCGCCGCAGAAGCGGCCCATGAAGCGATCAAGGCGGGTCGCGAAGGCGACGAGCTGGCCGCTTATGAAACCGACCTGCGCAGCGGCCCGATTGCCAAGGACCTGAAAAAAGTCCGCAACGTCAAACCTTTATGGTCAAGGTTCGGCATGGTGGCATCGCTGGCGCTCGGTGGATTTGACATGTGGGTGGCAAGCCTGAGCGGCTGGAACCCGCTGGGAACCCTGAAACACGGCAAAACCGATGCGGCGGCTACCGGCAAGGCGGCAGATCACAAACCGATCGAATATCCCAAAGCCGATGGTAAAATCAGCTTTGACCGGCTGACAAACGTCAGTTTTTCGGCCACCAACCACGAAGAAGAACAGCCCTGCCACCTGCAACTGACAGACCCGGATATCCCGATCAGCGTGAACCTTCCAGAGTTCGCGGAACCTGCGCAACGCTATTGCCCGGCCGGTGTATACGAGGTGCTTCGCGACGACGACGGGTCAAATCCACGGTTCCAGATCAACGCGCAGAACTGCGTGCACTGCAAAACCTGCGATATCAAAGACCCAAGCCAGAACATCAACTGGCAGACGCCGCAGGGAGGCGAAGGGCCAAATTACCCGAATATGTAAAATTGAAATCCCGGCCATTGGGCCGGGGTTGTCATTGCCGCCTTGATTTATCAATTGTGAACGCGGACACGACAAGGTTCATTGTCAAGGGTATCCACGCGCGATACATTCAGCGCAGGCAACTAAATCAGGAGCAGCCCCTCGTGTCAGCACTCGCAAAGCGCATGATCTGCGCGTTTGGACTATCTCTTGCGGTGATCGCAACACCTGTTGTCCTGCAGGCCCAGGGCCTTGCCGGCGCTTATCTCGCCGGCAATCAAGCTAACCGAGACAATAATTACGCCGAAGCTGCCCGATATTATACCGAAGCTCTGTCCCGCGACCCATCCAACCCTTATCTGCTGCAAAGTGCGCTTTTGGCCTTTGTCGCCAAGGGTGATATCGACCGGGCAACCAGCATCGCACGAAAAGTTGCCAGTGGCGAGCTTGGCAGCCAACTGGCTGATCTAGTACTGTTGTCCGAAGCCATCAACGACGGCGATTTTGTCGAAGCCTTGGCCATACTGGACGATGGCAAAGACCAGTTCAGCCCGTTGATGTACGGCCTGCTGTCGGGCTGGGTCGAGCTTGGGCTGGGTCAGATGACGGAAACTCTGCAACAGTTTGACGCAATGAAAACGCCGACAGCCATGTATCTGTTTGGTCAGTACCACAAGGCGTTGGCGTTGGCGGCCGTGGGTGATTTCGACACCGCCGACAAGATTTTACAGGGTGATGACAACGGCAATTTGCGCCTGAACAGGGGCAGCCTGATTGCTCATGCACAAATCCTGTCGCAACTTGACCGCAGCGAAGAGGCCGTTGAAATCCTGAACAATGCCATCCGCGGCACCAGCAACCTGAGTGTCATCCAGCTCAGGGACGCGATTCTTGAAAACGGTGTTGTGGATTACGATTTCATCACGGATGCACAGCAGGGTGCTGCCGAAGTGTTTTTTACCCTGGCCAGCGTTCTGAACGGCGAAGAGAATGAAAGATATTCGTTGATTTATGCCCGGTTAGCCGAACATCTGCGCCCTGGCTATTCAGAGGCAGTGTTGCTGACCGCCGAAATTTTGCAGGATCAGAGACAATTCGATCTGGCGACCAAAACCTACGCCCGGGTGCCGCAGGACGATCCGATGTTTCTGAACGCCGAATTGGGCCGATCGGACGCCTTGGTTGATGCCGAAAAACACGATGCGGCGATCGAGGTTTTGCGCGGTCTGGCCCGCAGTCACGGCGACATCCCGCGGGTTCACATGTCTCTGGGCGATATTCTGCGCGGGCAGGAACGTTACATTGAGGCGGGAGAGGCTTATGATATCGCGGTCAATTTGATTGACGACCCAGCCCCGAACCACTGGTTTCTGTTTTATGCGCGCGGTATTGCCTACGAGCGTTCAGACAAGTGGGAACAGGCTGAATCGGATTTTCGCAAGGCGCTGGAACTGTCGCCGGATCAACCCCTGGTGCTGAACTATCTCGGCTATTCCCTTGTCGAACTGCGCCTGAAACTCGATGAAGCGCAACAGATGATCGAAAAGGCGGTGGCGTCGCGGCCTCAAGACGGCTTCATCACGGATTCGCTCGGCTGGGTGCTGTACCGGGTCGGTAAGTTTGAAGAAGCGGTTGCACCGATGGAGCGGGCGGTCGAGCTGATTGCCAATGATCCAATCATAAATGACCACCTTGGCGATGTGTACTGGATGGTAAACCGCAAACGCGAGGCGGAATTTCAATGGAAACGCGCCTTGTCATATGATCCGGACGAAAAAGACGCTGTCCGTGTGCGCCGCAAACTGGACGTTGGTTTGGACGTGGTGCTGGCCGAAGAAAAATCCGTTGAAACCGCCTCGGGCAATGGCAATTAAAAAAACCGCGCGCGCCAAGATTAACCTTTGCCTGCATATCACCGGGCAGCGGGACGACGGGTATCATTTACTGGACAGCGTTGTGGCCCTTGCCGAATTTGGCGATGTGCTGACGTTTGAACCTGCGGACTCTGTTTCTCTGAGCGTGGATGGCCCGTTTGCCGCAGGATTGGCCGGGTCCGAGGACAATTTAATCTTAAAGTCGGCGCGATGCTTCACAGCGGCGACTGGCTGCGCAATCCGGTTGCACAAGACGCTTCCGGTGGCCTCCGGCATTGGCGGTGGTTCCGCAGACGCGGCGGCGGCTATACACGGATTGGCGGAGCATTGGCAGTTGCCATTGCCCGACGCCGACACCCAACTTTCACTGGGCGCCGACGTTGCGGTGTGTGTTCAAGGCACTGCGACACGGATGAGGGGCATCGGCGAAGAATTGATGCCAATATCGGGTATGCCGGACTTGCATGTCGTGCTGGTTAATCCCGGCGTGGCCGTTGCAACCCGGCAGGTATTCCACGCGCTGGCAACCAAAGAAAATTCCGCGCTGATCGAACCGCCTGTGTCGCCGTTTTCGGAGTCGGATTTCATTGATTGGCTGGCCCTGAACCGGAATGATCTGGAACCGGCAGCAATTCAAATTGCCCCTGTGATCGGAAACGTGCTTGCTGCCCTGAACGCCAGCGGTGCCAGACTGGCCAGAATGTCGGGATCGGGAGCGACGTGTTTTGGGATTTTCGAAACACAAAAGGCAGCAGGAATTGCGGCAAAGACGCTGGTTTCAGCGCATCCAGATTGGTGGGTTCAACCGACTGTCCTGCACGGATCAGACCACCCGGGACACCACGAAATCTGACACCCCGAGCAATAGATCGCGCAAATCGTGGTCCGGTAATCTGGTCAGCGCGGCCTTGGCTTTTTCCGCCCAACACAGAGCTTCCTGACGGGTTTCTTCCAGCGTGCCATGTTTGTTCAACAGCGCCATTGCCTGCGCCAGATCGCCGTCCGACTGCTTGCCCTTCTCTATGGTGCGGGTCCAAAACGCCCGCTCCTCTGCATCGGCCTTGGCAACCGCTTTGATCACTGGCAGAGTTAATTTGCGTTCGCGGAAATCATCGCCGGTGTTTTTGCCCAGCGAGGCCGTCGCCCCGCCGTAATCCAGCAAATCATCGACGATCTGAAAGCTGACGCCCAGAGCATCGCCAAATTCATAAAGTGCCCGCGTAGTCGCGTCATCCGCCCCTGCAATCACGCCGCCAACTTCGGTTGCGGCTGAAAACAAGGCAGCAGTTTTACCGCGGACAATCTGCAAATACACGGCCTCGTCCGTCGCCAGATCAGACGCCGCCGACAATTGCAGCACTTCGCCTTCGGCAATTGTTGCCGAGGCATTGGCTAGAATATCCAGCACCCGCAACGACCCGGTTTCGACCATCAACTGAAACGACCGCGAAAACAGATAGTCGCCCACCAGCACCGACGACTTGTTATCCCACAGTAGGTTGGCAGTAGGCCGACCGCGCCGCTTATCGCTTTCGTCTACAACGTCGTCGTGCAGCAAGGTCGCCGTGTGAATAAATTCAACGGTCGCCGCAAGATGCACATGATAAGGGCCGTGGTAACCACACAGGCGCGCCGCAGCAAGCGTCAGCATCGGGCGCAGACGTTTGCCTCCGGCGTCAACCAGATGCGCTGTTACCTCGGGAATGCGGGGCGCGTGTTCCGACGCCATCCTGGCGGAGATCAGGTCGTTCACCGCCGCCACGTCATCCGCCAGCAACGCGGCCAGCTTTTCATGAGGTTTCAGCTGTTCTACCCGGTTCACCGTTTTTTCATCTCCCCGGCTCGACAAAACACAACTTTCCAAAGTATGCCAGAGGCATGAAAGAATTGCTGCGCACAAACGACCCGACAATCGTAGCCTTTGCGTCCGCATTACTGCGTGCAGAGGATATAGACTGCTTCGATCTTGACGTCCATATGAGCATACTGGAAGGCTCCATTGGCATAATGCCGCGCCGGGTTATGGTGGCGGACAAACACCTGTTCCGAGCCCGTGCGATCCTGTCTGACAACGACATCGACTTGCCGGAACCCAGATGAGTTTTACGCCGCAAGAAACCACGCTTGACGGGTTTTTGGACGGGCGTTTGCAAATTCGGCAACCAAAATTGGGATATCGCGCGGCGACTGATCCGGTGTTTCTGGCAGCGGCGGTAGATGCCAAACCCGGCCAGTCTGTGCTGGAACTCGGCTGCGGTGTCGGTGTTGCCTCGCTGTGTCTAGGCTGGCGGGTTCCAGAGCTGCAAATGACCGGGCTTGAGCTGCAACCGGATTACACTGAGCTGGCACGGCAGAATGCTGCTCATAACGATATCGAGTTGGCGGTTTTTGATGGCGACCTGTGCAACCTGCCAAATGCGCTGCGCGAAATGTCCTTTGATCATGTTTTTTTCAACCCACCCTATTTCAACGCCGGGTCTTTGCCCGGCCCCGCCAGCTCCGGCAAAAAAACCGCGCATGTTGAACAGGCCCCGCTCAGCGACTGGATCAGTTGCGGATTGAAACGGCTGAAACCTGGTGGTCGCCTGACAATTATCCATCTGGCAAAGCGGTTGCCGGACTTATCTGCCGGACTGCTTGGAAAAACCGGGGATATCAGCATTTTACCGCTGGCACCACGCATTGGACAGGCAGCCAAGAGGGTTATTGTCTCGGCCCGAAAGGGGTCGAAGGGCGCTGGAAATCTGTTGCCATCGTTCCACATTCATCAAGGCGACAAGCACGTTGATGATGCTGACAGCTATACGGATCAAGCAAGGGCTGTATTACGGGACGGGATTCGTTTAAACTGTATTGAAGAGTCGTAATGCAATCTAAGGTTTATTGTTTGTTAACCAAAATATAACAAATTCTAAACTGCACGGATCGGGGCCGTGTACTCGAATTCCAGGCGAAAAAATGCGGATTGGTGTGGTCTTAATTATGACGTCGATGGCAATCACCCCGTTTGGTGACGCTTTCTCGAAATCGCTGAGCGCCGGATACTCACCATTTTTTATCTGCTTTCTGCGGTATTTTCTTGCAGGATTGTTGGCGTTGCTCATCGCGCGGTTGTTAGGCCGGTCGATTAAAGTTCCGCGTCACGACCGGCTGGGAATGGTGTTTCGCACCGCACTTGTGATGGGTGCGATGACCTGTCTGATTGCAGCTCTGTCCATGGTGCCTTTGGCTACTGCCGTTGGCGGGTTCCTGATCGCACCGATTGTCTCTGCAATCCTGTCTGCTATGTATTTGAAGGAGAATCTGTCTGCCCCAAAAATTATCGGCTCGCTGACCAGCTTTGCCGGAGCAGTCCTGATCGCACGCCCGGAAGCGGGTCTTGATACTGGCGGTCTGCTGGCCATTGCAGGGGGTGTCCTGTTGGGCAGCTATCTGGTGGCCACCCGCGGTGCATCATCGGTATCCGATCCGATTTCCAGCCTTGCGGTACAATGTTTGCTCGGGTCTGGTTTGTTGCTCCCAATCGCGTTCGTGGCGGGTCCGGTTCCGGTGACGCCTGATCTGTTGGGATATGGCATAGGCCTTGGCCTTGTCACAGCGGCCTGTCATTTCCTGACAGTAGCAGCCTACGCGCGGGAAGAGGCGTCGATTCTCTCGCCGTTCCTGTATTTCAACATGATCGCCGCGGTTATCGTCGGAATTTTTTGGTTTGGGGAAATTCCATCAGCAACCACAATAGCTGGTCTGTGTAGCATTGCTGTCGGCGGCTGGTTCGCCTTGATATCCAATGAAAAATTCAGTGAACTGGTTCTGAGTTGCCGGGCTCCTGCAATTGGCCAGTCTACCATTCCTCAATCAATTGCCCTCAAAGTCGAACCATCCGCTACGTGACAGAGTGGATTTTTTGTGCTGGAATGAAATCATCATCAATTCAGGAGGTGTAATATGAGCATGAGTTCACACATTATCGAACTCAAGAAGAAACATGCAGAACTCGATGAAAGGGTCGAAAGCATACAGAGGCAACCCGGAACGGACGACCTGATTATTGCCACGCTCAAAAAGCAAAAACTCAAGCTCAAAGAAGAAATTACACGATTAACGAGTTAGCGAAACCCGGACCCAATACGAAATATACGACCAGCGCGGCGTGCCCGGCTGTTTAGACAAAAAAGGGGGTGGCACCAGGCCGCCCCCTTCGCATTTCAGCTTGTTTTTCTTACACGAAGAACTGCCCGCCATTGGCAGAAATTGTCGAGCCATTGACGAAACCCGCGTCGTCGGACACGAGGAACGCCACGCAGCGGGCGATCTCTTCCGGTTCACCCAGACGGCCAGTCGGGATTTGGCCGATGATGCTCTCGCGCACTTTTTCCGGCACCGCCATCACCATTTCGGTTGCAATGTATCCCGGGCATATCGCATTGGCGGTGATACCGGCGCGGGCCCCTTCCTGCGCCAGCGACTTCACGATCCCCAGATCACCAGCTTTGGTCGCGGCATAGTTCACCTGTGCAAACTGGCCTTTCTGACCGTTGATCGAGGAAATCACCACGATGCGACCAAATTTGCGCTCGCGCATGCCCGGCCAGATCGGGTGTACCGTGTTGAACACACCGGTCAGATTGGTGTCGATGACTTCGTGCCATTGTTCTGGGGTCATCCGATGGAACGGTGCGTCGCGGGTGATACCGGCGTTTGCCACCACAACCTCGACCGGGCCCAGATCGGCTTCAACCTGTTCGATTCCGGCTTTGGAACTGTCGTAATCGGCAACATTCCATTTGTAAGTCTTGATACCAGTTTCTGCTGTGAAAGCCGTAGCAGCAGCAGCATTTCCGGCATACGTCGCCGCAACGGAGTAACCGTCTGCTTTCAACTGCTTCGATATGGCTGCGCCAATGCCGCGTGAACCGCCGGTGACCAGTGCTACTCTTGCCATGGTGTGTCTCCTGATGTGGGGAAATTACGAAAATAAAAGCCCCGCCGAATATCGGCAGGGCAGGATTGAATTACGGACGCTCAACGCAGAGAGCAACGCCCATGCCGCCACCAATGCAGAGCGTGGCGAGGCCTTTTTTGGCGTCGCGGCGCTGCATTTCAAACAGCAGCGTATTCAGAACGCGACAACCGGAGGCACCAATCGGGTGGCCGATAGCAATCGCGCCGCCGTTGACGTTCACGATCTCCGGATCCCAGCCCATGTCTTTGTTCACGGCGCAGGCCTGTGCGGCAAAGGCTTCATTGGCTTCGATCAGATCCAGGTCGGAAACCGCCCAGCCGGCTTTGTCCAGCGCCTTGCGGGACGCGTAGATCGGGCCGGCACCCATAATCGAAGGGTCAAGACCAACCGTTGCATAAGACGCGATGCGGGCCAACGGATTAATGCCACGCTTTTCCGCCTCATCCGCCGACATCAGCAAGGTGACAGCCGCACCGTCATTGATGCCCGAAGCGTTGGCAGCCGTCACCGACCCTTCTTTGTCAAAGGCCGGGCGCATTTTTTGCATCGCTTCCAGATTAGCACCGTGGCGGATGTATTCATCCGCATCGACAATGATATCTCCCTTGCGGGTTTTCACGGTGAACGGCGTGATTTCGTCGGCAAATTTACCCGCTTTCTGGGCGGCCTCAGCTTTGTTCTGCGAGCTGACGGCGAATTCGTCTTGCTGATCGCGGCTGATCTGCCATTGTTTGGCGACGTTTTCAGCCGTAACCCCCATGTGATAGCCGTTAAACGCGTCCCACAACCCGTCTTTGATCATCGAGTCGACGTATTTCATGTCACCCATTTTTTGCCCGGCGCGCAGATGGGCCACATGCGGCGAAAGACTCATGTTTTCCTGACCGCCGGCAACAACAATGCTGGCATCACCCAGTTGAATATGCTGCGCGCCCAGCGCCACCGTGCGCAGGCCGGAGCCGCACACTTGATTGATGCCCCAGGCAGATGATTCCTGCGGCAGGCCTGCCGCGATATGAGCCTGACGGGCCGGGTTTTGCCCCTGCCCGGCGGACAGAACCTGACCAAGGATTGTCTCGGACACGTCTGCGGCGTCCACTCCGGCACGGTCCAAAGCCGCCTTTATCGCAGTTGCACCCAGCTCATGTGCCGGTGTGTTAGCGAAACTGCCGAGGAAAGAACCGACGGCAGTGCGGGCGGCCGATGCAATCACTACGTTGGTCATTGGTGTATCCTTCACGTTTGGGAATTGGCTGTCGCTCAACATACGGATTGAGCAGGGAACCTCCACCCCAATTTCTCTGAGCAATAAAATTGCAAAAAACGGTATAGAGACGCAAATTAATTGCGCAAGGGTATTTTTTGTCGCAATTCCGCTTTGGTATGGTCAGGCGTCAAGAAAGAGGCCGGACATTACTGTCCAGCCCGGTTTTGATTGCCGATTATCCGCGGATTACGGCTAAATGTAGCCTTCCAACGTGGTCTCATTTTCTTTCCAGATCGGTACCGTTTCCGGCCGCCCGATCAGGAAACCTTGCACGCAATCTATCCCCGCCTCTTGTAGAAACGAGAGTTCTTCTTTCTTTTCAACGCATTCCGCCACGGTGAACATATCAAAATGCTGTGCAATCGAAATCAGCGCCGCCGTCAGCACCTGGTTATCCGCATCCCGATCCACATTGCGAATGAATTGACCGTCAATTTTGACGATGTCGAACTGGAAATCGCGGAAGAACCGGAAAGCTGTGTACCCGGCGCCGAAATCATCCAGCGCAAAAGATATACCCCGCCGATGCAGATCGCTCATGAACACGCCGACGATATCGGGCATCAGCATCGCCGAACCCTCTGTGATCTCAAGAATCAGGCGTTCCGCGATGGTGCCCTCCAACGCCAGCCCGTGGTTCAGCGTGTCCATCCATCGCGGATAGCCGATGCTGCGGGCCGACATGTTGATCGACAGGCGCAGCGATGGCTCTTCGGCCAAGGCAACCAATCCCAATTCCAGCGCCAGACAATCCAGAATCCGGCCAAGTTCCAGCGTTTCGACAACTTCGATGAAATCTTTGGCCGGGATAATGGCGTGGTCTTCGTCCAGCACCCGAACCAGCCCCTCGTAAAACGCCGGACGGGTTGGATTGCGGCTATGTACAATCGGCTGATAGGCCAGCAGCACATTTTTTCGGTCAATCGCATTGCGGACCATATCCAAAACCGGCTGATCCGGCTGCCTGAGCGCAACGTCTAGAGGCGACAAGGCGCCGTCGTTGATTTTCGACTCGGAAAACAATGGCACTTCGCTTCCTCCAGTATTACGTACTTTCCGGGGTATGATCCGGCTGAATCCCCTAAAATGAAGTTAAGGTTCCTATTTTGTTCCAAATTTAGTAAAATTTGCGAATACGGTCTAATGATTTGATAAAAAGAGGTAAAATATGGACAATCGATGCCCGTGGGCCGGATCGCTCCCAATTTATGAAAAATATCACGACGAGGAATGGGGCGTTCCAGAATATGACAGCCGCGCGTTGTGGGAAAAACTGGTTCTGGACGGGTTTCAGGCCGGGCTGAGCTGGCTGACGATTCTGAAGAAACGCGATGCGTTCCGTTCGGCCTTTGCCGGATTTGATCCGGCCAAAGTCGCCGCTTTTAACGAGTCCGACGTGCAGCGGTTGCTGCAAGACGCGGGTATCATCCGTCACCGCGGCAAAATCGAAGCAACCATCCGTGGTGCCCGCCTGTGGCTGGAAATCGAGGCCGGGGAAGGCTTCGACCGATATCTGTGGAAATACGTCGACGACCAACCGATCCAGAATCAATTCAAAACAATGCAGGACGTGCCGACCTCCACCCCGTTATCGACACAGCTGTCCAAAGACCTGAAAACCCGCGGCTTCAACTTCTGCGGCCCGACCATAGTTTATGCGTTTATGGAAGCGGTGGGAATGGTGAACGATCATCTGGTGGAGTGCCCCAGGCACCGCGCTGTTGCTGGCCTAACCCGACCCTGACACCAGTCCCGGCTTCCCTGCGTCCTCCGGATGCCGCTCCACATGATCGGCCTTGATCATCGCCGATGTTTCGCGTGATCCGTCATGGCTCCAACCCGGCGGCGCCAGTATATAGCGGATCCGGTCTTCAATCGTAATGCCGCGCTGGAACACGTCTTTGAAAATCCCGACATATTCATGTGTCGCCACCCGGAGCGGATTAAACGTGCCCAGATTGCGGACCAACCCGTATTCCACCTTTTCCTCGGCCTCCTCCGGTACAAATGACCCAAACAGCCGGTCCCAGATGATCAGCGTCCCCGCGTAATTCGCATCCAGATACCGGGCGTTGCGCCCGTGATGCACCCTATGGTGCGACGGCGTGTTCATCACCGCCTCGAACCAGCGTGGCATCTTGTTGATGGCTTCGGTATGAATCCAGAACTGATAGACCAGGTTCAATCCGCCGCAGAACAGCACCACCGCCGGGTGAAACCCCAGCAGGATTAGCGGCACCTGCATGAACATCATCAGGGTGAAGGTGCCGGTCCACGTCTGCCGCAGCGCCGTGGTCAGATTGTAATGCTGCGAGGAGTGATGCACCACATGGCTGGCCCAGACCCAGCGGCAGCGGTGTCCGATCCGGTGCACCCAGTAATAACGCAGATCGTCGAGGATGAAGCACAGCGCCACAATCAGCACGCCGGTGCCCATGTCAAAAATGTGGAATTGCCAGAAATAGGTGTAGACGCCATAGGCGACAAAGCCGAGCAATATCCCTTCTGCTACGCTGCCCGCCCCCATCACCAGCGAGGTCAGCGCATCGCGTGTCTCATAGCGCCCGCCGCGGCGCTTCAGAGTGATCCACGCAAGTTCAAGCAGAATCGCCACTACGAACAGGGGGACAGCGAGCTGCACGACATCTGGAAAATTCACGCCGGTCATATTTGGTCTCCTGTGATGAGTGTCAGCCAACGCTGCCGGTCTGCGATGTTCGCAAGTGTAACCTTAACTGTAGGTGCGGTGTAGTCGCCGACTGAAATCACCAGCACATCACCGATTTTGTGCACCGCGCAACCGTCCGCCAACAACCGGCACACCGCATCTGCACCCATCGACCACAGCAGACCAGGACCATCGGCGGTGTCTACCAGCGCCTGATGCGCATCATCCGAGATCAAGGTGTCGAGCACTGGACTATGCGGAAACTGCCGCGCCCAGTGCGACAGAACCGCCGCCTCTGAGTCAAACCGCAGCCGTGTGCTGTTGCCCATCAAATGCAGCAGCACAGCAATCCCGGCGATGCCGAAAACGACGAGAGGGAGAAGGAGGGCGAGCGGCATGGCGGGAAAGGTGGGGTTCGGTATGTGGAGAGTCAAGATTTGGTGGTGTGTGCCGTAGGGGAAGCAATATCGTGATAGACATGCGCCCGCGTCACAATGTTGCCTACTTTTGGTAATATCGGGGCGGTGAGCACATCCCGAACACCGGGCGACGAGAACATCGCCGTCCTGGCAGCAAGGTGACTTTCCGGTGCGGCGGCCACAATTGCCATTTGACTGGGGTGATAACGCGGGGTCAGGCCGACATCGAACGAAGGAAGATCGAGATGGACAGCGCGCCTCCTTTACTCACCTGGAGCCTGACGATCTGCACCTACAATCGCCCTCACTTTTTGCTGGCGACCATCGGCTACATTGCAGTGCAGACTCAGCTTCCGAAAGAGATCGTCATCGTCGATGCCTCCAACGATTGGCAGAGTACGCGCGAGGATCTGCTGACGCAGTGTCCCGATTTATGGAAAAAGGTGGATCTGGTCTATGTTTCGGCTGAAGTCCGTTCGCTGACCTACCAGCGCAACCAGGCGCTGGGGCTGGCCACCAGTGATATCGTCTTTTCTCTGGACGATGATATCTACCTTTATCCCGACACCGCCGAAATCATCATGCGCGCCTACGAAGCCGACCTCGACAAGGAAATCGCCGTGATCGGTGCGCATTTCGTCGAGCTCGCACCAGACGCCCGTGAAGGTCCCACTGTTGCTGGGGCGTCTAAGTCGGTGTCCTCGCTGAAACGGCTTGTGCAGAGGATCAAGGCCAAGCTTGAATCGCAATTGTCGCTGGATCATCATTTCGTCCCTTACGGCGCGCCGGTAGATCGCAGTCCGCTACCGGCGTCAGTACGGGGCATGGGGCTTCTTCCCGGTGGGCTTGTGAACGGCGGGCGGACCACTTTCCGTCGTCGTTTCGGTGAACAGATGCGCTGGTCCGAAATGCTGCGTTACTATGCAACACATGAGGACAGCGATTTCTCCTATCGCATGTCAAATCTTGGCCGACTGGTCGTTGCACCTGAAGCACGCCTGTTCCATGCCGATGGAAACGAGCGTATTTTCAAGCGTTTCAAGGTCAACACAATCCGGGCGCGCAACCTCATGGCGCTGCATCGTGTTTCGAGCAGGAACCGGTGGCTGTCGTGTTTCCGGCTGCTGAGATCCTTCCTGTATTTTGCAGGACTTTACGCGCTGATCGACCCGTCACAGGGGCGGTATTCGCTGCCGACAATGCGCGCATATCTCTTCAGCATCCTGCAGATCCCCTTTTTCCTCTTTGCGCCAATCCCGGATTTCCGCGCCTGGTATCTTGGATTGCAGGAAAAGATGTATCAGGTGTGAACCGGGTGGGAGCAGGTGTTGTTGTTGCGGTGTCAGCGCAACCCCGACGGCAGACTTGCGGGCAGGATCACGATGCGGAACCGGTGAGGTTCAACTAGACGACATCGGCAAAGATATATCGCCGGGAGCGTATTGAGAGTTTCGGGAAATCAATTCGAACTCGAGTTTTTCGGCGAAGGGTAGGTTGACCCCGAATGTCTGAGGAAGGCCGCAACATTCAATTGGGCGGCAGCTTCAAAAGGTATTTTTGACAACAAAATTGTGCTATGCTTGGCTGGGCTTCGCTGTATCTGGAAACTGGATATTGTTTTTTTTGCGATCATCAAAACGGATACTCCGGATTCAAACTTGATCAAAGAGATTGTCCTGGCTCGCTGACACAATGATCTGAGGGGATTGGTGATTTGCGATTGGTAATTTTATGCGTTGTTTTGTTAACCATTGCGGTGGGGGCTGAGGCCAAAAAGTGTAGGTTGCCGTCAAAAGGCCAAGATTTTTCGCATCTATCACCAACAACACGGGAATTTCATAAGTGCCTGCGTGCCCAAGTCGAGGAACTCGAAAGGCGACAAAAAGAGCTCGAACAAATTATCCTGGAATTCCAACGCCTGATTGCGGAATTCCCGGCACCTTACTTAAACGACAACGGTACAGTTACTGTTGAACCGGGCCGAAGAATTGGAACCGCAAATTTTTTTCTTGATGCGCGTCTGACCGGCGGTATTTCCTCATTGCCGATAGAACAGCCAGTCCTTGAACAACTTTGCGCAGCACAACAATGTCGACTCTCCCTCGCCTTTCATGTGATCGGATTTCGCACGGGAGAGCCGATTGAATCAACATCCGTTGGCCCCTGCAATTTCAGCTATAACGCGGCTTCTGGTGCCTGGATACGCGGCACGGGGTGTTCCGATGATGCCTTAAACGGGAAAGACGGAAACGCTGCTGCAGGTACCGGCGAAGATGGCGCTGATATAATCATAGCGGCTGGGGAGGCCTGTTTGCTGACGGATGCGGCCGCTCGGACAACCGGCGCAAGTCGCGAACTTTTCGAGCGAGATCACGCCGTGGGGCTCTTTTTGATCGCGGTGCCAGAAAGACGAACTGACGGTATAAGACGTTTTAGGTGCAATCTCGAAATAGATTGATCCGCATTTGTCAGATGTAGGTCGCCTGGTTTCCACGCAACGATTGTCGCGGATGTCGGAATGGTGTTTGCAGAGCACGCACCCTACGGATTGGAAATCTATCCACCATCCCCTACAACCGCCTTCAACAACGCCACCGCCTCCTCACTCGCCCAATCCGCATCGCCTCTCAACCGCGCTATCTCACGCCCCTGCCCGTCGAGCACCATTGACGTCGGCAGTCCAAACACCGACATCGCGCGGGCCAGTTCCTGGCTCGGATCCCGTAGTTTCGGCAGGTTCTCAATCGCGGCCCGTTCAAAAAACACATCAATCATCTTGGGCGGGTTGCGCCCGGTGGCAATGGTGACGACAGCAAACCGATCGCCCCCCAGCACCTGCTGCAATTTATCAAGCGCCGGCATTTCTTTCAGGCAAGGTGCGCACCAGGTCGCCCAGAAATTCACCAGCACGGTTTTACCTTCATAGGCCGATAGATCCGTCTCCGCCCCATCTGCATCCAGAAACGCCGTGGCCACCGGCGGGCGCGGTTCGCTGTGAAACACCAGTTTTTTCATATCTCCCAGGCGCAACGCCTCCAGCGACGCCGGTTCAACCCCTGGCGTGTTTTGCTGGTTTGCACCCGGCCCAAACGCCGCGTATAGGACAATCAGGAGAACGGTGATCGCGCCACCCATCAGGGCGATACGGGGCAAGGTCATCAAAGGCACTCCAAAACAGGATCACGAAGGCGAAACCATGTCCGACAAGAAAACATCCAACGCAATGTGGGGCGGTCGCTTCGCTGCCGGTCCCGATGCCATCATGGAAGCGATCAACGCCTCAATCGGTTTTGACAAACGTCTGGCATCCCAGGACATCAAAGCTTCGCGCGCCCATGCGGCGATGCTCGCCAAACAGGGTATCCTCACTGATAGCGATGCCGAGGCAATCAGTGAAGGCCTGCTCACGGTGTTGTCAGAGATCGACAGCGGCACATTCGAATATTCTACGGCGTTGGAAGACATTCATATGAATGTGGAATCGCGGCTGAAAGAGATCATCGGCGAACCCGCGGGTCGCCTGCACACCGGGCGTTCGCGCAATGATCAGGTGGCGACGGACTTCAAACTCTGGGTCCGAGATCAGTTTGATGCTGCGATGGACGGGCTGGACGCACTGATCGCAGCCCTGCTGGATCAGGCCGAGGTCGGGGCCGATCTGGTCATGCCCGGCTTCACTCACCTGCAGGTGGCTCAACCCGTGACCTGGGGCCATCACATGATGGCCTATGTGGAAATGTTCGCCCGCGACAAAAGCCGGATGGCCGACGCATGGGTGCGGATGAACGAATGCCCGCTTGGGGCAGCGGCACTGGCGGGCACGTCGTTTCCGATTGACCGCGATGCCACTGCCGCAGCTCTCGGCTTTGACCGGCCATCGGCAAATTCGCTTGACGCCGTCTCCGACCGCGACTTCGCACTCGACTACCTGTCTGCAGCCTCGATCTGCGCCACCCACCTCAGCCGTTTCGCCGAAGAACTGGTGATCTGGTCCTCGGCCCAGTTCCGCTTTGTCACGTTGTCAGACCGGTTCTCAACCGGCTCCTCGATCATGCCGCAAAAGAAGAACCCGGATGCGGCTGAACTGATCCGGGCCAAAGTCGGGCGGATCAACGGCTCGCTGATAGGGCTCCTGACGGTGATGAAAGGCCTGCCGCTGGCCTATTCCAAAGATATGCAGGAAGACAAGGAACAGGTGTTTGACGCCGCCGACAGCCTGATGCTGGCGCTTGCTGCCATGGCGGGGATGGTGGCCGACATGACGCCGAACAAGGCCGCGCTCGAAGCCGCCGCCGCCAGCGGCTTTTCCACCGCCACCGATCTCGCCGACTGGCTGGTGCGCTCGCTTGACATGCCGTTCCGCGATGCTCACCGTGTCACCGGGTCGCTGGTAAAACTAGCCGAAGAAAAAAACTGCGATTTGCCGGACCTGAGTCTGGAGGACATGCAGTCTGCCTGCCCGGAGATCACTAAAGACGTCTTTGACGTGCTGGGCGTTCAAAACTCGGTGGCCAGCCGGAACAGCTACGGCGGAACCGCCCCGGCACAGGTCAAAGCGCAGATTGCGCGCTGGAAAAAGGAGTGAACCAATGACAAAAACTTTTTGCATTGCAGATTATTGTCCTGGGCTTGAAGATTCTTGAGGGATGCGGAGAATCAACGTCTTCGTTTGGATTTGCAGGCAGCGACGTCTACGCAGAATCGTGGGGCTGATTTTGCGGAGCAGCGGATATGGTCTTGCCTGAATTTACCCTGCCGGAAGGTTGAAACAGATCAATGAAACGCTTTGTGAATTCACTTCTATTATGCCTTTCAGTTGGCATGCTGACCGGCTGCGGCGTCAAAGACGACCCGCTTCCAGTGGTCCAGACTGACGAGTAAACAACGTCCGGCAAAAACTGCGTCAACGCCAATCGTCAAAGAGGCCACCAAAGGACGAGAATTCGTAGCAATTTTGGCATAGCCTGACTGATGGTGGCGACCGCCGCTGTCACAAATTTTCTGCCCCTCGCATTTGCCTTTCTCAACAATCCCGATTCACAACCGAACTGGTAGCCTAGGCCCCACACCCAAAAGCAGCGCAGCCGCCCGGCCGCTGAGATCATGGTAAACACGTAGGGCACTCGGCCTTTGGAGCATCAGCAAGTGAGCGTATTTTTTCGACAATCAGACGGTTGCTTGCTCCACGCAACGGGCTGTGCGAACGTCCCGGCCAACAGCCGGTGAATTTCCGGCGGCCAGGAAACAAGCGGGGGATAGATGAAAATAGGCGTTTGGGCGCAAGAAACGCCCGATAAGGTTCTCGACTTCTGGTTTCCAGATTCCGGCCACTCCGAAAGCCCGGAAACACACCTTGAATTCTGGATGTGGCGGATGACAGGACAGGCTGATGAAATCATCTGCCGTGATTTTGCGGACACCACCGAGGCCGCCGCACGCGGCCTGTTGGACCACTGGGCCGAAACCCCACGCGGCCGGCTGGCGCTGATCATCGCGCTCGATCAGTTTCCGCGATCGGTCTGGCGCGACACGCCACAGGCCTTTGCCCAGGATATGAAATCCAACCGGCTGATCAAGGAATCGCTGGAAAACGGGCACTACGACAGGCTGAGCGCACCTTGGGAAAAACAGTTTCTCATTATTGCAAAGACCCATGGGGAAGGTCCGGATCATCTGGAACGGATGAATTTGGCGGTGGAAATGGCCCACAGCGTTGCTGACGAAGCGCCCGAACACTTGCGATTGATGTATCTGATCTCAATTGACCAGAGCATGCTGGTGCGCGACGTGATCGCCCGTTTTGGCCGTCACCCGCATCGCAATGCAGTGCTGGGCCGGATGAACACGGCCGATGAAGACGACTATATCGCCGTTGGTCAATTTCCCCATCAGCGAGAGTTTCCGCAAACGCCAGAGGAAATCGAGGCTATTCTGAAGAAACGCGGAATCATCTGAGCAGGGTTTCCAGACAGTTCTTTGTGGATTAAACCAAGCCCGAACAAAGTTGGGAGCCTGATATGTCTGGCCTGAGAATGATCTATCTCGCCATCGCCATCGCCGGAACCATCTTGCCGATGTGGCACTTCCTTGCGTGGTTTGCAGAAAATGACACCGGCATCTCTGGTATGATCGACGCCTGGCAGGTCAACGCCGCCAGCACCGGATTGCTTTGGGATCTGACTGTCACCGCAACTGCCTTGATCGTCTGGATCATCGCCGAGGTCTACGTGCGCCGGGATTATTGGGTCGCGCTGATCTGCATCCCACTGATTTTCCTGGTTGGCGTCTCTTGTGCCTTTCCGCTATATCTTTTCCTCCGAGCCCGACCAGTCAGATAGCGCCCCATGGACCATTTCCTCTATCGCGACGGTATTCTGCATGCCGAAGACGTCCCCCTGCCGGAAATCGCGGCGGCGGTTGGCACGCCGTTTTACGTCTATTCCAGCGCCACACTGACCCGCCACTTCCGGGTGTTTGACGAGGCGTTGGACGGCATGAAGCATCTGGTCTGCTATGCGATGAAAGCCAATTCTAATTTGGCGGTGCTGAAACTTCTGGCCGATCAGGGCGCTGGCATGGATGTGGTGTCGGTCGGTGAATACCTACGGGCCAGGGCAGTTGGTGTTCCCGGCGAAAAAATTGTTTTCTCCGGCGTCGGCAAAACCCGCACCGAAATGGAGCAGGTGATCACAGGTGGCATTCGCCAGTTCAACGTGGAATCCGAACCCGAATTGCATCTGCTCAGCACAGTTGCCAGCGAACTTGGCGTCACGGTCCCGATCACAGTGCGTGTCAACCCGGATGTGGACGCCAAAACCCACGAAAAAATTGCTACTGGCAAATCGGAGAACAAATTCGGCATCCCGATCAGCCGTGCCCGCGCCGTTTACGCCGAGGCCGCCACTCTGCCGGGGATCGAAGTGATCGGCATCGACGTACACATCGGCTCGCAACTGACCGAACTTGCGCCTTATCGCACAGCTTTTGAAAAAGTTGCCGAATTGACACACCTGCTGCGGCGGGATGGCCACAATATCCGCCGCCTCGACCTTGGCGGCGGTCTGGGCATCCCATACGAGCGCTCAAACGAAGCGCCGCCTCTGCCGATGGAATACGGCGAAGTGGTGCGTGAAACCGTCGGCGATCTGGGCTGCGAAATCGAGATTGAACCCGGCCGCCTGATCGCCGGCAATGCGGGTCTGATGGTCAGTTCGGTTATCTATCGCAAAACCGGCGAAGACCGCGATTTCCTTATTGTTGACGGTGCCATGAATGATCTGGTGCGCCCGTCTATGTATGAAGCCTACCACGACATCGTCCCGGTCACAGAACCAATGCCGGGTGCTGAACCGACCCCGGTCGACATCGTCGGTCCGGTCTGCGAATCCGGTGATACCTTCGCAAAACAGCGCCTGATGCCGCGCCTGAGCGGCGGTGATATGATTGCTTTCCGCTCAGCGGGAGCCTATGGCGCTGTTATGTCGTCAGAATACAACTCCCGCCCCCTGATTCCGGAGGTTCTGGTCCGAGGTGATCAATTTGCTGTCATCCGGGAACGCCCTACATTTGACGAAATGTTAAACCGCGATAAGCTACCGGAGTGGTTACAGGACTGAACACAGCGGCATGACCCGCGAAAGGCCCCAGATGGCATGGCCGGGTAAAAACACCAGAAAAGTATCCCTAACAGCGATGAAATCGCTGAGGATGCGCCTGCGCCTGACCCAGGGAGCCATCCTGCTGGAACGCGTCGCCCGGTGTTTCTGGCCGCTGATCAGCTGGTCGCTGATGCTGGTGGCCGTTGCGCGGATGGGGCTGTTGTCGGATGCCAGCCAGATTGTGGCGCTAATCTGCCTGGCCACTGCCGGTGTCTGCTGGCTTTATCTGTTTTCCCGAGGCGTACGTGCCTTTGACTGGCCCAGTCAACAAGAAGCAATTCAACGGCTTGACCGGACCCTGCCAGGCCGCCCTTTGCAAGCCCTTGGCGACACCCAGACCATCGGTGCAAATGATCCGGGCTCGCGCTATCTCTGGTCCAGCCACCTGTTGCGCATGGCAGAGGCCGCAAAACGGTCCAAGGCATCCAAACCTGATCTCAGGCTCGCAACCCGCGACCCCTGGGCCTTCCGACTGATCGCCATTTTTCTGTTTGCCTCGGCGATTCTGTTCAGCCGCACCGACCCGGTGCAAAGTCTGATTGACAGCCTGCAACCCAAGGACCAGCTGATCGCCACAGGCCCGAGCTTTGAAGGCTGGGCGGAACCACCAATCTATACCGGCAAACCGACAGTATATCTGAACGATATCACCAGTGGTTCGGTGCTGAACCTGCCGCTTGGCACAACCGTGACCCTGCGGATTTACGGCGGAACCGAGGCGGCTTCGTTGCTGGAAACCGTCACCGAAACCGGTGACACTCAATTGCCGCGAGATGTGACCGATCTGGCCGAAGTCACCTTCGAGGTGGTTCAAGACGGCACCGTAACGCTGACCCCGGCCCGTGATCAGCCCGTATCCTGGCCTGTGCGGGTCATTCCGGACCTGCCGCCCACGGTGGCGCTGATCGAGGAGATTTCGCACACGGTGCAGGGGTCGCTCAAAATTCCGTTTCAGGCCGAAGATGACTACGGCATTGTTGGCGGTAGCGTACGCATTGTCCTGCAACTCGATCAGGTGGACCGCCGCCACGGGCTGACACTGCCGCCGGAACCGCGCGAAATCGTGGTGTTTGATCTGCCTTTGCCGTTCAATCGCGATACCACTGATTTTACCGAAACCGTGATTGAGGATCTGGCCGAGCACCCCTGGGCCGGTCTGCCAGTGGAAATCAACCTCAGCGTCCGCGACGATGCGGCGCAAACCGGAGCCATCGCACCGTTGGTGGTGCCAATGCCCGGAAAACGCTTTTTCGACAAACTCGCAGCCGCGGTTGCCGAGCAGCGCCGTGATCTGCTGTGGAATCGCGACAATGCGGAACGGATTTCGATGATCCTGCGCGCGGTCACCCATCAGCCGGACACCATTTTCGACAACAACAAGGCTTACCTAATGGTACGCACTGCCCTGCGCCGGTTGGATTATAACCGCGACGATGGCCTGTCTGACCAGGTCCGCGACGATATTGCCGAGCTGTTGTGGCGCGCCGCCCTATTGATCGAAGACGGTGATCTGGCGGACGCCCGCGAGAGGCTGAAACGAGCGCAGGAACGTTTGTCCGAAGCCATGGAAAATGGCGCAACGGACGAAGAAATTGCCGAACTGATGGACGAATTGCGCCAGGCCACCCAAGATTATCTGCGCCAGTTGGCACGGGAACAGCGCAACCAGCCGCAGGAAGAATTTGGCGAGAACCAGAACCGAATGGAGGTTACGCAGGACCAGTTGCAACAGATGATGGATCGGATTCAGGAACTGATGGAACAGGGCCGGATGGATGAGGCCCAGGCGTTGATGGAACAACTTCAGCAATTGCTGGAAAACATGCGGATTACCCAAGGTCAGCTGGGCGAGGGCGGCGATCAAAACCAGCGCAGCATGGAAGGTCTGAACGATACGTTGCGCCAGCAACAGGAACTGGCCGACGATACATTCGAAAGGTTGCAGGAGGAATTCAACCGCAACCGGCAGGACGGCGAACAGGACCAGGGCGACAACCCGAATGGCCGCCAGTTGGGCGAATCCGAACAATTCGATCAGCAACAGCCGGGTCAGGTTGAGGGTGGACAGCAACAGCAGGGCCAGAACGAGTCTGCCAGCGAACTGGCCGAACGGCAGCAAGCCCTGCGCGACCTTCTGGAACAGCAGCGCGGTGAATTTCCCGGTGACGGTATCGGCGGCAACCGCGAATTCCTGCAGCGCCTGAACGAAGCCGAAGAACAAATGGGCCAGGCCCAGGAAAACCTGCGCAACGGTGATTCAGCCGGTGCGCTGAACAATCAGGCTGACGCGATGGAATCCCTGCGCGAAGGCATGCGCCAACTCAGCGAAGCCATCCGGCAGGCGCAATCCGAACAGGAAGGTGGACAGGGTCAACAAGGCACCGCGTCCACCGTTCGCCGCGACCCGCTTGGACGCCCGTTGTCGCAATCAGGCACCATTGGTTCCGACGAGAACATGATCCCGACCGAAGACCAATACCGCCGTTCACGCGAAGTGATGGATGAAATCCGCAAACGCTCTGGCGACCGCAGCCGGCCAAGGCTAGAACTGGACTATCTGAAGCGATTGCTGGACCGGTTTTGAGGCTGAACCGCAGGTCTGAGTATCTGGTGTCACCGCGATTCCGGATTCATTTGTGAATCAAATCCGACCCGATAATCTCTAACAGACTGACCGATGTCAGAGTGCAGGATAGGCACCGCTCTGCGCATATCGGCCAGTTTTCCCTGCGCAGCTATGCGGTTCGACAAATCTAAGCTATTTTTATCTTTATCCATCTTTCGATTTGATCAGGACATTCCCCATGCAAACCCCAACCATGTCACCAGCAAACCAGAAGAAACGTATCGCCGCCCTGCGCTTCGTGTTCCTGCTGATCCTGCCGCTGATTGTGCTCGCCAAACCAATGATGGTCGAAGACACTCTGGGGCTTGAGGCGATGGAAGCCGTTGGAGGATTTCTGATCATCGGCGCCGTGTTGGGTCGGTTCTGGTGCATCCTATATATCGGCGGACGCAAGAATACCGAGGTGGTCCAAATCGGGCCCTATTCAATCTGCCGTCACCCGCTGTATATGTTCTCGACAATGGGTGTGCTTGGCTTTGGGCTGGCGCTTGGCATGTTGTCGCTGGCGGTCGGTCTCGGTGCGCTGGTTTTTCTGATCCTGATGTATACCGCCCAGCACGAAGAGGCTTTCTTGCGTACGGAATTTGGATCAACCTACGACAATTACGCTTTGAATACGCCGCTGATCATTCCGCGCATCTCGCAGTTCTATTCGCCAAACGAGGTCACCTTCAATGTCCATACGCTGCGACGCAACATGTTTGACGCCATGGTATTTCTGGCCTTTTTTCCCGCCATTGAAATTATCGAAACCCTGAAAGACGCAGAGTTGTTCCCAGTTCTCCAGATTTTCTGATATTCCACGCAGGAAGTATTGCATCACCCTTCGTATGTGATACCGCACCCCCATGATACGCGCACTCAAGGAAAACTGGGCCCTGTTCGCCGGCATGCTGATGTTGATGGCGGCCAACGGGCTGTTGGCGACGTTGCTTTCGGTGCGCGGGTCGGAAATCGGGTTTTCCGAAACCGTGATCGGCATGATGCAGGCAGGTTATCCGCTGGGTGCACTGGTTGGCTGCGTGGTTGCGCCGAAAATGGTGCAGCGGGTCGGGCATGTGCGGGCCTTTGGCGCGCTGGCTTCAATGTGCTCGATATCGGCCATTGTCCACCTCGTTACCAATGACGCTCTCAGTTGGACGCTGATGCGGCTGCTGGCAGGGTTTTGTTTTCCCGGCCTTTATGTCGTTTCCGAAAGCTGGCTCAACGCCAAAGCCGAAAACCACATGCGCGCCGCCATCCTGTCAATCTATTTTGTGATTCAGATTTTCGGCGCGGCCATCGGGCAGGCAATGACCGGGATCAACGATCCCAGCGGCTCACTGCTGTTCGGCGTCACCTCGATCCTGATTTCCCTGTCGCTGGTACCGTTGCTGATCTCAACCAACCCGGCCCCCAAATACGTCGCGCCCGAGCGCCTGGCGCTCTTCGAACTCACCCGCATTTCGCCAATGGCAATATTCGGCGTGGCTCTGAACGGCGCGATGCAGGCGGCGTTTTATATCGGCATGCCACTTTACGGGCTGGCGCTTGGAATGACCGTCGGTCAGGCAGCATCGCTGCTGGTGGCCGGGACCCTTGCCGGCGCAGTGGTGCAGTTTCCGGTTGGCTGGTTGTCAGACCGCATGGACAGGCGGTTGGTGGTTCTCGGGTTGTCCATGGTCACAGTTGCGGCTGTTCTGCTGCAAACAGCCGGCGCGTTTGGCGACGGGCATCACATTGGCGTGGCGCTGTTGGCGGCATCCATGCTGCCGATCTATTCACTCTGCGTTGCGCACGCCAACGATCAACTGAAACCCAGCCAGATCGTCCCGGCCAGCGGCACGCTGGTTCTGGTGCTGAACATGGGTGTTCTTGTTGGCGCTTTCGGCGGCCCGTTCATACTCGGCTGGGCCGGACCGAAAAGTTATCTGGCGATATTTGGCGTGCTGGCGGGCATGACAGCACTGATTGCAATGGCGCGGCGGGCGCGGGAAGACGCCCCCAAAGAAACACGCTCTGCACAGGCGATTGCAGTGCAAGGCACGCAGACAGCGGCGGTGCTGCATCCCCAGGCAGAAGAATCGGAGGTTTCGCCGCAATAGGTCTGCTGGTCTGAAGGTTCTTCGATTATTTACCAATTCACTGATGGATTCTTTTATCCTTTTACCTTGAAACCGGCGATATTCCCAAATCTTCCCAAGCCGGATCGTCTAATAAGTCTCAAAGCCAATCAGGGAGCCCTGCCATGATCCAAACTCCATATCTCCTTTTCCTCGGCGACGCGCCGGACAGTCTGGCCGCGAAAGTAGCGCAGGGCATCAAGGACTGGCGGCCGGATGCCTCACTGGGCCAGTTCCGCATGGCAGGCTGCGATGCCGACATGGGCCTGACAGACATGACGCTGGCCGAAGCCAAAGCGGCGGGAGCCAAAACCCTGGTGATCGGCGTTGCCAACCGCGGCGGGCTGATTTCAGAGGCCTGGCTGGAAGTTCTGATTGAAGCGCTGGAATTGGGATTTGACATTGCATCCGGCCTGCACAATCTGCTGCGCAGCGAACCGCGGCTGGTGGCTGCGGCTCAGACCAACGGCTGCACCTTGCATGACGTGCGGGTTCCCAATGCCTCGTACCCGATTGCCAATGGCAAAAAACGCAGCGGCAAACGCTGTCTAGCTGTTGGCACCGACTGCTCGGTTGGCAAGATGTACACCGCGCTGGCGATGGACAAAGTGATGCAGGCACGCGGCCTGAAGTCTTCTTTCCGCGCCACCGGCCAGACCGGCATTCTGATCACTGGTCAAGGCGTGCCGCTCGATGCGGTGATCGCCGATTTCATGGCCGGATCGGTAGAATATCTGACGCCTGACAACGACGCGGACCACTGGGATATGATCGAGGGTCAGGGCTCGCTGTTTCACGTGTCCTATTCCGGCGTGACCATGGCGCTGGTGCACGGTGGTCAGCCGGACGCACTGATCTTGTGCCACGAACCGTCGCGCGAACACATGCGCGGGCTGCCGGGCTATGCACTGCCGACGCTGGAGAAGCTGCGCGACACCGCCCTGCCGCTGGCGCAAGTGAGCAACCCTGATTGCAAGGTTGTCGGCATTTCGGTGAACACAAAAGCGTTGTCAGACGAAGAAGCCACAGCATATTTGGCAGATGTCGAAGCGCAGATGGGTCTGCCCGCCGTTGATCCCTATCGCCATGGAGCAGGGCGGTTGGTGGACGCCCTGGCGACCGTTTAACGTCTTACCGCAATCGGTCCCGGCGCAAGGCCGGGACAGTCGCAGAATTGGCACTTAACATGAAATTGACCGTCACCGCCGACACTTTCCGCCTTGCGCAGGTCTTCACCATCTCACGCGGTTCCCGGATCGAAGCTAAGGTGCTGACCGTCACCATCGAAGAGGGCGGACACAAAGGCTGGGGCGAATGTGTGCCCTACGCCCGCTATGGCGAAACGCTGGAAAGTGTAACTTCGCAAATCGAGGCGCTGTCATTACCGATAGCCCGGCAAGCGCTGCAAGACGCTCTGCCTGCCGGTGCCGCCCGCAATGCTGTGGATTGTGCATTGTGGGATTTGGAGGCCAAAAAGACTGGTAAGTCAGTTGTGGAACTGGCCGGGCTGCCATCGCCGCATCCAGAAATCACTGCCTATACCTTGTCACTGGACACACCCGAAAAGATGCAGGCACAGGCTGCTGAAAACGCCCGTCGCCCGCTCCTGAAAACCAAGCTTGGCAGTGGTGAAGCCGACGTCGCCCGGATCGAAGGGGTGCGGCGTGGCGCACCGGATGCCCGGATCATCGTGGACGCAAACGAAGGCTGGACGCCGGACTTGTACCAAACGCTCGCACCGGTGCTGGTGCGCCTCGGGGTCGAGATGGTGGAACAACCTTTCCCGGCAGGCGACGACGACGCCCTGCTTGCGCTCGACCGCGTTCTGCCGGTTTGTGCTGACGAAAGCTGCCACGACCGCGCCAGCCTGTCGGCGCTGACAGGCAAATATGACATGACCAATATCAAACTCGACAAAACCGGCGGCCTGACCGAAGCGCTCGCGCTGCGCGACGCGGCGCTGGCGCAGGGCTTTCAGGTGATGGTCGGCTGCATGGTCGGCTCCTCGCTTGCGATGGCACCGGCTGTTCTGGTTGCGCAGGGTGCGGCAGTGACGGACCTTGACGGGCCGCTGCTGTTGGCCGAAGACCGCACCAACGCTTTGCAATTCGACACTGCGGGCATCCACCCGCCGGTCGCCGCACTCTGGGGATGACGACATGAGCCGTACTGTATTTTTGAACGGGGAATACCTGCCAGAAGAAGACGCCAAAGTGTCAATCTTCGACCGCGGCTTTCTGATGGCCGATGGGGTTTACGAAGTCACCTCGGTTTTGGACGGCAAGCTGCTGGAATTTGAAGGCCATGTGAAGCGGCTGGAACGCTCGTTGAACGAACTCGACATGGGCAAACCGGCGGATTTCGACAATCTGCTGGACATCCACCGTGAATTGGTGACGCGCAACAATGTTCAACAGGGTGGAGTGTACTTGCAAATCACTCGCGGCGCCGCGGACCGGGATTTCGCATATCCAAAGGACGCCGAACCCACCCTGACGCTGTTCACTCAGTCCCGCCCGCTGCTCGACACACCGGCATCGCTAAACGGCATCAAGGTGATCTTTGCCGACGACATCCGCTGGGGCCGCCGCGATATCAAAACCACCCAGCTGCTCTACCCGTCTATGTGCAAGATGATGGCCAAAGCCGCCGGGGCAGACGACGCCTGGTTGGTTGAGGAAGGGCTGATCACCGAAGGCTCCTCGAACAACGCTTATATCGTGAAAAATAACCAGATCATCACCCGCGATCTGTCGAACGACATTCTGCACGGCATCACCCGCGCATCGGTTCTGATTTACGCCCGCGAGGCGCAGATGGAAGTGGTGGAGCGGGCGTTTTCGCCGGCTGAAGCGCAAGCCGCGGATGAGGCGTTTATCACCTCGGCCAGCACCTTTGTCCTGCCTGTTGTCGAGATTGATGGCAGCCAGATCGGCGCCGGAACCCCCGGCCCGGTGTCCAAGCGCCTACGCGAAATCTATATCGACGAAAGTCGCAAGCAGGCGGTATAACGGAACTCCGGTTCGTTTTAAATTATATGCCACAAACGATTTTCAGAATGGTTTCCTGGGCGATCCGGATATGTTCTCGATCCGAACTCACTTCCGTTAAAATCACCGCGAATCGGTTAAAATCAAACCGTGTCTGACCAAACTGATTTTTTCGTAAAACAAACTTAGTAAGTCGATAAATTATTTAGTAATAATACCTGTGGCATTTTATTCGCACATAGCTTAACAATCTTCAATAATTAGTGCCATCAATAACAAAAAGCACTAAACTTAGAGGCGCGCAGGAGATTTATCAGTGTTTGCTGTCGGTCAATCCGATCAAATACCACAACACATTTATCGCTATTGCATCGCTAAAACACTCAATCTCTTGTATTCCAGTGCATCTTCAGCCATTTTTGAATTTCCACTTAATTCGTGCGGCCATGTTCTAGTTTACATGACTCGAACCTCTGAATCTAATATCAGGCACTTTCTTTCTGGAAGTGCAGGACTTTGTGGGTGGTTGCATAATTACAGCTGTTTGGGGAAAAAAAGATGTTAGCTTTCGGGCTTAGTTTAATAGCCATTTCTGCAGTCTATGTTTGGGCTTATTTTCCTCAGCGGCCCTCTAGAAAAGCCGGCCAAACTCATCTCGGAAAATTAAAATCAACGCCTGAAGGATTTTCGCGCGCGACGATAGCGTATGACATGGTGCCGCGTGTAAACCAACTCAATCTTAAGGGTGCTAAGCTCAAAATTTTAGGATATGATTGTTCTTATATCAACGACCCTCAAAAGGGTGCCTATTTTAGAGACGCACTTAAGCACTGGATATCAGAGGGTGCTGAGATACTGTATATTCTGCTTGAAAAAGATAGTTTGCCAAGAACTATTTTCGATCAATTGGAGCGGATCAGACAAGAGTCAGGTGGCAAGTTTTCGTTTCTGAAATACAATTCGGAAACTGCAACTACCGAGGTTGAAGAAATTGCGACTCGATTCGAAAGATTGCACCCAACGCTGATTACAACTCAAGAAGGACCGTGCTTTTGGGTTGAATACGATCACCCCCAAAATTCAAGCGTAGCCTACAACGCCAAATTTGTGTCGCCGTTGGCCATGAAAGTGCGAGACGAACTCAATGAATACAGAATATATGAAAGACAAATAGAGATTCTTTCCTCTCACTTGACTCGTCCGCTTCAAGCGACCTGAACGGAAATTGCGAAGCAAGTTGCGCTATGATTAACATAACCATACTCGTGACGTTAGTTGGCGTCGCCGCAGTAATCGTCGCATATGCCATTTTGTCAGTGGGCAGTTTGACACTGGTTGGCACCATTTCAAAAAGCTTGTTTGCACAGAGAGAACAGAATGTAGAAATTGGCCCGGACCCGGCGACGGGTGACTTGGAGTATCGCAAAATCTCAAAACTAATTCTGACCTGCACACAAGCAGAAGATGGACGAAAAATTGCGGTCCGTTATCCTACGTTTATAGTGAGAGCGTGGTACATTATTTCTTTGTTTCTCATTTTTAATGTTGCACCAATTGTCTGGTACCAAGGGTCGATTCAAAGTTCTGAGAGCACAATTAGCATCGTCTTCGAAAGTAACCTACCGGCGTTTTGGAATTTAATACTAGAGGAATGGGGATTGGTTAACACCATACCATTTGTAACGCTAATTCTTGCCTGTTTTATTATATTTAGAGTCGGAACTTTAATGCAATATCTAACCGCTGCGCAACGTACTGCCAAACTAGGCTAGCGAAAAATTTCTAACAAGCGTATCAAGGACAATTTTGGGGGAACAGGTCACACTGTCTACCCTGATTTCTCATTCTATTTAATGCCTAGCGCTAAATAATACGGGTAATATTTGTTGAGCATAGAGCAGCAGAAAGAAAGATTAATGATATGCAACCTTTCGAAAATATCCGTGTCCTTGATCTGACCCATGTTCTGGCCGGTCCGTTCTGCACCTTCCAACTCGGGGTTCTGGGTGCGGATGTGATCAAGATCGAGCCGGTAAACAGCCCGGACATGACCCGGCCCGAGGGTGTTTCGCCGGAATTGAATGACCAACTCCGTGGCACTTTTTTCATGGCGCAGTCCGCCGGCAAACGGGCGGTTGCTCTGGATTTGCGATCAGCGGAAGGCAAGGAACTGTTTTTACGTCTGGTCGAGACCGCAGACGTGCTGGTGCAGAACTACACGGGCGCTGCATTGGACAGGTTGGGATTTGGGTATACAGCTCTGGCCAAGGTAAATCCGAAGCTGATCTATTGCTCCCTGTCAGGCTTCGGGTGCACCGGGCCTAAGGCAGAACACCCGGCCTATGACGTGGTGATTCAGGCCTGGTCAGGGATCATGGCAGCAAACGGTTGGTCCAGTGGAGACCCGCCGCTTAGGGTCGGCCCGCCTATGGTGGATTACGGCACCGGGGCACAGGCGGCGATGGCGATTTCAGCGGCACTGTTTCAGCGCGAAAAGACAGGGCAGGGACAATTTATCGACGTGGCAATGGTGGATGCTGCCTTTATGCTTATGTCGGGCCATGTGACGGATACAATCGCAGCGGGCACAGCACCACAACCGCACGGCAATGCGCATCCAAAACTGCCGGGCTATTCTGCCTATCAAACCAAAGAAGGATGGGTGATGCTGGGGGCGTATACCAACCGACAGGTGGCCAACCTGATGCGGGTGTTGGGATTTGAGGTGGCTGCACTTGAAATCGAAAATACGCCGCGCTCCGAGATTGGATTGCGCGCCGACACCGACCGGGCGCTGATCACGGCAAAGATGCTGGAACAAACGGCCCAGCATTGGGAGGACGTGCTGAACGCCGCCCATGTCCCTGCCGCGCGGGTGCGTCGGATCGAGGAATCCCTGACCGAGGAACAAACCGCCTCGCGCGGTGTGATCGGCAGCTACGGAGAACCGGTGGGCCAGGGCGGACCGGACCGTCTGCCGGTGGCCGGGTTCGGGTTCGCGCATGATGGTCCGGAACTTGCGGGGCCACCGCCGGGGTTTGGCGAGCACACGAGGGAGGTTCTGGCTGAAATTGGTGTGGGTAACGCCGAGTTTGAGCGTCTGCAGGCAATTGGTGCGGTGAAGGGGTAAATGAACAAAGCAGCGGTTGCTGTAAAATATAGCCTGGCCTACGGTCAGCGCTATTGGTTCTGACGGAGTGCAAAGATGTTCGTACGCCTGTCTGCTGTGGTTTTCGCGGCGCTCCATTCACTAGCAACTTCCGAGGCGCACGCACAATATTGGATGACCAAAGAGGCTTGTAATGTCACCGAGCCGATTGTTGACAGAACACTGGCGGATTTCGACCTTGTCGCGGCGCGGGCATCGGCCATCGAGAACGGCACCGGCAGGTTGTGGCGGATCACCAGCCCGGATGGGGCGGTTTCGCATATGTGGGGAACGTTCCACAGCACAAACCCGTTGATTTTGAATTTGCCGGATGAGTTACGCGAAGTTTTGGCAAACGCCAAAGTTGTGGCCCCGGAATTCAATCCGATATTCAAAAGCCGCCGGCGAATCGAAATAGTGTTTCAGGGCAGTGATCAGTTGCGCAGCTTTAGAAGTCCGAGCGAATTCCCTGAGATTGATCCGCGTATTAGGCCTTGGATTGAATCACGTCTGATTTCATTGGGCTATGCTGCCAAGGCAGCAGACTATCTAAAAGCCACGGCTCTTGCGGAAATACTACTGAGCGACCCATGTGATGATTTTTCCTGGGGCGCGTTGCCAATTCAAGACGACCGGGTGTTGTTGTTGGGTCTGGATGCGGGTGCTGAAATTGTCGGATTAGAAGACCGGTTTGCATTTCGTCGGACGTTGAGCAAGGTGAAGAAGGCCGAAACTCTGAACGCAATTATCGAAATTTACGGATCTTATCTGGGTCCTGACGATATATGGGCGTCGCGCAGCACATCATTCGCACTTTACCTTCAAGGGCGGGTGGCAGAGATGATCGCAATGGAGCGGATCAAACAGGAAGAGTTTTTCGGAGCCGCGAAGGGGCAGCGACTGTTACAGTTGGTAGATGACTACTTATTGGTCGAGCGTAACCTGGATTTTGCTGCTGCTGCCAAACCCCTGCTGGACGCGGGTGGGGCTGTGGTTTCTGTTGGCTGCTTCCACTTGCCGGGCGAGAACGGCTTGGTTGCATTGTTGCGCAAGGAGGGATTTCTGGTAGAGCGGGTCTTTGTTGAAGGTGAAGTTGTATCGCGCTGAAAGCGCGGGCATCAGGTGACGGTAATCCTGGACCCTGCATCGACAAATGTTCCGCGCGCGGAACATTTGTTATTTATTAACAAAAGGTTAATTTAAATACGCTGTCAAATCAAAGGATAATTCGCCAGGACATCGTGCCGGGCACCCGCTGGCAACAGGGTGGAACGGTACAGGCAGAATCTTTCCACCGTAAACGATGGCAGGTTGAACCCGGCGTTGGCGGCCAGGAACTCCCCCAGCCGTTGCATGTCGCGCGGCGGGGTGTGTCGGCTGAACCGCGCCAGGGTGACATGCGGACGGAAAGTTTCGCGTCTGAGCGAGATACCGACGGCACGGACGGCTTTGCAGACGCTTTTGTGCAATTGGGTGAGCGGGTCGCTTGGCGCTGCCCTTGCCATGAGGAGCTTGGGGTAATTGCCGCCGAATGTGTCGAGGCCGCTGAAGGTCAGGTCGAAGCGCCCGTGCGACAGTGCGGTCAGAGCGTCGTGCAGATCCGCAGCTACCGCTTGCGGCTGTTCGTCCAGAAACGCCAACGTCAGATGCAGGTTTTCGGGTGCCAGCGCGCGGCCGGCGGGCAGGTTCCCCTGCAACTGTTCAAACGTTGCAACGACCGGGTCAGCAAGCGGTATGGCTACGAACAGGCGCACAAGCGATGCGCCTAGCCCTCCGTCACATTCTCCTTAAACGCCGCCGCAAATCCTGCCTGTTTCTCTGGCGACGCATCCGTCTGATATTTCTCTTTCCACTCCGTGCTCGTCATGCCGTAGAACGCCACTCGGCCCGCTTCTTTGTCCATCTCGATACCACGCGCGTTGGCGGCTTCCTGATACCAGCGCGACAGGCAGTTGCGGCAGAACCCGGCCAGGTTCATCATGTCGATGTTCTGCACGTCAGTACGTTTTTCCAACAGGTGTTCACGCAGGCGGCGAAAGGCAGCGGCTTCGAGTTCGATCTGGGTTTGCTTTTCCATGTCAGGTCTCCGATGTTCAGGCCGCAACGCTCACAGCAGAAACGGCGCGTTGCAGCAAAGGCGCAAGGCGTTCAGCCCAGCGGGCCTCGCCCTCAGGGGTGTCAATCAGATCGTGGCGCAGTTCGATCAGCGTATGCAGGCGGTTGTGCGCGGTTCCGTGCCGGTCCATGCAGTCGCCTTTCAACTCACCGCTGTAAGGCTGGTTGTCCCCCGCGATGATATCGGTCTCGCCGGCCAGTTCGTGCAGCAAAGCCTCGCCCAGACGTCTGTCCCGGCCCGACAGCACACCTATGTGCCACGGACGCGGGCCGCGACCATTCAATTTTGGCGTAAAGGAATGGATCGAAATCAGGATTGGCTGCGCACGGACGGAAATCAGCCCTGCCAGAGCTGTGTGATAGGGACGGTAGCACAGATTCAGGCGGCGCTCCTGTTCGGCCTCGTCAGCATAGCGATTGCCCGGAATGATGGTGCCGTCGTAAAGCCGCATTAACAGCGTCGGATCGTCTTCACCCCGGTTCGGGTCGACCACGAGGCGCGAAAAATTCGAGCAGATCACCGGTGCGCCGAGCAGCTCGCCCAAGCGCAAAGACACGCCGTTGGCGCCAATGTCAAAGGCGATATGCCGGTTCATGTCAGCAGGCGGCAGACCGAGGTCACCGACCTGAATCTGGGGCGGTACAAAATTGCTGGCGTGGTCGCAAACAATGACGGTATCGGAGCGTCGCTCCATTCCGCTAGTCACGTATGGTACATAATTTTTGGGCATATCCTACCTGAATCGATTTGACATGGGATAGCCTTGTATAAGCACAAGGGCCAGTGGGAAAATAAACCCCCTTTCAGAACATGAGTGGCTATACAGTGGGCAACTACGGAAAAGGACTGGGTATGCCGAAGCGAAGAATGAGAAAAGTGAAAGTTGTGGCCACGTTGGGCCCGGCTTCTGAGAATTATGACACGATCCGGAGCCTGTTTGAGGCGGGTGCAGATGTGTTCCGTTTGAACATGAGCCACGGCAAGCACAGCGAAATCCGCGACAAACACCAGATCATCCGCGATGTCGAACGCGACACCGGACGTCCGATCGGAATGCTGGCAGATTTGCAGGGGCCCAAACTGCGCTGCGGCGTGTTTGCCAATGAGGCCGAGGAACTGATCGAGGGCACCGCATTTCGCTTTGACCTTGATGAAACACCTGGCGACGTGAACCGGGTATACCTGCCGCATGTAGAAATTTTCAAGGCGTTGGAAGAGGGGTCAACGCTGCTGGTCAATGACGGGAAAATCCGGCTGAAAGTAACCAAATGCGGCAAAGAATTCGCGGATTGTTCGGTCGAGGTCGGCGGTACAATTTCCAACCGCAAGGGTGTGAACGTGCCTGATGTGGTGTTGCCGCTAGCGGCTTTGTCGGAAAAAGACCTCAAGGATCTGGAATTTGTCTGCGGACTGGGCGTCGACTGGCTGGCATTGTCGTTTGTGCAGCGGCCCGAAGATGTGCTCGAGGCCAAGGAACTGGTGGCTGGCCGGGCGTCGATCATATCGAAGATCGAAAAACCCGCAGCTGTAAAAGCCTTCCGCAGTATTCTGGAAGTCAGTGACGGGATCATGGTTGCCCGCGGTGATCTGGGTGTGGAACTGCCGGTGCAGGAAGTGCCGCCGATCCAGAAACGTCTGGTTCGCGGCTGTCGCAAAGTTGGCAAACCGGTGATCGTAGCGACCCAGATGCTGGAAAGCATGGTCGACAGTCCGGTACCGACACGGGCCGAAGTTTCCGACGTCGCCGCGGCGATTTACGAAGGTGCGGATGCAGTGATGCTGTCGGCGGAATCCGCTGCCGGTAAATATCCGGCCGAAGCGGTCAAAACCATGGACAATGTGGCCATTGAAGTTGAGGCAGACCCGACCTATCGCCAGATCATCGAAGCCTCGCGCACCGCGTCGCGGGATTCCGTGGCCGAGGCGATTACCACCGCGGCGCGTGAAGTCGCCGAGACCACCGATATCAAAGCGATTTGCTGTTTTTCGCATTCAGGCCGCACTGCTGTTCTGGCGTCGCGCGAACGCCCGATGGTGCCGATCCTGGCGCTGACACCGTTGAAGGGCACTGCGCGGCGCCTGACGCTGGTCTGGGGTCTGCATTGTGTCGAAACAAGCGAAGTGACACGATTTAAAATGGCGGTGGTCAGCGCCGCGCGGGCGGTGCGAAACGATGGGTTTGCCACAGATGATGACAAAATTGTCGTCACCGCCGGCATTCCGTTTAACGTGGCCGGATCAACCAACATCCTGCGAGTTTCCCCGGTTCGGGAAAAACATATCTTTGAAGGCGAATCCTAACCGGTTTTGGTGTATCATCTGAACCGGGCATTAATACGTTTGTTGTTTTTGTAGGTAAATCTGTTCGCACTTCTTTGGGTCTCGAGAAAGCGCGGCAGGCTCCAGGGGTAAAGATGGACTACGACTATCAACTGGTTGGTGGGGTGTTGCTGGCGATCGTTGGTTTGGTTGCCTCGGCCAACGCTATGGTTGAACGCCGCTCGCCGCTGGTCGGGCTGGTATTTCTCATTATCGCTGGTGGATTGATTGGCTGGGCCTGGGTGATCTCTGGACAGGAAATTACCTACCGGGATGTGCCGAGCGCTGTTTTCCGGCTGATTGCCTATTGGTTTTGACGGGTGCTATCGCCTTGCAGATGGCTTGAAAGCTCCTCCAGATTTGCCGCTGATTCCAAATCGTTCACACACGACCAAAGCGTATCCGCGCGGCGCGCGCCGACCAACGTCCGGGCTTTGCCGCGCACCCGCTGTTCCCGTTCGCTTGCCGGTGTCGATTGGTTCAAGTCATATTCGGATTGGAACGTATGGCCTTTTTCGCTTTCGACCGAAATTCGCGCCACACTGTCAGGCAACTTTGCATCAGATTCAACCATAACCCGGTCACGCAGTTGCGTAAGGTGGGGGTCAGCACAGTTTTCTGCGCTGTACACTTCCAGCGCACCGGTGTCTAACCCCGCGAGGCACATCGCGGCTGTTAACCGATAACTGAATTTTGCCTCCAAACCACTCATGGGTGTCGGATTGTTGCAGACACTCAGCCATCGCGGGTGGGTATGGATGGTGACCGTGGAGATCCGATCCGAGCCGAACACTTCGGAGTCGATGAATTGGCTCAGAGCTTCCAGCGCAGCATGTAGACCGTGACAGCAGGCATGAAATTTGTGCTGCACATTTTCAAGCACAAAGGTTTCTCCCAGCCCGGCGAGGACCACCCCAAGGTTGGTTTGCTCCGCTGCGTGGGTCGCGGCAAAGCTTTCGAGACCGTCCGGGTTCGAGATAAATCCGCGCGCAGCCAGCAGCGCAACCTCTACCCCGTTGGACGCTGCGATGCCCGCGTTAAAGGGTTTGCCCATGGTCCCAAACTGGCTTTTAAGACCGGAAGCGCGGGTGCTTGCAATGCCCAAAGCATGCGCTGTCTGCGTCTGGTTCAGGTTCAGAATGCGGCAGGCAGCGAGTGTCGCTCCGAAACACCCTGCCGTTGCCGTCTGGTGAAACCCGGCCTCGTAATGCGACCGGCCCAGCCAGTGGCCAATGCGGCAGGATGCTTCATAGCCAACAAGCGCAGCCGTCAGAAATTCCAGGCCATTGGCGTCTTCCTGTTCCGCCACTGCAAGCGCCGCTGGAAATATAGCCACGCTTGGGTGGGCGATATGCAGGAAATGGGTGTCGTCGTAATCGAGCGCATGGGATGTGGCGCCATTCGCAAGTGCGGCTGCGCGGGCCGGGAGTTTGGTGGATTGACCAATAACCGTTGCCTGTGGGTTTCCGCTTTCCGCATTGACCATTGCGCGCGCAGTTTGGCTGACCGGTTCATCCTGTCCGGCCAACGCAACCGCGCACCAGTCCAGAAGCGAGAGCTTGAGGATGTGGAGCGCCGTTGCAGGCGCTGCCCCACTATCATAGCCGCAGGTGAATTCAATGATTTGCCGGGTTAGGCTGGACATGGCGTTCCTGACTTCTGACGATACTAGAGCACTTTTCACTCAAACTGAAACAGATTGAGTGAAAATACCGGGTGTAGGCCTTTGACCACATTGCGTTTTTCAAGAACCCTGTGATTCAGCATTCGTGAAAAACGCTCTGGTTTGAGCGCTGCAAACCGTGGATGTCAACAGAACTCGCGCATCCATTTCCGCTTGCAATTCGCACCATCCGCTCCTACAAGCCCATTTCCACCGCGCGTCCGGCCAAAGGGCTGCCGAGTCGCGTGTTTCTGACCACTTCGAACGAGGAGACGGAAATGCCCAAGATGAAGACCAAATCAAGCGCCAAAAAGCGCTTCAAAGTGACGGCCACCGGTCGCGTATTGGCGGCCCAGGCGGGCAAACGCCACGGTATGATCAAACGCTCGAATAAATTCCTGCGCAACGCACGGGGCACAACCACGCTCTGCTCTGCGAATGAAAAAACCGTTAAATCTTACATGCCATACGCGCGCCGAGGAGTCTGAACCATGTCACGTGTAACCGGGGGCCCATCGTCCCACGCCCGTCACCGCAAAGTCATCAAAGCCGCTAAAGGCTACGATGGCCGTCGGTCCAATACTTTCCGCACTGCAACGCAGGCTGTGGACAAAGCCAACCAATACGCAACCCGCGACCGCAAGAACCGCAAACGGAATTTCCGCGCGTTGTGGATCCAGCGGATCAACGCCGCGGTGCGCAGCCATGATGAGGCGCTGACCTATTCGAAATTCATCAACGGCCTGTCGCTTGCCGGGATCGAAGTCGACCGTAAAGTTCTGGCTGATCTGGCCGTGCACGAGCCCGAAGCCTTCGGTGCGATTGTCGATACTGCCAAAGGTGCTCTGGCCTAAGCCGGACCTGCCTGTGGAATTCGAAAAACCCCGCTGGCACTGCCGAGGGGTTTTTTGTTTTTGTAAGGGTTCCGAATTTCGGCCTGAATAGCGCCTCCGTCGACAGCTTCACCGCTTCCGGATAACATCGCTGAATTGAGAGGCCGTCAGAACGGGGAAAGCGATGCGGTTCGGCCAAAAATTCAGTACAATACTTATCTATCTTTTCTGGTGCATTGCGGCACTGGTTCTGGTTGCCAACAGCGCTGTTGCCCAACAATCCGGCGACGGGTTGTTGAAAAAGAACTGGCGCAACTGTGAGGCGTTCAACCGCGCAATTGCCAAACAGACGATCAGCCCCGAGCCGGATCTGTTCCTGTGCCACAAATACGAGTTCAAAGGTCTGTACCTGTACGGCTACGTCAATTTCCGTTCCGACACCGCCTACAACATGACGCTCCGAACCAACAAACACGGTCGGTGTTCCGGGTCCGGAGAAATGGGTATCGACAAAAGTGGCGGGCGCAAACATGCTTCGGCCTCGGGCCGGTTTGAATGTGCAGACGGCTCGCAGGGGGGGTGGCCTTTGAACTCGACTGGATCAAGGAAAAAGGCGTTCCGGCCATCGTCGGCAGTATTTTCGGCGGCATCGATGGCCATAAATCACGGATCAACGAAGCCGATCGCGTGTCCGCTGATTTCTGGATTTATAACCGCAACGCGGTGCGCCTGTCGCTTGGGTTGGAATAGGCGAGCGGGCCCTGCCGCGTGCGCTGAATCCCGGTTTGCAAATCCCCGACGCTATGATAGGCCAAGCGCGGATTATTATGGGACGTATGCGCTATGGACGGGTTGAACACCATCAAGACAAAATACCTTGAAGGGATCGCCGCTGCGACTGACGAAACAGCGCTGGAAGACCTGCGGCTGGCAGCTGTCGGCAAGAAGGGCGAAGTCAGCCTGAAAATGCGCGAATTGGGCAAGATGACACCCGAGGATCGGCAGGTTGCCGGACCAGCCCTGAATGCTTTGAAAAATGAGATCAATTCGGCGCTGGCGGCGAAGAAAGAGGCGCTGGGGGATGCGGCGCTGAACGAACGGCTGCAGACCGAGTGGATCGACGTGTCGCTGGCCGGGCGGCCGCGGCGACAGGGCACGATTCACCCCGTATCTCAGGTCACCGAAGAGGTGATCGCGATTTTTGCCGATCTGGGCTATTCGGTGGCCGAAGGGCCGCAGATTGAAAGCGATTATTACAATTTCGACGCCCTGAACATCGCGCCGGAACACCCGGCGCGGCAGGAGCATGACACGTTTTATATGCACCGCGACGATGGCGACAACCGCCCGCCGCATGTGCTGCGCACCCATACGTCGCCGGTGCAAATTCGCTATATGGAAGAGCACGGCGTGCCTTGTCGGATCATCGCGCCGGGGCGAGTGTATCGCGCCGACTATGACCAGACACATACGCCGATGTTCCATCAGTACGAGGGGTTGTGCATCGACAAAGACGTCAGCATGGCGAACCTGAAATGGACGCTGGAGGAGTTTTGCCGGGCGTATTTTCAGCTGGATGGGATCGAATTGCGGTTCCGGGCCTCACATTTCCCGTTCACTGAGCCGAGTGCCGAAGTGGATATCCGCTGTTCCTGGAAAGGTGGCCAATTGAAGCTGGGTGAAGGCGACGACTGGATGGAAATTCTGGGGTCCGGCATGGTGCATCCGAAGGTTTTGGCTGCGGCTGGTGTGGACCCCGACCAGTGGCAGGGCTTCGCCTTTGGCATGGGCATCGACCGGATTGCGATGCTGAAATACGGGATACCTGATTTGCGGGCGTTTTTTGACAGCGATCTGCGCTGGCTCAGGCACTATGGGTTCAGTGCTCTGGATATGCCGACGATGCATGGTGGGATTGGCCGCTAGTCCACTGTCATCCCCGCGAAAGCGGGGACCTGCTGAAATCAAGCGCCACGATGAAAGAGGTCCCCGCTTTCGCGAGGATGACAGCCTCTCCGCTTGACAGACTCACCCCACGAACCCACTCTCCTCCGGTCCCACCACATTCCGGAGGCCCTCATGGATCAGCACAACACCCCCTTCTCGCTCCGTTCCCGTCGTGACGGCGGCGGCACCCCGATGCTCAACAATTGGGGCGCAAACTCAGATTATGGTACCCTGCGCTCCGTCCTGCTGGGACCCATCGACAACTACCAGTGGCTGAAAACCTCCTCGCTCAGCAAAAAGACCCTGCGCCGTGGCGTGGTGTTCGATCCGGCTGTGGCCAAAGCCCAGCACGCCGAGATGGTTTCGGCCTACACCTCGGCCGGAGTTGAAGTTCACACCCACACCGCCGATCCCGAACTCCCCTATCAAGTTTACGCCCGCGACAGTTCGGTGATGACGCCATTTGGCGCTGTGATCACAAATATGAGCCAATGGTGGCGGCGCGGTGAAAATTACCGCTGCATCGAGACCTACGAGCGACTTGGCATCCCGATTTACGACTATGTCACCGCTGGGCACTTCGAGGGCGGCGATTTCAACATCATCGAACCCGGATGTGTTCTGATCGGCTGGGAAGGCGACGAAGGCCGCAGCCAGGAACAGGCGGCTGTGCAGCTTCAGGGCTGGTTTGAGGCCGAAGGCTGGGAAGTGCGGCTGATCGACATCGACCCCTATTATGTGCACATCGACCTGATGGTGGTGATGCTTGCGCATAAGCTGGCAGCGGTTTGCCTCGAATGCACCGATCCAGATGTGGTCGACTGGCTGCGTGCCAAGAACATCGAAATTATCCCGGTGCCGTTTCAGGAAACCATGGCGTTGGGGTGCAACGTGGTGGCGCTGGGTGAGGATCGGGTGTTGTTGCCCGCTGGCAGTAAAACCCTGAAAGAGGCACTTAAAGCGCGCGGCTTCACCATCTACGACCCGGAACTCAGCATGATCACCCAGGGCGGCGGTGGCGTGCACTGCATGTGTCAGAGTTTGCGGCGGGACGCTGTATAGCGGAGTGCAAAACACAAGAATGAATGAATTAACGGCCTCAACTCTAAAGAAACTTGAAGAAGAGATCGATGCGGAAATTCCAACCTGGGCACTGAGACCAGGAGAAAGTTCACCTCATACATTATTTTGTGCGATTGGTCATGCCTTAACACGTTGGGAGCGAGTGGAAGTCTCGCTTGTCGAAGTCTTGCGGGCGATGCAGCCGGACTCACAGAGCTGCAACAAAGTCATTCGAAATTATAGTCGGAGACGTGACTCTCAACAGCGTATCAACTTTCTGGAAGATGAATTTCAAAAACTGACTTCACAATGCTCCTTTGCCGCAGTTTCAAGAGAAAAATTCGCCTATGCCTTGCGAACCTATGTAAAGTGGAAGATTGCGAGAAATCGCTTGGCTCACGGTGTTGTCATTAAGGCAGGTCCAACAATGATGGAGGACATCAAAAACGGCATGATTGTCACGTATAGTCTGTGCCCGTCAGAAGTCGATCATCACGCTTGGGCAATTCCGTGGTCCACTGAATTGGGCACTGATGGAAAGGCCTACTTCAAAGAAGGAGACAGTGATCACGACTACATATTTGACGGGCCTGTTTTTAACTATTTGGCTTGCGATATCGAACGCATTTCGCGAAAATTCCTGCGTATTGACGGCCTGTTTCGAGGCATTACACGGCGCGTAGCGTCAAAAAACAAAAGTTCCGAATTCCTCATCGAAAACCTTGAACTCGACCCAACGGACTTGAGCACCTAATCGATTTAACCGGCCTGCGTTTTGATACAAGCTCATATTGCGTGGCAACAGGGCAAAAATAACGCTAAAGTCAAGGCCGCGGTTGAAGTGATAAAGACCGCTTGCCCCTTCCAATTCCTGCGTTGCTGCGTTAGGTGCTGTGCCTGAAAACGCACGGGTAAAGACACATGAAATTCACACTCTCCTGGATGAAAGAGCATCTGGAAACCGACGCCCCTCTGGATGACATTCTCTACGCGCTGACCGACCTCGGGTTGGAAGTGGAAGGGGTGGTAAACCCGATGGACAAGCTGGCCGCCTTTACCGTGGCCCATGTGCTGACGGCAGAGAAACATCCGGATGCGGACAAGCTGAAGGTCTGTCAGGTGGAAACCGACGACGGTGTGAAACAGATCGTCTGCGGGGCGCCGAATGCGCGTGCCGGAATCCGCGTGGTTCTGGCCAAACCGGGCATGTATGTTCCTGGCATTGATACCACCATCGGGGTGGGCAATATCCGCGGCGTTGAGAGTTTCGGCATGATGGCGTCGGAGCGTGAGATGGAACTCAGCGACGAACACGACGGGATTATTGAACTCGCCGGTGAACCGGCGGTCGGGTCGCTGTTTGTGGACTATCTGGCGGAACATGCGCCGGACCGGATCGACCCGATGATCGAGATTGCCATAACCCCGAACCGCCCGGACGCGTTGGGGATTCGCGGCATTGCCCGTGATCTGGCGGCACGCGGCATCGGGGTGCTGAAACCTGAGCCGGTGGCCGAGATCAAATCCACGTTCAAATCCGACATCAATGTCAGCATTGACGCGGATGTGATGGCCAAGGGATGCCCGCTGTTCATGGGACGGCAGATCCGGGGTGTAAAAAACGGCCCGTCACCCCATTGGTTGCAGGCGCGACTTAAAGCAATCGGATTGCGCCCGATTTCAACATTGGTCGATATCACCAACCTGTTCACCTATGAATACAACCGTCCGCTGCACGTCTTTGATGCCGATGTTGTCAAAGGCGACCTGCGGGTCCAATTTGCAAATGGCGGCGAAACCCTGATGGCGCTCGATGACAAGGAATACACTTTCGAGGCCGGCATGATGGCGATTTCAGATGATAGTGGCGTCGAAAGCATCGCCGGAATCATGGGTGGGCTACCCTCGGGCTGTACTGACGACACGGTGAATGTGTTTCTGGAAAGTGCCTATTGGGACCCGATCACCGTTGCCGCCACAGGCCGTAAACTGAAGGCGAACTCGGACGCACGTTATCGATTTGAACGCGGGGTTGATCCGGCATTTACACCATTGGGCCTTGATCTGGCCACGGCAATGGTGATGGAACTCTGTGGTGGCGAGGCTTCTGAAATGGTGGTTGCCGGAGCGATACCGGATATGACACGGCAGTACCCGCTCGACACAGACCGGGTGCAGTCTCTGGTCGGCATGCGCATCCCGGCGGACGAGCAGGTGGCAACACTGGAAGCACTGGGTTTTGTGGTCGAGGGCGATCAGGTGACACCGCCGACCTGGCGTCCTGACGTCATGGGCTCTGCTGATCTGGTCGAGGAAATCGCCCGCGTGGCTTCGCTGACCAAGCTGGAAGGGGTGCCGATGGCACGGCCTGCGCCGGGTGTCGCCAAGCCGATCCTGACACCCATGCAAAAACGCGAGGCCATGGCGCGGCGCACTGTTGCAGCGCTTGGCTACAACGAATGTGTGACCTATTCCTTTATCGACAAAGCCAGTGCCGAACTGTTCGGCGGCGGCACCGACGCTGTGATGCTGGGCAACCCGATATCCAGCGATATGAACCACATGCGCCCGTCCCTGCTGCCAGGACTGCTGGCCGCGGCGGCACGCAATCAGGCGCGAGGCTTTGCTGACGTGGCGCTGTTTGAGGTCGGCCCGGTGTTCCACGGCGGCGAGCCGGAAGAGCAGGAGATTCTGGCCACCGGTCTGTTGGTGGGTCACACCGGCCCGCGCGATCCGCACGAAGCGCGGCGACCGGTTGATGCCTATGACGCCAAGGCGGATGCCCAGGCTGTGCTGTCAGCCATCGGCACACCTGATAAACAGATGGTGCTGCGCGGAGCCAACAGCTGGTGGCATCCGGGGCGCTCCGGAAAACTGTCGCTGGGGCCGAAAAATGTGCTCGCCGGGTTTGGCGAGATACATCCAAAAGTGCTGAAAGCTATGGGCGTGAAAGGCCCTGCCGTGGCTTTTGCGGTGCATATCGCCAGACCACCTTTTCCGAAAAACAAATCGGCGACGCGGGCGGCGCTGGAGATTTCTGATCTACAATCGGTGGACCGGGATTTCGCCTTTGTGGTGGACAGTGCAGTTGAGGCTTTGGCCTTGCTGAACGCTGCTAAAGGCGCGGATAAGGCGTTGATCACCGAGGCGTCAGTGTTTGACCAGTTCACCGGTGACAAGGCCGAGGCGCAGATGGGTGCCGGCAAAAAGTCGATCGCCATCACCGTGCGGTTGCAACCCAAAGACGCTACGCTTACCGACAAAGATATCGAAGCCGTATCTGCTAAGATCGTCGAGAAGGTCAGCAAAGCTACTGGCGGTGTGCTGCGGAGTTGATCCTACAAAAACCTGAAACACTTTGGGTCGTATTCAAAGCTGTTGCGAGTTGTGTCTGAGCAAAAGCCCAGCCTTTGCAGAGGTCTTGGCACCAGCAAGTCTCACGCGCGATTGACTGTCGTAATTCTGTAACAGAACAAGCAACGCCGGTTTTCCCGGCTTGATCGAATCCGCCAACCCGGCCTATTGCAGCGCTCTGTTGAACTGAAAGGGCAAACTGATGTTTGCGAAAATGCCTCCGAACGCCGGATTTCAAACCGGCCTTTAGTCTGCACCCGTGATCTGATCGCACCGGGTGCCTGTTACCCTTTGCGAAATGATCTTTTATGTTACCCCAGGATATCTCGATGATCCGGCGCATTCTGCCGGAAACATCACCGTTTCACTATTATCCGGACCGTGAATCCGTCTGGCTGCTGTCGCAGTTGATGCGCGACGAAGCCCAAGTTTGCGACCTGCGGCGCGTTGTGTTTGCGAAACTGCTGGAACGGCCCGCCGTGCAGCCGTTGGTGGCCGCCTGTGGTGGACAACTGCGCAGGGTCGATTTGTTGCCGCTGGCGCAATGTGGGCAAGTGGCCGCCAAGAGCCGCGTCGGGCGACTGGCGGAACAATCCCTCTATTCCAGCCCGCTACGCGGTTACGAACTCAGTATTGCAGACTGGGGATTGGAACAGCCTGACTGGCGCTGGCAGCAGATCAGCCGGCCAGGCGGCAACCTTGTTCTGCAGGTCAATTTCCCAGTCGAACATGCTGCTCTGTTCGGGCAGCACATGGACTGGGACGACTGGAAGGACTTTGCATGCTGCAGCCATCCGGTGCGCGACCGCGGTCAGCCGACGATGGGCTGGGTGCGGTTGGATGTTTGTCTGCAAACCGGCGTCGCCCTGATCGAAGAAATCCAGAGCGACTGGTTTCGCGAGGTACGCTGGCAACGGGATTATCTGACGCGCAGCCGTCCCCGTTCCCGGGTCTTGCGCAACGTCGTCGCGTATGAAGCCGCACTGTTCGAAACTTGTGGCCGCGACTGGCAGCGCGTTTGCCTCCTCGCAGCACTGATCTTGTTGCGCGATGAATTGGGCTGCGGCGAAGTGTTTATGCACCAGCCCGGCCCAGGTACGGCGCTAAAAGGCATCCGCGGCACCTGTCCGCCGCGCTCGCTCTACAGCAAGTTGCCGAAAAGTTTCTGCTTTGAAGCAACCCGAGAAACGCCGGAATTTCTGCGCCGACCGGCATCCAAAATCCTGCGTCGGTTGCGCGGCACCGGAAAACCGCTGTTCTGGCGGTTGTCTTTCGGATGAACCGGCACTCTAATAAGAGTCCTTGGCGGCGCCGTCTTTGTCAGGCGGAGCCGCAGTTTTTCAGAGCCGCAAATGGACCAAATTCAAACCATCGTTGTTGGTGCCGGTGTGATCGGCCTGGCCATCGCCCGCAAGCTGGCGCGGCAGGGGCATGAGGTTTTGATCCTCGAGGCCGAAACGCGGGTTGGACAGCACACTTCTGCCCGTAACTCCGGGGTGATCCACGCGGGGATTTATTACCGTAACCAGTCCTGGCACGGACGGCTGTGCGCCGTTGGCAAAGACATGCTTTATAATTATTGCGCCACGCGGCACGTCGGTCATCGGAAAACCGGCAAGCTGATCGTGGCGCTCACAGACGATCATTTGGTGCGGTTGCCGGAGCTGATCGCGACGGCGCAGGGCAATGGAGTGAATGATTTGCGGCAGGTGTCGGCAAAAGAAGCGATTGCGATGGAGCCAGAACTGGCCTGTAAGGGCGCGGTGGTGTCACCGTCGACAGGGATTGTCGATGCGCCTGGGTTGACGCTGTCGCTGTTGGGCGAGGCCGAGGCGGAGGGCGCAGTTGTAGCGCTTTGTGCACCGTTACAGTCGGTGCGGGTTGTTGACGGTGGGTTCGCACTGCGTGTCGGCGGAACCGACGCAACACAGATTAAATGTGGCAACCTGATAAACACTGCCGGTCTGGGCGCCTGGGATGTGGCGCGGAGCATCGACCAATTACACCCCAGCCATATCCCTCAGCAGTATTTCGCAAGGGGCTGCTGGTTTTCCGGCAGTGGCAATGCACCGTTTAAACGGTTGATTTATCCGGTTCCGGATGACGAGACACTGGGGGTGCACTACACCAGTGATTTGGGCGGCGGCTTCAAATTTGGGCCGGATTTGGAATGGTTGGATACACCGCGGATAGACTACACACTGGATGACGGGAAACGGGCCGTATTCGAAAATACAGTGCGCCGGTACTGGCCGGGATTGAAGGCGGGCAGCCTGCAACCGGAATCGGTGGGCATCCGGCCCAAAGTCTGCCCGCGCGGAGCGGATCTGTCGGGCTTTGTGTTTTCGGGACCAGAGCAACATGGCCTGCCCGGTCTGGTTCAGTTGTTTGGCATAGAATCGCCCGGCCTGACTTCGTGTCTGGCGATTGCGAAACATGTGGCGGGTCTGATAATAACAGCTGACCACTAGAGCGTTTCTGGTTTTGTTTGAATCACAAACGAAACAAGTAACGCAGCAGCATCAAAAGTTTAGGCCGGCGGTTCAGGTTCACTCTGGTTCAGACTGAACCTGAACCGCTCTAGAAAGGACCAACGCGATGACATTGAAAATCTACCTCTCCGGTGAAATTCACACCAACTGGCGCGAGGAGATCATGCAGGGTGCCGCCGGCCTCGACGTGAGTTTTTCCGCGCCGGTGACTGACCACGACGCGTCGGATGATTGTGGCGTGGCGATCATGGGGGCCGAGGCGGATAAGTTTTGGCACGACCGCAAAGGCGCGCAGCTGAACGCGATTCGCACCCGCAAGGGGATCGAGGATGCCGACGTGGTAGTGGTGCGGTTTGGTGAGAAATACAAACAGTGGAACGCGGCGTTTGACGCAGGTTATGCCGCCGCCTTGGGCAAATCGCTGATAGTGTTGCACGGGCTGGAGCATCAACACCCGTTGAAGGAAGTCGACGCAGCAGCGCTGGCTGTCGCCGAAGAACCGGCGCAAGTGGTGCAGATGCTGCGCTATGTTCTGAATGGGACGCTGCCGGGCTGAAGCGTTCCAAAAGTAACTAAAAACGTCATTCCCCAACTTATTGGGGGAACGACATCATCGTTGATACGGAGCTATTCGGGTCGTGATGGCGTAACCAACCCGACCTTCACCGCGGGTCGGTCGAGAAACCGATCCAGATAGCCGGGCACATTTTTCAGATCATCCCAGCCGACAAGATCCCCGGCGTCATAAAAACCCGGCACCCCTCGCACCCAAGGTGCGATGGCGATATCGGCGATCGAGAATTCATCCACCACCCAGTCGCGCCCCTCAAGCCGCTGATCCAGAACCCGCAACAGCCGCGCGCTTTCGTTGACATAGCGGTCGCGGGGGCGTTTGTCTTCGTATTCTGATCCGGCGAATTTATGGAAGAACCCGCGTTGTCCAAACATCGGGCCAATGCCGCCCATCTGGAACATCAGCCATTGCAGGGTCTCGTAGCGTTTCACCGGGTCCTGCGATAACAGTTTACCGGATTTCTCAGCCAGATAGATCAGGATCGCGCCACTCTCCCACAGCGGCAGGGGTTTGCCACCCGGACCGTTGGGATCGATGATTGCCGGGATTTTATTGTTTGGGTTCAACGACAGGAATTCCGAAGACAATTGGTCGTCGGTACCAAAGTTTACAAAATGCGCCTCATAAGGGATGCCCATTTCTTCCAATGCAATAGAAGCTTTCACGCCATTGGGCGTGGTCAGCGAATACAATTGCAGCTTGTCCGGGTCTTGTGGCGGCCATTTTTGGGTGATTTTAAAGTTTGAAAGGTCGGTCATTATAGCCTCTTGAAGTCTTTGCTGACCACACAACTGGGCCGAAACCCGCTGTTCGGCAAGGAAAATCAATCGAATTTGGCTTCATAGTTGTTTTTCACTTACTGTTTACCAACTATGCCAGCAGCGCAGGGGTACAGCGCCAAATGTTGGATATAGCAGAAAAGGGGAACTCATGCTTAACGAATTTAGGGACTTTACCGCCAAGGGCAATGTCATGGACATGGCCGTAGGGATTATCATCGGTGCGGCTTTTACCGCCATCGTTACCTCGCTGGTTGGCGATCTGATCAACCCGATCATCGGCCTGTTTATGGGTGGCGTTGATCTGAACAACAACTTCATTGTTCTGGGCGGTGACGGCACCGAATATGCATCGCTGGAAGCGGCGCGAGAGGGCGGTGCAGCGGCCTTTGCTTATGGCGCGTTCATCATGGCGATCATCAATTTCCTGATCATTGCTTTTGTGGTGTTCATGCTGGTGCGCAAGGTGAACCAGATCAAAGAAGCCTCAGCCAAAGAAGAAGAAGTGGTCGAAGCGGTACCGGCAGGGCCAAGTGAGATCGATCTGCTGACTGAGATTCGCGATCATCTGGCTAAGTAGCAATATTTGATGCGGCCGGGATCACCATTCCGTATCTGCACACGGTGCGAATACGAAAATAGAGGCGGGTGCACCGGACCGCATCGACAATTCTTATTGCTGCGTTGACTTTAAGAAAGCATCAGAAGCTCTGACTGACCTGAATTTTGGCGCAGCGCATGAATTTCCGCAAGTTCAGGGTCACCAATCCACGCCCGTGCCGCTTGTTCGTCAGGGAAAGAAAGCAGCGCGGCCATGTTAGGCGCTTCCTCGTCGCCTTCCAATATTGCCAGTGCGCCGGATGCCTGGACCACGCTGCCGCCATGGCGGGAAAGCGCATCGCCGGCCTGTTCGCGGTATTTCGCCAAATTTTCTGAGTTGGTGACGCGCATGGTCGCCAAAACATGAACTGTCATTGGATCGTCCTTTCCTGACTACCCACCCAGTGTCCACGACGCGAATGTGAACGTAAATGATCAACATTGCGCATTGGATGTGCAATAATGGTCAGATGAGGTTGAACTGGAATGACCTGAAATTCATCCTTGAGACCGTGCGCCAAAACGGAACAAGCGGTGCGGCGCGCGCTTTGGGTGTGAGCCACGCGACTGTGGCGAGACGCATATTCGCAGCCGAAAAGGTACTTGGCGCGCGACTGTTTGATCGGTTTCCGGGGGGATACAAGCCGACCGAGGCCGGAACCGACGCTGCGCGTGCAGCAGAACAAATGGAACAGACCGAAGCTGCGCTCTCCCGATCTGTCGGCGCGCGGGATCTATCCATTTCCGGCAAGCTTGTCATCACGGCACCAATATTGCTTATCGACCGGTATTTGACTTCGATTATAAGTGATTTTCGGATTGAATATCCGCAGGTCGATCTGACCGCATTGGGCGGCAACGACCCGCTTGATCTGGCCCGGCGCGAAGCCGATATCGCTGTCCGGTTTTCCAATGATCCCGCCCCGACATTATTTGGCAGCAAAGTCGCCCGGCAAAAGGCGGGGGTCTATGCCTCTGCCGAATTCGCGGCAAACGACAGTGATGGGCCGCTGGACTGGATCCGGTTTGCCCAGTGGCCCGGCCCGCCGGAGCAGGTACGCAACGCGCGCCCGGTGCTGAACGCGGTTTTGACCGTGGATGACATGGTCGCCGCTATTGCCGCAGTCAGAGCAGGACTGGGGGCGACACGCATGCCCTGCTTTCTGGGTGAAACCGATCCGCTGCTGGCCCGCGTTCGGGGTATCGACTTGTTCGACTATCCCGATATCTGGGTCCTGACCCATTCCGATTTGCGTCAGACACCGCGCATCCGGGCTTTCATGCGCTTTGCTTCGGACCGGCTGCGCAGCTTACAGCCGGTCTTTGAGGGACGCGTACCGGGGCCTATTGCTTAAGCGCCAGCGACGGCGACATCACGTCAATCCCCAGCGCTTTGCCAACTGCGTAATAGGTCAGTTTGCCCGCGTGGGTGTTCAGCCCTGCCAGCAGGTGTTCGTCATCTTCACAGGCCTGCCGCCAGCCTTTGTCAGCCAGCGCTATCATGAACGGCATGGTGGCATTGCCGAGCGCAATGGTTGAGGTGCGGGCCACCGCGCCGGGCATGTTGGCAACGCAATAGTGCATGATGCCATCAACCTCGTAGATCGGGTCGTCGTGAGTGGTGGCTTTGGAAGTTTCGAAACATCCGCCCTGGTCGATGGCAACGTCGACCAGCGCCGCGCCGGGTTTCATGGTACCAAGCTGTTCGCGCGAGATCAGCATCGGTGCCGCCGCGCCCGGGATCAGCACCGCGCCAATCACCATATCGGCCCCGGCAACCAGTTTGGCGGTATTGCCGCGTGATCCGTAGGCATTTTTGAAATGGCCGCCAAAACAGTCATCCAGATACCGCAGGCGGGGCAGTGACAGATCGGTGATGGTGACATCGGCACCCATACCGGCAGCCACCTTCGCAGCGTTGGTGCCTACCACGCCACCGCCGATCACCAATACCTTGGCCGGTTCAACACCGGGCACGCCGCCCATCAGAACGCCGCGGCCGCCGTTGGCCTTTTGCAAAGTCCAGCTGCCCACTTGCGGAGCCAACCTGCCGGCAACCTCGGACATTGGGGCGAGAAGCGGCAATGCGCCGTTGCGGTCCGTTACAGTTTCATAAGCAATCGCCGTGATGCCGCTGTCGAGCAGGTCATTGGTCTGCGCCGGGTCCGGAGCCAGGTGCAAGTATGTGAACAGGATCTGACCTTCGCGCAACTGCTTGCGTTCCACCGGCTGGGGTTCTTTGACCTTGACCACCATCTCGGCGCGTTTGAAAATCTCGCCGGCAGTGCCAACTATGTCAGCGCCAACGGCTGTATAGTCGTCATCAAGAAATCCTGCGCCAATTCCAGCATTGGTTTCAACAATAACCTGATGGCCGCGCGCCACAGCTTCCATAGCTGCGCTGGGTGTGACACCGACGCGGTATTCCTGATTCTTGATCTCTTTTGGGCAACCGATCAGCATTTTCCCATCCTCCGAATTGGAAATCATTCGTCATTTATGGTCTGGATTCGGAAAAATCTGATTGCTTAATCTTGCGGCAAAAAGGGTTGTGGTGCAAAATCCTCCGGTGAATTCTATAAATCTTCGAAGAAAGCATTTAAATGGCGGAAATTGACGAAATCGACCGCCGCATTTTGCGGGCGTTGCAGAAGACCGGGCGCATGTCAAACGCGGAACTGGCGGAACGGATAAACTTGTCGCCATCGGCCTGTCACCGGCGGGTGCAGCGGCTTGAAAAAGAGAAGATCATCAAGGATTACGTTGCTTTGCTGGACCCGCGTTCGGTGGACCGGCGGACCACAGTATTTGTGGAAATCTCTTTGTCAGGGCAGGCGGATTCCCTGTTGGCGGCGTTCGAACGCGAAGTAGCGCTGATCCCGGACGTGCTGGAATGCCATTTAATGGCCGGGACGGCTGATTATCTGATGAAAGTTGTGGCTTCGGACACCGATGATTTCGCCCGCATTCACCGCCGTTATCTGGCGCGGCTGCCGGGGGTCGCCAAATTGCAGTCGAGCTTTGCTTTGCGGACGGTGTTCAAGACGACAGCGCTGCCGCTTTAGGTTTGGCGGCCTCTCCCTCGATCCCTCTCTCCAAGGAGAGGGAACCGATAATATGCAACGCCGTTATTCCCCCTCTGCGTCGGAAGGGGTTAAGGGGGAGGTTATGGCCGCATCCTCTTGCAGCCACTAAGGCAATATCCTAACAAACCGGCAACCTGATACGTAACATCATTACCCGAAGGATTTCCCATGAGCTTCAAAATCCAGCCTGCTGCCCCAGCCCGCCCGAACCGCTGCCAGTTGTTCGGCCCGGGCTCGCGCCCGGAGCTGTTTGAAAAAATGGCGGCGTCGAAGGCGGATGTGATCAACCTTGATCTGGAAGACAGCGTTTCACCCGCCGATAAACCTCAGGCGCGGCAGAATGTGATCGCAGCAATCAATGACGTGGATTGGGGCGGCAAAACCCTGTCGGTGCGGATCAATGGGCTCGACAGCGAATTCTGGTACCGAGATGTGGTTGACGTGCTTGAACTGGCGGGCGACCGGATTGATCAGATCATGATCCCGAAGGCAGGGAATGCCGGTGACATCTATGCGGTTGACGCGCTGGTCAGTTCGATTGAAATGGCCAAAGGACGCAAGAAACCGATCACCTTTGAATGCATCATCGAAACTGCCGCCGGTCTGTCCCATGTCGAGGAAATCGCTTCGGCGTCCCCGCGGATGACTGCGATGAGCCTCGGGGCGGCGGATTATGCTGCGTCGATGGGCATGCAGACCACGGGCATCGGCGGCACACAGGACAATTACTACATGGTTGAAAACGGTACCGGAGATGACCGCGCGGTGCATTTCGGCGACCCGTGGCATATGGCGACGGTCGCGATTGTCTCGGCTTGCCGGACCCATGGGTTGCTGCCGGTTGACGGGCCGTTTGGTGATTTTTCAGACGAGGCCGGTTTTCTGGCTCAGGCCCGGCGCTGCGCCACTTTGGGCATGGTTGGGAAATGGGCGATCCACCCGAAGCAAATCGCGCTGGCGAACGACGTGTTTACCCCTTCAGAAGCGCAGGTAACCGAAGCCCGCGAAATCCTCGCCGCGATGGCAGAAGCCACTCGCACAGGCCAGGGGGCCACCGTCTACAAAGGCCGCCTGGTGGACATCGCCTCGATCAAACAGGCGCAGGTGATTGTGAAGCAGTCCGAGATGATCGCGGATTAGTGAAGGTGCTCTTTTGATTGCTTGGCCGTTGCAATCCCAAATAGGCAAAGTCATATAATGACTAAAGCGTTTTGCTTTTAATCTGAGCCATCGGATTCCAAGTAAGACGCCACCAGTTTAAAGGATGTCGCTCGCTTTACATTCTTTGTGATTCACAAAAAATACAAAGCGCTTAGGCACTACAGGAACGGGAACCGCCGCAAATGCAAAACTATCTCGAATTTGAAAAGCCGCTGGCAGAGATCGAAGGCAAAGCCGAAGAACTGCGTGCTATGGCTCGGCAAAACGAAGAGATGGATGTTGAGAAAGAAGCCAAGGCGTTGGATAAAAAAGCCGGCGCGATGCTCAAAGACCTGTACGCCGGGTTGTCACCATGGCGTAAATGTCAGGTGGCGCGGCATCCGGACCGGCCCCATTGCAAAGAATATATCGACGCACTGTTCACCGAATATACGCCGCTGGCGGGCGACCGGAATTTCGCCGATGATTATGCGGTGATGGGCGGGCTGGCGCGGTTTGACGACCAGCCGGTGGTGGTGATGGGCCATGAAAAAGGCCATGATACCAAGTCCCGCATCCACCACAACTTTGGCATGGCCCGACCTGAGGGGTATCGCAAGGCCATCCGGCTGATGGAGATGGCGAACCGCTTTGGCCTGCCGATCATAACGCTGGTGGATACGCCCGGCGCTTATCCCGGCAAGGGTGCTGAGGAACGCGGACAGTCCGAAGCGATTGCTCGCTCGACCGAGAAATGCCTGACCGTCGGGGTGCCGGTGATCTCGGTGATCATCGGGGAAGGCGGGTCCGGCGGTGCCGTGGCCTTTGCCACGGCAGACCGGCTGGCTATGCTGGAGCATTCGATCTATTCGGTGATCTCGCCAGAGGGTTGCGCCTCGATCCTGTGGAAAGACGCCAATAAGATGCGCGAAGCCGCCGAAGCGCTGCGGTTGACTGCGCAGGACTTGAAAAAACTGGGTGTGGCCGATGCGATTATCCCAGAGCCGATGGGCGGGGCGCAGCGGGATAAACCCAAGACGATCGAGGCGGTGCGAAAAGAGATCGCGAAGCTGCTGGGCGAGTTGGAGGGAAAATCACCCGAAGCCCTGCGCAAGGCGCGGCGCAAGAAATATTTGGATATGGGTAGCAAGTCGTTGGGGTGACACTGCCGTTTTTTGGCTTGTGAAATGCGGGCAAGAAGGCCGTTCCGCCAATGTCAGCTTTCGAAATTTCCTAAACAATCCTTTCCGACACGCTCCTCTTCCTCTGGGAAGCAAAATCTGCGATAGTTCTGGTCTCAATTGTACAGGCATTCCTGACATGACATTTGAAACCAAGATAAAATCCTTTGTTGCTGTGCTAGGTTTGGCCGGATTTCTGTTCGGCGTATTTGAATTTTTAAGAGTTCAGGCAGTTGAAGCTGAGAAGCCTTATCTTGAGAAAAAGTTAGCCTGGTGCGAAGAAGCCGTTGAGACAACTGCAAAGATTGCAACCTCAGTTGAACCTTCTCAAGTTGATATAAGCCGTTTCTGGGAAATGTATTGGGGTGTCATGGGCCTAATTGAAAAAGAAACTATTACGTCTGCCATGGTGGGTTTTGGAGAAGCGTTGATTGCACTCGAAAAGTCAAACTTAGTCGAACCATCACCCGAAGGCCCAAAAGATGTCACCATTCATCTGACGAGCTTAAAAGGAAAGTCACTGAAACTAGCTCACGCTTGCAGAAGGGAACTGTCTTCGGAATGGTCGACTAGCTGGTCCCGTTAGCTACCACATACTCTTCATCGCCGCTCCGGCCATGCCTTGTCATAAGCGGCGCCGCCAACCTCACCATCCGTCCGGTGCCAGCGTTTTATTTCGAACCAATTAGCGCAATAACGCCGTTCTTCATGACCGCTAGTAATTTTCGCAGCTGCTGTTCGCTGTGCGCTTGATCCCGGATACCGGTCGACGACATCATTATGTATTCCGCAAGCTGATCAGCAGATTGGCCCGCGCAATCCAAACCAACTTGGTACTTTGACAGCATTTCGGACAGCGCGATTATTTTTTCTGCCTGCACCTGTTCGATTTCGGCTCTTCCAAGCGCGTTGTATCCACCAATCATATCTCTTGCATCAGCAGACGCCGAGATCACTGCAAACGATGATATTATTGCGTGATCGAAGAACACCTCCAGCTTTTCTTCAAGATTGTCTACGGTCTCCCATTCTGCTTTGATTTTGGACAGTGACAGGGCTGAGTAGTGACGGATCGAAGCACATAGAATTTCATCTTTGCTTTTGAAAAAGGAATAAAGCGTCTGGCGAACAATCCCGGCTTCTTTGGCGATATCACTCATCCTGGTTCGTCCTACGCCATACCGCATGAAAACCTGAACCGCCGCTTCCAAAATTCTGTCTCGCAGATCACTCATTGTGACATCTTGACATTTGGTGACGTTTTGTCAATATATGACATAATTACAAATAATGTCATCCTGTCTGGACTTCTCCAACGCGGTGACTTGCGACACAAAGCGCAGCAATGCCCAAAATGAATTGAAAGGTGAACTCATGATAATTGTGACTGTTGAGGTGGAATTTGAAGACAATGGGATCCATGAAGAACTCGATGCCATTCGGGCTATGGACAAGGCAACAACAAATGAATCCGGGTGCCTGACTTATAAATCGTCCTTTGACGCCGCTAATCCCAATATCCTGAGAATCTACGAGATGTGGGAGTCGATGGAAGTTCTGAAACCACACTTCAAAACAGCGCATATGGCGGATTTCCAGAAGGCATTGAGCGGGCTTAAAACAAAGGGGATGGAGGCGAAGGTTTATGAGATCGACAAGGAATTGCCGTTCCCTAACTGACAGTGGCAGGCGTTTGGTTTGTGGCCTGAGGCAGACGCCGTGCGGTTTTGGTCAAGACATGGCATCAATCAGATCGGACCACTCATCAATTGATTTTGCAAAGTCGCTTTGCGAAAGGCTTTCAAGGTAAGAACGACCATGATCTGAAAGCGCTTGCACTTGATAAGAGACTCGAACACGAGTTCGGTCATGTGCTTCCGGCTTGCAGAGAACATCAACAAACGCAATTCGGGAAACGGGTGTCAGCCTCAGGTAACGAACATGCCATTGATCCGGCTGCCATTTGAGGCAGGTCCAGTAGGTCTTTTCGTCGCCTTCTCCAGTGGTGAAAATCATCTCCTCGCATGTTTCACCTGTCTCTGGCCTGACATACACAGGCTTCCACCCGGGCACCCATGCTTCTTCTCCTTTTGGTGTGAACAGTGGAAAGGTTTCGGAAACAGTTCGATCGACTACAATTTCATGATGGTAGTTTTTGTTCATTGGCCGGACAATATCGGGGATTTCGAAGCTTGTCTGCATTCTTGAGGCCAAGCATTCAAATGCTCCGCGTGTCCGTGCGGAAAATACCGGTTCAAGAGCTGTTGCAAAGAAAGCCTGATTTCACTGTTTTCGCTTGAAACAGCCGCCATAAGGCACGAATTTCACCCCCTCGTCACCACATACTCTTCTTCGCCCGCTCGGGCCACGCTTTGTCATAGGCCTCCCCACCAACTTCACCGTCTGTCTGCGCCGCCAATATCTGCCCTGGCGTTGGCAGGCCGTCCAAATCCGGCCAGCTCTTCGCCTTCCACAACCCCGCTCGCATGATCGCACGGGCACATTGGAAGTAGATTTCTTCGATGTGGATCAGGATGACGGAGCGCGGTTTTTGACCCCTTACAACGAATCGGTCCAGCAATTCGCGATCAATCGAAACCACGCCCCGGCCATTCACCCGCGTTACCGTGCTTGAGCCCGGCGTCAGCAGCATCAGCGCGACCCGTCCATCCGCCACGATGTTGCGAAGACTGTCGATCCGGTCGTTGCCGCGACGGTCCGGCATCGCCAGCGTTTTGGGGTCGAGTTCAAACACCACCCGCCCCGCATCGCCGCGCGGGGTGGCGTCTGCACCTTCTGGCCCGATTGTGGCCAGCGCGCAAAACGGGCTCGATTTGATCCATTTGCGGTATTCCGGGGTGATGTGGTCAGAGACCTTGCGCAGAGACGGCGCTTTGGGCTGGCCGTAGAGCGCCTCCAGGTCTGTGACGGTCTTCACGATGGTCATTCTGACACCTGAAACCCGGCTTCGGTCATCAACGCATCAGACGCTGATTCAATGGTTTCCTCCAGATGCGCCATGAATTCATCAGTTGATTTGCCTTGCTCGATACGCGGCAGGAACTCTACTACCGCCAGGCCCGGTTTACGGTAAATCCCATGCCGCTTCCAGAACACGCCGACGTTGGTGGCTGTCGGCACCACCGGTTCCCCGGTTTCCTTGTACAGCACCGCAGCACCGATTTTATAGGCTTTCCGGGCACCGGCAGCGACGCGGGTGCCCTGCGGAAAAATGATCAGCTGGCCGGGCTGTTGCCGCCCTGACTTCACGTCTTTGACCATTTGCCTGACTGCTTTGCCGCGTTTGCCGCGATCCACCACAATACATTGGATGCGATGGGCGTAATATCCCAGGATCGGCGCCCACTTCAGTTCTTTTTTCATGATAAACTTGGGACGCGGGGTGATGGAAACGATCATGATTATGTCCAGAAAACTCTGGTGTTTGGAGGCGATGATCACTTCGTCTTGCGGAACTTCACCGCGGATTTCAGTTTTCAGGCCGACAATCCAGCCCGCCGTCCAGCGCACCCATGTGCAATAGGTGTGGATGCCGTGAAACGCCCAGACCCTCTTCCAGATCGCCAAAGGTAGGAAAAACAGCCCCATCAGCAACATCATCAGATACATCTGGCCAATAAACAGCAGTGAGCGCAGCCATTGGATAGCGTAGGCCATCATGCCAATCCAGAAAGCGTGCGGAAGGCGGCGGCGCGGGTGGCCCAAAAAGCAACCACCGCAGCGAAGACCGGGATCGCAAGGGGCAGCAGCCAGTGGACTCCGTGAAAACCCAAACCGGTTAAAAATGCGCCTTCCTCGGCGGCGGCGGGCAAAAACAAGGTACTGACCATTGCCACAACAGTCCCGGCAGCGGCACCGGTGAACGCTCGGATGGTGAAACGGCGCACAAATGCACGTGCGATGTAAACATCCCGGGCACCGATCAGACGCAGCACCTGTATCACTTGCCCGTTGGCCGCCAGAGACGATTGCGCTGCCAGCGTGATCATCGCCGCCGTCGAAGCTGCAATCAGCGCGATGGCAAACATGGCCAGCAGGCGCAGACGGGTGGCGGCCGTTACCAGCGGTCTACGCCAGCGGGTGTGATCATCCAGCACTGCGCCGGGGGCTTCGGCTGACAGCCGCAGGCGCAAACCTTCCATGTCCGGGCCTTCACCGGATTCCAGCACCTCAATCAGTCTCGGGATCGGCAGGCTGTCGAGCGGCAGGTCAGGCCCGAACCAAGGTTCCAGCAATTTGCGCTGTTCAGCGTCGCTTATCACCCGGGCATTTTTAACACCCGGCGTGGTGCGCAATACGTTCAACACTGCTTCGGACTGCGCCGCCATCTGGCCTTCGGGCGCGGATATCCGGACCGTCGACGTGCGCGCCAGTTCCGCATCCCAGCGATCCGCCAAGCGGCCGGTCGCCAGTGACAGCGCCATCGCGAATACCGTCAGAAAGGCCATCGCAGCGGCGGTGAACGTGGTCAGGTTTGAAGTATAGCCGCTCGGCGGGACAACCCGGTCTGCGTTGCGGTCGCCCTGAAAAATCTCGATCAATCCGGATAAGATACCCATCACAAATCCGCTCCCGCCAGTTGCAGTCGCAGGTTTTGAATCCGCAACACGCGGGCAGACACATGGGTCTTGGCGGTGCGGATCAAATTCAGGTCATGCGTTGCGATCAGTATGGTTTTGCCCATTTTGTTCAGTTCGACCAACAACGACAGCAAACGCTGCGCCATCTCCCAATCAACATTTCCTGTCGGCTCGTCGGCGAGTATCAAATCAGGCGACATGATCACTGCACGGGCCAAAGCTGCTCGCTGCCGCTCGCCGCCCGATAATTCCGGCGGCAATGCGTCAACATGATCTGACAGACCAACCCATTCCAATAAATCCATTAGATTTTCGCTGTCATTCGTAACTTCGCGGCCGGAAACCTGTAACGGCATCAACACGTTCTCGGCCACGCTCAGATGATCCAGAAACTGGCAGTCCTGATGCACCACACCAATCCGACGCCGTACTTTGGCGATATCATCGCGGTTCATTGCCCGCACGTCTTGTTCGAAAATCCGTAAAACCCCGGAACTTGGCAGCAACGCCTGATAGCATAATTTCAGCAGAGTCGATTTGCCGGCCCCAGATGGTCCGGTCAAAAAATGAAACGATCCGGGGGACAACCGCAAGTTCATTTCGGTCAGGATGTTCGCCCCACCATAGGAAAATGCGGCATTTTTTAGCTCTATCAACGGCTGCTCCGATTCTTGCCTTGTGAGATTTTTGCGCAACGCTGGCTTATATGCAATCTTTACAAAATAGAACAGATACTTGGAATGCAGGCGCTCCGTCGCTAAAACTAAAGAAAAGGCTGATTCGCTGGGGGGCGAGCGGCAAAGAGGTCAGCGAGGGTTCCATGCGTTTAGTATGCCCAAGATGCGTCGCGCAGTACGAAGTCGACGACAATGCGGTTCCGGAAAACGGGCGTGAAGTCCAATGTGCAAACTGCGAGCACATTTGGTTTCAGGACTCGATTCAGATGTTGTCGGAACGAGAGCCGGAAGACGAAAAGCCGGATCTGACGGCTGAATCTTTTCGAACAGGTGAGGCAGATATATTCGACGATCTCGACGGGGTTGGCGATGCGCAGTTTCGGACGGCGCGAAATGATGATGCCGAAGCAGACGAAAATACCCTCAATCCTGAAATTGATGATGAGGACGATGAGCCTCGTGAGCTGCCGGAAGGCATCCATAAGGTAGACAAAGACGTTCTTGACGTACTGCGCAGCGAGGCCGCTTTTTCTTCGGCGCGCGCGACTCATGATCCAGAGCCAGCCGAAGCCGAGGAAGAGCAAGACGAAGCGGACCAAGACGAATTGACGGCCTATCTGGATGCCCATTCAGACGATGAAGCCGATGCGACGGCAGAAATTGCAGACGCCGGACCAGAGGCCGAGGCTGCTGACAGCGCTGAAGACTTCGACCCGCTCAGCGATCTCGATGCGATCCGCACTCAATTGTCCGATATATCAGAGCCAGAAGAAGAATCGGAATACGACCCGGTTCTGCCGCAGGACGATCCTGAACAAGCCGACGACTATTCCGACGATCCGGCGGGCCTGACCGGAGCGCCGGACGATGCAGAGGATTTTGAACCCGAAGCGGACGATATGGAATGGGAAAAGGATGTGCCCGGTTCCGGATATTCGGCTGAAATAGACGAAGATGATGATTTGTCGACTTCCGATGCCCCCGAAGTTGACGATGGCGAAGATGAGCCGTCACCCAAACGTGCCTATCGTGCTGATCTGGAAGATCGGGGAGACCCGCAGGAGGGGCCATTTGAAGACGACGCTGACCTGCAACAGGCGCTGTCTGCGGCAGCGCAAGACGATGAGTATCTGGACGAAGAGGAAGAGGACCAAGAGAAAGAAGAGGATCTCTTCGACGAAGAACCGGATGATCCGGCCGGTGGCTCAGCCATTCCTGCTGCTGCGGCTTTGGGCGCTTTGCGGCCACGCCGCACAACCAGCGGAGTGCGCCCTCGGACAATTCCGGGAGCCGAGGCTTTGCTTGGTGGATTGCCAGCGGAGAATGCCGGCGCAGGCGTCGCATCCGGACCTGTTGTTCCACCGGGCCGGCCGCAGCAGGCCGGGTCCAGCGAACGTACCGAAAGACCGGACACCAGCGGCTCGCGCAAAGAATTGTTGCCGGATGTTGATGAACTTGATTCCACCCTTCGCAATGAAGCGGCTAAACCGCGCCGCGATCTGGAAAGCATGGGCGAAGTTGACGAACAGCCAAGCGGCGGATTCCGCCGGGCTTTTATCTGGACGCTGTTCATCGTGGCGTTGCTGGCTATACTCTATCTGTACCGCCCCTTGATCGTTGAATTGCTGCCAGCGTCGGCGGTCGTGTTGGATCCTTACATAGAATTCGTCAACGGTGTGCGCAAAGGAATAGACGGTATTGTGGAGTATTTGATGCAGTAAAGTGAACGTCAGACTCCTGTAATCGGACATCACGTGTTGGGAGGCTCCATCGCCGACCACATTTCCTTGATCCATCTCTTTATCACCAGCGCCTCATCCCATCGGTTTGATAGCTCGCGGCCATCCGGCCCGGTCATCGCATATTCGGGCGGGCCCAATTCGCAGAGGAAGATGCAGTCGCCATGCGGATTTCTTGCCCGCCAGCTTGCCAATCCTTCGCGCCACCAGCCTTTGAACAATTCCACCCATTTCTGATGCTGCGGGAAATCCAGTTGCAACTGAATCTGCTGGCGGCTGGCGACCCGGCCCTGAAAACTGTCGGACCGTTCCAGCACCCGGCTGATCAGCCCCATGTCGCGTTCGCTCAGCGGGTGCCAGAATTCCCTGTCAACCACGTAGTGCGATAGGTCAGCGCACATGCGCATGTCCGGAATCGCATCGAGCAGACAAAGGGTTGCATAAAGGTCGTTGGTGATGCAGTTGCGGTGCGATTCAAACTGGATCGGAATACCGACCTGATCCGCCATGTCCATCCATTGCTGAATGACGGGAATCATTTCACCGACCGACAATGGCATCACTTGACCGATGACATCGACAAACGGTGACCCGAAATCTTTGGCCATGACCAGCGTTTCACGCAGGCTTTCGATGGTTTTGGGGAAGGCTACGATCAACGGCGTCAGGCCCTCCGCCTCCATCAAAGGCCGCACCACATGCGCCTGTGCCACATCGCCGGCCCCGAGATCGAGCGCCATGCCGTCGTATCCGGCACCAGCGACCATTTCGCAGACCTGATCATACGGCAGCTTGATCCCGGTCTGATCATGCGGCTGCATCGCCCAGAGCGAGGTGTAGATATTGAGGTTTTGCAAGATTACCCTTCAGCCTGCACCCGCATCATCCGCCCGCCGGTGCGGGGGACAATCCAGACTTCGTTCATCGGATACCGGCTTTCGTCCCTGGTGCTCAGTTTGCGGAACACTTCGATCTGGAATTCAATCCAGCCCATGCGATGGACTTCTCCGACTTTATTTTCCAGTTTCCCATTCAAAGTCTTGAGCTGCCAGAACGGCACCGAAGGGAATATGTGATGCGCTGTGTGATAAGGCATCTGCCAGCACAGCCAGCGGATCAAGGCGTTGGCACGGGTTGAGCGGGTGTTATCGAGAATGTCGTCGCCGTGCGTCAGGCCCAAGTGTTCGATGGTGTTCTGGAGTTGGTGCACCGGTTTGGTCATCAGCATCGGCAGGAGCCAGAATGTTATAACGGCCCAGTTTTGCAGCGCTAGCGAGCCGAGGACGATGGCTGCGTAAAACACTACATGGACACGCGACTCGCGGATCACTTTGGCCTCTTCCTCGATCCGGATATAAGGCTCGACGATGATCCCGCAAGCGCGGCGGATCATTCCGAAAACCCTGTTACGCCAGTAAGTTAACCCGGACATCCACAAAAGATAGCTTTGCAGTGTATAGGGCTCGCGGATCAGTTCCCCGTCCCGTTCCCAGTCACCGGTATACTGGTGGTGGGCAAAATGCATGATCTGGTCATAGTCGCGCGGGAACAGCTGAATGAAGCCAACAACCCGACCCCAGTAGACGTTGAGTTTCCGGGTGGCGAAAGGGGTGTTGTGGGACAATTCGTGCTGGGCAGCATAGAGAAAATTCAGCAACACACCCAAGACTAAACCGGTCACGACGACCCACCACGAGCCGAGCGCAAACCAATGCAGCAAGCCAAGGGCTGCTATCGCTCCAAAATGGCTGCCCAACTGAAGCCAACCATAAAGATCAGATCGCTCATTCAGCGCCCGCAATTCTGCAGGTTCAAGCAATTTGCGTCGGGAAAAACTGGCCTTCATGCGGCAACACTCCATTAACGATATCGCGATTATACAATTAGAATTTCCTCATTACTAATGATATAAATAGATAAAACAGTGAAAGTTTTCTCATATGTCTATCCCGCCAACCATGTCTTTGATTGCTCTTGAAACATTGGACCGCCTGGGGTCCGTCAAGGCGACGGCGACCAAATTGAACCTGACGCAAAGCGCCGTCAGTCACAGACTTAAGACTCTGGAACACCGGCTGGGGTTTCCCCTGACGCTGCCCAGTGGCCGCAGTGTTGTGCTCAGCAGCCAGGCACGCCAATACGTGCAGGCGATCCGCCCGGCGCTGGCTGCCCTCACAGCTGCGCATCAATCCGTCAGCACTGCTTCGGGCCGGCTGAAAGTCAATTCGGCTTCTGGCTTCGCGGCCTATTGGCTGGCTCCGCGACTGTCGGAGTTCTTGCACCTCTACCCCGATATCCAGTTGCAGATGAAAACCGCAGGCGGATACGGGGATCTTGGAGAGCGAAGCGATGACATCTACATCACTTTTGCAGAACCGGAAACGGTGCCGAACACGGCACGGTTACTTCTGAAAGCAAGCTACTTCCCTGTCTGCAGCCCAGGAGTTGTTCATGGCAGCAACAGAAAATCCCCGGCATTTGACCTGACTGGCCAGCGGCTTTTGCACTTGAATGACTATTCCGACTGGCACCGATATTTTGCGCAGCTTGGCGTGTCGGCGGAATTGGCGCATTCGGGCGTAATATTCGATGACATGCAAACGATGCTTGCCGCCGCTGTAGCCGGTGAGGGGATTTGTCTGGGCGACACTCTTACCTGCGCGGCGGCCCTGAACAGTGGCATACTGGCCCGACCATCGGTGCAGGAAATTGCCTCGGCACGCGCGTATTTTGTCTTGGCAGGCGCGGGTGGTTTGTCTTCTGCGGCGGCTGCATTTCAGGATTGGTTGTTTGGCGAAGTCTGACTTTCGTTACTTCTCGATCAAGGCAACCGGCGCATCGTCGGCGATCTCGAAGTCCACCGGGTGTTCATCAACTGCTGGAGTCATGCGTTTGTATTCATAGATCATCTCGTCGCCTTCCTGGGCCGAACAGACAATCAGACACTCATACAGCTCGCGGGTGCCATCACAAAATTCCACCGTGCCGCGCAAATGCGGCGCATCTTCGACAGCAAGGGAAAACCCGCCATCCCAGGACCGCAGGACAGGAAAGTGTTCTTCGCCCACAACGACGCGCAAACGTTTTTTGCGGTGCATCGCTGGCGCCTTGGCCCGCTTTAACCCTTCCAGAACTTCCGGGGACATATGTGTATCCATGTCCAATCCTCCAGCGCCAAACCTCTCCGAATCAGGAGGCGTGGTCAAGGTAATGTCCTAGAATTGTGGCATTATTCCGGTCAGGTATTATGGTCCTCGACCAAATCCACGCCCGTGACAGGCCGCAGAACATGCGGCTTTGTTGGGTCATACAGGGCAGAATCGACAAAATCATGGGATTCCGCCAGCGCCGGGCCCAGCAGGATCAGCGCGGTGCGGGTGATTTTCTGTTTGCGCACTTTCATACGGATGTCGCTGAGGGTGCCGCGGATGATCATCTGATCCGGCCAGCCGACACGATAAGCGACAACCACCGGGCAATCAGCGCCGTAATGCTGGATCAACTGGCGTTCGATTTCGCGCATGTTGCGCACCGCCAGATGGATCGCCAGCGTGGCGCCGGTACGGCCAAAATTGTCCAGTGTCTCGCCGTCCGGCATGCCAGTGGACTGCATGGACATCCGGGTCAGAACGATGGATTGGGCGATTTCCGGGATGGTCAGTTCCTGCCCGATGGCGGCGGCGGCGGCGGCATAGGCGGGGACTCCGGGGACAATTTCAAACGCAATGTCTTCAGCCCGCAAGCGGCGGATTTGCTCGGCAATCGCACCATACAGCGACGGGTCACCAGAGTGCACCCGCGCCACGTCTTCACCACGCAGGTGCGCGGTTACAATCTCACCATGAGTATCGTCCAGCGTCATTACAGCGGTGTCCCTGACGATTGCGCCATCTGGCGCACAGGCGACAACCGCTTCCGGCACCAATGACCCGGCGAACAGACACACCGGGCAACGTTCGATAATCGCTTTGCCTTTGACAGTGATCAGATCGGGGTCGCCCGGCCCGGCACCAATGAAATAGACGGTCATTTTCCCAGTACCTCGCGCAACTGGTTGTTCAGATAATAGCAAACACAAACTTTGCCGCCGCTGCCGTGATCACCAATGAACACGCCGTCGGCGTCGGAAATGTAGGCGGCGACGGCCAGATATTCGTCCAGCATTTCGCCGTCTGTTTTTCCGCCACGGGTCAACAGTTCTTCGATCTCTTGCCGGTCACCGAACTGTTGCACGGCCCAGGCCGCCTGCTGCAGCGGTTCGGGTATCGACGGGTGGCCCCAACCCCACATGTAAGACCCGTCTTCAGAATAGGTTCCGGCCACCTGCACATCCGCGGTGACGTCGGGACCGCCCTTAAAAGAGAAGGTGACCCGTTCCCTTTTGAGGTTGAGGTTGAAATCTGTCACCTTGTCCAGATTCTTGCCGACTTTGCAGCTCGCCATACGAGTTTTAAGAAAAAACTGTGCGTTCACAACCATTTGCCGATAGGTTTCGGGCAACTGGGTGGCGCTGGCGTCTGCTTGACGAGCGGCAAATTCTACCAGTAGCTCGTTCATACCGCCAAATCTCCGTCAATTTTTCGGGCGTAACCGCGAGGTGTATACATGCGTGGCCCCTCGCCCAGTTGCGCCAATTTTGAATGCGATGAGCCAATCAGTACAACTGTCAGCATATCAACCTCATCCACCTGCAATTCTTCCAAGCGACGGTATCGCACATGTTCTTCGGGCCTGCCCAGTGAAGAGGCCAGCATAACCGGGGTGTGACCGGGGCGATGCCGCAACAGAATATCACGGGCTTCGGCAAGCAGGGTGCGGCGGCGCATGGAAACCGGGTTGTAGAATGCGATAACAAAGTCTCCCTGGGCAGCAGCGTGCAGGCGTTTGATGATGTCTTCGCGGGGGGTCAGCAGGTCGGATAGCGAAATGGCGCAAAAGTCGTGACCAAGGGGCGCACCCGCACGGGCGGCAGCGCCTTGCAGGGCAGACACGCCGGGGGTCGAGACCACCTCGACCCGGCGTGCGGCATCAGTGACGCCCATCTGATCGGGGCCGCGATCCAGCAATTCAAACACCAGCGCACCCATGGCATAGATACCCGCGTCACCGGAGCAGATCAGCGCCACGTTTTTGCCCTTGCCTGCCTGTTCCAGGGCGTAACGACAGCGGTCTTCTTCGCCACCGAGCGGGAAATCCGAGCGTTCCTTACCGTGGGCGAGAGCACCGAGCAGGTCGATATACAGATCGTAGCCGACCAGTTCCTCGGCCTCTGCCACCAGAGCCGAGGCTTCCGGTGTGCGCCAAGAATGCTGGCCGGGGCCGATGCCGATGATCGAGAGTTTGCCACGCGTCCGGCCTCGCAATCCGGTAATCGGTTTGTCTGCGCGGACCACGGCACAGGTTGCGTTGGCAGTTTTTTGTTTTTCGACAACCAATTCACCATCGGCAACCGCCAGCGCCGCGCCTTCGGATACGCCGTGGCAACCAACCTCGGTAAAAACGATATCCGAGGGATTCGCCAGTCGGCCGGCCTGAGCCTCGAGTTCCGCAGCAGAGAACACCCGAAACGGTACGCTCAGCCGCTTGGCGGTTTCGATCATCGCCGGTTCATCGGCCTTGAGGTCCAGCGACGCGACGCAGGCAATTGCCCCGGCTGCGATATTGGCCTCGGTCAACACATCTTCAACCAAATCCCACATTTCCGCCGGGGCACAATTTCGGACGCAGCCCAGACCAAGCGCGTATTTTTGCGGGTGATACGCCAGTATTCGCGGCCCGGTATTCACTGGAGCTTCGGATACGATCAACTGCACTGTGCCATTAGGGTCAGTGTCGATCTCCCAGATATTTTCGCCCTGAACCGCCACCCCTTCTGCCGCCAGCATCGCGGCCATAGCATCTTTGGCATCATCAGGATTGGCCAGCCGATAGCCGGCGGGCGGCTCATCCAGCGCAACGCCGATCGCCACATCCCCCGCCGTTGTGACGGCCGCATGTGCTTGCAATCCTTCTGCAATCTGCCGCGCCAAACGGTTGGCACCGTGATGTCCGCCCAAAAGTGGGATCACCGTGGAGCCATCATCGGGCACCACCAGAACCGGCGGCTCTTTATTTTTGTCATTCAACAATGGCGCAACCGCACGGATCAGGATTCCCGCCGCGCAAACGCCAACTATTGGTATTCCGGCGGCGAACAAGGTACGGGTGTGCTCGAGCGTGTTGTCAAAAAACGCATCCGCCTGCGTGACACGCCCGCTGCGCCCGTGCACTGGCGCGTCAAGGACTGCAGCGACGCGACCGGCGGTGATTTCACCTGATTTTGACAGACACAAAACAACGGGTTTTACAGCCATGGGTCTTGGCCTCTGGTGATCAGGATCATGGAAAAATACGGGGCGGTTTTCGGGGCATCCGCCAGAGGCAGCACCTTCTGGTTTGGCAGGCTGGCACGTTCGATGTAACCGGAGCAATCCTCCAGACCCAGCTTTGACAGCACGCGCCGGATTTTTGGCAGATGGCGGCCGACCTTCATAATGGCAACCGCCTCAGCCCCGCCAACGCGTGCTTCCATTTCGGCCTCGCTCATCGGGCCGGGGATGATGGTCAGCACTTCGTTGCGTGCGGTCAGCGGCTGTTGCAAGGCCGCAGCGCAGGCCGTTACCGAAGTTACGCCCGGTACAATTTCGACATTGAATTTTTTGGACAGGCGTGAAAACAGATACATGAACGAGCCATAGAAAAAAGGGTCGCCTTCGCACAGAACCACGACATTTTTGCCAGCGTCCAAGCGTTTCGCGATCTGGGCCGCACCAGTGTCGTAGGCAGCCTGTGCAGGTTCGCGAGCCACTGTCATCGGGATCGAAATCGCGATTTCTTCCGAGTCGCTGGCGATGGCTTCTGCTGCAATCTCACGGGCAAAACTGTCTCCGCCATCGAGTGTCGGGTAAGCCACCACGTCGGCTGTCGCAATCAAGCGATGCGCTTTCAGCGTCATCAGCTCCGGGTCGCCGGGGCCAACACCGATACCGTAGAGTTTGCCGCTCATCGCTTCACCAGGCTCCATTGTGTTACCGGCATCAGCGGTTTCCATCCGGTCAGCCCACCGATCGGTTCGGCGCGGTTTACTGACAGTTTCACCAGTTGCCCACCGTGCTCCTTATGCAGCGTCATCAGCAACGCCTCACTTTCCAGCGTCACCGCGTTGCAGACCAACCGCCCAAGTGGGCGCAGGGCATTCCAGCAATGTTCGAACGTCTCGACCGACAAGCCGCCGCCGATGAATATCGCGTCCGGTGGGTCCAGACCGTCCAGAGCCGCCGGTACAGTTCCGTCAATCAGCTCCAGCTTGGGCGCACCAAGCGCCGCCGCATTTTGGGCCGCAAATACCCGTCGGTCAGCGCGGGGTTCGATCCCGATTGCACGGGCAAACCGCGCTGCCCGCATCCATTCCACCGCCACCGAACCACAGCCGCAGCCCACGTCCCACAGCAGGGCCCCGCGCATCGGCATCAACTTGGCCAAAGTCGCGGCACGAACTTCCTGTTTGGTCATGGTGCCATCATGGGCAAACAACTCATCTGCCAACCCTGGAACACGTGGTAACAGCGCTGCATCAGGTGCAGCGACACACTCGACCGCCAGCGTGTTGAAAGCGGGCACCTTGTGATCCCAGTTTTCTGCCGTTCCTTCAAATCGTTGTTCGCGTTCGCCGCCCATTGCGGCGAGAACTGTCAATCTGCTCTGCCCAAAGCCACGCTCCGCCAGAAATTTTGCGATCTGTGCCGGTGTGTCTTCGCCAGTGGTCAAGATCAGCAACCGTTGGTCCGGTTGAATAAAGGCGATCATCTGCTCGACCGGACGGCCATGCACGGTCAGCGTTTCCAGATCCGCCATCGACCAGCCCATGCGGGCGGCGGCGAGTTGGAAAGCAGAGAGTTGGGGGTGGTAAGTGATTTCCCCGGGCGGGATTGAGCGTCCGATACGGGCTCCGATCGAATACCAAAGCGGATCGCCGGTGGCGAGGACCACCACGCGGCGGCCCTTGAACGCTGTCAACTGATCAATCAGCGAATCAAAGGGCGAAGGCCAGGTCACGCGCTCGGCGGAAACGTTCTCCGACAGCGCCAGGTGCCGGTCGCCGCCAATAATGACTTCCGCCGCTTCAACGACTGCACGGGCTGCGGGTGTCAGGCTTTCAGTGCCGTCTTCGCCGATCCCAACAATGTGGAGCCAAGGTGTCATTGGGTTTCCTCCGGCAATCCAGCCGCCAGTGCGTTCACGGCGGCACTTGCAACCGCCGACCCGCCGCGGCGCCCTCGCAGAGCGACAAAATCACAACCACGCGAGTTGGCGGCGAGTTCGGCTTTGCTTTCTGCTGCACCGACAAACCCGACAGGAAACCCCAGAATGCAGGCGGGTTTCGGCCAGCCTTCATCCAGCAGTTCAAGCAAATGAAACAGGGCGGTCGGGGCATTGCCAATGGCCACGACTGCGCCTTCGAGATGCGGTCGCCACAATTCAACCGCCGCCGCTGAGCGGGTGTTGCCGATGGATTGAGCCAGCTCTGGCACGCCTTTTTCGTTGAGCGTGCAAATCACGTCGTTTTCTGACGGAAGATTACGGCGAATGATTCCGGCGCCGACCATCTCACAATCGCACAGGATCGGAGCACCCACCTGCAACGCTGCTGCCCCCGCCGTGTAGGCGTTATCCGAATATGCCAGCCGGTCGGCGACCTCAACCATGCCACAGGCATGGATCAGTCTGATTGCCAGCCGCTGTAGCCCGGCATCAAACCGCTCCAGCCGCGCCTCTTCACGCACGGTGGCAAAGCTTTGGGCGTAGATCGCCTTGGGGTCGCGTTCGTACGGTCTCACCGTGAACCTTTCAATTTATTTTCTCCGCGCGCTTTCAGGCCCAAGCGGGTGTTTGGCGTGCGGGTATGCCGGATGATGGTGGTGATCATGATCGTGGTGATGATGCCCATGGGCGTGGTCATGATCATGATCATGGTGGTGGTCCATATCCAAACGGCATTCGCCGGTGCACCAGTCGTCACACAGCTTGCAGGTTTCCACGGTTGCCCCGGGCGCAGCCGCGCCCTGCCCTTCGACATGGTGATGATGGCTTTCCTGTACTGCACCGACCTCGGCTTCAAAGCCCAGCACCTGCGTGCGGTATTTGCAGGTTCCGCAGGTTGGCGGCACGATCTCACCGACCTGTTCTGTGATCCGTTCGGCAAAGGTTTCCAGCACCTGCGGGTGATCATTCAGATAGCCCGCTTTGACAAACTGGATATCCGGGTATTTATCGGCACATTTGTCGGTGAACCCGTAAATCCGGTCGATCAGAATACCGGTGAACAAGAAGTACGGGAACACAATCACCCGCTTGTAGCCGAGTTTGGCAACATGATCCAAAGTTGGCTCAACCAGCGGGAAGGTGACACCGGAATAACCGACCTCGCACCAGCCAAAGCCCATACCTTCCCACAGCATCCGCGCGATTTTGGAGACATTGGCGTTAGCGTCGGGATCAGAGGCTCCGCGCCCTATCACCACCAGCGCGGTATCGTGCAGCGGCATTTCGCCGCAATCGGCATTGGCCTGATCGACAGCTTGCCGCACCCGTGCGCCAGCAGCGGCAATCATTTTGGGGTCAACACCCAACTCGCGACCATAGGAAACCTTGATACCGTTTTTTTCGGCATAGGTGTTCAAGACTGTTGGAATATCATTTTTGGCGTGCATTGCGGCGAACAGCATTCCAGGCACAGCCAGAATATGCTCACACCCCTGATCGCGCAGATTGTCCAGCCCCAGACGGATCACCGGGTTGGCAAATTCCAGATAACCGTAATCCACCGGCCAATCAGGGGGCAAATAGGCCGGCAGTTTTTCCGCAAGTACCGCAAATTCATCCACCGCCGCCTGCGACCGCGAGCCGTGGCCGCAGATCATCACACCAATTTTTTTGGCCATGGGCTTAGGACTCTTGACCGGCAGCTTCGGCTTCCGGATCACTTTCGGCTTTTTCAGCGGTCTCTTCTGATTTTTCGCCCTTCAACACAGCCCAGGCCGCCGCCGCCAAGGCCGCCGCCAGTGCCGCGGCCGCAAGCCAGTGATCGTGACCGGCCACTTCGGCCCAGTGCCCAGCGTCTGCCAACGCCGGGCTTGTCGCCGCAACCAGAGAAATCAGAGTAACCGTGAATCGCATTGTGCTTCCTTTCCACATATCCAAAAAAACGGAAAGACAGCCGCGCTGCATCTGACGACATTGCTTCCGGTCCCCTGACTGGGTCAACCATTGGCAAAACACCTTTCCGGCCCTGATCAGGGCTTCGTCTGTTTGAGCTATAGAATCCTTCTGCCGGGGCTGCAATCCTGATCGCGTCAGAATAAGTCTCAGAACCGGCGCGGTGTTCCCGGAGCGTCATGCGCTTTATTGATCTCACCAATGAAGCGCATGACGCAGCAACATCGAAAACTTAAACCGGCGCCTTGCATTTTATCTGTTTCAGACAAAACGCATAGCGCTCTGGCTGGTCAATTCCAAAGCGGCTGCTACATTCACCGAGACACAAAGGAGTTTGCTGATGGGCTTGCTGGTTGACGGGACATGGAGTCAGGATTGGTATGACACCAAAAAAAATCCGGCGGGAAGTTCAAACGCGCCGAGGCGAGTTTTCGAAACTGGATTACCGCGGATGGTTCCGCTGGGATATCCGGCGCAGACGGGTTTGTTGCCGAGTCCGGGCGCTATCATCTTTATGTCTCGCTGGCTTGCCCCTGGGCCCATCGCACCCTGATTTTCCGTGAGGTCAAGAAGTTGGCCGATCATATCAGCGTCGATGTTGTCCATCCGGATATGCTTGGCGACGGCTGGACGTTTGAAACCGATGGTGGCCCGGCGCAGGGCGACAGCTTGTTTGGTTCGCAATTCGCCCGCGAAATTTATCAGCGGGCGCAGCCGGATGTGACCACACGGGTGTCGGTGCCGATCCTCTGGGACAAGCAACGCGGCACGATTGTATCCAACGAATCCTCTGAGATCATCCGGATGTTCAACTCGGCCTTTGACGGTATCACCGGTGACAATCAGGATTTTTGGCCGAGCGGTATGCGCGACGATATCGAGGCAGTAAACCAACAGATTTATTCCGACTTCAACAACGGCGTTTACAAGTCCGGCTTTGCAACCACTCAGGACGCTTATGACGCGGCCGTCACAGCGCTGTTTGAAACCATGGACTGGCTGGAGGACCGTCTGTCAAAAAATCGGTATCTGATGGGGGATCGTATTACCGAAGCGGATTGGCGGCTGGTCACGACGCTGTTCCGGTTCGACTGTGTCTATCATTTGCATTTCAAATGCAACCGGAACCGGCTGATCGACATGCCCAACCTCTGGGGGTTTGCCCGCGAGCTGTATCAATGGACGGGGGTGGCTCAGACGGTAAATTTCGATCATATCGTACGGCATTATCATTACAGTCACGAAACCGTGAATCCGCACCGGATCATTCCAATTAATCCGGTAATCGACTGGACGGAACCGCACGGCAGGGGCTGAATCAGCCGGTTCTCGGCAAATCACTGCTGCCGTAGTGTTCAACCAATGCAGCCAGATCATCAGGCTGGACCGGCGCGTGCAGAAATCCGCGTGCATTTGGGATCAGATCAAAAATCGACCCGTCGGAGAAGAAACTGTTGGCCATCACGATTATGACCGCAATATCGGGGTGTCGGTATGAGGCGAAATCCGCGATCGCCAATACGCTGGCGTTCGGCAGCATCAGATCCAGCACCAGAACATCAAACTCCCAAAAACGTAAGGCAGATAAAGCGGCAGATTCGGTATCCGCCAGCTCGGCCTCGCCACCCTGTTTTTCTAAATACTTGCACCAGAGCTGCCCGAGGTCCCGGTCAGCCTCTACTACGAGAATGCGCATCGCCTTCCCCTTACTGCTCGCCGTAAAGAAATCGTAAAAATGTGTTAACAAATCGCTAATAATGCCTTGCCGGACGGGTTCACAATTGAGTTCGCCCGCGAAAAATGCTGAAACGGGCGGAAACTGGCTGAGGAGCACCCCTGTGACCACCGTTATTACAATTTGCGACACCTGCAAACGCGAGGGCTGGAACCCGGAAGAGCAGACCCAGACCGACGGCGAATTGCTTGCAGCATTGGTTGAATCCGCCTCGCGGGGCGTATCCGGCATACAAACCCGACGTCATTCCTGCCTGATGGGCTGTACGCACGGGTGCAATGTGGCCATTCAGAGCGACGGCAAGTTGACCTATGTCCTGGGCCGGTTTGAACCGGTTGAAGATGCGGCTGAGGGGTTGGTTGAATATGCCCGGCTGCACTCTGAAAGTGACAATGGGCAGGTGCCATTCAAACAGTGGCCGCAGGCGATCAAGGGGCATTTTGTGTCGCGCATTCCGGTTCTGCCAACTCAAGCGGACTGAACCATGTATCGCACCGGACGCGATCATGGCGGCGGATTGGACGCGGCTGTGGCCCGGTTTGGCGGGCGACGACCCGATTGGCTGGACCTGTCAACCGGGATCAATCCGGCTCCTTATTCAGTGCCTGAGATACCGCTTTACTGTTGGACGGCATTACCAGATTCTGCTGCTCAAAAATCCTTGCTGAATGCCGCCCGGCGTTTCTGGAACGTACCAGACCACGCCGATTTGCTGGCTGCCGCGGGCGTTTCCGCGTTGATTGCGCAGCTGCCAAGGTTGGCACAAGCGGGAACCGTTGGCATTTCCAATCCGACCTACAACGAACACGAAGCAGCGTTTCGAACACAAGGTTGGCAGATTGATCAAACCGGTTCGGCAAACGTCTATGTCCACCCGAACAATCCGGACGGGCGTTTGTTTGATCGGCTGCACATTCAGGAGCAGCATCAGAACCTGACCATAATTGACGAAAGTTTTTGCGACGTTTGCCAGGACGAAAGTCTGATCGAGCTGGCCGAGGCGCCCGGATTTGTTGTGCTCAAAGGGCTGGGCAAGTTCTGGGGTCTGGCCGGACTGCGGCTGGGATTTGCTGTTGCCAGACCCGAAACCATCGCGAAACTGGCGGCCATGCTCGGACCCTGGCCGATCTCCGGTCCGGCGCAATATGTTGGTGCCAAGGCGCTGTCTGACCATAATTGGGCCATAAAAACGAGGCAAAGACTAATTAACGATGCGGCGCGATTGGATAAAATTCTGAAAGCAGCGGTGTCGGGATTGGCTGGCGGAACCACTCTGTTCCGGCTTTACGAAGTAGAAAACGCGCCAAAAGCGCAAGAAGTGTTGGCACGGCAACAAATCTGGAGCAGGATTTTTCCCTATTCGAACCGGCTCTTGCGTTTGGGGTTGCCAGGGGGCGAAAACGACTGGCAAAGGATAGAAAGCGCAGTAGAGGAATTTAGATGTCTATAGTGACGATGCTGTTGATTGCCTTGGTTCTGGATGCTGTATTTGGCGAGCCGGAGTGGCTTTGGTCGAAATTCTCCCATCCGGCGGCGATGATGGGGCGAGCGGTCAACTGGTTTGACGAGACGTTGAACACGGGAAACCACAGGCAAATAAAAGGCATCGTTTTCATTGCTGCGCTCAGTCTGGCCGCCTTGATCATCGGCAGGGCAATTCAATGGCTGCCGGACTATGGCATCCTTGAAATCATCGGCGCGGCCGTCCTTCTGGCACACCGCAGCTTGGTTCAACACGTAGAAGACGTGGCCGGGGCGCTTCGCTCCGATCTTTCCGCCGGGCGCGATTCGGTGTCGATGATCGTCGGGCGCGACAGCAACCAGCTCGACGAAAGCGGCGTGGCGCGGTCCGCCATCGAAAGCGCAGCGGAGAATTTTTCAGACGGGGTGGTCGCCCCGGCATTCTGGTTTCTGCTGCTCGGGCTGCCGGGTATTCTGCTGTATAAAGTGGTGAATACCGCTGACAGCATGGTTGGATACAAGAACGCCGAATATGCCGAATTTGGTTACGGATCCGCGAAACTGGACGATCTGCTGAACTGGGTTCCGGCGCGGATCACCGCCGGTTTGATCTGTCTGGCCAATTTTGACCGGGCGGCATTTGACATTGCGCGCGAAGATGCGGATTTGCACCGTTCGCCCAACGCTGGCTGGCCCGAGGCTGCGTTGGCCGGGGTTCTGGGTGTCGCCCTGTCCGGTCCGCGCAGTTATGAAGGCCAACTGACCGAAGACCCTTTTGTGAATTCCCACGGCAAACGTGACCTTGATCCGGCAGATGTCGAAGATGCGGTTGTGGTTCTGAACCGCAGCTGGCTGGGATTGGCCGCAGTGCTGGGATTTGTTGCATTTGTGATCTGGCTTTTCTAAACAGAAAGCAGAACCATGACAGTTAAGGTGGGCATAAACGGCTTTGGCCGCATCGGTCGCAACGTGTTGCGGGCGATCATCGAATCCGGTCGCAGCGATATCGAAGTTGTGGCCATTAACGATCTGACACCACTGGACAACGCCGCGTATCTGTTTCGCTATGACAGCGTGCACGGGCGGTTTGAAGGCAAGGTCAGCGCTACCGAAGATACCATTGATGTTGGTGGCGGCCCCATCCGGTTCAGCGCCAACCGTGATCCGGCTGCGCTGGACTGGGGCGATGTTGATGTTGCATTGGAATGCACCGGGTTTTTCAAAGACCGCGACAAAGCAGAGCTGTATCTGAAAAACGGCAGCAAGCGGATATTGGTTTCTGCTCCGGCGAAGGGGGCTGACAAAACCGTTGTTTTTGGGGTGAACCAAGACGTGCTGACGGCCGACGATGTGATCGTTTCGAACGGCTCCTGCACCACAAATTGCTTGTCGCCGGTGGCCAAAGTTCTGAACGATGCCTTCGGGATTGAAGAGGGCCTGTTGACCACGATCCATGCCTACACCGGCAGCCAGCCAACGCTGGATCGCGGCCGCCGCAAGTTTTCGCGCGGACGGGCCGCCGCCGTGTCGATGGTGCCCACCACAACCGGCGCGGCCAAAGCTGTGGGTCTGGTATTGCCGGAACTGGATGGCAAGCTGGACGGGGTGGCGATCCGGGTGCCGACACCAACCGTCTCTTGCGTGGACTTCAAGTTCAACACCAAAAAACTGATCTCAGTCGATGCGGTTAACGCAGCCCTGTCGGACGCGGCAAATGGGCGGATGAAAGGCATTCTGGCGGTAGAGTCCGAGCCGCTGGTGTCCATCGACATGAACCACGATCCGCATTCGTCGATTGTCGCGCTGGACCAGACTCAGGTGCAAAATGCCCGGATGGGACGGGTTTTGGCCTGGTATGACAACGAGTGGGGCTTTTCCAACCGCATGGCGGATACGGCGGTGGCGATGGGGAAATTCGTTGAGTAATCCGTTGTGACCCCGACGTATTATGCCATCGGCGATATTCACGGCGACTATGACCAACTGTGCTCCATTCATCAGTTCATCGAAGAAGATATACGACTGAACCGCGTCTGTGATCACAAAATAGTCCATGTAGGTGATCTAGTGGACCGGCGGTTTCAGAGCAGCGAAGTTATTGAATTCCTGCTAAAGGGTATCCAAAGAAACGAACCTTGGGTGGTGCTGAAAGGCAATCACGACCGACTGTTTACGATGTTTCTGGAGAACCCGTCGGCAAAAGACCCGGTGCTGCGACCGGATTACAGCTGGCTGCATCCCCGCATGGGCGGGCGGGACACGCTGCTGTCCTATGGTGTGGAATATCGGGATGACAAACCGCTGGAAGCCCTGCGCGATGAAGCTGTGCAAGCTGTTCCCGCGACCCATGTCGAATTTCTACGAAATCTGCCGCTGCAATATGAGACTGCCAAGGTTTTCTTTTGCCACGCCGGAGTGAATCCCAACACGCCGCTTTCTGATCAATCAGAAGATGATTTGCTGTGGATAAGAGCGCCGTTTCAAAGTTGGACAGAGCCGTTCGAAAAGCTCATTGTCCATGGCCACACACCGGTCGATCAGGTGACGCATTACGGCAACCGGATCAATATTGATACCGGCGCGGCCTGGGGCGAAAAACTGTCGGCGATTGTGATGGAAGACAACGTAGTCTGGCAAATCATTGCGACCGGGCGGCAGCAGATAGCATATCTGCCTCCGGGTAGTTCTAACTGACGGGTTTTGCACCTGAATCTTGTGCCAGTTCAAGCGCAGCACCCAGTGTTGTACGGTCACCGATATGATTGCTCAGGATCAGGATCAGCCGCGCGTTCAGGGCCTGGCTTTCTGCTTCGGACAACCCTTCGTGGGCGTCGAGAAGTTCTGCGTAGAACCCATCGGGACCGCTGATATTCGGATGTGTGTTCAGCTTTGCCATGTCAGCCTCCCATCACTTGCGTCATTGCTGCCCGGATGTCGTCCAGAGTGGCCGATTTCCAACGCGCGGCAACAATCTGGTCTGGCCGCAGCAGGTAAACGGCAGAGGCTTCGCTGCCCAGATACCGCTCGGCGACAAGTGGCGCTTCTGCTGTGTTCAGAGGAACGACTTCCGCCTCTATGCCGTTCACTTCGACCGATTCAGTGGTCGCGTTGATCGCCAGTATCTGAAACCTGTTGCCAGTTTTATCGAGCAACCAACCATCGCCGGTGGGTGCATCAATCAGCGGAGCTCCAACCCGGGTGGGTGCCGGTAAAACATCGTCGTCATGCCCATTCAGCGGCGATCCATCATAGGTGCAAGGTACCGACAAGCGGCCGGAATTCACCAGAGGACGGGCAAATTCACTGTCCTCGGCAAGATCGAGAACCGCGTCACGGAACACTCGGCTGATGTTGGATTTCGGCGTGATGAAATCGGTGGAACGGGACGAGTTCAGGATGTTTTCTTCGGCGCCCAAAACCCGTTCGTCGTTGTAGCTGTCCAACAGGCTGTCCGGTGCTCTACCGTCAATCACCAGTTTCAGCTTCCAGATCAGGTTGTCGGCATCCTGCACGCCGCTGTTGGCGCCCCTTGCACCAAAGGGCGAGACCTGATGCGCCGAATCCCCGGCGAACAGCACCCGACCGTGGCGGAATTTTTCCATGCGGCGACATTGAAACGTGTAGATCGAGACCCATTCCAGCTCAAATTTGATATCCTCGCCCAACATCGCCTTGAGCCTTGGGATAACATTCTCCGGCTTCTTTTCCTCGTCTTTGTCAATATCCCAGCCCAATTGAAGGTCGATCCGCCAGACCCCATCAGGCTGTTTGTGCAGCAGCGCCGACTGGCCTTTGTTGAACGGCGGGTCAAACCAGAACCAGCGCTCGGTTGGGAAATCCGCTTCCATAATTGTGTCGGCGATCAGGAAGTTGTCTTCGAATACCCGGCCAACAAAATCAATGCCCAGCATCCGCCGGGTTGGCGAACCGGCACCGTCGCAGGCAATCAGCCAGTCCGCTTCCAGATTATACGGCCCGTCGGGCGTGTCGATTTCCAAAGTGACATGATCATCGTGGTTGCCGATGGCGTCCACTTTGTTTTTTCCGCGAATTTCGACTGGTTTGCCGCTCGCTTGCAGTTCGCGCACCCGCTCGACCAGAATCTGCTCAAAATAATATTGCTGCAAATTGATGAAAGCAGGGCGCTTGTGGCCTTTCTCGGGTTGCAGGTTGAATTCGAAAATCCGCCGGTCATCGAAAAACACCTTGCCGTCATTCCAGACCACGCCTTTGTCCACCATCGGTTGGCCGCAGCCCAACCGGTCAGCGATTTCCAGCGTTTTCTTGGAAAAGCAAATCGCGCGGGAACCGAAGCTGACCTTGTCGTTGTCATCCAGTACAACCACTGGCACATCCTGCTGCGCCAAATCAATCGCTGCAACCAATCCCACCGGGCCTGCACCGATGATGACCACGGGACGCCTGACGGATACGACTGCGTCCTGATCAGGGGATCGCTGGTAGGTGTAAAGGGGAGTTTCGAAGATTTTTTTCATGGATTCTCTTTTGGTTCAGCGCAGCATGAACATTTGCAGGAAGATGGTGGCGAACATAGCAACGGTTGCCAACAAAACCCGGTTGCGTTCCTTGCGATGCTCCGGCGCGGTCAGAAACCCGGCAAAGACAGAAATTGTGGTGCCGAGCCCGGCGAAATACCCCTGTGCCTTGGCTTGCCTGCGGGCGTCGGCGATGCGTTTCAGGCCGAAAAGCATGCGGATCATCAGGAAAACCCAGATGATAAAAGCGATGCCCATCAGTGCCAGGAACAACATATTGGTGTTAGACACTTGTATCTCCCTCAGGTATTCCCGTTAACACATTGTTAACATTGTAAATGTTCCGCGCGCGGAACATTTAGCTCTGCAACGCCTCCCACATGTCCAGATCACGTTGCGCGGTCCAGATGCGCGGTGTATCGATGCCGCGGGCTTCGTCATAGGCGCGGGCAACGTTGAATGGCAGGCAGTGCTCGTAAATCGCATAGTCACCAAATTTGTGATCACAGGCCTCCCGCACCGCGTCCCAGGCGTCTTTCAGGGTGCCGTTTTTGGCTGCAACTTGCGCAGCGGGTTTATAGGTGCTGTCAACAAAATCGCGGGTGGCGGCCAGTGCTGCGTCCACCATCGCCTCTCCCACCAGCGCATCACCACGCCCAGGTGCAATGCTTTGCGGGTTGTAAACCTTTACCGCATCGAGCGTTGCGCCCCAGTCGCCGAAATGCCCGTCGCCGCAATAGCAGGCCGAGTGGTATTCGACGATGTCACCGGTGAACATCACCTGCTCGTCGGGCACCCAGATCACACTGTCACCCGCGGTGTGCGCCCGGCCGATCTGTTTGATCTCGATTTTGCGTTTACCGAGATAGACGGTCATGCTGTCTGAAAATGTCGTTGTCGGATAGGTCAGGCCGGGAATGCTCTCATGACCTTCAAACAGGCGCGGAAAACGTTGAAATTCGCTGTCCCAATCCTCTTGCCCGCGTTCAACAACCATCGCACGCGCTTTGTCGGACATGATGATTTGATCGGCACCAAAGGCGGAGGCACCCAGCACCCGTACTGCGTGGTAATGGGTTAATACAACGTGAGTAATCGGTTTGTCGGTGACTTCGCGGACTTTTTTGATCACTTTGTTTGCCAGACGTGGAGTGGCCTGTGCCTCCACAATCATCACGCTGTCATCACCGATGATAACACCCGAATTCGGATCACCCTCGGCAGTAAAAGCCCAGAGGTCTTTTCCAACTTCTGTGAAGCTGATTTCTTTTTCAGTCATATCGCTTTGCGATGCGAATGCTTTGGCCATGTGTTTGTTCCCCGTTTTCTAATTCTTGTCATCCACCGATTTATCCGGGGGGTCTGACGTCGTTTCACTCTTCTCTTCGAGGTTGCCCGAACAAGTCGGGAAATGACGTCATTGATTCATCTTCACCGCTGGCAGAATCGTCCCGACGCAATCCCCGAACCCGATCTGGTACCCTTCACCCTGTGCCACGCCTTTCAACGTCAGCGTATCGCCATCGGCGATAAAGCTGCGCTCTTCACCAGTGTCCAGTGTCATCGGTTCCTTGCCGCCCCAGCTGAGTTCCAGCAGCGACCCGCGCTCTTCCTTGGTTGGCCCGGATATCGTGCCGGACCCAAGCAAGTCGCCAGTATTCATGGCGCAGCCCGAACTGGCGTGATGGCACAATTGTTGAGCTGCGGAATAGTACATCTGGTTATAGTTGGTGCGGCTGATCGTTGTCGCTTGATCTGCCCTTTCCGGCTGCATCGTCACTTCGAGATCAATGTCGTAAAGCATCGGTCCGGGTTCCTGTAGATGCGGCAGCAGCTTTTTTTCGCGTTCCGGGGTGGAACAGCGAAATGCTTCCAACGCTGGCTTGGTCACCACCCAGGGGCTGATCGAGGTGCCGAAAGCCTTGGCCTGAAACGGACCAAGCGGTTGGTATTCCCAGGCCTGAATGTCTCGTGCTGACCAGTCGTTCAACAGCACGTAACCAAAGATCATATCGTCGGCTTCAGCCACGCTGACCGGCGAACCCATGTCGTTGCCGGTGCCGACAACCGCACCCATTTCCAGTTCGATATCGAGCCGGGCACAGGGACCAAACCGGGGCACTTCGTCGTTCGGGCCCTTCAACTGGCCATTGGGCCGCACGATATCCGTGCCCGACACCACCACTGTGGATGCCCGCCCGTTATAGCCGATCGGGATATGCAGCCAATTTGGCGGCAGGGCGTTTTCCGGGCCGCGAAACATGGTGCCTACGTTAATCGCATGATGTTTGCCGGCGTAAAAATCGGTGTATTCATTGATTACAAACGGCAGCGCCATTTCGGTGCATTCTTGGGCGATCATCGCCATATCCTGCAAATCTGCGTCGCCGCTCAACGCGTCATCCCCATCGGCTGCCAGCAGATCGGTCAGTCTGTCGCGCAGACTTTGCCAGACCGCGGGTCCGAGCTCCATGAATTCGTTCAGATAAGGCACGTCAAACACCGGCGCCCCAGAGGCCGAAACGACGCCCTCTTCTTCCAGAACCGACAGGTCAACGATCTGATCACCGATGGCAACGCAGCAGTGGCCGTCGCCATCTTCGGTCAGGAACACGCCATAGGGCAGGTTGTTCAATGGGAAATGGGAATCGGCGCTGTTCGCGCTCTCTACCCAGCTGGTCATAAGTGCCAATGTGGTGGTTCCTTGTTTAAGTTGTGAGTCGTTGAGGGTCCGTTCAGATTAATCCTTTAACCCCGGGGTACCGTCAAACTTCTTCTCCAGATCGCTCCAGCAATCGACATAATCATTCTGCAGGGGGGCTTCATCGGCCGCAAAACGGGTCAACATCTGCGGGAACCGGGTTTCGAACATGAAGCTCATGGTGTCGCGCAGTTTCACCGGGTCCCAGCTGTCGGTTGTGGCGTTGTCAAAGGCATTTTTGTCCGGCCCGTGCGGCAACATGCAGTTGTGCAGGGAAATGCCGCCCGGTACAAACCCCTCTGGCTTGGCGTCGTAGACCCCGTAGATGTTGCCCATCAGTTCGGACATGATGTTCTTGTGATACCAAGGCGGGCGGAAGGTGTCTTCCTGCGGCAACCAGCGTTCCGGGAAGATCACAAAGTCGATATTGGCGGTGCCTTCTTCGGCGGTGGGCGCTGTCAGCACGGTAAAAATCGACGGATCGGGATGGTCAAAGGTGATCGACCCGACAGCGGCATAGGTGCGCAAATCATATTTATAGGGTGCGTAATTGCCGTGCCAGGCAACCACATCGAGCGGCGATTGTTCAATCGTGCAACTGTGGAACTGACCGCACCATTTCACGGTCAACTGACAGGGCGTTTCTTTTTCCTCATAGGCTGCCACCGGGGTTTTGAAATCACGCGGGTTGGCCATGCAATTTGCGCCAATCGGCCCGCGCCCCGGCAAGGTGAACTTGGCCCCGTAGTTTTCACAGACAAAGCCGCGCGCCTGGCCGTCCGGCAGCGATACTTTGAACACCATGCCGCGCGGCAGGATGCAAACCTCCAGTGGTTCCAGATCGACGATGCCAAATTCGGTGAAAATTTCCAGCCGCCCGTCCTGCGGCACCACCAGCAATTCGCTGTCGGCAGAATAGAAATACTCGTCGACCATATCGGTGTTCGCCAGATAGACATGCGTCGCCATACCAACTTGCGAGCCCACGTCACCTGCGGTGGTCATCGTCCGCATCCCTGTGACAAAATTCACCGGCGTGTCCGGGAAGGGTGTCGGATCCCAACGGTATTGGCCCAGCGAGATCACATCATCGATCACATTGGGCGCGGTTTTCCAATATGGCATGTCGATCCGGGCAAACCGGCTGAAATGTTTCACCGACGGGCGCATTCGATACAGCCAACTGCGCTCTAGCGTCGCATGAGGCGCAGTGAAGGGGGAGCCTGACAGTTGCTCGGCGTAGAGGCCGTAATTCACCCTTTGCGGGCTGTTGCGGCCAACCGGCAGTGCACCGGGCAGCGCTTCGGTTTCAAAATCATTGCCAAAACCCGGCATGTAGCCTTCGGTTACACCAACAGTTGATTTCGCCTGTACAACATTCTGAGGTCTGCTTTGTTTGTTCATCTGGCTCACCAATCGAAAAGATTCGGCATCAAGTGTCGAAATTTATATCGTTGCAAATGCAACGAAGTCAAGATAAACATTGAAACCAACCGATGACCCGGCGCATATTAAATTTCATATCAAATGCAATGACGTGCGCAACATGACTGATTTTTCGCTCGAAAATTTTCTACCTTACCAACTCGCAACCTTGTCGTCGCGCGTTAGCAAAACATTTTCGCAAAGCTACACCAAAAGTTTCGGCATCACGATCCCGGAATGGCGGGTGATTTTCCACTTACACACTGCCGGCCCAGTCAGCGTGCGCGAAATATATCGGCGAGTTGATATGGATAAATCAAAGGTCAGCCGTGCGGCCAGTCGGTTGGAAGCCTCGGGCCACATCACGAAAAAGACCAACCCCGAAGACCGGCGGCTGGTGGAGTTGGAACTGACCGGCAAGGGGTGTGATCTGATGACAGAAATCATCCCCTTGGCATTGGACTTCGAACAGCAGTTGATGGCGTCGCTTGGCAAACAAGGCGGAGCTTTCCGGACCGCGATTGAAAAGCTGTTGAAAGACAAAGAATGACAATCACTTTATACGATTATTGGCGCTCTTCCGCGTCTTACCGCCTGCGCATCGCCTTTGGATTGGCCGGCTTGGAGTATGACGCGGTTTCGGTGAATTTGCTGGCCGGCGAACAACGCGGCGAAGCCCATCTTGACCGAAATCCGCAAGGATTGGTGCCGTCGGTCGATTTTGAGGGTCAAATATTATCCCAGTCGCTGGCGATCATCGAATATATGCACGACGCGGGTTATGCCCATTTCCTGCCCCAAGACCTGATGGGCCGTGCCAGGGTGCGGGCGTTGTCCTATGCCATCGCTATGGAAATTCATCCGATCTGTAATTTGTCCGTTGCGAAATACGCTGTGGCTAACTCCGATGATGGCATCGACATCAAAAGCTGGATGCAACATTTCATCAACAAAGGACTGGCCGGGCTTGAAGGTATGTTGAGCAGTGCCGGGGACTATTGTCACGGAGAGTCAATTTCGATGGCGGATATCTGTTTGGTGCCGCAATTGTATAATGCCGGTCGCTGGGACGTGGACATGTCTGGGTTTTCGAAGATCAATGCTATTGCAGCACGATTGGACAATCTACCCGCTGTGGCCGCGGCGCATCCCGACAAGTTCAAACCACCAGAATGAGCAGAAATTGAACGCTATTCGAGCAATACTTCTACGTGTTGAGACTGCCCTGTTCCATCAATCACTGAAATTGCCATATGCCCGGGCCCGTCTGGAGTGAAAATCACCTGCCGCTCAAAGCTGCCGACCTCAATCGGCCGCCCGTTTGCGAGCCAGGTAAACGGCGGTGCGCCGTCCTGCACTTTGAGCGCAAAGAATACCTCTTCGCCAGAGGTCACACCAAGATCAATTCGCGCCCCGTTCGGCGGAAAGGTAATTTTCGGGGCATTTCGTTGTGACGCGATCTGACCCATTGTGCGGAAATGTCTCAGCGGTGCTGGAAGTTCAGCATTTGAGACTGTCAGCGCCTCTTTCGGTGGCTGTGACAGTGGCGTAAGCTCCGGTTTCAACAAGGCAAAGCTTTCAAACAACAGCGGAGCGGCAAGGTCCCGCCCCAGCTCTCCTGGCATCGCAGCCCCGTCAGGGCGGCCGAGCCAGATGCCGATGGTATGTTGCCCGTCAAACCCGATGGCCCAGGTATCCCGATGGCCGTATGAGGTGCCGGTTTTGTAAGCCAGCGTGTTTCGGGGTGCGTTTTCAGGCGGCGTCATACCCGACAGAATATCGGCGACATACCATGACGCCAGCTTTCCCAATACCGGCGGTCGCGTTGACTTTGCCCTAACTTCATCAGCTGCATAGGTCAGTTCCACCGGTTCGCCACCCCGTGCTATCGCAGCGTAAATCGCAACCATGTCGTTCAGCGACACGCCAAGCCCGCCCAGCGCTATGGCCAGACCGGGAGCTTCTGATGATGGAAATTTCGGCTTAACTCCGGCACGCCTCATCCGGGCCACCAATTGCGGCGGGCCGACCTCTTGTAACAGCGCAACCGCCGGAATGTTCAACGACAATTGCAGCGCTTGCCGCACCCGCACAGCGCCGTGAAACTGATTGTCAAAGTTCTGCGGCACGTAATTCCCGAACCGAGTTGGCCTGTCATCAATCACCGTTTCCGGATGCGCGCGGCCCATTTCGAACGCCAGTCCGTAGATCAGTGGTTTCAGCGTCGACCCCGGCGAGCGAACCGCCTGGGTCATGTCGAGAAAACCCCCGCGAGCGAAATCCAAATAATCCGGCGACCCGACTGACGTAACCACCTCGCCCGACTGGTGGTCCACAATAACAACAGCCGCTGACAGGCTCGAATGCCGGTTGGCTACATAGCCTTTAAGCAAAGCCTCGACCGCGGTCTGAACGGTCTTGTCTATCGTCAATTGATGCCGCGATAAATTGGGATTTGCAGCCACCAATTGTTCGGCCAGATGCGGCGCAATATGTTGAAAAACATATCTTTTGCCCGGAACCTTCTCCCGAACTGCTGCTGAAACGGCATCATCAGACAGTACGCCCGCATCCGCCATTCGCTGCAATACACGGTCACGTGCAACTTTGGCGGCCAGCACCTGACGATCCGGCCTGCGTCGTTCTGGCGATTGCGGAAGCGCCACCAGCAAGGCGGCTTCCGCATCGGTCAGCCGACTCGGTTCCTTACGGAAATAGGTGAGCGAGGCGGCCCTTACGCCTTCGATATTGCCGCCAAAAGGTGCCAATTGCAGGTAGAGGTCGAGGATTTCATTTTTCCCCAACCGACGCTCCAGAGCCAAAGCCACACGCACCTGCCGCAGTTTTCCGTGCCAGGTTCCGGTGCTGCCCTGCTCCAGCAATCGCGCCACCTGCATGGTCAAGGTTGATCCGCCTGATACAATCTTGCCGTGCCAGACTGCCTGCCCAATGGCCCGCAGCATTGCCCGCAAGTCGACGCCTCCGTGCCTGTAAAATCGCTGGTCTTCAAAGGCGATAAGCTGACGCAGATAGCCGGGATCAACATTGTCGACTCCGGCGGGCAACCGCCAGCGGCCATCGGCAACGGTGAAAGCCCGTAATAAGTCACCATTGCGGTCCTCTACCGTGACAGAAACCGGCAGCGTCAGCACTGGCAGCTCTGTGCGTTCAATCCAGCGGTCGACTGCAATTCCGCCGGCCGTTAAAGCCAGCAAACATATCGCGCCTCCGATGACCCTGCCACGCCGCATCAGTTTGTTGTCACCTCTATTCTACCGGCATCGGTGCGGGCGCGAAACGCGGGCCGGTACATATCTTCGACCGAAGCCGCCGGATGGTGGAACTGACCGGGTGACACCGCGCGGACTAGGTACGCCAGCGAAAACGGCTCGCGCCCAGCCCAGTTTACCGCGGCCAGAAAGCGGTCGGTGCGGAATTCCGCATGTTCCGGCGCCGCATTCAACGTCAGCCAATCCAAAGCGCTAATGTCGCCGCCGGAAATCAGGTTCGGATTGTCAATTTCGAACCCCGCAGGCAACGGATCGTTGACCATCAACCGGGCCTCGGCTTCCCGGAACGGGGTCACCCGCAGGACAACCACCAGTCGGGTGTTTTGGGTGACCGCAGACGGTGAAACCTGCTCGCCTTCAAGCGAATAATAGACCCGCTCGATCTTGTAGCCTGTGCCACCCGCCGGTTCTGGTTCCGAGGGTATGCCAAAGACAGTTACCACGGATGTTGCCTGCTGAGCGCTGTCGTTTCGCAAGGTTTGTCCGGAGAACAGTTCGGCTTCGCTCAGCGAGCGCACCAATGGCCCGGTCATCGCGACCCCGTTCAGCGAAAATCCTTCCTGTGCGGTATCCTGCGTCAGGGCGTTCGCTGCCATCAACGACCACAGATTCTCCTGCGTCGAGCGGTTGGCAACCGGCGCGCGGGTTATGGCCCGCACCAATGCCGCCTGATCCACAACCTGACTGCCGGAATCTACAGCTAGCGCCAGCAACGCCGCAGCATCGCGCAAATGCGAGCCATAGTCCGAGCGCCAGCCGTTGGACGGCTCCGGTTTCAGGATATGTTGCGAGGCCAAACGGAACATCCGGTCCGCCCGTGACTGATCGCCGTAAGAGGCCAGTGCCGCGCCCATCTGCGCCTGCGCCAGCGGCGTGGCAAAAGCTTCGGCCCGAGTATCAACATAATAGCGCAAATCACCGATCGCGGCGTTGCCTTCCCGTGCCAGAACCATCAGTGCATAGGCCACATCTTCGCCGCCGCGCTCAAAGTCGGACGCATAATTGATGCGGTTTCGCAAGTTGGCTATCGCCTGTTCGAAGGCCAGATCCGGCACGTCGAACCCCTGCACGCGTGCGCGGCTCAGGAAATCGGTCACATAGGCATCGAGCCACAGATCGCCACTATCGGGCCGCCACAGCCCAAAGGCGCCGTTGCTGGCTTGGTTGGACAAAACACCGGTAATTGCCTGTGCGACACGCTTTTTCACCAGTGCCGGATTGGCCAAACCCAGCGCCGAGGACAGTTGTTCGAAATAGAGCAGAGGCATCGCTTTTGAGGTGATCTGTTCCGTGCATCCGTACGGATAGCGGTTCAATGCCGACAACAATCCCGGGGCGTCGAACTGGGCTATTGGACCCACCGCCAGCGTTGCCCGCACGGTGCCGGAATGCAGGCCGGCCAAAGTGTTGGAGTCGATATTCCACGCTTCACCAGCCGCCAGTTGCAAGCGCGTCTGTCTGGCAATTTCCGGGTCGTTGTATTGAATCGCCAGCCGGATCGTCTTGCGGAGCGTCTTTCCATCCGGAGTAGCAAGTTCGATTTTGACCTCTGGCCTACCCGGTGCCCCGGCTTGAACTGGGATCGAAATCCTCCGGAGCCCTTTGTCAGCCAACTCGACGCTCATGATTACTGGTGGAAGAATTAGTTCTTCGCCGGAACTGACTCGGAATTCAAACTCTCCGATTGGCCCAAAGACATGCGCCAGCTCCACCAAAACAGTGGCTTCATCGCCCGGTGCCAAAAATCGAGGGGTGTTTGCCGTCAGTACGACAGGATCGCGCACCAGAACGTCTTGTTCGGCGTGGCCCACGGCTGTGTCGGACCAGACCACGGCCATCAGTCGCACGGTTCCGTTGAAGTCCGGAAAGTCAAAATCCGCCGTCACCATGCCGTTTTCGTCCGCCACCAGCAGGCCGGAAAACTCTGCCAAAACCTCTTCGGTTGGCGGCGGGCTGTTCAGGCGCTGCTGCGCCAGACTGTCGCCACCGGAACGCAGGCGCCCGAGGTTTCCCTGCAACCCGTCGATCAGACGCCCGTAGACGTCCCGAATACCAACGCCCAACCGGCGTTGGCCAAAATAGTGGTCGTCTGGCGATGGCGTTTTGAAACCGGTCAAATTCAGCACACCAACGTCCACAGCCGCGATTGTGGCATACACCGCATTCCCAGGTTCGATCCCGTCAAGCTTTAGCTGTGCGGTCATCGTGCTGCGAGGCTGCGCTTCTGCTTCATTGACAAAGCTGGCGTTCAACAGTTTTGCACCGGGATCGACCTTCGCAAAAACCAGACCCAACGCCCGCGACGGGTTCCGGCCAGCGACAACATCCATTGGGCGGATCGCAGTTGCGGTGACATAAGCACCGGCACCCCAATCTTCGCTCACGGTCAGATCAATTGCATTGGCACCTCTGGTCAATTCGGCGGAACGGGATTCGATCAGCCGGTCGCTCAGAACCGCGATCTGGACCACGCCGGCAAACCGGGCGTCGATCCGCAGCTTGGCAGTGTCGCCGACCGCATAGCTTTCCCGGTCCAGCGCCACCAGCAAAGTGTCTGGCGTGTCTTCAGACCCCGCTGTCACATACCAACCAGCTGAGAATTGATAGGAACTGACCGTGTAGGGTTCCTCCAAACTGGTGAGTTTTACCTCGTAGCGGCCATAATCCACTTGCCCGGATATCCGGGCCACGTCGTCGGCAGTCAGAGCGACTTCACCAGAGGCGATTCTTTCACGCCGCGTGATTGGCTCGTAGGACCAGTCTCCATAGCTTTCGTACCATTGATAGGAGGTCCGGATCCGGTTCAGCACCCATCCAACCTTCGGCAGATCAATCCGTGCATTGCCCAAACCAACAGCGACTACATCGAACTCGGCCAAGCTGCCTTCGCCCGCCTGCGCGTCGAACAAAGGCCTGATGCCGATCATCGGTCCAGCGGGTTCGAGCGGTGCAGATATGCGCCGCTCTACCGGGCGGCCGGAGCCATCGCGCAGACGGATGAATGCTTCGATTGTCAGGGGTTTTGAAACCTCCTCAATCGTCGGCAATTCCAGGGCAATATCCAAACTGCCGTCTTCGGAAGTGCGCGGGGTGCCTTCTATCGAGGCGTAGCGTGGGCTGAAGCCCTCGTCCGCGCGACCAAAATGATAACCCTCATAGCCCGGCAAATTCGCCGCAGCGGTCAGTTTGACCTCACCTTCGGCGGCCAGGTCTGCCCCTGGAGCTCCGTAGAGGTATTTTGCATTGACGGAGACAACGGGGCGGTCATTCAACCGGACCGGTGCAGTCTGCATGGCCAGGTCAAAATCGATCCGCTCCGGTACAAAGTCTTCGACCAGCAACCGCTGTTCTAACAGTGGCGCTGCGTCCTGGTCAGCAAAGACCCGCAGCTTCCAGGTGCCGCGCTTGGCATTACCGGGCAGGCTGAACATGGCAGTGCCACCCCCTGCGCCCGCATCGGAAACTAACCGCTCGCCAAACCGCACACCGTCGGGGCGGAATAGAGCCAGCGTCAGTGGCAGGTTGGTCATCGCCACCACTTTGTGATCCCGCGACAACAAGGTTGCGTGAATTTGCTCACCCGGTCGGTAAGCACCCCGGTCGGTGGCCAGAAATACATCAATTGGCGGTGGCGCGGGGCGTCCGGCAACACCGCGATCCGAAAGATCAAATTCGGCAGCCGCCTGATCAAGGAAAGCAAAATCGCCGTCAGCAGTTGCGACCGTTATCAGAGCCGGTGCATTTCCGGAATTTCCAAGCACCAGACCGGGCGCGAAATGGGCATAGCCCGACGCATCTGTCGTGGCTTCGCCCAGTATCTCATTGTTGCGTGCCAACAGTTGGACATTTGCCTCAGCCACCGGCTCTGCACTACCAAGCAATCGGGTGAATACATGCAAACCATCGTTGCCGACCAACGTTGAGATTGCCAAATCGGAAACCACAAACCATTGTGTCGACAGGGACCCATCTACTTCTTCATGAGGATTTTGCGCGGTCATCGCGTAGACGCCGGGCTGAAATTCTGAAATCGCATCGCCAATTGGCAGGGCTGTGGTGACTTCACGGTTCAAGACAACATCAAGATCAGCCTCGCCGGTCCAGACTTTCTGGCCAATCTCCGAGCCGAGTTCGCCCAGGTCCCACTTGGAAACCGGATTGGAAAATAACCCGACTTGGATTGAGCGCAGCAGGTTGCGATCACCGACACGATAAATCGTCAGGCGGACGCGATTCAGATTGACCGAAACCAGTGGGATCGTGGCACCGTCTCGTTTCGGCAGGATATAGCTGCGCCCGGCAAACCGGGCGTTTGCATCCCGATCCGGTACATAAATGTTCAACTCGACTGATTTATACAAAACTTCACCGCTGGCAGCCGGTAGACCCTGGCGGATCGTCAACCGGATGTTTTGGCCATGTTGAACCCCTTCGACACACAGCTGGCGGTCAGTGGCCTCTACTGCCAATCCGGAGATTTCGGCCTTCACAAAATCGGCGTAGTCAACTCCGGCCTTGACCAAAGGTTCGGAAAATTCCGCGCAAACCCGCGGTTGCTCCGCGTTGTGATCAACCCGGTGATCAGTGATGCGGAATCCGAACAGCGCAACCGCACGGTCAATGGCTTCTTCGGTTTCCCGGCGCGGAGCAAGGTTCTGCGCCAAACGCAATACGGGAATAGACAAACGGCCATTGTTGTTTTTCTCCAATGCCCGCGCAAGCTCGGTCAATGCCGTGGCCTGGGCCGGCTTGGAGCGCGCCCGCAGAAAGCCGTTGATCGCAGCCCCGGGGCCGATTTCGCGGATCAATTGCCGCTGTCTGCTGTTGTTGGTTTTGACGAGGTTGGCAAGCCTGGCGACTTCGACCCACCCGTCTGCAGCATCATCGATATTCAATGCAGCCAGATACAGCTCGATCGCCCGCATCAAATTGCCTTCTGCCTCGCGCCTGATGGCAATTACGATCAGGTTGGGTGCTGTCCATCCGTTTGTGGGATAATACGAACCGTTCCGCTTTGCCACTTTCGCGGCCGTGCCGACGTAGCTGTCTGGTAGAAATGACAGTACCGCCGCACGCTGGCGCGACTGAGCCAGGATTTTCGGGTCTGCTTCAACAACCTCAGCCGATATTGCACCTTCAAATTCGGACCGTTCACCAATTGCTGATTTTGGGAAACAGGCCGCCGATTTTTCATTGTAAGTGAACGCCTTACACTGAACATCGGCCAGGCACTGCGCCTCGCAGCTTGCGTAGCTTACATCAAAAATATTGCGTAGGTCCGAGCCGTAAAAATCAGTGTTCTCAGACAGGATAACCCGCCGTTCCGGCATCGGCGCCTCGGTCGTCTGACCAAAACCGGTGGCGGGAATAAAGGTCGCAATAAAAACTGCGGCCAGAATAGTGGTAAACTGCTGGGTAAAACGCATTGCAATATCCTCGAAAGACAGACTTGCCACAAACCTCGCAGAAGTCTTGAGTCGGTGCAAACTGGTCGTTGGATTTTTGTGGTAATTTTCGGCGTTGGGGGACTTGGTTAGAAGGCCATACCTGTTGCAGGATTGGCCAGTTATAATTCAGATCGCCGGATCCGAGCCATTGCCTAGCAATATATTACGTAGAGATTTCAGGGCGTTTCCCGCCTGCACTTCGATCAACGCTTCTGACCGCTCTCCCAGACCGTTCAGCGAGCGTTCGCCAATCAGCAGGTCGCGTTTGTTCAGATCCTCGCGTCGGATTGCGATCGACAGGGTGCGGGTGTTTTCCGTCGCCTTGGTGATTCCAGCGATGACCGCGGGCACCATAATTGGCCGGGGCAGGCCGGATGATAACCCCACCGTTACCGACTGGCCAATTCTGACATAGGGCAAATCAGCGACCCTTACTGTTGCCAATACTTCAAAATCTGTAGTTAAGGGTGCTATTTCCAAAATATAGGCGCCGCGCGCGATGCGTTTGCCGCCTTCTTTGATCCGCAGTCGTTGTACGCGACCGCTGTTTGATGCAAATACAAACCGGTTTCGCTGCAATTGATCCAGTTCTGACAGTCGCGATTCAGCCTGAGCCAGTGCATCGGTTATGCTGTCGAGCTGGCGGGCGAGACCATCCTCGCGGCCCAAGCGTCCGGTTTCGTCGTTTACCTTTAACGCGGTAAGTTTCTGGAGCAACTCTGAAAGCCTGATAGAATTGCGCAGCGTTTTCACCAAAGATTGCTGACTCAAAACATCCTGAAGGTCGTTTGCACCAGCTTCGGAACCCAATTGGTGAAGCCGGTTCCGCAAAGAATGGTCCGCTTTGGAAAGCCGGGTGTAAAGAATGACCTGATCCTGCAAAGCCGCCCGCTCACCGCGGTGTTTCAGCCTTTGCAAAGCGGCCTGAAGCAACTGCGATTTACAATCGCGAACGGATCGTTTGAGTTTTTCAATTTGGTTCAATCGTCCAAGCACGACGCGCAGTTCAGGGGGCACCAACACCTTGGTCTGTCTGTCTCTTTCCGCTTTCAGGCACAAGGACTGCAGCATCAAACCGGCGACTGCGCGGCGGGCTTGATCATACTCGACCTGGATGTCGCTGGCATCAAGAGACATCAGAATCTGCCCCTCGGTTACAATCTGGCCATCGGTGACAAATACATTGCTGACCACGCCACCGGTGTTGTGTGTTACTGGCGTTGATTGTTCCACTGCCTGCAAAACACCGTCAACTCGCAAAACGTGGTCCACGGTTTGGGTGTATAAAACGGCGAACATCCCCAACACTCCCGCTGTACAGATCAAGGATGCAACACCCAATGCAAACGACGCACTGAGATGCATACGCGTCAAGGTGCGGGCAGCGCGCAGCGCAACCAATACATCGGTTTCAACCAGAGACGGATTCTCCAACTTTTTCTTGCGGTTCCAAATCCAGGTCACATCAGCTCCCTGCAGACGTTGGGGTATTGCCTGCACCCCCGGCGGCAGAAAAGCGTGTTGAAAACTGGCGGTACCCTTCGCGCAAGGTCTGGTCAAAATCGTCCACCGAGTTCACGATTCTGGCAAAATCATCCAGCCCTTCTGCACTTGCGTTTTCCAGATGTTCCGCCTGAATGACGTCACCGCGATCATGCATGGTCAAGAACACCTCGGTTTGGCTCATCTTGAAATCGAACAGGATTTCATCATTTGAATTCAATATCCGGTCCCGCGGCGCAAGGAACAGCATATCTTGTGCGGTGCGTTTTACACGCGCCTGCAATCTTTGATCCATCCCGTCGGGAAATTGCGTGTCAAGCCACAGGGCAAGGCGAAAAGCATCCCGCTTGGTCGGCAGAAACGAAACCCGCACCCAACGGGCGTGGTGCCGTGCCAAGACTTCGTCTTTCGGGCCTCGATCTGTTACAAAGCCACGTTCCAGCTTGATAACCTCATCTGCTGCCGACATCAGATAATCGTCATCGGTCGCCAGAATTACGATCCTAGCATCCGTTTTTGCTTGCAGGATCAACCCCATAAGCGCCGAACGCGACGCCTTGTCCAGATAGGTTTCCGGTGTGTCCAAAACGATAATTTCCCGGTCCAGCCAAAACGCTCGAGCAAGCGAGAGCACCTGCCCCTGGGCGCTGAAGTTTTCGTCCACCGAGTCGTTCAGGAAATCCGCCGCCTGAAAAACATCCTCGTAAGGATCAAGCTTTCGGATCAGTTCGATCGCTGACAACTGATCAGCAATCGGGTCAAAGCAAGTGACATTTTCGACCAGGGAACCGCTCATCGTGACCGGTGTTGGCGGAACATAACTCAGCGAGTGAAAGCGACCGTGATTGCGGCCCCAGTTCCGGCCTTTGTAGGAAATCTTGCCCTCACTAAATTCGCCGGTTGCAACGGCCCGCAGCACATGTGACTTACCCGATCCCGAGGGGCCGATAAAGGCAAGGCACAGCCCTTGAAACAGGTCAACCGACAGTGGTTCAAATCCGCGGTTTTCGAGATTTTCGATCGACAACAGCGCGGGTCCAGATTCTGCTACCGTCGGCTCTGAAAAGTTCGCTCGGTCCTGATTTTCTATGATGGAGAAGAACGACAGATCAGGGGCCTGCGGTTTTAGCGATTGCACCTGAAAACAGCGTATAAATACCGTCACAACATATTGGTTGAGAAATATCGCGGCGATTCCGGTGCCCAGTGAAATTCGCCCGTCCATATGCAGCGAGATTGCCGTAAATAACATAATAAGTGCTGACAGCATTTGGATGAAATTCAGCAACGCCGCCTGGCCGACGGTCTGAAAATCCGGCTGTTCTTCGGCCGATATTTCGCCGAGCGAAGCTTTTTGCATATAGGCCGCACCCAAACCGACGGCTTCTATCGTCAAAGGGTCAACATCGAGAGTTTTGGAAATACCACCTGAGGAAGTTGTTTTTGCCCCGCGGAACCGCCAAAGCAGATACAGAACTGCACCGCTGAGCGCCGCCGCTGCGCCCAGTAGAGGATGGATAAACAGGATTGCAAATACCCAGAACGCTGCAAAACAGGCATCTTGTGAGAGGACCAGACCACGCACATTCGAAAAGTAATTTTCCAGCGCCTTCATGCGCATCAGATCAATCAGGCAAACGGATAAAATCGTCCCCAACCCCAAGGCCATTAGGGCGGGCAACGACGCGGTATTTCCGGAACTGATTGAGCGATCGAGCAACAGCAGAACAATAGCCGGAACGCCCAGTGCCAGAATGCTGGAGAAAAGCCCTAGAAGGCCCGAGATCAATCGCACCCAAAGCGGCGCATCCACATATTTCGCTGCCGTCGATTTTGTGAGCAAAGCGCTGTTTGCCGCTGAGTGTATTGTCGCCGGTGCTTGTTCGGATTGGTCCATTTCACTGCGTCCCGTCTCATTCGAATCCAGTAGCCCAACACCCAATAGTGCTGTCTAACCGGTCCATTGCCAAAACAAAGCGCCGCCTCACCTGCCGGGATCTCGCGCTTCCAAACCCTCCTGACCCAGGACTTGGTTGATATAGTCGCTCAAGGTTACAAAATCGCCGGATTCAGAGGCCGGTTGAGCGGTGCCGGTGGATTGGGTTTCAAGGCCGGTTTCCAACTCTTGCACGCCGGAACCGCCGCTCTGGCCAAGCTCGGCAAGAATTTCTTCCACAAGTTGCCGGTTTAGTGAGATGCCATTTGGATTCATTGCGGCATTCTGTGAGTCCGTTGTCAGCGCTCCCTGAGTTTGGGAGCTCAGGCGGTTCAGCAGAGTTTTTTCCAACTCTTCCAAAATACTGGCCGGGTCGTTGCCAATTTCCCCGGTCGTCACGCCTCGCGTATCCGGCAGTTGGGTCTGAACAGTCATACCTGTCGCAATGGTTGAACTTGGCATAGGATTTTGCGCGCGTGCGTGAATTATGTCTTTCAGTTCTAATATCTGGATAGAAACATCCCGTCTCAGATCCAAAAGCGATCGCTCAACCGACTCCAGTCGGCGCATTAGATTCTGTTGGTTTGCGGCGCTTTCTTGCGACCAAGCACCGGTTTGCTGGCCAACAACGGCCGCTTGATTATAACCGTTTGCTGAACCCGTGTTTGGCCAAACAGTGCCTTGATTGAAACTCGAGCGGGAATCACCACCAACACCCAATCCACCTGGTGATGCTGGCAGGCTTCGGCCCTGAGCCTGTTCGGCGAATGACTGTCCAAAGTCTCTGAGTTGTGTTTCCCGCGGAAAACTTCCGGCTAATGTAAGACCGGCATTGTTTCCGGCCTCAGCAAGTGATGCCGCTGACTGAAGCTGCAGCAGATTGTTCTGCAATTGTAGAATTTGCTGTTGCAAGAAATCAACTTGCGTATTTGCAGCAACATCTGTTGGGTTTGAGCCGCTGATTTGCGACGCTCCACTGACAGGCTGCGGCAATTGACGATTGTGCCAAGTCGTTTCCACAGCTTGTGGACCCACGTTCGGTGAAACCCATTGATTGGGCTGGGTCAGGCCCGAGACAAACTGGTTTTGCGATTGCGCGGGAACCGGCCATCCCCGGGGGAAAACGCGCGGCGACTGGCGCTGTGCAACCCAGCGTAAATAGGTTGCAACGGCAGAAAACCCAGCCAAAGAGACCGATTGCACGGTTTCAACTTCCCGTTTGACAATCAATTCTCCTCCGCCCGCAAGCAGCGCCTCCAATCTGGGGTCCAGCGGCCCGAAAACGCTGGGCGGGAGGGGTAATTCTGACTTTCGGTCCGAAACATAAAAACTGTCGTTGGGTGTAATTCCGTTGATCTTGATCTGGACCTGTCCTGCGGCTGTCAAACCAACGTCCATAACGCCTTTCTTGGCAACACAGGCGGTGCTGGCCTCGGCGCACAGGATTTCAAATACGTCTTCATCCAGACGCGGGCTTGGGCTGAACCGGGCGTATCCGTCCGGGTCAAAGCGGAAATACACACCTTCAACGAAACCTTCCTGAAACGTTGGCCAACCGAACGATCCTCTGATGGCCTGTTCGGCTTCTCGTGCGCCAATCGCGAACAGAACCGCCGTGTCCAATATGGCTGTTGACTCCTCAACTCCGGGTTGGTTGTTAACCTGGGCAATGGCTTTGAACGGCGCGGCCAGAATTATGGCGCAAAGAACTCCCCGCACTAATTTGGTCACAACACTCATTGAGTTTCCTCCAATTGCGCAGGATGCCGGTAAGCCGGCAGCCAGTCAGCCATTTGCGGTGGGTCCGGCAACTGCCGTTTGATGCGAATGTCCCGGTCCCTATAGCTGGTGTACCAAACCTCCGACCCACCCCGCCCCGGTGTCAATATCCGGCCCTGCACCTTGTGCAAAAGTGATGCCAGCAAGATGCCGTTGTTGTTGGCGGTTTGAATTTCGATATGGCCGCCGCCGGTTTCATACAGGCCTTCGTAAAAGCCGCGTTCCGGATTGAACAACTCGATGACCGCGTCATACAGAATGTCTGTGTAATAGGTGTCCCACAGCGCCCAGAGACCAAATGCCGCTTTGGTGGCCACAGCGGCGTGGTCCGGCGAATAGTCGCCGCGCGGCGTTACAGTGTTCCACGGATAACCATCGGAAAATATCGTGTCATAGGTGAAATAGGGTGGGCCTTTGACGTTGTGTTCTGAGCGCGCAGTCATATAGCCGGCGCGTTCAAACCGGTTGTGCTGCACCTGATATATCCGGTCCGCAAACTCTGCCCGCCAGCCGTCCGAATGAACCTGATCACTGCTGCTGTCGTCATGCGGCAGGTCCCAGTTCAGTTCCAGCCCGTCGAGCAGGTAGCTTTCGGTCACAACATAGTTCTGAGAATGAAATACGCGCGGGTCGCGGCCGTCATAGGGCACCCGAACGCCGAAAATATTTGTAGTCAGATAAGGTTCTGCGCGATGGGCAAAATACGGTTTGAAACCCCAGAGCGCAAAGCCCTTGGCAGCGTATTCCTCATACCCAAGACGGCCCTCCTGGACGTATTTGGTTTCTTTGGTATCTTTATCGACGGCCGCACCAAAAAGCACCCCTTCCTCATCTATGACTTTTGAAAAATCCCATTTCAACAACAAGTTATCGATGGTATTGGCAAGGTAAGGATACCGGTTCCGGCAAATGCGCATCCAGACCAGAAATCGCCCAATATCGAGCGATGAATAGCCAATTTCCCCGGGCTTGTTTGTATAGTCCACCTGTTCGCCGGTTTTGGTGTGGTAAACCTTGTTCGGCAGCTCGCGTCGAAACAGTTTAAGAGTGCGAAATGTGGTCAGAAGCTTCAGAATTCGTTTGTCGAATTCGGGCTTCTCGATCAGGCAAAGCTCATACGCAGCGACCAATCCGCTGACATAAGAAGCCGTGTCCCAAAGAGTTGTGGATGGATATGCCCCAACTGAATTTGCTAGGCCTGTAGTCTCTTGTGTGAATTGTTCAAAATATCCCCAGGCCACTTTGGCAGCCCGCATTTCCCGTTCGTTCAAAAACCCGCGACGCGCCTTGTAACGGCGCACATAGGCGTTGTCGTCTGAATAACCGGCGGACAGAGCTTCTTGGCTTTGTTGCAATTTCTCGAAAAAATCCGCGGGCATTTCGCAAAGTCTCGGCGGCGTGGCGATTTGCTTGTGCCCAAGTTCGGTCGACGTCGTGGCTATCGGCAACTCGCCGCGCAACAGATTTGGCAGGTTTTCAGCAACATCGTGGGTAAAGTTGGTATCGTAAAGCAGGTTGCCAAAACCCAACCCCGACGTTGTTCCTGACGCGTTGGCCAGAACCGTCGGTTCGACAACCGACCCTGGGGTACCACCTTCGAATGCCAGGCCATTGTCCGCATTCTCATGTTCGCTGAGCAAGCGGCGCTCTGCAACGTCTCTGCGATTCTTTTGGATCGTTTCGCCAACGGCGCCACCTAGCAAAACCACAGCGGTTATTGAGGCGATCGCCACAAAAGCGATGACCACAAAAAAACTTGTTTTACCGACGTTACCGCGCATGCATTAGCCTTTTTGACTCTCCGCTGCCAATTGGATATCCGCAGCAGTTCGGGCCAGACGAGGCTACGGTGACAATGTAAATTAATGTATAATTGAGCCGGTCCACGTCGGCCTTGATAGCTAAAATTTTCAGCTATTCTTTCTTCCACGGAAGCTCTAGAAATTTCTTTAGTTTCAAATGGTTTCTGCCGCCATCCCGCCTGAGCGCAACCTCATCTGTCAGTGTTTGTATCAGCCCCCACCCAAACCCGCCTTCCGGCAAAGCTGCCAACTCTGATGCATCTGAAGGGGCGTTTTTGCGTGATACAGGAATGGTGTATTCCAACCCGAAGTCTTTGATGGATATCAAAAGCGTATTATCGGATAGCATTAGCCCAACATCAATTTCGCCGTCATTTGCGAAGCAATAACCGTGTTCTACAACATTGTTGAGCGCTTCAGCTAAAACCAAACAAACTTCGATTGTCTGTTCAGAACTCAAGCCGCCATCACGCAGTATTAATTCGGCCTCGGCGACCAGTTTCGCCACCTCTGCTTGTTGGCTGAAAATTTTGAAATCAAAGTTCAGCTCATTTATGAAGAATGGGCCATCGACGCCCAAAACGGCCTGTTTAGCGGTCATCCTGTCGCTTTCATATCCCCTTTGATCGCGTCTTCAGCTGAAGCTAAAATTTCAAACACACTGTCCATGCGCGTCAATTTGAAAACCTTGTCGACTGCAGGCGTCAGATTGGCGATTTTGAAAGTTCTTTCCCGTCCCTGGTGTTTCATCACTGCAACCACCGCTCCCAAACCGGAACTGTCCATGAATGTGACTTCGCTAAGATCGAGCACTACCTGTTCTGCGCCAGCATCTGCCACTTCGCGCATGCCTTCTTTGAAGCGCACGGACAGAGCCGCATCCAGTCTGGGTTCGCAGAGTTTTACCAGCGTGATATCGCCGTGGAGTGCAGTTTCGAGTTCCATAGTATTCTCCTAGTATTGGGGGTGACGGGTTCGTATTTTATCGCATGACGTTGGTCTTTGGCTTCTGTTCCCAATCAGCGGCAGAGGTCGCAGCCCGACGGTCCAGCCGATCAGAGTACTTTTGGAGATGAGCCATACCGTTCCACCAGTCAGAACAACTGCACCGACAAATTTGGTGAGCACAAAAACCGTTGGGCTAATACTGCTCTGCCAGAGCCAGACTTCAAAAATATCCAGAAACACCGGGTGCACCAGATAGATGCCGAAACTATAAGGCGCGACCTGCGAAATAACGTCCGGCCAACGCTTCAGTCCAGCCGCCATGCACCCCAGAAACAACACAATCGGCATCAAAAAATCGGCCCAATACGCGGGCGTGTAGTTGTACTGCCAATCGCCGCTGTAGATGACTTTGTAGGAATAGATCAATTTGACTGTAAAAAGCAGCGAACCTGAAGCCAAAGCAAAGAACACCCATTCCGAAAGCCGCCTTTGATCCATCCCTTGCTTGAGCAGCCCGTAAAAGCTGCCTGCCACAATTCCATATCCTGTGTAGGTCAGGATTTTCACGCCCCGCACCAGATACGGAAACCCCGGCATGTCCTGAAAGTTGGCCCAGATCAGGATATCCGCCTCTCGTTTGGTATAGAGGCACAGAAATACCAGCAAACCAATCCAGGGGTTTTGCACCGAAAATCGGTAGAGCGGATACAGAAGAACCAGCCCAAACAAGGTGGGCAGGAAGTGCATGTGGTATTGAACGCTACCGAGCATCAGGTAGCGCGACCAATGCCAGATCGTTCCCAGTTCTGACCAGATTCCAGCGTCGTATCCAAGAAAATTTGCCTTTAAAAACCGGTAGAAGGCGTAAAAAGCTGTCCAGAAAATAAACGGAACCAGCAGGCGTCGCGCCTGTTCCAAAATGGTCTCTGCATAGCCGCGCGGGCGGCGATCCAGCGACATGCAAAGCAGAAACAGCGAGATCATTAAAAACAGCTCGGTCCTCGCAATGTAAATCACGGCGCGGAACAGAACTGGCACCACGCGCTCGGCGGCATCAAAATCCGGAAAAGGTTGCCCGTTGATATCGGATGACGCGTGCAAACCGACGATCGACACCCCGGCGATCAGTCGCAAACAATCCAGCCAGACCATGCGGCCCGATATAATCTGATGAGAAGGAATACTGCGCATGAATGTGCCTGAACGTTCTGTGTCAGTCTTTCATTTCACAATTTTCCTACCAAAATGTTGTCGCCGAATTTTTTCTCCGGCGCTCGGATAACTATATCTTCAGCTTCTTTTCCTAGCTTGCCGGGATCGGAGGTATTTAATATGCGAGTTTTTATACAGGGTGGCTTTACAGCGGTGTTGGTTTGCATACCGGGGCTGCCGATGTTCGCCCAGAGCATATTTGAGTTGCCAGTCAACGCCGACAATTGTGCAATCCACCACGCCCTGTCGCCAGAAACAAGCGGCGATTGTGGTATTGGCTTAACCGGCCCCTCACGCGGTATAGTGCTAAGAATTGACGATGCGCTGGCAACCACAAACGTCCAGGCGGCACCGCTTCAACGGCCAATTGCTCCCACTGTTCGGGTGGCTGCGGCAACACCTTTGAATGCGGTCCGATCCGATGCCGGTTCTGCCCGCCACAACCGTGCCGCGGCGAAATCAGAGAACGGGTATTATGTGCAGTTCGCCTTTGATTCAGCTTTGCTTGAGCCGCAATTCGTGGGACATCTGAAAAGACTGTCGGATGTATTGAATGTTCAGGCGATGTCAACGTCCTGCCTGAAAATTATTGGCCATACCGATACCGTCGGCGATGCTGCGTACAACTTGAAACTGTCTGAACGCCGGGCCAACACAGTAGCGTCCTATTTGCGAGAAAAGCAGGGGATCTCTGCCACACGGTTGGCTACCGAAGCAGCCGGAGAAACCCTTCCGCTGCCTGCCATCAAGGGTGATGACGCGCTGAACCGGCGCGTTGAATTTGCCACCAAAGAGAGCCTCGACGGGTGCTGAATGTCTGGCTATTCGTTCACTAAAGTCCTCGGTTTTGTCGTCCGACTGGCCGCCCTGTTTGTCCTGTCGGCAAACAGTGTCACAGCGGGCGAACGCCGGATTGCTCTGGTAATCGGCAACGGTAGTTATGAACAATTGTCCCCTCTGGCAAATCCCACGGGCGATGCCGAGGCTGTCAGCCAAAGCCTGTCTGCGCTTGGGTTTACCGTGTTTCTAACGACCAACCTTGATCAGGATCGGTTTCGCAAAGCCATCAATTTCTTCCGCACCCGCGCCGAAGATGCGGACACAGCATTGTTTTATTTCGCCGGCCATGGTGCCACTTTGGCGGGGCGCAGCTACCTGTTTCCGACGGACTTTGGCAAGGCTGATATCTACGATTTGCGTGAAGCGGTGGAATTGGAAAACCTGCTGCAAGGCATCAGCTCAAATTTGCGCACAAGCCTTGTTTTCATTGACGCCTGCCGCGATAACCCCGTGCAATTGCAATCTGTTTCACTGGGTGAACTCTTTGGGACACCACAAGGCCCGCGATCCGATCCGCGCGTCGGGACGGTGATCAGCTTTGCGACCACACCCGGCCAGGTAGCCTTTGACGGCAACGGGCCGCACAGCCCATTTACCGGTGCGTTGCTCGATCATCTGGAAACACCTGGGATCGACATCGAATTGATGCTCAAGCGGGTGCGGCGCGATGTTGTGGTGAACTCTCAGGGGCAACAGGTTCCCTGGACTGAATCTTCCCTGCTGTCATCATTTCAACTAGCGCCAATGGGGTCTCGAGATCTAGTGAAGCATACCGTCTCGAGTCCCACGGATATGCCAAACAAATCGCTTTTGTCTGTCTTGTCAGACTCTGGTTTTGCCAAAAAGCCGGTTCTGCAGCGAATTTCGAGTGGATTTTCGGTTCAGACGGAACTGGGTTTGGTCGGAATTGATACCCTGGCTATCAAAAGAGACCGTCGGTCGGCCCGTATCCGGGCTCTTCTCTGCACCGTTATCGATCCGCCGCTTCCTGCCCACTGCAGTGGCAACCCATAAGTCGATCCCGCCTTTCCGATTGCAAATCCAGACTTCTGGCAGTACACCGTTAATTAAACACTCGTTCAATTAACGGAGCCTTCGCATGTCGGACCAAATCGCAATCATTGGTGCATCCAGGACTCCGATGGGCGGATTGGGCGGCAGCTTGTCTGACAGTTCTGCACCCGAATTGGGGGGCGTTGCCATCAAAGCAGCCCTCGTAAGTGCGGGAATTGACCCCAAGAATGTTGACGAATTGCTGATGGGTTGCGTGCTGCCTGCCGGACTGGGTCAGGCACCGGCGCGGCAGGCGGGGTTTGCTGCAGGTTTGGGCAAAGAAGTGCCGGCCACCACGGTCAACAAAATGTGTGGGTCCGGCATGCAGACTGTGATGATGGCCTGTGACCAACTGCGCCTTGGACGTGCGAAAATCATGGTTGCCGGCGGCATGGAGAGCATGACAAACGCGCCGTACATACTGCCGAAAATGCGTCAGGGTGCACGACTTGGGCATGGACAGGTTGTTGATCATATGTTCCTCGATGGTTTGGAGGATGCCTATGACAAAGGCCGCCTGATGGGTACATTTGCCGAAGATTGTGCCGAGGCCTATCAATTCACCCGAGAAGATCAGGATGGGTACGCATTGCAATCGCTCAGCCGCGCCTTGGCAGCGCAGGGCTCCGGCGTTCTGAACAACGAGATTGCGCCGGTTACGGTGAAAAGCCGCAAAGGTGAATCCACCGTCGCGCTAGACGAGCAGCCTGGAAACGCACGGCCCGATAAAATCCCGCAGCTCAAACCGGCATTCCGCCCGGAGGGGACGGTAACTGCCGCCAACGCGTCGTCGATTTCCGATGGCGCAGCGGCGCTCGCGTTGGCGGCCGCAAGGGTGGCAGAAGTTGGTAATTTGCCCGTCCGTGCTGTGATCAAAGGCTACACAACATTCGCACAGGAACCTGGCTGGTTCACGACCGCACCGGTTCATGCTGCGCAGAATCTGCTGAACCAATTGGGCTGGTCGGTAGACGGTGTTGATTTGTGGGAGGTCAACGAAGCATTCGCGGTGGTGCCGATGGCCTTTATGCACGATTTGCAAATCTCGCATGAAAAGGTCAACATTTACGGCGGCGCTTGCGCTCTGGGCCACCCAATCGGAGCATCGGGAGCCCGGATACTGGTCACTTTACTGAACGCGCTGGAACAGACTGGCGGGAAACGCGGTATCGCAGCCATTTGCATCGGCGGCGGTGAGGCCACCGCGCTCGCAGTTGAACGCCCATAAAGCGTTTAGCCAACAATAGCTTTTCCGCTTGTTGTCGTTTGGCCTCCGTGAAACACTAGGCCATGAATTCTGACAGTCCCAAATCATTCCCCGGCTGGCACGATGTTGCCTCCGAATTGATCGCCGTGGCGGCGGGCCGTGCCCCAGCCGATATGGTGATCCGCGGCGGTGCCTGGGTTAACGTCCATAGCCGCGAAATCCTGAAAAACCATGACATCGCCATCAAGGCCGGGCGGTTTGCCTATTGCGGCCCCGATGCCAGCCACTGCATTGGCGAGTCCACACAGGTGATCGAAGCTGACGGTCGTTACATCATGCCCGGCCTGTGCGACGCCCACATGCATATCGAAAGCGGTATGCTAACCGTCAGCCGATTTGCTGAGGCGGTGATCCCCCACGGCACAACTTCAATGTTCGTCGATCCGCATGAGGTGGCGAACGTTCTGGGGCTGCCCGGTGTACGCGAAATGCACGACGAAGCAATGGCGCAGCGGATCAATGTCTTTGTGCAAATGCCCTCTTGCGCACCATCTGCCCCCGGACTGGAAACGACGGGGATGGAACTGGGGCCAAAAGACGTGGCCGAGGCGATGGGCTGGCCGAATATCATCGGGCTAGGAGAGATGATGAATTTTCCCGGCGTGATCCATCAGGACCCCAATATGCTCGGCGAAATTGCCGCCACCCAGCGGGCGGGCAAAACTGTAGGGGGGCATTACGCCTCTCCTGATCTGGGACCAGCGTTTCATGCCTATGCGGCTGGCGGACCAGCAGATGATCACGAGGGAACTTGTGAATCCGACGCCATAGCCCGGGTCCGGCAGGGTATGCGATCGATGATGCGGCTTGGTTCCGCTTGGTATGATGTCGAAACACAAATCACAGCTGTAACGGAAAAAGGCCTTGATCCGCGCAACTTCATCCTTTGCACGGACGATTGCCATTCCGGCACTCTGGTCAATGACGGCCACATGAACCGTGTTGTGCGCCATGCCATCGCCTGTGGCTGTGATCCGCTGGTTGCTTTGCAAATGGCCACCATCAACACGGCTACACACTTTGGCCTAGAACGCGAGTTGGGTTCAATTGCACCTGGTCGGAGGGCCGATTTAATCCTTACCAGCGATTTGCGCTCCCTGCCGATTGAAACAGTGATAGGGCGCGGCGAGATACTCGCCGAAGGCGGCAAAAACACTTTGCCCGCCGTCGAATACCGTTGGCCGGATACCGCCCGCCAGACTGTTCATCTTGGTAAATCACTTCAAGCCGCAGACTTTGCAGTTCCGGCACCAACTGGCGCAAACGAAGTCAAGGCCCGGGTTATCGGTGTGGTCGAAAATCAGGCACCTACCAAAGCGCTAACAGCGCGGCTTTCGGTAAAGGACACGCAGGTCCAGATCGATCGGGAAAACGATGTCTGCCGGATTGCGCTGGTCGAACGCCACCGCGCGACCGGCGAGGTGACCAATGGATTTGTCAGCGGCTTTGGGTACACAGCTGATTGCGCCGTTGCATCAACAGTGGCTCATGACAGCCATCACATGATTGTTATTGGGACAGACGCCGAAAATATGGCCAAAGCCGCAAACCGGCTCGGCGAAATCGGTGGCGGTGTTTGCGTTTTCAAAGACGGTCAGGAACTAGCGCTGGTGCGGTTGCCAATCGCTGGTCTGATGTCCGATTTGCCTGCTGGAACAGTAGCAAGCCATGCAGATCAAATGGTTGCGGCCATGGCGGAATGCGGCTCAACTTTGAACAACGGTTTCATGCAACACTCGCTGCTGGCGCTGGTGGTGATCCCGGAACTGCGGATTTCTGACCTCGGATTGGTTGATGTAACCAGATTCGAAATGACCGAATTGCTGGTGGAATAAAGCGATGCTGCACGCAAACCCAATTTTGACAAACCTAATAGAGCCTGCATCGGTTAAAACGCGGACATTCAATACTGCGCCTGAAGCATTGTCGGCAATCAAGGATATCTATGACAGCTCCGTAGAATTCCTGCGCCATCATTTCACACAGGTTCAGAACGGCCACAAACCTGACGGGCATTACCGCTCGTATTACCCGGAACTGAGTATTACCACATCGACATACAGTCAGGTTGATACTCGCCTGTCCTTCGGTCATGTACCGGAACCGGGCACCTATACAACAACCCTTACGCAGCCGGGCCTGTTTGAAAACTACTTGCTGCAGCAGATCAGCTTGTTGTTGGAAAACCACAAGGTCGCGGTATCGGTTGGTGTATCTGACGTGCCCATGCCGTTGCATTTTGCGCTGAATGAAGATTTCAAGGTATCCAATGTCGGCCTGGAGGCGCTCGACCGCCCGTTGCGTGACGTTTTTGACGTGCCGGATTTGCGCACGACTAACGATGATATTGTGAACGGCGATGCAGAATTTAGCGCCGGTGGCATCCGGCCTTTGGCGCCATTCACGGCGCAACGGATCGACTATTCATTAGCCCGGCTTTCACATTATACCGCAACTGCACCGAGACATTTTCAGAACCACATCCTGTTTACAAACTATCAGTTCTATGTCGATGAGTTCATCCGCTTCAGCCTCGATCAGTTGAAGAGCGGGAAAGGCGGTTATGCCAATCTGGTGTCCCCCGGCAACGTGGTCACCACCGAAGGTGATGACACCATCCCGGAACTCAGCAAGATGCCGCAGATGCCGGCGTATCACCTGACACGGCAAGACGGATCCGGCATTACACTGGTTAATATTGGCGTTGGGCCCTCCAACGCCAAAACCGCAACCGACCACATAGCAGTGTTACGTCCGCATGCCTGGTTGATGCTTGGACATTGCGCCGGATTGCGGGGCCGCCAAAACCTTGGCGACTATGTTCTGGCTCATGCCTATGTGCGTGAAGACCACGTCCTTGACGCGGATCTACCGGTTTGGGTTCCAATCCCGCCGCTGGCCGAAGTCCAGGTTGCGCTGGAACAGGCGGTGGCCGAAGTAACCAACCTGTCAGGTTATAGTCTGAAACGGATTATGCGAACCGGAACCGTCGCCACCATCGACAACCGCAATTGGGAATTGCGCGAACATTCCGGCCCGGTTCAACGTCTCAGCCAATCCCGTGCCATTGCACTCGATATGGAAAGTGCCACCATCGCCGCCAACGGATTTCGCTTTCGCGTGCCTTACGGAACCTTGCTCTGCGTCTCGGACAAACCGTTGCACGGCGAGTTGAAATTAGCAGGCATGGCGACCGAATTTTACCAAACCCAGGTCTCCCGCCACCTGTTGATCGGCATCCGTGCGATGGAGCGTTTGCGTGACATGCCGCTGGAACGTTTGCATTCGCGGAAATTGCGCAGCTTTGACGAAACCGCATTCTTGTAGGAAAAATCCAACCAAATCGCACAATAACCCCATTTTTTATGGGAAATAACGTGTCTCAATAGTTGTGTTGTACCGCAATATCTTGTTAACTGCCCTCGACCCCTTACTAGGGATCGTTTGTTTCAACAAGGAGCAGTATAATGTCTCAAAAACCAATGACAAAATCCCAACTCGTTTCTGCGATGTCCGAAGCGACCGGATCTGACAAAAAATCTGTAAACGAATACCTCGGCGCTCTGACCGATATAATCACCAAAGAAGTGGCCGCTGGTGGCGCAGTTACCCTACCCGGACTTGGCAAATTTTCCTGCCGGGCTCGCCCAGACCGTATGGTGCGCAACCCGGCAACTGGAGAACAGATGCATAAGGCAGCCGACCGCGTTGCCAAGGTGACCATCGCAAAGGCTTTGAAGGACGTGATCAACGCTTGATGTGATCCGGTTTCTGATGTGATGAGAGGGCCGCGTTTCGCGGCCTTTTCTATTTGGAGGATCACTTTGTGGATACCCGCTCCGTACTGATGGGCATTGCCTTTGCGTTGATGTGGAGTTCAGCATTTACGTCTGCCCGGATCATTGTTCTGCAGGCTCCGCCGCTGACGGTTTCCGCTCTTCGCTTCCTGATAGCTGGCTCCCTGATGATTGCAATAGCCTATCTGATGGGCCAGCGGGCGCATCTGACCAAGCGCAACTGGCGGGCCGTGCTCACCTTCGGCGTTTGTCAAAACGCGCTTTATCTGGGCCTGTTTTTTATGGCCATGCAGCGGATCGAGGCGTCGTTGGCGTCGATTATCGCCAGCACCATGCCGTTGCTGGTTGGGCTCGCCGGCGCATTGTTCATGAACGATCGCCCGGGTTGGCTGGGCTCGTTGGGGTTGATCGTCGGGTTTTCCGGTGTCGCAATTATCATGTCCAGCCGTTTCAGTGGTGGGATTGATGGGCTCGGCGCCCTGTATTGCATCATCGGTGTGATGGCACTGGCCGCCGCCACACTCTCGGTCAAATCAGCGTCGTCAAAAGGCAACCTTTTGATGGTGGTCGGCCTGCAAATGCTGGTGGGCAGCGCTGTGTTGATCATTCCGGCCCTTTTGTTGGAAGACCCATCTATAACGTGGACACCTTTGCTCGGAGCGGCTTTTGCCTACACCGTTTTCATTCCAGGCATGTTAGCCACTGTGATCTGGTTTGTGTTGGTTGAGCGTATCGGTGCCACCCGAGCCTCGACCTACCATTTTCTGAATCCGTTTTTGGGCGTTGGAATCGCTGCGATAATATTGGGAGAGCGTCTGACGCTTCAGGATTTGGTCGGCGTGGGGGTTATCATGGCGGGTATTTTTGCGGTACAAATTTCTAAAACCCGGGCCATGTGAAGACTGATTCAGCCAATTCCCCCCTGGTTTTCCCCGATCTGCCCCCGATGCAGCAACACATGGTCGAGCAGCACACAAGCCATCATCGCTTCGCCAACCGGTACGGCCCGTATCCCCACGCAGGGATCGTGGCGCCCTTTGGTAACGATTTCGGTTGCTTCACCGGCCTTGGTAATTGTCTTGCGCGGCTTCAGTATCGAAGACGTCGGTTTCACTGCAAACCTGCAGACGATATCCTGACCGGTGGATATCCCGCCCAATATGCCACCGGCATGGTTGGATGAAAATTCCGGCCCGTTTGGCCCCATGAAAATTTCGTCAGCATTGTTTTCGCCAGTCAGTTCAGCGGCGCCCATTCCCGCACCTATCTCAACGCCTTTGACGGCGTTGATCGACATCATTGCGGTGGCGATATCGGTGTCTATTTTGCCATAGACCGGAGCACCCAACCCTACGGGTGCGCCTCTGGCAACCACCTCAACTACGGCGCCAACGCTGTTGCCGGACTTGCGCAAGGCGTCAAGGTAAACGGCCCATTCAGAGGCGGCTTCTGCATCTGGTGTCCAAAACGGATTCGCTTCAATCTGATCCCAGTCCCAGTTGTCGCGCTTGATCTTATGTGGTCCCATCTGCACCATACAGCCGGTAATCTGGATGCCTGGAACCAAAGCCGCCAATGCCTGCCGCGCCACACCGCCAGCCGCCACCCGTGCTGCGGTTTCGCGCGCCGAAGACCGCCCGCCGCCACGATAATCCCGGATGCCGTACTTCTGCCAATAGGTAATATCCGCGTGTCCGGGGCGGAATTTCTCCTTAATATCCGAATAGTCTTTCGAACGTTGATCGGTATTGCGGATCATCAACTGAATCGGCATGCCGGTTGTCGTGCCTTCGAACACACCCGACAGGATTTCCACCGCATCGGCTTCGCGCCTTTGGGTCGTATATTTACTCTGCCCCGGCTTACGTTTGTCCAGCCAATGCTGCAGCATGTCTGGATCTAAAGGAATATTCGGCGGGCAACCGTCCACAGTTGCGCCCAAAGCCGGCCCATGACTTTCGCCCCAGGTGGTGACACGAAACAAATGACCGAAAGAGTTCATGGACATAGGGCGCTTCTCCTTTGGTCATGTTGGTTATCGCAACTGGACCCACTGCGAAAGGCCATTTCTCTTGCAATGCATCGCAAACCTTCTATTTTCGCGCTTACCTCGGGGGGCCAATACGGCTGAGATGTGCTGCGCACGAACCCGTTGAACCTGAACCGGATCATGCTGGCGGAGGGAAGGTATAGGGATCGTCCATTACCCAACCAACGTCTGCAGCCTAATGGAGGATCATATGATAAAACCCATCCTTTTCGCTGTGGGACTGTGCATTGTGGCCACTGCCGCCATCGCGCAAGACAAACCCGTTTTAACCATCTACACATACGACAGTTTTGTATCCGACTGGGGCCCCGGTCCCAAAGTCGTAGAGGCCTTCGAAGCCATCTGCGATTGCGATCTGAATCTTGTCGGAGCAGGAGATGGCGCCGCGCTGCTGTCGCGCCTGCAATTGGAAGGCGCGCGCACTGACGCCGACATAGTGCTGGGCCTCGACACAAACTTGACCACGCGCGCTAAAAAGACCGGCTTGTTTGCCCCGCATGGCGCAGCACCAACCAGTCTCGACGTTCCGGTTGCGTGGGACGACGACACTTTTCTGCCGTACGACTGGGGATATTTTGCTTTTGTTTATGACAAGACCAAATTGACCGACGTACCGACCAGTTTTCAGGCTCTGATCGACGCGCCGGAAGACCTGAAAATCATAATCCAGGACCCACGCAGCTCCACCCCAGGGCTTGGGCTGCTGCTCTGGATCAAAACAGCCTATGGCAGCAAAGCCGAGGATATCTGGACCGGCCTGTCGCCCCGCATTTTGACTGTAACCAAAGGATGGACCGAAGCGTATGGCATGTTTCTGGAGGGCGAGGCTGATATGGTCTTGTCCTACACCACATCGCCAGCCTATCACCTGATAGCCGAACAGGACGGCAGCAAAGCCGCCGCGTCTTTTGACGAAGGCCATTATGTGCAGATCGAAGTCGCCGCCAAGATCGCGTCGACGGACCAGCCGGAGCTCGCTGACCAGTTCCTGGCCTTTATGACTTCATCGGCGTTCCAGTCTATCATCCCGACCACCAATTGGATGTATCCCGCAGTGTTTCCGTTGGAAGGTCTGCCGAAAGGGTTCGAAACCCTAATCACACCTTCTGACAGTCTGATCGTTTCGGCTGAAGATGCAGAAAAAATCAGGGATGAGGCCCTGCAAGAATGGCTGACCGCGCTCAGCCGCTGAGTGCCACAAGAGTGCTGGCGGGCGGGGGGGCCCTGGCCCTCCTCCTCCTGCTGACCCTTGGCACAGTTCTGGCCGTCTGGTCCAAAGCCACCTTTCAAGAGGGTCTTGGGCCCGCCGACTGGGCTGCAGTTCGTTTTACGGTTTCGCAGGCCCTGATCTCGGCAACGATCAGCGTTGCTGTTGCAATCCCAACCGCCCGTGCGTTGGCCCGTCGCAGGTTCCGCGGCCGGCAACTGATGACGTCGCTGTTGGGTGCACCCTTTATCCTGCCCGGTATTGTGGCAGTCCTGGGTATTATCGCGGTTTGGGGCCGATCGGGCTACATAAGCGACACTCTTGGCCTGTTCGGGATCGAACCTCTCAACATCTACGGCTATTCCGGCGTGGTGCTTGCGCATGTATTCTTCAACCTGCCGCTGGCTACCCGCCTGATCCTGCAGGGCTGGCTGGCGATCCCACTGGAACATTTTCGTCTTGCAGCGCAACTCGGTATGACCACGTCAGACGTTTCACACCAACTCGAACGCCCCATGCTCCGCGCTGTTGCCCCCGGAGCGTTCCTTTTGATATTCCTTCTGTGCATCACCAGTTTTGCCGTCGCCCTCGCGCTTGGCGGCGGTCCTAGAGCCACCACAGTCGAGCTTGCCATTTATCAAGCATTGCGCTTTGACTTCGATCTGTCCAAGGCCGCTCTTCTAGCTGTCATCCAATTCGGCCTCTGCGCTGTAACCGCTGTTGCCACCCTCTACATCGCCAAACCACAGAGTTTCGCGATCGGCGTGGGCCGCCCGCCGCGCCGTTGGGACGGCAAGGAACCGATCCTGATCGCCCAGGATCGGTTCCTGCTGCTGCTGGTGGCGGTGTTTCTATTCACGCCATTGATTGCCATTCTGATCAAGGGCGCACCAAACCTGCTGTTGCTCCCATCCCAGGTCTGGCCCTCTTTTTTCAATTCCGTCGTCATCGCCGTCGCGTCGTCCCTGTTGGCGATCATCCTTACCTTGACCCTGTCCGGTCTCATCATCAGTGTATCGCGCCGTCGGAAACGCACCTCTCAGCTTATGGAAGTCATCGGGTTCCTCTCTCTGGCCGCATCCCCGTTAGTCATCGGCACCGGCCTGTTCATTTTCCTCAACCCCTTTGTTGATCCGTTTCTCTGGGCCCTGCCAATCACCATGATCGTCAACGCCATCATGTCACTGCCCTTCGCGCTGCGTATCATCCTGCCCGAAATGCTACGCACTGAAAAATCCTACGGAAGGCTGGGAAACTCGCTGGGTATGGAAGGCTGGACACTGTTCCGCCTCGCGATATGGCCGCGCTTGAAACGCCCGGTAGGTTTCGCTGCCGGTTTGTCCGCGGCGTTGTCGATGGGTGACCTTGGAGTCATCGCGTTATTTGCACCACCCGATATGGCAACCTTGCCGCTAACCATGTATCGCCTGATGGCCGCCTATCAGACTGGCGCAGCGGGTGGCGTGGCGCTGCTGCTGATCGCCACCAGCCTGGCCCTGTTTTGGGTGTTTGACCGTGGAGGTCGCCTTGACCATCACATTCGATAACGTTCATCTTCGCCAGGGTGAGTTTAAGCTCACCGCCGACTTCCAGATCGAAGAAGGCCACAAGATCGCCTTGCTCGGGCCATCTGGTGGCGGCAAGAGCACCATCCTGAACGCGCTCGCCGGGTTCAAGGAACTCGAGTCGGGTCGCATCCTCTACAACCAGACGGACATCAGCGCGGTGTCTCCTGCAAAACGTCCCTTCTCACTGTTGTTTCAAGATCACAACCTGTTTCCGCATCTGACTGTTGTGCAGAACATCGGCCTTGGTTTGAAACCCAATCTGAAGCTGGATGCTGCACAGAAGCAGGTTGTTTGGGACGCCCTTGCCCGCGTCGGGCTGGAAGGCCAGGGGACTAAACGCCCCGCAGAACTCTCCGGCGGCCAGCAACAGCGGGTTGCAATCGCCCGCTCGTTGTTGCGCGAAAAACCGGTATTGCTGCTGGACGAACCTTTCGCGGCACTTGGACCGGCGCTGAAACACGAGATGCTCGATCTGGTAGCCGAGATTGTAGACGGCACCAGCGCTACCCTGCTGATGGTCACTCACCAACCCGAAGATGCGCAGTATATCACTGATCAAACGGTATTGATTGCTGACGGCGTGGCCAATGCTCCCGTGGACACAGATACGCTGTTTGCCGATCCGCCAGAGGCGTTAAAGCAGTATTTGGGAGTTTAAGGCGCACATCATCCCCACAAAAATAGGGACCACTCTCAAACTTGTACGACGCGGCAGGAGGTCGCCGTTTACACCGGGATGACAGCCGTACTGAGCACCTACACAAACAAAAAGGCGGGCCCCAAACCCGCCTCTCCCAATTCATTGTAAGCAGCGATCAGCCCTTGCGCTTGATCGGAGCCCACAGTTTCTTGTTGGTCAGATACAGCATCACGCCGAGCAACCCCAAAAACAGGAACGCGATCAGACCCGAGCGTTTGCGCACCATCATTTTTGGTTCGGCTGCCCACATCAGAAACGCCGAGACGTCTTCCGCCATGTGGTGCTCATCATTATTGTGACCATCGGCGTATTCTACGAGACCGTCTTCCAATGGCGGTGCCATTGAAATCTTGCCGCCCGGAAACGCTGTGTTGCCGTAAAGCACCGCGCCTGCTTCTTCTATTTCATGTCCGTCATAACCGGTCAGGATCGACGCGATATACTCCGGCCCACCCATGCCTTTGATAATCTGGTTGATGCCCAGACCGTTCGGACCATGAAACCCGGCCCGCGCTTTGGCCATCAGTGACAGGTCAGGTGCGCCAACCCCATCATTGGCCGGAAACTTGTCGGACGGCTTGCCCGGTAAGTCTTCGTCCTTTTCTGCGTCGTAGATATCGTAATTGGCCGCATATGCCTTGACCTCTTCGGCGCTGTAGCTTGGGCCGCCGGGGTCGCCGAGATTGCGGAACGCGACCAGCCGCAACCCGTGACAGGCAGCGCAGACTTCGGTGTATACCTGCAAGCCGCGTTGCAACTGGTTCTGGTCGTATTTACCAAACGGGCCTTCGAAGGAAAACGCGAAATCCTCGATGTGGGCTTCACTTTCCGCCGCCACAGCAGCAGTGCTGCCCAGACTCAGGCCGAATGCAACGAGTGCGCTAAGGATGCTGCTTTTCATCTCTAGATCCCTCTTCTTTCTCATTCAGCCGGCGACGCTGGTGCGTCTTTCGGCGGGTAATGGGCATCGAAATCTGCTTCGATAGTTTCCGGCAGATCTTTCGGCTTTTCGAACACGCCCAGCAGCGGCAGGATTAGCAGGAAGTATGCAAACCAATACGCTGAACCGATCAGCGCGATGTTGGAATACGGCGGTTCCGCAGGCTGCGCACCGCACCACATCAGGACCACAAAATCGACAACCAACAACCAGAACCACCATTTGAACGACCCGCGGTATTTGCCGGACCGGGTCGAAGAAGTGTCCAGCCAGGGAACAACTGCCATCACCGCGATAGAGCCGAACATCGCCACCACTCCAAAGAATTTCGCATCCACAATCCCGGCCGTGATCAAATTGGCAAGCTGTACAGCCCACACATCAGCGGTAAATGCCCGCAGGATCGCGTAGAACGGCAGGAAGTACCATTCCGGAACAATATGCTCTGGAGTGGCCAAAGGGTTGGCTTCGATATAATTGTCAGGGTGGCCAAGATAGTTCGGCATGAACCCTACAATTGCAGAAAATACCGCCAGAATCACAACCAGAGCCAGCAGGTCCTTGATCACAAAGTATGGCCAGAATGGAACCGTGTCTTTCTTCGCTTCTTCTTTGGAGCCGCGGCGCACTTCAACACCGGTCGGGTTGCTGTTGCCAGTTGTGTGGAATGCCCAGATGTGGACTGCAACCAGGGCGGCAATCACGAATGGCAGTAAATAATGCAGGCTGAAAAAACGGTTCAGTGTCGCATTGTCAACTGCCGGACCGCCCAACAGCCATGTCTGAATCGGCTCACCGATGCCCGGGATTGCGCCAAACAGACCGGTGATCACGGTTGCACCCCAGAATGACATCTGACCCCAAGGCAATACATAACCCATAAATGCAGTGCCCATCATCGCCAGAAAGATCAGCATGCCGATGATCCAGGTGATTTCGCGCGGTGCCTTGTAGGACCCGTAGTACAGTCCCCGGAAAATATGGGCATAAACCGCAAAGAAGAACAGCGAACCACCAGTCATATGGACATAACGGATTGCCCAACCTCCGTTGACGTCGCGCATGATGTGCTCGACCGAGTCAAATGCCATGTCAACATGCGGTGTGTAATGCATCGCCAGCGGAATGCCGGTCGCAATCATCAGCACCAGACAAAACGCCAGAACAATGCCGAAAATCCACATCCAGTTCAGATTCTTCGGCGTCGGGATCATCAGTGTCCCATGAATCAATCCAACAATCGGTAAACGGACATGCAGCCATTTTTCAATTGCCGACTTCGGCTCGTAATGATCGTGTGGAATTCCAGCCATGATCTTTCCCCCTAACCGAGCTTGACTATTGTGCCGGTCATCACCGCAAGCGGCACCGGAAGGTTTTGCGGTGCGGGACCCTTACGGATACGTCCGGATGTATCATAGTGCGAGCCGTGACAGGGGCAGAACCAGCCGCCAAAGTCACCAGAACCGTTGCCAATGGGCACGCAGCCCAAGTGCGTACACACACCAATCATCACCAGCCATTCACCGCTTTCGTCCAGCGCCCGGTTGGTGTCTTCTGCATCGCCCGGCATATTTGCGTTGCGGCTGTCGTTGTCGGGCAGGTCTTCCAGGCTGGTGGCCCGCGCCGCCGCGATCTCGTCAGCCGTCCGGCGGCGGAGGAAGACCGGTTTGCCGCGCCATTTCACGGTGATCTGGGTGCCCGGCTCTATCCCGGAAATGTCAACTTCGATGCTCGACAATGCCTGAACATCGGCGCTTGGGTTCATCTGGTTAACGAGGGGCCAAATCGCGGCCGCGGCGGCTACCGCACCTGTTGTCGCCGTCGCCACATACAGAAAGTCGCGGCGGCTGCCCTCTGCCAGGTCATCAGAATGAGACACGTGCTTCTCCATTGCCTTGCGCGGCCCTGTTAATGGGCCATAGTAACTGGGTCGGTCGAGACATCTCGGTCCGTCAAACGTTACTACACAGCGGCAATTTATTAGTCTAGGGACTTTGCGCCGCACGTACCGCCAAAGGACCATTCATGCGCCTGTGTGCATACCAACCCGATATCGCACCAAATCTGGGGGCAATAATCCGATTGTCAGCCTGCTTTGGGGTGCCGCTGGACATTATCGAGCCCTGCGGCTTCCCGCTCTCCATCAAATCCCTGAAACGTTCCGCGATGGATTACGCTGATATTGCTGATCTCACGCGGCATGATTCGTGGGAGTCATATCTGGACCGCACAAATATCCCGCGTCTGGTTCTGCTGACCACAAAAGCCGAGACAGTCTTGTGGGATTTTGCATTTCAACCGGGCGACACGCTGGTTGTTGGCCGCGAAACCGCCGGAGTTCCGCAATCGGTGCATGAAACCTGCAATGCTCACGTCAAATTACCAATGTCCGGCATTGCCCGCAGTCTGAACGTGGCGATGTGCGCGGGAATGGCGGTGTCCGAGGCGCTGCGACAGATCAGAGATTAAACATCCCGCGGCTGGGTCGCAGCCATACTCGGCCGCTTGGAGAATTCCAACTGCCATTCAGCCAGCGCCGGATGCGCCGCCCGCCAATTCCGCTCCGGATGGCGGAAATCCAGATACTCCAGCGCGCAGCCGACGGCCACCTGAGCCATATCCAACGGCCCCGCCAGATGGCTCATCCAGCGATCCTCAACAGCATTGAGCGCCCGCGCAATCTTTGACCATTGCGCTTCGACCCAATCGGTTGACCGAATAGCTTCATCCCGGCACCGGGCCTCGTAAACCATCAATACCGCCGCATCGAGAATGCCGTCGGCTGTGGCTTCCAAAGTCAGCGTTTCCCACAGTCTTGCTTCAGGATAAAGTGAACCAGTCGCATGTTGGTCGAGATATCGCGTAATGACCCGGCTGTCATAAATTGCCGGGCCGTCGCCACGCTCCAGCGCCGGAATCTTTCCCAGCGGATTATGGGATGTTGGCATATTGCTGGCATCCAGCGGCGATCCACCCGCCGCGACGATGTCCACCGCGTCTTCCAAATCATTTTCAATCACACACACCCGACACTTCCGCGCAAAAGGCGACGGCATCGCTGAATAGAGCTTCATATCTTTCAAATCCTTTTGATTCTGATCCGCCCCATGGCAGCAATGTCAATTTCAAACCCCGGCCCGGTATCGCCCAATCGGATCACCCTCCGCCACCTCGTTGATGCATTGGCCTGCGGTGCGTCCCGGCATTTATGTGCCGAAACGCCTTCTTCGACCCTGTCCAGTGAGTCTTCAACGGCCTGATCGGTCTGGGAAAGTTTCACTTTACGCGCCGCATAGTAGGCCACCACAGCAACTGTTCCGTAGCGGGCGGCGGTGATTGCAATCGGGGTAAGTGGTAATGCCATGAGCGAGCCTCCTGAATTCATAACCTATGAACGATTCTCTCGAAATTCAAACAATCAATCCGGCGGTTCCCGCATCTGCGCGGCTAATTGGGCAACTTCTGCGCCAAATCCAGCCTGACCCAAACTCTCAGCCGCACCCCGTGCAGCGCCGTCCGGTTTGTTTTGTCCCAGCTTCCAAGTGCCGTCTATCTGATCCACATCCATAGCAATGGGCACAATCATCCGGGACATCTTGCCAAATGTTTCACCGGTCAATTTGTCCAGCGTCCAAACCGGTTTCGGCAGCAATCGGGTTTCCATCGCTTGTGACAACCATTCCAAAACCCCCCGCAATTCTTTTTGCGGTGACGCACGCAATACGCCGCGGACATGCACGGCAACATAATTCCAGGTCGGCACCTGCTGCTCGACTCCATACCAATCCGGTGAAATATACGCATCACCTCCACTCACTGCGATCACCGCGGGTTTGGGGTTGTCCAACAACCGCAATATTGGGTTGGACCGAACCAGATGTGCCTCCAGCCGACTGCCATCCTCCGACAGTTGAAACGGAATATGGCTCAGCAAAGGTGTCGGATCAGCGTTTAGCGAGAGCAGGCCAAAGCTCCGCTCGCGGGCGAAGGCAATATTCCGGGCCGTTGTGGTTTTACGAAAGGCGGGGTTGGGGTGCATGGTTAAACTCCGACGGGAAGTCGCGTGCTTTTGCGGTTACTGATATTTCTGTTAGCGTTTGACCACACAATCTGGTTGCAATGGAAGTTGAAACAAGATCGCATTGCGACACGGACAACTGGTGCAATATGAAAAACGCTCGCTACCTTCAGGTTTTTTGTACAGGATTGCTGTTCAGCCTCATCGTAATTGGCTGCACTCCAATCGAATATGGCAGCACGGAAGAATATATCGCCAGCAGCAATTCCAAGATTGACGTGGTACTCCCGGCGGGTGCGCCGGCCATCTCGCAACAATTCCGAATGTTGGCCAATCGGGAGCCAAAAGAAGGTGATCTGGCCGACCACCCAGGTATCGATATAATCGACAAATTGGGTACACCTGTGATTGCTCCGTCAGACGGTCGGGTTATCGGATCATTTTTTGAACCGATGTACGGCAACCGAATTATCATTATTCATGGCCCGGACCAGGCGGGCAAACCCATGACGACGGTATTCAAACACCTGGACAAACGTATGGTCGCAGAAGGCGACCTTATCACGCGGGGGCAACAGATCGGTGTACTGGGCAGCACGGGTGCATTGGCACTCCAACCACATTTGCACTTTGAAGTGCATCGCAAGGGTAAATCGGAACGCTCCGTGCCAGTTGACCCGCACCTCTACTGGCTGAAAGGTATCGGCAAAGTGACCTGCTTTGATTCTTTGAGGGACATATCGGACTCCCCTTTCCGAACAACCTATCCGGTCCCGTGCAGTGGGGTCTGATGGCGGGTGGTTCTGAAAATACCGGACTGAACGGCTCAGGATCCGTCGCGCACAAATTCGACGCTGCGCTCAATCCACAACATTAGTGAAGCATCATCTTTTGCAAGATGCGCGGATAACACCGCATATCCCTTCTTTACCGGTGAACTGGAAAAATACCTCAGCGGCAATGCGCCCTGCGTAAACAGCAAAGCGCAATCTTCATCCGGCAATTTCAACGCCAGCCCAACCGGCGAAAGTGACATAAAAATTTGCCCGTTCACATACGCGGCTGCGCCGCTGAAAAAATGTTTGCAGGAGACATTATAATTATCATCCTGAAACAGGCTTAGTCGCCGGATCATGGTTTCAAGTTCTGTTAAGTACGGTTTTGCCATAGCTGAAGTTTAATGAGATGTATCTTGCAGCCAAGCACTAAATGGATTTTTCAATTGCAGCCGGAAACACAGTCACCCGATCACCCATTTTCCACTTAGGGTATTTTTGCATGATCCGTTGAAAACGATCAGACTCCAAAAATGCATCCAGCCATCGCAACAAATCCGGCCACGACTGCTGGTCAAACCACTCGCGATCAGTATTCGCAAACTGCCGCACAAAGGGCGCGATGCCAATGCCTGCAAAACTGATCTGGTTACCAAACAGGAAATTAGTATTCCGCAAACGGTCGTCCAGTTCCCGCAAATAGGCAGAGGCAAGTTGGCGCTCTTTTTCCAGGTTCACGGCTTCATACCGTACGTGATATTTGAACCGATCTAGATGTGGTTTGAATTCGGTCTCACAACTGTCAACCAGCGCGCGCATTTCAACTGCCCGATCCGAAAGCAACGCTTCCGGATCAGCACAGCCCAACGCCCACTCCATAATGTCCAGACTTTCCTCTAGCACCTTGCCGTCCGGCAGCACCACTACCGGCACTGTTGCCTTGAGTGAGGTTTCCAGAAATTCAAGAGCTTTGTCGCGCAATACTATTTCGCGCAATTCAACAGTCAGACCGCTTGATGCAACTGCCAAACGCGCCCGCATCGCATAGGGGCAGCGGCGGAATGAATAAAGGATGGGCATCGAACTAACCATTTTGCCAAATACCGAGATCCCGACAGGGGCCGGATAGAGTACACACGCTGTCCATCCGGTGTTTTCAGGCCAACAATTGGGTTGACGAATGACCCGAAATCCGCGTGCTGACAATTTGGCCGACCCGCTGATCTTGCTCAAATGAAACCTCGGTAAATCCCTCCGTACGCCCCATGCGCGGGCTTTCCATCAACACAGAATGCGAAGCACCGACTTGAGCTTTCAGATGCTTCAGCACCTGTATTTCTCCGGTTGCCCGTAATCTTGCGGCACGCTCCTTAATTACACCGCGATCCAGCAATGGCATCCGTGCGGCGGGTGTCCCCTGACGGGGCGAAAATGGAAAAACATGCAGCCAGGTCAGATCGCATTCCCCGACCAATTTCAAAGAGTTATCAAACATTTCTTCTGTCTCGGTCGGAAATCCCGCAATGATGTCCGCGCCGTAAATTATATCAGGTCTGGCCCTGCGCATGTCCTCGCAAAACCGGATCGCATCATCGCGCAGATGCCGCCGTTTCATTCGCTTCAGGATCATGTTGTCACCAGCTTGCAACGACAGATGTAAATGCGGCATCAGCCTGTTTTCACCGGCAATTGCCTCGATCAACGCTGGATCCGCCTCGACTGAATCAATCGACGATATCCGCAGGCGTGGCAAATCAGGAATCAACTTCAATATCCGCTGCACAAGATCGCCCAATTTCGGCTCTGACGGTAGATCCGCTCCCCAGCTTGTAATATCAACGCCGGTCAGCACAACTTCGTTGTAACCGGCTGCAACCAAACGTTTTATCTGATCAACCACAACACCGGCGGGAACCGAGCGTGAATTGCCGCGACCAAAGGGAATGATGCAAAAAGTACAGCGGTGATCACAGCCGTTTTGCACCTGAACATAGGCTCTGGAGCGGGTGCCAAAACCGTCAATTAAATGGCTGGCGGTTTTTTCGACCGACATGATGTCATCAACCAAAACCTTTTCTGTCTCGCCGATAAAATCCGGCCCCTTTGCCAGAACCGCCCAAGTCCCCATCTGCATCTTCTCGGTGTTACCGAGCACCCGATCGACCTCGCTCATCGCGGCATAGGTATCGGGTTCTGTCTGTGCTGCGCATCCGGTCACGATTAGCTGCGCCTCAGGATGCTCGCGCCGCAATTTGCGGATCCGCTGCTTGGACTGGCGAACCGCCTCTGCTGTCACCGCACAGGTATTCACAATCACTGCACCCTGCAACCCGGCAGCAGAGGTCATATCCTTCATTGCTTCGGTTTCATAGGCGTTAAGACGACAGCCAAAGGTGGAAAATATCGGTGCGTTGTTCATGGCAGCATGTCCGGTGACAGCACCCCTGAAAACACCTTTTGCGTCGGGCCCGTCATCCAGACTCCATCTTCGCGCCAGTCGATGGACAGCTCACCGCCATCCACCACTACGGTTGCCGTGCGCTCAATCAGTCCTTTGCGGGCGGTCGCCACAACCGCGGCACAGGAACAGGAGCCGGAAGCCAGTGTGACGCCAACGCCGCGTTCCCAGATTCGCAAGCGAATTCGATCCTTTTCAAGCACTTGGACCATTTCAACGTTGGTTCGTTCGGGGTACATCGGATGGGTTTCAAATACTGCACCATGTGCGGCAATGTCCGCGTTTTCAGCGTCATCCACAATGAACACGCAATGCGGGTTGCCCATACCCACGGCTCCGGGTGAACCGGGAAGGGGCAAGGAAATTGTGTCCGCAGCTTCCGCAAGTGGAATCTGATCCCAATCTAACGCGGGTTTCCCCATGCGCACTCGAACCAATCCCTCTCCTGCAGCTTCTGCCTGCAGGATGTCATAATCTGTCCGAAGGCTTACGTGATCCCTTCCGGTTTCCTGTATCACCAAAGCCGCAATACAGCGGGTCGCGTTGCCACAAGCCGCAGACAGTGATCCGTCCGAATTCCAGAACTGTAGTCGGACATCGGCGTCCGGGTCATCGTGAATGACAGCCAATTGATCAAAACCAACACCAAAATGCCGATCACCAACCACGCGGGCGAGACCCGGTGTTACCGGGTCAGCAAATTTGCGCGCGTCAATGATCACGAAGTCGTTGCCGAGCCCGTGCATTTTCAGGAAAGGAATCCCGTGGTTATGTGAAGTCAAAGAATTCATGAGCCCCATATAGATGAGTCGCAAAGATCAATCCAGAGTCGGCAAATTTTGTCCGATTCCGTCTTGACCCTTTAACCACTCAAGCCTAATACCGCCTCCACGCGTGGGCCCTTAGCTCAGTTGGTAGAGCAACTGACTTTTAATCAGTGGGTCACAGGTTCAAATCCTGTAGGGCTCACCATTTATATCAATGACGTACGAAGTATTAGATTAGAGATTTCGGATATCGATATCGATACGGTTAACGTCGAGGGCAACATCAAAGGTTCTCTGTTACAATCCGTCTCACATTGACTCCAAGCCATGAGATATATCTGGAGCGCAGCTCAAATATACAATTGATGGACACTTCAGAGCCTATTGACGCGCAGAAGCATCTTCAACATTACCTTCTTGGCGGTAAAACGTGAACCAAGAAGGTGCCTATGAAACCAGGGGCTATTCATTCGCGCGAAACAGATTCGGCTTAACCAAAACTTGGGTGCTCACTGAGCCGGGCCTCGCGATTCAAACTGTCCAGCAAACTTGAACTATGTGGCTTTAAAGTTGTGAGGGCGCGATACAAATACCGCGCCCTACTATTTGTCAGCCACCGGTTGCAACCATGCTGGCTTTTTCCAGATGTGCAGAACACTCCTTGGACATGTTGGCCGCCATTTTTTCCTTGGCCATGTTCAGTTCTTCCATCGCCATTTCTTTTTTATCGTCAGCCGCCGCCTCGACCTGGTCCATTACCATTGCAAAGGTTTCATCGTCACAGGCTTTCATTTCCTGTGCGCTTGTGGCACTGGAAATAGCGACCAGTGTAGCTATGGAAATTGCAAGTTTTTTCATCGTTCTGTGTTCCTCAAAGATTAAAAGTGCAATCGTTTTAGGAACGGTTGTGATCAATTGAAAACAACAAGGACGTGAGGGTTTCGTGTGAAAAGTTGATCGTCACCGACGGCTTCTGAGCCAAAACAGGCAATTCGAGGTACCCAGGCTGGCGGCGGACATGGAAACGCAAATGTTTTCATGGTCACCCAAGTTGATTTATAGCCTTCTGTCATTTTTCAGAAATAATCCCGGACATTCACAGGTTGCAATAACCCACTCAAACAGATTGTGCTTGGGATTTTGGAGGCAGACACCGAGTGGAAATACTTGCGAGTTTCGGTGCGATATTCTTTAGCTCAAAATTGCATTTTAATGAATATCGGATCGTATCGGTGGCAGTATGTAGTCGTTTCCAGCGTTTTTTGGCCGCTCAGAATGTTGGCTATTAGTGAAACAACAACTTCATGCTACTACTGGTTTAGTTGCTCGTACTTTTGTCACCAGTAAATTTTCATTTTTATTTGAACTTGGGGAGAAATTATCATGGCCGATATCAACGGCACCAGCGGCGACGACGAACTATTTGGAACCAGCGGAGACGACGCCATACAAGGCAACGACGGCAATGATACCCTGTGGGGTTTTGCTGGCAATGACGACATCCAGGCCGGTGATGGCAATGACACCGTGTTTGGCGGCGATGGTGAAGATAACATTCAAGCCGGCAGCGGTGACGATACCGTAGATGCCGGTGACGGCAATGATGTAATCGACGGTGGCGACGGCAACGACTCAATTGAAGGCGGCGGCGGTGACGACGAAATCGACTCTGGCAATGGCGCAGACACTGTTTTCGGTGGCGCCGGAGATGACAAAATTAAAGCTGGTAACGAAGACGACATAGTCAGCGGTGGTGAAGGCGATGATGAGCTTGATGGAGGCAACGATTTTGACATTGCTGTGTTCTCCGGCTCGATTCTTGACTTTTTATGGACGGGAAGCAGCGACGATTTAACCATTACTGATCTCAACACAGCAAACGGCGACGAGGGGCAGGACACCCTAAAGGACTTCGAGGCCCTTCAGTTCGACGATTTTACCTTCAATCTTGACGGCTCAAACCATGCACCGCTGGTTGTCGACGACGGTCCAACGACCGATGAGGATTCGGCCACATCTTTCGACGTCTCTTCTTACGATTTTGACGGCGATACACTGTCGCTCGACAGTTTCAGCATTACCGGCAGCGGATCGCTCACGTTAAATTCCAGCACTGCCTTGACCCCGCTGATGGGAACCGGAACTGCGTTCAATTTCTCGTTCGACCCAGGTGCCGGATATCAATCGCTCGCGGTTGGAGAAACGGTTGTCGAAATCGCAACAATTACTGTTAGCGACGGCAACGGCGGTGTGACGGTTCACAATATTGACGTTACCATCACTGGCGTCAATGACGACCCGACGATGTTGGCTGGTGTGGGGGCTGCGACTGAGGACGGCCCGACGGTCGATGTCGATTTGTCTTTACTCGGAGATGACGTAGACAGTGACAATGACGGCACCAACTTAATTTACTCCATCATCGGAATCCTGTCCGAAGGCGGCGCCTCGATCTCTGGCAACACACTGACCTTTGATCCGCTTGGCGATTTCCAGGATCTCGCTGCAGGCGAGACTCGGGACGTGATTGTGACCGTGCAAGCCGAGGATGCCCATGGCGCGACTACAACCGCCGAAATTACCATCACCGTGACCGGCACCAATGATGCGCCGACAATGGTTGGGGCTGTCGGGGCTGCGAATGAAGACGGCGGCCCGATCTTTGTGGATCTTGCTGCATTTGGCGCTGACGTGGACAGCGATGACGATGGGACGACTCTGTCTTACGTCATCACCGGCGCTCCAACCGAAGGCACAGCGTCGATCAACGGCACCGATCTGACCTTCGATCCGGGTGAGGACTTCCAGGACCTCGGTGTTGGCGAGACGCGGGACGTGACTATTACCGTAGAGATTACGGACAGCCACGGTGTTACGACCACCGAGGAGGTCACTATAACCGTGACCGGCACAAATGATGCTCCGGTGGCGCAGGATACGTCGCTCGCGGCAACTGAAGGCGCCGGATTGATTGTCATCGACCTGAACGCACTGGTTACCGATGTCGATGTGAACGATATTCATTCGATTTCCGTCGTGTCGATTGTAGACAGCACCGGCAGAGGTGTGACCATTCCGTTGACCATTGTTGACGGCATTGTAACCATAGATCCGGCCGAATTCGGGCTGGATGAAACTCAGATTGAGAACTTTGTCCTCAGTTTCCTGGCAGATGATGGCAACGGCGGCACCGCGATCGGCGAAGTGACAATAACAGTCACCGGTGCTGCGGGCGATCCTACACCGCCAACCAATAACGCCCCGGTTGCGAACGATCTCGAAGTGACTGCAAACGAAGCTGATGGATTGATCTTAATTGATCTGAATGATTTGGTTTCCGATGCCGACAGCGACCCACTCACGATTACCTCGGTGATGCTGCTGGATGACGGCCATGCGACTCCGGTTGTATTCACCGTTGTCAACGGCGTCATCCAAATCGACCCTGCGCAATTCGGGTTGGATGAAGGTGAATCGATCACGCAGATGTTCGAATTCACCGTTGACGATGGAAGTGGGGCAACAAACAGTTCAACCACCGGTACGGTTAATTTGATAATCGACGGCGCGCCGGACGCACCGCCGACAAATAATGCTCCGGTGGCTAACGATCAGGTCAATGCGGCGGTCGGTGAATCCGCCGGTGTATTCCAAATCGACCTGAATACGCTGATTTCGGACCCGGATGCTGGTGATGTGCTCTCGATTTCGGGAATATCCTTTTCAAGCAATGGCGTGGAGATCTCGGTCAATTACACCATAGCCGGCGGTGTTGTTTTCATCGATCCGGAACAGTTTGGGCTGGATACCGGTGAAAGCTTCACTGGCATTCTGAGTTACGTTGTGGACGATGGCAGCGGTGCTGCGAACAGTTCGGCGACTGGCGAGGTGACGTTCACCGTGGATGGTGAAGACGAAGTTGCCGGCAACAACGCTCCGGTCACTGTTGATCAGTCACTCAGCATCAATCTGGAAACCATTGTCGGTGATTTTTCGTTTGATCTGGCAGGTTTCGCCGGTGATATCGACCCTCTGGATATTTTGACTTTTACGGATTTATCCTTCACCTACACTATTGTCATCGACGCTGAGGCCGGAACCACGCAAACGTTCAACGTGGTATATACAATTGTCGGAACTGTCGTCACATTTGATCCGACCCAATTTGGATTGCTCGATGGCGAAAGCCTAGGCGTCGAGTTCACCTATTCGGTGGATGATGGCAGCGGTGCCTCGAACAGTTCGACCACCGGCACTGTCGTTGTGAGCATTGAAGATCCGTTGGATACGCCCCCAACAGCCGTGGGCGAGTATCTGCTTGATTTCGAGCCCTTCGCGAATGCTGATGATTTTGCGGTTGATATCGCAAATTACGAACAATTCGTTTTCAACGGCGATGCCCAGGTGTTCGAAACAGATGAAGTTGATCTGTTTAACGGCCGGGATTCCGGGTTGCCTCAAGGCGTGTTCAACGGCGTTGTTTCCGGCGATAACGTGCTGGCGATGGAAGCGGACGGCAGCCTGTCAATTTCGGGAGCGGGCACGGGCATGGAAGGTGTTGATAATGTGGGCACCTTCAATCTCGACAGCCTGTATCTGACGTCCTCCGTGACCGAAGGCATGACGGTCACGTTTACCACCTTTGAAGAGGTATTCGAACCGGGTGTTGGTATGGTGCTGCAGGAGGTTGGCTCCTTTAGCTTTATTGTCGGAACAAGCGGCATGGGTGCGGGCGGCACCAGCGGTGGCAACATTTTCATCAACTTTGATGATCTGATTGATCCGACGACAGGTCTTCCAATTGTTGACTCGGAAGTGTTTAACGATATCGCCTCAGTGGTCATTACGACCAACGCCGGCTCTGATAACCTGCTGATTATCGATGATATTTCGGCAACGGTTGTGACCGACCCTGTGTTCAATATTTTCTAGAGTGCTGCTAATAGAAGTGCAGTAAATTGCGTTGAATATATTTGAGGCCCGGGTTTTTCTCGGGCCTCCGTTTTTTCGCAAGAAAGAGACTGCATGTTGGATCAGCAGGAATTCTTCGTTCTGCGCCACAGTGAAACCGAGCGAAACTTGTGGGCTTGATCCACAAATCATGAAGCCGAGAACCGACGCCTGAAGCGAGAGCTGGCTCGCGTTACCGAGAAGTGTGACATTCTAAAAAACGAATTTGGAATATTTGCTGTTGCCGACTCCTGTTCGGCATCGAAAAAATGGATTTACATTCGGGATGTAATATCGCTCGAATGAGACAGGGTTCTAACCGATGGGGTATTCTCGTGTGTCTGCAGTCACTATTTGAGTCACTGGCAAATGTATTTGACGGTCCCGAGGCAATTGAAAACCACGCGCATGAGGCCTTGCTTGCCGCGGTCCCTAGTACAGAAATTCACTGCGATACCGTCCTCTTATCTAAACCTTTTTTGGATGTAATGTCAGAAGCCGATGCTCATCCCATTTGCAAAGTTATTGCGAAAACGCCGTTGCAGTGGGCGCCGCCACAAACATCAAATGATGCCCAATACGTGGCGCATAGTCTCCCTAAAGTGCACGTGGAATTGGTTGGTCCAGAGGGCTTGGCAAAATCAAGTACGGTGCGGCTCGGCCTTTACGGTATTTTACCCAATTCAGAATACGGGATTCGAACTCATCCAGCCGAAGAAGTATTTATTATGCTTGCAGGCCAGGCTTACTGGAAACACGGTAATGAACCGTATTTGATCCATGGGCCGGGCGAACGTTCGTATCATCCATCAATGATGGCCCACGCCACCCAGACAGCCGAAAAAGCATTCTTGTCCGTGTATGTTTGGTATGGCGATATTTCGGCGGAAAACTACGTGTATGAAGGAATTCCTTCAAACTGAATCGATCCGGGGGCCAACTTGTCCCGCGTTGCAGCCATTTGATAGGCCTATAACCCGCTCTTATATGTTGATCTTCCGATAGTCGTGTTTGAGCCCTTAACGGACGTTTCGTTTTCTAATCCACGTGGCGGCAATGCGCCAAGAAAAGACATCCGCTTCTGGGCCAATCTCCGCATCCGCGAGCGGCCGATGAGGAAACCGTTGTGAATTTCGGATCAGTCGTCGCCGGTTGGTTCAACGCCGGCACCTTCGAACATCAGCATCGTTGTGCGACCGGGAGCGCGCGGTCGGTGTGGGCCGTTTAAGGTCCGTCTCATTCTCCTTGAGCAAAGAAGTGCGCTACGCTGGCGATTGAGGGGATTAGTGCAAAATAGCCCCTGTCAGCCCTGGTGCCTACTCCAACGGTTTCAGATCGCCGAGCAGTGTCGGTATCAGCTCAGAGACTGTCGGATGAACGTGTACGGCGCGCTGGATCACGGTGTAGGGCGCATCGGCGTACATCACGTCGATCAAAGAGTGGATGATTTCGTCGCCGCCAATCCCGAGAATTGCGGCTCCGAGAATCTTCTTTGTTTCGGCATCAACAAGAATCTTCATGAAACCCTGAGTCTCGCTGCGCTCGCGGGCGCCCCCAACGCGGTCCATCATCATTTTGCCAATTAACGCCTTGCGCCCTGTAGCCCTGACCTCCCGCTCGGTCAGGCCAACCCGACCTAGCGGTGGGTCAACGAACAACCCATACGTCGTTATGCGGTCGGACACGCGGCGGGGATCATCGTCGAATATGTTGGCGGCGAGGATCTCGTAGTCATTGTAGGAAGTGTGGGTGAAGGCACCCCGGCCGTTGACATCGCCGATGGCCCAGATCCCCGGGACGTTGGTTCGAAGCTGATCATCGACGCTGACGAAGCCACGCGGGTCTGTTTCCACGCCAGCTTTTTCGAGACCCAGATCGTCAGTGTTGGGTCGTCGGCCTACGGCAAGTAGAACATGACTTCCAACCACTTCCTCCGGACCGGGCTCGCAACTGGCCGTCACCGCCACGCGGTTCCCACGTTTGGCCAGCGCGATGCATTTCGCGTTGAGGCGCACCTCGACGCCTTCAACCTCCAGAATCTTTTTCACCGCATCCGATACGTCCTCGTCGTCGCGCGCGATCAGCCGGTCGCCCATCTCCACCACGGTGACGCGGCTGCCAAAGCGGCGATACATCTGGGCGAATTCGAGCCCGATGTAGCTGCCGCCGATGACCACCAGGTGATCAGGCAGGAAATCGATCTCCATCATGCTCGAATTGGTCAGGTAGTCCACATTCTCGACGCCCGGCATTTCGGGGACAAACGCGCGGCCGCCGACGTTAAGGACGATTTTATTGGTTTCAAGCAGATCGCCGTTGACCCGAACCGAGGTGGCGCTCTCCAAACGGCCATGACCTTCGTACACGGTCAGGTTTTCCATGTTCTTGAGCCAGTTCGTCACACCTTCGTTCGATTGCCTTACGATCCCATCCTTGCGCGCTTTGACTCTTTTCATATCGACGGCGATCGACCCGTCAATAGCCACGCCGAAAACCGCGCCGCGCCGCGCCATGAATGCGGCCCGCGCGCTTGCCACCAGCGCCTTGGTTGGAATGCAGCCGACATTCACGCATGTTCCGCCGAAGAGCTTGCGCTCGATGATGGCTGTCTTCATGCCCTCTGCGGTCATCCGCGCGGCAAGCGAGGGTCCGGCTTGGCCCGTGCCAATGATGATCGCGTCGAATTTTTCCGCCATGACTGCTCCCCTTTTAAAAAGGCCATGCCCGCACCACCGGATTAACCTAAATCACGGCCGCGTAGGAATAAAAAATGACAGTTTTGTTCTCTGAGCCGCAGTTTACACTACGCCCAAGCTCTGGCAAAATCCAAGGTCTGGTTTGAGCCACCAGCGGACGTGATCCAAAATGTGTACGGACTCGTCGACGGCCCTTGCCCTAAGCGTTACGCTGTCCTGGCCGTACCATTGATCAGCTTATAAAAGGCACCCTTTCCCAAACGCTCCCCCAGAAGGAAAAGCCCAGTGGTGAAAGGATCGGTATCAAATCCTTTTTCGGCTCTCGGTGCGAGGAACCGTCGCATTTTTTCCGCACGGTTTGTTTGTCCCAGTTCGCGGGCCAGGCAGTAGGCCCAGGCGGTCGCGTGCTCGATTGTTGAAGACTCACTCGCGACCTCGGAATCGCCGACTTGAACATAAGCTAAATCATCTTGGAAAACCAAATTGCGTTGCCAGTCCTCGAACCAATCAGACACCCGGTCGGGCGCGATCCCGCTCATCACAAACAGAATCCAGATATCTGTGCCGATCGCGCGCCTGTCAATATTTGCAGCCGCCGCGTTGGGCTGTGTGGCAAAGTAAAACACCGAGCCACTGTCTTTGTTGCTTAAAAGGTTGTCCTCAAGGGTCGACATCCAATTTGCGTTCGTTGCGGATAATTCTGTTCCAAACAGCCGGTCATGCAGCACGTTGTTGAAACAGCTCACACCGCAATTGGGCGAGTCAGCAGCTTGTTGCCAAAGATTCTGCGACAGATCACTGTAAGAGATCGTCCGACCATCAACGTCGATGTGTTCGGCTGGCGGCTCGCCAAAGGCATCAATGTAAAAACCGGTGAACGACGCGACGCGCCCGGCGTAGGTCAGGTTGCCCCTCTGCAGGGGCCAGGTTGGATTTTCCTGCCCTTCATGCCAGTAGTCCAAGCTTTTGCGGTCGACCAGGCCCCGATAAATCGTTTCAAGCTGCGGGCGCAGTTTGTCGGCCAGGTTTGGGTCCTGTTTGAGCGCGATGAAAAAACCAAGGGCGGAATAAATAAGCTGATACCGATTTCCCAGTGCCATTGAGTCATCTTTTGACTGGTAGACACTGCTCCAATCGACATTCGGTCCTGAAAATACTTGTTCCAGCCGTTCCGTTGCCGCCGCAGTTGTGTTGTCCATTGTGGTTTGCATCACATTTTATCCTCTAAGTCATGAGAGTTGTTGGTTTGGTTATCTGTGTTTTGAGCCAATACTGTTTCTCTGATTAAGCCCGCACCTACGAATGCAAATGCCCGACCTTGACCAGGATGGTTGTGTCCACTTCGACGTGGGGGTCATGTTTGCTCATGTGCGGGCTTCTGATCCAACTGCCGGTCGGGTAGCGCCCGTGCTCGTCGATGAACTCGCCACGGATGACGAAAATCTCCTCTCCGCCTGCGTGGACATGTGGCAGAAACTGCGCGCCAGCGGGCCAGTGGACCAGCGCAGTCGAGGTGCCGTTATAGCTGTGCAACGGCATGACGCGCAGCTTGCCTTGCCCCGGGTGCCATTCGGCGCTGAAGGTGTCGATGGTGATCTGGGCGTCATCGCCGCTGTGGAACTGATTGAGCCTAACCAGGATCGTGCAACCGTCTTTGCTGTGGGGCGCGTGTTTGGAGCCCTTCGGGTTTCGGATATAGGTGCCCTCGGGATAGTCACCGTTCTCGTCCGAAAACACACCTTCCAACACCAGGATTTCTTCGCCGCCCGGATGGTCATGGGGAGCAAAACTTGTGCCGGGGTCATACCGGACAATACTTGTCGCGTGGCCGTGTTCCGCACCTTCGCGGGCGAGCGGTTTGCGCCAGACGCCTTTGGCCGGGCTTTCTTGCCATTGCTGGGCCTGTGTGTCGACGACCACCCGTTGACTAAAATCCATGTTAAGCATTTGAGTTATCTCCGTTTTTAGGATTCTTCCCCGCGTTTTGTTGTTCTTTGTACAGAATTATAGGATGAAGGCTTTATTCACAAATTAATTTAAAAAATACTATTGATAGAGTATGTGAATTAATAGTGAGTCGTTTCCTCTCGTCTGTTTAGCGGGCCAAAGTGGCCCGGAATGACAGCATTGGGCGGTTGGGCTACTGCAGAAAAGCTGATTGAAAATAGCTGGTTAACAGAAATACGCTGGAGGGCGCTGTGAATACTTCTCATCTGAAATTTGTGACCACTACTGCGGAACTCAAATCCTTCAGTCGGGCGGCCGAGGTTTGCCATGTGACTCAACCCACCCTGTCCAACGGGGTTTCAAAACTGGAAGAGGAGCTGGGTGGCAGGATCTTCACCAGAACCACACGAACCGTGAACGTAACCCCATTTGGAGAAATGCTGCTGCCGATGATGGCCTCAGTTTTGCGGCTGGAGGCGATGATATTTCAAAGTGCGCAGCAGTTCTCCAAACCTGAAACCGTGGTCTTGAAAGTCGGCATGTCGCCGCTTGTCAGCACCAAATTCATCACCCCGCTGATAAATTCATTCAAAACCCAAAACAGCAAGCATGACATCCTGCTGATCGAAGAAAACCTGAGCGTTCTTGATGAAAAACTGAAAAATCGGGAACTTGATCTCATCCTGGTACCCGCTGTCAGAAAAGCACCGGATAAAAACAGCGCCTCGCTATATGAGGAGGACTTGTTTCTGGTCAACGACCATGCAAATACCGACAAGGCGACAGTCCGGGTTGAAGCGATCCGGAACGAGACATTCGTAATGGTGCCTGACTCCTGCGGGCTTTCTGAAATCACCCGATCGTTGCTGCGCACCACGCGAAAAGAAATCAAGGAATACGAAGGCAAGGCATTGAGTTATCAGGTATTGGCGGATTGGGCGTCTCATGGGCTGGGCTCTGCCATATTGCCCAAAAGCAAAATTCCCCCACACATATCCAAACGACAAATTTGTAAGTCAAATGAGCCCGTTCGGATATCATTTGAGGCCAGATGGTCGTCAGTTGACAGTAAACCGATCAAGCGACTGATTCAGCATTTCAAAAGGAACATCGGTAACATTGTGACCGGTATGGCTGACTGATTTCAGACTGACTAAGAGCCGTCGACGTCCGGATTCTCAGAGCAAAGCGATCTCTCCCACCAAACTGAATGCGGGCGTTGCTATTTCTGATTTAGCCTCGTAACCGCACACCAAGTCTGCGCCGACCAGCGAGTGTAAATCGAACCAGAGAATTGCCCGCGACTGCGCCTTCGACCAGCGTCCGCTTTGTCCACTCAGTGCCAGTTTGTCCTGCGTGCTACGAATGGCAGGAAAAGCCAGACTTGCAGGCGAGGCTGGCGACAACGAGTTAGGGTTGGCCTGTGATCGCCAGACCGCTGCCCAGCCGGTAGAGCAGACATCCCAATGTGCATATCACTCGCCGGGGGATAAAGCGCGTCATCCAAGGCACCATCATACCGGCAATCGGGGAGATGAATAACGATTGCAAAATAGACCTCGGACACAAGGCTACTGTCTTACAGCACACGGTACAAGATCACTGAATAGGCCGATATCAATGTGCCACGGGTAATGGCTTCCAGACCCGCCAGAACCGCAAAGTACTGAATACTGGGGCTGGGCGCGTGGTACAGCCATTCGGGGATACAGCGTTGAAACATGGCAGACCAAAATGAAGTCTACTCGTGTTGGGTGACCTGATTTTGCTGTTTGTCAGCCTTGTCTGCGACATTTGGTCGGAAACGGAGAGCCAAAAACAGGTTCGTGAAGGGGCGCCGCCGCGTAGGCAATTTCAAAAATTATTCGCGTTTAAATCTCCTTGGCAAATCACGATTTCAGGGAGGGTATTTTTGGGGCAGAACTCAACAGATACTTTACCCCAACCAGTTGTGATTTGAACAGCATCACGCTGGAATCGCCGAAGTTGATCCGGCCAACTTGATGCTTTGCGCTTATTCCGGCCATTTTTTGAGAACATGGCGGGCGTGCCAATTTGGTACAAAGTTTGCCAGAAAATATCGATGCAATGAGTGCAGAGCCTGCAAGCAGAAATAGCGTCAGAAGAGCTTTTGGATCAATGAACCCCGCAGTCCGGATGGGAAAATTTACGCTGCAGAAATTGGTCGCATATGCTGCCCGGGAACGCAATGAATCCCAGCCAGAACCGGCTTGACGTCCTGCATGCATTTGCCTAAACACCCACACGGTTAGGCGGGGTAGCTCAGGTGGTTAGAGCAGCGGAATCATAATCCGCGTGTCGGGGGTTCAAGTCCCTCTCCCGCTACCAAAGAATTCAAAGGCTTAGCGATAATTCGTTAAGCCTTTTACTTTGTTTAGTCTCTTCCTAGCCTCATTCATTGTATAGACTCTTGGAACAGGAATTGCGAGAAAGACGATGGACTGGGTAAGCTCCAATTTGGAAGTATCGGAGTGGGTCACAGGTCACGGAAAAGATCGAAAAACAACATATTTCCCATCCTCCGGGTGAAAGTGGATATGTAGTGCGTTCGCAGGGAATTGGCGGATTTGGCCCACAGCGAACATTAGAGACATGACAATTGCTGCGTCTCAGTTTCTTGTTAGCAGTCATTCGTCAGATTGCAGCAATTCTAAATTCGGCAACGGCAGCAGCGCAGGACTAAGTGAGCTTTCGCTGCGTTCGCACAGTAACCAGCTTTGATTTCCGCACCACTTCCCGAGCGGCGGATATCGTATTTTCTTCTCACAAGCGAGTGATTGGGCCGAGTACGCGAAACCGGGCGTTTCGCGACCGAGGATGTCGGCAAAATTAGCGGGACCAAAGCTTCCGCTGTGCGCCCTTTTTAATTGTCCTAGAAACCTCAAGTCTATGGAAATGTGCCCCGTCAAAGAATCCCGAGAAGTCCTAATATGGCGGCAGTTTAGCCCTCAATTGTTACAATAAGTAAGTAAGTATTGATGAACGATATTGTCGGCTTATCCTGCCTCGGCGGCCCCCTGTGCGTTGAGCGATCAATAGAATTGGCGGCTAGTTTACCCAGGCCGCTGCAAATTCAACTGAACTTATCGCAGGTCAATGCTCCAGGCATTCAATGTCCCTTCGTCACGCAGTAAATTGTCGGAAACGTGCAATGTCCAAATGCCTTTGCCTGCGATTCCTGCAGCGACAAGATTCGCGAGGTCTTGGTTGGTTGCAGCTGAGAACACTCGTTTCAAGTCGTCTCGGAAACTGCCCTGCATACGGTGCAACCCTGCGACGAATCCTTCGGGTGATACAAGGTTGACCCGAAGATCACCACGATAGGTATGCGTGATGTCGATTTCGACTTCGATTGAGCGAACCGGACCGTCGCCCGTCAATTCGATCTGACTCACGATGCCCTGTGGATCCCGATCCGGGATGGCCAAAGCCGGGCTTACGGCGCCATGACGGGTTCCACTTGTGTTGAGCCCGCCGGGCAGTGCCCGCGCGTGGGTAACTGCGCGCGCGGCGTTGACTTTCCCCGCACCGTAAAATTGCGACTTACCGTTAACAAAGGCGCCGTCGATTCCCTGAATGTTTGGGTCATTGGCTAAATCCAGGCTCGTGTCCAGATCCGTATCAGCGGTCGCCGCAAGGATTTGCCGAACTTGATCAGCCGACAGTGTCGGATTAGCGGATAATATCAAGCCGGCAATGCCGGCTACGACTGGTGCGGCTCCGCTGGTGCCGCCAAAGTTCGCGGTATAAAGGCTCTCGTCGATCCCTGTTGCAGGGTTATCGGAAAGCGGTCTGGATGCAGAACCATGGCCTGGACGGTTCGAAGCCGCGATCTGTCCCAACCCACGTTGAGGCGCCGTAAATGCCGCAACGCGCTGGTTGAGTTCGTGCCCGCTGCTGGACGGTGCCGCGACGGTGACATGGGGACCCCAATTCGAATAACCGGACTTTCGGGTTGTCGAGGACATTGCAGCGACAACAATCAACCCCGGGATCATCGGGTAGGCTGTGAACACAGTACGGTTCGCCGGTATCTCTATGATATTGAATTGGCCGGTAAAGGAGTCGCGCAAACCGAGAAAACGAACTCCGTTGACATTGTCACTTGCTGCGAGAAAGGTCGGCGCATCGTCATTTCCTGCACTGAAAACCATCACCAGTCCGTTGCCGCGCCGTCCACCGGTTTGCGTCAGTTGTGTCATTGAGGTCCGAAATGCAGTCGGGAACCGCTGAAGTGTGCTGGGTGAAAATCCGAAGCTGCAATTGACGACATCCGCCCGAGACGAGACAAACTCGAAAACCCCAAGCATCGAAGTGCTCGAGGCAAAGCTTTCGCCCGGTCCGAACGGGAGCTGGATTGGCAGGAACGTGCAGTCGGGAGCAATACCTCGCATAGCCTGATTGCTATGCGAACCGACCGCAATGCTGGCAACCGGTGTTCCGTGAAAATCGCCGGGTTCCGGGGCTGCGCTGGTGTCTCCACTGACGAACGATCTGGCGTCGGGATGAATTCTTGTCCCTGTGAATGCCGGATGTGGTGTGTCAAATCCATCATCGATCACTGCGACGACGATATCCGGCGACCCGGTTGTTACGGTCCAGGCTTCCGGCAGCTCCGATGACGCGTTGGTCCGCACTGATGGATGACCGGCCAAGTCGGTCGTCAGATACCACTGTCGCGGGAACAAAACCGGGTGCTGATGATAGCGTACCTGCTGCATGATATCGGGCACGCAAGTTTCGACTCCGGCACGCGCGGCGATTTGGTTTGCCGTCTTGATCGGGTTTTGACCTGTCGCCGTTGTCACACGCAAGACGTGCGCATTCGCCATCGGACGCACATATTCGAGCGAGAATGCGTCCATAATCCTTTCGAGCTCGCCTGTACCGTCATGTTGCAGCGTTAAAATGATGGTTTCATCGATGACAATTTCTTCATCCGTGCCGTCAACCAGATAGATATGATGAGCAACAGTCTCCTCGCGCACACTCTCCATCAAAGAATCACGGTCTCTGGCGCTCTTTCCGCGAGCTCGAGCCATCGATTCGGACATTGACGCAACTTTTTGATAGTCCCGCGCGTCCTTCTCTAGGTTCTCACTTGATGCTTGAACACTAAAGTCCGTCTGGTGTTCTTTAAGTCGCAACTTTTGACCGTTCAGCACGATGTAGTCGCCATGGTCGGATTTCCGGGTGGTTTTCTTTTTTGCCATTATATTTTCTCCAAAATTTGCGAAAGCTAAAAAGGGATTCTAAGTTCTTTGTAGTTTTTTACCTTCTTAAGGTATCGTGATGCGCGTCGGCTGCAACAATACAGTCAATCGAATTTTTGTTCGCCCTTAGACCTAATATACGGAAGTCCTAGATCTGATTTTCCGGGCACTTATATCAATATTACTTAGTGATCAATTATATGAATTATTTCACACGCCCAGCCATAGCACGTTAGCCGTAAGCTTGCAAATTCCAGACATGCAAATCGTCGACCCGACTGATAAAGCATTGGACAATCGTAAATATTTCACGAGCCAAATCGGATTTTTAAGAAATTGCCCCGTGACTGATCAAGCTTTGCGACTCCTAGCAACCCAATTGCACCAAGAAACGACGCGCGACATGCCGTCCGAAATTCAACATTCAATTTTGTCGAACAATCGGACACTTCGCGCGATATCCGAGTCCGTATTTGACAAGACATTTTTGCTCCCGAGTGCCAAAAAAAACGGCATAGATTGCATTCAACTCATTGTCCGTTGTCCGGCGCTACCGTCATCCGATCGCCAAATTTTCCGCGCGAAGCATGAATGTCGGCTATGCAAAAGCCGAGATGCAGAATGGATTACCGCGGTGAGTGTCGGCTACGGACCGCTCGCAACAGGTTGGATTTTCGTTCCCGTGAAATGCTGCGGGACAGCGCTCGGCGAAAGGGGCTCAGGGCGGACTTTCGCTGAGCTGTATAGAAACGCGATTTCGCTGGCCGTTGTTGGTCCGCTTTTGGGATATGCACCTATCAGGATCGCGCATGGATCGATCTCCCGCTGCCGCCCAAAGTAACCAATGTTCATCGATTTTCGAATGCCGCTTGCTCCTGGTCGGTGCAAATCGAAAATACTACAATTTTAAGTTGTTTAATGTTAATATTAATAGCTTACGGTATTTCTTTAAATCATAATCCGCGTGTCGGGGGTTCAAGCCCCTCTCCCACTACCAAAGAATTCAAAAGTTTGGGCAGAAATCGCTGAGCCTTTCGCTTTGCCTAGTCGCTAACTGGTCCTATTGATGTTTGTAGCTTGAGAAATGACTGACCGGATAGTGTATTTTTCAACGAATGAACGATAGGCCATACGGCCTGCGAATGGTTTTCTACTATTCAGGGAACCTGTGTAGAGAGCCCACTGGGCTTGTAAGCTATTTTGATGGAATCACGGGCGGGTGCATGCAGCATTTCCGACATTCATGCGTTCCGCAGAAATTTTGGCGACCGGATGACGGCAGTGCGGGACAAGGCGCCAATTCGCTGCCGCTTAGAATGCCGACACAAAAAGTTATGTTGTCATTCCTGATTTCACCAGAGACTACAGTGACGAGCTCATCTGTTACCTGCTACTGCTTTGATGAATTTACTTACTTAGAGGGCCGAGGCTGATTTGGTTTGGCTAACTATAGGCTTGGAAGAGCACTCACGGCTCCTCATCTTTTTGGGCGGTCGGATGCCTACTCTGATTACCGTCCTAGTTGGTGGCTTGCTTGCATCAGCGATCTTTCCGCGACTGCAAGATCACTATGTAAAAATAATGGCATTGAAGGAACGCGGGCTCACAACCTGAAGGTTGTAGGCTCAAATCCTACCTCCGCAACCAAAAGGCAATTAAAAACAGTTGGTTGAGAGAAATCTTGATCGTCTGTTTTGTTGCAAATATAGAACCGAGCTTGCTTGTGAACTCTAGGGCTCTTACTACAGACCGGTCGATAATGTGACAACATCCGCAACAATGCCGTGGGGAAGAGAGGATGGCCAAGACCGAGGAATATCTAGAGCGCTTCATAAAAGGCCTCAAAAGGCGCAATCCCGGAGAGATCGAGTTTCACCAGGCCGTCTCAGAGGTCGCTAGCACCATTTTCCCCTACATCGCCGACAAACCCATCTACCACAAGATGCAGATCCTGGAGCGAATGTCTGAACCCGATCGGGTCGTGATGTTCCGGGTGCCTTGGAGCGACGACAAGGGCAACATTCGAAATCAGCGCGGTTATCGGGTGCAGTTCAACAACTCCATTGGTCCATACAAGGGCGGACTGCGTTTTCATCCCTCAGTAAACCTGAGCGTGCTCAAGTTTCTCGGCTTTGAGCAGACCTTCAAAAACAGCCTCACCGGTCTTCCCATGGGCGGTGCAAAAGGGGGAGCCGACTTCAACCCCAAAGGAAAGAGCGACAACGAGGTTATGAGTTTCTGCCAATCCTTCATGACGGAGCTGCACCGTCACATAGGAGAGGACACCGATGTGCCCGCCGGCGATATCGGAGTGGGTGCTCGAGAGATCGGGTATTTGTTCGGTCAGTACAAACGCATCAGAAACCGCTTTGTCGGAGTGCTCACAGGTAAGGGCATGGAGTTCGGCGGAAGCAAGATCCGAACCGAGGCCACCGGTTATGGCGCCGTGTATTTCATGCAGCACATGCTCGAGCGAAAAGGCCGGAACTTTGAGGGCAACACGGTTTGTATATCGGGCTCGGGTAACGTGGCCACTTATGCCCTGGAGAAAGTGAATCACCTGGGCGGCAAGGTGGTGACATTGTCGGATTCCTCGGGATTTGTGCACGACCCCGAAGGTATCGACGCCGAGAAACTGGAATATATTATCGACCTCAAACAGGTTCGCCGTGGTCGAATCAAGGAGTACGCAGACGAATTCAACTCCGCCACTTTTCACCAAGGCAAGCCCTGGAGTGTCCCTTGCGACCTGGCACTTCCCTGCGCGACCCAGAACGAGATCACCGAAGAAGAAGCAAAGACCCTGGTGAAGAACGGGTGTATGGGTATCTCTGAAGGAGCCAACATGCCCACTGAGCTCGGCGGCATCGAGGTGTTCCAGAACGCGAAGATCTTGTTCGCACCCAGCAAGGCGGCCAACGCGGGTGGTGTGGCAGTGTCGGGCTTGGAGATGAGTCAGAACAGCGCTCGTATCTCGTGGAGCGAGGTGGAGTTACAGAAATTGCTGCGCAATACAATGAGCGGTATCCACGATAGGTGTGTCGAGTACGGCGAGCAGAAGGACCACGTGAATTACCTTGAAGGCGCCAACATCGCAGGCTTCATCAAAGTGGCTGACGCGATGCTCTCGTTCGGTCACACCTGATCGGAGGCACGATCGAGGGCGGTCTCTAGTTCTTCCATTTGCGCGGATCGGAGCGGCCCAAAGTCGAACACGATGGGACGATCTCCGCTTATTCCTTGCGGTGGCGCGCTCGGGCGGCCTTGCGTCCGCCACAGCATCGACTGGCGCCGGCCTAGCTACTTTGGGTCGGCGGATGCTCCCCTAGGAGCGCGAAGGAAGGCTTCGCTGCGTTCTATTGAAGTTGAATAAGAAATCCGGAACATCGAAAGGCATTGCTCTACCGGACCAAGCCACACTCTGAACGTTGGGGGTTGTCTGAGAGTAAAAACTGGTTATTTCGAGGCACACAATCATTAATCCATGGCAAAGCTGGGTCGCAAAGCAGATGCATTTACCTACGGTAATCCTAAACCCGGTGATGCATTGCGGGACGCGTCAAATGATTCAACACCACGCATGGTCGGCTACGCATTCCATCACCGCCTTTAAGAAGCAGCTTGAGGCGATAGGAGACGCTTATGTTCGCGAAAGATGGCATTAAATACGAAGCTGTGGCACTTCCCGATTTTCACACCTTAAGTGATGGCGAAATGGCCAAAGCAGCGGCTGGTTTCTATGACTTCATGCGACGACGGCATACGGTGCGCGACTTTTCAGACCGCCCGGTTTCACAGACAGTTATTGAAGACTGTGTTCGCGCTGCTGGAACAGCCCCAAGTGGGGCAAACCACCAGCCATGGCATTTTGTAGCAGTGTCGAACCCCGAATTCAAACACCGCATCCGAGTAGCCGCTGAAGAAGAAGAACGAAAATTCTATGCCGGAGGTGCCGGTGATGAATGGCTCAAGGCCCTGGAACCAATCGGGACCAATGATGATAAACCGCATCTGGACATTGCCCCATGGTTGATCGTCGTTTTTGCACAGCGGTACGGTACCTTTGAAGACGGCACAAAGTTCAAAAACTACTATGTTCCGGAAAGCGTTGGTATCGCGTCGGGTTTCCTGTTGGCAGCTCTACACCATGCAGGACTGACCGCGCTGACCCACACTCCCAATCCGATGCGATTTCTGAACGAAATGCTGGATCGGCCAGCTTCGGAAAAACCCATAATGATTGTTGCGGTCGGCCACCCTCGCACTGATGCTTCTGTTCCCGCGGTGGCCAAAATAAAGAAACCGCTGCGGGAAATACTGACCATCAGCAAAGACTTCTGATACAAGCCCCCATTTATTAAACGTCACCATTGATGCTGACGTGATTGCCGTATCAGAAAGTCAGCCATGGCGCGGGTTTTGGGCGGCAGATGAGCGCGATTCGGATAGATCAATTGCACGCCGGCGGGCGGCCTTTCATAATCATTTAGGATCCGGACCAGGCTGCCCGTTTCCAATTCCTCGCGGCAGGCGAGTTCAGGCAGACGCGTGATACCGCAGCCCGCAGCTGCGAGGGTTTTTTCCATCTCAGCATCGTTGCAGCGCACTTTCGGTGATACTTCAACCGCTAGCGGCGCACGGTCCGGCACCGGAAACGTCCAGCTTTGTGTCGCAGCACCACCGGAAAAAGAAATCAGATCGTGGTGAACCAGTTCACTTGGATTTTTCGGTTCTCCGCGTTGCGCCAAATACGCAGGCGCCGCAACCGTTGGCATGCCAGTACGGAACAACTCGCGCACAATCAGGTCGGAATTCGGCAGGGTTCCGATCCGCACAACCAGGTCAAAGCTCTCTGATATCATGTCCACCTGGCGGTCAGACACGTCGATGTTCAGCGAAACATCCGGGTAACTGTCCAGAAATTCCGGGATCCAGCTGTTAAAACAGCCCTGCGCGAAAATCACCGGAACGCTAATTTTCAACTCACCGTAAGGGCGGTCACCCAGCGTGTGAATGCGGTCTTCGATCACTTTGGCATCGCTTACGATGCGTCGGGCATTGTCATAATATATGCGTCCGGTTTCCGTCAGGCTGTGCTTGCGCGTCGTTCGGTTCAACAGCCGTGATCCCATCCTTGCCTCAAGCCGCGCCAGCTCTTTGCTGACATGCGACGGCGTATGGCCGAGGTGGCTTGCCGCCGCCGTCAAGCTTCGCTGTTCAACAACGGCACAGAACAGGACCATACCATCGAATAGGTTTTTATTATGATCCATATGGAACAGATGCCTTTCTGATTGAGGTATTAATGTTCCAACTAACAATAAGTAGAGTGCATGGGAAGAGAAGAAGCAAACCAAAGGAACTTCCCATGCTTGAGATCAGCAACTTCGACCACATCGGCATCCGCATCAGTGACAAAGAAAAATCCGTAGCCTTCTATGAATTGCTCGGGTTCAAAATGATCGCCGATGGCGGCTATGACAACGGCCACCCGCTGGTGATGTTGCACCCTTCGGGGATCAACATCAATCTGCTCGGCCCCGCAACCGCCAAACCGGGTGAAAACATCCTGATGGATGAGAAGCCAAAATACCCCGGCATCACTCATCTGGCGATGAAAATGAAGGACGCGGAAGCCACCGAAACCTTTGTCACCGAAAATGACATCACTATCACCGGGCGGCGCGAATTCTCCGGCACCAAAACCATCTTCATCCGTGATCCGGACCGCAATGTTTTGGAACTGGTGGGCCCCGGCCCGTCGGTTGCCACCCTGATCGCCGAACATGTCCATGCTTAGGAAGACTAAACCTCGAAAGGAAACCGAAATGAAATTCACCAACCTCATCGCTGCAAGTACAATAGCAGTTGCTACTGCACTCGTTGCATCCCCAATTCTGGCCGAAATCAAAACCGTTGAAGGCGTGGCCAGCTATCCCGAAGGCTATAATGGTACACCAGCCCGCGCAGCGCTTGAAGATCCGTTTCTGTCGCCGACCAACTCAGCTCTAATCCTGATCGACTATCAGCCGCCGATATTGGCAGGCGTGCGTAATATCGACCACGAAGACCTGATCAACAACGCAACGGGTCTGATCAAAACTGCAGTGCTGTATGATATCCCGATCATCTTTTCACACGTCGCTGTTGGCTTGAATGGCTATGACCCAATGATTAAGGAATTGAGCGAACTGGCCCCAAACGCGGTGTTCATCGACCGCACAAACGTGAATGCCTGGGAAGAGCCGGAATTCGTTAAAGCTATCGAGGCGACGGGGCGCAAAAAGCTGATCATGGGTGGTCTCTGGACAGATGTATGTCTGGCCTATCCGGCGATTGAAGCCGAAAAAGCCGGTTACGATGTGTATGTCCCCGAAGATACCGTTGGCAGCATGACCCAGATGTCCCATGACAATGGCATGAAACGCATGATTGCCGCCGGTGTTGAGCCCATCACATGGAACGTGGTGCCAGCCGAATTGCAGCGCGACCACGCACGAACTGATGTGCTGCCGGAAGTAACCAAGATCTTCATGGAATACCTGTTCAAGGTGGACCCAAATACCACTTGGTAAACCGCCGCCAAAACTGGAAACTACCAATATGCTGATCGACTATCATATCCCAGAAAACCACGTCAGGATGCAGGGCGGATTGCCAAGTGCAATCCGTCCAACGCTGCTGGAAGAAGCTAGAAGTGATTGGCAAAGTCACCCGAAATACGCGGGCAAAGCAAGTTTCTTTATGAACATCCACCATCAACTTCTGGACGGAACCCATCAGGTGGCGCGGGCTTTGGAATCGATGTTGGACATGCCGCCCAACGAGCTACCAGAAGCGGTAAGCCAAACGAGGCTAATCGCCGGCGGACGCAACCTTATCAGTTTTAGCCACCACCAACCGGAGCGCTTATGGTGCAGGATGTAACGTGATCTGGTTTGCTGGGTTTCTATAGCTGTGCACAAATTGAACTAATACATAAGCTACCATATTATCTTGAGCACTTGAGTCGAAATTGAATTGAAAAGCGTCAATTCTAACATTAGCTGATACATTCGCACCGAAACTACAGCCGACCTCACTTAACTTACTGATAAGAATATATTATTGTGGCATCAAACGTCCTGCCAATCGGATCGCATTGAATAATTTAGTCACGCAAAATGGCGTGCTTGTGGTACAATTGACTCTCGTTCCTATTTTGTAACGATCCAAACACGATTTTTTTTACTGTATTTGGAATTTTTGACTAATGTGAGGCGAGTACTATGAGCATACCGAAACAGGATACCACCATGCAAAAAATGAATTTTCGTGACTCGGACGCGCCACTAATTGATGCCGATAGTTTCCTATTTACCAAGTTTGATGATATTTTCCTTTTTTCAGAAAAATGGTTTCCACATACGAGTTGGAATATTGATGGACAAAAATATTTTCGATTTATGGATCGAATTTTAATCCCCGGCAAGACCAACAACCTGACTCATGGCCAAATTACAACCTTAAACAGAGTCAGAAACCAGATACTATTCGAAAACAGCCATTTGAAATACCATAGCTATGTTCATGGTGTATTTAGTGGACTGGCTGGCCTTAGGAATGGATCAGAATACCTAGAAATTGGGCCCGGATTCAAGCCCATTTGCAATGATAACGAGAAAAGGGGATTGTTTTTGGATATTGATTCAGAATCTGGAAATTTTCTGAACGAAAAGGGACTCAGTGTTATCGGTGAGAGTGAGTTGCCCAATTTAGAAAGCCGATCTATAGATGCTATTTACAGCTGCTTTACGTTTCATTTCGATATTTCTGATCATTTATTAAGTCAAATTGCGAAAATACTTTCGCCATCTGGGATTGTGATTTACAATGTTAATTCCGTTCATGCAGACGTACAACTATCAGCGGCGACAAGACTTTCACAGTTCGGGTTGTCTTCGATAGTGGTGAACATAGGAAAACCATTGAAGAAGAATGATTTTTTGTACGTATTTTCACATACGGAAAATTCTTCTGCATTAAAAAATTATGCGCAAATCGCAAACACAATAATTGACCGAGGAATTGAATGGCTACCAAACTAGATGAATTAGAACAACGAATATCGGAACTAGAAACTGCTACAGAATGGATAAAATGGGTAATTAGCCAGTTCGGTATTTGGGCTGGAGTCACTGGAGTGACACTGGCCGTCATGTCTATCGGAGCCGCGACAATCGGCGCTTGGGCATGGATGGTGTTTAATCGAACAAAGAAAGATGCAGAGAAGGCTTCACGCGAAGCCTTGCAATTGTTGGATACAAGCAAAATAGAATATGAAGAGAACATTGGTAAAATCCAAACGTTAAGCACAGACTTAGATACTCGACTTGACATACTAACGAGAACCGCCGCTGACATTATTACAGCTAGGGTGCTATACCGAAATGCAGAATTCAAAACCTCGCTTCAGTACTATCAGAAAGCGAAAATTCATGACCCCAACAATCTGGAGATTGGCTACTATGAAGGACGATGCAATACTTATCTAGATTCAATGGACGCGGCGTCCATCGTATTCACGCAAGCCATAGAACAGCATCCGCGGTCTAGTCGAATGTATAGAGGTCGAGCATATAATTTGCGGTTTCAAGATGTAGAAAAAGCGATGGAAGATATCGAATGTGCGATAAAGTATGTAGATCAAGAAAGCATATATTTGAGGGTTCGTCTGCTCAACGACAAAGGACTATTTCTCAGAGACCAGTTAAAATTCAAATCTTCAATGTTATGCCATGACGAAGCTCTGGAATTGGACACTGATAACCTAATTTCTTTTTACTTCAAAGCATTGGCGCGCGGATGTTGGAAGCAGGGCGCGGAAGCTAAAGAAGATATTCGGATAGCTTCTGAAAAAGCAAACCAAAGGCGATACCAGAATGTTGTCAGACAAATTTGGCTTGATACAATGAAGTGGTCCGAAGTTGCAATTAGCAATAGAAACGATGAAGCAACTGAATTGTGGGAAGAGAAATTGGTTACCGACCGCACTTCAGACTATATGAAGAATACATTGCTAAAAAACGCAAATTGTGTGGCGAAAATCGCCGGCATCGATCGTGTGAAGATTGCCCCGACGTGAAATGTTATCAGAATGGATAATACTACCACTCACCCGCATTACATTGTTAAGAGTCCATTAATGCTCACCCCACGAATATTTTAGTCAGAAAAGAACACAGTATTCGCTTGCCTGAGAGGCGCCCGATCAGGCATAATTTAGAAAACAGCAGCTAAAACTGGTGGCGATACAACAAAAGCGGAAATCCACCTAAGAAACTCTTGGAATCTGCTCGAACAACCCCAGCCACCTCTGACTGACAGATAGACAATTGCTGAGCGAAACTTACAAACTAGCCAAATTTGTTCGAATGATGACAAGCAGGGCTTCTACCGGTTCTTCGATCAGCATTGAAGAGTTTCTCAAAAACTACTTCGAAGAACACACAGACGCATGGGATTTAGTCAACAAGACGTTAGATGGTCCCGAGAATGAAATTTTTTGCAGCCTAATTCAGATGCCCGATTCAGAATTTAAACATGTTATGAAAAGGGAAAATGGCACACAGAAGTAGGGTGGCAAAAGGCTAGGTTGAACAACCGTCAACGTCGAGAGACAAGTTGCGAAAACCGCTGTCTCAAAAATAGCCCCGCCATCAGTGGGACTCATAAGTGTTGACCTGCTCTCCAGAAAGACCCCGTTCATAAGTTAGCAGAGCCATGCCCAATAATTTGAAACGCCTTTGAGATAAAGCCTGGGGAGTACCCGGCCAATTTTTGCAAATTCGACAAAATTCCCATTCGTTTGTTAGCGAACTCATTTTGACTCAATCAAATGTCCAAACAAATTGCGGCTAGTCAAAGACTAAGCAAAGCAAATCGCAGTACACCCATCAGATAAGCGATTGATTTTATTGGTAGCGGGAAAGGTACTTGAACCCCGGACACGCGGATTATAACTACCTGAAATTGTGTAACTTACTGTTAGCAACAATAATCAACCTTTGCTTGCATTTAGTTTCCATGATGAAATAACAGGTAATCCCCCCATTTTTGAAGGGGTTCAAAAGTAGAATTTAAGCTGCTTTCAGTTTCTGTCTCGGTGTCATTCCTCCTATACCCATGTTTGGTCGTTCGTTGTTGTATGTCCAGAGCCATCTCGTTGCTGATCCTGGACCTCTTCGATGCTTTCAAAGTGATACCGCCCCAGCCATTCTGTTCTGACTGTACGATTATAGCGCTCGACATAAGCGTTCTGTTGAGGCTTGCCTGGCTGAATATACATCAACGCAATCCCGGCCTTTTCGGCCCAGTTCTGCAATGTGCCGCTGATGTATTCTGGGCCGTTATCCACCCGAATGGCCAGCGGTTTGCCCCGCCAGTTCATGTTCCGGTTCAGCGTCCTTACGACGCGCTCGGCGGGTAGCGAAAAGTTCACCTCTATGGCGAGCCAGCGTTTGGAGTCAGAAAATTAATGGTGCATTTGCCGGTACTGTCGCTCAGGGAGCGATGCTATTGAAATTTTCAATCGTCCAGTCGCGCATCACAAATTTTTGCGGCTTACCAGTAATCGTCATCGGCAATGCATCTACAATGCGTATGTATTTTGGAACTTTATAGTGCGCTATTTGCCCTGTGCAGAAGGATACTATCTGCTCTGGGGTCAATATTTTGTCAGTTCTCGGGACTATCCATGCGCAAACCTCTTCTCCCAATTTGTCGTGTGGAATGCCAAAAACCTGTGCCTCGGCAATATCTGGATGGCGGAAGAGAAATTCCTCTATTTCGCGGGGATAGATATTTTCACCACCGCGAATAATCATGTCTTTGACGCGCCCTACAATGTCACAGAATCCTTGTTTATCCAGAACAGCCAGATCACCGGTCAACATCCAACCGTCGATGATGCTGTCATGGGTCTTCTCTTCTTCGTCCCAATACCCCTTCATTACGGAATACCCACGGGTGCAAAGCTGGCCTTGGGTACCTATCGGAACGATGTCCCCTGCCTCGTCGATAACTTTAACTTCCAAATGCGGATGAACCCGCCCGACGGTGGTGCATCTTTTGTCCAACGGGTCATCCACAAAGCTTTGAAATGAGACCGGAGATGTTTCGGTCATACCGTAGCAAATGGTCACTTCGGACATGTTCATTTTGCCGATCACCTGTTCCATCACATCAATCGGGCATGGGGCTCCGGACATAATGCCGGTTCGCAATGAAGACAAATCATAGCGCCCGTTCTCCAATTCTTGAAGCATTGCGACAAACATGGTTGGCACGCCGTAAAGCCCTGTGCACCGTTCGCTTTGAATGGCTGAAAGTGTCGCCGGGGCTTCAAAGCCTTCGCTCGGGAACACCATGGTCGCACCTGTGCTGACACACCCCAGCGCACCCAAAACCATCCCGAAGCAATGATAAAGCGGAACCGGAATACACAGATTGTCCATTTCGGTGAAATTCATGCGGTCGGTTACGAAACGCGCGTTGTTGACGATGTTGTAGTGAGACAGCGTTGCTCCCTTTGGCGCACCTGTGGTGCCGGATGTGAATTGAATGTTGATCGCATCATCGGGGTTCAGAGTGGCGTTGATCGCTTCAAGCCGCAGTTGTTGTGCTGGTCCACCAAGATGTTGAACCTCGTTGAAGCCAAACATGCCTTTGCCCGGTTTGTCGCCCATAGCGATGACGAATTTCAAATGGGGGAGCTTTGCTGACACGAGCCTTCCGGGCGCGCAGTTTTCCAGTTCAGGGGCCAGGTCACCGACCATTTTCAGGTAGTCTGAGGTCTTAAAGGTCTCGGCGGCAACGATTGCCTTACAACCCGCTTTGTTCAGAGCGTATTCCAACTCAGCCAAGCGGTATGCGGGATTGATGTTCACAAGGATTAACCCAATGCGTGCGGTGGCAAATTGGGTCAGCACCCACTCATACCGGTTAGGTGACCAGATGCCGATCCTGTCGCCTTTGTTCATCCCCAATGCCAATAATCCGGTCGCGAGCGCATCAACCTCGCGGTCAAAATCATAGTATGTCAGCCGGCGGTTCCGTCTGGGGAAAACTACCGCGTCACGCGGGCCATGCCGTGACACGGTTTCCCGCAACATTTGCGGAATGGTCTTAAAGTACAGTGGATCGGATGTATCTCCAGCGACATAGGATAAGCCATCGCGCGGAGTTGTGTTGGCCGCGTTTTTTGACGCGGGCGGGTTTGCCGAAGGTTTGGAGATGACCCCGGCCAAACTCTCGTTCAAAATAGACATCGCTGTAAGTCCTTTCTACATAACTCGCCAGTCGTCAATCTGTTCAAAAGCGTGTGCGGCCTGGTAAATTTTTAACTCGCCATATTGCTGGCCGACCAACATCAAGCCGATGGGAAGGCCCTCACTTAAACCGCACGGCACGTTCATGGCAGGCAATCCGCCATTAAACGGGGCCGTGTTGCCGATCATTTCGAAGGCCCGTTGAACATAGAGGCTAATCGAGCAATCAGCCGGCGGGATTTTTTGTGGTTTCATGGGCAATGTAGGCATTAACAAAACATCGTACTGCTTCAATGCTGCCGTGTATTTTTCGTTGACCTTACGCATCAAGTTTTGCGCTTTGCCGTAGAATCTCCCGCGGTATTGTTCCTGAAAATACTCGCCCAGAAACATGCAAACTTTCAAGGAATGGGTCAGCTCGTCCGCCCGGTTGCGCCACTGCGCCATGTGATCCATCATCGAAGGCAGAAACAAACCACGATAGTTCGATCCGGCTGAATTTCCGTGCATCATGTGGTCTTGCAGGCCTTCCACGGTAATGGCTGTCCAGCAATCTACTGCCAAGTGATGTTCCGGCACGGAAACCTCTTCGACCTGTGCTCCGATTTCACGAAACTTCTGCGCGGCAGCCAGTACCTTTTCATCAACGTCGGATTCACTCTCTGGCCGGTGAAACCCTTCTTTCAAAATCCCAATCCGCAAACCGTGAGCACCACGCCCCAAAGCTTCCGTGTACCGGAAAACCTGTGGCTTGTACTGACGCGGATCAAGACCGTCTTCGCCTGCCAACACTTCCAAAAGCAAAGCATTGTCCGCAACGTTATTGGTTACCGGTCCGACATGGTCGATTGTTTGCTCAATCGGCATGACCCCGGTATAGGGCACCAAACCGTGGCTCGGCTTCATACCATAGACGCCGCAATTCGATGATGGAATACGGATCGAGCCGCCCTGATCGCCAGCGATGGCCATATCAACTTCGCCCGCCGCAACCAAAGCTGCTGACCCACCAGAAGAACCACCTGCCATATATCCATGCTTCCATGGATTATGAATTGGTCCTTTGGCATTTGTGTGCGAACCACCTGAAAGGCAAAAATTCTCGCTGTGGGCTTTACCTGCTATGGTCGCACCCGCATCAAGCATTCGAGTGACAATTGTAGCGTCTATTTCCGGTGTGTAGCCTTCCATGATGGAGGAGCCGTTCATCATCGGAACACCAGCGAGACAAACCGTGTCTTTCAATGCAATCCGTTTACCACGCAGTGGTCCATCCATCGCACCGTGCACTTCGGTTTTTATATACCATGCGTTGAGGGGATTTTCGGACAAATCAGGAAAGCGACCTGGCGAACGCGGATAGCTGACAGGGGGCAAATTATCAGGTGTCGCGTCAAGCCGGTCATAAGCCTGGATGTAAGGCTCCATGATCTCATTGTATTCGGTCAGTTCTTCGTCAGTGAGGCTCATGCCGAATTTTTCTGCCATGGCGCGCATTTGCGTTAGGGACGGGCGTTTGATCGTCATGTTGGTCACCAGATGTTGCAAGGCGGAAATTTCATCGAATGTCGATGGCGCAGGTATACTTGTTTGGGTCGGACGGATTTTGACGGATTGCGCGGTGCCGCGCGTCGAACGCGCGGTTCCAAATCCAAGAAACTGATCGACTTTGGATTGGTCGTTCAACTCTGTCTTGGACAGCTCACCCGATATCCTACCGCGCTCCAAAACCAGCACTCGGTCGGAGAGATCGGCTATGAAATCAAAATTCTGTTCGACCAGCAAGATCGACAGGCCTCGCTTTTCGCGTAAGGACAACAGGGTTTCAGCCATTTCTTCGATGATCGACGGCTGGATGCCTTCAGTTGGTTCATCGAGCAGCAGAAAGTCCGGCGCACCCATCAAGCAGCGCGCAAGGGCGAGCAACTGTTGTTCTCCACCTGACAGGGCACCGCCGTCACGGCTCAACAGCGGATCGAGCCGTGGAAAATCCGCCAGAGCGTTCGCCAACGTGCTTTCTTCGGTGCCTTGACCGTGATCCTGATAAGCGAACCGCAAGTTATCTAGAACTGGCAGTTGAGGAAAAATGCCACGCCCCTGTGGCACATAGCCGATCCCCAGGTTAGCCCGTTCGTTGGGAGATAGTCCGTTAATATCCGTGTCGAAAAACCGTGTTGTGCCGGACTTGGCGGGCAGAAAGCCCATCAGCGTCTTTAAAAGCGTCGATTTACCCATTCCGTTGTGGCCCAACACACCGACGATTTCATTCTCCAGAACCGCAAATTCCACACCGTGAAGTACCGGCACCTTGCCGTACCCACCTGACAGGCCCTTTACATCCAGACAAATGCTGCGTTCGGTCAGCATCTATGCCTTCTTTCCCAAATACACATTCCGCACGGTAGGATCGGCCATCACGCGGTCCACATGATCTTCCATCAACACAGCACCTTGATGAAAAACAGTGACAGTCGATGCAATGGATCGGATAAATTGCATGTCATGTTCGACGATAATAACTGCGGCAGACTTCAGTATTTCATGGAGGATCTGCGTCATCCGCGCCACATCTTCTGCGGTCATTCCAGCAGCGGGTTCATCCAGCAGAACCAGCCACGGATCACCCGCCATCACGATGCCCAACTCCATGCGCTGACGCTCTCCATGGGCCAAACGACCCAATTCCGCTCGTGCGATATTTCCAAGAGAAAGCCGATTGATTACCTCGTCTGCTTTTCCGTTGGCTTCCTTCGCTCCCAAAAAGCGCCGCGCCGACAGCCAAATATTTTCATAAGCGGAAAGCCCGTCCAAGACGCTGGGAACCTGGGTTTTGATACCAACACCAAGAGAAGCAATTTTGTGTGGTGCCCAACCCGTCACTTCGTCACCGCGCATGTAAATTTGCCCGCTAGTGGGGTTCAGTAAACCCGTGACGCATTTGAAAAATGTGCTTTTACCTGCGCCGTTTGGGCCGATTAAACACCGCAACTCGCGGGCGTTGAGTTTGAAATTCACATTGTCAGACGCGACAACCCCGCCAAACCTCATCGTCAGGTCTTGGGTTTCTAAAACGACCTCAGCCATGGGTTGCCACCTTTGCCCGTCGCGTGTTGCGGCGCGAATTCTTTGTGCGGCGACCAAAACTAACCGCCCAAAGGTCGACAACGGCTGGCACGATGCCCTTCGGCAAGAACAGAACAAACAACACCAGAACAAGGCCTGTAATTAGCGTGTTGTCTATCATGGATTGCTGGCCCAAAAGGAACTTCAAATAAGCAAGCCCGGCGGCCCCAAGGATCGGGCCCATGCGGGTGCCAAGACCCCCTACAATGCACCAGATGATAATTTCGGCAGATTGACCGAGGCTAAACAGACCTGGCGTGACAATCTCGGCCCAATTGGCGAACAACCCACCAGCCAGGCCAGCAATTGCTGCCCCGATGGCAAAAAGAATGGTTTTGCGCGCCCGCGTATCAAAGCCCATCAATGACATGCGCTGATCGTTTTCACGAATGCCAATGGCAATCCGGCCAAAGCTGGATCGCAAGAGCCATGTGACAAGTATATAGACGATTACAAGAACTGCGAAACAGACATAGTAAAATGCATCACCCAAGATGTGATCATCCGGGCGACCAGGGATGTTTAGCGTTTGGAAGCCCGGAATTCCGTTGTAGCCGCCCAACCGGGCTTTGCCGATCACATAGCTCGGCCCAGCAGTCGAATTGATGAATTTGAAGAGGATCAGCGTGACGACGAGCGTAATCACCCCCAAATAGACGTCCGCCAATCGCCCGTAAAACATCATCGCACCCAACAGAGCGGCGAATAGGGCAGGAAAGAGGATTGCCAAAAGCATCGGTAAAGTGCTCTCACCGATATTCACGGCTGCAATTGCGTAGGTGTAAGCGCCAAGGCCAAAAAAAGCGGCCTGCCCAAAACATAGAATCCCCCCAAAACCCCAGATCAACCCGAGACTTAGACCCAACATGCCGTAAATTATCAGGATAGAAAGCGTAAATGTGTTGATCGCAAAGGGTAGGATGTACACCAGCGCGAGTGCCACGATCACCGTCAGAACCAGCTCTTTTTGCCAGCTTTGGGTCATCACAATTTACCCTTGAAGAAACGCCCGGTGACACCCTGTGGCAGCAAGCGAAGCAGGATCACTGCGACAATCAACATCGCAACATCACCCATCACTGGCGACGCTGCGAAAGAGAATATTTGCCCGACAAGTCCGAATAATCCACTGCTGGAAAGAAGCCCGGCAATAAGAGACGGCCCGCCCGCGACAACCGTGATAAAAGCTTTGGCAATAAAGGCACCACCCGACGTTGGGACAAGCCCAACCAAAGGGGCAAGCACTGCACCTGCCAGGCCGGATAAGGCTGACCCGACAAAGAATGTGGCCATATAGATACGATCCGGCGAATAACCAAGTGCGGCCGCGATGTCGGAACGTTGCATTGTTCCGCGTGCGATTAGCCCGAGCCGTGTGCCTTTGAGCACTGCCAACATCGCCAGGATCAACAGAACGGAAATGACAATAATGAAAAAATTGTAGCCGTTGACTTGGTAGTTACCGATGGCAAAACCGGGGATTGGCGTTGAAATTCCGGTGGTGGTATTGCCAAAAATCATTGTGGCAACGCCAATGAAAAACAGGCTTAACCCCAGGTGGCCAGCATCGTGTCAATTAGACGCCCGTATAAGTGTCGGATCACCAGCCGTTCCACAACCAGCCCGACAACACCGACAATCAGCGGGGCGACTATCAGCATGGCGATAAAAACGTTCACTTCATAATTCACCGCTGTTATCGTGGCATAGCCCCCCAGCATCATGAATTCACCATGGGCAAGATTGATCACTTTCATCATTCCGAACACCACCGCCAAACCCGCGCTGATAAGAGCGAGCGAGGCGATTGCGTAGAGAACTTCCACAAGAACGACGACAGCGAAGTCCATTTTTAACCTTTAGTTAAGTTAGCAATATTGCCCTGCCAATCGAGATCGGCAGGACTGGGGTCAGGTCGGGAAGTACCTGAATGGGCGAAGCAACGGCTTAGATTTTTATCTCATACTGAGTGTTGTCATCTGGGTTGGCTGACAGGTCGCAGACCGCTTGAGTGTCAATCGGCTGCCGTTGTGACAGCGTTTTGACAACTCGCATTCCCTGATTTTCCAACTCCATGATGTGCACATCGAGCACAGCATGGTGTGTATTGGGATCGACGGTCACTTTACCAGCTGGTCCCTCGATGGAAATACCGGTTTCCAGTACAGCAATTATTGCGTCGCGATCCAAACTGCCCGCTTTACGCACGCCTTCGGCCCACATCAGCACGCCCTGATAATTGGAAACAGCAATTTCGTGAATGGAACCGCTGTCGCCATATGCAGCCGCCCATTTATCCTTGAACGCTTTGTTGGCAGGGGTGTCGAGCTCTTGCGAATAGTTATAGGCGACCATAATTCCGTCTGCCTCTGCTGCGGTCAGAACCTTGTGCTCATTGCCCACGCCCATTGTGGTTGAGGCCAGGGCAATCTTGTCTTTCATACCCGCAGCGGCCCATTGCCGGAAGAAGGACAGATGTGCACCACCCACAAGCGGCGCAATCACCAGATCAGGACCAGCAGACTGGACTTTTGCAATGGTTGACCCAAAATCCGACACATCCAGCGGGAAGAAGTCGAGCCCAACCGTTTCGCCACCATTGTCGGCGACATATTTCTTGATCCACTCGGCTGTGATCTGGCCATAGTTATAGTCAGCGGCAAGAATGTATACTTTCTTGCCTGATTTCCCCATCGCGTAAGGCACAAGTGCTTCAACCTGCTGCGCGGGTGTTACTCCGTTGATAAAGATATTTCGGTCGCAAACGCCACCCTCATAGAGCACGTTATAAAAATACAGAGTTTTGGACTTTCGCATGGTCTGCCGGATGGCTTCACGGGAAGCAGATAAGATGCCGCCGTGAACAACGTCCACTTTGTCCTGACGCACCAATTGCTGCCCATATTGAGTGTACAGGGCCATATCCGATTGCGTGTCATAGCCGACAACTTCAATGGTTTTGCCGAGCAAGCCGCCAGCGGCGTTAATTTCGTCTACCGCAAGGCGCATGGCCATATCCATAGGCTTGCCATAGGCGTCGAAGATACCCGAGGTATCCAGAACGGACCCAAGCTTGATCATGTCTCCAGCAATAGCCTCGCTCGGCAGCATCGTGGCCCCTGTTGCTGCGGCCGTAGATGCTAGAAATGTGCGTCTGTTAAGTGTCATATTAGTCTCCCTGGTTTTCACTATTTCTTCTGGTCTTCGGTCTTTGCTTTGATGCGATTGGCATAGTCGGCGGTCCGCCCAGCCAAATTGGCGTCGAAATCCACCCCGATTTCCTCACCCATTTGCTTCATTGCTGGCAGTCGCACAGCCATGCCCAGAATTTGATCCATGGCAGCACCGAAAGCCCCATCAACACCGCTGGTTTGCCCGTCGTTCGACCCATTGAAACCGCCAATCTGATTGATCCTTATCGAGTCGATCTTTTCGACAGGTTTCATCATTTGGGTCATAATCTCGGGCAGGCGGTCGAGCTTATGTTCTTCCAACCGCATCGCAATGATGGCTTCGCTCAATCCGTTTTCAGCAGATATCTGTGCTGCACGACCCTTTGCCTCGGCCTCTATGCGTTGCAGATCGGCAGCAGCTTTGGTTTGAGTAGCCGTTGCATCGGCCTTTGCTTTTGTCAGTTGCGTCTCAGATGCGTTTTTTACTTTCGCAGTTTCGATCGCCAGTTCTTTCTCGACTTTCATCAAAGAAATTTCGCGATCTCTTTCGGCAACGGCTTTTTCTTTCTGCTTTTGGACAGCTTCCGCCGCCAAAAGGACCTGCGCACGGGATGATTCTTCAGCCGCTTTGACCTTGGCCTCTTCCGCACGCAGGCGGGCCAATTGCATTTCATTGGTGATTTTGTTTTCTTCAAGCGACAGGATTGCCGTCATCTCTTTGCGGCGCAGGGCCTCGTCATTTGCAACCTTCGCTGCGGCAATATCCTGCTCCTTTTTGATGCGCGCAGTTTCTGCGGATTTATCTGCCTCGATTTTGCGAACTTCGGACAGTGCTTGCGATTCCGCCTCAAGCCGGACGAGATGTTCGCGCTGTGCAATCTCTGCCTCGCGTTCGGAACGCTCGATGTCCAACCGCCTTTGCGACTCAACCAGTCGGCTTTCGCGCACCGAAATCTCGGTTTCCGTTTCGATCAGCACACGTTCCCTGCGTTGATCCGCGACCAGCTGCGCAACCCTTCGTATTCCTTCAGCGTTAAATATATTCTGGCCATTTAGCTGGGACAGATCGCTTTGATCGGCCGATACCAACGCGCCGGAAATCAGCTCGAGCCCCAACTTACCCGCCCGTTCAGATACAGCCTGCGAAACCTCGCCGGTAAAGGCGGCACGGTCCGTGTGAATTTGATTCAGCTCGCGGGCGGCGGCGGCGTTCTGCATGGCATTTATGATTGCGCCCGCCAACAAATCCTCTACATCTGCGCCGGAACGGGATATCCTCGATCCAAGCGATTGCGCTGCCAGTGCAACACCTTCATTTGTTGCTGAGACGCGAAATTCAAATGCCATTTCGACATCTGCCCGCAGGCGATCACCAGTCATCAAAGAAGCTGCGCCTTTTTGCTGCTGACGGATCGTCATTGCATCCATCGAAACTTTTTGAACTTTGTGAAGAATTGGGAAGGCAAAGCAGCCACCGTCAAGGATAACGTGTTGACCACCAAAGCCAGTACGCACGAGCGCAATATCGCGTGATGCTTTGACAAAATACCGATGGAAAACCCAAATGCCGATCAGCAAAACGGCAACGGCGAATACCAGAAAAACAAGTAAGAACAACGTGACCTCCCTTAGATCACGAGGCCACCGTTACGTGTTTTTCTGGCCTCGAATCTCTTCGGGAGCCAAAGTGAGTTATTTTAGTTTCCGTTTCAAGTAAAATGTTTTCCATTTCAAATAAAACGCGTAAGCCTATGCTAAATTAGGTTTTTACCGACTTCAAACAAAACTCCATCTGCTCTGGCAAGGTATATTGGCAGCGATTTGTTATCGTTGGAAATAAATTTCGCGTAGCGAACGCTCTTATAGATCAAAGGCTCACGGTTTCTCTGTTTGGAGGTGTTCCATCCTTTATGCATCCCTCGCATCAACCCGTTGAGGAACTGCACACCTTCATAAGTCGACTGACCAATGGCATTGAGCATTGGCGCTCTGTCACCATGCAATGTGTAGTATTTCTCTTTGAACGCGGCGTTTCGTTCCGTACCGAGAGATGCAAAATAGGAGGAAGATGAAAACAGCCGTTTTAGCCCTTCAGACCCACTCGCCATCAACGCATTTTCTTCAATAGCACACGACAAGCGGATCATCGAAGAATGCGCCCCCAATTCGCCAAAATTCCGGTTGAATTGAACAGCATCCTGCCCGACGAGTAAAATCAGGACAGCCTCTGTACCTGTCGCTACGATTTCTTCTATTTCGCGATAAAAATCGGGTTGGCCAAAAGGCAGATATTTTTCATAACTCAGGCTCGTTCCCATCTCCGCAAGTTTGATTTTGGCATAGGCATGGGACGTTCGGGGCCACACGTAATCATTGCCGATCAGCGCCCAACTTTTGGGGCGGTAGATTGATTGCAAATGCTCCATCGCAGGACCCAATTGTTGCGAAGGGGTTTCGCCAATGGCATATATCCCTTTGCCGTGCTCGCCGCCTTCGTAAAGCGGAGTGTAGATGTAGGGAACACGGCCTTGGACCACCTTGCTCAGCCTCTGGCGCATCGCACTGATGTGCATGCCGACGATGGCATCCACGGAGCCAGCCTCGATCAGCGAATTGACGAGTTCCTCGACCGGGGCGTTGGTTTCGATGGCGGTGTCTACCATGATCAGTTGAACAGGCCGACTGGCAATTCCATCGGCTTTGTTCAATTCATCAACAGCGACTTGGGCGCTGGCAATGCAAGATGGTGCCCACAATCCCGCCGACCCGCACATCGGAATCAATAAGGCAATTCGAAATGCCTTCGCCGGATTCAGCAAACGCTCGTCAAACGGTGAAGCGATAGTATGCGGCACCGCAATGGGCGGAGAATTCCAGTTTGAGAGCTGCGTTACCACGCGACGTTCCTTGCAATTCAGCGCTATCGCAATTGATTTTGCTTTCCAAGTCAACTAATTTACGCATGCAGGTAACAATTCGGATATTGAAATGAAGCGTGATTCCTTACCACTAGATAAGTATTTTTCATACGCTGTAGCTTCGGCACACAGAAAACTGCACACGAGCTTGAACAGGCAATTACGTGCTTTTGGGGTTCAGGTAGAAACCTGGCGCATTCTGGAAACCTTAAACCAAACTGATGGGCTGACCATGAGTGAGTTGGCCGAAATAGTTCTAATGAACCCACCAGCTCTGACCAAAATGGTTGACCGTATGGTTGCAGACGGTTTGGTGCAACGTCAGATCGGCCGGGAAGATCAGCGCAGAGTGACGTTGGTATTGACGGACATGGGGATCGAACTGGTTTTGAATGTGCGCACGCTGGTGGATGAACAGAACGCAGCAATTGTCGCGCAGCTAGGCCCGCAAAAAGTAAAGCTCATACATGAGGCACTTGATGTACTGGATCGGCATATCTGACTTCTTCTCTCGATTTACGAAATGATGCTCACGATAATTGACGATTTTCGCAGATGCAGAAAACATCGCTCAAAAGTCTGGATAGTGTTTAGTTGAGGTCAATCTACGTCCTTAATCTCTGGGTTTACTTGAATGTCGGCTATTCTTTGCATCAGGTTAGAATAACTGTCCCGGTGGGTTTCACAGCAGCTTTTGGCATACACGGAAATTCGGCTTTGGGCCGATTCCGCTATTTTCTGTTGCTCGCGTTAATTCTTCGCGTTTGAGCAGATCCTAAGCCCCTCGGTTCGTCCGGTTCCTCTTAACATCTTGTCGTTCGCAAGTGTTCGCCAGAATGTGACTGATACCGGCATGCGGCAATTGTCCAGTGAAAATGGTTCAAAAGGGCGACGCTTACATGTGACTAGAAAGAGACTAGAAACGAATATTACTTGCTGAAATCTCGCTATGTTTTTGATTTTATTAGTAGCGGGAGAGGGACTTGAACCCCCGACACGCGGATTATGTTGCAGCGCCGTTCACGGCTCGCTTCACTAGAAAGCTGCCTTATGCGAGACAAAAACGAGACAAAAATTGTACGACTGTTAGGATAAGCTGTTGATTTGATTTGGTCGGAGTGAGAGGATTCAAACCTCCGGCCCCTGCCTCCCGAAGGCAGTGCTCTACCAGACTGAGCCACACTCCGACCGTGGGAGAGTCGTGTAAGGGCAAACACCGGATATTTCAAGACCGCCAGTCATCTGCACAATGAATGTCATCTACGATTGTTCAAAGGCTCGCGTTCAATTCCGCTATGATCGCATCGCCCATTTGGCGGGTCGAAACCGGAGCGCCACCATCAGCCTGCATCAAATCACCGGTTCGAACACCTTTGGCCAGAACACTCTCTACCGCCTTCTCTAGCCTGTCAGCTTCACTGCCCTGATCAAAGCTGTAGCGCAGCGCCATTGCAAAACTGAGCACACAGGCGCAAGGGTTGGCCTTTCCTTGCCCTGTGATGTCCGGCGCGGAACCGTGCACCGGCTCGTACATGGCTTTCGGGCGGCCATTTTCCATAGGAGCCCCCAGCGAAGCAGAAGGCAGCATACCTAACGAACCGGTCAGCATCGCTGCACAATCGCTAAGGATGTCGCCGAAAAGGTTGTCTGTTAGGATGACGTCAAACTGCTTTGGTGCGCGCACCAACTGCATGGCCCCGTTGTCAGCATACATGTGGCTCAGCTCTACATCCGCATAGTCGGCTTGATGCACTGCGCTCACCACTTCGCGCCACAATATTCCGGATTCCATAACATTGGCTTTATCCATAGAACACACCTTGTTGTTCCGACGTCTTGCCAATTCAAAGGCGGACCGGGCGACACGGTCAATTTCTGCTTCGGTATAGCGCTGTGTGTTGATCCCGACGCGTTGACCATCTTCTTCAAATATCCCGCGGGGTTCCCCGAAATAAGAACCAGAGGTGAGCTCACGCACGATCATGATGTCGAGGCCAGACACAATATCCTTTTTCAACGAGGAGAAATCTGCCAGAGCGTCAAAGCATTGCGCTGGGCGTAAGTTCGCAAAAAGGTCCATTTCTTTGCGCAAACGCAACAGCCCGCGTTCCGGTTTTACGCTGAAATCGAGGTCATCGTAGTCTGGCCCGCCAACGGCGCCGAGCAGGACAGCGTCCACTTCCTGTGCTTTGGCCATCGTATCGTCGTGTAACGGCGTGCCATGGGCGTCATACGCAACGCCACCGACCAGGTCTTCGCTAACATCAAACTCCAAATCCCGATTGTCGCCGAACCAGTCAATGATCCGCTTAACCTCGGCCATGACTTCTTGTCCAATGCCGTCTCCGGGCAGAATAAGCAAAGTTGGGGTGTTCATTGGTTTCGTCCTCTACTGCGGTCAAAAAGGGCCTAATGCGCCCGGAAAGTGGGGTCAAGATGACAGCGTTGCTCTGGGCCAAATACCTTGCACAGAAAAATTCAATAATTGCTGTGTCGTGAAGGGATTGTCATTTTAGAAATGGCGGTAACTCCTCCGTCAGGAAGTCAAACACTCTACGAACACGAGCCGATGTTCGCAATTCGCGGTGCGCTGCCAACCAGACCGGAATAGGCTCAATCGGTATTTCGGGAAACAACCGAGTGAGGCCCGCATCGTTTGCTATGCCAACCTGAGAAGCGCCGATTCCGGCCCCTGATTTCAAAGCCTCCATGTAAACCACTTGGTCATCGGTGCGAAAAGCAAAGGCATCGCGGTCAATTTTGACGCCGAAGCCTGCCATTCCGCGAATAATTAGATCCGACCTATCGTATCCTAACAGAGCGTGCCCATCCAAATCGTCTATTTGTTGCGGTTCTTCCCTTTCGGCGAGGTATTCCGGCGCAGCGAAGAGACCCAAGTTGATCTCGCCAATTTTGCGGGCGATCAAAGTCTGCTGATCGGGCCTGACCATACGAACGGCGATATCCGCTTCTCGCAGCAGTAAATTTTCGGTGGAGTTGGTCGCCACCAATTCGACTTGCAGAGAAGGTTCCTTTTTCAGCAATGTCACGAGAACGTCCGGCAGAATATATGTGGCCATGATTTCTGACGCGGTGATCCTTACTGTTCCGGAGATTTCACCGGTCCGTCCTTCAGCCACCAGTGATGCCTGCGCCGCAGCCTCGCGCATTGTCAGAGCATGCTCCATCAAGGCGACACCGGTATCTGTTAAAACATAGCCTTGGCCGCCGCGCCGAAACAGGATCGTTCCCAACTGGTCCTGCAACAGTTGGATATGGCGGCCAATGGTGGGTTGGCTCAATCGGCTCGACCGCGCGGCGGCGGAAAATGAGCCTTTATCCGCGACCGCTAGAAAGCTTTGTATCAATGCCCAGTCAAAGGTTTGCATATTTTACCTATTCAATTTTGTATAGATATTCTGCAATTTTAGAGATTGCTCATTCAACATAGCACCGAGTAATCATTAGCGAAAGCAATACAGATTTGGAGAAAACAAATGACTCAGACAGCACTTGTACTCGGTCAGACCGGTAGATTTGGTCGTAACGCCACGCGCGCATTCAAGCTAGCTGGCTGGGAAGTTCGTGGCTTTGACCGCGCCAGCGACAGATTAGCCGCTGCCGCAAAAGGCGCTGATGTCATTGTCTATGGCTGGAACCCGTCTTACGACAAATGGCATATTGAAGTTGCCGGGCAATTGGAGCGTGTCATCTGTGCCGCGCACGCCTCCAACGCAACTGTTTTGTTCCCAGGCAATGTATATGTCTATGGGTCAGATTCTACGCCAACCCTGTCGGTTGATACGGCCCACGCCGCGACCAACTCGCTTGGAGTCATTCGGTGCAAGATGGAGAACGCCTTACGAGCCTCTGGAGTAAAAACAATAATTTTACGGGCAGGCGATTTCTTGGATACTGAAGCTTCGGGCAATTGGTTTGACAGGATAATCGCTAAGAACTTGGCAAAGGGGATTTTGAATTACCCCGGCAACACCCACATTCCACATGCTTGGACGTTCCTGCCGGACTTTGCACGCGCATTTGTTGCCCTCGCTGATATTCGTCACGAACTGCCAGATTTCACGTCACTCAACTACGAAGGCTACACATTGAGCGGTTTGGAACTGGCCGCACATTTGAACGCCCGCATTACCAGAATGCACTGGCTGCCAGTTCAACTGCTCCGTCCGTTTTGGCCAATGGCTAGGCACCTGCTTGAAATGCGCTATCTCTGGGATATGCCACATCAACTGGATGGGTCTGAATTCAAAGAAGTGATGCCTGGATTTCAACCAACGCCGGTGCTTGAGGCTCTGCGAACCGCCGTGTCATTCCAGATCGACCCAAACCAGCCGGTGGTCAGAACTCGCCTGGCCACCTGACCCAATCAAATCAAAACCGGGTTCCCCGGGAGCGGGCCAGAACACACCGGCGCCCAATATTTTGAGCGACCTGGATGGAAGAACGTAGTCAACACGCAGATTTCCCGGCGCCGGATCGTCGCGCCAATCGGCAGTGTCAAGAGAAGGGTCACCGCGATGCTCAATGTTTGCTTTGCCTTGAATATTTGAAGCGATCGCTGCTCCCCGTGATCTTGGCAAAGGGTCTTGCAACCTGCTGTCTTGCAGCAACTGACGGATCGCATTGTGGTTTCCCTCACCATCTCTTGGGTCTGCATTGAGGTCACCCAAAATAACAAAATCTCTTTCTGAAGGAGGGTTACCATTATTGGGAATTTTACCGTCCAGGTATTTGAGCCAAAAGAGAATTTCGTCGCCGTTGCGCTTGCCGTTCCGGTCTTCGGGGCCATCAAATACAGGAGGTGTTGGATGGGCAGCAAGCAGATGTACAATGCGCCCGTTAGGCAAACTGATTGGGACATCCCAATGACCTTTGGAAGATAGTCTTTGCGCAGAAAGTGCTGCTGTGCTTGGAAACGCAGTTCCATCAGGGTTTCTGGGCAAATCAGCACCTGGTAAGTCCTGCAATAAGAGACCGGAAAAATCTTTCGCCTCTGAATCATCCAACGGAAAGCGCGACAAAAGGGCCATTGCGTATTGACCGCGGAAATTACCGAAACCATGTGCGTCTGCCGGTCCACCCAGTTGTCCATCGCCATTCAGATCCAACCCGCTTGCTAGACCGGTGTTTTGTGGCGGGGCGTAATAATATGGATAGAGGATGCTGATCTGTTCCCCGATTGGATCCGCCAGCATTTTGATAAATTCTTGCAAAGCGCGATTTTCAAAATCGTGGTCCAACTCGTTGATCAGCAATATATCTGGGCGGACAATTTGAATAACCTGAGCAACAGCTTGGATCTGAGGGTCTTGTCGCCCGATCATATCTCGCAACAATAACCCCGGCCCTTTTCGCGTAAGCGCTGCGTTAAACGTCGCCACGCGAAATGGTTCTGCGACCACAATATTGCTGGAGAATAGGAAACAGACCGCCAGGAACAGACGGATCACACGACTTCTGCGCTGTCCCGCGCTATCAGACTGACTATTTTCATCAAGGCAACGCCGCGCAGCACTGCCGCTGCAGGCACGAAACACCAGATTGCGATCAGCCATACTAAAAACTGGCTGTTGCTGGTTGAGACCGGTTGAAGAGGCCCCAGAAAGGCCAGGGCTGCCTGCGGTGCCAGATAAGGGAAAGACAGGCCAAAAATCATGCTCATGAATGCTGTTCTGCGAAGGTCCGGCAAAGCATCTCTGCCACTGGAAACGTCGAACGTTGGCATATTGACCCAAAGGTTGAAGTTCTCGCGGCCCAAAGGCCAAGCAAACTTCCAAACCACTGCGCTGAGAAATATGACTCCAATAGCGGCGACACTGAGGGCCAATCCAGCGGCATGGGCCAACAATTTTTGGCTCTCGGGCCCTGCTGTTTGGGAAAGTGACAAAAACGAATGTAGTGGGCTATAGGCGAAATCCCAGAAAGCAAAACTGGCGTGCCCTACCGAAGAGACCATCAATGTCGTAGCAGTTGCCTGACCAGAGCCGCGGAACGCCAATACGAGAAGCAAAAGCAGGGCCACAAGGATTGCGAACCGGCACCTGTTGTATGGCGCCGCGAACCGAAATTCGATCAGGCTGGGTGACGTGAATCCGTATTCGATAATCACGAACGCTGCTGCAATTGATGCGAGCAGGATCGATAACTCCGCCGTTAGAGGGGATACGTCAGGTAACATCACTGCTGGTACTGCCACTGTAATAGCAACCAGAGCGGCCCTTACTGATGCGCCGGCTAATCTCGTCAACACTGCTCTCATCCTCATACCCAGTCATTAGTTCGCCGGGCTTCTAAGTACGGCATTAAGCCTTATTATTGCCTTAATAGTGTCAATTACTGACAACACGTCAAGTTTTAGAGAATAAAATTGTTATGAATCAGTGGTTTTCGAGGCGAACCTGTACCTTCTTTGCACCACCACAATATGGCCACATTTTACTGTAGCCATATCTATATCTTGTGGTGAATACGATTAGGACCAAGGTGTCCGAGACGCGTATTCCGCCTCAAAATTGTCGATCGAGTTTACCTTTTGCATCGTCAAACCAATGTCGTCCAAACCGTTGATAAGACAGTGCTTTTTGAACGCATCAACTTCGAAAGAAAACTCTGTCCCGTCAGTAGCGGAGATGGTCTGAGTTTCCAAATTCACGGAAATTCGGGCATTTTCGCCTCGCTCCGCATCTTCCATCAGAACATCAACTTCGTGCGGCTTAAGCATGATCGGCAAGATGCCGTTTTTAAAGCAGTTATTATAAAAAATGTCCGCAAAAGATGTGGACACAACCACTTTGACCCCAAAGTCTCGCAACGCCCAAGGCGCGTGCTCGCGGCTGGAACCACACCCAAAATTATCGCCGGCCACAATGATTTCAGCATTCCGATACGCAGACTTATTCAGGACAAACTCTTCAATTTCTTTACCATCATCGTCATAGCGCATTTCGTCAAACAGGTTCACACCCAGGCCAGAACGTTTGATGGTTTTCAGAAACTGCTTAGGAATGATCATGTCGGTATCGATGTTGATCAGTGGCATAGGGGCGGCAACGCCGGACACTTTTTCAAATTTTTCCATTGTTTTGCTCCTCAAATAAATTCTCGGATGTCGGTCAGATGACCAGTTATCGCGGCTGCAGCTGCCATTGCAGGTGACAGAAGATGTGTCCGACCTCCACGACCTTGGCGGCCCTCGAAATTTCGGTTCGACGTGGCCGCACAGCGTTCTTTTGGTGCCAACTGATCTGGGTTCATCGCCAAGCACATCGAGCACCCGGCCATACGCCATTCGAATCCGGCCTCTATGAAAATGTCTGCGAGGCCTTCTTCTTCGGCCTGCGCCCGCACCAATCCGGAACCGGGTACAACCATCGCCCGCAGTCCGTCTTTGATCTTGTGACCTTTCAAAATTGCCGCCGCTGCCCGAAGGTCTTCGATCCGCCCATTGGTGCAAGATCCAATAAAGACTGTATCAATCTGAACATCCGTCAGCTTTTGCCCGGCTTTCAGACCCATATAATCAAGCGATCGTTGTGCAGCGTCAACTTTGCCACCTTTGAAATCAGTCGGGAAAGGTACAGTCGCAGTGATCGGCAGCACGTCTTCAGGTGACGTTCCCCATGTGACGACGGGCGCAATATCTTCGCCTTTGATGATCACAACCTGATCAAAATGAGCATCATCATCTGTAAATAACGTATGCCAATATACCAGCGCCGCATCCCAATCCGCACCTTTGGGTGCATGGGGACGACCGTTAACATATTCAATCGTTTTTTCATCCGGTGCAATCAGGCCAGCTCGTGCACCGCCTTCGATCGCCATGTTGCAAACAGTCATCCGGCCTTCCATCGACAAATCGCGGATCGCTTCGCCGCAATATTCGATGACATATCCAGTGCCACCTGCCGTGCCGGTTTTTCCGATTACGGACAAAGTGATATCTTTGGCGGTGACGCCGGGACTCAGATGACCGGTAATTTCAACTTTCATGTTTTTGGATTTTTTCTGGATCAAAGTCTGCGTCGCCAGCACATGTTCCACCTCCGAAGTCCCGATGCCATGGGCCAAGGCGCCGAATGCACCATGGGTCGCGGTGTGAGAGTCGCCGCAGACAACAGTCATACCAGGCAAGGTCCAACCCTGTTCCGGGCCGACGATATGAACGATGCCCTGGCGCACATCAGATACAGGGTAGTAATGGATGCCAAAATCCTTGGCATTTTTATCGAGCGCCTCGACCTGAATGCGGCTTTCTTCGTTGTCGATGCCGTTGACGCGGTCAAGCGTGGTTGGCACGTTGTGATCTGGGACCGCGATGGTTTTTTCCGGTGCACGGACTTGACGACCGGCCATGCGCAGTCCTTCAAAGGCTTGCGGGCTGGTCACCTCGTGAACCAGATGCCGGTCAATATAAAGCAGACAGGTGCCGTCCTCGGCCTCATGTGCGATATGGGCATTCCAAATTTTATCATAAATTGTTTTTGGTGCGGACATGTGAGTCTCCCCGCGGTTTACGTTTGCTGAATTTGGCTGCGAAGTATGGGGTTAACTTTATAGGTCAGCCAGCAGGGCGAGCCGTTCGCCGTGAAACCGCCAAGGCAGGCGGGTCCTGTCATCCATGTCAAACGCATAAGTCACGTGCACCGTTTAACGGCGAATCGGTTCGATCACAAGAAGCGCTTGCGCGCGCGCTGTATTCGACCCTTATCATGCGCGTAAAAATCACTATTCTTAATGAAAAGGTCGAAAGATTGAGGGGATACTTGTGGCGGAAGAAGAAACAACAGCCGAGCAGATAACAGGATCCACGGTTGAACAGACAACAACGTCAGAAACCGTTCCTTCGCTGGCAGAGCAGACCGACAGCCTGATTTCCATGATCGAACGGCTGGCCATCCGTGTAATGCAGCCCTGGAGCGCTTATCAGTTTTTAATCGTTGTTGGATTGGTCGCGGTTTCCTATGTCGTTTACCGCATCTATAAACCGCGACTGCGTGCGCTGTTAGGTGCGCCTCACGGTTTGCCAAAATGGTTGTTGCGCATCTTGGCGCTTATTAACCGGCGCTTATGGTTGTTAATTTTTGTTGTTCTGTCCTGGGGAACCGTGTTCCTGATGCAGGAATTCCACCGCTGGCCAAGTCACTGGTATTTCATAGATTTGTCCGCCACTCTTGCCACTGCATGGTTTCTGATCGCGATAACCACGCGGCTGATCCGTAACCGTTTGATCCGCCGGCTGATTAAGTGGACAGCCTGGGTCTACGTGACCCTAGAAATCCTGAATCTCCGCATCACTTTTACGAATGCACTGGATGCAGTTGCGTTGGATATCGGCGGCAACCGGATATCTGCATTAACTGTGCTGACCGCCGTTATTACGTTGGCGATTCTGTTTGGGGCCGCTGGGTTCATCAGCAAAGCAGGCGCCGCACGGATCAACCGCATCGACGACATGTCGCCTTCGATCAGAGTTCTCTTGATCAAAGCGTTGCAACTGGGTTTGCTGACAATGGCGTTTATCGTCGGACTGCGGGTTATCGGATTTGACATCGGCAATCTGGCACTTTTATCCGGGGCCATTGGATTGGGCATCGGGTTTGGCTTGCAGAAAATCGTGTCTAACCTCGTGTCGGGTGTCATCATCCTGCTGGACAAAAGCATCAAACCGGGTGACGTGATTTCGCTTGAAGGCACTTTTGGCTGGATCACCCAGCTTGGCGCACGCTATGCATCTGTCTTGACCAGAGATGGGCGTGAATATCTAATTCCAAACGAAGATTTCATTACTTCACAGGTAATTAACTGGTCCCATTCCAGCGATCTGGTTCGGCTCGACATTGATTTTGGGGTGTCTTACGACAGCGATCCACACGAAGTGAAACGTATTGCCGCTGCTGCCCCATTGAAAGTGAAACGGGTCGTGCGCTCGCCCGCCCCGGTTTGCCATATGGTGAATATGGGGGACAGCTCGATTGATTTCAGACTTCGGTTCTGGATCAGGGATTCAACAGCCGGATTGACCAACGTGAGGGGTGATACATTTCTTGCGCTATGGGACGCGCTCAAGGAGAACAAAATTGACATTCCATTCCCGCGGCGTGACGTGCAAATTCTGCCAGACATTGCACCAATCAATCCATTGCCCAATGATTAAAGCGCTGCACCACCTTCAAAAAATTCATCTGCGGGCCTGATTTGTCCAACTTCTTGGTGGGCATAGTTTTTTTGCACTGGTTGCAATCGGTTTATCACCAAGGGATGCGTAGGATCCGCCACCCCCAAACGTACCAACATAGCCGTCATTGCACATTCAGCGCCCCGCGTTGCACCATCTTCGATTTTGACTGCCACGCCCAGCCCACGCTCCGGCAATATTGCTGTATAAACACCCTCTGCGCCGGTTTTTACGACAGTCGCCCCTGGCATTGACCGCATCAATTCCGTACACGCCCGGCCCTCTCCCGCCACCAGTTCAGGATGGGATTTCATCGCAACAACAATTTTCTCAGCAGCAGCCCGACGGGTCTCACCCAGGTTCGAAGGGTCAGCCATTCGCGCCATTGCCGTGGCCAACCCTTTGAGAGTAGATGCGTGGTTTGGAGCAGAACAGCCGTCGATTCCATGGCCAGGCGAGGTTTCACCGGTCATTTCTTCAAACGCTTCCAATACAGATTTCTGCACTGGATGAGACATTTCCAAATAGTTAGCACCTGCGCCCAAGTGCTTACCAACACACAAAAAACCGCTATGCTTGCCGGAGCAGTTATTATGTCGCTTGTCCTGACGCTTGCCGGACAAAACCACTTTTATTCGCGCCTGCTTTTCGCGTGGAAACTGCGGGCCGCACAACAAATCCGGTTCAGCAAGCCCCAGATCACCAAGCCAGTCTGACACCAAATCTGTATGGATCATTGCGCCCTGATGTGAAGCGCAGGCCAGCGCCAAATGTTCAGTTTGCAACCCAAAACGAGCCGCAGCGCCGCTTTCGACTAATGGTAAGGCCTGCAGCATTTTGACAGAGGAGCGCGGCAATATCACATCTTCCTCATTTCCCCAGGCTGCAATCACGTCGCCGGTTGAATCGCAAACCACAATACGGCCCCGGTGCACACATTCCAGAAAGTCTCCGCGCCACACTTCCGCCACATTCACCCAAGTTCCCATTAACATGCTCCGTTTTCCGCCGAAAATATGAATTTGCTGACCTCAACTCTGGAACTCTACCTGCCATTTGCGGTAGGGTCGCGCCACAAGAAAACCATATTTCATTGATACAAATACGGAGAAGATCGCAAAAATGCGACTAGAGGCAGAAATACTTTCAGCTCGGAGGCTGAGAAGCAGAATGATAAGATCAATTGCATACACCTGTGGCTTTATGGCCGTTTGTCTGGCAGCTGCCAGCGTGGCTTATGCTCAGGAATCGACCAATCGCGTTGACGCAAAAACAGATTGGTCAATTTTTGTCGAAGACCAGCCCGTAAAAGAATGCTGGGTGGTTTCGAAACCAACGAAAATCGTCAACACCCGCGGCGGAAAAGTGGTTTCAGCAAACCGCAGCGAGATTTTATTCTTCGTCACTTATCGCCCTTCGAACGGCACTAAGGGCGAAGTTTCTTTTACCGGAGGATATCCCTTCAAGCCAGACAGCACGGTCAGCCTGCAGGTTGGGAACGCCAACTACAACCTGTTTGTCGACGGCGAATGGGCCTGGCCCGCCTCACCGGGTGATGATGCGAAAATTCGAGATTCCATGAAACGCGGCTCCAGCGCCATACTATCAGCCCAAAGCAAACGCGGCACCCAGACCAAAGACACGTTTTCACTCAACGGATTTACCGCCGCCTTGGCCGAAGCCGAAAAGCGCTGCCTATAAACCACTTCTGATTGGGGCAGAAATGCTATAAAGGGCCTCCAATCCCCGCGATTGGGGGCTTTCTGTTGGACAAGAGCGCATCTGATGCCCGTGACGACCCCGATCACTCCAGATATGTTGACCATCCCGCGCAAGGATGAGCCTGCAGGGTTGCCAAACCTGATCGGCATGACCCGAGACCAATTGGCATTGGCATTGGCATTGGAGGGTATTGGAACACCTGAACGGCAGGTCAAGATGCGCCTTGGGCAAATTTGGATGTGGCTGTATCAAAAAGGCGTCCATTCTTTTGATGAAATGACCAATCTATCCAAAGATTTTCGCGCCTTGCTGGCACAAAATTTCCAAATCGCCCGTCCGGAAGTTGTAACCACCCAGATTTCCGCAGATGGCACACGTAAATATTTGTTGCGCATCGCCGGCGGTCATGAGGTTGAAACCGTTTATATTCCGGAAACCGAACGTGGCACGTTGTGCATTTCGTCGCAAATCGGCTGCACGCTCACGTGTCCATTCTGTCATACTGGCACGCAAAAGCTGGTGCGCAATCTGACCACTGCTGAGATTGTCGGCCAAATCCTTGTCGCCCGCGATGATCTTGAGGAATGGGGTAAAGATCCTGGAGCCAAAAGACTGCTCTCGAACATCGTTCTGATGGGCATGGGCGAACCATTGTACAACACCGACAACGTGCGCGACGCAATGAAGATCGCGATGGACGATGCGGGTATTTCGTTGTCACGGCGCCGGATAACGCTTTCAACCTCTGGCGTCGTACCTGAAATCATCCGTGCAGGCCAGGAAATCGGTTGTATGCTCGCCATCAGTTTTCACGCCACTACCGATGAAGTCCGTGACAAGCTGGTGCCAATCAATCGTAAACACAAGATTGCCGAGCTGTTGCAAGCCTGCCGCGATTACCCGCGGCTGTCCAATGCGGAACGCATTACTTTTGAATATGTGATGCTGAAGGGCGTGAATGACAGCAATGCAGACGCCCGCCGTCTGGTCAAATTGATCGCAGGCATTCCGGCCAAGATCAATTTAATCCCCTTCAATCCCTGGCCGGGATCACCCTACGAGCGCTCTGATTGGGAACGCATTGAAGCCTTTGCCGAAATTGTGAACAAATCAGGATATGCCAGCCCTGTACGAACACCGCGTGGAGAGGATATCATGGCCGCATGCGGGCAACTAAAAAGCGCCACAGAGCGTGCCCGAAAATCGCGCGCAGAGATCGCGCAAGAGGTCGAGGGGCACTAGAAATGCGTATCGCAGCAGTAATTTTGATCGCCGCCACAGGTTTGTCTGCCTGTACCAGTTCCAAATTCAAACATTACAACGGACCACAGGTCACCCAGATCCTGATCGACAAGTCAGACCGTCAGATGTTCCTGTTACATGGCCAAAAAGCTTTGAAGGTTTACAATGTCGATCTTGGTTTTGAACCGGTTGGACACAAAACTATCAAAGGAGACGGTCGCACACCCGAAGGTGTTTACAGGATCGACCGGCGAAATCCTAATAGTCGGTTCCATTTATCGCTTGGAATTTCCTACCCAAATAGAACCGACGTGAAAAAGGCCAAAGTCATGGGTAAACCTGCCGGTGGAGACATTTTCATTCACGGCGGACCGCGCCTTATTTCAAACCGAAACAAACCAGACTGGACTGCAGGCTGCATCTCTGTGACGGACAAAGAAATGGAAACAATCTATGCGATGATAGAAGATGGGACTCCAATCTACATCAAGCCATAGCCAAACCCGGGGCTTTGTGAACAAAATGGACAGTTCACCAAATTGCAGCTTTGCTAGCTGCCCAGCAACTGGACCCACCAGATTTTCCCGTTAGATTCCTGGTGCCACCCAAAGCCAACGTAACGCGCCCCAGGTTGCAATATTCCGGATCGGGTTACCGGATCACGCATCCAGGCTTCCAATGTTTCCAGATCGTTTTCAAAGGTCTCAGAGATATTCTCCGCCAACATCCTTCCGCCGTAACCGGCCCGCTCGACCCGGTCGATAGGCGAGGAACCGTCGGACCCAAAATGCCAGGGACGATTCTGCCGCGAGATGTCAATTGCGTGTGTATTGGCTGCTGCGGTTAATTGCGACGATAATTGCACCAATGACAACCCTTTCGCCTGACGCAGCGCATTAATCGAATCGAGATGGCGTAGCTGGATTTCCGAGACCTGCCCTTGTGTTATACGAAAGATACGCCGCTGGTTGGGATCAGCCGTATTTGACGTACAGGACGCAATAACAAACAGAACTGTCAATGTAGCCAACAGATTACGAAGCATATTAGGAATCCCCAATTCGAACATATGGCGACTCCTCTAATAGTCTTTGAAAGGATATTCAAATGCCTGTTGGCAGTATTGTGCTTGATCGCAACAGTTTGAATTGAAACTGTGCCCGAATAGCACTAATTTACGCTCGAAATACAGTAAAGGGCATTTCATGGCCAACTCAGTAGACGCAAAACTAACCCGCCGAACTTTTACAGGTACTGCGCTGGCGGCGACCGCATTTGGTGGCAGCGCTTTGGCGCAACAAACCAATGATCCTGCTCTTTTTGAGCAACTTAAACAGGAAAATTTGGCAAACCCCGAAACTGGGGCCGTTAAGCGCAATATTTCCGGATTCACCACCAAATCTTGGCAGCCCTATTTTTCTAACCTGAAAAATGGCGTGATGCTGATCGACACCGAAAGCCGTGCGCTCCACTTCTGGTCCGAGGACGAATCTATTTACAAACTTTATCCGACGTCCGTTCCGGAAACGCCTGAACTGACTCGATTGGGTCGGACAGTGATTGTGCGCAAACGGGTTGGGCCCGATTGGCGTCCGACACCCAATATGCTTAAACGAAACCCAGAATGGCCGAAATACATTCCCCCGGGCCCGGACAACCCGCTCGGCACACATGCTATGTATTTTTCGTGGAAGTATTATCGGGTTCACGGCACCCATGACACGCGCAAAATTGGGCGCCGTTCGTCCAATGGATGCATCGGTCTTTACAACGAGCATATCGAAGAACTCTTCGGGCTGAGCGTCGTTGGTACGCAAGTGTTGCTTATTTGACGACATAACTCGATGCCTTGCCAAAAAATGGCCATCTTCCAGTTGCCAATGCCATTTTTTGCTGCTTAAACCGTGTCACGAGGTACAGTCTTGGGTGTTCGCCGTGGGGTTTCTCTACCTTATCCCCAAAAAGAGCGTCGAGCAGAACTTTGGAGGTTTATAATGAAAAAATTCGCACTGGCCGCTGCCATTTCTCTGGTTGCATCCGCTGCTTTCGCCGGCTCTCCCGCTGAGCCGGTAGTTGAGCCAATAATCGAAACAGTTGAACCAGGTTCTTCTGCTTCTTCAGCTGGCAACATTTGGTTGCCGATCCTGGCACTTGTGCTGATCGGTGCTGCTGTCGCTGCAAGTGACTAATCAGTTTCCGGATCGGTTCGAATAAAGACCGAGTCAAAGATTAGAGGGATGGCTAATGCCATCCCTTTTTCGTTTTACAGGGTTGCTTCGGCGGTCAGCAGAGCGTTCAACCCAATTTTGTAATCCGGGTAAGTCAATTGCACACCAAGTTCGGCTTTTATCCGATCATTGCGCACCCGCTTGGACTCGGAATAGAAACTTCTGGCCATCAATGTCATTTCCGCAGTTTCGAAATCTTCCGCTACCGGAACCGGCAGTCCAAGTAATTCAGCCGCATATCCGATAACATCCTGTGGCGGAGCTGCCAAATCATCACAAACGTTGTAGATCCAGCCAGAATTTGGCTTTTTGATAGAAGCCAGCAATACCTGCACTATGTCATCGACGTGAATACGACTGAAAATCTGACCGGGTTTCACAATCCTGCGCGCCGTACCGTTACGCACTTTCGCAAAAGGCCCGCGCGCCGGTCCGTAAATCCCAGCCAGCCGAAAAATGAGCAATGGCAGTTCCATTTTTTGCCATGCCTTCTCCGCCGCGACCCGCAGTTCACCGCGCAAAGTCGCGGGTGTTAACGGCGTATCCTCATCAACCCAGCCCCCTTGATGATCGCCATAGACCCCTGTGGTAGACAAATATCCAATCCAGTGGAATTGCTGCGCGCGTGCAAGAAATTCATCATGTAAGGCGAAGAGCACCGGGTCACCCATTTCATTAGGTGCAGTGGAGATCAAGATATGGCTCACTTGATCCAGATAAGGCGTTAACTCTTCACCCGGCCAAATTACCTGCGTAATGCCTTCTTGTTCCGGGCCGGGAGAGCGCACAGTCCCGATTATCCGCCAACCCAATGGCGCCAAAACCCGCGTCAATGCTTGCGCCGTGTACCCGTGACCGATGCATAAAAGAGTCTTGGCCAAGTCACGTCTCCAATTGTTTGGTAGCCCAACCAGCGGCATCACGCACCGTAGGGTCAGAGTCCTCACGCAATGACTTAGCAACTTCCAAGAGGTTGGGATCACCTGAGTTTCCAATGGCATATAGAACATTTCTCACGAACCGGTTCCGTCCAATCCTTTTTACAGGTGATTTGCTGAATAAAGCGCGAAATCCAGCATCATCCAACATTGCCAAATCCGCCAGTTGCGGCCGAACCAATTCCTGTCGCGCACGATACCCGATTTCCCGGGCATCTTTTGCAAATTTGTTCCAGGGACAAACGGCCAGACAGTCATCACAGCCAAAAATTCGGTTGCCCATCAATGTTCGCAATTCTTCATCGACAGGCCCATCATGCTCAATCGTCAGGTAGGATATGCATCGCCGCGCATCCAATTGATAGGGTTTGGGGAAGGCGTTTGTCGGGCAAATATCGAGGCATTTGCGGCAATTGCCGCAATGATCCGATTCTTCCTCGTCCGTGGGAAATTCTAAAGTTGTAAAAATCGACCCTAGAAAAAACCAATTGCCCAATTCGCGAGACACCAAGTTGGTGTGTTTGCCCTGCCAACCCAATCCTGCCGCTTCTGCTAAGGGTTTTTCCATCACCGGCGCTGTATCAACAAACACTTTGATTTCACATTCCGGTGCTTGTTCGATCAACCACCGCCCGACCCGTTTCAGACGTTTCTTTATCAGATCATGGTAATCCCGGTTTTGAGCATAGACTGAAATGGCCCCTTGATCAGGATTATTCAGAACATCCAGCGGATCGTGTTTTGGCGTGTACTGCTCGGCCAACATCAAAATTGATCTGGCTTCAGGCCACAGAGCTGCAGGGTCTCCCCGCCACCGCATGCGCTCTGACATCCAGCCCATTTGCCCATGCATCCCGGCGTCAACAAATGCCTGCAACCGACCTGCAGCACGCGGAATCGCATCCGTTGCACAAATGCGGATGTCAGAAAAACCTTCGGATAGTGCTTTGCCTTGCAGCAATTCACGCAACTGCGATGTCGCGCGGGCCATCAAAAATCCAGGTCGGAATAATGCGGCGGCTGAGGAAGGCCAGAGACCTGATCCGCCAAAAGCGATCGGAAGGCTGGGCGTGATTTGATCTTGGCATACCAGTCTTTGACAATTTCACTGCGATTCCAGTCAACGTCACTAATATAGTCAAGACAGCTCAATTGAGCAGCAGCAGAAAAGTCCGCCAACGTTAGCCGGTCTCCTGCCAGCCATCGCCTCCGGTCAAGAATCCAGGCCATATAATCCAAATGGTATTTGATCTTTTGCGAGCCAGCTTTAACATTTTTACTATCTGGATAACCACCACCCATGATCTTTTTCTGCACCCGTTCGCCAAGTAAGTTTAGCGTCACCTCTCGGTAAAACTTGTCATCAAACCAAGCATTTAGCCTGCGCACTTCAGCCCTGTCCTCGGGCGTGGTCGGCATCATTTTCGGGTTTGGGTTAGTCTCTTCCAGATACTCGCAAATTGCATTTGAATCTGACAGCGTCAATTTATCCGTTTTCAGAACCGGGACTTTCCCTGCCGGGTTCATCCGCAGGAAATCTGCTCTACCATCCCAATAGCGCTCTTCGATAAGTTGTACTTCGATCTTTTTTTCAGCCAGAACCAACCGCACTTTGCGGGAAAACGGCGACAGGCAGAAATGATAGAGTATATACATGGCTTGCGTATCTGAGTGCTTCGCGGATGCGCCTATTTGACCTGAACATTGGCGATAATCAACCGCTACTGAAAGCAATCGGCACGGCCATCAAGATTAATCGTTTCGGCACCGGCAATTATTTGCCGTGTTCGTTTCTTTACAAAAGCGGTGGGGCGGCTGGCGGAACGTTTTTTTGGGCTTGGCAACACAGCGGCTAACCGAGCTGCCTGCAGAGCAGTCAGCGAGTCTGGTTCCACGTTAAAATAATGTTGCCCCGCCGCCGCCGCACCAAAAACCCCTTCGTCGAACTCCGCGATGTTTAGGTAAACTTCAACTATGCGCTCTTTTGGCCAAATCAGCTCGATCAGTAGGGTGAACCAGACTTCCAGACCTTTCCGAACCCAAGTCCTCCCTTGCCAGAGAAACACATTTTTTGCCACTTGCTGACTGATGGTCGAGCCGCCGCGCAGCCTCCCCTCATCATTTAAAGCTGACTTTATCGCGTCAATGTCAAATCCAAAGTGGTTGCAGAACGACGCATCTTCTGCCGCAATGACCGAACGCGGCATATGCGGTGAAAACTTTTCTATTGGGGTCCAAACCCGATGAACCTCTCCCAGCCGTGCGCGCTCGGCCACATAGTAATAGGTCAGGTACGGGTTAGCGAAACAGAGCAAGATTACCAGCAAAGCACTGCCAACAATAAGCAGGAAGCCGACCAGTACTAGTTTACGCAGTAACCAGCGCGACCGACGCGCCCAAGAGGCCGAAAACCTGTCTGCGGATCGACCGATCAACCCCTTTTTACGGGGTTGCCGCATCGTCTTTTTGCTTTTCGCCGACCCTTGCTCTTTTGTCATTAACCTTGTCCTGCCCGCATGCCGACTATTCCAAAAAACAGCCAACCCAATCAATGGCTAATTTCAATTGGCGGAGGCCACCGCACCCAGCCCTGAGAGAGCTATCAATACCACGCTGACCACGATCAACAGAGCCATGGTGATATTGAATACCCGCAATCGGTTTTGGGTATTCAGCCAGTTTTGCATGGCGACACCGAACATTGTCCAGCTGCTGGCCGATCCAAAGCCAATCACCAAAAAGACCAACGCCACGATTGCTGAGCTGGTTATCGGCGCTGCGGCGTTCACAAATTGGGCGGAAATGCCGATCGCCATAACCCAGGCTTTAGGATTGATCCACTGAAACGCCGCACTTTGCATAAACGTAAATGGCCGATCAGCGTTGGCACCGTTTACACCTCTGTTTGAAGTCGCAATCTTCCAGGCGATCCACAATAACACAATGATGCCACCCAAACGCACAGCCTCGCGCAACATCGCACTTTGCTGAAACAATTGACCCAATCCCAAAGCGATGCAAAACACCATAAAGGGGAAACCAATGCCAATGCCTGCTATGTGTGGCAGGGTGCGCCGCAACCCAAATCGGGCACCCGAACTCGCTACCAACGCGTTATTGGGACCAGGAGTCCAAGCCGCAGCCATGACAAGGCCGATAAGCGAGAAGAGAGCGTCGGTGGGCATGGGCAGCCTTTAGGTATGAATAACTGACCTATAATGCCCTTGAGCAACCACCTGGTCAATCCAAAAGTTCTGTCTTGCTAAGCCGAAAATCCGACTCAACCCAACGGGTTTCTAAGTCTTTCAGTTTTTTACCCAAAGCCTCGCCGGAATAGACCGGCTGCAAATCTAAGGCACGGACAGGAAATTGCGCCGCCGCACCGCGGTGAATGTCCGCCAAGAGATCGGTTGCGATTGGGGTTGAGGTGCTGGCAGACGAAATAATGGCCGCATCTTGAGCGACTGCGTCGCCAAAGCGGTATCCTGCTTCTGATGACTTCATATTATTCTGCAATACAAACCCGATTTCGGTCAGGCGACGCGCTTCTGAATTACTCAATCTCAAGTTTTCAGATTGATCCTCACCTCCCAGTGCGGACAATCTGCGAAGCCAATTCGATGATATGCCGATGTTTCCTTCAATGTGCACTAGGGGTGCTAACACTTTGGGGTCCGCTCCCGGCAACACCTGTGACAATGCCCCGCAAAGCGCCATCGCGGCGATTGCGGGCGAGGGGTCAGGTGCTGCCAACAACTTGCGCATTTCCGCGCCAATCCGTTCTCTGGACAGCGTTGCGATTCCCCCAACACTGGCAGCACATGCAGCCAAACCTTCCGCATCCAAACCTTGATCCAGGTTACCGTACCAGGCATGAAACCGAAAAAAACGCAGAATGCGCAAATAGTCCTCAGCGATCCGCTGCTCTGCATCCTCAATAAACCGAACCCTGCGAGCCTCGAGATCGGGCAGTCCATCAAGCGGATCAATCACGGTGCCGGAGGCATCAGCGTAGAGTGCATTCATTGTGAAATCCCGACGCCGTGCATCGTCAGCTATATCGCTGGAAAACGCCACAACCGCCCGGCGCCCGTCAGTTTCAACATCGCGCCGGAAAGTTGTTATTTCGTATGGAATACCACCTGAAATGACGGTCACGGTTCCATATTCAATCCCGGTCGGGATCGCCTTAAAACCCGCAGATATAAAAAGTTCGCACGTCTCGGTCGGTAATGCGTTTGTCGAAATGTCTAAATCCGAAACCGGGGCATTCAACAGATGGTTCCGCACACAGCCACCAACGAAATACGCCAATTTTCCAGCCTGGGCGAAAACATCCATAACTGCAAGTGAGCCCGAAGAATGCAGCCACTCTGCCTCAATCCGCACGGAACGCCTCCATCCGATCAGCCAGCATCCGTAACATACGCGCGGTGGCACCCCAAATGTAGTGGGGTCCGTAAGGCACAACGTAGTACCGCCGCATCTTCCCCATCCAGACCCTGCCTTCCACCAAGTAATTTTGCAGACTCAACACATGGGCCAGCGGAACCTCAAAAACTTCTTCCACTTCGCCCATTTCAGGAACTGCACGAAACGCCGAATTTACACAGCCCACGTAGGGGTACACATCAAAACCCGTTACAGTTTCATGGTTAGGCAGAACGCCGACTATCTCTACGTTCTCAGCCTTCAGTCCAATTTCCTCATGCGCCTCGCGCAAGGCGGCTGCCATCGGCCCGGTGTCTTGCGCGTCTACCTTGCCGCCTGGGAAAGAAATTTGACCCGGGTGGTGCTTTAGCGCAGCCGAACGCTTGGTGAGTATCAAAAACGTTTTTCCGGCGCGCTCAATCAGCGGCACAAGAACAGCAGCAGGCCTATACGTCATCCCTTTGGGACGCATTTCCACGTTCAGATCGAAATCCGACGACGGCCCAATGTCCTCCAAACCAAGCAACGCGCTTTGCAGAATGTCAATGTCAATTTGCGCCGGTTTCATGGGCACTTTTTGAAGCAGTTGGGCTGAAAGGGCAAGCTGACGCGGCCTATTGTTTTTCCACTGCCTCAAATCCGAGCGTATCTGGCTCCAACTCATAATGTGCACTGCAAAATTGGCAATCCGCTGTGACTTTACCATTGTCGGCAGTCATTTTTTTGATGTCTTTGGTAGAATAGATCGACATGGTTTGCCGCACTTTGTCTGCGCTGCAAGTGCACCCGAAATTTACGGGCTGAGGGTCAAATACACGCGGCTTTTCTTCATGGAAAAGCCGGTAGAGCAATTGAGTCTGTGACACATGCGGACCAATCAGCTCGGTTTCCTCGGCGCTATCCATCAGGATAACTGCCCGGTTCCAGTTTTCTTCTGCGTCGCCTTCAATCAAATCTGTTGCTGCCAACAACCCGCTTGCACGGCTTACACCTTCATCGGACGTGGCTGGTGATGACTTGGGCATGTGCTGGATCATCAGACCGCCCGCACGCCAAGACAGTTCGCCACCTGGGGCGGATGCCTGCGCAACAATTGTATGAAAGTGTGTCGGCAGCTGTTCTGACTGGGCAAAATAGGTTTCGGCGCACGCAGAAAGGGAGTTTCCAGCAATTGGAGTAATTCCTTGATACGGCTGCATGCCCTCGCCCTGATCAATGAGAATTGCAAACATACCTTTTCCGATTTTAGCGAATCCAGAACCTTCCGCCTGATCTAATCCTTGTGAGTCATAGCTTGCATATGCCCGCATTCGCGCCGGTTCACCGTCATTTTGTGGGCCATAGTAATCTGTGGCAATAATCCGCAACGGCCCGTCACCCCGGATCTGCAACGACAATTTCCAACGCAGTTTAATTGTCTGGCCGATCAACGCGGTCAGAACGGCCGCCTCGGCAACTTGCGCAGATACTTCCAGCGGATAGTTGTGTTGGTTGAGAATTTGATCCAACACACCGTCAAGACGTGCGACTCGACCGCGAATGTCAGAGCGGTCGAGCTGAAACGGCAGGATCAGGTCATCCCATTTTGTGCTATCGGTTGGGTTTGTCATGGCATCTATCCTAGGCAGGCCGCCGTGACATAGTTCGCTTTTCAGAATTATTCAATTGTCCGCTGCCCTTTGCCAATAATACTTGCTAAGGGCTGTTTCCATGAGACGGTATGACGAATCCATCCGCAAGGGTGTCAAATACACCCATCGCCCTGGGGTTTATGCAGTAATCGCACTCGGTCGTGATCTGCTGCTGACCCATCAGGAATTGGCGAGATCAGAGATACAGTTGCCGGGCGGCGGTATAGACCCGGGCGAATCTTCGGTGCGGGCACTGCATCGTGAAGTCTTCGAGGAAACCGGCTTTCGCATTGCCGTTCAGCGGAGGCTAGGGGCCTATCAACGTTTCACTTTCATTCCGGAGTACGACATGTGGGCGCACAAGATCTGCCACATCTATCTTTGCCGCCCGGCGCGTCAGATTTGCGACCCACCGGAATCTGATCATTCGGTGTTGTGGATGGACGTTTTGGATGCACAGTCAGTGTTGACCAATCAGGGTGACGCTGACTTCGTGGCCAAAGTGTTTGGCCGCAGGTGAATTCTGCTATTCGCGGGCGCGCGTTCTGAATTCGGCCACGGAAATGCCCTTTTTCTTGCGCCGGTAATGTGCCGTTACCTCTTTGAACGAACCGGCTTGCACCGGCTTTAGTGGGCCTCGGGAAAGTGCAATAGAACCGCCTTTGTCATCAATATCTTTGTCTAACACACAGAGCACAGCCTCTTCCGCTCCGGCAGACTCAAATTTAATGTCAAACTGGGCATTTTGGCTCGGCACGACCACGACTGTCCCACTTTGTGCTTTGACAGAACGACCAGGATTGATTGGTAGAATTTGAACAATGGGGCCGTTTCCGGTCTGATGAAAGCAACTAACAAACCCGTCTTGCCGAACGGCCAGATGCAATGTCAATGTATCTCCTTCACGATATTGCATTTGATCCGGCATCAAGGCAATTGCAGGTGGCGCAGGTGTTTTGGGCGATCCGGGAATGATGGCTCGGCTCAGTTGGTAACCGTCCACTTTTTCCTTCAAACGCGCATATAGATTGTAGTTTACAACCCCGGTCGCAATCAGTTTTTCATCCGCTTGAAACCGGCTGATTGCTTTGCGGGTACCACCATTTAGTGCTCCCGATGCGCTTCCTTCAAGATAACCAAGTGTAATCAGCATCTGCTGCACCTCTTTAACGCGTATCGGTTGCGGCGTTGAACTGTATACAGATTCATCAATGTTATCGAGTTTCTGACTGGTGGGCCGAATATTCAGACAATTCCAATAAGGCACCCTCGCGTGGCGTCCCAATAATTCGATGACTCCTAATTCAGCCAAATTGCGAACGGCCTGACCCAGGCTCTCAACCCGCTTGATTTGGATAGAGAAATCAAAGCCTGTCAGTCGGATCAAACCGCCGCCTTCAAATCCCCGGCTGTTCGAAACAACAACCATGGAATTTGCAACAGATAATCCCGGCACAATAATTTTGTCCGGGTAGGACACCAAATGCATATCTACTGTGATAACCGCCACATCGCGCCCAGCACTGAACTTGCTACTGCTGAACTCAGCGTTAAACACGTTCCAGGGGTTGGGTGCATTCGTCAAATCCAGATCCAATGAACCGCTGTCAGACACGACTCCCTGATCGACCTGGGTAACTGCGGCGCGGATATACAGATTCGGCTTCAGGCTGTCCTCGTGGGGAGTCAGCAAGTCGATTTGCCCCCAGTCTTTTTCCAGCGATTGGTCCAGAAAGACGTAGGCCCCGCTTTTGCGGTTCATTTGATTGACTGCATTAACCAGCATTTCATCGGCGCCAACGGTCACTTTTTTCGACAAATCGGGAAACCCTGTAGAAGACACCAACACACGTGCCCGTTTTGCAGAAACTAGCAAATCGTCCATACACCGCAACGAAGCACTGAAAGAGGTGAAATTGCGCACTGGTGCATTGTTGGGTTGAGCAATCCGGACTGCCTGTTTTGGAGCAATTGATGCACAAGCGGAAAGTGCAACAATCAACCCTGCGCCGATAAAATGCATCGCACGAGGAACAAACATCACACTGGTTCGTGGCACTGCACGTCCTTTCGGGGCTGCAAACTGTTTTTAGAATTATTCGCAAATACGTTGAAAACCGATGAAGCCAGATGGTCTAGACCGGCTGATTTCCATCAAATTCAAATAAAATTGCTGACAAATCGTCACTGAACGGGCGACCGTTACTAAAGGTCGTCAATTCCCACATCAGATCGGTCATGAATTCCGGTCCGCTGCCATTGATATGTTTGTTTAGCAGAGTTTCCAAACCCTCCTCATCAAACAGATCATCCCTGTCATTCTGGCATTCGGTGATACCATCAGAGTGCAAGAGAAGTCGGTCACCGGCTTTTAAATCAAACTCAAAGTTCTCGTAATCCATATCCGGCAACAAACCTATTGGCGGCCCGCCTGCACCAAGGAATCGAACGCCTGTTTCAGGATTGAACAGCGCCGGGTGCGGATGCCCGGCTTGCACCATCGAAACGTGGCCGGTGGCCAAATCCACATCTGCAAAAGCCAATGTGAAATAGTGCTCAGTTTCCAGCTCTTCCATCATTCGATTATTGAGCGCGCGTGCGATATCTTTGGGGGATCGGTGAACATACAGGCCATCCTGCTGTCGTTCAAAAGCAATGTTTTGAGTTTTGTTATGGGGGCTTAAGTAACCGGCAAGCCTTGCAGTCAGCAGAGCCGATGATATCCCATGCCCTGATACATCCAACGAGAACAGGCCGATCCTGTTGACCGAAAAGCTGAAAAATCCAACAAGATCGCCACCGACGTGACCGCAGGATTTAAACAGCAATGATATTTCGGCGTTTTCCAAACGCTTGTGCCTGACCGGCACCAAAGATTGCTGCAGTTTTTCCGCTTCTGCCAAGTCTTTGTTTATTTCGTCATACAGACCCTGCAACTCGTTCAGTGCGTTGTTTGCTGTTACATTTTTTTCATGCAGTTTCTGCTCCATTTCCAGAACCCGGGTTCCCGCCCGGATGCGAGCCTTTAGCTCAGAAGCATTCACAGGCTTCGATAGAAAGTCATCCGCCCCGATTTCCAATCCACGTGCAGCATCGTTCTTTTCATTCTTTGACGTCAGAAGAATGAAATAACCATACCGGTCACGATTGAGCTTGCGGAACTGTTCACAAAACTCCAGCCCGTCCATTTCTGGCATGACCCAATCGCTTAAGATCATGTCAATATTTGTGGTGTTGCAGATTTCCAGGGCCTGTGCGCCGGTCGCAGCTTCGGTCACCTCAAACCCCCATTTTTTAAGGTGCAACATGACAATACGGCGCTGCAAATCGCTGTCATCTACGACCAAAATGTGCAATTTTTTGGTGGTACCGCTATTTTGCCCAGACTGGAGAAGATCGTCCTTTTTTTCCACCTGTTTCAAAATACGCCAGCCCAATTACTTTGCACTCAACTTGGACAATTGCAGGCCAGTTTAAGATTTAGTGAAATTCGGTGCCAATAAATCCACCGCGGCGCTAACCAAAAATTGACGGGGCGGTAAAAAGTTGTTGGCCGATGGCGTGCTTGTACAGGTCTTTGCGGTTCGGTGAAGAATATTTGCCTGTCTCCGCGTTGCTGGTGGATAAAACCTGATATTACCTATCCTTGGCTTCTCCTTGGCTTCGTTTTTTATGGTGCGATTGCCGCGCAGCGTTGGATATTGAGGCCGAGGGCACGCAGATTGACCACGTAGCGCATGGCCGGCATGCCGCGAATGCGTAGGTGAGCCAGGTTCATCTGGTACTTTAATCGCGACATGGTCGCTTCTATGCCGGCCCGCCATCTGTAGACGTCGCGGAAGGCATCGCTTTGTTCATAAAGCCGGCGCTTTTGGTTGGCAGCCCTGTCCGGGGTATATTGAAAGCGGGAAAATTGGCCGTCACGCTTGGCCGCCTGCACGGGACATCGCAGTATATCGGGACATTTTTGGCAGATGGAAAGGTCGAAACGGGCCTGCAGCTTGGCTTTGGCGAGCGAGGCTGAAACCGGTTCGACGTTATTGGGACAGCGCAAGACCAAGCCTTCTTCGTTGAGAGTGAAATCCTCCAACGTCAACCGTCCCGAGACGGCGCCTTTCGGCGGTCGCGCGGGCGCCGCGAGATTGATGTTCTGTTCGCGCGTCAGAGCCATGTTGTCACTGGAACCGTAATGTGAATCACCCAGCATCACCGCCGGCGTCAGCGCGCGCTCGCTCAGATCATCCAGCGCATCGGCCAAGCGATGGCCGTCATGCACCGTCATCTTGTGGACCTCCACGTGGGTGATGAGGTCCGGTGTCGCGGCAACCGCCTCGTTACTGTCATCTTCACAATAGGTTTCGACGATCTGCGCCATGTATCCCTGACCCTTGTGCGCGTTGTAGCTCGCGTCCGGGTCGGCCGGATTGCCGACGGTATCGCACGGCACATCCTTTGGATCTCGAATCGCGGCGCGCGTTGCGTCACGATCGCCACACTCATCATCAACGATCTCGAACTGATCGCGCAGAACCCTCTCCAGGATCGCAAAACTGGAAAGCTTTGCCGCCGCCGTGTCACGGAATTGCAGCACCAGGGCTAGGAGATCCTGACCCGCTTCGCCGAGGCGGCGTTTTGAAACACTCGGCGCCGTATTCGCGAACGCGCCATTACCCTCGCGATCGACATAGCGGCGGATCACCTCCTTGCTGATCTGCTCGTGCAGACCGGGATGATATCGCTCAAGCTCACGGGCAAACTTCGAGATGCTCTCAACAACGATACCAAGTCGTGTCAGCGCCCGCATCGCCGAACGAAGGGCCGTCGAATCCATGCGTTGGTGGCTGGTATCGACAGAGAACCCCTGCACCAGCCGATCCGTCAAACACCGGAACAGCAATTCATCGAGACCTTGTTCGATAAACAGACGGCGATAGTTGCGCAGGGTTTTCTCACAGAAATAGCTGTCCGCTTCGCTGCGCACGTCCAAGGCATAGTGCCACGCCATATTGAAGGCCAGGGCCTCGACGGTCTCTGCATCGCTCAGATCGTGCAGCTGCTGCAAAAGCAAGACCCCGATGACAACGTGTAGATCCTTCGATGGTCGGCCCATGCGTTCATCAAGGTGACGGCAAAGATCGTCAACCGGAAGTTCGACAAGCAGATGGTTCCGAAAAACCCCGGCCCAGGATTGCTCCATCAGGCGCCGACGTTTGTCCCCGAAATCGGACCAGCGATCAAACAATTCTCCGGTCCGTCGGTCGCGTAAAGTAAACATGCACAATTATAACCCAGCCGACTCTCATGAGGAATCGACTTTTTACCGCCCCGTCGAAATTTCATGATAACTCTGCTCCGCCTCAACCCGCAGCTTTAAAACACCGCGAAGCTCTACCGGCAAACGCTCCATGGCCGCATTTGCCTCTGACAATTGCAGACGCTCACCTGCACTATCCTGCTCTGTCACCGCAGTCGTCTCTTCCAAAGCCACCTTCACCGGTTCACGGCCGGAACGTCTGCATTGATCCAAAAACCGGTTTTTGAGGATGGCTTTATAGTATGCCTTGGGATGCTCAATCTCCGCATCAATGCCGGGGTGTGACAGCACATGCAGAATGACGTCCTGCAGCAATTCCTCCGCTTTGTCTCGATCGCCGGTTATGTGCCGCGCGTATATTTTCAATGTTTCCAGATGCTCAAAGATGATTTGCCGGTCCATTTTGTCCCTTTCCGGGTTGCTCGCTCGTTAGGGGCAATCTTATGAGATTCGGAGCACGCAGTGTTAAGTCGGAAGCCGCTGACAGCAATTTTCCGCTGTTTTTCTCCGGCAGGTTTCTGCCAATGGTTGCACCCAGCAGCACTACCCGTGGAATAATTATCGCCGGTGAACGTCTCAATCTGCAGAGGCTGGAAATCCGGTCTCGCCTGATATTGAAACCGAAAAACAGGAGAAACAAAATGCGCGTTTTTATTCCAACCCTGGCTCTGGCCCTCGCCGCTTCCACCTCTGCTTTCTCAGCGGAGATGACAGAACTCGACACCAATGAAGACGGTGTTCTGAGTGTCGAGGAATTTGTCGTCGGTCATGCTGAAACCGACCCGGCGGTGTTTGCTGCCATCGACGCCAACGAAGACGGTCTGATCGATCCCGACGAATATAAAACTGCCACAATGGCAGGCGGCGTTCTGAGTGAAAGCTAAACCGCAACAAAATCGGGCCGGTGGTTTAAATAACCGGCCCGATCCTGTTTGGCAAAGGCAAGGGGGAAATTGCCTGTCTGCCGCCTAGTGCACGTCTAGCGGTATAAACTGCGGAGTTTGTACCGTTCTTCAGCCTTTTCAGCCGCCAATCCCTTTGATTGGTCAAACACACTCAGGTTGCGTCGGCTTGTATAGGAAGTCCGGGTTTCATTGTCTGCTGGTTGGGGCGTTATCAGGTCTCCGAGTTCCGCCCGGTACCGGGCATCGTCAAACGGAGCCACACCGTCATTCATTGCAAAAGCACTGGTGGCAAGCGCCACAGAAGCGATCAAAGTCATTGCTGTCAGTTTCATGCTGCGTTCCTTTCAGAATATGTTGCTCAAGGTGATCTTCTGATCTTGTTAACAAGTCTAATTCAGTTTCTGACACCGGTAAAAACACGTCTGCTGGAGAGTTCGTGTACGTAGGTTAGTGCGACCTACCAATCTACTTATGCCAAAGTCGTTTGAGTTAATGTCCCAATATTACAACTGGTTAATAGTGTCCAATAATTCTCCATTCGTTTTGGTGTGCAATTTCTTCGGCAGCTATCCATGCGGCTACCGGCCAAATTAGAAATATAATTACGCATCTGCAGAACTCACAAGATCACATCCGTTCACAGGTAACAAAGCGGGTGATCACCTGTGATGAATTCAACGATTCTCTTTCGCCTTTGGCCTGCCGGAGTCATTCAATTCATGGTATCGTCCAGACAGACAAAAAAGACACGACCCACAGATGATCCGTATCAACGACACGATAGAAATTCAGGACTGGGAATACTCCGAGACTTTTCACCGCGCCTCTGGTCCCGGCGGGCAAAATGTAAACAAAGTCTCAACTGCTGTTGAGCTGCGGTTCGAGGCGGGGCGTTCTCCGTCGCTGTCCGCAGCAATAAAGTCCCGATTGAAACGCCTTGCCGGTCGCCGTTGGACCAAAGACGGCGCCCTGATCATCACCGCCGAAAGCAACCGCTCACAAGCCATGAATCGCGAAGAGGCGCAGGAAAAACTAATCGCGCTGATAAAGGCCGCTCTGATTGTCCCCAAACGCCGGGTTAAAACGCGGCCAACTCTGGCCAGCAAACGCAGACGGTTGGATGCGAAAACACAAAGAGGACAGATCAAGGCAACGCGGGGCAGAGTGACAGGGGAAGAATAAATCTCTTTGCATTTGACCTGAACCAGATTGAAAACAAAGCGCCGGGTTAAGTCTTTAATGTCGCTGCGATCTACCCGTCATTTGTGGATCAAATAGATAGCTAACCCCAATAGGAGCAATTCCAATGGCAACAACCGTACCGCAAAAGAAATTCATCGATATCTTGGGACATCGTATGGCCTATGTGGAAATGGGCGAGGGCGACCCGATTGTATTTCAGCACGGCAATCCAACGTCTTCCTATCTCTGGCGTAACATCCTGCGACAATGCGCCGATCTGGGCCGGTGCATTGCAGTTGACCTGATTGGGATGGGCGATAGTGACAAACTCGCGCATTCTGATGCCACCAGCTACACTTTCGCCGAACACTCCCGGTTTTTAGACGCAGCCTGGGAGGCGCTCGGAATTCAGGAGAACGTGACACTGGTCATCCACGATTGGGGGTCAGCGCTTGGGTTCGATTGGGCACGTCGACACCCCCAGGCCGTTAAAGCGCTAGTTTATATGGAAGCAATTGTAGCACCGGTCTCAAGTTGGAGTGATTGGCCCGAAGGGGCGCGAGCAATTTTCCAGGCGATGCGATCCGATGCTGGTGAAGAAATCGTGCTCCAGAAAAACGTTTTCGTTGAGCGCATACTGCCGTCGTCCATTATCCGCGACCTGAGTGATGAGGAAATGGATGCTTACCGTGCACCATTTCTGGAACCCGGAGAGTCCCGGCGTCCGACACTGACTTGGCCACGGCAAATACCGATTGAAGGTCATCCTGCCGACGTTGTGGCCAGAGTCCAAAACTATGCAGATTGGGTATCACAATCGGAACTTCCAAAACTGTTCATCAATGCTGATCCCGGGTCTATTCTGACCGGTAAGATGCGAGCCCTCTGCCGCACCTGGCCGAACCAAACCGAGGTCACCGTGAACGGCACCCACTTTATTCAGGAAGACAGCCCGGATGAAATTGCGTCGGCGATACGGGAATTCCTGTCAGAATTGTGACGCGTTAAACCACAACTTCCATCTCAACCTGATCGCCAACTCCAAACACCCGCTTGTACCGCTCGACCTGCGATGCAGGTCCCATCGACTTGCGGGGGTTATCTGACAGTTTTACAGTTGGTCGCCCGTTGGCCGACACCGCCTTGCAGACCAGTGAAAACGGGTCGAGCGCCTGATCCGGAACCAGTCCACGAAAATCATTGGTCAGCATCGTCCCCCAGCCAAACGCTACCCGCACCCGTCCGATAAATTGCCCTGCAAGTTCCATAATTTTCTGGTCGTCCAGACCGTCCGAAAAAATCACCAGTTTCTCGCGCGGGTCTTCGCCGCATTCCCGCCACCAGCGGATGGCAATCTCGGCACCCTCGGCCGGATCTCCGCTGTCGATGCGAATACCGGTCCAGCTGCTCAGCCAATCCGGCGCATTGTCCAGAAACCCTTTGGTGCCATATGTGTCTGGAAGGATAATCCGCAAATTACCGTCGTGTTCCTCCTGCCAATCCTCCAACACTTGATAAGGAGCCTGCGCCAGCTCTGCATCGGTTTCGGCCAGCGCAGAGTAAACCATTGGCAGCTCATGCGCGTTGGTGCCGATCGCCTCGACTTCGCGCCGCATCGCAATCAGGCAATTCGAGGTGCCGGTGAATTTTTGCGCCAATCCTTCATGCATCGCCTGCACGCACCAGTCCTGCCACATAAAAGAATGCCGCCGCCGCGTGCCAAAGTCAGCCACTCGCAGCTGTGGAACTTCTCGTAACCGCTCTATTTTTTCCCAAAGTTTGGTCATTGCCCGGGCATACAAAACCTGCAACTCGAATTTGCCCATGCTTTTCATCACATTGCGCGACCGCAGTTCCATCAGGATCGCCAGTGCCGGGATTTCCCACAGCATCACCTCAGGCCAGCTGCCTTCAAACGTCAGCTCGTACTGCCCGTCACGCTTGTCCAGATGATATGGCGGCAGGCGCATTCCCTCGAACCACTCCATAAAGTCGTGGCTGAACATTTGCCGCTTGCCATAAAATTGGTTGCCGCGCAGCCAGGTGCTCTCGCCGCGCGAAAGCGAAAGGGTGCGCACATGGTCCAATTGTTCGCGCAACATGCCCTCATCCACCAGATCAGCCAGCCGCACCGATTTGTTCCGATTGATCAGGCTGAACGTCACCTGCGTGTCGAGTTTGTTGCGAAACACAGACTGGCACATCAGCAGCTTGTAAAAATCAGTATCAATCAACGACCGCACAATCGGGTCGATCTTGAATTTGTGATTATAAACGCGGGTTGCAACATCAACCATTGGTGTCTCCTACACAGTCGGCAGCGATCACGCTGCCAGCACCACCCCGTGTTTCGCCATATCCGCCTGGGCAGCGGCCAGCGACCCGTCCAAATCAATCGCCCTACAGGCCCGCTCCAATACGGTGACTTTAAACCCCAGCTTCGCAGCATCCACAGCCGAGAACCGGACGCAGAAATCAGTGGCCAATCCAACCATCACCAGTTCCTTCACTCCACGCGAGCGCAAATACCCTTCCAAACCGGTGGGAGTCGTTTGATCATTTTCAAAAAACGCCGAATAACTGTCAATCTCTGAGCGAAACCCTTTGCGGATGACCAGATCGGCGCTGTCAGTTATTAAACCAGAATGAAACGCCGCCCCGTCGGTACCCCGCACACAATGTCTTGGCCATAAAACCTGCGGCCCGTAGGGCATATCAATTAGCGAAAACGGCGTACCTTCATCGTGATTATCCGCAAACGAGGAATGGTCTGCCGGGTGCCAATCCTGCGTCAACACTTTTACGCCGAACTCTTCTTGCATCGCGTTCACCTGCGGTACGATTTCATCTCCACCGCTCACCTCCAGCGCCCCGCCGGGACAAAAGTCGTTCTGGATGTCGATCATGATCAGCGCCGTATTCGGGCCGTGCAACATGGGATATCCTCCTGCTGCTACAAGAGGTAAGCGCCGCCGTAAGCAAGGTCAACCGCAGGCTAGACCTCTGACAAGTTCAGGCGTATAGCAGCGCCCATGTCTAAACATGTCGTCGTCGCACTGTATCATTTCACCCGTTTTAGAGACCACCAGTCATTGCAGGCACCGCTTCAAGCTGTCTGCGATCTCCAAGGTGTCAAAGGGTCACTGTTGCTGGCTGCGGAAGGTATCAACGGCACAATCGCCGGTTCACGTGCCGACATCGATACGGTACTTGTGTATATTCGTGCCATGCCTGGGTGCGCAGAGCTTGAGCATAAAGAAAGCACCGCAGCCGAACCGCCTTTCCTGCGAATGAAGGTGAGGCTGAAAAAAGAGATCGTCACCATGGGTCAACCGCATGTGGACCCTGTCACCAACGTTGGCAATTATGTAGACGCAAAGGATTGGAACAATCTAATTGGCCAGGATGACGTTGTTCTGATCGACACGCGCAACGACTACGAAGTCGCCATCGGCACTTTCGAAGGCGCCATCGATCCAATGACCAAATCATTCGGCGAGTTTCCCGCCTGGTGGGAAAAAAACAAAGACCGTTTCCACAACAAGCGTGTGGCAATGTTCTGCACAGGCGGCATCCGTTGTGAAAAATCCACCAACTATTTGCTGGGCGAAGGTGTGGAGGATGTTTTCCACTTGAAAGGTGGTATTCTGAAATATCTAGAAGAAGTCCGAGCTGAAGACTCCACATGGCAAGGCGAGTGTTTTGTTTTCGACAGCCGGGTATCGGTGAAACATGGGCTGGCACAGGGAAAATACGGGCTCTGTTATGCTTGCAGGATGCCTTTGGCGCCGGGAGATTACAGCCGCCCCGAATTTGAAAGAGGTGTCAGTTGTCACCTGTGCATCGACATTCACTCCGAAGACCGTAAAAACCGTTTTCGCGAGCGGCAGAGACAAGTGGAATTGGCTGCCAAACGCGGCACGCAGCACATCGGGTAATTTACTCGGAAGCCGGAAACCGAATGGCTGTTATCTCGAGATTCACCACCCCCGTTGGCTTGCGCCAATTCACAACGTCGCCAATACCAGCCCCCAACAGTGCAACACTAAGTGGTGAAAATGGAGCGATCAAGCCCTGCTTCGGGTCTGCCTGATCCTCACCAACAATGCGATAGCAATGGGTTTGGTCATCATCATCCACAACCTCGACCTCAGCCCCAAACGCCACAACGCCCTCCGGATGTTTGCTTGGGTCCACCAGTATCGCCCGGTTCGCACGTTCTTCCAGAAAGCGGATGTCACGCTCAGCCATCGCAGCCGCCATCCTCCCGTCCATACTGTCCCCCGCCGCCTTTAATTCCGCCAACGCTTCACGCCGAGCCAACAGGCGTGCGTTCAAATCCGCCAAACCCTCAGGCGTCACGTAATTCGGGTGTGGGCTTTGAGGAAGGTCGGGCAGCCGCTCGCCTTCGGGTCCGGGATCTTCTTTAGTGAAGGCTTTGCTCATTCAGGTCATCTCGATCCGGCTATCCGCTAACTTTCTCAGCCTGCCATTTTGCCTATCAAATGCACATTTTTTGGGTACCTGTGTGCAAATATCAGATTGTCTCGGGCGGCCGCAAACAATTACGCCAATCACTCACGCCGCTCTCGCACCCAGAGGCACCTCTTTAACCGGCAGGTTCACAATCGCCGAAAACGCACCAACACCGACGCCAACCCACCAGACTGCCGTGTAATTGCCATAGAGATCATACAGCGTCCCACCCAGCCAGACGCCCAGAAATGACCCCAATTGGTGGCTGAAAAACACGATCCCATAGAGCGTCCCCATATAACGCAGACCATAGATATGGGCGATCAAACCCGAGGTCAGCGGTACCGATGCCAGCCACAGTAATCCCATGAACAGGCTAAACAAAAGCACCGTTGCGGGCGTCATCGGCAGCATGATGAAAGCGGCGGCAATAATCGTCCGCCCGGTATATATCCACGCTAGTAAATATTTCTTTCTAAAGTGTTTTCCCAGCAATCCGGCGGTCACAGTCCCGACAATATTTGCCAGCCCAATCACCGCAATCGAAATCGCCCCCAGCGCCGATGTTGTCTTGATCCCGATCTGCGCCAAAACGCCGTCCTGAGCAATCGGTCCGCACATTTCGGTCACAAAAGCCGGAAAATGCGCAGTGACAAACGCCAATTGAAATCCGCAGGAAAAGAACCCCAAGAATATCAGTGTATAAGACGGATCTTTGAAGGCTTTGAGCAGGATTTCAGACATGCTCTCTTCCAGCTCCGCTTTGCTCGCCATCGCAGGTGAACGCATCATCGGCAGGACGGCCAGAACTGCCATGATAACAACCGCATAGATGACAAAGACCTGCGCCCAATTCATGTAAGCCAACAGCACCACCGCCGAAGGCGGCCCAATCACTTGCCCCATCGACCCGGCGGCTGTGGCAATACCCAATGCCAGCGATCGATTCTCGTTCGATGCAGCCCGCCCGACGACCGCCAGAATGACGCCGAAACCGGTTCCCGCCACACCAAATCCAACAAGAATTTCAAGGAATTGATGTGCTCCCGGCGTTGTTGCGTAACTGCTCAGAACCAGGCCCAAGGCGTAGACCACTGCCCCAAGAATAATCGCCCGCCGGTCGCCAAATTTCTCCGCAAAGGCACCAAAAATCGGCTGCCCAATCCCCCAGGCCAGATTCTGGATCGCGATCGCCATGGAAAATTCGGACCGCAGCCAGCCGAATTCATTCGCGATCGGAATTTGGAAAACCCCAAAACTCGCCCGAATTGCAAAGCCGGTCATCAAAATAACACACCCAGCAACAAGGACAGGAGTAAACAATGGGGTAGCTGGCTTACTCATCGGCATATGTCCTTCTGACATTGTTCGAAGGTGGTCGAATTGCTATGCCTCGTCATAGGGTTTCTGGCCAGGAATTCGTCCGAGGCAGCGGGTGGACAGATTTGACGTTAATCGAAATATACCGATCCCGTGTTAAGAGCGGCGAACTGACAGAAGATGCGGCTCAAATCGCGACGCTAAACCTGTTTGCAGAATTACAAGACGTTCTGTCTTCGAGAAACAGTTCAAAACGCGGCTTGAAAGGATTTTTTGGCCGCAAAAACGGCGGCCCCACCAAGGGTCTCTATCTTTATGGCGGTGTTGGGCGTGGCAAATCCATGTTGATGGATCTGTTTTATGACGCTGCGCCCGTAACCAATAAACGTCGCGTGCATTTTCATGCTTTTATGCAGGAAATTCATGATGGGATGCACAAGGCTCGCCAGTCGAAAGTCAGTGATGCGCTGGAACCGGTTGCCGATACTGTGATTAAATCCGCAGAGCTGTTGTGTTTTGACGAAATGCAGATCACAGACATCACCGATGCAATGATCGTTGGGCGGCTGTTTGAAAAACTCTTCGATGCTGGCGTGGTTATTGTTACAACCTCAAACCGCCACCCGGACGAGCTGTACAAAGATGGGCTTAACCGCAATCTCTTCCTGCCATTTATCTCACTGATAAAGCAGCGGCTGACGGTCTACAATCTTGATAGTGAAAATGACCATCGGCAAAACCGTTTGCTGGCACACCGTACTTATTTTACGCCACTGAGCGAGGCGGCCGAAATGGCAATCCAGAGGGTCTGGTCAGACCTCGTTGGGCAACCGCCGAAGCCCCTGATCCTAACCCATAAGCGGCGCGAGATCGTGCTGCCCGCCTACCACAGCGGCGTCGCGCTGGCGAGCTTTCACGACCTGTGCGGGCAACCTCTGGGACCGGGAGATTTTCTGCTGATCGCGCAGAATATCCGGGTGTTGATCCTCAAGGATATCCCGCGTCTCAGCCGCATCCAACAAAACGAAGCCAAGCGTTTCGTTACTCTGATTGACGCGCTCTATGAAGCCAAGGTCAAGTTAATCGCCAGCGCTGCGGCAGAGCCGGAAAAGCTGTATGAAGAAGGCACAGGTGCCTTTGAATTTGAGCGCACAGCGTCCAGAATGCGGGAAATGCAAAGTGCGGACTGGGCGACTTAAGGCGACGTGCTTTTACGCACCTTTTTCTGAAGCAGCGCCAGCAAGTCTTGATTGGCTTTCCCATTTGGTGCAATGCCGTGTGACTGTTGAAAAGCACTGATTGCATCAATGGTTTTTGGCCCGATAATCCCGTCCGGATCACCAACATCATACCCGGCTTTATTCAGCAACGTCTGCACCGCCATCTTTTCATCCAACTTTAGCGCACCCGGTCCGCGCGGCCATTCGCGCGAAAACTCGCCGCCGCCGTCGATTTTGTCTGCAAGATGCCCCACCGCCATCGCATATGAATTGGCGTTGTTGTAGCGTTTGATAACAAAGAAGTTTTTGTAAACCGCGAAGGCAGGGCCATCCGCACCTGCGGGCAGAAAAATTGCGGACTCGCCATAGTTTGGAACCGATTTCCCGCGAACTGTCCGCACACCCAATTCGGTCCAGCGGGCGGCTGTTGCTTTGATTTTCAGACTGGCGTTGCCATAATTGAACCCTTTGGGCAGTTTGACTTCTACGCCCCAGGGGTGACCGTGCTTCCAACCAAATCGTTTTAGGTAGTTTGCTGTCGAAGCCAAAGCATCCGAGGGATCGCGTTCATCCCAAACATCGCGTTTCCCGTCGCCGGTGAAATCCTGCGCGTAAGCCTGATAGCTGGTGGGAATAAACTGCGTATGCCCCATTGCTCCAGCCCAAGATCCCATCATCCTGTTCGGCGTTATGTCTCCACGCTGAATGATCTTGAGCGCCATCAGCAATTGCTGTTCGCCGAACTTCCGACGACGGCCCTCGTAGGCCAGCGTCGCCAGCGCTTCTATGATATTGATGTCACCCATATTGGTGCCATACGACGACTCGAGCCCCCAGATGGCAACAACAACACTTGCATCGACATTATAGATTTTCTCGATCTTTCGCAGTTTGCCCTTATGTTTCTTTTTCGCCGCCTTGCCGTTTTTCACCCGCTTGGGCGAGGTGGCTGTATCCAGATAATCCCAAATCTGCCGCGAGAACTCCGCTTGCTTGCGATCCAATTGCATCACCCGTTGGTTCAACTGAACACCGCGAAATGCCTGGTTAAAAGTTTTTTGTGAAATGCCATTTGTTAAAGCCCGGCTGCGAAAAGAATTTACCCACACCTGAAACCCGGATTCCGTCTGTGCAACATTGATATCTTTTCCGGATTTCATGGCGCCACTGCCTTCGGGCAAATTAGAAGACGCCATTGCATGTGCCGCAATCGAAATGGCAAACATTATACTCAGTACAACTAGTTTCATGTGAGGTCCTGCTCAGATACCGCTTCTTTTTTTGCGATAATAGCCGGAAACCGGGGACGCCAAAAGGGGTATAAGTTAACCTTCCTGTGATGCGCGATCCGCCGCTGTGCTGCCTCGGATTTTGTCCAGACAATCCCTTAATAGCGCCACGCGGTGCGGGCGGAAGGATTTTTCCAGCGGCGCCATGCGTCTGATGCGATCCATGCAAAACACCCGAAAATCCTGCCGCATCTGGCATTTCGCTAACAACACAAGAGTCTGGTCCATAAACACGATCGACAGGGGCCAGACTTCCCTCTCGGTCCGCGATTCACTGACATCGCTGTAATGAATGTGTAACGCCCGCTCTTCGCGCGCGGCCCTGCGCACTTTGGCAACGTCGATTGAAATCTCGGGCCGCTCGTGAAACCGTACCGCATGCAGAACTGCATTCTGGATTTGCATGCGCATCCGGTCGGGCAGACAAGCGGTAACTTTGGACAACACGTTATCTGCTGCCTGGGCTAATACCGGATCACCAACGGCCCGCACTTCTCGCAATCCCAGTACCAGCGCTTCCATTTCGTCTGCATTAAACATCATCGGCGGCAGCGCGGGATCTTCGATCAGTGTGTAGCCATAACCAGCCGCGCCATCGATAATGGCCCCGGTCGCCCGAAGGCTGTCAATGTCGCGGTAAACCGACCGTATGGAAATCGACAATTCCTGCGCCAAACGGCTTGCCTGAATCGGGGCCGGCAGGGTGCGCAGTAGTTGCATCAGTTGGAGCAGTCTCTCTGGTCTCGCCATATTGCAACCATATCTATCATTGCTGACACTTTTTGTCAGCAGGGTTTGATATTGCTTTGGCCGACAAACTCAGAAAGGCTCACCCCATGCTCTCACTCACCGTTTACCCTCCCGGTTTTGGCGAAATCACTGGCAGCCCATTTTCAACCAAGGCGCTCTGCCTGTTGGAAAAATCCGGGCTGGGCTACACAACCGACGTCACACCTGATCCGCGCAAGGCGCCAAAGAAAAAATTCCCTGTCATGCAGCACGACAGCAAAGTGATACCCGACAGCGACCAAATCCGCGACTATCTCGAGGCGACCTTTGATCTGGATTTTGACGAGGGTCTGAACGCGGAGCAACGTGCCATATCAAGGGCCGTGATCAGGATGACGGAAGAGAATATCTACTTCGCCATCGTCAGCAGTCGCTGGCAACAGGATGACAACTGGCCGGTCACTCGGCAGGAGTTTTTTGGCGGCATGCCAGGTTTTCTTCGGAACTTTGTCTCCGGGAAAGTCCGAAAAGGTATTTTGGCAGCACTGGTTGGCCAAGGCATGGGGCGACATTCCATGGCCGAACAGGTGGATCGGATCGAACACGATATAGCAGCCATCGATACGCTGTTGGGTGACAAACCATTCTTGTTTGGCGACAGTCCAAGCGCGGCTGACGCGTCGGTTGTGCCGATGCTGCGTGCATTGGCGTTTTATCCTAAGGCCAATGCTCTGAGCGATTTGGTCCTGAAACGCCCGGCTCTGGTGGAATATCTGGCGCGTGGAAAACGGGAGATGTATCCGCAGTGACCACAACCTTTTCCAGCAAACAGGTTCAGGATGCCTTTGACCGCTTTTCGCCGGGGGCCCGCAGCGGATCGTTGAAATTGCGGGAATTGATTTTTGAATGCGCCGCCGATTCGGAGGATGTGGGTCCGATTACCGAGGCCCTCCGTTGGGGTCAGCCGGCGTATCTGACAAAAACCGGGTCCACATTGCGTCTGGGGGTGCCAAAAACCGGCGGCTTTGCGATCTACGCCCATTGTCAGACCACGATCATCAATGATTTTGCGCAATTGTTTCCTGGCGATTTTGACATAGAGGGGAACCGGGCGGTCCGGTTCTCCGTCACAACTGAGATTGACTCCGACAAGCTGCGGTTCCTGATCAAACATGCCCTGACGTACAAATTGAACCGATCAACGCCTTGATTTGTGCTTGCGGGATTTAGTTAGTTTCCGGCCCTTGGACTTGGTTCTCCGCCCTCCGCTGGTTTTCGGCAGCGGCTTGCCGTCAACTTCCAGCAATTCAAGCAACAGCCCACCGGTGATTGGCGCCGCTTCGGCCAATCGCACTGTTGCAGGCATTCCGACAGAAATCACCCGCCCCGATTGATCTCCTGTCAGGCTGTTGGCTTCGCGGCTGTAAACCCAATATTCACGGCCCAGCGAGGACAGCGGAATCATCCCATCAGCGCCGGTTTCCACGAGTTTCACAAACAGGCCAAACCGGGCAATTCCAGACACCCTCCCGCTGAATTCGTTGCCAACCCTTTCTGACAGATAGGCCGCCAGATACCGGTCGGTTGTGTCGCGTTCGGCCAGCATCGCACGGCGTTCAGTCTGGGAAATCCAATCTCCGGTTTCCGGCAATGCTTCGATATCTTCCGATGTCAGCCCGTCGTCACCCCACCCATGTGCTGCAATCAGTGCACGGTGAACGATCAGATCGGCGTAACGTCGGATCGGCGAAGTGAAATGCGCATATTTTTTCAGGTTCAACCCAAAATGGCCAAAGTTTTCCGGCGCATAATACGCCTGGGTCATCGACCGCAACACAGTCATGTTGATGATCTCGCTGTCTTCGGTTCCGGAAGCGGCATCCAGAAGTTTGTTCAGAAGAACTGTTTTCAACACCTGCCCTTTGGCCAGCGTTAATCCAGCGGCACTGGCCGTTTCCCGCAACGCCTCCAGTTTTTCAGGCGAGGGTTCCTCATGCACCCGATACAGCAACGGCTGATGTTTGGCCTCTAGTGTTTCGGCAGCGCAGACATTGGCCATGACCATGAATTCTTCGACCAGCTTATGGGCATCAAACCGCATTCGGAAATTGACAGACAACACCTGACCTTCGTCCGACAGAATAATCTTGCGCTCCGGCAGATCGAGGTGCAATGGCTGTCGCTCATTACGGGCATTGACCGCACTGGCGTAAGCTGCGAATAAATCCGCAATTGGCTTCGCCATCGGTTTCGTCATTTCATCAAATGCGCCGTCAGCGGCGGCCTGTGCCTGTTCATAGGACAATGATGCAGGCGAGCGCATCAGGCCACGATAAAAAACATGGCTGAGTTTCCTGCCCGCAGCGTTCAAAACTATGCGCACTGCGATACAGGCCCGATCGACGCCTTCGTGCAACGAACACAGTTCACCAGATAGTGCATCGGGCAACATCGGTACCACCCGGTCCGGGAAGTAACTCGAGTTGCCGCGTTTCTTGGCTTCCCGGTCCAATTGGGTGCCGGAACGCACGTAGTAAGCGACGTCGGCTATTGCCACCCAAACGATATGACCGTCGTCATTCTTGGGGTTGTCGTCGGGCACGGCACAGATAGCATCGTCATGGTCGCGGGCGTCAGAAGGGTCGATGGTAAACAGCGGCAGATCGCGCAGATCTTTGCGATTGCCTAGTGCCATCGGCGCGGCAGCTTCAGCTTCGGCAATCACATTTTCAGGGAAGTGATCCGGAATTCCATGTTCGTGAATCGCGATCAGTGACACTGATTTCGGAGCCATTGGATCCCCGAGCCGTTTGGCGATTCGGACCTTGCCCAAGCCCATAGAAGAACCGCGCGATATGTTCTCAGCCTCGACCAACTCGCCGTCTTTTGCACCTTTCGCCTCGCCGCCCGGAACGATAAATTCGCGGCTGGACTTCTTGTCAATTGGCACCAGCCGCCCACCCTCTGAACCAACGCGGTAAATTCCGAGAATGCGCTGTGGACCGGAACCAATACGTCGGATCAGGCGGGCTTCGTATTCAAAATCGGGGTCAGCAGAAGGTGAAAGCCGCGCCAATATCCGGTCGCCCTCCTTCAATGCGACATCCCCCTTTTTACCGACATAGATAATTCTAGGAGTAGGGTCGTCGCTCTGCCATTCCATCGAAATAGCGGTCAGATCGCCCTGCGCGTCAGGCTTTTGCACCAGCAGTACAGACACCGGAGGCAACTCGTTAGGCCCTCGATAGGTCTTGCGTTTCTTTTGTAGCTGGCCGTCGTCAGTCAGTTCTTTGAGCATCCGCTTCAACTCAATCCGATCCGCGCCCTTGATGCCAAATGCCCGGGCCACGTCGCGTTTTGAGGATTTCGAGGGGTTGTCCTTGATCCAGTCAAGAACCTGCTCTTTACTTGGTATTTTTTTCATATGTCCCCCTAACATGGGGCGTGGGGTGCGTCATTTCAAATCGGCTATCGTATCCACGTCTCGAAGCTCGTCGACATAGGCGATGGAAAGATCAGGGATGTCGGATACTGTATCCGCCAACGTATGATCGGTCGACCACCGCACATTATCGAAAAGTGTCTTCGGAATGGCGCGGCTGCGTTTCAGGCCTACTAGCCAATACCCACCGTCAGGTGCGGGACCAAATACCGCGTCATTCTCGCCCAGCTCTCTGAACGCTTTCGAAATCAAATCCGCTGTAATCCTCGGTATATCGGCTCCGACAATCACCACCGGCCCAGGTGGAGCATGGCGAAAAATCCGCCGCATCCGGCAACCCAGGTTTCCGGGTCCTTGCGGCCAACGCGATACGCTTGAAGGCCAAACGCGACTTTGCAATCCGGCATGATCCGGCGTAACCGCGATAACGGTTTGCCAGCGAGGGTCATCGGACAGGCGACGGATCAAGCTACGAGTTTGGTGCCGAAACCACCAAGCGGCATTGATCATCCCGATGTCTTTGCCGAGCCGAGTTTTGACCCGACCGGGCAGTGGCTCTTTAACCATGATGAACAGTTGCGGATTCACCCGAAATAGTCCGCCAGAATCCGCGAATAAATCGCTTTCAGCTGATGGATTTGGGCAATCTCGACCCGCTCGTCAACCTGATGCATGGTTTTTCCCACCAGGCCGAATTCCACAACCGGACAGTGGTCTTTGACAAATCTGGCATCCGAAGTACCGCCGGACGTGGATAATTCTGGCCGAACACCAGTTTCCGCCTCGACTGCCTGACCAACAAGCGCCGAAAATTCGCCCGGAGCAGTGATGAAACTTTCACCGGAAACCTGGGTTTTCATATCGATTTTGATGTCAAAAAGTGCCGTGACACCCTGCATTTCACGCGTCAGCCAATGGGTCAGCGCTAGCGACGTCCAGGTGTCATTGAACCTGATGTTCACCGTCGCTTTACACAACGCTGGGATCACATTGCTTGCCAGGTTGCCCGTGTCGATTGTGGTTACTGCCAGCGTTGACGCGTCAAAATGCTCGGTTCCGTCATCCAGCGTATGGGCAGCAAGCGTCGCCATCAGCTGCGCCATTGCAGGCAGCGGGTTTTTGGCGCGATGCGGATATGCCGAGTGGCCTTGCACACCGCTTGCCACAAAGAACGCGTTCATCGAACCTCGCCGCCCGATTTTCATCATCTCGCCCATATGGTTCGGGCTTGTCGGTTCGCCGACAAGACAATGGTCGATACGTTCATTTTTGGCAGCCATCCAGTCGAGCAGCGCGACTGTGCCGTCTACCGCATCGCCTTCCTCGTCCCCTGTGATTGCCATCACGACGGAGCCGTCAGGTGGTGTATCTGTGACGAAGTCAATTGAGGCCGCAGCAAATGCTGCAACCCCCGATTTCATATCGGTAGCGCCGCGGCCATAAAGCCAGCCGGCCTTGATCTCGGCTCCGAATGGATCAACCGTCCACGCGGCGGCGTCGCCAACCGGCACCACATCGGTATGCCCGTTGAACCCGAATGTCCGGCCGTTCGCACCTTTGCCCCAGCGGGCGAACAGATTGCTGACCTCACCGCGATCCACACGAGTGCAAGCAAACCCCGCTTCGGACAACACCCTCTCGAGCAACCGCAGCGCACCGCCCTCGGCCGGCGTGACAGAGGCGCATTTGATGAGATCGGCAGTCAGTTGAGCGGGGTCGGTGGCCATGAACTAGTCCTTTTCGCCATGGCTTATCCGCTTAGTGATCGGGGCTCAAGCCTCAGCCGCCCCGGTGCACAAAATCACGGCTGATATTGCCCCAGAAACAACGCGGAAAAAACGGGCAAGGCGCGCTGAATTCGATCCGGTCACCGGTTAAAGGATGAATCAAATCCAATTTGTATGCGTGCAGCAACAAGCGCGGAGCAGCGTTGATTCCACTTTCGCTGCCATAGAACCTGTCCCCCAGCATAGGGTGCCCGATTTCACGCATATGCACCCGCAACTGGTGGCTTCGTCCGGTTTTTGGTCGCAAAGACAAAACCGTACTGTCGGAATCGCGCACCAACACCCGCCAAACGGTTTGCGCCGGTTTGCCCAGGTCAAAATCAACTATCTGTAAGGGGCGGTTGGGCCATTCAACGATCAGCGGCAGGTCGATCTTGCCCGTGTCTTCGGTCACAATCCCTTCAACCCTGGCGATATACTCTTTCTCGACCACGCGTTTCTCAAATTGCCGCCCCAGATTGCGTTGTGTATCAGGCGTCATCGCAAAAACCATCAAACCAGAAGTATCCATATCCAAACGATGCACCAGCAACGCTTGAGGGAACTTCATCTTGACCCGGGTTTCGAGACAGTCGGCATGTTCGTGTGATTTGCCAGGAACTGACAACAAGCCCGAGGGTTTGTCGATCAGCAACAGAGCCTCATCCCGGTGAATAATCTTCAACTGAGTTTGCGGAGGGGAATAAATATGCGGCCTGATCATGGTGGTTTGTTAGCAGGCGCATGCTGCAAACAAAATTGCCCCGAACCTGATCGGGGGCCGCTTAAAATCTGCGCTTGCTCCCAAGTCTGCTTCAGACCTTCACTCGCTCCGCCCTCGGATCATACATCGGCTTCAGCGAAGTTTCCGCCTTTACCCGCACACCTGCAACCTCAATCTCATAAGCCGATGCCAATACATCCGCTGCGCTTTCGCCCGCGCAAGGCACGTAACCCATTCCGATTGCCGCACCCAATGTATGGCCGTAGTTGCCAGACGATAAATATCCGACAATCTGCCCGTCCCGGATCACCGGCTCGTTGTGATAGAGCAGCGGTCCCGGGTCCGTCAGGCGGAACTGCACCATCCGCGTCTGAAGACCTTCTTCTTTCTTGCGCAGCACTGCTTCCCGGCCAATAAAGTCCGGCTTTGCAGCCTTCACTGCAAACCCCAATCCGGCTTCCAGAACATGATCCTCGCAGGTGATATCATGGCCGAAATGACGAAACCCCTTTTCGATCCGGCAACTGTCCATCATGTGCATGCCGCAGAGTTTCAGGCCCATGTTCTGACCGGCTTCAAACAACGTTTCAAATACATGACCAGACTGATCGGCCGACATGTAAATTTCCCAACCCAACTCACCCACATAAGTCACGCGGTGCACCCGTGCCAATCCCATGCCGATCTCGATCTCTTGCGCCGTGCCAAACGGATTTGCCGTGTTGGAGAAATCGGCTGGGGATACTTTCTGCAACAACGTGCGCGCGTTTGGCCCCATAACTGCCAGCACACCTTCACCAGCCGTCACATCGGTCAATACAACCCGGAAATCGCCAATATGACGCATCATCCAAGTCTGATCCGCCAACCGGGTGGCCGCCGGTGTGACCACCAGATAGGCGGTTTCTGAGAGGCGGGTGACCGTAACATCCGCCTCAATCCCGCCGCGATGATTGAGGAATTGGGTGTAAACGATTTTGCCAACGGGAACTGAATAGTCACCGCCGCCAACGTAGTTCAGGTAATCTTCGGCATCTGGCCCCTCTACCCGGATTTTGCCAAACGAGGACATATCGTACATGCCGACATTCTCGCGTACAGCCCGATGTTCGGCGGCTGAGTTTTCAAACCAGTTTTGCCGCTTCCAGCTGTAGCGATATTCCCGCTCTTGTCCGTCGTTGGCAAACCAGTTCGCCCGCTCCCAGCCCGCAATTTCCCCCATGACAGCACCTTTTTCCAACATCTGTTGATGGAATGGCGTGCGCCGGATGCCGCGCGCGGTGCGCTTTTGAAGATAGGGGAAATGGTCTGCGTAAAGCAGGCCAAGGGTCTCTTTCGACCGTTCGAACAGATAAGTTTTATTGCCCTGAAAGGGCTGCATCCGCCCAATATCCACATCCCCCAGATCAAACGGTCTCGCCCCGTCCTCCATCCATTGCGCCAGCACCATGCCCGCCCCGCCCGCGGACTGAATGCCAACCGAGTTGAACCCGGCCGCAACCCAGAAATTGTCCATCTCGGGGGCCAAACCCAAGTGATAGGCGTCATCCGGCGTAAAACTTTCCGGTCCGTTGAAAAACGTATGAATGCCGGCTTCAGCAAGCATCGGAACCCGGTTGCAGGCCCGTTCCAAAATAGGTTCGAAGTGGTCAAAATCTTCCTGCAACTGGTCGAACTCGAAGTTTTCGGGGATGCCAGTCATCCCCCAAGGTTTCGAGTGCGGCTCAAACGCGCCCAACAGATATTTGCCCGCATCTTCTTTGTAGTACGCACATTCATCGGGCACACGCAGAACCGGCATCTGGCTCAGGCCTTCGATTGCTTCCGTCACGATGTAGAAATGTTCACAGGCGTGCAGCGGTACATTCACACCCGCCATCCTGCCGATCTCATGCCCCCACATACCGCCGCAATTCACCACCATATCCGCTTTGATATGGCCGCTGTCGCCGTTTTCGCCCTGCCAGTTCACGCCAGTCACCCGGCGACCTTCCTTGGCGATTGCCGAGACTTTTATGCGCTCAATCACTTTTGCACCGCGTTGTCGTGCGCCTTTTGCCATTGCCAGAGCGATATTCGCAGGATCACCTTGCCCATCGGTCGGCAGCCAGACACCGCCTTTGACACCGTCGATGTTTAGGTGTTCGTAGCGGCTCTGTACCTCCTGAGGCGAGATATCTTCCACGGGAACACCAAAGGCACGTGCCATTGATGCCAGTCGGCGAATCTCCTCGTTGCGCTCGTCAGTTAGCGCAACCGTGATTGAACCAACCTGGCGCACCCCGGTCGCCACACCAGTTTCCTCTTCCAGACCAAGGTACAGTTCCGCTGAGTAGCGTGCGAATTTGGTCATATTTGCAGTTGCCCGCAACTGACCAATCAACCCCGCAGCGTGCCAGGTTGTACCGCTGGTCAGTTGCTTGCGCTCCAAAAGAACCACGTCTTTCCAGCCAAGCTTGGTCAGATGGTAAGCCACTGAACAGCCGATCACGCCGCCGCCAATGATGACCACACGGGCGTTTGTTGGGATGTTTGCCATGTCGGGTGTTCCTTACATATCTGCGATTTTGCCTTTCCAGACAGTGCGCAATTCAGCTTCGTTGCCACCAAACTCGTAGATAGGGCTTTGCAGCGGTTTGATTTCGGTGGTTGGGATTTTCACGATCACATTGAAGGCATCACATAAGTCCCCCCAAATTTTCTGAAACTGCGGGAACAAAGCGGTAAATTCCTCTGTGTTTTTTTCGACAAGAACCGCATCGCCCCGAATTCGCACGCCTTTGCGCGACAGGATATCAACAAAATTCACTTCGGCCCGTGGGTTGGACCGCAAGTTTGCAATCGTATTGGGCGAGCGCATTTCACCAAAAGCGATGGTTTCATCGTCGAGAACGAGAAACGTCCCCTTGGGCGAGACATTCGGTTTGTTGTCCAACGACGCAGTTCCAACAAATCCGAGTCGCCAAGTTTCGATCGTCGCAATTGCGTTTTCGGACAGTTTCACTGCTATCTCCCTAACCGTTGACTTATTTCCGCGATATGTGCGGGGCCGACCTCGCAGCACCCGCCAACTATCGTGGCACCGTCGTCGATCCATTTCGCGACATGTTGGGCGTACGCTGCGGGTGTCAGGTCTTTGCGGGCTTCCAAGGCATCAACCGTTCCGCCGGGCTGAAGCGCTGATATCGACGTAAAACCGTTTGCGTATCCACCCGTGACCGCACCGCTCGCCGCCACGTCCGGGATGGCATTCCCTATCGCCTCAGGAATTGAACAGTTCAGCAGGATTGCTTCGGCGCCCATCCCGTCGAGTGCCGACAACGCATCTGCCAGCGGTTCACCCGAGCGCAGCCGGTTGGAGCCATCATCATCAACAGTCAGGCTTACCCAAACCGGCAAAGCGGTTTCAACGGCTGCAGCACAAGCAGCAGTGACTTCGGCGATAGAAGACATCGTTTCACATAGAATCAGGTCTACATATTTGGCCTGTTCTGCCGCGATAACGCGATAGGCAGTCCGGTTTTCTTCAAAATCAGGGGACAAATCAGGCCGGTAAGACGCTTTGAGCGGAGGCAGACACCCGGCTATCCTCGTGTTCCGGCCACAGGCATCCCGTGCTGCCTTGGCCAGTTCTATCGCTTTGGCCTGCGCTGGTTTAAACCATTCCGTATAACCATCCCGCTCTAATCGCTCCGGCGTCGCGGTGTAGGCATTAATCGTGATGACTTCCGCCCCGGCGCGAATGAAATCCTCATGCACTTCCTGAACTATTTCTGGTGTATCCATCATCACTTTGACCGACCACAGAGAATGGGCTGGTTTCCCCGAACGCCAGAAAACCTCTTGCCCCATTCCACCGTCAAGAAGTGTGATTTTACTCATGCCCGAATCCGATTGTTTTCCGGGTCCCAAAGCGGCTGGTCCGGCTGCACGACGGCTTTGCAGCGCTCGCCGTAGATTTCCACTTCAATCTCCGTTCCCGAAACCGCCAGATCAGACCGCAGCATCCCCAGCGCGATGGACGCTTCTACACGATAGCCCCAGGCGCCAGATGTGGTTTCGCCAACGATCTGACCATCGTGCCAAAGTGTTGACATATAGGGCGCATCCGCGTCCCCCGCCGCGACAATCAACGTAACGAAACGCTTTTTTACCCCTTGTTGCAATTCGTTCTGAACCGCCGCTTTTCCAATAAAATCATGCGGTTTGTCCAACCTTACGAACCGCTCCAGCCCACCTTCAAGAATCGAATAGTCGGTCGATAGATCACCTTTCCAGGCGCGATATCCTTTTTCCATGCGCAGGGAGTTCAGGGCATACATGCCAAAGGGCTTCGCCCCTGCAACAAGGACAGCATCATAGATATCAGGCATGACTGCGTTTTCGGCGTGCACTTCCCAGCCCAACTCACCGGCAAAAGACACCCGGATCAGAAACGCTTTGCGACCGGCAACTGTGCAATGTTGGTGCGTCAGCCAACCCTGCGTGAGATCGGCGTCGCTGATCCCGGACAAAACATTCCGTGATGTCGGCCCTGCTACGATCAGCGTGTCGCGCTCAGTGGTGGTTTCCCTGACCGTCACCTCATCGGGAACTGATTTCTTCACCAGTTCTCCATCGTGCCATTGCGCCGTTGCCGCGGTAATCAGAACAAAACTGTCTTCTGCCAAACGAATACAGGACATCTCGGTCAGGATGCGTCCACGCTTGTCAGACACATAGATTAGGTTCATCCGCCCAACTTTGGGAATACCACCGGTGCAAAACTTGCGCAGCCAGTTGTCGGCCCCGTCGCCTTGAATCCAAAACCGCGAGAACCCCGGCAGATCGAGAACCCCGCAAGTATCACGTACCGCTTCGCATTCTTCTCTGATCCGCTGTTCCCAGGGCCCGGAACGGCCCCAGGTATGGGTTGCTTCCAGCGATACATTATCGCCCGGCTTCGCAAACCAATTGGCCCGCTCCCAACCGTTGTAAGCGCCCATCACACCGCCGAGTTCTTTGACCTTGGCGTGGTTAGGCGAAAGTTTCTTGTCGCGCCCGGCCGGCCATTCGTGGTGCGGGAAATGCATGGCGTATTCGTTGCCATACACCTCCATTCCTTTCTGCTCGCAATAATCCTGATCGGTGTAATCAGTGTAGCGCCGCGGATCGACCGACCACATGTCCCACTCGGTCTGTCCTTCGGTGATCCATTCTGCCAGCACTTTACCGGCTCCGCCACCTTGCGCGATTCCAAAGGTAAAGACACAGGCCTCAAACGCATTCGGCACACCTGGCATCGGGCCAATCAGTGGCAGCCCGTCCGGCGCGTAAGGGATCGGGCCGTTGATCACCCGGCTGATGCCCGACTGTCCCAGCAGCGGAACCCGGGCCATCGCGTCTTCCATGTGCCATTCCAGCCGGTCAAGATCATCTGGGTACAGTTGGAACGAAAAGTCTTCGGGCATCGGATCGTCTGGTGTGACCCAATGAGCACGGCAATTGTTTTCATAAGGCCCCAAGTTAAATCCGTTTTTCTCCTGTCTCAGGTAATAACTGCTGTCTACATCCCGCAGCAAAGGCAGCTTTTTACCGGTTTCTCTGGCGTAAGCGTTGAGTTCCGGAATTTCCTCGGACAGCATGTATTGGTGGCTCATCACCATCATCGGCACCGTGCGCCCGCCAAATGGTTTGAACCACTCACCAACCCGCTGAGCGTAATACCCGGCAGCGTTCACCACATATTCGCAGCGGATTTCGCCTTTTTCGGTCTGAACGATCCATTCGTTATTTTCACGCCGCACGCCGGTCGCGGGGGTGTGTCGCAAAATCCGCGCGCCCATATCCCGCGCGCCTTTGGCCAGCGCCTGTGTCAGTTGTGCCGGATCAATGTCACCGTCATGGGGATCAAACAATGAGCCGGTCAGATCGTGCGTTTCGAGAAAGGGGTATCGGATTTGTGTTTCGGCGGGATCCAGAATTTCGATGTCCATGCCCTGATAGCGACCCATGCCAGCGGCGCGCTCAAATTCCTGCATCCGCTCCTCTGAATGTCCCAGCCGTATTGAACCGGTGACGTGATAATTCATCGGATAATCGACTTCTTCGCCAAGTCGCGAATACAACTCGGTCGAATACCGCTGCAAGTTCATGATCGACCAACTGGTTGAAAAGGTCGGCACATTGCCAGCCGCATGCCAGGTGGAACCGGCGGTCAACTCATTCTTCTCCAGCAGCACACAGTCGGTCCAACCCGCTTTCGCCAGATGGTAGAGAGACGATGCCCCAACAACACCGCCGCCGATGATGACCACACGGGCCGTAGTTGGAAAGTCTGACATGATCGATCCTTCAGTCAAAAACCAGACGGGCTGCAAGCCCGCCAAACAGAATTGCGGTGACCTTGTTCAAGGTACGGACGCGGCTGCGTAGCGCGTCAGCGAAGTATCCGGCCGCGGCGCCCAGTGCGAGCACAAATAAACAGCCAAAGAACTGGAAAATAGCTCCGAGGATCAGGATTTGCATCCAGATCGGGCCGATAGCGGGGTCGGTAAATTGAGGGATGAAAGCAAAAATGAACAGCGCCGTTTTGGGGTTCAAAAAGTTAGTTACATACCCACGCCGGATGGCCGATGCCGCGGTCATGGCTGCTTTACCCTTGCCAATATCGCCGTCCGAGCGCCACGCCAGCCATGCTAAATACAACAGATAGGCAGCCCCGGCATATCGGATTGCATTATAGGCTGCAGGATAAGCAAGCAGCACTGCAGAGACACCCGCAGCAGCGGCAATAATATGTAGAGTTATTCCCAAATTGATGCCGATCGCGGCAGCCATGCCAATGCGTGGACCGCCCGCGATACCGCTCGCCGAAACAAAGATGAAATCTGCACCCGGCGTAATATTCAACAGCAACCCCGCCGTTATGAAGGCGATTAGCAGGGCCGGATCAAACGCAAATAGAACCTCTAGCATTACCATTTCTCCAACTGCGGTAAGCCGTCGGCAATCGCATAATAATCACCTTTGTCCGCCATGCAGATATGTTTGGCGGTTTGCAAGCCGACAGCACCGTCAAGCGTTCCGGCGCCAATCGATGTTGCACCCTCTCCGTCCATCCTCCAAAACAGCGAAGATCCACAATTCTGGCAAAACCCTCGCTGCGCCCAATCGGACGAGCGATACCATTTGAGACCATCGTCTTTCGTCAGCATTAAATTTTCAGTCGGAACCTGCGTTGCCGACCAGTAATGACCGCTGGTTTTGCGACATTGTGTGCAGTGGCAGGCAGTAACAGGCCGCAATTCGCCTGTAACTTCATAGGCAACCGACCCACATTCACATGATCCCTTTTGCATTTGAATTCTCCTCAATAAACCGGAGGCGCAATGACCCAGATCGCCTTGGCTGTTTCTTCATATGGATTTGCCCATCGATACGGCTCACCGCGAATGCGAAAACTGTCTCCTGGCAACAGATCAAATTCCCGCGCGCCCACCCAAAGTTTCAGGCGGCCGGAAATCAGATAGCCCACCTCCTGCGTTTTTCGCAATTCAAAGCGGCCCATATCGGATTTGGCTTCGAAAGAAGAATGGAATACTTCAAAGTCATCTGTCAGGTCAGGCGACAACAACTCTTCGACCAACCCGTTTTCACGGTGTCCGATGCGCCGCCGCGCAACGGCACGAACTACATAGCCTTCTTCCTCTGGAACTGATTGCGCTTGTCCAAAGAACAGCGATACCGAAACATCGAGAGCACGTGCCAGTACTTTCAACTCTTCGATCGATGGATGAGAAATATCCCGTTCAATCTGACTAAGCCAACCAACTGAGCGGCCGGATTTTAGCCCGAGATCAATAAGCGTCACGCCACGCGACTTGCGCAGAGCGCGCAAATCGGCACCAAGCGAAGCTGATCTATGGCTGTAACTGTCGGGCACTGATTCTGCTTTCGTGAAAATATTCATGAAATTTTCATTGATTATTTCACACGCGCTTGTCTAAAAACGACACCAGCCCGTAAAAGTTGGAGTCGGATTTCATTTTATGATTCAAATCACTTGCGCTAGAGTTCTTTCAAACAACGCGCAAGACTCATGCATAGAAACGAACTTACATTTCCCAAGGATTCCTACCTTGGCCAGATTGGTCAGGAGAGTTGGGAACATTTGTCTTCCTTATGGACAGTTAACAATTATCGTGCCAGGCATTTCCTGATTTCGGCGGATGACGACAGCTGTGATGTGTTTTTTGTCCTCGACGGTTCGGTCAAGGCGACGGTTTATACCGACGGCGGGCGCGAGGTGTCTTTCCTGACTTTCAACAACGGCGATTGTATCGGAGAATTTTCCGCGCTGGATGAAGAGCCCCGATCCAGCGATGCGATTGCCGAAACCGATTGTATTGCGGCACGGCTTGCACCTGAACAATTCCGGCGGCTTCTAAAAACCCATTCGGACATGAGCTATTACCTGTTGAAACTGCTGGTTGGCCATTTGCGCTATCTTTCTAAGCGGGTGGTGGATTTCAACGCCAAATCGGCGGACGAGCGGCTGCGTGAAAAACTACTGGAAATTGCCGAAGCCAAACAATTCGGCAACGAGGCTTTGATCGAAAAACCACCGACACAAACCGAACTGGCGGCGTTTGTTTTTTCCAGCCGCGAGTCGGTGGCTCGGGAAATGGGTCGGATGCGCAAAGCAGGCGTGCTGGGCCGTAAAAAACGGGCGCTGCATTTTCCGTCGGTGAGTTTGTTGCGGGCGTATGTGGGTAAACGGTAATGGCTTAGCAGCAGATCGGGTGCAAACCCGCGCTACTCGAAGCCGCACGCCAGCGTCCAACCCACAAGCTCGAGCTTGGACGCGCCGCACCAGTGACTTCTCATAGGTTGTCCGTGGCAACCACACGGGCGCCACCCACCTAAACATACCTCCCTTTTGCAAGCGCCTTGAGATCCCGAACATTGGCGTCAATTTTGGCAAGCGATGCTATGATCTGGTCCGCCGCGGCCCCGGTTTCCCGCGATGCTTTCCTGACAGTGGGTTTTAGTGTGCCCTCCAAAAGCGACTGGGCCTTCTTGTCCAGGTCGATGCATTCTTTCAACAGCTTCTCTGCCGTCTGAGGTGATTTGAGCAAGACGTCGTCAAATTTCTTCTGTTTGTCGATGAGCCCGGTCGCCAGCTTGTATACTGTACGGACATGTTTAGTGTTATCTGAAATGAGTTTGTCGGCAATGGGGATATGTTTGTCGAGCACGGAGGACAGCTTCTTTACTTCAGCCTGAATGTTGCCGAACCGTTCCAGCGTCGAGTCGTTGGTTATCACTTTGCCCGAGTAAGTTTGCCACCATTTCTTGTAATCTTGAACGTTCATCTCCGGCAGAGGACCACCAAATTGAACCGCTGCCAGCGTGAAATCTCCCGCCTTGCCGTCAGTTTTGAGTTTTGCCCGCTTCTGGAACGTCCGCACCGCCTTGTCAGTTTTTGTTCCAAAGTCGCCATCCACTTTCAGCGGTGGCTTGGTACCGGTTTTATTCAGCAGGGTCTGAAGTTCTTTGACCGGGTTGCCTTTCGATCCCTTTTTGATAACTGACATTGAATTCCTCCCAAATTGCATTCGACATTGGGAGTGTATCACGAACACTTTCCATGACACGCCGGAATTGAGGCGTGACGACCCAAACTCGCGCATCGGCACCCGCGTTCCGCCGGCGCGTTGCGGTTGGTTTTATCAGGGAAGCTTTGGATAAAGGTTGAAAATGTTCCGCGCGCGGAACATTTCACTTTGTTAACAATTAGTTAAGAATATGCGGAGCACAGGCCTTTGAATAGGTTCAATAGCCCATCTAGCCGACCAATGCTCAATACCGATCCTGAGGCAAATTGACATTGCCATCAGCTGGGAACACTGTCCCCACATGCAACGAAACTTCAAAATCCGCGCCCTAGGGGAAATTGCCATCCGTTGTGCAAACATCGCCGCCATGGCAGATTTCTACGAAAATACACTCGGTCTCGATCGGTTAAGCGGAGACCATTCCGAGGGTATCATATTTTTCAAAATTTCGGATGGGTTTCAGGGTCATACCGCAATACTGGCGCTGTTCCGACACAACGCTCCGCAACGTACGGTACATCCGCAAGGGACCACAAAACCGCAAACCGGCGAAGGCTCCTCCTTGCACCACATCGCGCTGAGTCTGCCGTTTGCCGAACAGCAGGCTGCTATGGATTGGTATGATGCGCAGGGTGTCGACTATGACATACAACACTTCGGATGGATCGGCTGGCGAGGCATATTTGCCAAAGACCCGGACGGGAATACCGTTGAGCTGGTCTCTTATGATGATTCACTGAAGGACTAATACGTTTCGGAACGATTTGACGGCATTCGAAGTGTATACATCTGGCAGGGGCTGAGGGACGCGAACCCACGACTCTCGGTTTAGGAGACCGATGCGCCTATTCAGAAACCATTGTTTATACAATTTATTAAATTCATTCCCCGCATATGTGTAAATAAATGTGTAACTTTTGCTTTGTTTACGTAGCAAAAAGGTGCCGTTGGAACCCTGCCTAAAAGACAGCGACCTTTATGGCTCGCTGCGCTCATTAGACGAGCCATTTCCTGGATTCGAAATCGAAATACAGGGGCAACAATTCGGGGGTTCTAGCTGTGCTGCGACGACCGGCGTCTTGCACGAAAAAAGACTCTGCCCGATGGGGGCAGAGCCAAAAGACGGGTGCCACGAGTTGCCTTCTCTGGAAATGTCTCAGTGAATTTTCAGAGACCGTCTTCGGATTGACGCTTTCGGGCAGCCACATTGAACGCAGGCAGAAGTGCTACAAAAGAACGAAGGCCGCTTTGGGCGTCGCTTCGTGGCCTGCCTAATCTCTTTCCAACAGCAGGATCGCTACCGGAACGGCGTCACGAGCGAGTTGCGCCTAGGCGCGCGAGAACGCCTTCAAATCCAAAAGGTTCGATGATATATTTGGATTATATTATAGAACCTAGTTCTTCGTGGTGATCGTTTTTTAAGTCAAATTAGGCGTTGAGTTGAAAAAACAGATTTTTGCCAGTAATCTCAGAGAACACATTAAAAAAGATTAGTTTTGCATGACACAAAAAGATAACCTTGAGCAATCCCCAACTGAGACAACGAGCGCTAGTGAAGTTGTCAAAACATCTTTGTGGAATAATTTCATTCCCACCGAAAGAGATTTCGAGGGGAAAACGGATGAAGAGATCAACAAATTCTTGTCCCAAATCTATGCAGATTACCAATTCATTTTGAAAGACATGCATTCAAACGCTGAACTTTCCAACCAAGATTACCAGAAGTTCTCGAAAAGCGGTCGACGTTGGCGCTTCTGGCTCATTTGGGTGACGGGCATTGTCGCAATATTGAACACATCAGCCGCATTGGGCCTTTTCGGTCAATTGGAATTCAAGCGGTTTCTCGGTTGGGAACTTGAAGAAATAGTAACTGTTGCAGGGTTTCTGACAGTTGTGGCGGCCGTTGTCGCAGTGTTGGCGACTGTACTTGGGAATATCGAGAACTTCTTTTCATATTCAGAACAAGCTGCGCGGAGGCGGGAAGCACGAGAAATGTATTTTGCCGTCTACTGGAAGTACCATAGCCGCTGGAAATTTTATGTGATTGCGTATGGTGCAACCGGAAAAGCGTGCGCGAATGCTTCTTCGCTTTACTCCGAGCTGGTTGAAGAATTTGTGAGCATAAGAAAAAATGTGGGCGAGCTTTCAAAACGGGCAAGCAAAATTTCGTCGGCCTCCGATTCCGGTGGGGCGCGATAACATGGCTATCTGGTTCCTAGAAAATTTGATAGGGAGTGGTGATTCGGATGAGAGCGGTGCTTCGCCGGTGGCGGAATACAGATACGAAAATCAATCCATTTATCAACCCAGCACTCGAACTCGCAGGTCGAATTCTCCTGGCCAAATGCGAATGTCGGTTGGATTGGAAGATCAATCACTGAATAGAACCGGCCCGATCACCTGGGACAATCCAAGCCCTCCCGAAACCTTTCCACTGGCAAATTGATAATATGAAGAGCGCGCGCAATCCCGAAGTTATTACTGTTGCTAGCGGTAAAGGTGGAACCGGGAAGACTCTGCTTTTGGTCAGCCTTGGGTACGCTCTTTTGAAATCCGGGCACCGAGTGTTGTTCGTTGATTTCGACCTGGCCACCGAGGGGCTCTCACATTTTATTCTTGGTGAAAATGGTGTTCGCGCCATTCAATCTTTTGATGCAAGCAATACAGTTTCCGGCTATGTTTTAGCGTCAGAAGCTGACCAAAATACTGGCGTCCACCCTCGAACCATCAATCGTGGTGAAAAATCAGATCAGGAAATTATTTATGAGGCAATCATTTCGGGTAGGGGAATCTACGGTGACGACGTTGACAAATTGCAAGATGATGACGGCGTTTCACCTTCCAAAAAGAGGAAGGACCATCAGACTATCTGCAAAGAATTTTTCGATGAACTGCGGTCTTTGGACTACGATTATATTCTTGTTGACACACGCGGTGGCTTTGGAATTCTGACCACTGCGGCGTGTGCGCTGTCTGACAGTTATTTTTTGGTAACCGAGCCGACGAGCGCCTCACTCTATCAAAACCGCAAACTGCAAGACCAAATTCTTGAAGAAAGTGACAGGATTGGCAAGCTGCCAATGCTACGCGGTGCAATTGTCAACAAAGCGGTTCGGGATATTGAACCACAGATATCAAAAAACGGGAACGAACTGGTGTTTGACCCAGACGAAGTTGAGAGGCGATTTCGCAGTGACCTGGCGCAGGAGCTGGCAATTGAAATTGCTGACACATATGCCATTCCTTCTGACTTGGCTGCAATTGAAACTTATGCATTTCAGCGAATACCATTTTCACACGCTCGCGGGAGCATTTTTGCTTTGACCACTATTGACGCATTTTCGGGAATGATGAGCACAGTCACCGTCGAGTGGCCAATGGATCGATTGATTAAATGGAACGGTCTGGTGGATGATATGAAAACCGCAACAAAAGAGAAAATTCTGCAAAAGGCGGAAAAAAGGAACGCCGCAGTGCAGGTTTAAGCTAAATCAATGATAAGAAGCCGGTCATTGGCTTATGGGATAGTACTTGGTGGGACACTACTTGCGCTATCCGCTGCTCTGGTTGCTTCAGGTATATTACCCAACTTTGTCATGAACTCTTTAGACAGCTTAATAGGAGGTGCCGTTTATGCTGAATAATAACTTCAGATGGTCTATTCTTGTCAGTTGGGCAATTTTTCTAGCGTCAACCGCATCGGTGGATAGCCAATCTTTTTCCGAAACCGCTGTCCCTCATCAAATCCAAGCCGGAGAGCCGGTCAGTGCATCCGGGTTGAACTCGAATTTTGAGTATTTGGTAAGAAGGATAAATAATCTCCAGACGGAGTTACAAATCCAAATTGAAGAAAATAGATTCCTTGCGAAAGAAACAGATTTCCAGATTTCAAAGATAAATCTGCAATCTGCAGTTGTGGCATTTGACCGTTCCGAAAAGGAAGGCGCATGTCCGCAGGGGTGGTCATTGTTTACGCCAGCTGGCGGAAGGGTTGTAGTAGGGGCAGGCGTTCACCGAAATGAAGATATGAACGGAGCACTGTTATCAGCGCATACATCTTTTGCCGAGAACGAAAAGGCGTCAATCGGCGGGGAAGAAGTTCACAATCTTAGCGTCGACGAGATGCCAAGGCACAACCATTCGTTTGCGTCCAATCCGGTTACACGCGGAGGATGGGGCGGCCAGGCAACTAGGACATTTGCAGTTGGAGGAAGTGAACCCGTCAGCGATTTAGTTGTTGGTGGCACGGTTGGATTAAACGGAGGCGATCAACCTCATAACAATATGCCGCCGTTTGTCGCGCTCTACTACTGCAAATTTGATGGTTAGTACAGCAATCGCCCAGAAAAAATGATGCCATTCCAATCTTTGCCAGCATAGCCCATTTATCTGGCAGGGGCTGAGGGACTCGAACCTACCACCCTCGGTTTTGGAGACCGATAAGCTTTCGAGTAAGATATTGGTTCTGAATAGTTTATCTGTCCAATTTACAAAGTGTGTAAGTAAACTGTGTAAAATGGACTGCTACATCTGGGCATTTCGGAAGGTTATTGAAACTCTGCGCGACCTCTCAAGACGTTCTGAGCCAACAAAATCAGACTTCCGCGCCGGTATTTGGTGCTTCCATTTCCAGCGCGCCGGACCGGACAAAAGGATAAGACTCCCAATTTCAAGGTACGTTTCCAAATCCATTGCGCCGTCCCGAGAGAACTTCATAACACACCCGGACAAAAGAGAAAGCGAAGCAATCGCATCGCCAAAGCACGGTTCGCAATCCACGTGCGCCGAAATCCCCTGACCCGGAAGGTATTCGTTTACAATTACCTGGTTTGGAAACTCCGCAAAAAGGCCCTTCTGCATCAATTCTTCGGCCGTAGGCCTCAGCCAATTCGGTAGTGGTCCGAGCTGGTCTGAAACGTCAATACTCCGCGCACGGTAGTCATAGCGAAAGCCATAGTGTTGCACACGGCGGCGCAGATCATGCCGCCAATTGCGCGTGTCGATTTCTTGGATCAGTTGGTTCTGTACCTTCTCGCTGACAAAGCACGGAATGTATTTGGCACCCTCAGGAAGCATTTATGCGAAACACAAAAGTTACAAATTTGGTATGATCTCGAAGCACGCTTTCACCGAGCTCTGTGTTTTCATGCAGGTAACTTACGAAGTCTGAAGGTCTAAAGTCATATATCTCCGGCACCCCGTATCCGACCTTTTGGGCAGCTTCAATCATCTTGAAACTTCCTTCATAGAGAGGGCTATCAACAGTAGTGATAACGACTATCCCACTGTTTTTCAAAATTTTTCTTGCGCTTTTTAGGAACCGACACACCAACACATGATTTGGGTTTTGACCAAACAACGTCTCGCGGCTGGCGGTGTTTGGAAACTGAAAGACAACGGCGTTCGCTGAACGTTGCGTAAATACTGACTCCAGCTTCGTGGCACCAATCTCGTAAAAAACCGCGCCTCCAACAGAACTGATTTTATCCGCATTCGCCCAACTCAACTCAGAAAGTTCCCGGCGCGCGAGCGGCACACTCGCGTTAATTCGATCCGGACTGATGGCGTGCTCAACAACACCCAAGGAAAAGCTAAAATTCCCCTCGCCAACTAAAAGAGTTTCTCCAATCGAAAGTTGCTCTGCAAAGTTGAATTTCTTCGAAGATTTATCAAGTTTTTGTAGTCGATGCTTGTGTTGTGGTCTTTCAACAACGCTCTTTGCACCGCTTCTTCTAATGATCTTCCTCTAAATTCAGTTTTCATGGCAACCTCTTGCGAATTCCAGCAAGTTGTTAACACCCTAATTTTAATAAGTATTTAATGAAGTTACATTGCCCAAACATGGTCGAACCTAAATCTGGCAGGGGCTGAGGGACTCGAACCCACGACCCTCGGTTTTGGAGACCGATGCTCTACCAACTGAGCTAAACCCCTATCGGCCAGATATGCGGGCTTGGGTAGTCTGAATCGCGGCGTGATGCAAGCCCATGTGATGCACATGATTCTGATCAGCAGGCCGCTATTGCAACCATTGCAATTGTTGCAGGATCACCCAGGGAAACGCATAGACTTCGGCTTCGCCGACATTGAGCTGATACACCTTGGTATTGAGGTTGAGGACAACCAATCCCAGCAGCATTGGAAGCGACAGCGCACTGGCAATCCGGTCCACTGTATCGGGATTGGCCCGGATTTGGCTGACCATGATCAGGAACCCCACAAGAACTGAAGTGCAGCCGAAACGAACAACATCAAAAGCAATAATGTTCAGGCTCAAAGGTGCGACGATTGCGCCAATCAGGAAAATTCTGGTTACAGTATCTATGCCCTTCGCCGCGATTTTCAGGTTAAACCAGATCATCCAAAGCGTCATTAAGAACAGCGGCACACCGTCAAAGACCACCCAGGCCCGATAACCGGTATGTTGCCGTTTTTCACCCATTACGGCCAGATTATCTTTCAGCACCTTCCCCATTACATCGAGCGCGTCGGAGTCTGCGTTGAATTCGGACTTCTGTTGAATGAAGTCGCGGAAATTCTGCATCTGATCCGCGGGCATTTCGCCATAGATTACGAGAACAGCAAAGGCGATGAAACCGCTGACCAATACCAGTGAGGATGCCAGATAGGGCCCGGTTTCTTGCTGGGATTTTCTGGCAATCCAAACATCAAATGCAAGAAACACCACAAAATAGGGCAACATCGCCTCATGCACGAACAGTCCTGCAAAGCAGACCAAACAGCGCGCCGCCAGGCCAAAAATAGTCCTGGGATCGGTCAGAACCACAAGGCCAACGAGACCGATCAGAAACATATCAAGGTAGCCCGTGCTTCCCAGTATTCCTGCAAAAGCAAAAGACACAAACAGTAAAATCACCAGGTAAAGTGTGTGATTGGTTTGAAACAGCCATTTTCGCGCCACCAGATAAACCGAAAACGCGCCGAAAAGGGTCATCGATACCGACGCAACAAAAATTTCAGACTTTGAAACGGTTTCTCCCCAGTAGAGGTTGAATATCTCGCCCATCAGTCCGCGCCGGAGGAGGCCGAATTCAAAATCGAACAGCAGTACCGTTGATGAAAACGCATTGGGTGGCAGGACGTTTTGGATAACCGCGAGAATAAAAGCGATTGACGCGACGGTGGCCAAACCTTGCTTGAAGTTTGTTTCTTGTTCACTGCTCATGCGGAGACTTGTGCAAATTCAATTTCCAATATGCAAGGCAAAATAAATGCTAGAGCACTTTTCGCTCAAACTGAGACAGATTGAGTGAAAATGCCGGGTGCAGGCTATTGGCCACATTGCGTTTTTCACGAACTCTGCGATTCAGAATTCGTGAAAAACGCTCTAATCGCAAACTGTCCCGACTGTCAACCATCGGGCCGTGACCACTTCAATTGATCAGACCAAACCGGACCAGACAGGCAGCGGAAGATTTTGTGGCCTGTCGTGCTTCGATGAATTCCATGCCCAGCACTTCGCTGGCGGCGGCGTTATCCAGATGTTGCTCCAGACCCAGCGCGGGAACTATCGACTTTAATGCCTTGTCAAAAACCGCCAGCAATTTGATAAAAAAGTCGGGGGCGACGCGGGTTGGAATGCGCCGCTCCGGATACTCGGCCTTCAGTATCCGCGCCATGTCCAGCATCCAGATGAAACGTTCCGCAGCAATAAACCGGGCTCCTGCGCTTTCCGGGCGCAGCAACGCGCGTACATGCATGGTGGCAACATCCCGAACGTCAACAACCGGAAACCCCAAACGCGGGAGCATTGGGTCTTTGCCCCGGACCAGCCGTTGGACAATTTTCAGCGAGGTGCTGATTTTATCATCAAGTGCCGGGCCAAGCACCAAGGCGGGATTGATAGTGGTTAACTTTATCTCAGGATGCGCTTTGGCAAAGGCCCAAGCCGCCTTTTCGGCGAGAGTCTTAGATTTCACATAGGGCGACGCAAGCGGCGAATTCATGTCGGACCAGTCTGACTCGTCGTAGCGGCTGCGACCAGCCGCCAGCCGTTTGTTAGAGATTGCAACAGTTGACGAGGTTAAGATGACACGCGAGACTCCGGCCGCCTTGGCCGCTTTTAAGGCTCGCAAGGTGCCGTCGACGGCGGGGCGAATGATGTTCATCTTCATTGTCCGGTTGATTCATCGGAAACGGTGAAGCGGTATGGATCAATGCCGCCATGCCGTCGAGAGCATCCGCCCAACCATCGTCCAAACTCAAATCCAGATGTACAAAACTGAGCTGGCTGTTGACGTCTACGGATTCTTTGACGTTTTCACCAACAGCGCTGATGACTTCCTGTTCGCGTTCAGCAGACCGGACAGACGCCCGAACATCAAACCCTTCATCCAGCAATTGCCGGATGATATGTTTGGCAATAAACCCAGAGCCCCCGGTGACCAATACTGTCTTTTTACGCGTCATCAAATATCCAAAAACATGCACTGCCAGTATACAGGTAGTCACATTGAATAGTTTCCAGCCAATTGCAATGGGCAACTCGGCAGCCAATATCCGGCAAACATCACGTCTGAGCGAAGAACCCTTTGTGTGCCGATCTGCCAATTATCAGCCAATGGCTTTGTCGAAGCGAGGCGCTATATTGATTTGGCAGACTAATTGCAGGAGAGACTGACTGTGCCAGATGGGCAAAAGCCACAACCTGACCCACCCAAGGTGCAGCTTGTCACGCGCCCTCTGACTATTATGGAATCTCTGAGGGCTGCACGGAACAATCTGCTGGAAATCATTCCTGACCTTTGCACCAAACAGCCGATTGTGTCTGGCAAAACCGGTATTGTGCGCTGGCATATGGTGATGGACCCGGATGCCTTGCGCCAGATACTGAAGGATAAGTTGGAGATTTACCCGAAGTCGGATGTCACCAAAAACCTTCTCCGACCCGCTATTGGGGACAGTCTTTTCATTGCCGAGGGCGCGCACTGGCACTGGCAGCGCCGGGCTGCCGCGCCAGTTTTTTCGCATCGCAACATCGCTGGCCTGGCTCCGATCATGTCAGCGGCTGCTGAAACTGCCTGCGCGCGATTGGATGCGGGTAAGGGCGCGACCGATCTTTACGAGGAAATGGTGCAAACCACGTTTGAAGTGATCAGCAATGTCACTTTTTCAGGATCGGGCGCGATGGACAGCACCGCCGTGCATCAATCCATCAACGCCTTCATTGATCAATCAGCCCGTGTGTCGCTGTTTGATATTCTGGGTGTGCCGGCATGGGTGCCGCGCTGGTCGCGTATGTTTGGCGCGAATTCCGTTACTGATATGAAAACCGTCGCCGATCAGGCCATCGCGCGGCGGCGGCAATCCGGCGCGAAAGACATACCGGACCTGCTTGATCTGTTGCTTGACGGTATGGACCCGGAAACCAAAAAGCAGATGAACAACGCGGAACTGCGCGACAACCTGCTGACGTTTATTGTGGCCGGGCATGAAACCACGGCGCTGACGCTGGCTTGGGCGCTGTACCTTTGTGCGTTTGATCCCGACGTGCAGGATCACCTGCGGGACGAAGCACAGTCAGTGTTGAAAGGTCGGATCGCGGGACCACAGGATATTGGCAAGCTGCCGTTCACCGAGCAGGTGATCAAGGAAACTCTGCGACTCTATCCACCGGCGGGGTTTTTGTCTCGTACGGCGCAAGCAGCGGACACGCTCTGCGGGCGAGAGGTGCGTCCCAAAGACACGGTGATGCTGCCGATTTATGCACTGCACCGGAACGAGCAGCTTTGGAAGGAACCGAATGCGTTTCGCCCGGAAAGGTTTGCCGAAGGTGTAGAGATTGATCGCTTCGCGTATTTGCCGTTTGGCAATGGTCCAAGGGTCTGCATCGGGGCGCAGTTCGCCATGGTCGAGACGCAGATCATTTTGGCAACGCTGGTTTCAAGATATCGGTTTACACGCATTGAAGGTCGTGACCCAAAGCCGGTGATGGTGTTGACGTTGCGGCCGGAAGGCGGAGTTTGGTTGGAGGTTGAGAACGTTACGCTGCCGTCCTGAGTCGGCAAATGCCTTACGCCCGGCGCTCTGGCCCATATGCAATCAGTGCTTTTCAGCAAGCTATTTTAATGCCGGGCCGCCATTTCATTCGAAACGGTTTCTTGAGTCAGAACCCAAGCTGCAAACCGCCCTCAAATCCCTCCATTCCTTCTCTGTCAGTATCGGCTCGAAAGTACCGCTGCCAACCGTATTCGCAGCTTCAGCCGCCGCTGCCCGTCCGGACAGATCAGGGTGGCTTGCTAGATGTGATATCAGGCCATCACTCTCGCCGAACTTGTCTTTCAGTTTCAGGAAAAATCCCGCTAGCGGCTCGCTTGGCAACCCAGCCTGTGCCAGCGCAATATGAGCAAAACTGTCTGCGCCCGCTTCTGCATCCTGCGCGTAAGAGGCGCTGATCAATTGCTCGGCCAGTACCAGAGCGAAGAACCCCCCGGCAAAATCGCCAAACACCATGCCAAGGATGCCCACCGAGCCAGCGGAGCGCAGGGTCAGTCGGGTGGGGTCGCGGTTCACCACATGACCCAGTTCATGCGCCAAAACACCGGCGACCTCTTCCGGTGTGTCCGCCGCCTGCAGCAACCCCTTGAACAGCACCACATTGCCGCCCGGCACTGCAAAAGCGTTGATCATATCGTGGTCAAAAACCTGCACATTCAGGTCATAGGGAATATCTGCCTGGGCCGTCAGACGCGCGGTCATTTTTTCGAGCGCTTTCAACCCATCCGAATTGGTGCAAGCGAGACTCTTCTTGGACCCGAGTAAATACCGCTCAATCTGGCTCAATGCGGTGCGACCAAGCGCGGCCTCCCGTTCCGGCGGGATCATTCTGGCGAGTTGATCAGACATCGCTGGTAAGATCACGAACATGATCAGTACAACTGAGGCAACAGCACCGCCAGCCCAGAACAACAATTTTTTGTACATGCCTTTTGGCACAGAACGCTTGGCAAGATTTCCGGCAATCTCGCGGATCACCTCTTCGGCATGGCCGTGTGGCACGATCAATCGTGCCAGATCATCGTCAACGTGTTGTAAAACGATACCTTCGTCGCGGGCCTGATCCCGCAATTCGCGCAGATTATCGGTACGCCAGTATATCGCGTTCATGCCGTCCGGCTCGATCAACAGCGCCTTTGCCCCATCCCGGGCAGCAACCGAAACCGACGCTGTACGCGGCCTGGCCGAGCGACCGTCAAAGAACTTTGCCCCGACTTTCTCGCCACTCGTTTTCACCGCCAAACCCCCGTCAGATCGCTGCTCCAACATCCAGCGCGTCGGCAAAGCCTTCGGCCTCAACCATGTCATCGCGCGACCGTTGTTCTATATCGTGCAGCTCTGACGCGTTTTGGATGCGAGTAGATTTAACGTAGTGCTCCAGCATAGGCTGGACAATAAAGATCATTGCAAAAACACCTGACATAATCAGCATTGCCAGATAGCCAAATGCGAATAATCCAAGGCCAATCATTTCTGACATATTGCTGGCAAAATCTGCACCAGGATCAAAAATGGATTCAAGACCTTCCGTGCCGCCAAGCACATTAATCGCAATGATCGAAAAGGCCGAAAGGAACAACCCGGCACAAATGCTGGTCAGGATGCCGCCCAGAATGAAAATGCCAAAAATTTTGCCGGGACGCGGTTCGGTGAAAAACCCAACCAATTCGCCCAGTTGCTTATTGTTGCCAAGCAACCGGAAGGTTGTGACCGAGTAGTAGACGACGCCATAGTACAACCAGAATGCGCCAATCACCGAAAAGATCGCCCAGACGGGTTGCTCGGTCACTGCTGCCAGCACGGCAAACCCAATGATGAATCCGGCGGCAATAAACAGATGTTTCATCGCCGGATAGAGCATTTGCCAACGGCCGTTCTGCTGAAATTTAGTGTTCCCGTACCAAGTGCGGTCTATCTTGTACTTCTCGAGCCAAAAAGTCTGGCGCGGCAGCAACAGACCCAGACTAACGATGGTCAACGACCAATGACCAATCGCCCGCCAGACGTACCCCCATGCGGCTGGCTCTACGCCAAACCGGATACCGCGCCAGCGGGTGCGGGACAGGATATAACGCCTAGCGCGGTATTGGGCGTAAAAGATAAATGGCAGGATCGCGATCAACGTGGTCTGGGCGACCAATACCTGCGCGGCAACATCCTCTGGATCATCGCCTGCATTGAACACCGGCATGCCGACAAAACTCAACAGCAACTGAAAAAACCCGAGGTAAATGGCCAGAAAAGCCACCGCAATCAGAAAGCCCAGTAATTTTTCGAGGCCGGTTCCGGTATATTCCAGCGGATCACCACCAGGGGCGGTGCCCGACCAATAATATTTGCGAATGCGGGTCTTGGCCCAAAACCGGTAAATCCCAAGCGTTAACAACGTCAGAAGTGTGGTTTTCAGCGCCAGTTTGAATAAAGCACCCTGTTGACCGCGATATTCACAGGTCAACTCGTCTGCCGATTGCTCGATTTCCATTTGCTTAATTCCTCTTTGACCGCCTCAGTTCGATCCTACCACTAAACCGGGCTCCCGGCTCAAATTATGGCAAAGTTGGAGAATTCTAAAACTTATTGTCTCTTGGGAACCCCCGTGGTGCCATGCGACCGGCGCTGGCGCGTTTACCCATCCACTCGGTCAATTCTGTTTCCGTTCGGGTGCGCCCTGCCGGGTCTTTCCAGCTTAGCCCGTCGGCCAGTGTGAATGTAGTGGCATCGTTCAGGCCGCCATCTTTGTATTTCTGCAAACGCACACCTTTGCCGCGGCCCATTTCCGGCAGCTCATTGACCGGAAAAACCAGCACTTTGCGGTTCTCGCCGACACAGGCGACGTAATCCCCTACCACCGGTTTGCAGACCAACGCTTTGACTCCGGCTTTCACGTTCAGAACCTGTTTTCCGGACCGGGTTTGGGCGATTATCTCGTTTTCGGCCACGATGAAACCGTCACCGACGCTGGATGCCAGCAACAGTTTGCGCTCCGGCTGATAAATGCTGAGCGTCACCATCTCGGCCTCGTTTGGCAGATCGACCATCAACCGCACTGGCTCGCCCATCCCGCGACCGCCTGGCAAATCGTTGCAAGCCAGCGTGTAAAAACGACCGTTGCTGCCGAGAAGCAGCAGTTTATCGGTGGTTTCGGCGTGAAAGATAAACCGCCCTTCGTCACCGTCTTTGAATTTCAAGTCCTGATCCAGTGCGATATGCCCTTTCATGGCGCGGATCCACCCCATCGTAGAGCAGACAACTGTGATCGGCTCCTTTTCGATCATGGCTTCGAGAGGCATCTCTTCGAAGTCCGGTGCGTCGTCCAGTTCAGTGCGGCGCCTCCCGAATTCGGTTCTCTTGCCAAACTGCCGTCGCGTCTCCCGCAGCTGTTTGATTATGCGCAGCCACTGCAATTGCTCACCGGCCAGCAACTCGCGCAGCCCGGCCTGCTCCTCCAGCAAATCGGTGCGCTCGCGTCGCAGCTCCAATTCTTCGAGCTTACGCAGGCGGCGCAGTTGCATGTTCAAAATTGCCTCGGCCTGAACATCGCTGAGCAGGAACTCTTCGATCATCATCGCCTTCGGCTCATCCTCATAGCGGATGATTTCGATCAGCCGATCCAGGTTGAGGAAGGCAATAATATAACCGTCCAGAACTTCCAGCCGCCGCTTGATCTTCTCAAGTCGAAACTGTGAGCGCCGTTGCAGAACCTCTCGCCGGTGGTCAATGAAGGCGCGCAGCACTTCCCTCAACGAACAGACTTTCGGCATGCGCCCATCAATCAGAACATTCATGTTCATGCTGAACCGGGTTTCCAGATCGGTCTGGCGGAACAACGTTTCCATCAGAACAATCGGGTCCACGGTTTTGGCGCGGGGCTCCAGAATCAGCCTGATGTCCTCGGCACTTTCATCGCGCACGTCGGCGAGGATCGGGATTTTCTTGTCGTTGATAAGATCGGCGATTTTTTCGATCAGGCGGGATTTCTGCACCTGATACGGAATTTCTGTGACAACAATCTGCCACTGGCCACGCGGTAGGTCTTCTTTCTCCCACCGCGCACGGACCCGAAATGCGCCACGTCCAGTGCGGTAGGCTTCAGCAATGTTTTCGCGCGGCTCCACCAGAATACCACCAGTCGGGAAATCCGGGCCTGGAACGTATTCCAGCAGGGTTTCATCGCGGGCATTTGGAGCTTTGATCAAGTGGATCGCAGCGGTGCAGAGTTCGCCAATATTATGCGGTGGAATGTTGGTGGCCATGCCGACGGCAATGCCTGACGATCCATTGGCCAACAGGTTGGGGAAGCTGGCGGGCAGAACAACCGGTTCGGACAAAGAGCCATCATAATTGTCCCGAAAATCCACTGCGTTCTCGCTAAGGCCTTCCATCATGGCTTCGGCCACAGCCGTCATTCGTGCTTCGGTATATCGCGCCGCAGCAGGATTATCGCCGTCGATATTGCCGAAATTCCCCTGCCCGTCGATCAGCGGATAGCGCACGTTGAAATCCTGCGCTAATCGCGCAAGCGCATCGTAAATTGCCTGATCGCCGTGCGGGTGATAGTTGCCCATCACGTCGCCGGATATTTTCGAGGACTTACGGAATCGGCCCGAAGACTCCAGTCTAAGCTCCCGCATCGCAAACAAAATTCGCCGGTGCACCGGCTTCAACCCGTCCCGCGCATCCGGCAAGGCCCGGTGCATGATGGTCGACAGCGCATAGGTCAGATAACGCTCGCCAATCGCGCGACGTAGCGACTCCGAGATCGTCACCCCTCTGGGTTTGTCGGACATGTTGGGGTCGTCTAACGTTTCTGACATAGATGAGGTGTACTTTGGGGGAGGTTGGGGGTCCAGACGGAATTGCCTTGGGTGCAGCAATAATTGCCGTCAATGTCCGGCTTGTTCGGGGAACCTCTTTCGAGTATTGCCGGATGCGTCACAGAGATTGCCTGAACACGTCAGGCAATGACGCATGTTTTCGAGGCCAGATGTCAAAAAATTCCATCCTGATCACCGGCTGTTCTTCGGGCATCGGTTATGATGCCGCCCATACGCTGCACAAGCGCGGCTGGCGGGTGTTTGCAACGTGTCGGCAGGAGGCGGATTGTGAACGGTTGCGTGCCGAAGGTCTGGAAAGCTTCCGGCTGGATTATGAAAACGAATCTTCGATTCCAAAAGCCCTGCAAGAATGCCTAACCCGCACCGGCGGCACGTTGGATGCGCTTTACAACAACGGCGCCTACGCCATTCCTGGTGCTGTCGAGGATTACCCCCGCGACGCGCTCCGGGCGATTTTTGAGGCAAATTTCTTTGGCTATTTCGACCTGATCCGGCAGGTCATGCCCATCATGCGCAATCAAGGCCACGGCCGGATTGTGAATTGTTCTTCTGTGCTAGGGTTTTCCGCGCTGCGCATGCGCGGTTCCTATGTCGCCAGCAAATATGCATTGGAAGGTATGAGTGACACGCTGAGATTGGAACTTCGAGGCTCACCGATTCACGTCATCCTAATTGAGCCCGGACCGATACGCACCGAAATCCGGCAAAACGCGCAGGCGCATTTCGAGAAATGGATCAATGTTGAAAACAGTGCGTTCAGGGTGCAATACGAAGACACGTTGATCCCCCGGCTTTATGCCCCGAAGGGCAAACGTGACCCCGGCGAACTTGGTCCAGAAGCAGTTACTAGAAAATTGATCCACGCGCTGGAGAGTTCACATCCAAAACCACGTTATTACGTTACTACGCCAACCTATTTCTCCGGCTTGATGAAACGAATTCTCAGCACCCGCATGACCGACAGGATTTTTGGCCGCATATGAAGCTGCTCAATTTCCGTTGGAATACGGCGAAATTCGACGTATGTGGAGCCGTAATGAAAGGCAGCGACTATGGTTGACGACCCGCTTTACTATCTCGTGATCATCGCGATCCTTTTGGTGTTTGTAATTCTGATGATCGGGCTAGGAAGTTTCACCAAAGGTGGCGAATTCAACCGTAAATACGCTAACAAGCTGATGCGCTATCGGATCATCGCGCAGGCGGTCGCTGTAGCGCTGATCCTGCTGTTTGTTTGGCTGCGTCAATCCGGGGGATAAATACGTGGTAGTTCTAAACAAAATCTACACAAAGACTGGCGACAAGGGCGAAACTGCGCTTGGCAATGGTGAACGGGTAGCGAAACATTCGACCCGGGTGAGCGCTTACGGAACGGTTGATGAAATCAACGCAACGGTTGGGCTGGCGCGGCTTCATTCTGACGGAGATATGGCCGACAGGTTGGCACTGATCCAGAACGACCTGTTTGATCTGGGTGCTGATCTCTGCCGCCCGGACATGGAAAAAGACGCAACTGCGGAATACCCGCCCTTGCGGATTGCCGACAGTCAGGTTGCACGGCTGGAGTCCGAAATCGATGGAATGAACAAGGCGCTGACACCTCTGCGCAGTTTTATCCTGCCCGGTGGGTCGGCTTTGGCCGCGCACCTGCACCTGTGCCGGACCGTGTCGCGTCGGGCAGAACGGCGGGTGGTGGAACTGAGCACGGTTGAATCCGTGAACCCGGCAGCTGTGAAATATCTCAACCGCCTGTCGGACTGGTTTTTTGTCGCCGGGCGAGTGGCGAACAACAATGGCGTAGATGACGTTCTTTGGGTGCCAGGTGCTAACCGTTAGCTTGTTACTGCCACCGTTCCAGCCGTGGGATTGAGCGGGTGAACATCCAGGCCATGAACCTTGGCATACCCTTTTTCTGCAATTGCTCGATACAAAACGCCTGCATCTCAGCAACATTAAAATCTGGTTGCAGGAATACGCCATTTTCATAACACAGGCTGCAATATTTGCCATTGCGGGTGCCGTCCGCCTCAGTTCCACCACCAACGGGGTCTTTTTTCATCGGCATTGAACAACTTTGACAAACCGGACCCATAACGGACCCCTTCAAAACAGAATCGGGATGTGTCATATCTACTTTAAACCATGGAGTGCAGTCAATGGTTTTGACTGTGAGTACGAAATGCGCATCGGTGAACTATCAAAGCACAGCGGCTTGAGTCGCGATACCATTCGCTTTTATGAGAAAGAGCGGCTGATCCACTCTGCACCGTCAACAACACAGCAAAATTCTTACCGGGACTATCCCGAACTTTTGCTGGAGCGCCTACAAATCATCACCGAAGCCCGCGAGGCAGGAATGAGCATCGCGGACTTGTACATCTTGCTGACATATATGGAATATGGGTCGTTGGAACAGTTGGATATGGAAGAATTTCTGACCGACCGCATCGCAAAGGTTGAGCATTCAATCCGCCGATCCCGCCGCTTTTTAAGGACGCTGAAAGTCACGCAGACAGCGCTTAAATCCTGAAACCCCACATCATATTCGCATAACACAGCGTAATGAATGCAATCCGCGTCGATTTTTCCCTATCGCTCTAAGCCCGATTTTCGTACACGCATCTGGAACGAATCTTACTCATGCCCCGGACTCGGGGCGATTTTGTTAGGAGAGACGCAAAATGAAGGTTTTGGTGCCTGTCAAACGCGTGATCGACTATAACGTGAAAGTTCGCGTCAAGGCGGATGGCAGCGGTGTTGATCTGGCGAATGTCAAAATGTCGATGAACCCCTTCGACGAGATCGCTGTCGAGGCTGCGATCCGTCTGAGAGAGGCCGGCAAAGCGGAAGAGATTATCGCCGTATCTGTTGGTATCCAGAAGGCTCAAGAAACCCTGCGCACGGCTCTGGCGATGGGCGCGGACCGCGCCATTCTGGTAGTCGCTGCTGACGACGTTCACAACGACATCGAGCCCTTGGCCGTTGCAAAAATCCTGAAAGCGATCGTGGATGAAGAAGCTCCCGGTTTGGTGATCTGCGGCAAGCAGGCCATCGACAATGATATGAACGCCACGGGCCAGATGCTGGCGGCGCTTCTAGGCTGGTCCCAGGGCACGTTCATTTCAGAACTGGAAGTAGACAGCGAAAGCGCCACTGTGACCCGGGAAGTTGACGGCGGCCTGCAGTCGATCAAGGTGAAAATGCCGGCAGTTGTTACTGTCGATCTGCGCCTGAACGAGCCGCGCTACGCCTCGCTTCCGAATATCATGAAAGCCAAGAAGAAGCAGATGGATGAGAAAACACCGAGCGACTACGGCGTTGATGCGACACCGCGCCTGACCATCGTCAAAACTGACGAACCGCCGACGCGCGCCGCCGGTGTGAAAGTTGCCGACGTGGCCGAGTTGGTTGCGAAACTCAAAGACGAAGCGGGGGTTATCTGATGACTATCCTGATCCTGTGTAAACACGATAATGAAGCGCTGAACGAAGCGACTTCTCGCACCGTAACCGCCGCCAAACAAATGGGTGGCGACATTCACATGCTGGTGGCTGGTCACGGTTGTGGTGATGTGGCGAATGAAGCGGCGACTCTGGATGGCGTTGCCAAGGTTATCCACGTCGAAGGCGATGCCTACGGTCACCGTCTTGCGGAACCGCTGGCGGACCTGCTGGAAAACATGGCCGGTGGGTATGACCACATCGTTCTGCCCGCAACAACCAGCGGCAAAAACGTGGCACCCCGTCTGGCGGCCAAACTCGACGTGATGGTGATTTCGGACATCAGCGATGTCGTGTCCGGCGATACATTTGTGCGCCCGATCTATGCTGGCAACGCCATGCAAACCGTTCAGTCCACGGATGCAACAAAGGTTGTAACGGTGCGCGGCGCGGCATTTGACGCCACCGGTGAACAGGATGCCTGCGCCATTGAATCGGCTGAAAAAGGCGCCAATCCTGGCCTGTCCGAATGGATTGAGGACAAGGTGCAGGCCTCTGACCGCCCGGACCTGACGTCTGCCAAAATCGTCGTTTCCGGCGGCCGTGGCGTGGGGTCCGAAGAAAGCTTTGCCATCATCGAAGCGCTGGCCGACAAACTCAACGCCGCTGTTGGTGCATCCCGCGCCGCGGTCGACTCGGGCTACGCTCCGAACGACTGGCAAGTTGGTCAGACTGGCAAGGTTGTAGCTCCGGACCTGTATATCGCTTGCGGTATCTCCGGCGCTATTCAGCACTTGGCTGGGATGAAAGACTCCAAAGTCATTGTCGCGATCAACAAAGACGAAGAAGCGCCGATATTTCAGGTAGCCGATTATGGACTGGTTGCCGACTTGTTCGACGCGGTTCCGGAGCTAACCGACGCGCTCTGACAACACAGCCGAAACTTTTGGAGAAGCCCGCCGTCGCGCGGGCTTTTTCTTTGGCATATTGCGCCAGCCTCTCAAAGATGTATGGTTCGCCTCAACAGCAAAGAGGCGCGGACGATGGACATCAAAACAGTTGGTATAATTGGTGCCGGGCCGATGGGCAACGGCATTGCGCATGTGTTTGCGCTGGCAGGTTTTGAGATCAAACTATTCGATATTTCGCGCGAAACGCTGGATGCTGCTCCGGAGCGGATCGCTGACAGTCTGGACCGTGGGATCAAAGTCGGGGCGATCTCGGAAGCGGACAAAAAACGGGCGCTCACCAACATTACCTTGGTCGATACGCTGCAAGAGACTGCGCCAACTGATCTGGTTATCGAGGCCGCAACTGAGCGCGAAGCGGTCAAGGCTGCGATTTTTGAGGATTTGGTTCCCCATCTGAACCCCAACACTGTCCTGACCTCGAACACATCTTCTATTTCGATCACCCGGCTGGCGTCGCGCACAGACCGTCCAGAACGGTTCATGGGCTTTCACTTCATGAAACCGGTCCCGGCCATGCAACTGGTTGAGCTGATCCGGGGTATTGCCACAGATGAGACCACGTTCAAAATAATTGAAGAAGTCTGCGAAAAGATCGGTAAAACCTCGTCGGTTTCTGAAGATTTCCCAGCCTTTATCGTCAACCGCGTCCTGATGCCGATGATCAACGAGGCGATTTACGCTGTTTATGAGGGCGTAGGTTCGGTCAAGAACATAGACAAATCCCTGCGTCTGGGCGCCAACCATCCGATGGGACCGCTGGAATTGGCGGATTTCATCGGCCTGGATATATGTCTGGCTAATATGAACTCTATGCACGACGGGCTGGCGGACAATAAATACCGCCCCTGCCCGTTGCTGGTCAAATACGTTGAGGCCGGATGGCTGGGGCGAAAAGCCGGCCGTGGGTTTTACGACTACGGCGGCGATGAGCCGGTGCCGACCCGCTGATGCCCTGAAAACACTTCAACTCACCGATCTGACCGAGGCTTCCATGCGTAAACTTATATCCCAAGGCTCGCCGTTCGAGACCAAAATAGGCTATTCCCGCGCTGTTGTTGACGGGGGTTGGGTGTTTGTCTCCGGTACCACCGGCTATGATTATGCCACCATGAAAATTTCTGACGATCCATGCGAGCAGGCCCGCCAGTGTTTTCGCAACATCACCTGGGCATTGAACGAGGCAGGCGCATCATTGGAGGACGTAGTGCGCGTGCATTACATTGTGCCAAACGCCGCAGAATTCGAGTCTACTTGGCCTGCGCTTCAAGACGCGCTTGGCGATGTTCGCCCAGCCGCAACGATGTTTTCGGCAGGATTGGCGGAGCCGGCGATGAAGATCGAAATCGAGGTGACAGCGCGGTTGCCAAAGCCGTAACTTAGGTCACTTACAGTTTCGTGCGACTTTTTTAGTCGATTTGCAGCGCTTCCTGCTTTGATTCCAAAAATGCAGCGGAATTATCGACAATTAGCTCGATCCAGATCGGGAAATGGTCCGATATCTGATTGCGCCGCCAATACCGCGTGTACTGGGTTTCCAACGCCACTGGGTCACCCGCCAGATCTTTGGATCCACCGTAAACCCGGATGATATCGTCTTTGTATTCTGGTGATCCGCCATCGCGGTACACCTGCGCAAACGGATCAAATACACCTCCGGCCTCCAACCCCACCATGTTTCGCGCCAACTGAAAATAATCATTTCGCTTCAAAAACATCCGGTCATAAGTTTGCGACTGCGAGGCATTGGTGTCGGCACCTTTCAGCGCCTCAACCTCGCCAAAGCCGTGGTCGTCAAACAACGCCACCGTTGGATCGTCATCCCCGTGATACAAGTTCATATCGCCGACAATGATCAAGTTCGGCGACCACAGCTTTTCGTCTTTCGCTGCCAAGGCCTCCAACAGCAGTCGCACTTCCTCTCGTCACAAGGCCAGATCGTCGGCATCATCACCCGGATGCAAATGCAAATTGACCATGGTGAACTGTTTCCAGCCGGCCTTGAACCCGGTCATGTACGGAGTGCGTTTGAGTTGTTTCAAATCGCTGTCTTTGGTCAGTTCCTTCCAGAGCGTCAGCTCTCCGGCCAAACCTGAAAGACTTACCCGTTTGGTGTTGTAAATATAGGCCGAACGCTCCTTGTTGCCGTCGTTGCCGTCGGTGATGTCGGTGATCAGATATCGCCAGTCATCCCCCAACAGCCGCATGATGATGCCCAAACCCTTGAGCGTCGATTTCACCTCTTGCACCGCGATCAGATCAAATTTTTCCAATATCTCTGCGATATAGAAATACGCCTCGGGCAACCGTTGCTTGGTGTGGCCGAATTCCTTGATATTCCAACTTGCAACCAACAGATTTTGGTCTGTTTTTCGTGGCGGAACCTTCTGCGTCAGCCCCTTTTTCAACCGCAGCAGATTTTTGATCGCTCGCACGCGTGCCACATCATCCATTTTCGGAAATACCTGCGCATAATCAGTTTCGTCGAAATCACTTTCAGGCCTGAGATCATTATATGATGGCATGCTGAAATCCTCTGTTGCAATAGCAATAGTGTAGCAGCCAAACGACCCTACACAAAATGACAAATATCACTTTTAATGCGGCTGGACGTCTGGTGCTTTTTCCTACCATACTGCCGCGTCAAAAGGAGACCCGACAGATGAGCGAAGACACCGACCGCCACGCGATGAAAATGGTCAAGAAAAAGGCCGCGCGAGACAAGATCATGGCCACCAAGACCGACAAGAAGGGCCTGATCATCGTCCACACTGGCAAGGGCAAAGGCAAAAGCTCGGCCGCGTTCGGCATGATCTTCCGTTGCATCGCGCATGACATGAAATGCGCCGTTGTCCAGTTCATCAAAGGCGGCATGTCAACCGGCGAACGGGACTTGATCCTGGATAAATTCGCTGACAAATGCGCGTTCCACACCATGGGCGAAGGCTTTACCTGGGAAACCCAGGATAAAACCCGCGACACAGAAATGGCGCAGGCGGCCTGGGCCAAGGCTAAAGAGCTGATCCGCGACGAGAACAACACGATGGTTCTGCTCGACGAAATCAACATCGCGATCCGCTATGATTATGTCGACATCAAAGAGGTGGTGGAATTTCTGGTCCAAGAAAAACCCGAGATGAACCATGTTGTCCTGACCGGTCGCAACGCTCATGCCGACCTAATCGAAATCGCTGATCTGGTCACCGAAATGGAGCTGATCAAACACCCGTTCCGGTCGGGCATCAAAGCGCAGATTGGAGTGGAGTTTTAGCCGAAGTCGTGCGCAGGAAAAACGTAAACGGAACCGCTTATGGATGAATTTACCGGCAAATCTGCGGTTGTAACCGGTGCGGCCGGCGGCATGGGGTACACCATTGCTGAAATGCTGGTTGGGCAGGGCGCCGATGTTCGAATGCTGGACTTGAAGGACCCAAAAAACTTACCCTCAGGTCCGGGGCAAGCAAAACATTATCTCTGCGATCTGGTGGATCCGGCTTCAGTCGCCCAAGCCTTTGATGGCCTTACATCACTGGATTACCTCGTCAATACCGCTGGCATCCTGTTGTTTGATAAAGATAAAGGTGTTTTGGACATCAGTTTGGAGACTTGGTCCCAAGTCATGGATGTGAACCTGAAATCCATGGTTCTCACCCTGAAGAACGCAATTCCGCTGATGCTGGAAAACGGTGCGGGCGCAATTGTGAATTTCTCTACCATCCAGTGCTTGCGTGGCGACACTGCACCACAGGACGCCTATCAGGCCAGCAAAGCCGGAGTGATCGCCCTGACAAAATCGGTTGCCATTCAATACGCTGCCAAAGGCATCAGGGCTAATTGCATCCTGCCGGGACCATCTGAGACACCGATGCAAAACAGGTGGCAGGACAACCCTGATCAATTACAGCAAACACAGAACGCAATCCCTCTGGGTCGGGTTGGCACACCTGCTGACATGGCAAACGCCTGTTTGTTTTTGTTGTCTGAGAAAGCCGGCTTTATCACTGGTACAGAATTGACTGTGGATGGTGGTTTGATGGCGCTGCCTTAGAAAATATTTCTGCAATAATTTCGCAAAGCACTGGACCACAAATTTGTGATCTGGATAAGTCGTTTGCACCTTCGCATGAACAGGACGCTACATGACTCTCAATCTCCTCGCTATTTCCGGTTCGCTCCGATCCGCTTCGTTAAATACCAAACTTATTCACGAAGCCATACGCGTGTTCGGACCTGCCGACGCTACGTTCGCAGACTTACGCTTGCCGCTTTATGATGGCGATCTTGAGGAGGCCGAGGGTCTGCCGGAAGCTGTTCAACTTTTACAGCAACAGATGCAGTCCGCCGACGCCATCGTGATCTCCACGCCGGAATACAACTCCAATATTTCCGGTGTTTTGAAAAATGCGCTGGACTGGGTCAGCCGAGGCGGTGGAATGACTTCCTTGAAAGACAAACCGTTGGCCATCATGTCCGCTGCCGCTGGCCGCACCGGCGGTGCGCGGGCGCAATTTTCACTGCGTCATTGTCTGACCCCATTTCAGCCCTGCATCTTGCAAGGGCCGGAAGTGCAAATCGCCAGCGCCGGCAAAGAGTTTGATGACACCGGCCGCATAACAAACCAACGCTATGAAACGGCTTTGAGCGAGCTGATGCAAAAGCTGCGGGGGATGGTCTAAAACGGTCCGGTCAATCATACGTAGATATTTCAATCAGATTTCCGTCAGGATCGCGGACATAGAGAGAGCTGATCGGACCAACGGCACCGGTGCGCTTTACGGGCCCCAATTCGATATCTATCCCCGCATCCGCCAAATGTTCTTGCCACTGCGCCAAGGGGCCATCTGACAGCAAACACACATCGGCAGATCCCGCTCTTGGCTGTTTTGCGTGGGGTTTGAACTCGGCACCGGCGATATGCAAATTGATCTTTTGGGTTCCAAAATTCAGAGCCCAACGCGTTAAACCATCAACCGCGGTAAATTGCTCAACCGACATGCCGAGTAATTGATAGAAATCGACCGTCACACCAATATTCCGGACCGTTAGCACAAAGTGGTCAATTCCGATAATTCGAACCACCGCTGTCTCCGCTTTCAGTTTTACTGTTGCCTTAACACTGATCTGACACGATCAATATCAGATGAACAATATCGGAAAAACCCGCGAGCAACTTGATCGCATCGACCCGGAGCGGGTTGCCGCGTTTCACGCCATGCTCGATCGGCCCGGCCCGGCTCCGGCTGTGGGCGAAGCTTTGCCACCGTTCTGGCATTACATTCAGTTCTGGGACGCGCAACCACCCGCCGCGCTGGGCCGTGCCGGCCATCCTAAAACCGGAGATTTCATCCCTGACCTCGGCCTGCCGCGCCGGATGTGGGCCGGTGGAAAACTCACTTTCGAAAGCCCGCTGATCATTGGGAAACGCACCACCAAACGCACCACTATTACTGATGCTGTCGTAAAACAAGGTACGGCTGGACCGCTCGCCGTAATCAGCCTGACCAATCAATTGATCCAGGATGGCCATATCTGCATTATTGAAAATCAAAGCCTGCTTTACCGCAGCGATTATGACCCGAATATCCCGATGCCGGCCCCACCAACCGCCCCTACGAACGGGACGATCTGCCGCGAAAGGCGTTTTTCCGTAACCGACCTTTTCCGATATTCAGCTTTGACTTTTAACGGACACCGCATCCATTACGACCGAAATTACGCGCTTGAGATCGAAGGTTTCCCAGGTCTTGTCGTCCACGGACCGCTATTGGCCCAGATTTTGATTGAGATCGCTGAAGAGTTGCTGGGTCCGTTAAAATATTTTTCTTTCCGCGCCACTGCGCCACTGTTCGACTACGAAACAGCCAGTTTCTGCGCGGTGCCGACCGTAGAAGGGCTGAACCTCTGGGTGCGCGGTCCGGATGGCCGGATGTGTATGAAGGCGAATGCGGAGCAGCGTTGAGTTACTGTAGGTGATGTCCGACTGTGAAGCTCTCGGGTAAGACGACGACTTTCCCTTCTGCGTAATCCGCCAGCAATTCACCAACTTTATGCGCAATGCCAAAGCCGATTTTGAACGCCCCCATCGCCGCAAACACACCATCAAGTCCCGGAACCGGTCCCAGCATCGGATTGCGTCGGCGAGCTTTCGGACGCAGCCCAGCCCAGCGCATAGTGACCTCAGCACCTTTCAGTGCCGGGCAGACCCGCCGAGCCGTTTCCAGCACCGCTTCCAGCTTTTCATCCACCCTTTCGGATTTTTCCCACTCACGTTCAGACGTTGAACCAACGGAAACCGTACGTGTCGCATGCGGGATCACATACACCCCGTCGGCGAATATCTGAGGCGCGTCGCCTAAATCAACATCCAGCAAGGCCGCTTGTCCTTTCACGGCCGTCCCGACCTCACCCCCCAAATGCGAGTTCAGCAACTCAAACCCGGCAACACCGCCGGCCACAATGACGGTCTGCGCCGTAGACTCGCCCCAGACGCCGCAAACCCGGTGATTGTCCAGTTGAGTTACTGCGCTTTGCTCAACAATCTTTACGCCAGCGAAGCGGCACGCCGAAGCCAACGACACGACGGCCAGAGAAGGGAACAGCCGCGCTGAGAATGTGTCGTAAATCAAGCCATGTGTGGAAGCTTCACGGGCAACCAGTTCATGCCGATCCAGCACCAGCCAGTCGTACCGACCCTGCCACAACTCCTGTGCCGCATGTATGCGGTATTCTGCCAATTTACGAGTCCGGTCATTCAGCAGCGGCACAAGGCGACCGATCCGGCCATAGCCGGAGGGCAGACCGGAAGCCGCATCCACTTCAGCCCAAAACTCACCGGCGACCGAAAGCGCCTCAAATTGAAATTGTTTTTGTTGGTCCCATTGATCAGGCGTATGAGGTGCCAACGCTCCGACAATGCCTCCGCTGGCGCCGCAACCGATGTGGTCTGCCTCCAAAAGAAGAACAGATAAACCGCGTTTGACGCAGGCATAGGCGCAGGACAGGCCCCAGATGCCGCCACCAACCACAATCACGTCTTGCATTGCCATTCTCAGCTTCCTCTTGGCCCTGCATTCCCATAGAGATTTTTAGGTCGGGTTTGAATCACAAATCTGGCGCGAAACGATTTAAACCATGAACCGATGCCGGACCAGCAAGAAAATGCAGAGCTCAAATGGGTTGACGGGGTCCTCCCTGTATCAACGCGTTTTGACGACCCATATTACTCCTTTGAAAACGGCATGGAGGAATCCCAGCATGTATTTTTGGCGGGTAACAAACTGCCAGACCGGTTTGGTCCCGGTTTTCACATCGGCGAGCTCGGATTTGGCACCGGATTGAACCTGCTGTGCGCCTGGAAATCCTGGAGCGAGGCGGGTCATTTAACGCCGCTTCGTTTTACCAGTTTTGAAGCTTTCCCAATGTCAGTCCAGCATATGGCGAAAGCACAGTCAGCATGGCCAACTCTTATCCCGTTTTCCCGCCTCTTCCAACTTCACTGGAATAACCAGACCCAAGCCCTCGATACCGAAACACTTTCGCTGCGAGTGATCTCCGGCGATGCACGGCAAACACTCCCGCGATGGGCTGGCAAATTTGACGCCTGGTTTCTGGATGGGTTTTCCCCTGCCAAAAACCCTGAACTCTGGGGCGCTGACTTGATGGCCCATGTCGCCCAACATACCAATCCAGACGGCACCTTCGCCACATACACCGCCGCGGGTCATGTCAGGCAGAGCTTGGCAACGGCAGGATTTGAAGTCACAAGAGTGCCAGGATTTGGCCGCAAGCGACACATGTCCATCGGCACCCTGAAAATGGAATAAGCAATGACCGCCACCAACCCGCGCTTGGGCATCTTTCTGATGATTGGTGCAACGTTAATTTTTGCGCTTCAGGACGGTATATCCCGCCATCTTGCTGCTGAGTACAACGTCATGATGATCGTGATGATCCGCTATTGGTTTTTCGCTGCCTTCGTGATTGCACTGGCACGAATGAGACACGTCGGCATTCGGCAAACCGCACGCACAACCCAACCCGTCCTACAGATTTTCCGGGGTGCGTTGTTGGCGGTAGAGATTGTCGTGACCGTTTTGGCTTTCGTTTATCTCGGCCTGATCGAAACCCATGCGGTGTTTGCCAGTTACCCCTTGCTGATCGCTGCTCTATCCGGGCCGATTCTGGGTGAAGCCGTTGGCTGGCGGCGCTGGTCTGCAATCGGTTTTGGCTTCGTCGGGATGCTGATCATTCTGCAACCCGGCGTGCGTGTGTTCTCGCCCGCAGCCCTGATCCCACTGACCGCTGCCCTGATGTTTGCACTCTACGGTCTGCTGACCCGCTACGCCGCACGCAAAGATGCCGCAACCACCAGCTTCTTCTGGACCGGCATTGGTGGGGCTGTTGTGATGACCCTCATCGGGCCGTTTTTCTGGGAACCGATGTCTGCCCCGGATTGGTGGTGGATGGCGCTGCTGTGCGTTACGGGCGTGCTCGGCCACTTCCTGCTGATCAAATGCTACGAGGTCGCCGAAGCGAGCGGCGTACAACCATTCGCCTTTTTGCAATTGGTGTTCGTTTCGATCATCGGGCTCTACGTTTTCCACGAAGAACTGCGAATCTCCACCGCTCTTGGCGCTGGACTCATCGTTTGCGCCGGCCTCTATACGCTCTGGCGGGAACGGGTGCGCAGGGCCTAACCCGAATACTCTCCGATAATCCGCACTGCATCCGCAGCTGTTTCGACAAAGTGAAACAGTTCAATGTCGTCCGCAGAAATTGTTCCGGCTTCTGCCAGCGCTTCCCATTTGATGATCGAGCGCCAGAACGATTCGCCAAACAACAGCACTGGCATCCGTTCCATCCGTTCCGTCTGGATCAGTGTCAGGGTTTCGAACAGTTCATCCAATGTGCCAAACCCGCCCGGAAAAACTGTGATCGCCTTGGCCCGCATCAGGAAGTGGATTTTTCGGGTGGCAAAATAGTGAAAGTTGAAGCACAGGTCCGGCGTGCAGTACTCATTTGGAGCCTGCTCATGCGGCAGCACGATATTCAGCGCGATCGACACTCCGCCAGCATCCACCGCCCCGCGATTGCCCGCTTCCATTACCCCTGGCCCGCCGCCTGTCACAACAACATTCTCGCGGCCGTCTGTTTTCATGCTTTCGACCGTCATCAAACGGGCAAACTCACGCGCTTGATCATAGTATTTTGACAGATCCGCGAGGGTTTTGGTGCGCGCCATATCTTTTTTGGCAGGCTCCGGTATCCGCGCCCCACCAAACATCACAATTGTGCTTTCGATCCCGCGTTCCGCCAGAATCAACTCCGGCTTGAGCATTTCCAATTGGATCCGTGTCGCCCGCAATTCATCGCGGCACAGGAAATCAGGATCGGAAAACGCCAGCCGATAGGTGGGTGCACGCGTTTGCGGCGTGTCGGGAATATTACTTACTTGCTTTAGGTCGGCTCCGGCATTCGGAAAGGTTCTTTGGCTACGCCCCATGTCGGAATATCCTCTTGAAATGTCTGTGCTCATTGCACGGTCCAGCTTCTCTCTCTATAGAGCGTTTCAGGTTTAATCTGAACTAGAATAAATCTGAAACGCCCGGCGAAGTATCTGGTGTCGCTGCGTTTCTAGCTTTATTGGAATTTCCAATAAAGCCAGAAACGCTCTAGGGTCGCATCAACACTGTCAGGTCAAGTTTTGGAGAACGAAATGTCAAACGCCCAACTGGAAGCCGCCATCGAAGCAGCCTGGGACGCGCGTGACACAATTACTCCGACAACCACAGGCGAGACGCGCGACGCCATTGAGGACACGTTGAACGCTTTGGACAGTGGTTCGCTGCGCGTGGCTGTGCGTCAAAAAAACGGCGACTGGCATGTCAACCAATGGGCCAAGAAGGCAGTGCTTCTGGGCTTCCGCATCAGCGACATGGAACAACAGGACGGCGGCCCGCAGGGCGGTGGCTGGTGGGACAAGGTTGACAGCAAGTTCAAAGGCTGGGGTGACAACCAATGGCGGGCGGCGGGCTTCCGCGCCGTGCCGAATTGTATTGTCCGCAAATCCGCTTATATCGCTCCCGGCGCGATATTGATGCCTTCGTTTGTGAATCTTGGCGCTTATGTGGACAGCGGCACGATGGTGGACACATGGGTCACTGTCGGAAGCTGCGCGCAGATCGGCAAAAACGTGCACCTGTCCGGTGGCGTCGGTATCGGTGGGGTGCTGGAACCGATGCAGGCAGGGCCGACAATCATCGAGGACAATTGTTTCATCGGGGCGCGTTCTGAAGTTGTCGAAGGATGCATCGTGCGCGAAGGCGCGGTTCTGGGCATGGGTGTGTTTATTGGCCAGTCCACCAAAATCGTTGATCGTGAAACCGGCAACGTGACGTATGGCGAAGTGCCAGCGGGTTCGGTTGTTGTCGCCGGTTCGCTGCCGTCGAAAAACAACGTCAACTTGTATTGCGCTGTTATCGTGAAGCGGGTGGACGCGAAGACACGGTCGAAGACGTCAATCAATGAGTTGTTGCGGGACTGATTCAGCGTGGGTCGTCACCACGTCGTTGTCGGTGACGGGCTGGGTACAGCAGAATTCGCACAAACGGCGACATTGCGGTCAGATGATTGTCTGAGGCATTGATCCAGCGGCTGAACACACGGGACGGAGTAAACGAAAGTGGCGACCAAACCCAAACGCCCCCAACAAATCTTTACCCTGATCGTACAGGTTGGCCGCTCACCTGAAGACGGGCTACCCAAAAACGCCACCGGCGGGGCGCTGATGTGTTATGCATCTGGCGTAGACGAAGCCGAAGCAGTGCGTGAGACCGTGGCGATATTGAAACAAGCCGATATGGCCCCACTGGACGTGAGTGGTTATGGCACGCTTGACGAAAGGCTTGCCGAGGGCCACGACATCGACCAAGACGAACGCGCTCTGATGCAGAGGGCACTCGACGAGAATTCCGTGATCGTCGCTCAGATGACTCCGTTTTTCGACTAGATTTTGGTGTGAATCCTTGAGCGTTGATCGCTGGACACATTGCACTACCAATGCGTACCAATTGCGGTATGCTTTTCAGACTCCGGATTTTGGCCCCATGTTGACCCTGTTCTTTGATCTCGACGGCACTTTGATCGACCCGAAAGAAGGCATCACTACGTCCATCCAATACGCGCTGGACCAGGTGGGGTTGGAGGACATTCCCCACGCAGACGAGTTAACCTGGTGTATCGGCCCACCTCTGTGGAACAGCTTTGAGGTGCTGCTCGGTCCGGGGGCCAATTTGGACGAAGCAGTTGGGCATTACCGAGAGCATTATACGGACGAAGCCATGTATCTGGCCGATGTCTATGATGGTGTGGGCGAGATGTTTGACACTCTGCATCAAGTCGACGCGAAACTGTTCGTCGCCACATCCAAACCGACACTATATGCTACTCAGATCATTGAACATTTTGGTATACATGCGCATATCGAGAGGCTGTTTGGCTCCGAACTTGACGGCACCAATTCAGACAAAACCGACTTGTTGAAATTCGCTCTCGATGAAACCGGTACAGACCCGGCCCGGAGCGCGATGATCGGTGATCGCCGCTATGATATTTTTGGCGCCACCAATAATAACATCCCCAGCGTCGGTGCGCTCTGGGGCTATGGCGACGACGGCGAATTGCATATGGCAGAGGCAGACGCTTTGGCTGGTGCGCCGGAAGAGGTACCGGAAACTGTCTTTGATCTCTTGGGTTTGGACATTGATTAGTCCGCTCGAGTGTGACGTCTTGATCGTCGGCGGTGGTCCCGTCGGACTTTCAGTTGCTTCCCATCTGGGCGAAGAAATCTCCAGCATCGTCGTTCACCAAGACGCAGAAATAGGTCGTCCTGTGCGCACCAGCGGCGGCAGCTGGCTGCGCGAGATGCGGGAATTGCAAATCCCGCCCGAACTTTATCAAACCATTGACCAACTTGATTTTTATTCAGACAACGCCAAGGCTTGTTTCACGATGCAGGACGATAAGATGGTGGTCCTGGATATCACTGGTTTGTACAAATACCTGGCCAGCTTATCTGACCGGTCCAAACGAAAACTGCTATTGGGAGCCAAATTTACCGACACCGAAAAACGCCCTGACGGGCGATATCTTTCCACTGTTCGTTCTCGCGAAAAGGGTAAATTAACTATACTTTCCAGATTTATAGTAGATTCGTCAGGCTGGCACTGCGCTGTCCTTGAAAGCCTTGGGTTGGGCCAAAAACCCACCCGTACTGGCGTTGGGATCGAGTATGAGTTCCCGCGTAGTACTTACCCTCAAAACCGCGCGATCCTGTTTGTTGGCGCAACCGCCCTGCACGGCTATGGGTAGGTGTTTCCCACAGCCGATGGTACGGTGAGGCTTGGCATTGGTGTTCTCGATCCCGATACCGACGTGTCACCAAAAACCGTTATGGATACTTTCGTGAGCGAAGGACACGCCACCCGGTATGGACTTGTAATTCCGCCGGATTACGAAACAAATGCCGGAATCATCCCGTCAGTTCCGTACAATCCAAACTTGGTCTTTGACAACGTCATCCGCACCGGAGATGCCGGAAATTTCGCCACTCCGACCGTTGGCGAAGGCATCCGCATCGCCATTGAATTTGGCCGCCGGTTGGGCGGAGATTTAACCGCCCAAATCCGAGGTGACGATTTCGCGCTGAAACGCTATCAGGCTGCAGCCGCCCAAAGGTTCAAAATGAACTACAGGTTCGGGCTAATGATGAACAAACGCATCGCCGGTTACACTCCCGAACGCTGGGACAAATCTGTACGGAGGCTTGCTCGTTTGCGCGAACAGGAAATGACCCAACTTGTCCGCAGCCAGTTCTCTTCTTCGATGATCGCACGAACCATCTTGTTAAGTGTAAAGGGAAAGTTACTCGGTTAACCAACATCAAACTCCAACGGCCGCACCTGATTGAACACGCCGGTGTCACAAAGATTCGCAATCACATCTTCCGACACGCGCTCATCAAGATAAAGCAACGCAATTGCGTTGGCTCCGACTTCAGAGCGACCCAGCGTAAAGTTGGCAATGTTCACACCACTGGCAGCCAATGTCTGGCCTAAAGTCCCAATGATCCCTGGCACGTCCCTATTGGTGGTGTACAGCATGTGTCGACCCACCTCGGCTTCGATATTGATGCCTTTGATTTGGATAAACCGGGGCTTGCCGTCGCTGAACACTGTCCCTGCAACGGAGCGCTCCATTTTCGCTGTCTTGACCGTTAGCTTGACATAACTGTCGAAAACCCCCGTTTTCTCCTGCGTTGTTGTCGAGACCTGAATCCCACGTTCGCTGGCCAGAACCGGAGCGGACACCATGTTCACCTCAGGATTTTGCGTCTTCATGACGCCGGCTATCGCAGCAGAACTGAGCGCCTTTGTATTCATCTCAGCGACTTTGCCGTCATAGAGAATGTTAATGGATTCAATTGCCTCCTCTGTCATTTGGCCGACAAAGGCCCCTAAGTGGCTGGCCAATTTCACAAACGGTCCGAGCACTGGGGCTTCTTCTGCAGTGATCGATGGCATGTTGATGCCGTTTGTGACCGCGCCGTTCAGCAAATAGTCGGAAATCTGCTCGGCCACCTGGATCGCAACGTTCTCCTGCGCCTCCGTGGTTGCCGCGCCCAGGTGCGGCGTAACAACAACATTGGGCAGGTTGAACAACGGGCTGTCTGTTGCCGGTTCGATCGCAAAAACATCAAAGGCCGCGCCCGCTACTTTGCCCGATTTCAATGCCACTGCCAGCGCGTCTTCATCCACCAAACCACCCCGTGCACAATTCACCAGGCGTACACCGTCTTTCATTTTGGCGATGACATCAGCAGATATCATTCCGGCGGTTTTGTCGGTTTTAGGCACATGCAATGTGATGAAATCAGCGCTGGGCAACAATTCATCCAGTTCAACCTTTTTCACACCCAAATCCGCTGCCCGCTCCTCTGACAGGAACGGGTCGTAGGCCAGCACTTTCATTTTCAGCCCCAAAGCGCGGCTGGCCACAATAGACCCGATATTGCCTGATCCGATCAGGCCAAGCGTTTTGTTGGTCAATTCTACTCCCATAAACTTCGACTTTTCCCATTTCCCAGCATGAGTCGAAGCACTCGCCTCCGGAATCTGACGTGCCACAGCGAACATCATCGCAATCGCATGTTCAGCTGTTGTGATCGAATTACCAAAGGGTGTGTTCATTACGATAACACCTTTTCGGCTCGCAGCTTTCAGATCGACATTGTCGACCCCAATCCCGGCGCGGCCAACGACCTTCAGATTGTCTGCCGCGTCCAGAATCTTTTCAGTCACTTTGGTGGCAGAGCGGATCGCCAACCCGTCATAATCACCGATTCGCGCGAGTAAAGCGTTTTTATCTTTGCCAAGGTTGGGTTCAAAATCCACTTCGATCCCGTTGTTACGGAATATTTGCACGGCGGTTTCTGACAGCTTATCTGATACGAGAACTTTAGGCATGTGAGCCTCCATCAATGTTGGTTCGGCTCTGCAAGAGCCTGGTTTGGATCAGGAAATAGTTTCGAGCTGGGTTTCGAATGCCCAGTTCAGCCATGGCATCAGAGCCTGCAGGTCGCTGATTTCAACCGTACCGCCGGTCCAAATCCGCAGACCTGCCGGGGCGTCGCGATAGGACCCGATGTCATAGGCAACGCCCTCGGATTCCAACAATTTTGCAACGCCTTTGGCGAAAGCAGACTGGGCATCTGAGTCAAGCGCCGCAACGCGCGCGTCTGTGATTTTGAGGCAGACAGAGGTATTGGAACGTGTGGCAGCATCTTCAGCCAGGAAATCGATCCAGCTGTGCCCAGTTACAAAATCCTCCAAAACTGCGAGGTTGGCATTGGCACGCGCGATCAATCCGTCTTTGCCACCAACAGATTGCGCCCAGTTCAACGCAAATAAATAATCTTCCACTGCCAACATCGAAGGTGTGTTGATGGTTGCACCGTTAAAGATGCCTTCAATCAGCTTGCCGCCTTTAGTCAGACGGAATATTTTCGGCAGTGGCCAGGGTGGTGTATAGGATTCCAGTCGTTTCACTGCACGGGGTGACAGGATAAGAACACCGTGCGCGGCCTCGCCGCCAAGCACTTTTTGCCAGCTGAAAGTTGTTACATCCAGCTTGTTCCACGTCAGATCCTGCGCAAAAGCAGCGGACGTTGCGTCACAAATCGTCAATCCGTCACGATCCGCTGGAATGAAATCACCATTGAGAACCCGGACACCCGATGTGGTGCCGTTCCAGGTAAACACCACGTCATTGTCAAAATTCACGGCACCCAGATCCGGCAACTGCCCATAATCCGCATGGTGATGGTTCACCGGCAGATGCAGTTGCTTGACCGCGTCATTGACCCAGCCGGCACCGAAACTTTCCCAACTTAGCATATCAACGTCGCGCGCGCCCAGCAGCGACCAAAGTGCCATTTCCACCGCACCTGTATCGGACGCAGGTACTATGCCGATGCGATATTTAGCGGGCACTTCCAGCACTGCGCGGGTGGTTTCAATTGCTAAATTCAGTTTGTCTTTGCCGATTGCCGCGCGGTGCGAGCGGCCCAGGGCGGCATCCCTTAGTTCTGCCAGCGACCATGTTGGCGGCTTGGTGCATGGACCGGATGAGAATTGGGGATTGCTCGGACGAACGTCCGGTTTCTTGATTGTCATCGGTGTTACCCTCACAGATAATTGCCTCTCGTTGGGGAGAGGTGTCCCACCTGCGGCTCTATGTCCTTGCACTAGGTTTCACAACAGCTAAGGCTGGCCATTCCGCCGGTTTTGGCAAATAAGGTGCCGCAAACGGGTCGGTAAGTTTACGATAGGAAATTCACAGATGTTTGTTGCAACCCTGATTGCTGACCCGGCCAAAGCAAATTTGACCGCTCAAATTGCAGAGGACACTCAGACGGCATTGACAGGTGAATCCGTTGATTGGCTGGCAGGGGCTGTGGCTTGTGACATTCTCCTGAATCGATTTCCCAACGATTGGGAAGCGGTCTGGCAGGGCTTGCAATCCCGCCACATTGATCTTGTTGTCCAACCGGCACGGGGCCGACGCAAAAAGGTACTGCTGGCTGATATGGACAGCACAATGATCCAACAGGAATGCATCGATGAACTGGCTGCTAAAGCTGGAGTCGGTTCTCGCGTAGCCGAAATCACCGCCCGCGCCATGAACGGTGAGCTGGATTTTGAAGCGTCTCTGCGAGAGCGTGTTGGTTTGCTCAAAGGCTTGGATGTCGCTGTTATCCAAACTGTATTGGATCAGCGTATCACGCTGATGCCCGGGGCAGCGCAACTGGTAGCAACAATGAAGGCCAACGGTGCCTATACCGCACTTGTCTCCGGCGGCTTTGTCGATTTTACGTCGGCTATCGCGGAACAACTTGGTTTTGATGAAAACAGAGCCAATACGCTGATGCGCGAAGGTGCTGTACTAAGCGGGGAACCGGGCACTCCTATTTTGGGACGTGAAGCAAAAATTCAGGCGCTGCAGGATATCGTCCTGGACAGGGAGCTGGAGCCCGCAGACGTTATCGCAGTTGGCGACGGGGCCAACGACCTTGGCATGTTAAGGCTGGCAGGCACCGGCGTCGCGTTGCACGCCAAGCCGGTTGTAGCCGCAGAATGTGATGTCAGGCTAAACCATACAGATTTGACTGGTCTGCTTTATATTCAGGGGTATTCAAGATCAGATTTCGCGCTGTCCGCTACCTAGACGCAAGCTGGAATCATATGCCCGATCAACTGGCCCTACATCCGGATTTAGATTTGCCGCTTTAAGGATGCGTAAACACAGGCCGGCTCTGCCTTGCCTGTTATCAGACATTATGCGGAATTGCAGCCGCTGCTTTTTAAGGAACCCAATCATGAAGATGACGACGGAAGAGGCATTTATCAAGGTATTGCAGTTGCATGGAATTGAGCATGCGTTTGGGATTATTGGGTCTGCGATGATGCCGATTTCGGATTTGTTTCCACAGGCGGGGATTAGGTTCTGGGATTGTGCGCATGAATATACGGCGGGGATGATGGCGGACGGTTTTTCGCGCTCGAACGGTCAGATGTCGATGATGGTTGCGCAGAACGGGCCGGGCATCACCAATTTTGTAACCCCGGTGAAAACCGCCTATTGGAACCACACTCCGCTGCTGCTGGTGACCCCGCAGGCTGCCAACAAGACCATGGGCCAGGGCGGTTTTCAGGAGGTCGAGCAGATGGCGCTGTTTTCCGACATGGTGGCCTATCAGGAAGAGGTCCGCGATCCGTCGCGCATGGCGGAGGTTCTGAACCGGGTGATCTGTCAGGCCAAGCGCGCCTCGGCCCCGGCCCAGATCAACGTGCCGCGGGATTTCTTCACTCAGGTGATCGACATTGATCTGCCGGCAATCGTCGAGTTTGAGCGCCCGGCGGGGGGTGCCGACGCGGTCACGGCGGCGGCTGATCTGTTGTCGGGCGCGACATTCCCGGTGATCCTGAACGGGGCCGGTGTGGTGATTGGCGGCGCGATTGATGCATCCATTGCCCTGGCCGAACGTCTGGATGCGCCGGTGTGCTGTGGCTATCAGCACAATGATGCCTTTCCGGGCAGCCACCCGCTGTTTACCGGGCCGCTGGGCTATAACGGCTCCAAGGCCGGCATGGAGTTGATCTCCAAGGCCGACGTTGTGCTGGCTCTGGGCACCCGGCTGAACCCGTTCTCAACCCTGCCGGGCTATGGCATTGAGTACTGGCCCAGAGACGCCAGGATCATTCAGGTCGATATCAACCCGGACCGGATCGGGCTGACCAAAACCGTCAGCGTGGGCATTGTCGGTGACGCCAAGAAGGTGGCGCAGAGCATTCTGGCACAGCTGGGGGATGCCGCCGGGGATGCGGGCCGCGCGGAGCGCAAAGAGACCATCGCCAAAACCAAATCAGCCTGGGCCCAGGAGCTGACCTCGATGGACCACGAAGAGGATGATGTGGGCACCACCTGGAATGCGCGCGCACGCAGCGCAAAACCTGACTGGCTGAGCCCGCGCAAAGCCTGGCGGGCGATCCAGTCCGCCCTGCCCAAAGACGCGATCATCAGCTCTGACATTGGCAACAACTGCGCCATCGGCAACGCCTATCCGTCGTTTGAGGCGGGCCGCAAATACCTCGCACCGGGACTGTTTGGCCCCTGCGGCTATGGCTTCCCGTCGATCCTGGGCGCCAAGATCGGCAACCCGGATACGCCGGTGGTCGGCTTTGCCGGAGACGGCGCCTTTGGCATCTCGATGAACGAGATGACCGCCTGCGGCCGCGCTGAATGGCCCGCCATCACCATGGTGATCTTCCGCAACTATCAATGGGGCGCTGAAAAGCGCAACACCACGCTGTGGTATGACGACAACTTTGTCGGCACCGAACTGGATGATGATGTCAATTATGCCGGCATCGCCGAGGCCTGCGGCCTGATCGGGGTCCGCGCCCACACCATGGACGAACTGACCGACGCGCTCAACACCGCAATCAAGGCGCAGAAGCAGGGCAAAACCACCTTCGTTGAGGCCCTGATCAACCAGGAACTCGGCGAGCCCTTCCGACGCGACGCCATGAAAAAACCCGTCGCCGTAGCTGGCGTCAATGCAGCAGATATGAGAAAACAAACAAGAGCCTGAATGCAGATTCCGTAAGATAGAAATAGCCTCCCAACGCGGGCCCCCGTTCTTGGCGGTGCTGCGAAAATTACGCTTGTCTCCGGCGTGGCTTGCCAATAAACACGGCGGCGGAGACGTGGCCGAGTGGTCGAAGGCGCTCCCCTGCTAAGGGAGTAGGCTCGGAAGGGTCTCGAGGGTTCGAATCCCTTCGTCTCCGCCACAACCCATTGATTTTAAATGTAATTTTTTCCCCTTGAGCGTTGGAAGAACCACAAAAAGAGCCAGCTATTTAGGATGAATTTCACGTTTTAAGATGAAAATCCGGTCATTTCCGGTCATTTCCGTGTAAAATCCGTGTAGCCCTAACCGTCCAATAACATGATGATTTGAATTCATTTTTTTGAGCCGGTCAGCACAAATAGCTTTTTACGAGCTGTTAGTCGCCGCAGAAAAGCGCGTAAACTGGGAGTGACTTCAAGCAGCATTTTCAGCGCGACAAAGACGGCCCATAGCGGACATTGGAGCATGACGCAGCGAACGGCAGGTTTGAGCCCTTACTTGACCTTCACCTAAAGCGCAGCATCTGTCACGAAGGGCGGAATGCGGACTTTCGCTGCATGATGGACCAAGGTCTGCAATGTGGGACACTGCCGCTATTCGCTGCAGAGCGGCATACGGGAATGCTTCATCCATTTCTTGCCTGCGCCGGGACGGCTTCGATAATGCGCGTCTCAAAATGTCGTGCCGTTTGCTCAAAGCGCTTCAGGACCTTGCGAGCCGCATCAGGTATGTAGGCTTGGCTTTCTTCACCCCCCGTCATGGTGCGCACACTTTCGATATCAGTAAAGCGCATAACGACCATGAACTCTACTTCATCACCAGCTTCCCGTCGCAGCATTTCAATCCTCTGCAATCCGGCAATGTCTTTCGAGAGAATGCCGGGGAAGATCTCGGTCTTGAGCAATTCCTCATAAGTGTCAGCGTCTTCGGGGCGTGTCCATCCGTGCCAAACTCTTGTGATCATATCATTTTCTACTTTATCTACTGATGCTCTGCGTGGCAGAATACCCAAATTATTCGAATCTGCAATAAGGGCTCAAAGCTGCCGTTCGCTGCAACAAGCACCAAGGCCCGCTGAGGGCCGTTCTTCCCAAATTGTCACGAAATACGAACGGCAACTTTGTCCGCAAAGCAGACCTTGATGCAAGGTGCAGCGAAGGTCTCCTTCCCGCCCTTTCCCAAATGGGAGAGTTAGATCGAGGTTTTGCGCACGTGCAGCAAAAGGTCGCTTCCTCTACAAACCTGATATTCATTCATGAACTGTGGAATCGGTTTTGAATTGGACGCGGTTTGACCGTTTCAACTCAATGTGAAGATAACCTTATAATATTCCTTTAACATCAAAGGTTTATCGAAATCCGTGTAAAATCCGTGTAGTGAATGCAGAAATTTCACGTAATTTATTGATAACTATCATAAAAATGACTTACCGTCCGTTCTCTGCTAAGGGAGTAGGCTCGGAAGGGTCTCGAGGGTTCGAATCGCTTCGTCTCCGCCACCAAACCAAAATATTCTGTTGGCAACAGGCGAAACCAAAAGGGCGCCCCTTTACGAGCGCCCTGTATTGCCAGAAAAATCGATTAGCGTTAGCCGTAAACCGACTCTTTGCCAAAATGTTTGGTCAACATGTAATAGACAACCGCGCGGTATTTATTCCGCTCAGACCGGCCGTATTTGTCAATCGCCGTGTTAATCGCGCTCATCAGTTCCGGTCCGTCTGACAATCCGAGTTTCTTGATCAGAAAGTTGTTTTTAACGGTCTCCGGCTCACTGTCCTGACCGCCGGCAATCGTAGATGCATCGGCATTATAAATTGCCGGACCACAACCGATGGTCACTTTGGTCAGCAGATCCATATTCGGCGTCATACCGCATTTGCTTTTCAGATCGTCGGCGTATTTAGCGATCAGTTCGTCGCGCTTGCCCATTTGAGTCTCCTTGTTGAATATCGTTACTGTTTGAATGCCGTTCCCTAAGAAGGCCCCTTGACCAAAGATGGCGGGCTATCCTCCCCGAGTGGAAATGTAGGGGATGTGATGTCGCAAAAATAGGGGGCAGGTGAATTTCTTTTGGCTTACCGGCGAATACAGCAACGATATCAATCGACCGGGGCTTTGCCTCCCGCGGCTGTCTTGGTTGCAATATAAGATTTGAGGCGGTCGCCGCGTTCCTCACATCCTGCGGGCTGTACGAAGTCACGTAAAACATCTTGCCAAATATCGGCGGCCCTTTCGGTTGCCGTACGTGAACCAGCCTCGCTCCAAGCACCAAAATTTGAAAGATCGGCCACCAACGGTTGATAAAATGCTGTTTGATAGCGTTCCATTGTATGTTTCGTGGCAAAGAAATGGCCGCCGGGTGAAACATCCTTGAGTGCCTCAAACCCTATTTCTTCTTCTGCCGCAGACGGCTTGGAGCAAAGTTCGGCGATTGATTGAAGTGCCTCAATGTCATTGATGAATTTTTCATACCCAAATGTTAGGCCACCTTCCAACCAACCAGCCGCATGAATGGTCAGCGTCGCGTTGGCAGCCATCGCACCCCAAAGCGCCATATGGGTTTCGCCAGCCGCTTGCATATCCGCAACATTTGACGCCGAACCCGCCGCTGATCGCCACGGCATTCCGATCAGCCTCGCCAACTGGCCACTGCCTATTTGCATCTGCACATGTTCCGGAGTTCCAAAGGCCGGAGCACCTGATTTCATGTCAACATTCGAACTGAACCCACCGTAAGAGACAGGGGCACCAGGCTGGGCTATTTGTGCCAGCGTAATACACGCCAGTGCTTCGGCATGTTGCAACGTCAAGGCCCCTGCAACCGTGATCGGCGCCATGGCACCAGCCAAACAGAACGGTGTGATTATAGCGAGTTGCCCGGCGCGGGCAAAATCTATGATGCCCTGCGCCATCGGGTTGTCGATCAGTCGCGGAGAGTTGGAGTTGATGACCGTAGTACACCAAACCTGAGACCCGAATTCGTTACTACCCAGTTTATTCGCAAGCTGGATCATCTCGAAACATTCTTTCACCTGCCCGCGACCTCGCGCGTACACAAACACAGGCTTGTCACCGATCTGGTACTGCGACCGCATCATAGAATAATGACGCAGGTTGATTGGCACATCCTGTGGTTCAGCGGACGGTCCGTGCAAATGGATTACATCAAAACTTTGCTGTAGCTTGAGCGTTTCCTCAAAATCGCGCAGCGAACCGGGCCGACGACCGCGGGTCAGGTCATTTGCATTGGGACAGCCGGACCCCGCTTTGAATATCATGGCACCGGGTTCGTAGATTACATCTCTGACAGGGTTTGCAGCGCGGATTCTGAAAGATCGAGGCGCAGTGGCAAGCGCCGCTGTAACCATATCTTCACCGATATGGATCATTTCGCCGGAACGCTCGACGGCGCCAGCAGAAACAAGCAGTTGTCGCGCTTCCGGCAATAGAAAACGGATACCTAATTCTTGCAAGACCTGCAATGCGGTCCGGTGGATTCTCTGAACTTCTTCCTTACTAAACAGGGCTTGTGGTGTCAGGGGATGACGCAGATTCTGATATGACGTTTTACGAACAGCACGTGTTTGCTGCATAGAAGCACGGCGGCGGCGCTTCCTGGGGTTGGCGTCAGTCATAAAGCAGCTCCTCTCCCGACCAACAAAGAAGAAGGCATTTTTTTGACAGCGTCTAACAAAAAAGCGACCGCCATTGCAGTCGCTTTTTCAATCTCAGATGCTGCAGATATCAATAACGATAGTGTTCCGGCTTAAATGGACCCTCTTGGGTGACTCCGATATAATCGGCTTGGTCTTTGCTCAACTCAGTAAGTTTCACGCCGATTTTTTGCAGGTGAAGCCGCGCCACTTTTTCGTCCAGATGTTTGGGCAGAATATAGACCTCGTTTTTGTATTCATCTGCTTTTGTCCATAGTTCGATCTGCGCCAGAACCTGATTGGTAAAACTGGCGGACATGACAAATGACGGATGGCCGGTAGCGTTGCCAAGGTTCAACAGGCGCCCTTGTGACAACAGGATCATGCGGTTGCCCGATGGCATTTCAATCATGTCCACCTGATCTTTGATGTTGGTCCATTTGTGGTTTTTCAGCGCAGCAACCTGAATTTCGTTGTCGAAATGGCCAATGTTTCCAACAATCGCCATATCCTTCATTTCACGCATATGTTCGATTCGGATCACATCTTTGTTGCCAGTCGTTGTGATGAAGATGTCAGCATCTCGCATCGCGTCTTCCAGTGTCACAACTTCAAAGCCATCCATCGCAGCCTGGAGAGCACATATGGGATCGACTTCAGTCACTTTCACCCGCGCGCCGGCGCCCCGCAAAGAGGCTGAAGAGCCTTTGCCAACGTCGCCGTAACCGCAAACAACCGCGGTTTTGCCAGCCATCATTGTATCTGTTGCACGGCGAATGCCATCAACCAGCGATTCTTTGCACCCATATTTGTTGTCAAATTTGGATTTAGTGACAGAGTCGTTGACGTTGATCGCTGGGAAAGGCAACAAACCCTGCTCGACCAACTGGTACAGACGGTGCACTCCAGTTGTTGTTTCTTCTGAAACACCCTGCAGCAGGTCTCGTTGCTTGGTGAACCAGCCTGGATTGGCGGCGAGGCGTTTCTTAATCTGCTTGAACAGCTCAACTTCTTCGTCTGACGTTGGGGTTTCGATCAGCCCTGTTTCGCCCGCCCCTACACGCGCACCAATCAGGATATACATGGTTGCATCGCCGCCATCGTCCAGAATCAGATTTGCGCCTTCGGCAAAATCAAAGATTTTATCGGCGTAATCCCAATATTCTTCCAGTGTTTCGCCTTTAATCGCAAAAACCGGAACACCGGAAGCCGCGACAGCCGCTGCTGCATGGTCCTGGGTCGAAAAGATGTTGCACGACGCCCAGCGTACTTTGGCACCCAGGGCGACAAGAGTTTCGATCAGCACCGCTGTCTGAATCGTCATATGTAGAGAACCTGCAATCCGAGCACCTTTCAGCGGCTGGCTTTCACCATACTCTTCGCGTAGCGCCATCAGGCCCGGCATTTCTGTTTCAGCAATATCCATTTCTTTGCGACCAAAATCGGCCAGAGAGATATCTTTTACAATGTAATCGTGAGCCATATTGTTCAATGCTCCTGCCTCTGTAGCAATTGTCAGGTGTCCCCTTAGCATTGGTAGTTAGACACGGCAACCAACGTTATTTATACGATTTGGCGAGACCTCAACATAATTGCCAACAGCCATGCATCGCGCATTGACGTCTTTGGGATATTTAACCAAAACGATCAAATTCAGGTATAGGATACTATTTGGCTCTGGCCTCTGATTCAATCGGCCAAGATGACACTGCCAACAAGATCAACGTATCCAAGTTGGAGAAACGGAATATGTCCAAACCGCCCCGTGCATGGCAGCGAATGTTGTCGGGACGCAGGTTAGACCTGCTGGACCCATCGCCGCTGGACATAGAGATCGAAGACATCGCTCACGGGCTAGCTTTTGTCGCCCGCTGGAACGGGCAGACACATGGAGATTATCCCTATTCGGTGGCCGAGCATTCCATTTTTGTGGAGGAGTTGTTCACACGGCTGAACCCCCGCGCTGACAAGAGATGGCGCCTTGCTGCGTTGCTACATGATGCGCCAGAATACGTAATTGGCGATATGATTTCTCCGGTCAAATCCGCTGTAGGCCCGGACTACAAGGCAATGGACGACCGGCTGACTGCAGCAATCCATTTGCGGTTTGGGCTTCCAACGGAAATCCCCGCTTCGGTAAAGAAACAGATTAAGCGGGCTGATCGGTTGTCAGCGTGGTTGGAATCCGTCCAAATTGCCGGGTTTTCTGAGAGTGAAGCGGACAAGCTTTTTGGGAAACCGGTGCTTGCCGATTTACCCAATCGGCGGCTGCGTCCGCACCCGCCGATGGAGGTTAAAGGGCAATTTTTGGAAGCGTTTAACGACTTGTACGGTAGTTAACTTAATGATCTGAACTTTTACTACCAGATTCCAAGTATCTGCTTCCATTTACTGCGGGCTTGGTGGCTGGTTTCATGGAAGTTGTCCTTGCTACCACGCGGCGGCAGCTGATCTGCACAATCAGGCCAGCCGCCACAGGTTGAAGTTCTGGTCGCTGTCATCATTGCATCTGCAAATATTGTTAACATGGCTATACTCCGATCATTTTTGTTGCTTCATTTCTACCGGTATTGACCGCCGAACGCGAATCAGGAATATTTCCAATATGTAAGTACAACTAACAAGCCGATGAACTGGAACAAGATACCTTCACTCGCAAGCCTTCGGGCCTTTGAAGCGACCGCAAGACTTGGTGGCTTCAGTGCCGCTGCTCGATCTTTGAACGTTACTCATGCGGCGATCGCGCAGCATGTTCGGGCGCTGGAGGCGTTCTTTTCCACCGATCTGGTTTTTCGTGCCGGGCGAAACGTCGAAGTGTCCGATGCGGGCCGCAGGCTTGCAGGTTGCCTGAGCGAAGGATTTGGGGTGATCGAGTCCGGCGTGAGCGACCTAGCCACGACGGCGGACTCAGGAGCGCTGCAAATCACACTGACGCCCACGTTTGCCGAAAACTGGCTGATGCCGCGGCTTGGTGAATTCTGGGCGGCGCATCCAGATATCGAACTTGTGCTGAAACCCGGAACCCGGCTGTTTGACTTGCGGCGGGATGGAATTGATCTGGCAATTCGCTATGGGAGTGGCGACTGGCTGGGTTGCGATAGCGAGCTGCTGACATCCACGAGGGTTGCCGTTGTTGGCAACCCTTCACTTTGGAGCGGAAAACCGCTGCCCAAACAGTCGGAGCTTCAAAATTACCCTTGGCTGCGCGAGTCTTTGGTCGACGAGCATCGGCTCTGGGCCGACAGCCTTGGCATTGATTTCAGCAAGACCCGGATCGGCCTTTTTGACTCCAATAATCTGGTTCTTTCGGCTCTGCGGTCCGGGTATGGGTTGTCTGTTCAGGCCGCTGCGCTGGTTGAAAGGGATCTGGCTGAGGGTACTTTGGTAAGCCTGTTGGAAACCCAAAATGAGGATTTGGGGTATCACCTTGTTACCCAAAAAAGCCGCCGGTCAAAAAAGCTGGATACCTTTATCGGCTGGCTGCGCAGAGCAGTTTAGGACATTTCTGGTTTTGTTTCCCGCACTACGAAACGTGAAACACTGCAACGCCAGATACTTATACCGGCAGTTCAGGTTCAAGCCGGTTCGACTTAATCCTGAACCGCTCTAACGCGGGCTGCGTTTTGCCAATATCCGCTGCAAAGTCCGGCGATGCATGTTCAGGCGGCGGGCTGTTTCGGAAACATTGCGATCGCAAAGTTCAAAAACGCGCTGGATATGCTCCCATCGCACCCGGTCAGCAGACATCGGGTTTTCAGGCGGCGGCGGTTTTTCTCCTCCGGTGGCCAATAGAGCATTAGTCACGTCGTTTGCGTCTGCGGGTTTCGACAGATAATCCGTGGCTCCGATTTTCACCGCGGCAACGGCGGTGGCAATTGCTCCGTATCCGGTCAACACAATTACCCGAGCATCGGGACGCTGGCTACGCAGAACTTCGACAACGTCCAATCCCGTTCCGTCTTCGAGCCTTAGATCCACGACGGCATAGGCTGGCGGAGTCGCCGTACAAAACGCACGCCCGGCCGCAACAGAATCCAGAGCAGTGGGGTTGAAGCCGCGCTTTTCCATTGCCCGCGCGAGTCTTCTGCGAAATGGCTCATCGTCATCCAATATCAGCAGAGTGTTATCCTCGCCGATATTCCGCAGTTCCCGTTCTGCCATTGCATACGCCCTTGTCGCCTTCGCTTGCGGCGTTTCTAATCGGTCCTAACAACAAGGTCAAACGCACCTATAAGGGTCAATTTCAGAGACGAGTTTTCAGATTTCAGCTATGTTTGTCGACGTAGCAAGCAATTGATTTGGCCATTTCCTCCGGCGTCACATTGCGCCGGTAAAATTCCCACATTTCATCCGGACCCATCAAATAGCTAAATGTCGTATGGTCCATTAAATAGTCTTCGCTGTCGCCATTTTTAGCGTAGTAAGTGCTATAGGCCTTTGACGCAACGTCGACTTGTGCAGCGGTTCCCGTAAGTCCGAGCATGCGGGGATGAATAACTTCGACAAAATCGGCCAATACATCTGGCGTGTCGCGTTCCGGGTCAATCGTAATAAAGACCGGTTGAACGTCGATCCCCACCGTATCGAGAATATCGATTGCTTCTGCGTTTCGCGCGGTGTCAAGCGGGCAAACGTCGGGACAATACGTGTAACCAAAATATACAAGAGATGGCCCGGTAAGGATATCTTTGTCGGTTACTGTTTCACCTTGGTGAGTGACCAAAGTAAAGGCACCGCCAATGGTTGATTTGCCACCTGTGACGACCGAGCCACTGCAATTGTCAGTGCCGGTGGGCGCAAGGACAAAATACGCGGCTGTCCCAAGACCGAAAGCTACGACAGCAGAAGCAGAGATGGCAGCGAGTTTCGACATATTTCCTCTGAAGTTTGGCTCTTGTGGTTTATTGAACTTTCTACTTACCTTAGCTTTGAACCCAGAATTGCGAAACGCGCAAGGCGTCAAAACATCACAAGCCGGTGAATGGCATGCAAGATACCTCACCAAGCATTTTTGATAATTCCGCCCGCAGCGAATGGGTGCGAGTTCGTACGCTGATCATGCTGCGCTGGCTCGCTATTGCCGGCCAATCACTTGCGGTATTCGCTTGCGTATACTTTCTGGATCTGGATTTGCTTGTTGGCTATTGCACACTGGCGATCGGCGCTTCCGTGATATTCAACCTTGTGGCAACTTTTGTATTGCCAGAAAACAAGCGTCTTTCGCAGCGACAGACAACTTTGATGTTGCTTTTCGACCTGGGCCAATTGGTTTTGCTTCTTTACTTGAATGGCGGATTGAACAACCCGTTTGCACTCCTCATTTTGGCACCCGTCACCATATCGGCAACTGCCTTGAAACGCGACGCGACGCTACTTGTGGGTGGCGTTGCACTTGCTTCAATTACCTTTTTGGCCAATTTCTATGTTCCCCTAAATACGCGCTCCGGAGTTTCAATTGCGCTCCCGGACATATTCTTACTTGGTACCTGGTCTTCACTGGCGATCGGGATTATATTTTTGTCCGCTTATGCGCGTCGGGTGACAGTTGAGACGTTCACAATGTCGCAAGCGTTGAGCACAACTCAAATGGCAATGGCGCGGGAACACGAACTCACCATGTTGGGGGGCGTTGTTGCCGCGGCAGCACATGAGATGGGAACACCGTTGGCAACAATTAAACTCGTGTCTTCTGAGCTGGTCGAAGACCTGGCCGAACACCCAAGTTTGCAGGAAGACGCCAAGCTGATTTTATCCCAAACTGAAAGGCTTCGGCAGATACTCCGGGATATGGGTCAGGTTGGAAAAGACGACATGCAAATCAAAACCATCCCGTTAACATCGATTGTGCAAACGGCGGCTGAACCACATCTAGACCGCGGGAAAGAATTCATATTTTTGGCCAACGGCGAAACCGATTTATCGAATATAGGAGATATTCCCTTTGTTTCAAATAAACCCGAAATAATTCATGGCATACGAAATCTTGTTCAGAACGCCGTCGATTTTGCAGAAACGACTGTTTGGGTACAATCGGTTTGGACTGAGAGTTCCATTCGAATACTTGTTGGCGATGATGGACACGGATTTCCGATTGAACTGATTGGTCGGATCGGGGACCCATTCTTGGCCAAACGAAAAGGCCAGCACGTCAGAAAACCAGCCAGACCAGAATATCAGGGAATGGGGCTGGGCTTGTTCATTGCGAAAACTATGCTGGAACGTACAGGTGCTCGATTAACCTTTGCCAACGCAGCGCTGGATAGGCAATCCAGTGCCGGTTCTAACCGCTATCTAAAGAATATGGCAGATGCGACTGGGGCCATAGTAAATGTGCGTTGGAACAGGGCAGAATTTGAACAGGTACGCGGTGCTGCGATCGGCCCTAACCCTCCCGTTCTGGTGTAGCGACATTCCATTTTCGGCTCAGAGGTTTTTTTTGCATTTCTCCAATAACCCCGACGAAATGCCAGACACTGTTACGCCCATTAACTGCTTGTTAACCAGCACTGTGGTTACTTTTTATAAGCGTAACAACTCCTTTGCTGCCCCATTTTGTCAGATTTCATCCTCAATGTTATTCCCCAGTTGGTGCTCCTCTTTGTTGTGGGGGCCGGTATTGCTTGGGGTTTTCAAAGTTACTTACTGCGTCCTGGTAAAAGCGATTTTGGCCTTCAACAAAAAGATGCCCCGATAAACTCCGCACTCAATCTCGCTCCCATGGCTATTTGGACAGAACAAAATGGTGAGGTATCTTGGCAAAATGCTCTATTTGACGATATTTTTCGCGGTCAAAAATCGAAGGGATCGCAAGCCTTTCAGGGATCACCGGATGCCCTCAAGAGCGGTGCCTCTGCGAGAATGCGGCTGCGCAGAACAAAGTCATTGAGGGCCGCTGAATTTACTGTAACCAAATCATGTTTAGCGGGGGTCGATTTTTACTATGCTTCCGACGCCACTGCTTTGATTGAGGCTGAACAAGAATTGCAGAGGTTTATTCAAACGCTGACTCAGACCTTTGCGCATCTGCCGATCGGTCTGGCTATTTTCGATAAAACGCGTGACTTGTCGCTATTTAATCCAGCTCTGTCGGATCTCTTGGATGTTCCTGCGGAATGGCTGATACGCCGCCCAAGCTTGCGTAATTTTCTGGATCGATTGCACAACCAGGGCACGGTACCTGAACCAAAAGATTACCAATCGTTTCGACAGTTGCTGATTGATTTGGAAAATGGGTCTATTGCAGGGAACTACCTTGCCGAATGGGCATTGTCTTCCGGGCAGGTGCTCAGGGTTGTTGGCCGACCCCATTTGAAGGGCGGCATTGCCCTATTATTCGAAGACATATCAAAAGCCGTGACCGTGGAACGCCAATACAGATTAGAGTTGGAACAGCTCTACTCGGCTTTTGACAGCCTTGCACAAGGAGTCGCGATTATTGACGCCACGGGAGAGTTGGCGTTTGCAAACGAAGCATTTGATGAAATGTGGGGTAGAACACTTTCGAATTCTGCCTCTCCCATTAATGCAGTCGAGCTAAGTCGACTATTGCAGGAAAAATGTGCACCAAGTCCTGTTTGGGGTGATTTTCGAGACTTTGTGTTGAACGCTGTAGAACGCAGCCAGTGGCAGGCAATGGCCCTGATGTTGCCAAGCAATCTAGTTGAAATGACATTTTCGCCAATTTCCGGTGGTCAAATTTTCTGCGAGTTCAAACGTTGTACAGCTTCCAAACGCTCTGCAGCCAAAGCGATTGTGAACAACGCATAGTTGCCTATAGTCCTGTAAAAGATCTCCAATTTGCGGCTTGGATCCCATGAACTCAAAGAAATCGGCGCGCACCCGCATTACAATTCCACACCTTCGATGGCCATTGTTGCATGATCACTGGGCATCCTCATCATTTCGACTTAGTGTGAACCGTTCCAGAATATGTGGCGAGATATTGAAGCTAAGAAATGCAGCGGAAATTCGTGCTAAATAACACTCAAGAAACAGAAAGCGCTGCTAAATGTTTCGCCGAGGTTCTCACGGTTGGTGACACTGTTTTATTGCAAGGGCCTGTTGGTGCAGGGAAAACAGATTTTGCGCGACGTTTGATTCAGACGCGTCAGGGAGAGTACGGTTTGGTTGAAGACATTCCTTCACCAACATTCACCTTGATCCAGACTTATCACGTGGGAAGTGACGAACTCTGGCACGCAGATCTGTACCGGTTGGAAAATTTGGATGAATTGTACGAATTGGGTCTGGATTCCGCTTTCAACGAAGCAATATGCCTCGTTGAGTGGCCCGAAAGATTGGGAGAACTGGCCCCATCGGACGCGATATGGCTTCGATTTGGAGTCGTCAGTGATCAGACGCGAACACTGAGCCTTGAATGGCAAGCAGCGAAATGGAACACTGTTGCAGACATGCTGACCTTTGTGTTGACCAGCAACGGAACTAAGAATGACTGATCGTACCCTGCGGGTAACCGAATTTCTGAGAGAATGCGGTTGGTCTGCGGCAGCCAGAGAAGTTCTGGCCGGGGATGCTTCTAATCGTAGCTACGAGCGACTTTATGACGACGAAGATAATCAATCTGTCGTTCTGATGAAGACCCCACCTGAAGCTGCGTCTTCTGTAAAAGCTTTTGTCAAAGTAACCAAAATTTTGCAGGGATTTGGTTTATCTGTACCAAAGACTATCCATTGTGACTACGAAAACGGCCTTCTTCTGATAGAGGACTTAGGCGACGCTTTATTTGCGCGAATTTGCAGTGATCACAGTACAATGGAGCAACAAATCTATGAGGTAGCGATCGACTTGTTGGTCGTGTTGCATAGTCACCCGGTGCCCGCCGGGCTGCCGTTTTATGACATCGCAACTTATCGGCGCGAAGCCATGCTTTTGGTGCAATGGTATTTGCCCGCGGTAACTGGCGGACCTGTATCAAAGGCCCTGACCGACCAGTTCGATAACTTGATAGCTGACTGCTGTGAGAAAATTCCACAGGCCCAACAGGTGCTGGTTCTTCGAGATTTCCACGCCGAAAATTTATTGTGGCTCCCAGAAAGATCTGCCACCAACCGAATAGGATTACTAGACTATCAGGACGCTTTAATTGGCAATCCGGCATATGATATTATGTCTCTATTGGAAGATGCCCGTCGTCACACCGCAGACAAATTACAACGCGATATGAAAAGGCGCTATCTGGACGCTACCGGGCACCAAGAAGCAGCTTTCGGCATGTCTTACAGCATTTTAGGAATGCAGCGAAATTTGAAAATTCTTGGTATTTTCATGCGTCTATGTACGAGAGACGGAAAATTCACCTATTTGGACTTGCTGCCTCGAGTTTGGAGACACATCCAACGGGATTTATCACACCCAGCATTGTCAGAAATGCGGCAATGGGTGAACAAACATGTCCCGGAGCCGACGCTGGACAACGTTTCAAAGATAAGAGAAAAATTGAATGCAGCCTGACACCGTAATGGTTTTTGCTGCCGGCTACGGAACTCGAATGGGCGCGCTTACAGCCAATCGCCCAAAGTCAATGATCAAGGTATTGGGAAAACCGCTGATAGATCACACCCTGGCGGTCGTTGACGCAGCTGGACTTTCGCGGACGTTTGTCAACACACATTACTTGCCAGAGCCTCTCGAAACACATCTATTGAATTGGCCTGGGGTTACGACCCTGCGTGAAACTCATGAATTGTTGGAAACAGGTGGAGGGTTAAGAAATGCCTTACCTGTTCTGAGTCGGCAAGTCGTCTATACCATTAACTCGGATTCAATTTGGACCGGCGATAACCCCTTGACCAAGCTGGCGAGTCACTGGCAACCGGATCGAATGGAAGCGCTATTACTCTTGGTCCCGATTGAGCAGGCACAGGAACACTCCGGGTTTGGCGATTTTTTTATGGATGATGACAGTCGGTTGACCCGTAGAGGAATTCGCGACCACGCGCCATTGGTCTTTTCTGGAGCACAAATCATCGGTACATCTACTCTTCAGTCTATTCCCGATCGCAAATTTTCGCTGAACGTCGTTTGGGATCTGATGCTGGCGCGCGGATCTGTATACGGTACGGTTCACCGCGGCGGCTGGGTGGATGTTGGTCGGCCGGAAGGGATAGCAGTGGCAGAAGACGAACTCCGAAAGACGTCTGATGTTTGAACCGGACTCCCGACCCCGGGTCTTTGCAGTTCCGATTGGTTGTGACTTTTTGTCTGAATTCGTGTCAAGTTTAATGGACCGACTTCATGGGCAACCACCAGAAGCGCTCGCACGGGTTGAGATATTCGTAAACACACGCCGTGCCGAACGTAGATTACATACGTTGCTTGTGCAAAACGGTGCGCGTTTGTTGCCCAAAGTTCGACTTATCACAGACATTGCTTCACACCCGCTGCTGCCGATTACCCTGCCGCCTCCGGTTTCAGCCTTACGCCGCCGACTGGTATTGGCGCGTCTGGTTCACGCGTTGTTGGAGCAAGAGGCAGATATCGCGCCACATACCGCTGTCTTTGACTTGGCAGACTCGCTTGCCGCATTGATGGACGAGATGCAGGGTGAAGGCGTTCCTTTCGCTGAACTGGACCAAATCCAGGTTGGTGAGCTCTCTGCCCATTGGGACAGGAGCCTTCAGTTCTTACGCATCCTTGCAGATCATTCAGACGAAAGATCAGCAGTTGATCCTCAAAGTCGGCAACGTCAAGCGGCGCTTGCATTTGTTGAGCAATGGCAAGAAAATCCGCCCAGCCATCCGATTATCGTCGCTGGTTCAACAGGTTCCCGAGGCGCTTCGGCGTTGTTCATGAAAGCCGTTGCGAAATTGCCCCAGGGTGCTGTTATTCTGCCGGGTGTGGACGACGAAATGCCCGCGCAATCTTGGGACAGTTTGAGCGATTCACGGGTTACGATGGATCACCCGCAATCCGGCATCAATAAGTTCTACAGGTCGCTTTCGCTACAGCCCAGAGATCTTGAAATGTGGAGCAGAGGTCGTCCTTTTCAGCCGGAACGTAATGCGCTGATATCGCTCGCATTGCGCCCTGCGCCTTTCACCGATCAGTGGTTGGAGCAGGGTCCGCGACTTCTGCCGCTTCTGGCGACAGCAACGCAAGACATCTCTCTTGTCGAAGCTGAAAACCTCAAGGAAGAAGCAAGTGCCATCGCGCTGCGACTGCGACAGGCCGCTGAAGACGGTAAATCTGCTGTGCTAATTTCGCCGAACCGAGAATTAACCCGGCGCGTGGCGGTCAATTTGCGCCGCTGGCAGATTATTCCTGACGACAGCGCTGGCAAACCGCTGCATCTTACTCCACCAGGCATATTTCTTCGGTTGCTGTCTGGAAGTTTCGGCAAGAAGTTGACCCCATTGACTCTTATCTCTCTTCTTAAGCACCCTTTGACCAGCCGGGACGAAAACGGGACCGGTGACAGTCGCAGGCTGGCTCGCGATCTGGAGCGACAGGAGCTGCGCGGCGGAGCCCCGTTTGTGGATTTTCAGGGGATCAGCCAGTGGGCCAACAGGGACGGCAGTCAGAACACAATGACGTGGGCAATATGGCTGCAATCGGTTTTTGAACCTTTGAGCACAGTTTCTCGATTGGTATTGTCAGACTGGTTGCACATCCATCGAGAAATTGCGGAGAAGCTGGCCGCTGGGCCTGGCCGCCAGGGCAGCGGCGAGCTTTGGGAAAAAGAGACCGGTCGCGAGGCTGAACGGGTTTTCGGGTTATTAAAGCAAGAAGCCGACGCAGCTGGGCCGCTCGGCGCGGCCGAATACCACGCTTTATTCTCCTTCGCATTGCGTGGGGAAGTTGTGCGTGAATCTGTCAAGGTACACCCGGAAATGTCGATTTTAGGAACGTTGGAAGCGCGGGTTCAATGTGCAGATCTGGTAATACTCGGTGGCTTGAACGAAGGTATCTGGCCTGGTCTTGCGACGCCCGATCCGTGGTTAAACCGTTCTATGCGAAAACAAATCGGGTTGCCCTTGCCCGAACGTCAGACCGGATTGTCGGCACATGACTTTCAACAGGCAATCGGGGCAAAAGAAGTCCTGATTTCCCGTTCAGTCCGGGACGGCGACGCACCGACAATAGCCTCCCGGTGGATGATAAGACTTCTCAATCTTTTAAATGGGTTGGGAGGCGAAGGCAAAGATTCAATCTCTCAGATGCGGCAGCGCGGGCAAATCTGGATCGACTACGCCCGAATGCTGGATCGACCATCTGTTGTGTTGCCCAAAGTGCCTCGTCCATCACCCAGCCCACCGGTCTGCTCAAGGCCGCGCAAACTCGCGGTTACAAAGATTAAAACTCTGGTACGGAACCCTTATGATATCTATGTCAGAAGCGTTTTAAGACTAAAAAAACTCGATGCTCTTGGAAAAGAGGCCGACGCGCTAAGCCGGGGCATCGCTTTGCACAAAGTGTTGGAAAAATTTGTTTCCGATACGCGTGACGAATTACCAGAAAACGCTGTGAAACAGTTTGTGGAGACAGCAGATCGGGTGCTCGAGAATGAGGCTCCCTGGCCCGCGGTTCGAAGATTCTGGCTCGCTCGACTGACCAGAATTTCTGACTGGTTTGTGTCCAGCGAGATCACGCGACGCACGGGCCGGCGTGTTGCTGCTTTGGAAGTGTCAGGAGCACGAAAAATGGAAGGAATGGATTTTCTACTGACTTCCAAAGCCGACAGGATCGACGTGGGCTCAGATGGTGCCGTTAAGATTTATGACTACAAATCGGGTTCTCCTCCGTCCTTCCGGGAAATTAAAAGCTTCGACAAACAACTGCAACTTGAAGCTGCGATTGCGGAATTTGGTGGCTTTGACGGAGTGCCTGCCGCTCCGGTCAGCGGACTTGAATACATCGGTCTCCGGGAAGCAAAGACCAAAGGTGAAGGCATTATTAGGTCCGTGGCGTTGGAACATAAAGCGACATCAAAAACCTGGGACGATTTGCGCCGGTTGATTGTTGCGTATCATGACCCGCAAAAAGGCTACACAGCACGCTTGCGAATGCAGATGACTGTCGACGTGTCTGATTTTGACCATCTTTCGCGACGCGGCGAATGGGAAGATGGCGACGATGCAAAGACGATCCAGGTGCCATGATAGTCGATGATGCAACCATGGCTCAGATCAGGGCCGCCGACCCAGCAGCATCAACCTGGGTATCTGCCAATGCGGGATCAGGTAAAACCCGGGTACTGATAGATCGTGTGGCTCGTTTGCTATTGCACGGTACTGACCCGCAAAAAGTCCTTTGCCTGACCTATACCAAGGCTGCAGCGGCTGAAATGCAGAACCGGTTGTTCGTTCGATTGGGTGAGTGGGCTATGATGCCGGATAACAAGTTGCGAGACGCCCTTTTAATTCTCGGGGAATCCGAATCCAGACTCAGTACTGAAAAGCTGCGTGGTGCCAGAACGCTGTTCGCCAATGCGTTGGAAACACCCGGTGGTTTGAAAATTCAAACCATTCACTCGTTTTGCGACAAGCTGTTGCGACGCTTTCCGTTGGAGTCTCAGGTCTCGCCACAGTTTGAAGTCCTGGAAGACCGGCAGGCCAAAATGCTGCGCATGGAAGTTCTGGAGGAACTTGCCGACAGAAAAAACACAGCCGCCGTTGACGGACTGGCGGAGTTTGTAGACGGAAACGACCCTGACGATTTGCTCCGTGAAATTGTTGGCAATCGCGTTGCTCTCATGAAGCCGATCACTTATGAAATGTTCGGATTAACAAGGTCTGACAGCATTGAAAAATTGTCGGGCAAACTTTTTGACGACAATTCGATAGGTCTGTTAACCAGAGCAGCAGGCATTTTGGAATTGGGTAAGAAAACAGATCAAAATATAGCAAAATTAATTAAAAACAATATTTTACCCGAAAAAAGTAATTCTCGTTTGTTGTCTCTGGAAGACGGCTTTCTTTACAAAGGCAGTAGTATATCCGGACCATATACCGCCAAGTTGGGGAAGATTCCAACCAAAGAACTGAGAAACCTAAATCCGGAATTGGCGGCGGAACTGGATGACTATATGCCGAGTGTTGAGGCTGCACGAACAAAACGACTCAGTCTGCTGGCACATCAGCGAACCAAGGCCCTGGCGGTTTTCGCAAAGGCTTTCCTTGAAGAATACGACCGGCGCAAAAGTGCGTTGGGGCGGCTGGACTACGACGATCTGATATCCAAAGCAGCAGTATTGCTAAGCACATCTGACTCCGCGCAATGGGTTTTGTTCAAACTGGATGGAGGAATTGACCATATTTTAGTCGACGAAGCCCAGGACACCAGTCCCGCACAATGGGACGTGATTTCAAAACTGACAGAGGAATTCACTTCCGGCAACGGTGCGGGCGCAACGGAGCGGACGATATTTGTTGTTGGCGACGAAAAACAGTCGATCTACTCGTTTCAGGGCGCCGACCCCGCGGAATTCAGTCGGATGCGCGATCAATTCGCAATCCGAATGTTGAACATCGAACGTCGACTGGAACAACAGAATTTGTTGTACTCATTCCGATCTGCGGAGCCAATCTTGCGACTTGTTGATTTGGTTTTTGGAGCGGCCGCCGGTGACGATTTTGACGGGATAATCAGGCACCGTCCCTTTGTAGCTGACATGCCCGGTCGCGTAGACCTTTGGCCATTTATGGAAAAAGAAGAGGCTGACGAAGAACCAGAGTGGTACGAACCACTGGATATGCAGGCACCAAATGACCCATCCTTGAAATTGTCTCAGCGGTTGGCTGATTGGGTTCAACAGGTGTTGAATACCAAACAGATCTTACCGGGGAGATTCCCGCACCGCCGAATTTCCGCAGGCGACATCCTAATTCTTGTGCAACGTCGGGGCCCATTGTTTAGAGCGATCATTAAGGAATTAGAGATGCGAGACATTCCGGTTGCCGGAGCCGACAGGTTAGATGTGGGTAGCGAATTGGCAGTCCGTGATATTCTGTCTTTGCTAAAATTTGCAGATCTCCCCGAGGATGATTTATCGCTTGCCGAGGCCATGAGGTCGCCGATTCTGCGCCTGTCGGAAGCTGATCTTTATACACTTTCTCATGGGCGAAAGGGCACTCTCTGGCAAAGTTTGAGAGCGCATTCCGATGACTACCATTCTACTTTAGATGTACTTTGGAAACTATTGAATCAAACAGACTACTTGAGACCATTTGAGCTTATTGAAATGATCCTGACCGACTTTCAAGGGCGTTCAAATCTGGTGGCGCGCCTGGGTGCTGAAGTTGAAGACGGAATCAATGAACTATTGGCGCAAGCTCTACGCTACGAGCAAATCGAAGTGCCAACGCTTTCGGGGTTTCTACATTGGTTTGAGTCTGGAAAAGTCGAGATAAAGAGGGAAATGGATCGGAGCGCTAATCAAATTCGGGTAATGACCGTACATGGTGCAAAGGGACTTGAGGCGCCTATTGTCATTCTGCCGGATACCGCAAAGCGGCAGATTCAGGATCGCAGTCAGATTGTTAACCTACCGTCCGGTTCCGTCGCCTGGAAAACGGACAAAGCCAATGCAACGAAAATCCAGTTGCAGGCTCAAGAGCGGCGCAAATTGTTTGAGGCGCAGGAAAGAAAACGCCTGCTTTATGTTGCGCTTACCCGGGCTGAAACCTGGCTGATAATTTGCGGCGCTGGCAATATCGGCAAAGACGGCGAGAGTTGGTACAATATGATTGAACAGGCAATCGTGAATGCCGGTGCTGTCGAAACCAACTTACCTTGCGTGGGGGTGGTACAGTCAATTTCGCACAATTGGGCCGATGACCACGACGATGGCACAGCAGCTGAACCCGCATTGTTGAAATCAATTCCAGACTGGGCCGCTCACATATCTCCTCCGGCACCGCGGGCTCCACAAAATATCGCGCCTTCTGAACTGGGCGGCGCAAAGACACTTCCTGGAGAAAACAGCGAAGTGAAAGAGGAGGACGCGCTTCGTAGAGGCCGTCAGGTACATTTGTTGTTGGAGCACCTACCAGGTGTGGCGAAGGGTCAGCGTTTGTCAGTGGCGCAAAGATTATTGGTGGGCGACTGCAACCCGACCTCCACGTCTGAATTGATGTCGGTTCTGGCTGAAACAAATCAAGTGCTGGACAATCCCGATTTGGGATTCATTTTTGCCCACGATGTTTTGGCGGAGGTGGGAGTGACAGCCGAGTTACCAGAACTGGATGGTTCGCGGATTGATGGCGTAATTGATAGATTGGTGATCTCGGAAGAAAGTGTATTGGCCGTTGATTTTAAAACCAATAGCGTTGTGCCGGAGCTCCGGGAGGCCACGCCGATTGGGGTCTTACGTCAACTGGGAGCTTACGCGGCGGCGCTGGGGCAAATTTATCCGGACAAGGAAATAATGGTGTCTGTACTGTGGACCGCAAATGGGAAATTAGTGACAATCCCGCACGACATTGTGATGCACGCCTTGCAAACACCCCCTACATCTTGACCGAGTGCGCAGAGAAACCTACTTTGCAGAAAAAGAAGAATCCCCTTTTGGAGAATTGAAATGGCAACAGTACATGTGACCGACGCAACGTTTGAAGCCGAAGTCAAAAACTCTGAACTTCCGGTGGTTGTAGACTTTTGGGCAGAATGGTGTGGTCCTTGTAAACAAATCGGCCCGGCGTTGGAAGAACTGTCAGAAGAGCTTGCTGGAAAAGTAAAAATCGCCAAGGTGAATGTGGACGAAAACCCTAACTCACCTGCGCTACTAGGCGTCCGGGGCATTCCGGCGTTGTTCCTGTTCAAAGACGGCGAAATCGTTTCAAATAAAACCGGAGCTGCACCCAAAGCGGCGTTGGCGGGTTGGATTGGCGAAAGCATCTAAGCCAAGTGCTGAATACTAAGAAAGGGCGGCTTTGGTCGCCCTTTTCGTTTTTACAGCTACCCGTTTTCCCGCAAAATTTGCCCAGCCAGATAAAGCGATCCACAAATCAGGATTCTGGCATGTGGGACTCTTTCTACGACCGCGCTAACCGCAGACATAACATCGGTTGCTTCCACCGCCACGATTCCAACCTCTCTTGCAGCCAAAACGGTATCTGATGCTGACAGAGTCGAGGCTTCTCCTGGGATCGAAACGCCTTGCAATGTCGCAGCACATTTTGACAGCGGCGCAAGGTAGCCCTGAACGTCCTTGGTGTTCAACATGCCGACAATCATATGCAGTGGTCGGTCCGGCAGTCGCCCAAGTGCCTCGGCCAAGGCTTCGCCGGCAGCGACATTGTGGCCGCCGTCCAGCCAAATCTCAGCCTTTTTCGCCGCTTCGACCAGGGGACCGCGTCGAAGCTTCTGCAAACGGGCGGGCCATTCGACATTTGTCATGGCCGCAGAGCATGCGGTTTCATCTTTAGACAGCACCCGAAGCGCCGCAATTGCGGTTCCTGCATTTTGTACTTGGTGCGCACCAATCAACGACGGCATCGGTAGGTCCAACAATCCGGATTCGTCCTGGTAGATCAGCCGCCCGTTTTCCTCCCAAACATGCCAATGCTGCCCATAAACTTTAAGGGAAGCGCCAAACCAGGTTGCCTTTCTTTCAATTACCTCCAGCGCCGGGTCCGATTGTGGTCCAACCACAGCCACGCTATTGCGCTTTAGAATGCCGGCTTTTTCACCTGCTATTTCCTCTATCGTGTTGCCCAGATATTGTTGGTGATCGACCGAGATTGGCGTGATGACTGCGAGATTGGGTCGTTCAATAACATTGGTGGCATCGAGTCGGCCACCAAGTCCGACTTCCAGAATTACACGGTCTGCAGGTGTCCTGGAAAACGCGAGCAACGCCGCGCAAGTGGTTATTTCAAAATACGTAATCGGTGCCGTACCATTGGCAGACTCACACTCCTCAAGCACTTCAGCCAATTGCGATTCTTCGATCAATGAACCGGTCAGTCGGATGCGCTCGTGAAAACGCGCTAAATGGGGTGATGTATATACGTGTACTCGTTCCCCGGATTCTTCCAGACCTGCGCGTATCATTGCGCTCGCAGAGCCTTTGCCGTTGGTTCCCGCCACGTGGATCACAGGCGGAAGCTTCGTTTCCGGATTGCCCAAAGCGTCAAGCAGTCGGTGCATCCGGTCCAGGGTGAAATCTATGATTTTTGGGTGCAAAGACATCATCCGTTCGAGGATGGCGTCACTGTTATCCGGCTTCACTTTTAGTCGTCCTGGTATTCAGCGTCTCGCTGCGAAGGCGGTGGCGCAGGAAGGTCACCTTTTATTGCCGGTGACTGTTTCATCAGCATCCGGGTTATCGTGATCAGCTCCTCACGCATATCGTTGCGATTGGTCACGCGATCAAGCATTCCGTGATCAAGCAAATATTCGGCACGTTGAAATCCTTCGGGCAGCTTTTCACGTATTGTTTGCTCGATAACCCGCGGTCCAGCAAAGCAGATCAAAGCGTTCGGTTCTGCAATATGAACATCCCCAAGCATTGCGTAGCTTGCTGTGACGCCGCCGGTTGTCGGATGCGTCAGAACGACAATAAATGGCAAGTTGGCTTCCTTCAGCATCTGCAGCGCAACGGTGGTGCGCGGCATTTGCATCAGAGAAAGGATACCTTCCTGCATTCTCGCTCCACCGGCGGCAGAAAACAGGACAAACGGGTATTTTTTCTTAACTGCCCGTTTGCACGCAGTAATGATTGCGTTGCCAACATACATTCCCATGGAGCCGCCCATGAAAGTAAAATCCTGGCCGGCGGCAACTATCGGTGTACGGCCAATCTTGCCTTCTACAACCAACATCGCTTCTTTTTCACCGGTCGATTTGGCAGCGGATTTCATGCGCTCTGGGTATTTCTTTTGGTCTTTGAAATGTAGAGGGTCAGCAACGGGACGCGGAACTTCAACTTCGGCAAACAAACCGCCATCAAAGAGACCTTCAAACCGCTCGCGCGGTGTGATGTGCAGGTGATGTTCGCAACTGGGGCATACGTTCAAGTATTCGGTCAGTTCCCGGTGAAACAGCATCGTGCTGCACTCGGGGCATTTAGTCCAAAGATTGTCGGGGATTTCGCGGCGTGAAAACAACGAGTTAATCTTTGGCCGAACATAGTTGGAAATCCAGTTCATAGAGGTTCCGTCCTTGCAGTACCCGTGGCCACAATTACATGGGGTCGACGGACATAGAATGCAATTTCCGGCCTTGTTTCAAGCGAATTGCGATCAGGTAAACGAGATAGACTGTCGCAATGGCAACAATATCTAATATCAACATTTGCCTGACGATGTCTGTCTGATCTGCTGCAAACGGCGTCACGTACAGGCTCAAGCCGGTTAATGTCCCGCTCAGGGACGTCACAAACATTGCAAAGAAGTTATTGATGAAATGCAAACCAAGCGCTGCGCCCAAATTACCAGTGCGAATGGTGACATCAGCAGCAAAGAGGCCAAATAGCCCGGTAGCAACAACCACAAGCCAAGCATTTATGCCAAATTTCGTTGGCTCAAAATGTAACAGGCCAAATACAAGCGATGGGAGCGCCAACCAAATCCAGCGACTTTTGAATCTGGCTGCCAACTCCTGGAGCAAATACCCGCGGAATACAAGCTCTTCAGAAGTAATCTGCAGCAACAGAAGCGGTAATCCCAGCGGCAGCCAAAGGACCCAATCCGTCAACTGCAAATTTGGAACCATTTCGGTGAAAGAATGGGCAAAAATTGTACTAAGACCCAATATTGCTGCCAGTGATATAGCTGCGACAAAAAAATTGCGAAACACTGGGCCATGACCAATCAGAGTACTCAATCCGCGACCGTGCATCAGCGACGCCGTCAGAAATATTGCCGCAAACATTCCAAAGAACGTCGTCAGAACCGTAACCATGGCACTGGGGGTGTCGGGATTGGAAATCAACGTTGACACCGAATTCCAACCGATTTGAAAATCCGCAAAGTGCCAGTTGGCATGCCAAAACGCAAAAAGCGAAGCAATCAACAGAAACAGTTCTGCGTAAAAAACCAAAAATAGGCAAACGCCGCCCAAAAGCAGCCAGTTGCTTGTATTTTGCTTGGCCGACGCAACAAATTCTTCGAATTGGTCTGTCATCAGCGGAAGCATGCCTGAGAGCCCTCGAAATCTTTTCTACTTGCATCCAGGCGCCTGTCTAAGGCAGAGGCTTGGTTCAGCAATAGCAGTGACCTATTGCGACCAGAACCAGAACACAAGGCCGATGAAATCGTGAAACTGCAGACCAGTCTGGAAAACGACAAAATTGGATTCCGGCGTCGTTTAACGCCGTTGAGCTTGCCGTTCATTGCGTCTGTCAGTTTGCTAGGTCTGAGCGGATGCGTTGGGGCGGACGGGCTGTTGCTCCAATCCAAACCCAAAGATACTACAACTATTCGGGTGAATGGTTCTCAAGTGGTGATCGGTGGCACGTCTGGTTACTGTGTCAATTCACGTCAAAATCGACATTCGAATGCCGGAACCATCGTAATCCTTGGACCGTGTTCGCCCGGCGATTCAGCAACCGGTCAAGGTTCTCCAGCTCACAAAGGGTTGCTTATTGCCAGCATCTCGGCTGACGAAAAGTTAGCCAAGGCCGCAAATAGCAAAACGTTGTCTGCCTATTTTCGCACAAAAGAAGGCTTGAAATCTCTGAGTAGATCCGGCGAATCTGCGACAGTTGAAATCCTCGGATCGCTCAGCAAAAAGGGTGTTTATTATGTACACACACGAGACAACGCGGGCCCTCTGATACCGGATACCACTGCGGAACAGTGGCGTGGATTTTTCGTGGTATCTGATCGAATGGTGTCTGTTTCTTTGCTGAATTTTGTCGACAACACGATTCCGGACCGCATCGTCTTTGCCCAATTGGAAGAATTCGCTGCCCGCATTAAGTCTCTAAACACATCAACAGAGTAGCGACCTGACAAAAATATGGTTATCCGCCAGAATGTTTCGTTAAGTTTTTCAAACCGGCATTTTTGAAAGGAATTGTTTCCAAAACCTGCCTATCGTAGATAACATTCAGACACTGCCTTTTCGTTGAGAGCATCTCTGTATGTTGGACCACCTGCGCAAATACCTGCTCGAAAACCGACATCGCAAACAATTGCGACAGTGGCAAAGTGGTTCAGTTCTTGCAAAAGATATGACACTGTCAGAACTCAGAGAACTGCGCCGTCAAGCCAACCAGATCCGCCGTCGAATTGATGCCGTGAACCACGTCGCTGTATCCCGTCTGACGCTGCCGGTGATTGGTTCTAAGGCCATCCGTAAACCGGCACGTACAGAATGGGCGCACCGGCCGGAAGCTTGGTCCGGCCCGGTGAGGCCGACTGGTGTCGCTGCAATCAAGTCAAAAACTCGCATTGGGAACGAACTGACGATCTTTCACGACTGCCGAAACAGCGAACTTTCACTGAGGCAGGTCCGCAACACGCGAGAATCAGACTTCGCGCCGTTTGGCATACGTCTCGACGTATTCAAATTTGATGGATCATTTCTATCGTTGGCGATCGACATGCCGGAGGAGTCAGTTTTGGGTTTGAAGCGCAGTCACCTACTGCGCTTGAACATGATAGTAGACAGCGAGCGGCCTCAGGAAATTTTCGCGCGGTTAAATTTACGACACGGCCCGAACACAGAGCAAATTGTCCGCGAGTTGGAATTTGGAGCGCGCGAAATATGGGTTGAATTTGATTTATATTACACTCAATTCAATGAGAACCAAGGCAGCAGCATGTGGGTGGACCTAATATTCGAAGGGCCTTCAATGAATCAGATAACGATCAGGGATATCACGATGATCCGAAGACCAAGAGCGAGCATTTAAGGGCAAAGAATGGCCGCAAAATATCGACTAACCAAAAAACAGATCATCGGCGGCCGGTACGAAGGTATTTTGCGCGCGTCTTCCAAAGGGCGGCCTACGCCTGACCTTGAGTTGATTCACTTGGGCGGAGTTGTTGGTTCGGTAAATGTGGAACCATTTGGCGGCGATGGTGACGAATGGGTGGTCAATGCCGATATTCCTTCGGAACTTCTTGTGGACGGGGTTCAAACATTCCTGTTTGTGTTTGCTGGGCAAACGGAAATTCTGGACCATTTTTCCATGATCACAGGCGAACCGCTGGAAGATGACCTGCGTGGTGAAATTGATTTGTTAAGGGCCGAACTTGACATGTTGAAGCGGGCCTTCCGGAGACATTGTATTGAAACCATGGGTTGACGCCGCGTTTCGCGTGACATTTGGCCGACTCTGGTTTTATTGTCCGCCCGTCGCAATCAATCTTTAGGCTCGTCATGACGCATCCGCTGTACCCCAATCTTTTTGCCCCTTTGGATTTGGGATTCACGACGCTCCCCAACAGATTTCTGATGGGCTCGATGCATACCGGGCTCGAAGAAATCGGCGATTGGAACAAAGTTGCTGCCTACTACGCCGAGCGGGCTCGAGGTGGCGTCGCTCTGATGGTTACCGGCGGAATGGCACCGAACACAGAGGGCGCAGTATTGCACGCCGGAAGATATGCTTATTCGCCACAGGCTGTCGCCCCTTCGCCAATCAAATCACCGATATCGCCATTTCCGCCCGCGGAACTTGACGCTGAAGGTATTGAGAAACAAATTGCAGACATCGCCACTTCTGCAGTCAGAGCGCAACAGGCCGGATATGACGGGGTCGAGATCATGGGTTCGGAGGGCTATTTTCTGAACCAGTTTCTTGTCACCCATACCAACAAGCGGACTGACGATTGGGGCGGCTCATACGAAAACCGCATGCGGTTACCTGTCGAAGTGGTGCGCCGTACCCGGAAAGCGGTAGGTACAAACTTTATCATTATTTTCAGGCTTTCGATGATCGATCTGGTGCCGAACGGCTCCAATTTTGAGGAAATTGCACAACTTGCAAAAGCGATCGAAGCGGCTGGCGCAACGATCATCAACACCGGTATCGGATGGCACGAAGCACGAATTCCGACGATTGCAACTTCCGTACCAAGACGGGCCTTTTCCTGGGTGACGAAAAAGTTGATGGGACAGGTGTCCATACCATTGATTACGTCTAACCGGATCAACACACCTGAAATTGCTGAATTGGTCTTGGCCGAGGGTTGCGCCGATATGGTTTCTATGGCGCGACCGTTTTTGGCGGATGCGGATTTTGTAAACAAAGCGCTGGCCCATCGGGGCGATGAGATTGCCCCTTGCATCGCTTGCAATCAAGCCTGCCTGGATCACACGTTTTCAATGAAATTGACCTCCTGTTTGGTCAATCCGCGCGCCTGCGCGGAAACTGAACTTAACTACAATCCAGCCGAATCTCGAAAAACTGTGGCCATCGTCGGCGCCGGGCCGGCCGGACTTGCAACAGCTGTGGTCGCGGCGGGCCGTGGGCACAAAGTTAGTTTGTTTGACAAATCAGAAGAGTTGGGTGGTCAGATGAATATGGCCAAACAAATCCCTGGAAAAGAAGAATTTTATGGCCTGGTAGACTATTATAAAAGGCAAACAGAAATTGCCGGCATTGACCTGCGGCTTGGTGCAGCAGTAGACGCAATTGATTTGATGAAGTTTGACGAAGTGATCATTGCAACAGGAGTTAAGCCTCGTGATCCGCAAATAGCAGGCCAAACCGGGCCGAATGTCGTTTCCTATATTGACGTGTTGCGGCACAAAGTAGACGTCGGGCCGCGTGTGGCCATCATTGGTGCTGGTGGTATTGGCTTTGATGTTGCTGAGTTTCTGGTTCACCAAGGTGACAGCCCGACAGAGAACCTTGATCTTTGTTACGAGGTACGGGCCGTTTGGTTCAACCGATACCGCGACTTCTTCGCTTTCCAAACCCACCGGTTCGGCTCCTGGATCACTAAAGCGCAGAGCACCGGACGGGCAAGCGACGACGACCTCTCTGATTGCGGCCAGTGACCCGCTGTCGGGCTGTATCCACGGTCTTTGGCCAGTGTTGAAAATGTCATGCGCCCGCTTCCCGCATTGCCCCGCATGAGAACACAGCAACTTGTTGAAGTAGACCGTCGCATCCCGACCTTCATAAGTGTAAACTCTATCCTTGCTTGAAACATCTTGCGGGTCGCTGTTAAACCCAACATCTTTATGGGAGCCATCGCAATACGGTTTGTTTTTTGATGCGCCACAGCGACATAGTGCTATAACTGGTTTGACATCCCCATCGCTTCCGTCGGGCAGGCGAAAGTTGGTCAGGTTCTTGACCAAAAGAGGTCCATTCTCCCGTTCTTCAATTGTCGGGCCGTCGGTGTTCATCTCTCACTCCTCTCATCTGCGTTGAAATCCAACTTAGGGTAGATATTGCGAACAGCAAAAGAAAAGGCGCCCCAAAGAGCGCCTTTCCAAATTTTCAGTAATAAAGAGTTTAGGCGAACCACCAACGTTCAATGAGGCGGGCTCCGTCCAACTGCCAGATATTGCCGATATTTTCGCCATGTGCCAGTTTGGTTGATGCCGCATCGACAGAGTTGGCGAACATTGGAACAATGGTACCACCTTCCGTAGACATCAGCGCCTGCATTTCATGGTAAATTGCTCGGCGTTTATCGGTGTCCAATTCTGCGCGTCCCTGCAGCATCAGCTCTTGGAACCGGGCATTTTCCCAGAATGTATCGTTCCAGGGAACGCCGGTCTCGTATGCGGTGGCAAACATCCAGTCCTCAGTTGCACGCCCAGACCAATAGCAAGCACACCAGGGCTTTTTCAGCCAAACGTTAGACCAGTAACCATCGGCTGGCTCTTGCACAACGTTAATGTTGATCCCTGCCTTCTTGGCCGAGGCCTGATACAACTGCGCAGCATCAACCGCACCCGGGAAACCTGCATCTGACGCGGAAAGGTCGATCGAAAGCTCTGTCAGCCCAGCTTTTTCAAGATGGAACTTGGCTTTGTCAGGATCAAACGCTGTTTGCGGCAAGTCGGTCGCAAGATATTGATTTGCCGGTCCAATTGGGTGGTCGTTACCAACCGCGCCGTGTCCCTGCAAGATTTTGGCGACCATTTCTTCTCGGTCGAGGCCAAATTTTAGCGCTTGGCGGACGTGAACATTGTCGAACGGTGCAATATTCGTGAGCATGGGGAATGTATAGTGTTGGTTCCCGGTCACTTCAAATATTTCTACGCCTGGATTGGCTCTGATCAGCGCTTCCGTTTTGAAGTCGACCCTGTTGATGGCGTCAACTTGACCAGTCATCAACGCGTTTTGACGGGCGGAACCGTCATTGATTGCGATGACTTCTACTTCATCAAAAAATCCGGCACTGTCGCCTTTGTAATGGTCTGCGTAGCGTTTCCCAACAAACCGCACTCCAGGATCAAAACTTTCAACTGAGTAGAGACCGGTCCCAATGCCGTTGGCAATCGATTCTTCGATCTGGCCAGCCGGATACATCAGGATGTGATAGTCGGACATGAGGTACGGGAAATCCGCGCTACCGGAAGCAAGAGTAAATTGAACCTGATGATCACCCAGTTTTTTCATTTCTGTGATTGCGGCTACGATAGGCTTGGCAGCTGATTTGGCGCCTTCGGCAGTGTGCATTTCCAGCGATGCGATAACGTCATCAGCACCAAATGATTTGCCATTGTGGAAGGTTACGCCCTGGCGCAGGTTGAATGTCCAGGTGGCTGCGTCAGCAGAGGCCTCCCAGCTTTCTGCCAACTCACCAACCAATTCTCCGGCGGCGTTGACCTCGGTCAGACAATCAAAGACACAGCCGTGACCACAAACATTCATAAATGTGTCGGAATGGGTGCGGCCGTCCCAGCTGTCAGAAGTGTTTGCTCCAGCGATACCCAACCGCAGGCGGCCACCTTTTTTAGGTTGCGCGCTGGCAGGTACTGAAGACAGGGCTGTAGCTGCAACGGTAGCAGCGCCCGCTTTTAGTACTCCGCGTCGGTTCATGTTAAACGTCATTTTTCTCTCCTTGTTGTTGACGATTCTGCCGGGATTCCCCGGTCTTTATGAATGGTAGATTCTCCCCTCATCCAATCTTTTCGCTTGCGGCGTCGCCAATATTGTCGACCCCGCGCTCGTTCAGCAAGCTGGTCAACCAATCCGGATCCATCTCCGGCACCGAGCTGAGCAACAGGTCGGTGTAAGCGTGGTGTGGCGGCGTAAACATTACGTCTTTCGGGCCGGATTCGACCACGCGACCCTCTTTCATTACCACAACTTCGTCGGCGATAGACTTCACAGTTGCAAGATCGTGCGTAATAAACATGTAAGACAGACCCAGTGTATCCTGCAAATCCGCGAGCAATCGCAGAATTCCCTCAGCGACGAGCTGGTCCAGTGCTGACGTTACCTCGTCACAAATGATAAACTGCGGCTCTGCCGCCAAACATCGGGCAATTCCGATCCTCTGTTTCTGTCCCCCCGACAATTCAGACGGGAGCCGTTCAAAATACTGCGTTGGTTCGAGTTCGATTTGTTCGAGAAGGTTATTGACGCGGCGGCGCTTCTCTTTTCCTTTAAGACCCATGTAAAATTCCACCGGCCGGCCAATAATTTCACCGATCTTCGAGCGCGGATTCAGTGCCGTGTCAGCCATTTGGTAAATCATCTGAATTTGGCGCAGATCGTTTCTGCTTCGTTTGCGATAGTCCAGCGCCAAAGGCGTGCCTTCAAATTCACACACTCCGTTTGAAGGCGGCAATAGGCCGGTGATGCAACGTGCCGCCGTGGATTTGCCAGATCCCGATTCACCAACTACGGCAACAGTGCGACCGGGATGGATATCAAAAGAAACGTCAAACAACACCGGGATGGCTCCATAAGAAGCTGTCACATTGTCGACGCGGATGAGAGGCGTCGATCCGGTGGCGGCCGGTGCCTTTTGTTCGTGCTGAAAGCTGCGCACTGCCCAAAGCGACTTTGTATAGTCCTCTTTCGGATCAGCAAGCATTGTTCGAGTGTCGGCCTCCTCAATCTCGTCGCCGCGCAACAGTACTTTGATCTTGTCCGCCATTTGCGCGACGACCGCCAAATCGTGAGTGATGTAGATTGCAGCTGTATTGAACTGCTCCACAATATCCCGGATCGCCGCCAGAACCTCGATCTGTGTCGTCACGTCAAGGGCGGTGGTTGGCTCGTCAAAGATTATCAGATCAGGCCGACACGACATGGCCATCGCGGTCATCGCCCGCTGCAACTGTCCGCCCGAAACCTGATGTGGATAGCGAAAGCCGATTTGATCTGGATTTGGCAACCGCAACCGATTGTAGAGTTCGATCGCGTCCTCTTCGGATTCCTTTTTGGAATAAACTTTGTGCTGCGTCGGTGCCTCGGTATGTTGCTCAATCAATCTATGGGCAGGATTGAAACTCGCTGCGGCTGATTGGGCTACGTAGGCAATACGCTTTCCCAACAAGCCGCGTTTGGTTGCGGCGTCGGCAACAACCAAATCGATTCCGTCAAACTCGACCGTTCCCCCGTTAATACGGCAACCGTCCCGCGTGTACCCCATTGCGGCAAGGCCAACGGTGGATTTGCCTGCACCGGACTCTCCGATCATGCCGAGCACTTCGCCTTTGCGCAGGTCGAAATCAACGCCGTTGATGATCGGGTTCCAGACTTCGTCAGAATAGCCCTCAATTTTCAGACCGCGGACTTTCAGGAGAATTTCTTGTTCAGCCATCGTTATTACTCCTTCAGGCCAGAGGTCCGTTGCAACATCCAGTCAACAACGAAATTGACCCCAACCGTCAGCAGCGCAATCGCGCCTGCTGCCAGAAGCGGGGCTGTCGCTACATTCGGTGCAAAGGCTGCGTAGTTGATGAACTGGCTAAGATCTTTCACCATAGTTCCCCAATCCGCCAGTGGAGGCTGGATACCCACCCCCAAGAAGCTGAGCGAGGCGACCGTAAGGAATACAAAACAGAACCGCAGGCCGAATTCAGCCAACAGCGGCGCAATCGCATTTGGCAGGATTTCCCGGAATATCAGGTAGAGTAAAGTTTCTCCACGCAGTTTCGCCGCTTCGATGTAGTCCATTACAACAATATTTAGTCCCACCGCCCGCGATAGTCGGAAAACCCGCGTACTGTCCAGAACTGCGATGATGAGGATCATATATAAAGTTACCAAACTCTTGTCCGATCCGGCCCATGCGGTTGCAATTGTCATCAGCAGCAGTGCGAAGATCAGCTGTGGGATAGCCATCAGCGCATCAACAACACGGGAAGTTGCCTGATCGACCCAGCCGCCCTTGATGGCAGCGAAGAAACCAAATGTAATGCCGATCAGAAAAGCCAGGCAGGTCGTTGCAAAGGCGATTCCAACAGTATTCTGAGCGCCATAAATCAGGCGCGATTGAATATCCCGGCCAATTTGATCAGTCCCAAGCGGAAAATCAGGATTGCCGCCCAGACCAGGGTCCCCGCCCGGAGCAACATTTGCAAACTCGAATATCTCTTCTTGGCCGTGCGGTGCAATCGGGCCGATGAAGAACATTACAATAAAGACGCCAAGCACCGTCAGCACAATCAGTACAACTTGCCGCGCACTGTCCGCGTGCAACGAATGTGCCGCGTAGAGGCAGATCGGAATACAGGCAAGCGCTACGTAAAAGATTGTTGTCATTGCGATTTGCCCGGCAAAAACCGCCACAAAGGCATACAAGATGATGATACAAACGCCAAAAGCAGCGGTCAGCGGCATTTGGCGGAACAATTTTCGGCTCGCCTCGGAGCCGAATTGCCGGCCCAGCACCCGGAAGTAATAGGCCATCACCGCGAAAATGAGCAATCCGTGTATTGCCCATTTAAAGAACGGATTTTCAAGGAAAAAATACAAGTAGAGCCCGCCTGCAATCGCCACAAAGCCAAGGATGTACCCAGCGGCCACACCAAGTGGCATGTCTCTGTAATAAGGTGCATTTCCAGTGGCAGCTTGCCCTGCTGCCCTAAAAGCAAGCCCGCCACCAAAACACAAAGCAACCAGGCCGATAAGATAAAGAATTACAGTCATTTTGGATGCCTCAGTCTGGGATTGCTTAAGATCGACATTATGTCCGCCAACAAATTAAGCAGGACATATGCGGCGGCAAACAGCAGGCAACATGCCTGAACCACAGGAATGTCACGGGTCTTGACGCTGTCAACAAATGTTTGCCCGATGCCTGGATAAACAAAGACAACCTCGATCACCACAACGCCAGTGATCAAATACGCCAGATTGAGCGCGAGAACGTTGATGATCGGAGCCAAGGCGTTCGGCAATGCGTGTTTCACAATTACTCGCAGAGGGCTCACGCCTTTCAGACGCGCCATTTCAATATACGGGCTGGCCAAAAGGTTGATGATTGCAGCTCGGGTCATGCGCATCATCTGCGCCGTGACAGCGAGCGTCAGCGTCAATGCGGGCAAAATAGTTGCGGTCAACCTCTCTCCGAAGGTCATTCCATCGTGGATATTGGACACCGGTAGGAAAATTGGGTTGAGAACAGCAAGGAGCAAAATAAGGATGTAGGCCAGAAAAAACTCTGGCGACGAGATCGAGGACAAGGTGGCGATGTTGATAAAACGGTCATAGATCGAATTTCTGTACAGGGCGGCCAGAATGCCAAGCACTAGTGCCAACGGTATGGAAATCACCGCAGCGACCATTGCCAAAAACAGTGTGTTTTTGAATTTCGGTGCCAGTTGCCCCGCGACCGAAGCAATGCCGCCTTTGCCTGTATCTTCTCCCGCAAAACTGGCAAAATTCGCCTGCGCGAAGCTGCTTCCAAAATCGCCCTGAAGCACCCCGAATAACCAACTGAAATATCGTGTGATCGGAGGTTTGTTAAGCCCCAGGTCCTCCCGGATTGCCGCAACAGCCTCGGGCGTTGCCCCTTGTCCAAGAATGGCTTGCGCAAAATCTCCGGGCAGTGCGTTTACTGATGCAAAGATTAATATCGAAACCACGAGCAGCGTAATCAGGCCTAACCCAAGACGCTGGAGAACGATCCTCCAAACGGAATTCAAGCGCTATCTCCCTGTCAGTTTTACTATCCTGCTTGTCGCAAGTTGGTTTTATGCTACGGTTTTCCGGCCTTATTGCAAGCAAAGTCTAGGTCCTATCGGCACTCAGCAGGTTAGGAAAACGACGCACTTGCACCCAGAACCGACTCGAATCATTCAAACATCTTGCTTCTAGGACAGCTCGTCCATGATGGTCGTTAATGTTGACCTTATACCCGGTTCCGACAGGGAATGTCCTGCGTCCGATATCATCAGCATACGCGATCCGGGCCAACATTCGTGTAGCGCAAAAGCCGTTTGAGGGGGGCAAATCATGTCATACCGCCCCTGCACAATTGTTCCTGGTATATGTGCAATTTTCTGGATGTCACGCAGAAGCTGGCCATCTTCGCGGAAAAACCCCGCATTTCGAAAGTAGTGATTCTCGATTTTCGCAAAGGCCAGGGCATAGCTTGCCGGTACCGATCCGCCGCCCTGTGAGGGCTGCAACGACGCCAGAGAGCTTTCCCATTCTGTCCAGGCGCGGGCAAAGGTAATTTGCGTTTCTTCGTCGCCGTGATTTAGCCGAGTTGCATATCCCTCAATCACGTCATCCCGCTCATTCATAGGCAGTAAGCCAGCAAAATTTTTCCATTGGCGCGGGAAAAACCGCGCCGCGCCACCGCGGTAGAACCAATCGAGTTCAGTTTGAGTCATCAAAAATATTCCACGCAGGACTAAGTGCCGGACACGGTCCGGAAACGTCTCGGAATAGGCAAGACCAAGCGTTGCTCCCCAACTGCCGCCAAAGACAATCCATTTATCAACATTCAATTCTTTGCGGATCAACTCGATGTCATCAACCAGATCCCAAGTAGTATTATTCTGCGTGCTGGCATGTGGCCGCGACCGGCCACATCCACGTTGATCAAACAAAATCACGCGATATATATCCGGATGGAAAAAACGGCGCATACCAGGGCTGCATCCACCACCAGGGCCACCATGAAGGACAATAACCGGAACACCGTCAGGATTGCCACATTCCTCGACATATATGACATGATCCCCAGGCACTGACAGCATTCGATACTTGTACGGCTGAACAACCGGGTAAAGCGGGCGGGATGCGCCAATTTGGCTCTCGGAATTTCGCATTGATGGACTATATTGCGTTGTGGCTCAGGATACCTGACCTTGGCAGTTTGGAAGCGACAGCGCAATGGCACCCGCATCAACAGTTGACCCAGTAGAGGTGGCCAAGTTCGAAGCAATGGCTGCGGAATGGTGGGATCCAAATGGAAAGTTCAAACCGCTACATATGCTCAACCCTTGCCGATTGGACTATATCGTCGATCAAATCACCGCGGAGTTTGGACGCGATCTGAAAGAACCACAAAGTCTGAAAGACTTGCGCTTACTTGATATTGGCTGCGGTGGCGGTCTGCTCTCCGAACCGATGGCCCGTTTGGGTGCAGGTGTTGTTGGAGCTGACGCCGCCGAAGGAAACCTGCCGGTGGCCAGAGTCCATGCAGAACAATCCGGGCTGGACATCGACTATCGTCACACAACTGCCGAGAAGATGGCTCAGTCCGGTGAACAGTTTGACGTTATTTTGAACATGGAGGTGATAGAGCACGTCGCCGATCCACTGGCATACTTGACGGCCTGCCAGAGACTGCTGAAACCAGGTGGGCTAATGATCTGCTCAACCATTAACCGCAACCCTAAAAGTTTCTTGATGGCAATTGTGGGTGCCGAGAACATTATGCGCTGGTTGCCGAAGGGCACGCATAATTGGAACAAATTTATTACGCCGGACGAATTGTTTGAGTTGCTCACCCGCGCCGGATTGAACCCGGTAGACCGCAAGGGGTTCGTGTTTAATCCACTGCTGTGGTCGTGGTCGATTTCAGGTCGCGATTTGAGCGTAAACTATGTAACCGCCAGCATCAAATCGACCTGACCGAGATCTGGAGACGCTCGCGCACCGCTTCACGGGTTTAACTGATCTATGTCAATCACCAATCTGGCCCTATTAAGCCCTTCGCTTAATCAACTAGATCAGCTCAAGATTTTCCCAGCAGATTGACGATTCCGCTTTCTCAGAATTCTGTGCCTTTCTTACTAGACCGAAACCGCTACAAACCCTATCCGAACCGAGTACCCAATGTCTGATATATTGACTGCTCAAGACCTGTCTGAAACTTTTGACGCCTTCAACCGGCACGACATTGAAGGTGTGATGAAATGTTTAGCTGAAGATTCTGTATTTTACACTGTTGGCGGGCCTGAGAAATTTGGGGCCACTGTTGAAGGAGCGGAGGCGATCTCCGCCGCATTTTCCGCTGTCTGGGCAGGAATGAAGGACGCACATTGGGATCATCACAGCCATTTTGTTCACGGTGACCGCGCCGAGTCCGAATGGACTTTTTCCGGAACAGACAAAGACGGGATGCGCATCGAATCGGAAGGCGCCGACCTGTTTAAACTTCGCGGGGGCAAGATCATCGTCAAACAGGCTCTGCGCAAATCCCGCCCGCCTTTCCAAGCGTAAATTCCATCTGCTGCTTCAATAGAGAATAGAGACTATGGCTGACGAAATCAGACCCCGCCACTGGCCACAGGCCAGCTACGATTCGCGTTATGATCCCATCGTGGACGCTGGTCCGGGTCATAACCGAGATCACGCGCCAACCTATTGGATTGGTACGGCCGGTCCTCCACCAGACGATGGCGGTGCCGTGTCAAATGATATGGATGTGGACGTCGCTATTATTGGTTCGGGATATACCGGATTGTCGACTGCAATCCACCTCGCCAAAGAGCATGGTATCAAGGCCACCGTATTGGAAGCCAACACCGTGGCTTGGGGTTGTTCCACTCGAAACGGGGGGCAGGCGCAGATTTAGTCCGGCCGGTTAAAGCGCTCTCAGTGGATTCAACGCTGGGGCGCAGACGTCGCCAAAAAGATGCATGCAGAAGTCACCGAAGCGTTTGAGCTGTTCAATGACATGATCAAATCTGATGATGTTAACTGCGACGTGGCCGAGTGGTCGAAGGCGCACCCCTGCTAAGGGAGTAGGCTCGGAAGGGATTCAAGGGTTTTGGGACGTAGTCGAAACCATAACCAAGCATTTTGTAACTAGAGACACACGGTCAACTAGGGATATCACCGTTCAAGTACACGTCGAAAATCTCTCAGCACCGGTAGAGTGAGTCTGATAGGACTGGCCCCGATCTCTTCAACAACAGCTTTGAATACTGGTCGCACCGATTGCAACGCCAGTTCACGGGCCCCTTCACCTGCATTGCTGATCGACACCAGCTTTTTCCGCGCATCGTCCCAATCCGGGCGGATGTGAACGTAGCCTGCTGCTTCAATTTTTTGCAAAGTGTTTGTCATCGCACCTTTGGTCACATGAAAATTGCGTGCAAGCTGGGCCGGTGATTTTTCACCGGCGCTGGACAAATGATTGAGGACAGAGAAGTGTGACATCTCCATTCCTTTGGGTAAATTTCTCGACAAACATCCCTTAACCATTTGTTCGGCTGCCATAACTTCGCTGAACAAAGCAATCGCCAGTCCGGTTTCATTCGTATCATTGGGCATATTTAACTACCTGATATTCTCGGTCATGTGTAAGTGACGGGATGCGTTTACGCGCTTCTTTTACTCTGGCTAAGTCAATGTCCACAAGATAGGCACCTGACTTCGTCCCAGCATCGAGCAGGACGGTTCCCCAGGGATCAACAATGAGGGAATGCCCGTAAGTTGACCTAGCTCTGCCAACAGAGGAAAAATGCGTTCCGGTTTGAGCAGGAGCCAAGATGAAACAACCTGTCTCTATCGCGCGCGCTCTTAAGAGTGAATGCCAATGGGCAGCGCCGGTTACGGGTGAGAATGCGGAAGGCACCGTAATCACAGACGCTCCGGCACAAGCCAAGGAGTTGAACAGTTTTGGAAACCGCAGGTCATAACATATCGTCATGCCAAAGTTGGCGATTTCAGAGACTGCCAAGACGGCCATTTCTCCGGGTCGGTATCCAGCTGATTCGCGGTAGGTTTCCGTCTCGGAAACAGCCACATCGGACATATGAATTTTGTCGTAGCGCGCCACAATTAGACCTGTGGGTGAAATTAGGAAACTTCTATTGATAAATCGTCCATCTGGATCATGTGACTTCAACGCAAGCGACCCGATCATAAGCCAAATTTCCTCTTGAACCGCGAGTTTGGTCAACGCGGTAAGAGTCTGATCTTCTTCCTCGCAGCGTAAAAATTCCTTCTGCCGGGAGCGATGGGTCGAGACAATATTGGTGACCTCCGGCGTCAGCACGAATTCCGCTCCGTGATCCGCCGCTTCCAAAATCAATTTTTGAGTGACCGCGAGGTTTTCCGCCGGATCGTCCCCGGAATTCAATTGCACCAAGGCAACCCGCAAACTCATTCGAACAGCAGGGAATGTAGTTTGCCCATGCGTTCCAATGCGTGAAGTTCGTCGCATCCGCCGACATGAGTATCCGCAATAAAAACTTGTGGGACGGTTCGACCACCAAGTGTGCGCTGAACCATTTCTGCCCGTTTTTTCGGTTGTCGCATCACGTCTATTTCAACGATGTTAACTGAATTCTTTTGCAACAATCTTCTGGCCGCGGCGCAATAGCCACAGATCGGCGTTGTGTAAATCTCGACTTTTATCACGCGGAGCTCCATCCCGGTACTGGGCAGTTTATACGAGGAGACTTCGCTCAATACCAGCAACGCAACGCGTAAAAATGCTTTATTCCAGATGAGCAACCCTGGCCAGCACGACAACATTCACTGATCTTGCTCCATTGGACAAACATGACTCGGCGCAGGCGGAAAGTGTTGCACCAGTGGTCATGACATCATCGGCAATCAACACAGACCTGCCTGAAATTCGTGACGCCATTCTCGCACTTATCTGGATCGCACCGAGTTGGTTTTCAAAACGCTCTTCGCGGGTCATGCCCCTTTGAACGGCCGTCGGGCGGACGCGCTTTAGAATATCCGGAACAAACTCCAGATGCCGTGTTTTAGCTATTGTTTCCCCCAACAAAGCTGCCTGATTATAGCGCCGGCGCAAAATACGGCTCCAATACAATGGAACTGCTGTTACGAGTGTTTCGTTTTCGATCAAATCGATCGCTGCTTGCGCCATCCACTTGCCAACAGGCAACATGATTTCAAGCCGGTCACCATGCTTAAACGCCAATGTCAATCGTCTAATTGGGCCCTCGTAGAGAGCGACAGCACGACCGCGTTGCCAGCTGGGCGGAGCGCGGTGGCAAGATTCACAATATTGTATTTCATCTTGTGATTCACCGGGCAACGGTGCGCCGCAGGCATCGCAAATCAACCCAGAGATAAAATGTGCTTGGGGCCAACAGCCTCCGCATAGAGCCTGATTTTCTTCGGTTTCCTCTCCGCATGAAAGACATTGGGGTGGAAATACGGTGTTGGCCAATCCGGTCAGAATGCTCATTGCTATTCCTTGGGCAAATTGTTTAGGACTCCGGCAGGAGAAACCAATGCACCCCGCCAAAGACCTGTTTGACTATAAAATATTGCGGCAACGCCGAAGGCGAACAGAGAACGCCGATGCGTCGGCTTGGTTTTTACATGAGTACGCTGCTGCACAGGTCTCAGAAAGGCTGAAAGATATTAACAGAAGCTTTACAGACTCCGCCATAGTGGGCTGGAAAGCGGACCTCTGGGCCAAGGAGTTGGGGATCTGCGCACGGTGCGTGGAAGACGTCCCTGTTCTCGACCTGCCGGAAGGAAAATGTGATCTGATAATAAATGCACTTTGCCTGCATTGGTCAAACGACCCAGTGGGTCAGCTCATCCAAATGCGCCGGGCCTTGAAGCATGATGGCATGATGATCGCTGTTCTGTTTGCCGGGCAAACCTTGCACCAGTTGCGCGACGCATTTTCCGCGGGAGAAGCCGAGATTGAGGGAGGTATAAGTCCCAGGATAGCGCCGATGGCCGATGTCAGGTCGCTCGGTGGGCTTTTGCAACGCGCTGGGTTTGCTTTGCCGGTTGTCGATGCGGTGCAAGTCGAGACCAGCTATAGATCTCCATTGCACTTGATGCGGGAATTACGGTCCATGGGTGAAACAAATGTATTGTCGGATCGCAGGAAATCCCATTTGAAACGAACAACTTTGGATGCTGTTTTGAACCACTACCACGCGAATTACGAAATTGAAGGCGGACGCGTTGCCACAACCTTTGATTTGGCATTTCTGACGGGTTGGCGGCCGTCTGAATCCCAGCAGAAACCACTCAGGCCTGGATCAGCCACCACTTTGCTAGCAGACGCCTTGCGCACCGATATCTCCAGAACAGATTCCGACTAGAACCATGGTTTCACCTCAATGGACCAGATAGATTACAAACTGTAGTAAGCCAGTCATGACCGATAATCCTCATCCCACAAGCCAACAGAGAAGTGCAGGTGCCAATCATCCACAAATTGGATTGGGAAAAGTTGGTATCATTATTGCCAATTTGGGAACGCCGGATGCGACGGACTATTTGTCTATGCGGCGGTATCTAAATGAGTTTCTGTCTGACCGGCGCGTAATCGATTACCCGCGGTGGAAATGGCAGCCGTTGCTGCAACTGATCATTTTAACAAGGCGACCGTTCTCTTCCGGCAAAGCTTACAAAAGCATTTGGAACACCGAAAAAAACGAGAGCCCGCTGCTTACAATCACCCGCGACCAATGTGGTGCTCTACGGTACAGTCTTGCTGAGATTTTTGGAAAGCAAGTCGAAGTTGATTTTTGTATGCGGTACGGCAATCCATCGACCGAGAAAGTGATAAAGAATATGCGGGACAAAGGCTGTGATCGTATTTTGTTTTTCCCGCTTTATCCACAATACGCCGCTGCGACGACTGCATCCGCCAACGATCAGGCTTTCCGGATTTTGATGACATTGAACTGGCAACCGTCAATGCGCACCGTACCCGCATATTATGACCATCCGAAATACATTGAAGCTTTGGCTCAGTCTGTTGAGGCGGCGTATTCCAGCATGGCCAGCCGTCCTGATATTTTGCTAACATCATACCACGGCATGCCAGAGCGATATCTTGATCAGGGTGACCCATATCACTGCCATTGCCTGAAAACGACCCGGTTGCTTCGTGAACGGCTTGGGTGGTCTGAAGCAGATATCACTGTAGGATTTCAATCCAAATTTGGGCCCGAAGAATGGCTTAAGCCTTACACAGTGGAAGAAGTAGCGGGTTTGGCGAAAGACGGGAAAAAACATCTAGCAATTATTGCACCGGCGTTTTCTGCAGACTGTGTTGAAACACTGGAAGAGATAAACGAAGAAATCAAAGAAAGCTTCCTGTCAGCCGGGGGCGAACAATTCAGCTATATCCCGTGTCTGAACACAGATGCTGCTCACATCGAAATGATGGTCGACATCATACGTACAGAGTCGTCGGGCTGGCTGGAAGCGCTTTAGATAGGCACGATCCTATTTCGAGTAAGATTCGATTGGCATGCCTTTAAAAATCCGATTGCCGACTTTGATCGCAATCATGCCGTTAGCAAGGCTTTTCAAAAACAGGCCCTGAACAGCCACGCAGCTGCCCAGCTGCCCAGCTGCCCAGCTGCCCAAAGTTATGGTGCGGTACACTAGAGCCCCCAAGGTAAAGTGTTTTGCAGTGGCGGTATTATACCAAAATGCACCGCCGCGTACCACAACAATTTCAAGCATTCCCCATAGTCATGGCTCAATTGGCGCTCAAAGCAAATCGCGCAATATGGCAATAAGCGGGATATCCGCCGGCGGCATATCGTAGTCCTTTAGTTTGTTCGGCCGGACCCACACCAGCGCCTGTCCTTCCTGCCCTCTGGGAATTCCCACCCATTTTCGGCACACGAACAGCGGCATCAAGAGATGAAAGTCTTCATATTGGTGGCTAGCAAATGAAACGGGCGCCAAACAACTCTGCCACGTGTCGATTCCGAGCTCTTCGTGTAATTCCCGGATTAGTGCCGTTTCTGGCGTCTCACCTTGCTCAACTTTGCCGCCGGGAAACTCCCACAATCCAGCCATCGACTTGTTTTCTGGTCTTTGCGCGAGCAGTACGCGGCCATCTTTATCTACCAATGCAACAGCGGACACCAGAACCGAATTCATGATCTGTAGTCGGCGTTAATTGTGATATACCCGTGCGTTAAGTCACAAGTCCAAACCTTTGAATGTCCCTTGCCGACTCCCAAATCCACGCTGAGTTTCAACTCGGCCCCTTTCATATAGGCAACGCCGTCAGTTTCATTGTAGCTTTGAGCAACCCAGCCTTTTTCTGCGACCAAGAGATCTCCAAACCAGACCGTAAGACTGTCACGATCCGCTTTTTCGCCGGACTTTCCGATCGCCATCACAATTCGACCCCAGTTCGGGTCCTCGCCGGCGAAAGCAGTTTTGACCAAAGGCGAGTTGGCAATTGACAGCCCTACTTTTCGCGCCGCTGAATCCGACGTCGCTCCGCTAACATCTATTTCGATGAACTTTGTTGCGCCCTCACCGTCTTTTACAACCAAATGTGCGAGTTCCAGCATGACTGACCGCAGTGCTGCGGCGAATACTCTCGCGCTCTTGCTCCCTGGTGACTTAATACGCATATTCCCCGCGGCACCGGTCGCAAATACCAACAAAGTGTCGGACGTCGATGTATCTCCGTCCACAGTAATGCCGTTGAAGGTCGTCTTGTTGGCGGAAGAAACTATTTTTTGCAACACTTGCGAACTGATATCTGCGTCGGTAAAAATGAACACCAGCATCGTAGCCATATCCGGCGCGATCATCCCGGAACCTTTGGCAAAGCCAGCGATTGTTACCAACTCGCCTCCAATATCAACAACTGTAGACGCACCCTTGGCGAAAGTATCTGTAGTCCTTATTGCGTTTGCTGCTGCCTCTGCACGGTTTTCCGCCAGGTTCTCTCTTAGAAACTGCATTTGGATGGCAATTTTCTCGTGCGGAAGCGGTTCGCCAATCACACCGGTCGAGGCCGTGAAAATAAGGTTCTCGTCTGTATCCAACGCTTTAGCCGCTGAGGCTGATAAAGCCTTGACCGAGTCACCTCCGGCACGCCCGGTAAACGCATTGGCATTCCCAGAGTTTACAACCAGACCTATTGTCGAGCCTATGTTACCAGCCGAATGCGCCGCAGTGAGTTTTTCTTCACAATCAAGAACCGGCGCAGAGCGTGTCAATGAGCGGGTGAATACACCGGCAACGCTGCTCCCAGCTGCGATTTCCGCCAACATGACGTCGTCACGGCCTCGATACCGCACCTCCGCGGAGGCAGTCGCAAACCGAACACCGGAAATCTCCGGTAATTTGGGGAAACCATTGATCGGTGCCAAAGGTGAAACCGCTGCGTTATCAGGCATTTGGTAAATTCTTTCCGGATGTGTTTATGAGGTTCGCATGGCGCGGGGGCTTCGTAGGTAAAGACAGGTTTTACCGGCTTATCAAACTAGCCGCCTTTCTCCACCCTTTTTGTGTCCACTTAATCCAGCAATTGCGTTCTGCGGATAATCGATGGTTCTATCTCAATTTCAATTCGCAATATTTTGGCAGTGGATTCCAGTCGCACAATTGCTGCATTTGTTGCCTCAACGCTTAGTTGCTCCTCGATTTCATCCCGAACCGAGTCAAACGATGGCTTTGCCGCCTCTCGGGTTTCAAACAGCTTGATGACATGCCAACCAAATTTTGTCTGCACAGGATCGGAAATCGTTTCAGGTATCATCAGAGCAACTGTCGCGCCGAATTCCGGAACCATCCGCTCTTTTACAAACCAGCCGAGGTCACCTCCTTTCGGGCCCGAAGGACCAGTGGATTTTTCTTTAGCCAGTGCTGCGAAATCCGCGCCGTCATCCAACGCAAAGACAATGTCCTTTGCCTCAACCTCGGTGTTGACCAAAATATGAGACGCCCGATACTCAGTCTTTGCCGGGCCGTTCACATATTCTTCTTCGAAAGCAATTTTTAATTTTTCGTCGGCTGTTGCCTCTTCGGCAATCTTATCAAGAACATTCCCCGCCAATACTGCGCGGGTTTCATTTTCGATGGCGGTTTTAATCTTCAAACTGTTTTTGTCTGCCTCTTTTCCTATTACGATTTGTTGAATCAATTGATCGAGAACCGCTTTGAACAAAACATCGTCGGGCAGTTGTTGGTATTGGTCTGGCAAACTAGCGGTCATTGATATGATATGGCCAATCGAAATTTCGGTCCCATTCACGGTTACCAGAACTGTTTCAGCCGTCACAGCCTCTTCAGAGTGCGCAACGTTCGCAAACAGCGACGCACATGTCGCGGCAGCCAAAAACTGATTCAATTTCATGGGTAATTCTCCAATTATGGGTGATTATCTACCGGCCCAATAAGGTAATTATGTCGCTCAGCCATCCGCTCGACGTTGACAGCAACCAACCACCCGCTTACATGCCAAGCTGGCATGATTGTTGGGGCTAGCGCGTGTGAATTCTTCATAGGCAGTTGGACGATGATCGACAAGACGATAGATCATTGGCATCATCTTCTTCACGCCAATTATTGCCGGCGGAACGCCCCGGCGCAGGTACGAAACGGAGCAGCTATGCTGGGCATTGGCACACTGAGCAACAAGGTTTTTGGCACTGCCAATGATCGAAAGATCAAGTCGGTGCAACCGATAGTCAAAAAAATCAACGATCTTGAAGCGAATTTCGAAAGCCTGTCCGACGCGCAGATCAAAGAAAAAACCGAAGAGTTCAAATCTCGCTTGGAGGGTGGTGAAACCCTAGAGGATCTCCTTCCAGAGGCCTTTGCCAATGCCCGTGAAGCGGCAAAACGCGCCCTGGGATTGCGTCCCTTTGATGTCCAACTCGTTGGCGGTATTTTTCTTCACCGCGGCTATATTTCGGAAATGAAAACCGGTGAAGGCAAAACGCTTACGGCAACAATGCCGGTTTATCTGAACGCTCTGACCGGCCGTGGTGTGCATATTGTGACTGTCAATGATTATCTGGCAAAACGCGATGCCGAGTGGATGGGACAGGTTTACAGCTTCCTGGGAATGACGACCAGCGTTGTCTATCCACATATGGATGAACGCGAGAAGCTCAAAGCTTATTCTGCGGATGTAACTCACGCCACAAACAACGAGCTGGGATTTGATTACCTGCGCGATAATATGAAATCCGAGTTGGCCGAGATTGCTCAACGCGATCACTATTTCGCAATCGTGGACGAAGTCGACTCGATTCTGATTGATGAAGCCAGAACACCGTTGATTATTTCGGGCCCAGCAGAAGACCGGTCGGATATGTATGTCACCATTGATAAACTTATTCCAGAACTGGGCGAAGAGCACTACAGCCTCGATGAAAAAACCCGCAGCGCGACTTTGACTGAAGAAGGAAACGAGTTTGTCGAAGCCCGGTTGCTGGCAATGGATCTGCTGGAAGAAGGTACTTCGCTCTATGATCCGGAAAGTACAAATGTCGTGCACCACATCAATAACGCACTGCGTGCGCATGTGCTGTTTCGGCGCGAAAAAGATTATATCGTGCGCAACGATGAAGTGATGCTGATCGACGAATTCACTGGCCGGATGATGGCTGGCCGGCGCCTGTCCGACGGGCTGCACCAAGCCATTGAAGCCAAAGAAGGCGTTGATATAAAACCGGAAAATGTCACGCTGGCCTCTGTGACGTTCCAAAACTACTTTCGACTTTATGACAAGCTGGCCGGCATGACAGGGACCGCTTTGACCGAAGCCGAAGAGTTTGCCGAAATTTACGGCCTAGGCGTTGTTGAGATTCCTACCAATCAACCGATTGCGCGTGTTGACGAAAATGATGCTATTTACCGTACAGCAACGGAAAAATCTCAGGCTGTTGTCGAAGAAATCGCTCGTGCCCACGTGAAAGGCCAACCGATTTTGGTCGGCACGACCTCAATTGAAAAATCCGAAAACATCTCTGGCTTGTTAAAAGACAAAGCGATGTTGAAGCGCATAGCCGAGCATTTGCGCAAGCGGTCCGGGGAGATGAAGAAGGAAGACAACAAAGCCAAATTTCTTGCCGATGCCGAAGCGATTGAGCGTCTGGCACAGCAAAAAAATGGCGTACCGCATAATGTTCTGAACGCGCGGTATCACGAACAGGAAGCCCAGATTGTAGCCGAAGCCGGGTTTCCGGGAGCGGTTACAATTGCGACCAATATGGCCGGCCGCGGCACTGATATCCAATTGGGCGGCGGTGTGGATATGCGCGTTGCGCTCGCTTTGGAAGAAGCTGGCGAAAACGCTGATGAAGCGGCTATTCGTCAAACAATTGAAGCCGAGGTCGCCAAATCAAAACAGGAAACAATTGATGCGGGAGGCCTGTTTGTTTTGGCCACAGAACGTCACGAAAGCCGCCGAATCGACAATCAGCTGCGCGGGCGGTCGGGCCGACAAGGAGACCCGGGGCGCTCGGCTTTTTTCCTATCGCTCGAAGATGATTTGATGCGGATCTTTGGATCGGAACGGTTGGACAAAGTCCTCAGCACTCTCGGGATGCAGGAAGGCGAAGCGATTATCCATCCTTGGGTCAATAAATCACTGGAAAAAGCTCAGGCAAAAGTTGAAGGCCGCAACTTTGACATCCGAAAACAGTTGCTGAAATTCGACGACGTGATGAACGACCAGCGGAAAGCGATTTTTGAACAGCGGTTCGAGATCATGGAAGGTGACGATATGTCTGACGTCGTTAAAGACATGCGTGATCAAGTGATCGACGATCTTGTGGACACACATATTCCAGAGAAATCTTACGCGGACCAATGGAGTACCGAAGCGCTGTACGGCGAAGTTATTCAATATCTGAACGTTGATGAACCAGTTATTGAATGGGCTGAAGAAGAAGGCATCGACGATGCGGTAATTCGGGAACGTCTTTATAACGTTGCCGACAAATACATGGCCAAAAAAGTTGTGGAATTTGGCGTCGAAAGTTTTCGCAACATTGAAAAACAGGTTCTGCTTCAAACCATCGATAAAAAATGGCGTGAACACCTGGTTACGTTGGAGCACTTACGCGCAGTTGTTGGCTTTCGCGGTTACGCCCAGCGCGACCCGCTGAATGAATTCAAATCCGAAGCCTTTGAGCTTTTTCAATCAATGCTCGATGGCCTGCGGACGGATGTAACAGCTCAACTATCGCACGCGCGTATGCTAACCGAGGATGAACAGCGAGCGATGATTGCGCAAATGCAGGCCAAGGCTATGTCTGATGCTGCACCGCTCGAAAAACCGGGCGGTGCAGAATCCGGTGCGAACGGCACACCTGCATCATTATTTGACGAAAATGATCAAACTACCTGGGGAAATCCAGGCCGCAATGATCTTTGCCCGTGTGGCGAAGGTAAGAAATTTAAACACTGTCACGGCAGACTATGAAAAAGCAGGATAATTACTCCCCTTACAGTTAATTGTAGTCGGCCGCTGAAATGTGGCTGAAATGTGGCACAGGGATTGCGCCACCCAACCAGATATAGTGATGGTATTCTAGGGCTATACGAACCGTGGATGGGTGTTGCAGAGCATCCTCATCGGCCTTCATTATTTATATTTATTGTATAAATAGTTCATAATAATAGATAATTGGCCACTAAAGCTGAAGTAAAGAAGACTTGATGCCGTTGAATGACAAAACCCTAACTGCTGTAACTGCTGTATGTCTGGCATTTGGCGTAGCTATTGCTGGCTTTGTGCTCCGCGGAAACGAAGTTGAAAGAGTGATGGCTGACGGGCCAGCGCCCGTCAATTACTTGGCGCCTTTAAAGCCACAGAAGCCCTCCGAAATTGGATTGGCGGCTTTGCCATCTCCTCAAGTCGACCACAAGCCTGCAACTCCCTCCCAGTTCAATTTGGCCCAACCTGCGACCGAAATTGACAAGACTCCCACGAAACTCCCGACAAAATCACGTTTCGTTGGTTTGCCTGCACCCTTTCATCCCGACAACTTGCCTCCCGTCTCTCGGCCCGAAGACGCTAATTTCGGCAAAATGTTGGTATTCGCTTCTGTGGAACCGATCTTACGCCAAGATCGTTCATATAGCGGGTTGGGGATGATATTGGGCGACATACAAACTATTGGGCCTGAGTTGAAAGTGCTGGCCAAAGCCAATGAGCTGGATAAATCTACTCCGATTGCCGTCATTGGCGGCACTGTTCGGTTTGCATCGCTTCCTTCTATGGCGCCCAGTACGTCCATCTCAGATATCAGTCCAACAGGCGCATCCGATCTTCCGGTCGATGCGTGCAACATCACTCTCAAAGCCTCTCCTAAACCAGCCGCGCGCGTTTCGTTGGAAGTGAATGCACGGTGCCACCCGAATAAGGTGGTTACAGTAGAACACGCAAATCTGCGATTTCGGGAAACTCTCGACGCCAATGGTGAACTGACGGTTTCAATCCCGGCATTTTCAGAATTCTCTCTATTTAGCATATCTTTAGACGGAGGGATAAATGCAATGGTTGGGGTATATGTTGCAGGCCTTTCGTCTGTGGATCGAGTGGGAATATCCTGGTCCGGCAGAGACGACACCTTTTTACACGCTTTTGAGGGAACCAATTTGCAGAACGGGCATCGGTGGCGGCTTTCGCCGGGATCGTACCGGCGGTCGCAGATGGATGGTGGAGGATATTTGACGCTGTTGGGTGACCCACAGTTACCGAACGCAGAGCTGACCCAGGTTTACTCGCGAAGAAAATTCCAATCCAACACATTCAAATTTGTTTCTTTGACACTCGAAACTCTGCGGGGAGACACAGATTGCGGAGGCACGTTGAGCGTCATGACAGCACGCCACACACCTGAAATTGGCTACTCGAGCACTCAGAATAAAATCAGACTGCAAGATTGTAACTCGACGACTGGTAGTCTTGTCTTGAAAAATCTTGTTAAAGATTTGAGAGTGGCACAGAACTAGCGCTTCAGAAAGCTTGGAATGGACAGGATTTCTATTTGGCTGCTCCGCATAGTGGCGGTTCTAGCTGCCTCATGGCCAGTAAACCTTGCTGCTCAAGACGTTATTCTTACTGCAAAAACGGGCGAAGTGAGAATTGAAGGCCTTCTTGTTGAATTTGATGGTGAATTCTATCGCGTCAAAACTGATTTGGGAGTTTTAACTGTCGATGGCCGCACCGTCGACTGCAGTGGACCGAGTTGTCCAACAACCGACGATATGGTGTCCAAGTTTTCAATTTCCGGCTCCGGCGAAGCGGGTGCAACGCTCGTTCCGGCATTATTGGAGGCTTATGGATTGTCGCTGGACGGCGAAACAGTGGCGAGTGAACTTTCATCTCACGGGCAGGTCTTAGCGATATTTTCTAATGACGGAGCTGAAATCGCGCGCACAAATGCGCTGGTTCAATCAGAAGCCGGTTCTTTCAAATTACTTTCTGAAAACGAAACAGTGATCGTTGTTTCCGGCAGAGCACCCAATAAAGCGGAGCACGAACTCGCGGCAGCAGCGGGGAAAGGTAATTTGCTCAATCCGAGCCAGCAACAAACTCTGGCGCTCGATGGGCTAGTCGCGGTGGTTTCTCAGATAAATCCCCTCAAATCCGTCTCACTCAAAGATCTTAAAAAAATATGGCAATCATAAGATTAGGGCTTGACTGGCTCTTCATTTGATTCCAAATTCCGCGCCTTATGCACCCGTGCCAGAGGAACTCAAGATGATCCGACGTTCAGTAGTCATACTTTCCGCAACCCTTTTTCTCGCTTCTTGCGCCACACCGGAGGTGGTGAACATTCGGAAGGTAGGCGATGACCAGCTCTCCTGCAATCAGATTAAAGAACAATTTCTTGAAGCCCAGGATTTTGAAAAACGCGCCGAACAGGAAAAGGGTGCTACGGGAACCAACGTTGCTGCCGGAATATTTTTCTGGCCCGCCTTGCTTGCAACCTATCAGAACATTGAAGAAGCAAAGACTGCGGCGAGGGATCGCCAGGCTCACTTGGCCGAAATCGCCGAAGAAAAAAACTGTCCCTTGTAGGATGTAGTGTCATGGATGATGGTAAGATCATTGAGGCACTTGTCGTTTTCGAGACCGAGACAGATGCAAACACTGTAGCTCTAAAGGCCCTGATCCTGTCAGTGATTGTTGTCCTCGGAACCCGCGACGATATGAGGGATATCTGCGGCCTCCTTTCCGGTGCAATTGACGCGCTCGGAAAGGAGGATCGCTCGGAAAGGCGAGACTCTTTCCAAATCTCTCTTCAGAATTTGGTAGATGAATTGGGAAGCGCTTTCTAAGCTCATTGCCATTTTCTTTCTCCTATGTGATAGCCGACGCAAGAAAGGCATCGAAGCCGTCCTTACGTTTGCGACGGTTGTACTTCCAGCACGCCTCGGCAACGTACAGAGGCACGTACCCCTTGGCGTAGTGATGGTGCTGGCCAAACCAGGCCCGTTTCAGGTGCGACCAAAATCCCTCGATGGTGTTGGTGTGTACATCACCGTCAACGTACCGTTCGCTGTGGTTGACGCTGAGCCGGGCCATAATCGCGTCAACCGCGTTGTAGGCCTTGTATTCGTCGGTTACGAGGATGGTTTCCTTCATATCGACGGTATCCTGGATGAAGCGCAGGATGCCTTTTCCGGTCAGGTCGTTGGCGACGCGGGCAACAACCCTGCCGCCACGCTGGACTGCGCCGATTACCGGCGTTTTCTTGGTGCCGCGGCCTCTCTTGGGCGGGTCGTTGTCATCGCGCTTGTTCCGGCGGGGTTTACCACCAATGTAGGTTTCGTCTACCTCAACGATATCCTTGAGAAAGTGCCGATCTTCGCTGGCCATCGCCGCCCTGATGCGCTGCTGCATATACCAACATGAGGGTTGCGTCACGTCTATATCCCGCGCCAATTGGCAACTGGACAGGCTTTTCTTGGCGTTGACCATCAAGGCGATACCCAGAAACCACTTTTGAAGAGGTATCTTGGTTTGCTGAAAGACCGTTCCTTGCAGAACATTAAAGCTGTTGCGGCAGTCATGGCAGTTCCATCGCCCTATCCGGCAACTCTCCTTCTTTCGAGCGACGCGAACCCCGCCACAGTGTGGGCAATGAGGAGCATCGCCCCACCTAAGCCCCTCCAAATGACTGATGCAGGCTTCCTGGTCGGGAAACATTTTGAAGATCGAAATCAGGTTCATCGGAAGTCCTCCTTTAAACCTAAGTATATGATTTTCCTCACTCATTTTCAAGCCCTAATCTTATGATTGCCTATTATAATGCTTCCTGCGTTTCGAAAGATGAAATTGAACGGCTGGCTGCGCAGTTAGAGCATCTTGCTATCACTGTTGCAGACGGTTCCGCCGAAAACACGCCCGTGCATCGCCTGTCGATCCTGACGGTTGAGGAGCGGGAGCAGGTTTTGAGCGGTTGGAACCACACAAATGTGGAATACGATCAAACTGCCTGCGTTCATCACTTGTTTGAAGCTCAGGTTGCCCGCACGCCCAATGTCATCGCCTTGGTGTTTGAAGACCAGTCAATAACCTACACTGAGTTGAATGAGCGTTCCAATCGTGCAGCGCATGTTTTGCGCGATATGGGCGTAGGTCCGGGCACTCTGGTTGGGCTGTTTACCGCGCGTTCGCTCGATTTAGTGGTCGGAGCGCTGGCGATTCAAAAAGCTGGCGGGGCATATGTGCCGCTGGATCCGGAATATCCGAAGAACCGCATTGCACATTTTATCCGTGACAGTGGTGCTCCTGTGATCATCGCGCAGGCGGCGCTACTTGATGCATTGCCAGACCACTCTGCGCAGGTGCTGGTCATCGATAAAGACGAGCGTATCCATGCCGCGCCAGATACAGATATCATCAGCGGTGTAACCGCCACCGACCTTGCCTATCTGATCTATACATCGGGTTCGACCGGCAAACCCAAAGGGGTGATGGTAGAGCATCGTAACGTGGCTAATTTTTTCGCTGGAATGGACGAACGGATAAGCCATGATCCTCCGGGCGTCTGGCTGGCGGTGACAAGTCTCTCGTTTGATATTTCAGTGTTGGAGCTGTTCTACACGTTAGCGCGTGGATTTAAGGTAGTGCTAAACTCTGATTAAAACCGGGTCGTGACCTCGAACACGCAGCCGGTGATTTCGGAACAGATAATGGAATTCAGCCTCTACAACTGGGGTAACGATAATTTTGAAGGTAACGACAAATACCGATTGTTGCTTGAGGGTGCGAAGTTTGCGGATAAAAACGGTTTCTGCGCGGTGTGGACACCGGAACGTCATTTTCATGCATTTGGAGGGTTGTATCCAAATCCTTCTGTAACCGGTGCTGCCATTGCCTCGATAACAGATAACTTGGCGGTGCGGGCAGGCAGCATCGTAGCGCCATTGCATCACCCGATTCGCATTGCCGAAGAATGGGCGGTTGTCGACAATCTTACCAATGGCCGTGTCGGCCTGTCGATTGCGTCGGGCTGGCAGCCGAACGACTTTGTATTGCGCCCCGAAAACACGCCACCGGCAAACAAACCGGCGATGTTTGAGGCGATCAAGACCATCCGAAAACTTTGGGCCGGCGAGTCAGTTGATTTTCCGACCAAATCTGGCGAACCTTTCGGAGTGGTGACCCAGCCGCGGCCGATTTCAAAGGAATTGCCGATTTGGGTAACTACAGCCGGCAATCCGGAGACCTGGAAAGAAGCCGGGAAAGCGGGTGCTAATATCCTGACTCATTTGTTGGGACAGAGTATTGCTGAAGTTGAAGAGAAAACTGTGCTATATCACGATGCGCTGCGTGAAGCCGGACATGACCCAGACCAATTCACAGTAACCCTGATGCTGCATACTTTCGTCGGGTCCGACCGGGAAGAAGTGCGGGCTATTGTTCGGGATGCGATGAAGGAATATCTACGCAGTGCCGCCGGGTTGATCAAACAATACGCCTGGGCATTTCCCGCATTCAAGCGGCCTGAAGGCGTAACCAATCCGTTCCAGATCAATCTCGATGACCTCAGCGAGGAAGAATTGGAAGGTGTATTGGAATACGCTTTTGAGCGGTATTTTGAAGACGCTGGATTGTTTGGCAGTGTTGACGATTGTCTGGCCAGGGTCGAACAGCTGAAGAAAATCGGCGTCGGAGAGATTGGGTGCCTGGTGGATTACGGGCTGGATGTCGAGACTGTGCTGAACAGTTTGGTCCCGCTGGCAGAAGTGGTGAAGCAGGCGAACAAGGCCACAGAAATAGCCGATGACGACTTTTCAATAGCTGCTCAAATCATTCGGCATGACGTGACGCATTTGCAATGCACACCAAGTATGGCGCGAATGTTGAGTTTAGACAATCATGCTCGACAAGCAATTGCATCAGTCAAGCATTTGATGATCGGAGGCGAGCCGCTACCCGGGTCGTTGGTTGACGCGTTTAGCAATTTCACAATGGCCAAGATTGAAAATATGTACGGGCCAACCGAAACAACTATCTGGTCTTCAAGCGAAACCGCGGAAACCACTGCAGGCCTGGTGAATATTGGTTGTCCAATCGCCAACACGCAGTTTTTTGTTCTCGACGAATATCTGGAGCCGGTGCCCATTGGAGTTCCTGGCGAGTTGTATATCAGCGGTGATGGAGTGGCGCGGGGCTATTGGCAGCAACCGGAGTTGACCGCCGAGCGATTTTTAACCAATCCGTTCAGCTCAAAAAATACTCGGATGTACAGTAGTGGCGACTTGGTGCGTTGGAGCGACGATGGCAAAATAGACTTCCTTGGGCGGGTCGACAACCAAGTCAAGATACGCGGCCACCGTATAGAATTGGGCGAGATTGAAGCTTGTCTCAATACCTGCGCCAACGTTCTTCAAGCGGTGGTTGCGACCCGGGAAATCGCGGCCGGGGATTCAAGGTTGGTAGCCTATGTGGTTGTCGATTCAGCCGTTACCACTGTAGATTTGCGTGGCCTGGTTGCAGCGAGCTTGCCGGAGTATATGGTTCCATCCCACTTTGTTACGCTGGATGAAATGCCTTTGACCCCAAACAAGAAGGTGGATCGAAGTGCTTTGCCTGCACCAACTGATCAGTTGGTTGACCAAGATGCCAAGACCTTTCAGGCGCCGACAAATATCGTTGAACAGCAAATTGCTGCAATCTGGTCAAGAATATTGGGCGTTGAAAATATCAGTTCTGCCGCCAATTTCTTTGACTTGGGCGGGCACTCTTTGCTGGCGATTCAGGCACATCGTGAGATCAGCGCTGAACTGGGTGCCCATAGATTGAGCATCACGGATATATTCCGGTACCCAACTTTGTCCGCTTTGGCGACGCGAATGAATGGTGTTGATCAGGCTGACGCGGACCGTGAACGCCGATCAGAACAAACAAAGCAAGCACAAGTACGCACAGAAGCAATGTCCAAGCGCCGTGCGATGCGGGCACAACGTAGGGCAGCGTCATGATCCTTAGAAAACCCTTAGAAGGCGCAGATTATCTGGCTGATCTTGCAAGAGGTTTACTGCCGACTTGTGTGGGCGTTGCAGTTTTGGACCCTCGCGAGAAATACACTGGTTTGCGCCCCGAAGAGAAACCGCCAATGGCGTCCATGATTGCGTCGCGGCGGTTGGAATATACGGCCGGGCGCATTGCTGCGCACGGAGCAATGGGTGCGATAGGTGTGTTCAGAAAGCCGGTGATTTCAGGCCCGGACCGCGCCCCGATTTGGCCTAAAAATGTGGTTGGCAGCATTTCTCATAGCAACAAGCACTGTCTTGCGGTGGCGGCTCACAATCGCGACATCCTGTCTGTCGGCGTAGATTTGGAGCCAGACGAAGATCTCGACAGCTGCCTGGTCGCCGAGATTTGCGTTCCTGAAGAAATCAGCTGGTTAAAGCGGCAACCGGCAAGTGACCAAGGCCGCTTGGCAAGGTTGATTTTCAGCGCCAAAGAGAGCACGTACAAATGCCTTTATCCACTGACCCAATCCCTGATTGGGTTTGAAAGGCTCAACATTAATCTCGAATTTAATCAGATGCGTTTTACCGCAACTGTATCCAAAGCGATTGGGGCGTTTGAGATTGGTTACCGGCTGACGGGGCGAATTTATTTTGGGGATGGATTGATTTTGACTACTTTGGCGCTGAGCAACACCCTGCCTGCGAAAATCTGGGAGTAACAGCAATGGATCAGATACAATCTATTAGGGATTTTATAAGCATATTGCGCAGGCGGATGTTGGTTTGGGGAACAATCGCCACCATCGGTTTCGTCGCATCCGTAATTTACGCATTCAGCTTGCCTCGACTTTACGAGTCCACGGCTGTTATTCAGATCGGAAATACTCAAATTTCCGAGTCCATAAAATCGTCGGGCACCACCATATCTTTAACCCAATACCTGCAAAAAATAGAGCAGCGGATCATGGCGCGGGATAATTTAATTGGCGTGATAGAAGACTACAATTTATTTGCTGGAAACCCGAAGCTGACGATGGCTGACAGAGTATTTCAGTTGCGCCTGTCCACCAAAATTGTGCAAATTTCAGATCCAACGCAAATCTGGCGGGCAGACAATGCGCCTTCTGCTTTGACGGTTACCGTGCGCCTGGATGATCCGAAAGTTGCGGCTACGGTGGCCAACGAATTTGTGTCTGGCGTTCTCGAGCAAAACCGACAGGCCCGGATTGACCAGGCTCAACGGGCGCTCGCGTTCTTTGATAGCGAAGAGGCGCGGGTTGGTGCGTCCATCACTGCGCTGGATGCCGAGATTGCCAGTTTCAAATTGAAGAACGTAAACTCTCTGCCAGAGACACTGTCCTCGCAACATGAATTGCTGGTTAGTCTCGAAGACGCGGCGCTTGAGATTGATCAACAAATCATCGAGATAAAAAACGCGAAGGCAAAAACGAGAGCATCCGAATATGAAACCCAGCTCCGATTGGCAGAGGACCAAAGGCAGCTGATTGCAGATCGACAGGCTGTAGTCAAAGCAGCAATTGCCGCTGCTCCACGAGTTGAAAAAGAATTCAATATCCTGGATCGCCGCCTGACTCAGTTAGAGGATCAATACACTGTCATCACGCAAAACCGGGCCGAGGCTGAGATTGGCCAAATGCTGGAAACGGGGCAGCAGTCAGAGAGTCTTGTAGTGCTGGAAAAAGCTTTGGTACCGGATTGGCCAATCGCTCCCAACAAGAAAAAGATCGTGGCGGTTGGAACCGTGCTGGCGCTATTGGTGGCAGCGGCGTTTGTGCTGGTGTTAGAAGCGCTGAACCCGGCGATCCGAAACGCCGCACAATTGGAAAGGCAACTGCAAATGAGTCCGGTTGTAACAATTCCCGTGGTCAAAAGTGGTCGAAACCGGTCACGTCAACGCTACTCTCTGGCGTTTGCTTCGATCGCTTGCGTGCTGGGGATTTGGTATTTTGTGCAGGTGGCAACGCAAAGTGGCGGTTGATATCTTCAAATACCGGTAAAACCTTCGTCACGATTAAGAATTACACCAAGCAGTGCAGTCTGGTCGCCGAGGAGTTTTTCCACCTGACGCACTTCTGCCGCTTTGGTTTGCCCACCTCCTATAACGGGTCCATCTGCATAAAGGTACCAAACCCACCACAGGATTTAGCTATGTTTGAGGCGCGTCTGAGTGGTCAGGCCGCAGCTGCTTGATGCGGTCTGTGGGGAAATATTTGTAAAATGCGGTGCGGCCAATTTTGAGCTGGTCAATGACGTCGCCGATGAATGGGTAGTTTTCAGTGTCCTTAAGCATAGCTTCGGCGTGTTTGATGTTTTGCTCGTTCATGGCTTTTGGCCGACCACCTCGCCTTCCACGTTTTGCGGCGGCTTTCAGCCCGGCGCGGGTGTTTTCAACAATCAACTCGCGTTGGAACTCGTCGAAGGCTGCTGTCATATGGAAAAACAGCCTCCCCTCAGGGGTGCTGGTGTCGATGTTTTGGGTCAAAACTTTGAGGGCGATGCCACGTTCGGCGATGTCGGAAGCTGTTTTGATCACTTGCGTAAGAGACCGCGCCAGGCGCGAGAGTTTCCAGACGGCCAGCGTATCCCCGGTCCGCAAATAATCGAGGGCCGCTTTGAGTTGGGGACGGTCGCGATGGGAGCCGGAGGCTTTCTCGACGAAGATCCTCTCGCAGCCGATGTCGCGTAGCGCATCCATTTGAAGCGCGGGGTTCTGATCCATGGTTGAGACGCGGGCGTAACCGATGAGCATGTTTTTTGTTCACAAATTCTGTTTCCAGCATCATAAACGAACCTGTAATTCCGAACAAGGTAAACGGCCCGGTATTTTCAGGCAATGGGACCCTGTCGGACATTGGCCGCCTCTGTTCGTTAAACGACGGTTTTGAGAACACAGACTTTTCGGAGCGACCATGGCCAGAATGCGTATCCTTATGAACAATGAACAAGAAGCTTTCGACAGGCCCCCGGTCTTTGATCACAAGGAGCGAAAGCAATTCCTCGTTTTGCCCAAAGGGCTGATGGATATCGCGACGGGCCTGCGCTCGCCCGACAGCCAGATCAGTTTTCTCCTGATGTGTGGCTATTTCAAAGCAACCAAGCGCTTTTATCAACCACACAATTTTCACGTCCGCGATATCGCTTTCGCCGCGCACCAACTTGATGTGTCAGAGAATGCCTTTCAACCGTGCCAGTACGCCGAGACGACCCGTCTCAGACACCAACGTCTAATCCTCGAATTCCATGGCTTTGTATCCTTTGATGAGCGTGCCAGCAAAGGGCTGGCCACCGAGATCGCCACAATGGCCCGGATGCACCTGAAGCCACGGCTGATCTTTGATCGTTGCGTGGACTTTCTCATCCAGCGCCACGTGCAGGTGCCAACGGCGCGTCGCCTGACGGATTTGATTCGTGCCAGTCTGCACGAACGCAAAGCCGAGTTGGTCACATTGATGGACAGTAAGCTGCCTGCTGAGACGCGGAACCTGCTTGATGGATTATTCACGGCACCAGATGATCAGAGCCGGTATCGCCTGACACTTTTGAAGAAACTGTCGCAATCGACCAGCCCCTCCAAGATCAAGGAAGCCGTTGCTGATCTGGAAGTATTATCAGATCTGTACGGCCATCTGTACGACATTCTTGCAAGACTTGAACTGGGAGCTGCTGGCATTCGGTACTTTGCTGGCAGCGTTCTGAAATCCCGGATGTTTCAGCTTCAACAAAGAAGCCGACCTGATCGCCACCTTCACGCCACGGCCTTTGTGGCGCACCAATTCTATCGCTGTCAGGACAACATGATCGACCTTTGGCTCAGCGTCATGGCCTCGTTCAAATCGGCGGCGGCGCGGAAATATCAGGAAACGCTCGTGCAAGAGCGCGAGGATCAGCAGAGACAGATCGAAATTGTCGTCGATGGCCTGGAGGTTTCCGTCTTTGGGGTTCTGCGCGGCATTCGAAGCGTCATGTCTGCGGCCAATCTGTCAGACGCAGAAAAGGTTACTGCCACACAGGCTCTTCTTGCTCAGGGAAAAACGGAAGACTTCGACCAGCTGAAGAATGATCTGGCCGCAACCGCCAATGAAGCCGGTTGGCATGACATTCTGGAAGCCCGGTCACTGAAACTACAAAACCGCCTCAGTCCGTTGTTACGAGCACTCAACTTCATGCCGAACAAACGGGCCGCAGCGCTGCTGGATGCGATTGATCACTTCAAGGCAGATGGAGACGTAGCTGCCAGCCACGCGCCGATAGACTTCCTTGATGCGGGACAGAAGGCAGCGCTTGTGCGAACGGATGGTACCTTCCGGGTATCACTGTACAAGGTGTTCCTGTTTCAGGCGGTGACCACGGCCATCAAGTCCGGTGACCTGAATGTTGAACAATCCTACAAATATCGGCCCATGGACGCCTATCTGATCGAGAAAGAACGCTGGCAACGGGAAAAGATCCACCTGCTGGAGCGCGCCGGTCTGACAGAGTTCGCCGATCCCGACCCCGTATTGGCAAGGCTGAACGTCACATTGACCGCCCAGTATCGGGCAACCAATGATCGCGCGGCTGATAATCCCCACCTCAAGCTGCGCAAGGACAGGACGTTTCACATTGCCACCCCGGCACTCGATGCTCGTGAGGCCGATCCGTTGGGCGATCTTTTCCCCCAACGTCACGACGTACCGCTCGCGCAGGTTCTGGAAACCGTCAACCACCACTGCCACATGCTGCGGTCTTTCGAGCACTGGCAGCAAACCCATGTCCGGCAGACCACATCACATCCCGCATTGCTGGCCGGGATCATGGGACTGGGCTGCGGGATCGGTGTGCGGAAGATGGCGCGGATTTCCTCGTTTGTCACAGAGAGCGAACTGGATCACACGGTCAATTGGCGCTTCTCGCTGGAGAATATTCGTGTTGCCAACGATGCCGTGGTCAAGGCCATGGATGGGATGGATCTGCCAAACCTCTATCGTCAAACCAAGGATCAGCTCCACACCGCCAGTGACGGTCAAAAGTTCGAGGTGCGCGGTGACAGCCTGCATGCCAGCCGGTCATTCAAATACTTCGGGCAAGGCCAGGGTATCAGTGCCTACACTTTTATCGATGAGCGCAACTTTCTCTGGCATTCCCTGATGATCAGCGCCGCTGACCGCGAAAGCGCCTATGTGATCGACGGGTTGATGCACAACGACGTCGTGAAAAGTGACATCCATTCCACGGACACCCATGGCTATACCGAGGCCGTCTTCGGCCTGACCCATCTGCTGGGGTTCTCCTTCGCCCCACGTATCAAGGGGATCGGCAAACAGACCCTGCACATCTTCAAGCCGAAACATCAGGCTGACCCCAATTGGGTCATACGACCCGACAAGACCATCAACGAAGCCGTCATTCGCGAAAACTGGGATAACTTGCTGCGCCTCGTGGCCACCATCAGGCTCAAGGAAAACACCGCGTCCGACATCTTCCGGAGGCTGAATTCCTACTCGCGGCAACATGCCTTGTACCAGACCCTGAAGGCCTTCGGGCAGATCATCAAATCCCTCTTCATCCTGCGCTACATTGATGATTTGGCGCTACGACAGGCTATCGAGAAGCAACTCAACAAGGTCGAACTCGCCAACCGCTTCACCCGCGCAGTCGCCGTCGGAAATCCGCGTGGGTTCACCCAGACTGAAAAGGAAGAACAGGAAATCGCCGAGGCCTGCAATCGACTGATCAAAAACAGCATCATCTGCTGGAATTACCTCTACCTCGCCAGACAACTCGAGAAGGCACCAGACGTCGAGACCAGAGAAAACCTGCTGCAGCTGATCGCAGCCCATTCGCCCATGTCATGGGCTCACATCAATATGCTCGGCGAATACGATTTCTCGGAAGAAAAGCTCCGCGATACCCTCGGGATCCTACCCCCGAAAAAGGCAGCATAGCAGAGGCGTAAAAACGGCAGGGTAAAATACGAAGAAAACCACTGTAGATCAGATCGCTACCAAAATCCCCGTGGTGGGTGTGGTACCTTTATGCCGACGAACCCCAAGTTGAAGCAAAGTTAGAATCCGGCGATGGATTTGCACTGGCAACACTTAATCTCGACCATTTGGTGAAACTATCGGAATCCCATTCCTTCCGAGAAGCCTATCTTGCGCAAGACATGATTGTCGCTGATGGAAATCCAGTGGTCTGGCTTTCGAGGCTGGCCCTACGACCCGTTAAATTGGTTCCTGGATCAGAGCTCGTGGTGCCTCTTGCGCGACTTGCGGCGTCTGCTGACATTAAGGTGGCGCTGATCGGCAGCACTGTAGAGACACTGAAAAAATCCGCTTTGGTATTGCAGGAACAAGCTCCTGGATTGTCTATTGTGGCGCAAGTGGCCCCGCCCTTTGGTTTTGATCCTGAAAGTGATGAAGCGGGTGAGATTCTTGCGGACCTGGAAAATTTAGGTGCGCGGTTGTGTTTTCTTGCGCTGGGAGCACCCAAACAGGAAATATTTGCGGCGCGAGGACGCAAAGCCTCTGCTGCTGTTGGGTTTGTCTCAGTTGGAGCCGGTTTGGATTTTTTGGCCGGCAGTCAGAACCGTGCCCCCGCCTGGGTTCGGCGACTGGCTTTGGAATGGCTGTGGCGCCTGGCATCCAGCCCACGCCGGTTAATTCCGCGATACCTTCGCTGCGCCGGGATACTGCCACGGCTGGTGATTGACGCGTTGCGCCTTCGTCACAATTAGCGACCAATTCTGCGGGCTATACGAGATTTGCGCAAAAGCAGTTTGTTCAAGACACGCCGCTTCAATGACTGCGGCGGCAATAATTCTCTGTCCTGTTCAAATACAGCGCCGTTCAAAGATGGATCATGCCAAAGTGCCAAATCGACTCCCCAACGGGCCGCGATTGCCGGGTCCAGACCTTCAGAAATGCCCATTTGAGTGGCCAGCATGCCGGGCAGCCAATCTGTGATGATGATATCTGGAAAGCGGTCGCCGAGATCGGCCACCAATGCTCTGGTTAATATCCTCGCAGCACCTTTGGACACACTGTAAGCTGAACTGGCGGCCATCGGGGCGACATCGGCAAAGCTGGCCACGTTGACAATCCGGCCGACCCCGGTTTGGCACATTGTTTCAAGCGCCGCCTGAGTGCAATTGACCACACCTCCCAGGTTGACGTTTACCGTGTGCTGGAAACTGTCGGATGTTTCCTCCAGAAAATCCCGACGCGGATAGATTGCGGCGTTGTTGATGAGCAGTGAGATCGGCCCGTGATTTGCGGTGATTTCTGAGAAGGCCGATGCGACAGCCCGTCCGTCAGCCACATCCACAACCATCGGGAAAAACTGCCCTGCCCTGATCTGACCCGCAGTCTCCACCAACGGCTGCTCTCTACGACCAAAACCGGCCACAATAACCCTGCGCTCTGCCAGTTCAATTGCCATGGCTCGGCCAAGTCCAGACCCAGCCCCTGTTACAACGGCAAAACCTGCAGTGTTGGTACGATCATTGCTCATTGTCGTCAGCCTTTGCTTTTCCAACAATAATATCTGCAACTCGCAGGGCATTTGCTGCAATTGTAAGGCTTGGGTTTACGCCCATCGAAGTCGGCATGAAAGACGCGTCTGCAACATACAGATTGTTTAGCCCGTGCGCGCGGCAAGACGGATTCAAGACAGAAGTTTTGGGATCGTTGCCGAACCGCAAAGTGCCGCTCGGGTGGCCGTAATTCAACTCCGGCTGGAATCCCAAAAAGACAGATCGCTGGCCGTGGAGGCTGCGCTTCAAAAGGCGGCGAAACGCCAGCCTGCGCTGTAACAGCTCCGAAGCGAATGTGTATCGGACAGAAATGCGGTTGGGATCATCGGGGTCCAGTAGCACGCGATTTTGCACATATGGCAAATCTTCCATAATGCCGACAAATACTTTGGCGCTGCCAAACAGTCTTGTGGCAACAGCAGCCAGGATTCTTGTGAAATGCCGCAGAGGTTTTGCAGCCCGTAAAATGGACCTGTCAAACAGAATGTTCAGATAATGCACGATTTCGCCATAAGAAGCATCCAGCCCCATTGCTTGAAACACTCCGTACCTTTGCCCATCTCGGTAATAGAAATCACGTAGTGCGATTGCCTTGCTGGCACCCGCGAACCGTATGCCTTTCTCGGGCCATAATGCGATCAATTCGTTGAGATGGAACATCAGATTACACCCCACCAACCCACTGTCATTCGCGCAACCCTTTGGCCAGTGTTTAGATGATGAAGCCAGTAATATTCTCGGTGATCCCAAGGCACCAGCGGCCAATACATAACGTTTTGCAGTGAGGTCATGTTTGCAGCCGTCTATGACAACCTCGATATGACTGATGGAGTTTTTGTCACCACGTATCGATTTGACATCGCAATTCGCCAATAGGGCTGCATTGCCCGTCGCAAGCGCCGGTTCAATGCCGGCAGAGCGACCGTCCATCTTGCAAATTCGTGGGCATTTGAAGCCGAAGCAGTGTTTACATTCGGGCACATAACGCACTGCCATATGGGCTTGATAGGGGTTTAGTCCTTTCCGACGAAAACCTTCTATCATCGCCGTATCACCTGCAGCGGAATCGGGCGCTACGGCCAGAGGAGATTGTTGCTCAGTAGAAAGTGGATCTGCTTCCCCACACACATAAAACAGCTTTTCTGCTTGACCAAAATAGGATTGAAATCTTTCAAATCCTACCGGCCAGCCACCGGTAGGATGTGGTCGTTCCAGGCTGTGGTCGAGGTCATGCCGCTCCGGGCGCTCCAGTGTTGCGGCAAAAAATACTGACGTTCCGCCGACCCCGCACCCGACTGGACCGAAAAATTCAGAGACACTCCCATTTACCTCGGCACGCATCGGGGTTGGCCAAAATCCGCGAACACGACGGGCAACCGGGTCAGACATTTCGGAGTCCAGCGGCGTCTGTTCTGCGCGCGGCCCGTTTGGACCGCGTTCGACAAACAAAACTTCTAATCCGCGCTCTGCCAAACGCCGACCAATCGTGCCTCCGCCGATACCGGTTCCGATGACGATTACGTCCCATGTTTTGCCTGCAATTTCTTCTATCCGGTTCATTCTGCGGCTCCACTGAATACCGGGTCAAACAGGTCGCGTATCATCAACGATGTGCTGTTGGTGATGTGATTGTTGTCAAAATAGAGCGCCTGGCCCCCGGCGATCGCAGAGCAGCTGTCGGTGCTGCAAAAATGTTGCCAGCTGTCGAGAATTGAAATCCCGCCAGCAGCCTGCGCTGCGTAAAATGAATTTTCGGAAGCAGATGTTCGATCAGATAACTGATCAATCGATACGCTTGCCAATTCTTCCAGCTCAGGTCCGGTTTTTAACCTGCCATGAGCCATCAAGCGCGCGACGTTCCTGGAATCATACTGGGGAATTTCCGGGACCTGGCGGAGCACAAATATTTTGTCGAATGACCCCGACAATGAATCTAGTGTTTGCGCCACAGCATTTCCAAATACCGCGGGCTGATTGTCAAGGGCGTGATTTGAGCCGCCAAGCGGCCACAACGCTATTTGGTTGTGGGCATCGATCCCAATGCCCCGACCTTGCGCATAATAGGACCAGCGCCCTATCAGCAGCAGGGTGTCAATTCCGTCCAACTGTGATAACGCATTTTGCATTCGTTCAGTTGCCACTTGGCATTGTGCATCCTCTTGCCGCGTGGCAGCGCTTTCTTCTTTACCCAGACCAAACAATGGCGGGCAACCGGCGTTCCAGATGATCAATCCGGGGCGGTCATGTTCGCGTGCCGCAAGTGCCAGCCCTTCGCGAAACGCCCGCAGATGTGAATCGCCCCAGATCAAGACTTTGGGCGGGCCTACAGGGCCAATCGGGCAAACTTCCTGCCCCTGCAACGGGCCGGTTTCCGGCACGTAACACCTGCTCCAATCCTGCAGGAAATCAGCGGAAGCCTCGATGTGGGTGCGTACCTCCGGGCCAAATCGATTGGGCAGTCCATTTTTGAGATACAGGGTGCCTCCGATCAGCAACAATACGACAGAGGCAATTGCAGACCCGCCGAGCAATACAGACGCAGCGAGCCATCTAGCCCTGCGGATAGGTCGCTCGACAAACCACCAAGACGAAACCGCAATCAAGAAGGCAAACAACAACCAACCCGCGGCTTCGATTTTCCCATCGTATCCGCCCCTGTAATATTGCGATAATGTCAACACCGGCCAATGCCAGATATAAAGCGAATACGAAATCAACCCCACAAATACCGGAACCGGTGACGAAAGCATTCGGTTGACGACATTTTCGTCCCGACCGTTCCAGATCATCAAAGTCGCGCCAGCCACCGGCATCAACACCTGCCAACCGGGGAAGCGATCACCTGCCTGGACAAAGCCGATTGATCCAGCCAGCAATGCAATCCCGAGCCAAGATGGCAGTGCACCGTGCTGCCAGCTTTCCCGTTTTTGTTGCCCGTGGACAGCCAGCAATACCCCTGCCAACAACTCCCAGGCGCGAAAGGGAAAAAGAAAAAACGTTGCCATATGCGATGATCGCGTAAACAAGATGCAGGCGAGTAGTGAAGTTGCAAACAGTATCGCCAGTACGGATTTCAGTGCCCTTCGGTTTTGAGCAAATATCAAGATCAGGAACGGCAGGAAAATGTAGAACTGCTCCTCGACTGACAGCGACCACGTGTGCAGCAGCGCTTTTTCATCGGCGCTGCTGTCGAAATATCCCGATTGGCGGAAAAACAGCACATTTGATAAATAGACGGTTGAAGAGATCAGCGCTTTGCCAAATTCCCGGAATTCAAAAGGCAACAAAACAAAATAGGCCACTGCGCTGGAAACCAGCGCCATAACCACAAAGGCCGGTGCAAGTCTTCGTAGTCTTCGGAGGTAAAATCGTCCAAGTGACGGTTTTCCATTGACGGCCATGTCCTGCCAGAGAATTCCACCGATCAGAAATCCGGAAATAACAAAGAAAATGTCGACGCCGACGAAACCTCCACCAAATCCGGGCACTGAAAAATGGAAGAAAACAACAGCCAAAACAGCAATGCACCGCAAGCCATCGATTTCGCTGCGATAGTCTGATCCAATTCCTGTACTCACTACCGGTTTCACGCTTACTACCCCAAAGACACAAACACCGGCAATTTACCTGCCAGATGCGGCACATTTATGGCTTTTTGGCATTAAAATGGCAGATTTGAGGGCCTTTCAAAGCACCGCAAACTGTATTGCACATTTATTTGAAACGCGTGACAATCCGTTTTGCAATAAAGGGCAGCAAGGAGGCGTGCTTTTGAAACCTGAAAGCCCGATTTCGGCGCAAGTTCCCGACTGGTCTCGAGAGGAAATTACCCAATTTTGGGACCCAGGTCCGAAGCTGCTGCGGACAATCCGGCGCTATCAGAAAGCAAAGGCACAAAGCGGCCTGGCCGCAGGAATTCGACGCAAATATTGGGCGTTGTTACACCGATATTGGTCAACAGTGACGCAATGCGAAATCCACCTGAATACCAATATATCAGGCGGTCTGCGTCTGATGCACCCAAACGGGATCGTGATTCATCCAAACGCAAAAATCGGCCCGAATTGCTTGATTTTTCATCAGGTGACTTTGGCCGGTGCAGTCGTTTTGGGTGGTCATGTGGATGTTGGGGCTGGCGCCAAAATATTAGGCCCTTTGACAGTGGGTGATCACGCTCTGATTGGCGCAAATGCGGTGGTCAACAGCAATGTACCTTCAGGCGCGACTGCGGTGGGGATTCCAGCCAAGGTTGTCAGCGATTAAAATACACCGGCTTATCGCGCCGCTGCCCCAATACCCAGTCGTAAACTTGCATAACCTGGCGGGCTTTTTTGTCCCACGTGAACTGTTCATGAACATGAGATCGAGCCGCAGCGCCGATACTTGGCAGGATGTCCGGCGCGGCCGCGATCTTTTCCAACTCATTTTGGAATGAAGATACGATTTCAGCGCGGCTGCCCAAGGGAACTTTGAACCCCAGACCCTCACTGACCAATTCACCGGGTCCGCCGTAGTCGACGATCAACGGCGGAACACCCAATGCCATCGCCTCCAGAACCACACCGCCGCCAAATTCGCGGATAGAAGGGAAGGCCAGCAAAGAGCATTCTGACATTATGTCTTGCACGGCTTCATGCGCCACCCATCCATGAAACTGAACAGACCCAGCAGTCCCGCCAGTTGCGGATTGCGATTTAAGCTGTTCCAACAACGGGCCGTCGCCAATCATATCCAATGTCATTCGCCCATCTCGCAACAATGGGGCGGCGGACTCCAGCAACATATCCGGGCCCTTGTACGCCACCATCCGTCCCACGAAACACGCCCGGAGCCGGTCAGGCGGATGTTTTGCCGCGCGCGAAAACCGTGTTGGATCAATGGCGTTTTCGGGCAGGTAGACGCATTTGGCACGTAAGTCTTTTGGAATTTCAGTTTCGGTATGTCGCGATCCAACAAGCACTGCCGTGGCCGCTGACAGTGTTGCCCTTCTGCCCGGCAACAATTTGTAGGCACTGCGAAGATCTGAAAGCCATTCCCGTTCCTGTAATCTCTCCGCTTCAAACCCCTTTGGCCACGGCACCCCTCCGTTCAATGGGCCTAGCACAAAAGGGATACCAGTGTGCCGGCACTTTTCAGCAATGGGGCTGCTGACAGTCGGGCTCAGCGGTGTAATTCGGTGAACGATGTCAAATTCACCTTCTCGGATACGGTCGCCAAACCGCGACCATACCAAACGCTCAAAATATGGGTAAGAAAGCGCACTTGCCGCTTGCATCATCGTCCAGCCTTTGCCTTTACCCATCCTGAGCTTGTCACCCAGTTTCCACACCGGGCGGGCAAACGCTTCTGAATCTATCGCTGTAAAATCCACCTCCTCAACCAAACCCGCGCGGACAAAAGCATCACGGTTGCGGATTTGAGTGACGATATGAACGTTGCACTTAGGTCGCAATGCTGTGGCCAGCGACCAACCCACAAGTGGCACGCTGACCCATTCCGGATTTGCCGCCTCTGCTATTACCAGGACCCTGAGCGGACTAATATTTGCGGCGGTTTGCAACCTCTCGCTCCGACAAGTCACATGATCGGGCGCCAGCGCGCCATTTCAAATGTGGCATCTGGCAAACTACGCTTCGCCAATTCGGTGTATCCCAGCAATGCACCTGACAAGAGCCAGGTGATTGGCGTGAGGGTTGCGTTTGGCAAAAGATCCAGAATATTTATTGCCAGAATAAGCGCCATCGGTCCTATGCAAGGTGACAAAGATCCCGACGGCACCTGACGCACCACCCGCCAAAGTAAAAACAAGGGCAGCGTGAGCAGCCCGAATTCCGCGATAAAACCAACCCAGCCAAATACGCCAAAGACGATGATCCACCGCCCATCTGTCACCGTGGTAATGTCGCCGGTGAACGGATCATGCAGATGATTACGCCCCCAGCTGCCCCAACCAAACAAGGGCTTCTTGTTTGCTCGTTCCAGAAGCAGATCCTCATTGTGGATTCTAAACCGCAACGAAGCCGCGCGATTTGTATCAATCTTCTCCGCTTGCGCAATCAAGGTCTCTGCGGGAATCTGATCAACGGCTTTAAGCATCGGATAGGCGAGCGCAAGTACCGCCAGAAGAAAGGCAATGTTGAGTTGAAACCGACGGCTCGTAAAACATACCAGAGGCACCAGAAAAACCGCGTAGATCAATGCGCCGAGTGATTTACACAACACGAGGACAACACCGAGATATCCAGCGGCCAGCAAGTACAGGGCTCGGTGTTCTGTTTCCCTGGTTCGCCACAATGCAAGCGCTGCAATGAGCGTCGTCATGGCAAAAAATGCGACCCAAAGACCATGGTTTAGAAATACCACGGGCCTGAAGCCGCCAAACCGAATTGTTTGTTCAAAAGAGTGTTGGAAATAGCCGTAGACCCAAATATTTATCTGCGGGCTGAGGCGAACTTCGATCAAAATTGGGATCGAATATATCAGTCCGGCAACGAAAAGGGCCACCAGCAACTCCTTATGTGCCTCGGGTGTCGCCAACAGTTGACGCGCCAGCAGAAAAGGAAGCAGCAGTAAAACTTGCGTGATGGTCAACGCCAAGGCGTCTGTAATCTTCAACCCTGGCAAAGGTGTCTCTGCAAGAAAGTATATTGGCTCGCTGTTGGTCAGGGCTGTTACCGCCGGACTAAAGACAAACAAAGCGATCAGAATTTTGCCAGCCAACGATTCAGGCAGAGTAATAATTCCACGGCCGAACATTGCTATGCAGATCGCGAATACTGTCAGATTGGGAATAGAAGCTTTGTCAAACGGAGGTAACAATGGATAGTCAAATCCCGCAGGGGCTGGCGGTAAAAACAAATAGGCCGCCAGCAACGACCAAATCAATGCTCGCGGAGCGGGCATCCTGCGAAACAACGTTATGGCAATCAGCGGCCAGATCAGCAGCACTATATACGCCAGACTGTTGGGCATTGCCCCTGCTTTCATTTGCTACCGGTTGCAGCGGGCATTCATCCACTGGCAAATATTCATTGATGGCTCCGCCATCTTACCCGGGCTTTCGTGGCAAAAGGATGTCCTGCACGGTTTAGATTGAAGAGTATATTCTAAACCGTGGCGCAATCGATACAGGCCAAGAAGTTAGAAACGGGTCAATAACCAGTGCATTTCAACACGACCCGGCAAGTTTGCAACAGCACCTTTAGGTCCGTCACCAAGGACAGATCCTGATAGTAGCTCATGTCATAGAACGCGCGCTCGGCGAAACTGGTTTCGTTGCGCTCTGAGATTTGCCAGAATCCAGTAATTCCTGGCAAAAGCGCAAAATACGCGACTCCTGGGTACAGTTTCCGTTGCTCACGCATCATGGGGCGTGGCCCGACAAAAGACATGTCGCCGACCAAAACATTCCAAACTTGTGGCAGCTCGTCCATCGAAGATTTGCGGATAAACCGGCCAACCCAAGTGATTCTGGGATCATTTTTGAGCTTTTGGTGCAGGTCCCACTCTTGCCGTGCAATGGGGTTATTTGCCAGATGCTCTTGCAGTTTTTCCTCGGCGTTCGGCACCATGCTGCGCAGCTTCCACATCCGGAACACGCGACCATTTTTTCCCACCCGGTCCTGACTATAAAATGGCGAGTCACCAAAACAAATAATGACAAGGGCTAGCACGGCAAGAATGAAAACAGCGGGAACCGCCAGAATTAGCAATATGACGATGTCGAGCAATCGCTTTAGGCCGTTCCGGTATATGCCCGCCTCCTCAGAGGCTACATAATGTATGTCAGGAAAAATCTGGTTTGAGTCGATGGCCATTTTGTTCCCTTTCCGGAAAACAAAAAGCATCGCAGGGACCAGAAAAAAGGCACAAAAATACGCAGACCACCCAAGAACGTTGAGCAGAACCATCCATTTGAAGAACCCGATGGATTGCCGGGTTTCATGTACATTTGAAGTGAATTGGCCCCCGACAATTCAGATTAAATGCACGAGCAGCACCGATTGTCTTATTTCCCCAACAACGCTCCTTACTGATTACTAACTTTACTCGTTCACGACTGGTCACACTTACCGGGTTTGTTTCGCTTGTTGGCGAAACACGACGCTGTTTGAGGAGTAGTCTGCTTAGGGATTTTTGCGTGTGTCACCCACTCCACAAAACTTTATTTGCTAAACAACAGGCACCCTTTAACCGCATCAGTTACTTACGTAATTATGCCGTATTTTTACCAATTTTGACAGAAAAACGTCTTATTTTGCCACACTTAGTGCGGAAATCTGGGCGGATTGTCTCCGATTAAAAGACAATCAACTTCGCGCTGTGACTACTGTTAATTTGAAATGTGGCGACCGGCAAACTTGGAGATTTGGACCCCGACTCAAGCATTGCGACCCGCATCAAACGAGTCGCAGGCCAAAAATAGCGCACCTATTACGCTGTGTTTAGGACAGCATCTGGAATACTTTATCCCGATCAGACAACACCAATAGCAGAGCCAAATCGCCGGGTTTCAGTCGGGTCAAGATTTGTTCGACGCCTTCCGCGGGAGAATCCGCAGACAGGATGTGGTCTGCTTTCATTCCCTGTTTTAAACAGGCTTCTCGGATCAGCTGCGGTATTTCACCGAGCTCCCTACCCCGCAGATAATCGGCAAGTTCTGCAGTAACCACGTAGTCTGGGTTCAGAGCAAAGGCGGTATTAGTAACGTCTCGGATATCCTGATCCGAGCGGTCACCCGCATGGCTCAGCAACACATACCGCCGTTTGGCCGGAACGGCTGCCATTGCGCCGGTAACAGCAGCGATTGAATGCGGGTTGTGGGCGAAATCAACAAATACCCGGGCGCCATTGACCGAAAACTCGTTACACCGTCCTGGATTGTCATTCGGGTCGTTTTTAAACGCCTTAAGACCGTTGGCAATTGCGCGGTCTTCAATCCCCATCGCACGGGTTGCCAGGGCCGCTGCGAGCGCATTCAGGATGTTGTACCGCGCTGCACCACCCATTGTGATCGGTATGTCGCTCACGTCGACCAGCGGTACCGCTTTTTCTCCGTCAAAGAACGTCAGCTTTTCGTCCTCGAGCCAAGCACAAGGTTTGCCTGCTGCATAAGCGTCGATGATTTGCGGGGCGTTCAGATCGAGCGAGAACCACCAGATTACCCCTGGCGTCTGCTCCGCCTCCGCGACCACCAGTGGGTCGTCTGCATTCAACACCAAGACGCCATCATCCGCCAACGTACGGTGTACGGCAAATTTGGCGGTTGCCAGTTCTGCCACGGTATTCACCCCGTATTGCCCGAGGTGGTCCGCGGCAACATTTGTCACCACCGCGACGCGTGCCCGGCGCACTGGTAGCCCACGACGCAGGATCCCGCCACGGGCGACTTCTAAAATTGCCAGTTCGAGACGTTGATCGCGCAACAACATTCGGGCACCACCGGGGCCAGAGAAATCGCCCCGATCCAATATTTCATCGCCAACCTGAACAAATTCTGTTGAGGTTAGGCCAGAGATTTTGCCAGAAGACTTTGCAATGGCCGAACACAATCGGGTTGTTGTGGTTTTGCCGTTGGTTCCGGTGATTAAAGCAACTGGAACGTTATATAACCTGTCCCAATTCACGTCTTCAGGACGCGGCAAAGCCGTAACGAGCCACGTTTGCGAGCCAATCCCGTGCCCGAGAGAAAGCTCGTCGTCGTCACTTAACACGTCTATGCCGCGCTCGTCCGCCGCCAGCATTAACTTGATCAACGATGTGTTGGCCTCGCGCTGCATCACAGATTTCAAATCAGATACCATTGTCGCAAAATCACCAGACTTTTCTTCCAGCAAATCGGCAGCACAGAAATGCCAGGCCGTCTGCGCCACAAAAATGGCCGAATACAGTTGATCCATCGGAGCTGAAATAGCCAGATTAATCCCGCCTTCGAACCGCCGTTCTATGTGCTTCTCATTTTGCCATGCTACGGCGTCCAGCACGCGGCGGGCCTGCTGCTGCCAAAGGGCACACAGGCGATCGAAATCAATATCGTTGGATAGGACGTCCAGAACTGCGCCGGGTCGCTCCCACAACATACCAGGCCCCGTTATTCGGCGCGCGTCATCGAGCAGCAGGTTTTCAGCTTCTGGAATTGGGATCGACAGTGCGTCTTCTATATCTTCGATAGAATCTACCATAACCCGCCCTTAGTCGCTGTCCTCGCTAACATTTCGCGCCAGCCGCACTCCCCGTTCGTCTCGGATCAATGTGTCGCCATCGCCAACGATATCTTTCATCCCCAGAACTTCCAACTCGTCTCCGGCAGTGGTGGCCTCCGGTTCTGGTCGGTCTTCATCGCGGAAATAGATAATCTGCTTCCAGCAACGCACGCTGTCGTCGCCAAACACCACCAACAGATCGCCCTCGGTAGCCATGTTCAAACCGGCCTCCACGGCTTCAACTTCGGACGGAATTACTGTGATCGCATCCGCAGCCACACCCTGTTCCAGGAAACCTTTTTCCAGCATTTTGGGTATCTCATCAAAACCACGCTTACGACGGTTGTCGTCAGCTTTCAGGATATAGTGGTCAAAGTGTCCAGCCAATATTTCGGTTGCTTCAAACACATCCTCATCGCGCCTGTTGCCCGGCACTGCAACCACCGCAATTCTGCGACCGGAAACATCTAACCGGTCTACCAGATCAGCGATTGCCCGAAATGCCGCCGGATTATGCGCATAGTCCAACAGCACTTTGAACGCATGTTCATCAAACACATTGGTCCGACCCGGGGCCTGGAAAAAGCTGGTGTCAAATGTCCGAAGCCCGTGCCGGATATTGTCCAGATCAACGCCAAAGCTGAACGCCATTCCTGCAGCAAACATGGCGTTCTGCACATTGAACATCGCCTTGCCTTCCATTGTGGCCGGAATCAAATGTGACCACAGAACCGGCATATGAGTGCCTTTGTCATAAATTGTAATCATGTCGCCGCTCATAGCTTTTTCCAATGCTACAGCCCGGCCACCTGCGCGAATGTGCTCCTTCACCAGTGCATGATCGGAATTCATTGTCACATAGCAGATATTTTCGGCGTCAGAAAAATCCGCCATCCGCAGGCAATGCATGTCATCAGCATTTAACACCACGGTGTCAGTGGCACTGTCCACGACCACCCGCTTGACCACCGCGAGTTCATCGACCGTGTGGACACCACCCAGACCAAGGTGATCTGACGTCACGTTTAAACAAGCCGCAACATTTGACCGCTGATAGCCAAGACCGGAACGCAGCAAACCCCCCCGCGCGGTTTCCATAACTGCGAAATCAACTGAAGGGTCGCGCAGCACGATCTGAGCCGATGTTGGGCCGGTCATATCGCCCTTTACGCTTAGCTTGCCGTCCACGTAAACTCCGTCTGTCGACGTCATACCAACGGTTTTGCCGCTGGTTTTCATGATATGGCCCAACATCCGCGAAGTTGTGGTTTTACCATTGGTTCCGGTGATTGCCGCGATCGGAATGCGCGTGTCAGTTGTTCCAGCCGGGAACAGCATGTCCATCACTTTGCCAGACACATCGCGCGGCGTGCCTTCGCTGGGTGCCACATGCATCCTGAAACCCGGCGCTGCATTAACCTCGACAATCGCACCGCCAATGTCTTTGTAGGATTTGGTGATGTCATCGATCAGGAAATCTACGCCGCCGACATCCAGCCCAACCGCCATGATCGCCCGTTCGGCCATGTCTCGGTTGTCGGGGTGTACAACATCGGTCAAATCGATCGCTGTGCCGCCAGTGGAAAGGTTAGCAGTGTCGCGCAGATACAATATTTGCCCCTCTTCCAGCACCGAATTTTCATCGACACCCGCGTCGCTCATCAGCCGCCTTGCCTGATTGTCCAGTTCCAGATTGGTCAGCACTTTTTCGTGGCCAATGCCCCGGCGCGGATCGCTGTTAACAACATCAATCAGCTCGGTAATGGAACTTTTCCCATTGCCGACAACATGTCCCGGCACCCGCTTGGCCACAGCAACCAGCTGATTGTCCACCACCAGCATCCGGTGGTCAAAACCGGTTACAAAACTCTCCACCAGAATAGCATTACCGCTGCCGTGTTCCTTTGCCTCGCCGAAAGCGGTTTCCACTTGATTGTCTTCATTCAAGTTAATCGACACACCGCGCCCGTGATTTGCGTCCAGCGGTTTGACCACCACCGGATAACCGATCTGACGTGCAGCGCGTACCGCTGCTTTAGTATTGAAAACCATGCGCTGTTGGGGCACTGGCAAACCCAAATCGTTCAGCAGGTTGTGGGTGTCCTCTTTGTCACAGGAGATCTCTACTGCTATGTGGCGTGTTTCGGAGGTAATTGTTGCCTGAATGCGCTGTTGGTATTTACCGTGTCCAAACTGCACCAGCGAGCTCTGGTTCAGCCGAATCCAGGGAATGTCCCGCTCTTCCGCAGCCTTGACCAACGAACCGGTTGACGGGCCAAATTCACGCCTCTGAGCACTCAGGACATAATCCTTGAGTTCATCTTCCCAGGCAAATTCCGGATCATAGTCGTATTCGGTAAGCGCACGAACATTGTCCGGCAGCAGATGCATCAACAGACGCAGCGCCAGATTGCCTGCGTCGAGCCCTACGTCGCGCTGACGATACTGGTAAACCATATTGTAGTGCCCGACATCACCGGTTCCGCGGGTTCGCCCAAATGTCACGTCTGTACCTGCGACGCCCTGAATTTCCAGCGCGCAGTGTTCCATTACATGGCCCAGCCACGTGCCTTCGTCTTCGCGTAATCGCCGGATAAACCCGCCTGGTTCGCGATAAGAACACCCATGCTCCGCCAGTCCGGGCAGCGCCTCTACCAACGCGTCGATAAACGCCGTTCCGATTTTGGCCGATGGCCAGTCTTCCAGCACACCCAGATCAACAACGTGGCGAATAACCGGAAATCTGGCCCAAACATTCGGTCCGACAAAGACATTGGTCGAGATTATTTTCATGGAGCTCCCTTTGTGGTTTTTTCCGCTCTTGTTTTTGCTCTTCTTATATTTTGCTCAAGTGCGGTTGGGGTCACTCGCCCTTGGCAGGCTGCAAAAATTAGCATGCTCTTCAGGCGGATAGGCATTGTGGTTCGTCAGATCGTAGCGGCACCCTTCGCTCATAACATGGATTTTCAATCCAAGCAGGCTTAACGATTCGCGCGGTTTTGCCTGCCACATACTTGAGTACGTCAGCTCACTTGCGTCAACGACGGTAACAGTTCCGCTTCCTACAACCTCCAATACATCGTCTGGACTGATAAAGGCTGCAGTATCCTCATCAATGCCCAGCCCCAGCAAAAAGGGGTTGTATGACGCCGCCGCCAGAAGCCGGCCCAGACGATTTCGTTGAGTGAAATGCTGGTCAATAATTACCGCGTTTGTCAGTCCCATACCGGGCGCAAGACTTACGCTGTCTTCAGTCGGGGAGGCATTGCCAGCTCCGCGCGCGATCATGTGTTCAGACATGATCGACGCCCCTGCAGAAGTACCGGCAACGGGAACACCGGCGGCGTTTTGGCGCCGGATTTTCTGAGCCACCAACGTGCCGCCCAGGATCGTCGACAAGCGCAATTGATTGCCACCGGTCATGAATATTCCAGTGGACCGGTCCAGCATCTCTGCAAACTCGGGATTGTCACAATCCGCTCGGCTGGTGATTGGCAAATATTCCACTTGTTCGGCACCAAGGTCGTGAAATATTGCGTTATAATCTGGTCCGGTTCGATCCAATCGTGATGCTGTTGGGATCACAATAATATCAGCATCGGGCCCGCCAGAAAGCTCAACAAATCTGCGGTGAATTTGCATTTCCTTGACGCGATCCTCGCCGCCGCCAATCGGAATAATGAACCCACGCGTGTGGTGGTCGTTTACAGGTGCTGGGCACATTCGTATTTCAACTTTCTAGTTTTCTTTCTGGTTACACAATTGCCAGTCAGACATTTTCATAGGTTCCCAGGACTGTAGCTTGACCATCGCGGACATGCCATCGACCGCGCGCCATAAAGTGCAGCACATCGTGGTTGTCGTCCAAAACCACAAGATCGGGATTATTGCCCGACCGCAGCCGGCGTTCCGGATGAGTTTTAACATACCAATTCCGATGTTGAGCCCAGTTGCAGTAATGGTCAGAGCAACTGAGATAAAGCTCCTTTTCCCAAAAAAGATCGTATCATAGTGTGTGGACGGCCACTCTGAGCTCGCCGAAAAGCACCGGAGCATAACACAGTCAGACAAAGCTAAGACCTGAAGCGTCCTCGCGTTTTGATAGATCGTAAATCAAAAGGTGGGCTTACAATTTAGCCGACCAAAACCGATATCTTGTTTGCCCAGTCACCTCGCGCACAAGGCCACGTGATTCAAAAATAGTCAAATTGCGTAAAGCCGAGACTTTCGACACCTTTGCCCGGTCGGCCACAATCTCAGTGGAAACCACCGGCAGTTGGAGTAATACCTCAACCAAAACAGGGGGTGTTTTGCCGGACAGGTCTCCAACGGCATACAGGGCGTTGCGTTGCCAGCCAATCAGCCGGTCCAGTTGCATTTGCCCCCGTAAACAGCCATTTTCAATGGCCTTTAGCCATGCTTGCAACAGAGCTTTTGGTTTGCCGCTTTGCCCCAGAAAATACCGGTCACCCAAAGCAACCGGCAGAAATCGCAATCCGCCGCGGGCCCAGCCGGTGCCCATTGCTGCAACTGCTGTCAGTGGTTCCAGCACGGCGCCGGGTTCAGACATGCCCAGTGACCGCCAGCCAAAATATCCTACAGCCGCCTGAGTTAGAGGATGGGTTTCACTCGCAGCTTCCAGCATTTTGCGCCATTTCAGTTCCAAATGCGCAAACTCAACACCGACAGGTCGTCTGTTGAATTTTTCCAATCCGTCGTCATCGACTTCCCGGCGCGCCAGAAAATCCACCAGGTTTGCAACTGTGTCTTGCCTCGCCTGTACCCGACGCACTGCCCAATCCGCTTCGGACAAAGATTTGGCGTCATCCAGTGTCGACAGCCTCAGTTGTCTGTATAGCGCCAGCTTTTCAACCGGTATCCAGTCTCCTTGGGCCCACAGCTGGTCAGCGATTTCCATTAGGGCCAGCCTTTCTGAGAGGCCAATCGGTCCCGTTCGAAGCCTTTCGTCAAGTCTGGCAAATGCTGCTGTGGCGTCTGCCAATGAACGGCCAAGTTCAGCTTCGGCACCAATCCAATCCGGAGGTTTGAATTCCACCGAAGGGCGCGCAATTGGCCACGGTGGGTCGGTTGGTGCGATATCTTCCGGTGGCCCTGGCAGAAACCACAATTCATCCTCGGCTGTTTCCGGGTCGGTAGGCGGACGTGGCGGGGTGGAAGACGTAGCCAAATATCACCTGCCTGTTGGAATATTGGTGTTTAACCAACATAATACGGCGGTTTTGATTTGCCAACCAAGCAGTTCAACCCGTTGATTGTCAGCCAGCTTCCGGTCCCCTGAATTTCCAATTTTCATTGTTGTACAGATCAGAGAGCGGAGGCCGTCCAATCGTATTGTCAAACATTCTGTCCAATCCGGTTTCATTGAGCATCTGACGCACTGACATGTAACCGGCTTCGCGGTACGCATCGCTTTGATCCGGGCCAAAGAACTGGTCAGCCGTTGACTCATTGGGGAAGTCGGGGAAACTACCTTTGTAACTTTTGGTTGCTGGAGACAGGCATTTCAACATAGCTGACTTGAGATAGATGATCAGACCTTCTGAACCCCAGTTGCCGTTTTCCGGGTCGGGTTTATAAGTGACCTTTGCCATGAAATAGCCCCGGTCGGAATAACGTGCATCCGGTGGGTAACAGTCGTCGGTGTCTTTTGGAATGGTATCTTCAGGCCGGGAAACAATGTTCCAGTTTTGCGCATCTGAAACGTCAGAATTTCGACTTTTAAGCGAATAACCAAATTCAATCTTCGCACCGAAGTCTTCCGCAATCCGTTTGGATGCGTTGCTCAAAGCCGTAAAATTGCTGCCCAAATCATCGCTCCCGTCACAAACAATAATCAGACCCGCCCGGCGTCGGATCATCTCATACAGACCGTTGTTTTCGAAGTGCCCGCCATCCGATAGCTCGAGCCAATAACTGGATTTTTTATGGCCAAAAAACGGTAAGGAATACAGCGCGTTGGGATAAAAATGTTGCGCTCTGGATTTTCTGGTCATGTTAATCAGCAGCTTTCGTTCTTTCAGCCTTGGGTTCGGCACCCAATAGCCAAGGCGGATGCTCAGCAGGTTCATCGCCATAGAAACAAGCGGTTTTCTGGTTGCTCCCTTTCCTGACATACCGGTGTTTGGATTGGCTGCCGCACCGGAAGTCGCGACAGCGGATGGTAGGGTAATCTCGCCGTTTGCGAGACGGTTGGTTGCAATCCACCCAGTGGCTGACGATCCACTGTATTTTGGAGCCAATATATAATTGTCGCCGCCGCGTGCCGCATATTTCGGCTCGGGATCATTTACCAGAACGACATTTGTGTTGATCAGATGATAAGGACCAACCGGTGTGTGCGAGCTATCAGCCCAGATATTGCCAACCCGCAACTTGTCGGCACCAATTGCCGCCCTGTTATTGTGGCCGGTAACGGTTGCAAAATCCGGCATAAAAGCCTCGGCAATCCGATCACGATAAAATCTGTTCAGCGAAATGTAGTTGAGGTTTGTCAAATAACCGGTGCCCGCAGCAAATATAATCAAAGCAATCAATCCGCCTCGCGTTTGCCCAGTGCCAGCATAGAACAATACGGCCAAGTCAAACCCAGTGGCCAAAATGCCGTAAAGCAGCAGAAAAGACCCAATCATCAGCAGAAGTTCCGTATAACGGCCACCAAGACCAGACACGCTTGTGCGGTAGTAACCCCAGAGAGCACTAGCCACCCCAGCAGCGAGCGAAACCCTGCTGCTCAAGCCGCCGCCGAGCCTGACATTTGCATAGTTAAGCACCACTGGAATAGAGGCGAGTATCAGCAAAAGAGCCGAGACCATCAGCAACTTGCCAAAGAACTGCTCAAACAAACGTCTCTCACCGTAGCGTAAGGACCTGCTGTCTCTGACAAGGAACCATCGCACAACAAAGCCATTGACCAATAGAATGAGGAACAAGAATCCGATAGCGCTAGTAATCTGAAGAACGGCACTGATGTAAGTCGTATTGGTCGGACTGACGAAATTGTTCTCGGGGTAAGCACCCAGAAACCAATCTACGATAACTGCTGTCACAAATAGTACAATCATAAGAAAGATCTTGAAAGCAACCGCTACCCGTAATCCAGTTGTGGAAGCTGTAAGCTTGGTTATGACGAAAGCCAAAGCTGCAACAGCCACCGCTGCAATCAATAGACCTCTGTTAGCCAACCGTCCGGAAATATTGACACTTTCCGGGGTTTCAAAGGCGTCCGGCAAGATTTCCATAACCCAAAAGAACGCTGCGGCTGACAGCCCGATTAGGATCATGGTGCTGATGAAGGCACCAATCCATTTGAAAAATCCAACAAACAGATTGCCCTCTTCAACAGCGTCGCTGAACATTCCGAGATTCAAAAAGGGACGGCTTTTAGAATCCCCGTGTTCAAGCCAGGTCATGATTGAAAACACGATGGAGGAAACCAAAAATATTACTAGAAATATCGCCGTTATCACAAGGAACAGTAAGAACACGGGTGGGAAGATATTGTCGACCGCTTCCAGTTGAGTGGGGTCAATCATACCGCTTATACGGCTTAGAAAGCCCGGCGAAATCATATTAACCTGATTTTCGAGACCCTTGAAAAATGGAGTGCGGCCAATGCCAAAAAGCACCAGCATAAAAAGCAAAGCCATCGGCACCCAGACCAGAAGATTGAGAAAAATGGCCCGTAAAACAATGCTCAAGCCCGAGGCGATGCCATGGCCGCTCCCCGGCGTGAGATAATTTCCTTTGGTCCGTAAAAATTCAAGCGGGCGGGCCGGGTTTGCGTCCGGTTGGTCCGGCGGGCTGTGACCAAAGGGAAAATTTGACTCCATATCATAAGCTGGCTTTGCTTCGGATTTTGGGTTCAGCCACCACGTCAGCGCTCCACCGATGTAACCGCCGCCCGATACAGTGGACAAATAGTCCATGTTTCTTAGGATGCCGCTCTTGGAAAGACATTGCATGATGCCAAGACTGAACATGGCGCTTCTAATGCCACCGCCAGAGAAACATATTCCCGTCAGATACGCATTTCCTGTGCTTTCCTTTTTCTTTTTCATGTTTTGCAGGACTTTATGCACTGGGTGGGTTTTGTCCAAATTCTTGCGATCAACTATATAGGTCAGCTCCGCCTCAAGCAGTTCGGCTTCATCGTCGATCCGGTCGCTATAGCCGGGATTGTCATGCATATCAGTGCTTGTCATTTCGACACCTACAATGTTTTGAGATAAGCGATGAGGTATTTTTTACCGCTTTCGGTCAGCCGGGTGCCATAGTCGTGACCGCCATTCCCGTTGCCCCAATCCTTGGTATCAAAGAAGAATGCAGACGGGCAGTTATCGTCGTCTTCATGCGAGATAAACCCCATGTTTTCAGCATCATAAAGATCGCAACCGCGGTAAAACTCCGTTGGCCTTTGATCTGGTGGCAATAAGAGAGACATCATATTCGGCACCGATCCGTTATGCAGATAAGGTGCCCGCAACCAGATACCGTCCAGCGGACCACTGACATAGCCCACATCCTTGACCATATTTTTGCGCTGTACACCGATGTCTGCTGCTTTCTGATTGACCTGATCGGCGTCGGTCTGATCCCATGCGTTGAATCGCTCGGCATCTGTGCCGATTTCCTGAATCGGAATGGCTTTGCCCAGATACGGCCCGTCCCAGTCGTGGCACGAAGCGCACTGTTTGTCATAGATCAACGCCCCAAGCCTGACCTGGTTGGGATCGGGCGCAATTTCTTCGGGTATTTTCGGCGCAGATACCGTGGCCAGGTATTCGTAAATCCTCTTGGTCTTTTTCACAAAATCAGGGCCGGGAACGCCACCAAGGCCAAGTGCGCTGTCCTGGATAACCGCCAGCGGATCCTGTGTTTCACCCGCCCAGTTCAGCGATTGCCCTTTGCGCGCGCCAAGGTTCCAGATGGCCGGAAAATCCGCGTTGTCAACAGTGCCGTCATCTTCCTGCTCGACCAAAATAAACTTGGTCAGATTAAACGGCGCATCGCGGCCAGGGCCCCATTCCGGCCGACCCAAGTGATCCTTGAAAGCAAAATTTTCGCCCTGTTCCAGAATTGCTTTACGCACCAGTGGGATTACCAGAAAGCGATAGATCAGCTGGTCGTCCCAGCCGAGATCAAACCGTGCTTTCATAGGGGGCAACAAGGTGTCTGCTGTAAACCGAGCGTCTTTTGCTGCATTGGTGGTGAAGTCAAGCAACCCGCCGATGTCAGTAGTGTGGCCAGGGCCGGATGGCACTATCGTCGGCTTATCACCAGGACGAAGCCGGTAAGTGGCTGTGTGGCAGATCGCGCAGGTCTGGGTAATCCGATCAAAGCCGAGACGTTTTTTCGACAATCCCACAGGCAGTTCTTTGCCTTCCTCCCATGCCAGACCAAATGAGCGCCATCCTCCTGGCCCCGGCATCAGGTCTGCGAACACTTCCGGTAGAACCGCAAACAACGGATACGGGATACCAACACCTGCCTCGCCCCCAAGCGTGCCATACTTAAAGTTTTCCGCTTCCAGATCGCAAACCTGACCGTCGGGTGTGAATTCACATAAATCCTGCGGTGCCGAATGAAAGAACTTCACATTCGCATAAGCCAAACCCGCCAGCACAATTAGAAACACCACCAATGGGCCGCCATAGCGGGAGAGTGTTTTTATAAGTCTCTTGAACAGGTTAGAAGTATCCATGATGATGTCCTAGAAAGTTTTTAGATATTCGATGAGAGCTTTCTTTTGCAGGGCTGAAAGGTCAGTCCCGTAGTCGTGACCCTGATTACCGTTTCCGGGGCAAACACCCTGGTCACACATACCGTTGTTTTTGGGCGGCTTTGCTGCGCAATAAGCCAGTTCAGTCCCGTCGGTCAGGTGGCAAAATGCCTGCGTCCAGTCGTCTTCGATCAGGTCTTCGGTCTTCCACACGAAACCCATTGCGTCGGCATTATAGGTGGTCGTTCCGCGCCAGAATGCCTTGGTGCGCTGGTCCGGTGGGGTCAGCAACTGCGCCATGCTGGGGACCGAGCCGTTATGCAGGTAAGGCGCGCGCAACCAGATGCCGTCAAGCGGGGCCATCGCATAGCCGATGGTTTTGCGGAAGTGCCGGAACCTCTCGTCGCCAAAAGTTGCGTACAACTGGTTCTGGTTGACCGCCAGATCGTAGGTGTAATTGTCAAACCGGGCGCGATCGGTGCCGATAATTTCAATGTCCATCACCTCGCCCACGCAAGGTTCGTCCTTGCCCGCACAAGGAGCCGTAAAATCCCGCCCGCTGTTGCCATGGCAATTCGCACAATTATCGGCGTAGATTGACTTGCCTGTTGCTAATAGACTCTGGTCGATCGGGCCGGGGAACGCCGGGGGTTCAAGGCCGAGCAACCAGGTCTCGATCTGCTTGAGATACGGGCGGTCGAGAATCGGCGGGTTGGCCCCAGTGGCAAAGGCGGCAGAGCGGTTGCGCTCTTCCATGGATGTATTGTTCCCGTCCCAGTGCAGCTTCATACTGCGCCGCTCCCCCCCTTGCAGCCAGATCGAAGGGAAGTCGACAACACCGATCAACTCGTCTTCTGACAGCTTGTCAAAGGGCCAGTTGAGCAGGGCCTTGGCCGGTGTAAATGTATCGAAACGCCCCGGGCCATAGGCGGTTTGCTGATGCACAAATCTGAGTCGGGAGCGCACCGTCAGCAATTGGTCCCTTATTTGCCCGATGCCAATAAACTTCAGTGCCAGTCGGTTGATCAAGCTGGGTTCCAGATTTCGCTTGGTAATTTCCGCCACGATATGAGCGCCGGTAAACCGTTCGTCCACTGCCACGTTGGTTAAAAAGCCCTGGAAAGCCTGCAAGTCCATCGTATTTCCGGGCATGCCCAAGTAAATTTTCGCCTCGCCGTCCGGCCCCATGCGCAGCTTGCCCGCATGGCACGCCGCACAGTTGATGAAAATCCGTTTAACTCCCTGAAAATTTCGCATTGACGTGCCCACGGGCCGGGGCGTCTGCACCCCCTGTTTGTCAAGCATTTCGCCAGATTCCGACAAGAAGCCAAAAGCACCCCACCCCATGCCCTTTCTTCCCTCTGGCAAATACTCGGAAAACATCACCGGCAATACGTTCCATACCGACAACGGAAGACCGAAATTTTTATCCCCTCCCGTAGAGCCGTACTTAAATGCCACTTTGGGATCATCAAAAGTTTCAGGGCTGTCGATATTGAGACGGTAAACCACATAACCCGCGCCTGCGAGTACCAGCAACAGTAGGAGCTGGGCAGTAATCTGAAAAACCTTAATCAGTAGCCAGCGCATTTTCCTCGCCCTTCAAACAAATTGCCGCAATATTCTCAGAGATTGAACTGAGCAAGTGATCCAATGCCGGGCTGCTGTTATCGATCAATGGAAGTGCCGCGACGGCGCTGCTCAAAGGTAAGCTGTGGTCGACCAATTCAAGTCGCAGACGTCCTTGCAGCATCGTAACGCCGCGCAATGCATACCCGTTTTGCGAATAACCCGGTGATGTTGTGGTAAAGTGATTGTCGGTATCGCGCTCCAGCGTCAAATTGGCCATTCTGGCCTCGTCGACAATCACATGACGCAATTTGATCTTGTGCTGATTTTCTACGCCCGCGCATTGCCTTTTCGCACATGTGAAAAGGCCATTTGCGGTAGTTTGCAGACCTGGGATTTCGTGCTGAAAACCTGTCTCGCTACACAACGCAAGGCCATCTCTGATTTGATTGATCAAAGCCGGGTTGAGCGCTGCCGACAATACATTTGCCAACACCTGCAATACTTCTGGTTCATGATTTGAATTCCGCCAGTAGAATCGCATCGAACGAGGTTTGTCCGCACCGAAGCTCTCGTCAGCACGATCTATGATCGCGCTACCCTTCAAGCCCTGCGCCATCGCTGCTACGGGGTCAAAATTTGCAATCCGGAAATCGGTGTTTGCAGTATCGTCAGGAAACACAGGAGTAAGAGTATCGTCTGACATCCCATCCATAACCGCTGATGGGCCAAAGACTGCCCGTCGCAACGACGCTTCCAGTATGGTTTTGCAAGCGACAGCACTGCGACAAATTCCTCGCCAAAGTTTGCCGGAATTCAACAACTGATTGGCGGCAACAACCGAGGCGTCAAACTTGGCAACCTGATCCACGTTCTGACCAGTCGAAAATCCGTGATATTGGGGACCCAACGGTTCCAGCAATTTGGAAATGGCCGGGTTTGCGTTTGTCTCAGCCCAAAGCGGTGAGGCGAAGATTGGTGCCTGATTCTGATGGCAGGTTGTGCAGACGTCCCGCTCGGCCAACACAATTTCCGGGGTTTCCCCATTTGCATAGCCAATCACCCGCTGAAACTGAAAAACGCCGTTGGTACTGTCAAAACTGATCACTTCAATTTCGCTGGAGGCCGGTTGAAACCCGAAGAACAACCGGTTTTGCAAGGCGCCGCTGCCTTCATTCCCGGTGACGCTAACCACAATACGCGGAGAACCGAGATAATCGGGGTCAGCACTGTACCGATGCAAAGAACGGCCAAAGGGGATGATTGCGTGGGACAGAGCGTCCGGTCCCAGGCTGGTTTCCAGGCGCGCTGCAAATGTTGAAAAAGGATAGGGCACAGAACCGTTGAATTCCGGCCCTTCAATCAACAAGTCAAAACCGCTGGTTCCGGCGCTGGTGGTCACTGCAATCATCAGGGCCGATGTGACCCCAAAAATGGAAATGTTGCAGCAGCGCTTTGTCATACCATCATTGCTTTAGGGCCGTAGCCATTTGTTCACCAATGTAACAATCTTCTTCAAGGCGCCCGCCACTCAGAAATTCGGCTTTATGAGCGTTCGCCACTTCAGCATTAAAAAGTGTGAAATTCACCAGAAAGACCCGGTTGATATAGGCCCGCCCCAAATAGAAGCCGGGGATGTCATCGGTGAATGCGTAATCGATCACCACGGACTCGCGCCGCCCGTCAAGCAAACTCTGCCCACAATACAGTTTCGCCGGGAACATCAACCACACGCTGGTAGTCGGCAGAATAAACCGCAGATATCCCTCGCGCGGCACCTTGGCTTTTGGCAACGCACTGGCGTCGTCGATGTAGCGGCGAAACGGCTGAAAATCTTCTATAAAGTTGCGCAAGACCAAGTTTTCACGGTCAAACTGTTTGCCCTTCCAGATCGCCCGCCCGACCTTTTCCGAGATCGTAATTTTCCCTTCGGCAATGCGCCCCGGTATGCCTCCCAAAGCCTGTTGAATGCGGGTCTCCATTCCGGTTTCATTGTCGCGTGCAAAAAATAGATCTCCTAAATAATTACCGTCTGGAATCGGACCTGCGGACAGCCGGGCATATATCTGATCAATTTCTTCCTGACGCAACGCGGTCAAATTGGCCGGCGTCAGCCGCATCAGATCGGCGGCAGTAACGGGAAACTCATGCTCCACTCTGGCGAAATCCAACTGGAAAGTGCGGGATGGATTGTCCGGGTCTGACAATTTTTCGTCAGTCAAAGGCGCAAATGGGAAATCCGGGCGTTCAGCGACAATTGTGTCCTGAGAACCCCTGACCAAAAACACCAGAACGAGCACAACGGCTACAGTTCCGACGATCAAAATTCCGATTATCTTTTTCAACATAAACGCGCACTCCTACAGAGTTGCAACAAAAGCAATGAGAGCCTGTTTTTCACGGTCACTTAGACTCTCGCCAAACCGATGGCCCTGGTTTTCCACCGAGTCTCGTGTGTTTGAATAGAACTGCTGAGCAAATTTTGACTGATCATCGACCAGTTCGATTATGGCTTGTTTTTCAAGGCCGATGATCTTGGATCGCAAATCCTTAAGTCCAGTTTCAAGAGCGCCGATCTTGTCTTCATCTAGAACACTTGAATATTTGGCTTTGAACAGTTCGATATCATTATCAACAATAATCAAGTCCTGAATCAAATCTTTGTACCGCAATGATGTCATCGCGCTGGCCGGCGTACCTTTGGCAATTCGCATCGTCAGGCCGGCCTTAACAGCACCAATTTCCAAATCCGGCACGATGTCCACCAAAATGTCCTCCTGCAGAACAAATCGTTTTTCAATGCGGTTGTCAGGGTTCAGCAATGCCTCCATTGAAGCAACAAACAGCTTGTACCTCCCCTCAACACTCGGATCAAATGCCCAGCATTCTGGCGCATTTGTTACCACCATCCCATTGGCATCAACGTATGGGCTGTCGTAGTGGTCAATGGCACCTTCAGACGGTTTCCCACAGATTTCTGGTCCAATAGAATTGTTATGCAGGAATGGTGCATGCGCCCAAGCCGAGAGCAGGGAAATATTGCGCATGTACCCCCTGCCCGACCCGTGGCGGGTTTCCTGACGTAATGGATCGCTGGCGCGAAGCGGTTGATCGTTCGAAGCAAACTCGCTCCACACCCTGCTTGGTATGTGATTTGAATGCAGCGAACGGGCGGAATTCACTCCAAACTCGCTGGTAAAGGCGATCTCGTCATTTCCGAGCCAATCAAGTCGCAAGGTATCGTCGTTCACAGAGATCGTGTGAAAATCTGTGTTGTCATACGGACCTTTTTGCGACGAATGGCATCGGGCACAGTTTTCTGCATAGACTTGACGCCCCAGATCGACCGCGCCCTCAAAGTATTCGGTTTCAAATACTTGCTCCAGCTCCAACAGCGAATTCAGGCTGCGTGCTTCCCACAGGTCCGTCGGGCGCGCTGTCAGAAAAAATTCACAGATATCAGTCAATCGGTCTTCGATGGCACGAAAGCCAGCGCAATCCCGTCGGCATTGGGCAATTTCGAACGGCGTTTGCCCATAATTGCGCTGTTCAGGGTCAGCAGCTCGAATGTCAGAGATGTGATTCGTCCAGCACTGTTCGCCGCAACTGCCGATGTTGAAATAAACCCGCTGGATAGCTTCCAATACGCCGATATCGTCCTCGCCACCTTTTAGTATGTGATGCACTTTTTCCTTCTGCGCGGATTTTTCCCAACATTTGCCAGGCTTGTCCGGTTCGCACCAACAGTTCTCGCCAGCTTCACAGGCATCCGTTTTACGCCATTTTTCGACATTGTGCTCAAAAGTCGGGCGCTGCGCGAGGTTGATAATCGCGTTCATAGTACCGGGATTGGTGACGTGGTCCATCGGAATGGCCGACGTATCCACGATACCCGGCCGGGCGTTGCTGATTGCCTGCCATTCCAGCGAGTTTTTTGGCATTCCAGAGGCCAGAATTTTGGATACAGAACTGTACTGGTTGCCAAGCAACGCCTTGATATTATCCCATTCCGGATGATTCGGATCAGCTGGCGGATTCAGCGGGTCATAAGAAATATGACAAGCGCCGCAGGCCATGCCGATCGTGAATGGCGGTTCAACCGACGGGTCCATCAGTCGGTTGAACCGACCGTCAACAGTATTCGGATCGTCAGACAGGTAACCGCGAAATCCGTTCCACGTTTCCAGCCCATCGTTCAGGGCGGTCCATTTCTCAAGGTCAAATCTTGGGTTTGGAAATTTCCGTAACCCTAACGCCCCAGTCGACGTGCCGTATTTTAGATCGCAGCTGCTTTGCCGCTGGTCAGTCGCTCCATGCGGCGTGTTGGGGTCAAAAACACTGTCAACAATATCACACGCTGGGTCTTTGTAGCCTTGATTGCCGACAAATTTCAAAAGTTCATCGTCTCCGGGGCAATATGGAAATCCGTAGGTTTCGTCGAGCGATTTTGCCGGACAGTTTGGTGTTCCGGGAATGCAACAATCTGGGTCAGGTATCGCGCCCCAGGACTGAAAGAGGTCATTTGAAAAGGGAGCGCCTAATATGCCGTACCAATCGACGGCAACGCCAAGTTTTTGCGGATAGCTGTACGTGAAAAACCTGTCATTATCGGCCGTGGCAAACATCCAGATTTCCCGGCCCGCACGCGCCGACGAACTGTAATTATTGTCAGTCTCCGCATAGGCATCGCTGAGCATACTCTGAGCCTGCACATCAGGTGCAGAAAGAGAGAAGAACACAAGTGAAACGACAAGTATAAGCAACGTTCGCAGCATAATAATCATCCCTATAAATGAGGTATTGTAACAACTTGGAGTAGAAATTTCTATGGCAATCGTCACACATTGTTTTTTGGGCGACTTTCGTTCAACAACCGGTAGGATGAACAAATTGGAGTGAATTATTGCATTCAATGACGCCCTGGAACAGGCATCATTTTAATACAGAGTACTCTTTCAATTTTGCTGGCTGTCAGGAAAGAAATCTATTCTTCGTCAAAACTTTCGCCATCAATGCTCGCAATCAATCGCGTCTCCAGCAATTGTCCCCCGCGGTACAGGATTGGATAGGCGACTGCTGCAATCTGACTGTTGAAATCTTTCAGGCACCGAAGTGTTTCTAAATGGATGTCGCTAGAATCAAAACTGACTTCAGTACCAGAGCTCAATCTTTTCAAATGTTTTTTTCGGCTCAACCGTTCCAGTCGAGTCATTTCGCTTTTTTCTGCTGACAAAAGTCGTGCGCTTTCCAGATCGTCTGAAATCAACACATTTGAAGCCAGGGCCATATTTGCCAAAACCTTTTCATGCATCGCAATCAGCTCTTCGCGCCCCGCTTTTGAAAACCGGATACCCAGTTTAGCCTTCTCTTCCGCCAACGCAAGCAATCGTTTGACAACAATGTCACCGCCCGTTTCCAGAGCAATTGCATATTCCGTAAGCTCTCTGGCCTGTTTGAGCTCGGATTTTTTCATCTTTTTAGACGGCATAGCAGCCGCGTACCGCCTGATGTCATCCAAAGCCGAATTCACCACAAGGTCCTGTGCGCGAAGTGCGCTGACGCGTGCCTTGTCGTAGTCACGGTAGATATCCATCACCGGCGCTGCCATCGATTCTACCACCTGTGCCATACGCAGCACCTCGCGTTTCAGACTGGCCAGCGCGAGTTGCGGCGTCTGCAGCGCAGTTTCATCCAAAATACTCCGGCGAACGATTGGGACGTCTTTCTCGGACGGCGCAATGTCAGGAAGCATCGCGGTCATTGGCGAGTCCACGAATTTGCAGAATGGCAATGCTGTCAGCAACAAACAGTTGAACAGTATGTGGACATTTATCAACGTTTGCTCACTGTGCAGCCCTCCCAAATATGGCAGCACCGGAAACCAGTTAACCACAAACAAAGCTATGACCGCACCTGAACCCCTCAGCATCAGATTGGCCAGCGGTACCCGCCTTGCCGTCGGGCTTAACCCGCGGGTCAGCCAGATCGGAATCAACACACTGCCAAAATTGGCTCCCAATATCAAAGAGGTGCCGGCCACAACCGGCAGCGCCCCGATAGCGACGAGAGTGACACACATCAAAATAACTGCGACGCTTGAGTGCATCAAAAACGCGAGGCCAATCCCGACAATAAATGCGGTAACAAAGTCATTTTCCAGATAGGCCGCAAGTGAAGGCAAAAATGCGCTGTCCCTGATCGGATCCATAGTTTCGCGCAGGAACCGCAGCGAAATAAGGATAAAGGCGATTCCAAGGAAAATGCGCCCCGCCTGTTTGAGTTTCCGACTGTCAGATTTGATAAACAATCCACCGCCAAGTGCGAGCAAAAGCGGCACGAGCCAATCCAGCTTGAAAGACAACACTTGAATCAGCAACGCGGAGCCTAAATCAGCGCCCAGCACGATACTCAAGCCGGAAGCAAATCCCAGAGCCCCGGTTCCGGCAAAGCCAGCAACCAGCAACGCAACTGCGGCTGAACTTTGTAACACAATTGCCATGACCAACCCGGTCAGGGCCGATTGCAACGGATTGGTTGTGGTGGTGACAACCCGCCGGAACGAAGAACCAAACGCCCGCTCGATCCCAGTGCGAACCATGCGTACCGCGTACAACAATAACATGGTCGCACCTGCAAGCTGGGTCAAAAAGGCGACGATCGTCATACAACTGGTCCTTTAGTTCGGCCCGTTTTTGTCACTGAGTCATTCCTATCCGTCTTCGTTTCAATTGGTCCCTACCCCCAAGCCAACCGATATTATGCCAACATCCACAGATTTCGGCTCAAAGGCAATCAATCGGTTACGGCGCGGTCCTTCGCCGAGCCATATTACGCCAATCGTTGCAGCAAAAATCACCGAGGTTTCCCGCAAAGCGGACACGATTCCGAGTGGTGCCAAAGTCTTGGCATATAGTACCAGTGCATAAGCAGAACGATCGAGACAATCCCCAAGTTCATAGGGCGTGGTCAAGGATGGCCGTTTCCACTATGCTCAGTGCCCGTTCCAAATCATCGCGCCCAATGATCAAAGGAGGCGACAGAGTCAATACACAACCTTGGCTGATCTTGAAACTTAAACCCTTTGCAAGGCAAGCGTAATAGATCTGCTCTGCCAATCTGTTGCCGGCAGTCTTATCTGCCTTATTAGTCACAATCTCGACTCCAAACATCAGGCCCCTGCCCCTGATGTCACCTACAATGCTGCAATTCGCAAGCGTGTTTTGCAGCCTGCCTTTTGCATTGCGACCTAATTCATCTGCGCGGTCGACCAGTCCTTCGCTTTCGATAATCTCAATCGTGGTCAAGGCCGCGCGTGTTGTAACCGGGTTTTCTCGTGGGTGTAATGACCGATGGCGAATTCACCGCAAACGTCCAGATCGCGATGGGCGATACAGGCCGCTATTGGCAAAATCCCTCCGCCGAGTGATTTTCCGAGAGTCACGATGTCCGGCACGATATCATCGTGTTCAAAGGCAAACATCTTACCGGTTTTGCCCAGCCCCGTCGGAATTTCATCCATGATCAGCAATGCGCCGTGGCGGTTGCAGGCCTCGCGGACAGTTTTCCAGAATCCGGGCGGCGGCACATAAGGCACCGCCCTCATCGGTTCCGCAATCACGGCAGCCACATCACCTTCGCGTTCCAGCACATATTCAACCATCTGAGCACAGGCCAACCCGCAGACGTCTGGGCCGGAATGGTTGTACGGACAGCGGTAACAAGCGAAAGGTGCGACATGCTCGCATCCAGGCAACAGGGGTCCGGCGATATGGGACCGGAAAGTCGCTTCACCACCGACACTTGCGGCACCCAGTCCAGCTCCATGGAACGCATCCCAAAACGAGATTGTTTTGAACCGGCCCGTTGCTGCACGGGCTATTTTCAGAGCAACTTCATTTGCATCGGATCCGCCAGTTGTGAACAGAGTCTTGGACAATTCCCCAGGTGTGATCTGTGCCAGTTTTTCCGCCAGCTCTACTGCCGGATCACAGGTAAATCGTCGAGGTGCGAACGACAAATCATCCAGTTGTGCCTTGATCGCGGCCACCAGCCTAGGATGGCTATACCCCAGATGATGCACAGAATTGCCATGGAAATCCATGAAACGGCGCCCGTCCATGTCCTCGATCCATATCCCTTCAGCCTTGGCAATTGTACTGACACAAGGGCTGGACAGACTTTGATGTAGAAACGCATCTGCGTCCCGTTTCAAAAGTGGTGCAGATTTTGGCCCGATTGATTTCTTCAACCAATCTTGCCGGGCGTCAGAAGTGTTAGATTCCCCTTCTGTGTGCGTAATTTTGGTCATTTGAACCTCAAAAAAATGCGAGACCCATTAAGGCCTCGCAGTCACGGGGAGAAATTCTAGGTCGCTATTTGGGCCATGGCAACGAGTATGTTTTGACGTTGGTAAAGAACTTCATTGCTTCCAGAACACCTTCTTTTACAGCGTTGCCGCTGTCCTTGATTCCGCCGAACGGAGACATTTCGATTCGGTATCCGGGCTGTTCCCAGATGTTGCAAGTGCCGACGTCCAATCCGTTGATAAAGGCGGTTGCACGGCGCAAGTCATTGGTACAAACGCCAGACGACAGGCCAAATTCGGTGCTGTTGGAAATCGCCATTACCTCATCATCGTTGTCCGGAACCCGCACAATCGGCACGATTGGGCCAAAGGTCTCTTCCATCACCAGTTCGCTGTCGTGGGGAACTCGGTCCACCACAATCGGCGGCAGCAAAGCACCATTACGACCTGGGTGATAAAGGATTTCAGCGCCCTGCTTCTCGGCATCGTAAACCCGGTTCTCAAAAACTTCAGCCGCTTGTGCGTGAATTACACAACCCAACTGGGTTTCCGGGTCCATCGGATTGCCAAACTTAATAGCTTTGGCCTTTTCAAGAACCAGCGGAACAAATTTATCTGCCACGGACTCCTGTACCAAGATCCGTTTTACTGCAGTACAACGCTGACCTGAATTCCCCGTAGCGCCTGCGACAGCAATAGTGGCCGCTTTTTCCAGATCAGCATCGTCCAGATCATTCAGGATTATAAGGGGATCATTGCCACCCAATTCCAACGCAGTCCTTTTATATCCTGCTTTTCCTGCAATCATTTTCCCTACAGGAACGCCGCCGGTGAACGTGATGATATCGATATTTTCATTGGTGATCATTTCGTCGCCAATGTCCTTGGGCCAGCCAGTGACAATCTGGAACATCTGATGCGGCAGACCGGCCTCGTAAAGGATATCGGCTAGCGCAATTGCAGTTAGCGGTGTCAATTCGGTCGGCTTGCAAACCACACAGTTGTTGGTTGCGATTGCGGGCGCAATTTTATGGCTAACCATGTTCAGGGGGTGGTTGAATGGGGTAATCGCGGATATCGCCTTTACCGGTTCGCGCATGGTAAAAATCTTGCGCTCTTTGCCCTGCGGAGTCAGATCACAGGAAAAAATCTGCCCGTCATCCAGAATGGACATTTGACCGGCCAAGGTGAACACATCATAGGCACGGCCCGTCTCATACAGGGCGTGCTGCAGGCAAATCCCCAATTCCAGAGTCAGCCAATATGCCAACTCTTCACGCCGTTCACGGATCAATTCTCCTGCGCGGAACAGGATTTTCTGCCGCTCGTAACGGGTCAGCGTAGGTTTGTAAGCCGCGGCGATCGCAAAAGCCTCGCGTGCATGTTCAGCGGTTCCCGCAGGGACGCTGCCGATCACTTCGTCGGTATAGGGATAGTGGACTGGCACACGGGCCTCGGTGTCCACCTTTTTCCCGCCGATCCGCATTTGTTCGTGACGCGGCTCAATCGGAAGTTCGCTCATCGTTTGTTCCTCAAGATCTGCCAGCATCACATCGCCGCCGCTTTGGTTGCATAAAAGAATGCATCGAAGTTGCGTAGGTCGGGCTTGCAATCCAACTTAATCTTGCGGTTCACAATGAACGGCACCGTCTGCTCGTGCAACCCGCCATGACTGCGCAATGGTTCATTTAGCGCGGCAAGATCGTGCCGGTGTTCAGATGTTCCGATTGTCATGTTTTCACCTGACGTCAGAACAATATCGCCGATCCGATCCGCAGGCAGGCCGAAGCGGTCACAGGCAGTTTCCCGGCCCAATACCAACTCAATGCCATCAATCTCAGCCAAACGTGCGATGATATCTTCCCGGTCCGCACCGTCGGGTAAGTATGCCGTGGCGAAAGCGCCGAGTGCTCCGTGATGCACCACATAGGGGTCAGTGATCGGCAAGATAACACGCGCCGCGGCTTCACCCAACCATTCGTCCAGAACGTCCTGGATGTAAACCACTCTGGGGGACCCGTCGGCATGGTGTTTTGGTTTCATGCCGTGGTCACCGGTGATGACAATCGCCGCGCCCAGTTGATCCAATTGACCCAGGTATTTGTCAAACATCTCATAGAAGGAATTTGCCTCTGGTACACCGGGCGCATGTTTGTGCTGAACAAAGTCGGTCGTTGTCAGATACATCACATCCGGTTTCCACTCTTCCAGCAGCTTCACACCAGCGGCAAATACAAACTCGGACAACCCTGCCGAATAAACTTCGGGCACATCCATACCCAACCAGGCGCTGGCATTGTCGATGCCATGCTCGGCAACTGTCGCAATGTCGGAACGCTCCGCTGAAAAACAGATCGCGCGGTCGTCTTCAAAAGTCAAACCTGCGCCCAGCAAGGCGCGCAGCTTGTCCTTCGCCGTGACCACAGCGACTTTGGCACCGGCCACATGGAACTGCTTGAATACAGTCGGTGCTCGCAAGAACCGAACATCGTTCATCATGACTTCGGTTTTTGTTTCCGGGTCGTACAGGTAATTGCCGCAGATACCATGAACTTCTGGCAGGCGGCCGGTCGCGATCGACAGATTGTTGGGGTTGGTGAAAGACGGCACTACTGAATGCGCCAGTCGCGCGGTGCCGGTTTCTTTGATCCGAACCAGATTAGGCATTAGGCCAGCAGCAATGGCTTCGTCCAGATAGGCAGGCTCACACCCGTCCAGACAAATCGCGATCGCGCAAGTTTGGGGGACAGCGTAAATGCGATCATTCGCAACCACTGAGGTTTGCAGGGTCATAAACTCGTTCCTCTTAGTAATTTCATGCCGCCAATTTGGAGCGTTCATCCAATGCCGCCTGGGAAGGGGCGGCGTTGTCTACACCCATTTCCGTCAATACGCTTTCGGCAGCAGCTACCGCCTGGCGCATGACGTGGTGGTCGAGATGGCCTATGCAGCCAATGCGAAAGCTGTCCACTACCGTCAATTTGCCGGGATAGATCACGAAACCGCGTTTGGACATGCCTTCATAAAAAGCATTGAAATCAAAATTGGGGTGCGCCGGATTGAAAAATGTCAGGATAATCGGCGCCAGCCATTCATCGCTCAGCAAAGTTTCAAAACCGAGCTTGCTCATGCCCACGATCAGCTCGTCTCGGTTGCGCGTGTATCTGTCTCCGCGGCCTTTAACACCACCCTCTTCTTCGTGCATGCGCAGCGCCTCCAGAAACGCAGCCAGCACATGGGTCGGAGGGGTAAATCGCCATTGCTGGGTTTTGTTCATGCTTGCCCACTGATCATGCAGGTCCAGGCTAAGAGAATGACTGACGCCTTTGGCGGCTTGCAGTTCGTCTTTGCGCGCAATGACAAATCCGAAGCCGGGAACGCCCTCGATACATTTGTTGGCCGATGAAACCATCGCTGTAAATGGGATATCGCTCACATCCAATTCCAGCGCTCCGAAGGCCGACATCGAGTCGATGAGCAATTTGCGCCCGCACCCTAAGACCGTGTCTGAGATTTCCTTTATCGGATTAAGAATGCCGGAACTGGTTTCACAGTGCACAACGATCACATGGGTGATGGACGGATCGGAGTTCAGCGCAATCGCGACCTCGGCTCCGCGCGGAGGCAAATAATCGCCTTTGTCTATGACGACTATCTCGCGATTGAGGTACTCAAGGATTTTCACGATACGTTTGCCGTAGGCGCCGTTGACCAGAACCAGGGTTTTGCTGTCGTGTGGCAGAAACGAGCCGCACATGGCCTCTACGGAAAATGTGCCGCTGCCCTGAACCGGCACGCAGTCATATTCACCTTTGCTGTCGCCGGCCATGGCCAGAAGTTTCGAGCGCAGGTCCGCAGTCATTTTACGAAACCCATAATCACGTGATCCCCAGTCGCGCAACATCTCTTGTTTTACGCGGTAAGAAGTGGTCAGCGGACCGGGAGTCAGAAGGTAAGGTTCACCAAGACGGGGGCTTTCGATTTTGGTTGGGAGGGGCGCCATGTGTTTTCTCCTGTTGCGCGTCTGTTGCCTCACAATTGATCGAAGATTGACCATATGTAAAATCGCTAATAGATATCACTTCATAGGCTTGACCTATAGCTAGGAAAATTCGGCAAATGATGCGGCAAAGTCAATTGAGAGCCTTTCATAATGTGGCGTTACACGGCGGTTTCTCGCGGGCTGCGGAAACGTTGTTGTTAACGCACCGGCCGTTTCAGAGCAGGTGCGTAAACTTGAGCAGGACCATGACGTTCTGTTGTTTTACCGCGAAAGGAAGCAGGTAAACCTGACTCCGCAAGGTGAAAACCTTTTCCTGTTGACCAAAAGACTGTTCGAGATCGAAGAACAGATTGAAGAGTATATGTCGGAAACCCGCGCGGTGGTTGACGGAACGCTGCGGATAATCGTTGATTCTGCGCACCATGTGACTGGCATCCTAAGCAAATTCAGAGAACGGTTTCCTAAGATCCACGTTTCGCTTCGAACCGGAAATTCGGAAGATGTCTTGAACGCGCTGCGCTCATACAATGCGGAAATCGGAGTTCTCGGCAGTATATCACCGGGCAACGACATGGTGGCACTTGACCTTGGCTCCACACCCATCGTTGCTTTTGCCGCCAAAGGTGTATTTTCTGATCCAGCCCGCCGGTATTCGTTGAATGAACTGGCGGATATGCCGCTTGTACTGCGCGAAATCGGCTCCAAAACCCGACAAAAACTAGAGGAAGAAGCCGAAAGGCAAGCCGTCCAATTGAAACCGGCCATTGAAGCAGAGGGTCGCGAGGCAATACGGGAGATTGTAGCGTCGGGCGCAGGCATAGGTTTTGTCTCAAAAGCAGAATTCGGAAATGACGACCGAATTGTGCAGATCGCTCTGAAAGACGTCGATATCCATATGAGCGAAACACTGGTATTTCTGGGCCAGAGACGTGATGTTCGAGTAATCCGCGCCTTTATGGAATTTGCGCGGGATCAAGTGAAATAATACACGTTGAAAGCTAATCAGATGTTGACCACATGCGCTATGAACCGGGTCGACGCCGCGCCGTGTTCAAGTGTTTTTCATATATGCGAACTTCTTCATTCACACGTTTTTCCGACCACCCCAAATATGGCGCCGCCATTTTTGCCACCGTGTGGGCTGATGCCAACCCCTGATCCGCTGTCCAGCCCATGCCAAGTCGGCGCATTAATAGATCGCCCAGGTTTCCCGGCTTTTCGTCCCGCGCACATCGTTCTATTTCAGCCGCGCTGATATGCGCAGTTTCATTTTCAGTCCTGTTGGTAAATTGCTCTTGATCAGAGACAATTGGCTGGAAACTGGCCGCTTGTGGTGTGTCTGAGGGCAGCAGACGATCCGATATCATACGGACCAGCTTCTTAGCTACCAGCCGATGTGTCATTATGGCCCCCCCAGTCAGCGCGAATACACCGGGCATTCCTTCGTCTGTAAGATCATGGATTTTGATTTCACGGCTGCCCAAAGAGTCTTTTGGGTCTCGTGTCAGCGGATTGACCCCCGCCCAGGTGAACAATATGTCCGAGCGACTTATTTCCAATCTTGGAAGGCAACGGTTGGTCTCTGCTATCAGCCAGTCTATTTCCTGATCGGTTGCCGACACATCACTAGCGTCACCTTCAAACGGCGTGCGCGTAAGCCCGACATAATGAAATCCGTTTAATGGGAGACAATACAACGGCTCGCCAATGCTGTTAAAAGTGAACACTCCCCAATCGGAAAACGCGTCCGGTAGTCGAACGGCAATGTGAACGCCTTTTATCATTGCGCATTTTGGCTCAATCTTGGCATCGGCCTTTTGTATGATCCCATCGACCCATGCTCCTGCAAGGTTGAGAACAATATCGGCTGTAACCAGTACCGACGCACGTTGATTTGGCTGATCCAGTGATAGCTGCCAATGGCGTTCGGACTTTATTCGTTTTAGCCCTGTAACTTGCGTGTAATTGTAGACCTGCGCCCCCATGCGCTGTGCATCAAACAGCGCATCAAGCGCAATTCGTTCTGGCCAGTCGAACACATACTCACGGAACACAGCAACGCCGCGCAACTTTTCAGGGTCACGTAACCACGGCGATATTGGAACATGATCCAGTTTCTTTGGTTTGAACCGCCGATAATCAAGCGGCACGCCCGTTGGACTCATGATCCGTAACAAGGAAAATGCAGCGTCCAATTGCCAGGGCGCATATGCGTCATCTTTGTATATCGGCAGGCAGAAATTAATCGGCTTAATACGATTGGGGATCGTGCGTACGATTTCGTCACGTGCAGCCATGTCCGCGCGAGCTGTCCTCATCGACCGGGCAAGCAGACCCGGTCGTAGCAGAGTTGACCAGATATTTGATCCAGATGCCAAATGGCGGAGCCCACAATGCAAAAGTCTGCTCGACCTGCTTGTAGCCCCATTTGCAAAATCACCCTGCTCCACGATCAGCACTCGGTAACCAGCTGCACTCAGATGTTGGGCGGCGCTGGCACCGTTTATTCCGGCGCCAACAATAGCCACATCAAAATGTGATCCCTTGGAATCGCCAATGGAGGAGTCCTTCACATCCGACACCTTGCTCCAAGTCTTTGCCTTGCTGCGCCAGCCAATCTCGCAATCTGCACTCTCGGCATTGATTTTACCGGGTTCGCCAAGCCTGTGTGCGCCGCAAGATTCCTTTGGTCGCAATCAGATGGATAATCCGTGCAGCAGCATTGGTATAAAATATCATCATCCCCATGGCCGCCGCGGGGGCTATGTCCCCAGCGTCATCCATGTTCAGCACCGCGATAGAAGCGAGCGTGGTTTTCGGAGAGTACAAAAACACCACGGCGGACACAGTGGTCATTGCATTTACGAAAAGATAAATCGAGATATCCAAAACCGAAGGCAAGCAAACCGGTACGGTTACGCGAGAGAACAGTTTCATAGTGGGTTGTTTGAGTGACGCAGATACCGATTCAAACTCACGGTCCATTTGCTTGAGCGCAGTCACCGCCGTCAGATGCGACACCGTGTAAAAGTGGGTCACACTGCAAATCACCAGAATGGCCATCGTGCCGTAAATTGCGTTCAACGGGTTTGCCGGGTTGTTGAAGAAAAAGATGTATGCCAGGCCTAACACCATGCCTGGAATTGCCATCGGCAACATCGCGAACATCTGGAAGATGGCGCGCCCGGTTTTGAAACCATTCGATTTTTCAACCAGATAAGCGCCGAAGAAAATAATCGACGTCCCGACTACCGCCGTAATCAATCCCAGTTTGATCGAGTTGAAATATGATGCCCAGCCCCCGCCATCCATTTTGTCGAACTGGTAATTGTTCAGGCTCAGGCTCAGATCATATGGCCAGAATTTGATCAGCGCAGCAAATTGGCAAACCGCCAGCATACCGACCACAAACAACGCTACTAGGCTGCAGTAAGCCAGGAAAATCCGATCCATTTTGGTGTTTGGATTGGGCTGATAAGGAACTGAACGAGCAGACAGCAAAGCAACTTGTTTACTCTGCACCAACCGGTCGATGCCAAAAGCAAAGATTGCCGGGATAACCAATACGACGGACACCACAGCACCCATTTCAAAATTCTGTTGGCCGATAACCTGTTTATAGATGTCGACGGCCAGCATATTGAATTGGCCGCCGATAACTTTGGGCAAGCCGAAATCTGTGATCACCAGATTGAACACCACAAAAGCGGCTGAGATCAAACCGTATCGGGCGCCCGGAATTGTAACGGTCCAGAAAGTGCGCCAGGGGCTTGCCCTCAACGAGATCGCCGCTTCATACAACCGTGCATCGGAAATCGCCAAGGCTGTCGAGATGATCAAAAAAGCATGCGGGAATGTAAAAAATACCGAACCAATAACAATGCCAATCGGTCCATAAATGCTGGCTCCGAACAACAATTCTTTTAACATGCCCTGATTACCGAACAGATAAACCAATGCGATACCCGGCAACAGCGACGGCACCAGAATCGGTGCCATGGCTATCAGGCGAAAGACGCCTTTGAACCGCATACAACTGCGGTTTAGCGCATAGGCAAACCAGAACGCCAACGAGACGGTCACGATTGTACTTATCACCGAAATAATCGGCGAATTTTTAATCGAGTTGAACAACGCCGGCGTGGAAAAATAGCTGACAAAGTTGCCGATGCCTGTGGCTTTTGACGGGCGCAATTGCACCCGCCGGAAATTATTGCTGTCCAGTTCAACCCAATCCAGTTCCCTGTGCAAAGTGGAGCCAACCAGAAACCGCCCGCCTTCGACCGTATTGCGGATTTTATACATGACCGGGCTGCGGAAACTGAAATCAGGAAAAAACTGCGTCAGCCCCAAGCGCCCGTCGGAACTGGTGGTCAGATCGGCGTCAGACAGCAGACCCAATCCGTCGTTCAAAGCGGCGGGGGTCAGAATTTCACCGTCGAATTTTCCAGTCTCGTCACTGACCTGCAACTCATACTGCGTCAAGTCAAACTGATAGGTCGAGAAGGACTTCGACAGCATCACATAAAGCGGCATGATCATCGTAATCAGCAAATAGAGCGCAATGACCATCATGCCGCCGCGCATGATCAGATCATCGCGGCTGAGTTTGCCTTTAATGTTCGGCCCGGCGGGAAGAGTGTCGATGACTGCCACGATTAACCCTCCACTCTTTCGAACGCCAGCAGGCGCTCAGCCGGCAATTCAATTATCATTCTCTTGCCTTCGCCCAGGTTAAGACGGCGCACAGCATTGATCGAGAAATCCGCGATCAGTTCCGAACCCGTAAAGTGTTCATTTTGCAAGCGGCAGCGATGGAACGAGCCTAAAAATTCCATTTCATGCAACAGCACTTCAATGCAGTTCAAGTTGCCGTCTTCCGGCGAGTACCCTTCTTGATGCGGGATCACGTCCTCTGGCCGGATCGCGGCAATAACCCTGTCGCCGTCGACGAAATTGTGATCGTGGCACGCGAAGGACTTTTCGCCCACTATCAAGCGGCCTCTTTCACCTATGGTCGAGGCGATCTGGTTCATTTCACCGATAAAGTCGGCGACAAATAGATTTGCCGGTTCGCGGTAGATGTCATTCGGAGAACCTACCTGTTCGATAATACCATCTTTCAGGACTACAATCCGATCAGCCATGGAAAGGGCTTCTTCCTGATCGTGAGTCACCATAACAGTTGTCACACCCAATTTGCGCTGCAGTTCTTTGATTTCGTGCCGCAAATGAACCCGAACTTTGGCATCAAGCGCGGACAAAGGCTCGTCCAGCAGCAAAAGCCCCGGATTAGTTGCGATCGCGCGCGCAAGTGCAATTCGTTGCTGTTGCCCGCCGGAAAGCTGGGCCGGATATTTTGTTTTTTGGTCAGGCAAGCCAACCAACTCCAACAACTCTGCCACGCGCACCGCGATTTCGGATTTGCTGCGGCCAGTGTTTTCAAGGCCAAAAGCGATATTCTTTTCAATCGTTAGATTGGGAAACAACGCATAGGACTGGAATACAATGCCAAAGTCTCTTTCGGATGGCGGCAGGTTCGAAACATCGCTTCCACCCTGCATAACCGTACCCTTTGTTTGCAGATCGAGGCCGGCAATTGCTCGCAACAGCGTGGTTTTCCCACAGCCAGACGGCCCCAAAAAACAAACAAATTCACCTTCACTAATTTCCAGCGAGATGTCTTTGAGCGCAAGGAAGTCGCCAAACGCCTTCCAGAGATTGTCTATGCTCAGGTACGTGTTCATTGGAGCGCTCGCCTTTGTAACAGGGATCGTTGTCATACGATTTTTGCTATTGGTAGTTTAACTGTGCCGCAGAAATGATCCTATGGATATCCTGCGAAAGTTCTGGGGGCAATATTGCCCCCCAGATGGTGATCTATTTTGGGTCGGACTTGCCATCATAGCGCTTCTGCCATTCCGAAAGGATGGCGGCGCGATTGTTCGCGGCAAACTCAAAATCATTGTCGATCATGGCTTCCAGCAGTCCTTCCGGGAAATGCTCCACCGGTTTTGCAACACCTGGCATCGCCACAACAGCATAACCCGTGTTGTACATTTCATTGGCTTCGAGAGTCACAGTGAAATCAACCAGCTTCTTCGCAGCTTCAAGATGTGCTGTGCCAGCGACGATTGCAGTTGCTTCCATGTCCCAACCAACGCCTTCGCTCGGCACAATGATTTCCAAAGGTGCACCGGCGGCCTTTGATTTTGCGCCGCGGAAAGCAAAGGAAACGCCAATTGGAATCTCACCAGCTGCTGCCAACTTGCAAGGCTTGGAGCCGGAGTGAGTGTAACGTGCGATGTTTTCGTGCAGTGCATCCATGTAGCCCCAACCGCCCTCTTCACCGAACATTTGCAGCCAGCTGGAAACATCAAGGAAACCAGTCCCCGAAGAGTTCGGGTTCGGCATAATGATGTGCCCGGCATATTGTGCGTCTGTCAGATCTTTCCATGACGTCGGCGGCGTCAGCCCCGCCTTCTCCGCTTCAACGGTATTGTAACAAACCGATGCAACCCAGGCATCCATTCCCACCCATGCTGGTGGATTGTCACCATCAACGAATTTGACATCAAGTTTCTCTACACCTGCTGGAGCGTAGGCTTCCAACATGCCTTCGGATTTCAGCAACAAAAGCGATGTCGCGGCCAAGCCCCAGACAACATCTGCCTGTGGATTGTCGCGCTCCGCCAGCAGTTTTGCTGTGATAATGCCGGTGGAGTCACGCACCCAGTTGATGATAATGTCAGGGTGGTTGGCGTTAAATGTCTCAGCGTACCGCGCCAGGTCCTCTGCTTCGACTGCAGTATAAACAGTCAACTCGGTTTGTGCTGTTGCGGCCGTCGCGCTCATTACCCCCGCAGCAATTGTTGTAGCCAGTAGTTTTCGCAAGCTCATCAAATGATCTCCTCTGTTGTGTGCGTGTCTCTCGCATCATTTTGTGAAACTGTTGTTACAGCTCTGTGTAGTCTTGCATTTATTGTGCACAAGAAAAGTCGATAATTCTTACAGAATGATAGGTTCAGCTTATAGCTTAGTCATGCGCCACACAATCTCTCATAAAGCAATATAAACAAATGTTTACACAGACGCTAAACAACAATTTACAGCTGCTCGGTCTAGTTGATACTTCCTCAACATCGCCATCGGATTATTCATCGATTCGGGCGCGCGCTCCTTTTGGGTCGTACGGCGAGCGTAAATGAGTTGTTGCAGGACAACGAACACCAGCAAGGTCAATCTCAAATGATCCAGCATTCAGAAAGTCTGCAGTAACTGGCGTATCCGCTTCCAGTTGACACAACGCTACCGCCGCTCCCAACGTGTGCCCATATGCGGCCGGACGGACTTCGCCGATCTCTACGCCATTGCGCAATGCTGCCTCTCCACCCCACAACTGTGGTGTCGCATCTTCCAACACCAACAGCACGATCCGGGTTTTCAAGTGATCAGGAGAAACTCCTGTTCTTTCAGCCGCAGAACGGTCAGGTCACTTTCATATCCACCACGTTTGTTCAAAAGGCCGGTGTAAACGATGTTTTCGACTGGAACATTAACATCTGCTGCACAAATCAGCATAAGCTCCATCCAGCCACTTGCACACATCCAGAAAGCCGCCAACGCGCGGAAATGGAAGAAGAGCCGGTATTTACGGTAGATTTTACAGTCAGCCAGCGATAATGTGGCGGGCTTGGGAGGTGCGAGTTGGAACGAAGATTGGCCACCATTTTAGCCGTTGATGTGGTGGGATACACTTTGTTGATGGGCAGAGATGAAGAAGCAACGCTCTTTAGTCTCTACGAATCCCGTCAACTCATCGAAAAACTGGTCTCTGAGCATAGCGGCAGGACATTTGGCAAAGCAGGCGACAGCGTTCTGGCAGAATTTGCCAGCCCGGTGAAAGCGGTGCGCTGTGCCATCGATATCCAACGTGACATGGCTAATTTGAACGCCGATCTTTCCACAGACAGACAGATGCAACTTCGTATCGGCGTGAACCTCGGAGATGCCATTGTGGATGACAACAACCTTTTTGGTGAAGGCGTAAACATCGCAGCTCGTCTGGAAAGCATCGCAGAGCCCGGTGGCATTGTACTGTCCAAACAAGTCTACGAACATATTGAAGGCAGAATTCCCATCCGATTTATCTCTCTTGGAAAGCAGTCGGTTAGAAACGTAGCGCGCCCAATTGAAGCCTATAAAGTCGATCTCAGCTCCGAAGAATCGCCTAGTAATGTGATCCGGTTCGGGTCGTACGAACTTGATACCGAGTGCTTTGAACTCCGGGAGTCTAGCAACCGCTTGGCTGTAGAACCAAAGGTTTTTGACCTGCTGGTATATTTGGCCAAAAACAACGACCGGACGATCAGCAAGGACGAAATATTCGCCGAAGTTTGGAACAACCGGGTGGTTTCGGACGCGGCGCTCAGCAGCCAAATCAAAGCGGCGCGGCGGGTGCTGGGTGATAATGGAACAGATCAACATACTATCCGGACGATCCATGGTCGCGGATTTCGTTTTGTAGCATCAATCGACGACAATACAGCAGAGCCTACCAATCAAATCGCGGCCGCTACAGAGGCAATTCTCCCGGCTGCTGTCACAACCAAACCTTCTGTTGCGGTACTGCCGTTCGAAAACCTAATTGGCAATGTAGATGAGGATTATTTCGCGGACGGAATAACAGAGGACATAACAACTGCATTGTCCAAAAATCGTTGGCTGGTTGTTGTCGCACGCAATTCTGCGTTTGCATTTCGGGACAGCACTGATGGCATTCGAATAATCGGGCAAAAGCTGGATGCAAACTATATTATCACCGGCAGCGTACGCAAGGCCGGTTCGCGCGTCAGAATTTCAACTCAGGTGGTGGACGCAGAAACAGAGACAAGTATCTGGGTTGAACGTTTCGACCGCGATATTGCCGATATTTTCGAACTTCAGGATGAAATTACCGAGACCCTGACCGCCCAGATTGAGGCTGAACTCGGTTTGAATGAACAGCGCAAAGCCGTGAAACAACCGCGCAAGAACCTGGGCTCATGGAATTTGTACCAATTGGGGATGGCCGAGTTCTACAAATTCACCACCGATGGAAATTTGCGATGTCAGGACCTACTGCGTCAATCTTTGGAATTGGATTCCGAGTTTGCCAGCGCCCACTCGCGGCTCGCCTACGCCATTGTTCTTGGCATGGTCTATTTTGACGCAAAACCTGAAGCTAAAAAACTAGACGAAGCATTAAAGGCAGCCAAACGGGCTATCGAACTGGATGATCAGGATGCGAACGGCTATTTCATGATCGGACGGGTTCATCTGGCGCGTCGGGAGTACGATCTGGCGATTGATGCACTGGAATACGCCGTGGACCTCAATCCCTGTCTGGCTCAGACATATTGCGGACTGGGCGACTCGCTTGCCTACGAGGGCCGTCTTGATGAGGCAATCGAACAGTTTGAAATTGCCATTAGACTGAGCCCACACGATCCGTTCCGCTGGGCATTCTATTCCTACCGGGCGCTTGCTCACCTGTTTCGGATGGAATTCAATGACGCAGTTACGTGGGCCCGCAAATCAGTCGAAGTCCCAAACGCGCAGTATTGGGCGCGCGCGCATTTGGTTGCGGCGCTGGGGCATCTCGGCGATTTTGAGCAAGCAAAGGTAGCGCTTGCAAATCTTTTACAAGTCAAACCGGAATTTTCACTCGGTTTTGCCCGGGAGCATTTGTTTTATCTGAAACGCGACGATCAAATTGAGATGTACCTCACTGGTCTCAAGAAGTCCGGCATGGTTTAATCATGAACAGGCATCGCATTGGGATTCCAATCGATGCCTGTTCATCTATCTCGATCAAATGCCCGGCACTTCAATCTTCGCCATACCCGTCAAACAACGCGGTTGAAACATAGCGTTCCGCGAAATCGGGCAATATTGTTACGACTGTTTTGCCTTTCATGTCGTCGCGCGCTGCCACACGCATAGCACAGGCCAGTGCCGCACCTGCTGATATCCCGACCGGAATACCTTCAAGCGACGCCAGCCGCTGAGATGTCGCAATTGCATCTTCATTGCTGACCAACATCACTTCGTCGATCAAGTCCATGTTCAGCACATCTGGGATAAACCCGGCGCCAATGCCCTGGATCATGTGTGGCGAATGCTCACCGCCAGACATAACCGGGCTGTTTTCCGGTTCGACCGCGATAATCTTCACCTCAGGATTATATCCTTTCAGCGCTTCACCGATACCTGTCAAACTGCCACCGGTCCCGACACCCAGCACAACAGCATCAACAACACCATCAGTATCCCGCCAAATTTCTTCCGCGGTTGTCTTGCGGTGAATTTCCGGGTTCGCCGGATTGCCAAATTGCCAGGGCATGACTGCTTTGTCAGTCGCATCAATTATTTCCTGGGCTTTGTCGATGGCACCGCCAATGCCCTTTTCTTTCGGAGTAAGAGCCAACTCGGCACCAAGAAATTTCATCAACTTGCGCCGTTCAATAGAAAAACTGTCGGGCATAGTCAGGATACACCTATAACCCTTAGCAGCACAGGCAAAGGCCAGTCCAACACCCGTATTTCCTGAAGTCGGTTCGACGATAACACTGCCGGGCCCGATCGTTCCGTCTGCTTCCATGGCTTCAAGCATAGCAACCGCAATCCGGTCTTTAACGCTGGAAATCGGGTTGAAGAATTCCAGTTTTGCCAGAACTTCCGCCTGACAATCGTTTTCGGCGGCAATCTTGCCAACCCGAACCAACGGCGTGTTGCCGATAGTTTCAAGGATGCTGCCATACACCCGCCCGCGGCCGGGTTTGTCGAAAGAAAGACGTGTTGTGTCTTGAGAATTCATTTTAAGTCTCCTTAATAGTCCCACGTTTGATCTGAACCAGTTTGATTGTGAAACGCTCTAGTGGCGGGGATTAGTTGCACTGATCACCCAGGAAGAACTGTCCATGACAATTCCCTCGGTAGAGATTGTCTGCAGATTAATCGCCTCTGCCAAAGCGTCTTCTATTTGTGTGCGGTTTCGTTCCGCCACTTCGCCGGCCTCTCTGAACACCTCACCAGCGGGTCCGATGGCAAGTTGAAAAGCAATCGCGTCATGCACGTCATTGCCGACCAAAACAGGGGCATCGACCCGGCGGAGGTTGGTATTTTCGTATCCCGCAGTCTTCATCATGATTTTGACAGTCTCTGCATTTGACATGGAAAACGGACCCGGCCCACAAGTCTGGGCATCATCACCCGGCTGTGGCAGATATTGCAACACTACGTCTTTGGCCATTGACAGCCATGGATTATCGGAACGTTCGCGCCAAACGATGTGAACCATTTTGCCGCCTGGCCGTAGCGCCTTGCGCATATTACGAAGGCCGGCAACCGGATTGGCAAAGAACATGGTCCCAAAACGTGCAAACACATAATCAAATTGTTGATCCGGCAGCGCGATTTCGGCATCGCCACGCATGAAGCTGACATTACTGACGCCTTTTGCATCGGCATCCATGACGGCATAGTCCAGAAAAGCATCGCAACAATCGAGCCCTACAACCGAACCTTCAGGCCCGACAAGCTTGGCCAACTTAATCGCGGTATCTCCGAATCCGCAGCCGACATCCAGCACCCGATCACCTTTTCGCACCGGCAATGATGGAAACACCGCCTCGCTGTGCTGGGTCAGCCCATCGACGAGGATGTGTTTGAATTTGAAAAACTTGGGCGCGAGAACTTCGTTCCAGAACTCCACAAATGGGGTGTCTTGAAGTTCGGGCGTCAGCGCAGCGTTTGTGGTTGTCATCGGATCTTTCCTTCCTGCGGAATTTCGTTTCGAATATGCAGGAAAAGTAAGACCGATCTTCTGCGGATACTTGAGCAATATCTGAAGAGACCATGGGTTTTTCATGGAAATGGGCGGAAAATTGGCACTGAACTCCTCAGAATGAGCGCTATTTCTCCTTTGAGTGCGTCTGAGATGAGGACCTGACATCAATTGCGCCTTGATTCTCTAATGGGCTAATTTGCTCAGAACCAGCCGGATGGTCATTAAGATAATTTTTAGATCAAGGCACAGGTTTGAGTTTTTTACATAGTATAAATCATGTGCCAATCTCTGTCTGGGGGTAGCCACCGACCGAAGTTTTACTTGTGCAAGACCAGTAATCCCCGGCCTCACCAAATGTCGTTTTTTCCACTGCGCAGCGGTATAGAGGATCTCCTGTTCTGGCACATCCGGGCGTGGCCCGACCAGGCTCATTTTACCGCTGATCACGTTCAAAATTTGCGGCAACTCATCCAGACTGGTTGCGCGAATAACACGCCCGATCCTGGTTACGCGGGAATCGCCCTTGCTCGTGGAGTACCCGCCCTGCCGATCAGCGTCCTGAACCATTGACCGAAGCTTAAACAGTTTGAACACCTGACCCCGCCTGCCGACCCGGTTCTGCACATATATAACCGGACCGCGGCTCTCGATTTTAATGAGGACAGCCAGAAAAATCAGAACCGGCAGCGCGGGGACCAGAACCAATAGCGAAAGAACCAGATCAAAAGTCCGCTTAATCATGGCAACAGCCTCTTGAGAATATCCCGACACACTAGGCAGCAAAAATGTCGAGATTCAATTGCGTGATCTGCGTAAATTGGGCCATTGTTCAAAGCAGCCCGACTGACCTGCTTGCAGGATTGCGCGTTTATTAATAGAGCAGTATGCGGACGCAACAAGAAATACAAGGAACGTTGGATTTGGGGGTTTTCCAAAAAATTGACAGGCCCTTACCCTGGCTTTCATTTGCGTTGTTGATGGTGGCCGGTGTCCCGTATTTTGGCAGCGTGTTGACATTGGTCGGGGCAATAGCAGCTATGGTCGCTCTTCAAATGATATGGCAGGACCCCAGGCGATTTCCACTATTACCCGCAGCGAAACCCCTGCTTTTTGGGTTTTTAGTGGTTACAGCGACGTTAAGCCTTTCGGGCTTGATTAACGGCGAGCCAATACGTTTCCTGGTTGCTTTTCCGCTGTTCAGCCAGTTCCTTTATTTCATCCCACTGCTTTTTGTATTACCTGTGTTTCTCACTGACTTGAAGGTTCTAACAATCAGCCGAGCAGCTATGGTGGGCGTAAGCGGCGCGTTCATACTTGGAGTCTCACGATTTCTACTCTTTCCTTCGGGTTGCATGGCGCTGACGCCGGGACAGCCCTTGTGTCTAGAATTATCGGCGGGAAATCCGTTGGTTTTGGCCGGCGCGCTATTTGTGATGACGCTGTTAATTCCGTTGGGGTTTGTTCAAAAAAGTTTGGCGGAACGAGCGTTGTCCTTGGCAGTGATGGGCTGTGGAATTTTCACTTTTGCATATCTTGCAGATGGTCGCGGGGCAGCGCTGTCGTTTCTACTGATTTCTCCGATTGTTTTTTTGTTTCTCTGTCGTTCCGTCGGGTGGCGGCTGCAACGTGTTGTTTGGGCGGCCGGTCTTGCTTTGGCGGTTCTGCTGGTATTGGGATGGGCAAATTTGGGACTGGTTCAAAACAGTAGTTTTGTGGCCCGGATGGAGAAAATACCGCAAAGTTTTTCTCTCGTGATGGCGGGAGATAGGACGTTAACATCCACAACCAAGCGCATTGCAATGTATGCGGCCGGTTATCAGGCCGCGAAGCAAGCTCCGATTCTGGGCCATGGCCCACAGAACAGGTTTAGCGCTGCAAAGCCATTTCTGAGCGACAACATGACTCAGGACTTTACCCACCTGCATAATATGATGTTAACACAGTGGGTTGCTGCAGGAATTTTGGGTGTACTTGCTTTGCTGGCTACGCTTTTGGCACCGATGTGGATATCTGCAAGACATTTGTCAGGAGCGCAATTCCGCGACTTAAGATACATGGCGGCCATCGTTTCCTTTGGACCTTTACTTTTGGGATTATCCGAAACAATATTTTTTCACGATCTGAATTCAACTTTTCATCTGTTCAATATTGTACTTTTCACGGCACTGGCAACGTCAAGGTTACGGGAGAATGAGAAGCCATGAACTTGATCGTCGTCCCTGTTAATTCACCGACCGGAACCGGCGTTCGCCGCATTTTACGAAGGTGATCAATGGACCGTGCTGACGTTGTACATGACGCGTTTCAGAAGCGGGTAAAATCCGGAACTCTGCCCGTCGGCGCTGCTCCGAGCGGTCCCCTGTCAAATACAGAGGCAGTTGCAATCTTTCGCGCTCAATGTCTCAGCCGCAATCTTGACCGGACGTCCAGGAAAATGCAGGCAGCAGGTCAGGGGTACTACACTATCGGCTCGTCTGGTCACGAGGGTATGGCGGCGGTCGCGGCAGCCCTGCACCCTTCTGACATGGCTTTTCTGCATTACCGCGACGGTGCGTTTCTGACCCTCCGTTCAGCACAAGTACCCGGCTCGACGCCAACTTGGGATATGTTGCTGAGTTTTGCCACCTCGGTCGAGGACCCGATTTCTGGCGGCCGACACAAGGTTCTTGGGTCAAAAGCACTGAACATCCCACCACAAACCTCGACCATAGCCAGCCACCTGCCCAAAGCCGTGGGCACGGCCTATTCCATCGGCCTGGCCAAACGCCATCCGCCCGAACACAAAGTTCTGGCCGATGATGGCATTATCATGTGTTCCTTTGGTGATGCCTCGTCAAACCATTCTACGGCTCAGGGCGCAATCAACAGCGCTTGTTGGGCATCGTTTCAGAACGTGCCGTTGCCGTTGTTGTTTGTCTGTGAAGACAATGGCATTGGCATTTCCACGCGCACGCCAAAAGGTTGGGTTGTATCCAGTTATCAAGACAAACCGGGATTGAAGTATTTCCACGCCAACGGGCTTGACTTGTACGACACCTATCGGGCTGCCGAAGCTGCAGCGGTATACGTAAGAAAACACAAAAAGCCAGCCTTCCTGCATTTATCACTTGTACGGCTTTACGGTCATGCTGGTTCTGATCTGCAACAGACCTATCTGCAAAAACCGGTGTTCGAAAGCTGGGAGGCGGACGACCCACTGTTGCACTCTGCCCGCTTGTTAATCGATTCACAGGTTTTGACATCCAGCGAAGTGCTGGGGATTTACGACGAGGCCGCAGCGCAATGCTCTCGGGTCGCTGCAGAGGTGATAACCCGTCCGCGGTTGGAAAGCGCCAGAGACGTAATGGCCAGCATTGTGCCGCCAAAACGTATTTGCATCCCCAAAAATGGCCCTTCAGAACAAGCCCGCGCCGATGTATTTGGGTCTGACCTGCGCCAGATGGATCAGCCCCAGCCAATGTCGCGACTGATCAATTGGGCGTTAACCGATCTCATGCTTGAGCATCCGGAAATAATAGTAATGGGCGAAGACGTTGGGCGCAAAGGCGGTGTTTATGGCGTTACTCAAAAACTATGCGACCGCTTTGGTTCTGACCGGTTGATCGATACCCTGCTGGATGAACAATCCATACTCGGGCTGGCAATTGGATTGGCGCATAATGGGTTCATACCGATGCCCGAAATCCAGTTTCTGGCCTATCTGCACAACGCCGAAGATCAACTGCGCGGTGAGGCCGCAACGCTGCCTTTCTTCTCCAACGGCCAATTCACCAATCCGATGGTGCTACGCATTGCCGGACTTGGGTATCAGAAAGGGTTCGGCGGACATTTCCACAACGATAATTCGCTGGCGGTGCTGCGTGACATTCCAGGGCTGATTATCGCCTGCCCCTCCTGTGGCGACGACGCCGCTCTGATGCTGCGCGAATGCGTTCGATTGGCGCGTGAGGAACAACGGATTGTCGTGTTTATCGAACCCATCGCGCTGTATCCGATGCGTGATCTGCATGACGAAAAGGATGGTCACTGGATGCGGCACTATCCGGCCCCGGACAAAAGCATTGATTTGGGTGAAGTTGGAGTGGTTGGTGATGGGCCCCTGGCAATCGTGACTTACGGCAACGGTCGTTTCCTGAGCATGCAGGCGGAAAAATTTCTAGCGCAGCAAGGTATCAATACGCGCGTTATCGATATGCGTTGGCTGGCGCCAATGCCGATCGAAGGCATACTAACAGCGCTTGAGGGGGCAGAGAAGGTTTTGGTGGTCGACGAATGCCGCGCTACGGGAAGCCAGTCCGAGGCGCTGATGGCGATGCTGAGCGAGCGTTGCACCCTGCCAAAAGCACGCATTGCAGCCGAAGACAGCTTTATCGCCACCGGGCCTGCCTATGCCACAACTTTGCCGTCTCGTGACAGCATCATCAAGGCCGCCAAATCATTGTGGAACCCGAGATGAAACAGACTGCGGTTGTTATTGCGCCGGGTCGCGGGACATATAATAAGCCCGAGCTTGGTTATTTGGCACGCCACCACAAGGACCAAGCGGAATTGATCGCGTCGTTTGACGCTGTTCGCGAGCAAAAAGGTCAGAAATCCATAAGTGTGCTGGACGGAGACGCACGGTTTTCGGGCTCAACCCACACACGAGGCGACAATGCGTCGCCGCTGATCTACGCCTGTGCCCTATCAGATTTCATGTCTATCGACCGGGATCGTTTTGACGTTCTTGGCGTCACTGGAAATTCCATGGGCTGGTACATCGCACTTGCCTGTGCCGGTGCTCTGGATGCAATGAGCGGGCTAGATGTCGCCAACACTATGGGCACACTGATGCAGGACCACCTGATCGGCGGCCAACTGATCTATCCGTTTGTCGACGAAAACTGGCGAGAAATCCCTGGGCAAAAAGACAAAATACATTCTGTTGTGGCAGCGATAGACAGTCGGGTTGAAAGCACCTTAAGCCTCTCGATCAATCTTGGTGGTATGCTGGTTCTGGCGGGGAATGAAGCCGGGTTAGTTCAGTTTGAGGTTCAAATGCCCCGAGTACAGGACCGGTTTCCTCTGCGCCTGCAGAACCACGCTGGCTTTCACACAGCCATGCAAATTCCGGTTGCCGAACTGGGACGGCACGCGTTGCCCGAAACTCTTTTGCGTCAACCAACTCTTCCCCTGATCGACGGGCGCGGCGCTTTCTGGAATCCCAAAGCCGGAAACCTGTCTGATATGTGGCGCTATACCTTGAACCATCAGGTTGTAAAATCCTACGACTTCACCACTGCCATACAAACCGCAGCCCGCGAATTGATGCCCGACGTGTTCATTGTGCTCGGTCCTGGCACAACACTGGGCGGTGCGGTTGCCCAATCGCTAGTCATGGCGAAATGGCGTGGCTGGCAAGACAAAGCGGGATTTCAGGCTGCCCAGACAACCGGAGCGTCACTGATTTCAATGGGAATCGATTCCCATCGTCATCTCGTCGTCACAGGCACCTAGCCTATCGTTCGCCAAACTGGGATGGGGTTTGATCATAGATTTAGAGAATGATTTTACTTCTTCATTCGGTGGCTTCGACAGCCTCTTCCGCTTCCTCTTCCGCTGCCTCTTCCACTTCTTCTTCAACAGCTTCCACAACTGGCCCGACGCTCACCAAATACGCTAATAGATCTTCGCCACCCTTTTTGAGCTTGAACGACATTTTCGATTTGGCTTTGCTATCGTCTAGATATTCTTTCAGAAATTTCTTGGGGTCGACCACGTAGGCAAGGAATAGCTCATTGTCCCACACAAGTCCGGCTTCACCAGCTGCAACGATTGACTTGCCGTATTTGAAACCCTCATCAAAACCAGCCTGTCGACCAATCACACCATATAGGTTGGGGCCGGTTTTACCGCCTTTTTTGATGGCTTCATCTGTTTCTGTATTGATAATTGAATGGCATGATTTGCACTTGTTAAACACCTTCGCGCCGGCCTCTGCGTCGCCAACGTCGTGGCTGTCTGCGTTGGCTGGCCCAATCATCGCCAGGGCACCGAGTGTTACTAAAAAATTGGTCTTCATCTGCTTCTCCATTATGTCGCGGTTTGTTGGCGGTTTATGTCAAAGGGTCCGTTTCTCTCACCATTAGCTCATCCGAGGTATTTTTTCTATCGGCTTCAACGATGTCAAGAACAGCGCGATATTTTAAGCAGGCGGCCTGGCCTAATTGCTGTGTGTTGAGCTCCGATGCTACGTCGCTGGACCAGGTGTCGCAGCGGCATTCATTTGACGGAATCGGCGAAGAATTCCACTCCGAACGCGCCTTTGCTTTACCAATTCCGGCAAGCACTAGATTTTCGGAATGCGATCACGTAATGGTGTTCTGAGCAACTGTTAAATTATGGTTTCTGTGAGGAACCTTAATTCGTTTCAAATAGTGGAAGGTTGACCTGCATGGCCATTGCGATCGTTCTCGTTCTCGTAGTTGTAGGTTCGGTCCTTTTCCATGTGTTCAGCCCTTGGTGGTGGACGCCAATCGCCTCGAATTGGGGATATATTGACACCACGTTGAACGTCACTTTTTGGATCACTGGCGCCGTGTTTGCCGCCGTTATTCTATTCATGGCCTATTGCGTATTCATGTTTCGCCACAAGGAGGGCCGGGTCGCGGCCTATGAGCCGGAAAACAACAAACTGGAAGTATGGCTGACGGTTCTGACCAGTGTCGGCGTGGCCGCGCTGTTAGCGCCGGGCCTTGTAGTTTGGGCCCAGTTTGTCACTGTCCCTGAAGATGCAACCGACGTCGAAGTGGTCGCCCAGCAGTGGTTTTGGAGCTACAGACTTCCGGGTGAAGACGGAAAGCTGGGGACGTCCGACAGCAGATTGATCGATTCTGACAATCCGCTGGGTATCAATCCCAACGATCCAAATGGCATGGACGATATTGTTATCGAGGGTGATGAACTTCATCTTCCTATCGGCAAACCGGTCAAAATGCTGTTGCGCTCGGTCGATGTTTTGCACGACTACTACGTGCCCGAATTTCGCGCAAAAATGGACATGGTGCCAGGCATGATCACCTATTTTTGGTTTGAGCCAACGCGGACAGGTGAATTCGAAGTGCTTTGCGCAGAGTTATGCGGCACCGGCCACGCATTCATGCGCGGTGCGGTTTATATAGATACCGAGGAAGACTATCAGGCTTGGTTGCAAGACCAAGACACCTTTGCGCAGCTTAGCGCGCCCGATCGGGTTAAAGTGGCTGATATGTCTGAACCTCTGGAATAGGACGTGAATACGCGGGTACCGGCGCAGATGACATAAATCCAAGCCGACCGAAAATGGAGAAAAGTTTATGGTTGATATCCAAGATCCGTCATCCGGCGGCATCCCGCCCGCTGAAGTTGCGGAAGTAGAGCTTTATCACGCGAAAAGCTATTGGACGAAGTATATTTTTTCGCAGGACGCCAAAGTTATCGCGATCCAATATTCCGGTGTGGCAACCGCAATTGGTTTGGTGGCGCTTGTGCTGTCATGGTTGATGCGCCTGCAGCTGGGATTTCCGGAGCTGTTCGATTTCATCACGCCGGAGTCCTATTATCAATTCGTCACCATGCACGGCATGATCATGGTGGTATATTTGCTGACAGCGCTATTTCTGGGCGGTTTTGGCAACTATCTGATTCCGCTCATGGTCGGTTCACGCGACATGGTATTCCCATATGTAAACATGCTGAGTTTTTGGATTTACCTGTTGGCTGTTTTGGTGCTCGTCGCCAGTTTCTTTGTTCCCAGTGGCCCGACTGGCGCCGGTTGGACTCTCTATCCGCCACAAGCCATCCTTTCGGGCACACCCGGCAGCGAAGGTTTGGGCATCATTCTCATGCTGGTATCGTTGATCCTGTTCATCATCGGCTTCACCATGGGCGGACTGAACTATGTGGTGACAGTCCTGCAAGGGCGGACGCGCGGTATGACGATGATGCGCCTGCCTTTGACAGTATGGGGTATTTTTACAGCGACAGTTCTGGCGCTTCTGGCATTTCCGGCCTTGCTTGTGGCGACGGTGATGATGCTATTTGACAGACTGCTCGGAACCAGTTTCTTCATGCCGTCATTGGTCGAGTTTGGCGAGCAGTTGAGCTACGGTGGTGGCAGCCCGATTATGTTCCAGCATCTGTTCTGGTTCTTTGGTCACCCGGAAGTCTATATCGTTGCCCTGCCCGCTTTCGGCATCGTTTCGGATCTGCTTTCGACCCATGCGCGCAAGAATATATTTGGGTACCGCATGATGGTCTGGGCCATCGTTGGCATCGGCGCGCTGAGCTTCATCGTTTGGGCGCACCACATGTACGTCAGTGGCATGCACCCCTATTTCGGCTTCTTCTTTGCCACCACGACGCTGATTATCGCGGTTCCCACTGCAATCAAGGTGTACAACTGGACTCTGACGCTGTGGCATGCAGACATTCACCTGACCACCCCGATGCTGTTCTCTTTGGGCTTCATTGTGACCTTCGTGAATGGCGGCTTGACCGGCCTGTTCCTGGGCAACGTTGTTGTTGACGTGCCCCTGTCCGATACGATGTTTGTGGTTGCGCATTTCCATATGGTGATGGGCGTAGCGCCGATCATGGTTATTTTGGGGGCCATTTATCATTGGTATCCAAAAGTAAGCGGCCGAATGTTGAATGACTTTATGGGCAAGTTTCATTTCTGGGTCACCTTTGTCGGAGCCTATCTGATCTTTTTCCCGATGCATTATGTTGGTCTGGTCGGTGTGCCGCGCAGATATCCTGAATTGGGCGACTCCGCATTCATTCCGGATTCAGTGGCGACGTTGAACGCCTTTATCAGCCTGGCTGCATTTGCCGTGGGCTTTGCGCAGATTGTGTTCATTTTCAATCTGATCTGGAGCATCAAATACGGTAAAGATGCTGGCGGCAATCCGTGGCGTGCAACAACGCTTGAATGGCAGACACCCGATACACCGCCAAAACACGGCAACTTCGGTGACGAGCTGCCGATCGTTTATCGCTGGCCGTATGATTACAGCGTGCCAGGTGCACCAGAAGACTTCATTGCCCAGAACGACCCCGGACCTATCGGTAAACCGGCGGGGGTTTCATGAGCGCAATTCTCATATTTTTGCTGGTTGTGGGCGTTATATCCGGTTGGTGGTTGTCGCATCAGCGGTTGACGTCAAAACCTTGGCTTGAAGTCGGGTTGGACTCCGTTGTGGAGGGAACAGACGGCGTCCGTATGCCAAAGGCGAAGGTTGGGTTGATCGTTTTTCTTGCCGTGGTCGGGGCTCTGTTTGCGCTCTTTGCCAGCGGATTCTTCATGCGCATGGAATACCCTGATTGGCAGTCAATGCCGCTGCCGCGCATCGTCTGGTTCAGCACCGGTTTTTTGGTGATGGGCAGCGTTTCACTACATTTTGCGCTAAATGACATTCGCAAGGCTGGAAGCAGCAGTTACTATGTTTGGATCGCCAATGCTGGCTTTGCAAATTTGGTTTTTCTTTTTGGCCAGGCGCGGGCTTGGCAGCATCTGGTCGATTCAGGTTACGCACTAACCGGCAATCCGGCAAACAGCTTTTTTTATATGATTACAGCCATTCACGGCTTGCACATTCTCGGTGGGTTGGTGGCACTGGGTCGAACCAGCTGGATGGCTGGCAGCGGCGCTCCCAAAAACAAACTACAAGCCAGTCTAGAGCTATGCGCGCTCTACTGGCATTTCCTGCTGTTCGTCTGGTTGATCATGCTTGTAATTCTCGTAGGCTGGGCCAACGACCTGTTTGATCTTTGCACTCAATTGCTGCTCTGAAGGACCAATAAAATGACAGATACCGCACCAGCACCTTCAATCGCACCGCAAAACCGGCCCGGTGGCTGGCGCGGCGTCTCGGAAGACTGGGCGTCTGATCAACGCGCCTTTAAAAACGTCACCTGGCGTAAGGCGATGATGTGGATTTTCCTGCTGAGTGACACCTTCATTTTCAGCTGTTTTTTGCTGTCCTACATGACGGTTCGTATGTCGACCAAGGTCGCCTGGCCCAATGCGAGTGAAGTATTTTCGCTGCACATCGGCGGCCAGAATTTCCCGCTCCTGCTGATCGCGATCATGACATTCGTGTTGATTTCGAGCAGCGGAACCATGGTGTTGGCAGTGAACTACGGCTACCGGAAAGACCGTAAACTGACGGCAATTATGCTGCTCGTAACAGCCCTATTGGGGGCCACGTTCGTCGGTATGCAGGTTTTTGAGTGGTCCAAGCTTATCTCTGAAGGTGTTCGCCCTTGGGGCAATCCGATGGGGGCTCCGCAGTTTGGCGGCATCTTTTTCATGATCACCGGTTTTCACGGGACCCATGTTTCAATCGGAGTAATATTTTTGGTCGTTATGGCGGTTAAAGTATGGCGTGGCGACTATGATAGGGGCCAGCCAGGCTATTTCACCAGCCGCAAGGGCGAATACGAATGTGTCGAAATCATGGGCCTGTACTGGCACTTCGTCGATCTGGTCTGGGTTTTCATCTTTGCATTTTTCTATCTTTGGTAAGGGGCGATCATGGCAAGCACGGTTAATAGTGGCACAACGCAAGCACTGGCTGTGGATGCGAGCCAAGAGCACCAGCAACATCCGTTAAAGGTCTACCTGATCGTCTGGGGGTGGCTGTTCATTCTCAGCGCCTGTTCCTACATGGTCGACTATGTAGGATTACAAGGTTATCTGCGTTGGACGCTGATACTGATCTTCATGATTTTGAAGGCGAGCCTGATCGTGGCTTTTTTCATGCACCTTAAATGGGAACGGCTGGCTCTGTCTTACGCCATCATACTGCCGCCTATTGCCGTCTTGGTATTTGTCGCAATTATGGTGTTTGAAAGTGACTACACTGTTCTGGCGCGGTTGGAGTTCTTCGGCCCGGCACCGCCCGCAGCAGAGGGGCATTGACGCGCGCCATCTTGTCAGCACCTGATTGACAACACCCATATCAGCCGCGCAACGCACTCACCACCAGCCGCAACAAAGCCCAGAAATTCGGTTTATGGGTCAGTTGTACCATATTGCGGCCAATGGATTCCTGCTCCCGGTTTGTGACAAACCATGCAGGCCGTGGGCGCATTCGAAATGGTGCACGGATCACTGTGCGTTCAGGCTTGTCGAACATGTAGGAATTATGAACCGTGCCAATCCCGCTTTGGATATCTTGCTGAGTGTGGCCTGGGAACGCTCCCCAAGGGGCTTCAGTTAATGCGAACCCGATCCCGGCCCAACTGTTGACTGCAATTGTACCGTAACGCAATTCGGCCAGCAGACTGTCGAATTTCTCTGCACCCAATTCTGCAAGAGTTTTGGGATGGATTAGAATGTTGGCCGCCAACGTACCATGCAACTTTTCATTGGCGTATCTTATGGCAGTGCGCATGTACTCTTCAGCAGACGGCGCGTCCAATGTGCGCACAGACAACGCCGGTGCGAAAACTTCCTGCGTTTCAAAATAGTCATTCTCGCCGTTTTCTAACGGCACAATGATACAAGATGGACCAGTGTCCCGCTGGACGCTCACAACTTGCGCTGCTTTCTGCTTGAACGCCTCCAGGCGATCATCAGCTCCGGGATAATACGCAGGGCGGCCCGGAGTGCGCTTTATCGCCGCCTGTACTTCGCGCATCAGACTGTCGGTTCCAACCCACCCAGCAGGCAGCACCAGCATCTGACAGGCGATGCAGTTAAAGCCAGAGTTGTTCAATTTTTGCGTTGCAATCAATTCTCCATGATAGCAAAGGTCCGCCTTCGACCACGGCCCCGGCACCACGATAGTTGGCGACACACCGCCAAGCTCCGCACTTATCGGACGGGGATTTTGCGGCGCGTTATTTGTTTTGTTTTTGCGGCCTTCTTCACCGACACCCCACAGAATAGCGTTGTAAGATGACTCTGCGCCAGTAATGTGAATTTCCTCGACTATTTTATGGTTTGTCAGATACTTGCCTACTTCAAGGTCACCGGAAGCAATCCTAAGTACTCCGATATCAATCAGCGGTCGAAGTGCTGCTTTCAGGTGGTCAGCGAGATAGGCATTAACCAGGTTCATTTTCAAGAGACAAACTTGGTGTTCAATAAAAAGCTTCTGAAAACAATCCAGTGGCGCGATTGAGGCGACATTTCCAGCCCCAAGAATAAGCGCAACTTTGCCCGTCCTATGATCTGCAGGGACAGCGTAGCCCTGAGCGGCGTTCTGCGCGAGGTTTTCGCGGGTCACACCCGGCTGCATCCAGACTTCGATGCTCGCATTCGAAGTCACCAACCGGTCCATCAGAGTGTTCGGCAGGACCTTCACCGCTATCTGGCCATTCGGCAAATCAGAAATAGACAGATTTTCCAAATGATGGCCATCTTCCAGCGCCTGCAAAGTGTCTATCAACCCGTTGCAGGCCGCCATAACCGGGAAAATGCCAGTCAACCAGTCTTCGCCTTTCAGAGGTGATCCAACGGGAATACCCTTTTTGCGACTCGCACAATCAACCCAGCCTTCAGCGGTGGCGTGCAGGCAGTCTTTGGTGTCTTTTAGCAATTGAATGCGGGCCTTATTGCCCGTCTTTGCCCACATGTCTCTGGCGGCGGACAGCGTTGCTAAATCAGTGTCCAGTTCTTCAACTGTAGTGTTTCTCTCATCAAGCACGGGGTCTGCCTCTCTTGCCATATCGGATCAAGATCACAGCTCTTTCAAGTCATGGACGCGTCACGCGCGCTCTTTGATCAGATGTCCACCGTACTGCTCACGCAGTTTGTTTTTAAGAACTTTGCCGGTGGCTCCCAAAGGCAATTCGTCAACAAATATAACCGCGTCCGGTATCTGCCATTTGGCAATCTTACCATCATAAAAATCGAGCAAATCGCGTTCGGATACTTCACTACCAGCGGCTTTGATCACCAGTAAAATTGGGCGCTCGTCCCATTTTTCATGGCGCGCAGCAATGGCCGCCGCGTTGACTACGTCTGTATGCCCGATGGCGATATTTTCCAATTCTACGGTCGAAATCCACTCACCCCCGGATTTGATAATATCCTTGGAGCGGTCTCGGATGATCATATAGCCATCCGCGTCAATTGTCGCCACATCGCCGGTATCAAACCAGCCATCCTCGGTCAGGGCAGAACTTTCCGCCATGAAATAACTGTCCACGGTCCAAAGGCCGCGGATTTGTAAATCTCCTTGGGTTGTCCCGTCGTTTGGCAGCGGCGCACCGGTTTCATCAACCAACCGCAGTTCAACACCAAACGGAGGCCGCCCCTGACCGAGGCGAATTTGCGCCTGTTCGTCTATCGACAGGCTCCCGTGTTTCTGCAGTAATTGGTTCAGAGTTCCAAGCGGACTGGTTTCTGTCATTCCCCAAGCGTGGATCAGTTCAACTCCGTATTTATCCCGGAACGCCGGGATCATCGACGGCGGCAAGGCGGATCCGCCAACAACCGTTCGCTTCATCGTCGCCGCCGTGCTGCCGGTTGATTCCAACGCCGCCAACAGTCCCATCCAGATCGTTGGCACCCCAAGCGCAATGGTCACTTGCTCACCATCGATCAACTTGACCAGGCTCTCGCCGTCCATGCCGGGCCCTGGCAATACCAACTTGCAACCGGTCGCTGCGGCGATGTAGGGCACCCCCCAAGCGGCAACGTGAAACATTGGAACAACGGGCAACACCGTATCTTTGGCGGCGATGGCCAAGCCGTCGGGCTGGTTGCCGGCAATGGTGTGTAAAACTGTCGAGCGGTGTGTGTATTGCACCCCTTTTGGGCTGCCGGTGGTGCCCGAAGTATAGCAAAGGCTGGAGGGCAAATCCTCGCTGATCTCTGGCCATTGATAATCCGCATCACCGGTTTCCAGCAACTCTTCATAAAATACCAGCCCATCAATCATCGCCGCCGCTTCTTGATCGCGAGGTGCCATCAGCACAACTGTTTTCACGGTGTTAAGATGTTCGCCCAGTTTTGCGGCGATCGGCAGGAAGGTTTTGTCTAAAAACAAAACCTGATCTTGAGCATGGTTGATAACGTAGATCAACTGTTCGGGGAAAAGGCGTGGGTTGATTGTGTGGCACACCATACCGCCGCCCGCGACTCCAAAATAAATCTCAAGATGGCGCACATTGTTCCAGGCAATCGTGGCGCAGCGCTCTGATTGTTTCACTCCGATTTTACCAAGCGCCGAAGCCAGCTTTCGAGCGCGAATATCAACTTCGCCCCAACTGGACCGAGATAATCCACCTGCAGTTTCCACCGAGACAACTTCAGTTGAAGCGTGGTATCTTGCGGCGTGGTCGATCAGCGATCCAATGGTCAGCTGTTTATGCATCATTTTGCCAAGCATGGTAATTCCTCTCCATTAATCCGCTAACAGTGCGCTAAGGTTTAATTGATAACTTCGGGAGTGCCGTCTCACAACCTTTTCGCCGCCATCTCATAAATTTACCCAACCACTTATCGGGTATTACCGGATTCTAAATATGGCCCTTTGTACTGAGTCGGCTTCGGGCTTGGGGAGCGGTGTAAGACCGACGGAACTATGAACGAAGCAACAGACTACGAGATTATTTGCAAATCTGACGGAAATAAAAATAGTTCAGGACAAAATCAATTGAATACCGGAATTGCTGGCCAAAGACTGACGTAATCACCATGATACCAGCAGCGAACTCACGAACGACCAGAGGTTTTAATGCCGTTAGCAACACATGATTTGATCCCGGAAGCGGCGTTGCGATTTGCGCAGGCAGGCGAACCCGTCGCGCTTGCGACGGTTGTGGAAACCTGGGGCGCCGCGCCGCGTCCGGTCGGTGCCCAGATGGTCATCACCGGCGCTGCTGAAATGGTTGGGTCGGTATCGGGTGGCTGTGTCGAAGCCGCAGTTGTGGCAGAAGCACTGGACCTTTTGGAAAATGGCCGCTGTTCGGTTCTGGAATTTGGTGTTGCCGATGAGGACGCCTTTGCGGTTGGTCTGACCTGCGGCGGACGCATACGGGTGATGGTAGAACCAGTCGGGATTGGCGACGGCCCAAGTGTCGATCTGACACGCGACTTGGTTGAAAAACGCGCAGACCGGGACGCGATCGCATATGTGGTGGACACAGATAGCTGGCAGCGGGATTTGGTAGGACCGCAGGACGGAACGCTCGGCGACGTGTTTCAGTCTGAAAAGTCGGTGATGCGGGACAACCGGTTCATTGGCTTGCACTTGCCGCCGTTGCGACTGGTGATTATCGGGGCCGTGCACATCGCGCAGCCGCTGGCGCAAATCGCCGGATTGGCGGGATATGATGTAACTGTTGTTGACCCTCGGGACAGCTTTGGCTCGGCGGCGCGGTTTCCCAACGACGTTCTGGTCAACGACTGGCCGGATGAGGCGTTGAATATCCTTGGATTGGACGCGCGTACTGCGGTGGTGACCCTGACCCACGACCCCAAGCTGGATATTCCTGCAATCACCGCGGCACTTAACAGCGACGTATTTTATCTGGGTTGCCTTGGGTCAAAAAAAACTCATGGCAAACGAATTGAACATTTGCAAAAATCAGGATTCGACAATCAACAGATTGGCCGGATCCACGGACCAGTTGGATTGGATATCGGTGCTAAGTCACCGGCAGAGATCGCAGTTTCGATCATGGCCGAACTGACAACGAGTTTGCGCAATCCAGAGACCCGGCGATGAGATTTGGCCCGGTTGCCCCCGAAAAGGCCGTGGGTTGTGTGTTGGCCCATTCTCTGCGTTTGCCCGGCCGAATCTTGCACAAAGGCAAGCCTCTGACTGAGTCAGACGTAAGCGATATCGCTGAAGCAGGAATAGCAGAGGTGACGGTAGCTGTGCTTGGAGCGCGCGATGTTGCCGAGAACGCCGCCGCCAGCAAAATCGGCAAAGCGCTGTTGTCGGATGGCTTTGAAGTGACTGAACCCGTTGCTGGACGAGTAAACCTTGTCGCAAGAACAGCCGGATTGGTGCGAATCGAAGCCGATGTTGTTCACGCGATTAACCGGATCGACGAGGCCGTGACGTTGGCGACTTTGCCGGACCAGACCCGCGTAGACGCGGGGCGGCTGGTCGCGACGATCAAGATAATCCCTTATGCGGTGCCGGTTCCAGTTGTTAAAAAGGCAGTTCAATTGGCAACAGGTAAGCCGCTTCGATTGTGCCCGAACACGCTTCACACAGCTGATTTGATCCTGACAAATACACCCGGAATGAAACCGAGCCTGATTGGCAAAGCCCAGGCGGTAACAGAAAGCCGCCTACACAGTCTGGGCCTGACTTTGGATAAGGTGCTGAAAGTACCGCACGACGAAAGCTCTGTCGCCAATGCAATTGCTTCTTGCGGCGCAGACATGGTTTTGATTCTGGGGGCCTCAGCAACCTCTGATCGGGCAGACGTGGGTCCCGCAGGACTGATCCGTGCTGGGGGAGAGCTGCTGCGGTTTGGTATGCCAGTTGACCCGGGCAACCTTTTGTTTACCGGTTCCATTGAAGGCCGCTGGGTGGTTGGTTTACCGGGTTGTGCCCGGTCGCCGGCGTTGAACGGCGCGGATTGGGTATTACAGCAGTTGGTGGCTGGGCAGGAAGTTTCAGGCAACGATATCGCCCAGATGGGGGTGGGCGGATTACTGAAAGAAATCCCGACACGCAGACAACCGCGTGCCACCCGATCTGAAGCTGGGAATAAGGTCGAACTGTTACTGCTAGCAGCGGGCGCATCGCGCAGAATGCGTGGCGAGGACAAGCTGCTGCGGCAGATTGACGGTGAAGCGCTGTTACGGCGTTCCGCTGAAACAGCGCTGGCGTCAAACATCAGTGCTGTAATAGTGGTTGTGGGGCAAGCGGCCGAGGATCGAACACAGGCATTGCAGGGATTGGACCTACAGATTGTATCGGCCGTGGACTGGCAAGAAGGCATGGCAGCTTCTTTGCGGGCGGGTATGCAAGCGGTTTCACCAGATGCAGCAGCAGTTGTGGTGGCCCTGGCGGACATGCCGGAGGTGACACCAGATCACATCAACCGGTTAATCGCTGCGTTTGATCCGGCAGACAAGCGCGAGATCTGCCGGGCTGAGAGCGCGACTGGCAAGGCCGGCCATCCGGTTTTGTTTTCGCGGCGGTTTTTCGAAAATCTGATGGACCTGACGGGGGACAGGGGTGCAAAAGATCTGTTGTCGCAGGTCCCCGAATTTGTGGTTGGGGTTCCAACAACAGGACGCGGCGCCGTGATTGATCTGGACACTCCGGAAGATTGGCGAGATTGGCAGGCGGATCGGGAAAGTTAACCAAGCTGTTCCAGTAACGTTTTTTGTCTTGTTATTGAATCAATTCGAAATGTCGAAATGTAGACCTTCCGAACTTGACGGGTCTATTTTCTCCAACTCCGGAAGAGAAGGTAATAGGCACTGGGGACGAAAAACAGCGACATTACCGATGACAGCATCAGACCGCCAATCATCAAAGTCGCCATTGGCTCGAAAAGCGCGCCTCCCGAAATCGCCATCGGCAACAGCCCAAGTATCGTGGTCAGTGACGTCAGAATGATTGGCGTGACCCGCTTGCCCGCGGCGGATAATATTGCCTCTCGCAATTCCAATGATTTCCGGTCGATATCAATCTGGTCGATCAGCACAATGGCATTATTGATGATGATCCCCATCAGCGAAATCAGACCCAGAATTGCAAAGAACGATAGTGGCCTGCCTGTCAGATACAGGGCGAGCGGCGCACCTGTAATGATTAACGGGATCGTCATGAATGTCAGTGAAACCCGGCGAACAGAGTTGAACTGAAACATCAACGCCAGCAGCATGATCGTCAGGCCCAGCGGCAATCCGGCTGCCAGCTTGGCGTTTGTGTCGGCGCTTTGTTCAGATTCGCCTGCAATTTCCAAAGAATAGCCGCCACTCATGTCCAGCCCCTCTAGAGTTGGTGCAATGATGGATTCAACCCTGCTTGCATCCAATATCGAGCTTTTCCCGGAAATAATAATCTGTCGCTGCTGATTTTCACGCCGAAGCTGGGAATACTCCAGTTTCGGGCGAAAATCGGCGACTTGATCAAGAGAAATCAGATTACCACCCGCCGGGACCGACAAGTTTGCCAGATCCTCAAGACTGTCGCGGAAACCTTCGCTGGCACGGACCACAATCGGAATAGATTCAGCGCCTTCCCGAAAGGTTGAATAAGACGTTCCTGAAAAATATGTATCCATCACATCAGAAATTTGCTGCGACGTCACACCCAGTTCCCGCGCTTTGTTCTGTGCAATGTCGATAACAATTTTCAGAGATTTATTGCCCCAGTCATTCTCGTTCTGAGTAATGCCGGGGACAGTATCAAAAGCTGCTTCAATCTTTGCAGCCATCGCCAACAGCTGATCCGCACCCGGGCCTTTAATCTTGATTTCCACTATCCCGGATTCACTGCCACCCATAGACAAGCGCTTCACCTTAAACCGTGCCGCCGGGTGATTTTCAACTAGATAGCGATGTGCTCTTTTCGCGGCGGCGATTGCGCCTTCGGCATCAACTGTATTCACCAGAATAAACGCGCTTGCCTGATTTGTATCAGCGGGATTGAGAGCCAGATAAAACCTTGGCCCGCCATCCCCTACGAACACAGTTGTATTCAAAACTTCGCTGTTTTGGCTTTTATCCCTAAGCCATTTATCCACCGACAACGCCTCAGCTTCGGTGGCAGAAATTGCGGTGCCTTTGGGCATGTCCAAATAGATAAGATACTCGCTCCGTTCACTCAGAGGAAACATCTCTGACTTCAGCCAACCAAAAACACTGGTGGACAGAAACACCGAGAAATATGCCAGCAGAACAATAGGAATTCCAAAGGGCAAAAGGCGACGCATGACAGCCTGGTAGACCCGTACCAAGATGGTGTCTGTCTTTGCCGTGGTACCCTTTTTTTGTTTAAGCACATGAACGCAAAGATAGGGCAGGATGTAATGTGCGGAAAACCAAGACCCCAGCAACATCAGTCCGACAACCGCTCCAAGCGCAAAAGCAAATTCACCCGAAGTTCCGTCCAGAATGAACATCGGCGTAAAAGCGGAAACTGTGGTGATGGAGGCGACAGCCAGTGGTATGAAAAATTGCCCGCCTGCGCCAATCGCAGCGTCTCGAACCAGAACGCCGCGAGCAACCCGGTTTTGTATGTCCTCGACCACCACCAGGCCGTTGTCGACCAACAGCCCAAGCGAGATTATTACCGCCGCTATCGAAATTTGGTGCAGATCGACACCCATCTGCGACATACCAATTAGCGCAAACATGAGGGAAAAAGGCACGATACAGGCGATAACAATGGCGACCCGTAAACCCAGAAAAACCATCATCACAGCGACAACAACAGCAAAGGTCTGCAGCACATTAATCAACGCATTATTGATCGACTCGGTGACAGCCGTTTCCTGAAATGTCGAGAAGTTATAAGTAATACCAATAGGTTGGGTTTGCTCAAAGGCAAGAACCCGTTCTTTCAACAGTGCACCCATCTTCTGGATGTCCTGCGTTTCCGCCATTTCCACTGCCAGCATCACGCTTGGCTCGCCGTTGAAAAACACCGGCTTGTCGTGGGGGTCCAGATATCCCCTGCGCACAGACATCAAATCACGCAGTCGGACAAATCCGGCCAGCCCCTGCACTTTGGTCAACACGTCGCCAATCGCTTCTACGGTTCCCAGATCACCATTTGCCTCCAGGATCAGGTTGGTTCCGTTTGAATCCAACTGCCCAGCCGGCAGAATTACATTTTGCGCCTGCAGGTCACTCAGCACCTGATTGATCTGCACGCCCACAGCAGCGAGTTTCCGGGAGTCTATTTCCAGCCAGATTCGCTCGTCCTGAGCGCCATAAAGTGACACTTTGGATATCCCGTCCAACCGATACAGATCTTCGCGCAATTCATCGGCTGAATCTTTCATCTCGCGATAGGAAAACCCGTCGCCGGTTACTGCTATCGTTGCAATCGATACATCGCCAAAATCGGTGTTCACGGTCGGCCCGATTGTCCCGTTGGGCAGGTCGCCCTCGATATCGGCCATCTTGTTGCGAATATCCTGAAATATCTGGTCAATATCTTCTTTCGGGATGCGGTCATAAACGGTCAGATTAATTTTGGTAAACCCGGTGGAAACCAGAGTGTTGATATCCTCAATCTCGCCAATTTCACGTGCTGCCCGTTCGATCGGATCAACAATCAGATCTTCCATCCGCTCGGGTGACATGCCGGGAAACCGCGCTGAAACAACGGCGGTCCGCATCGTGATTGCAGGGTTTTCGCGTTTGGGCAGCCCAGTGTAGGTAATAAGCCCTTGCATCAGCAGGCCCACCATCACCAGCAATGTCAGGCGACCTTTGTTCAGTCCGAAACGAGTCAGAAATTCCATCGCTGCACCTATTCGCTATCAGGTAATAGTTTGACTTCCTGACCATCGCGTAAAAATGACACACCCGCCGTGGCTACCCTGTCGCCCACCTGCAGCCCGTCAACAATCAGCAGCGAGTTTTCCCGGACGCCAGCCACCATTACCACACGCTTACTCACCGTGCTGGTGTCCGGGTCATACACATACACAGCCAAAGGCGAGGGATCCGTTACCCGCCCCCGGTCTTCTATTTGCCCTTCGGTAATTGCTGCACTAAGCGGTAAAGTATACCCCTGCCCGTCCGTCACTTTAAATTCGAGAGAAACTTCTACCGCCATGCCCGCTTTGATCGACGAATCTGTTTCCGACAAGGTGACAACAACTGGGAAAGAAGAGACCGTATCTGCCCGCGCACCCAGTTCACTGACCACCGCTTTTAGAATGACAGACGGATCATCCGCGAGCCGCACTTGAGCCTGCTTGCCCACAGTTAGTAAGCTGACAACTTCGTAATTCACCGAAAACGACACTTCGAATGCTTCGGTTGCATATATCGTTGCAATCGGATTGCCTGCTCCGACAGTTGCGTAGGAATCCGCTTCCACTGAATTAATAATACCATCATACGGGGCTCTCAGAACCGCTTTGCCCAAATCTTCCTGGGCAGTTTCAAGGTTCTTTTCCGCCTGCGTCGACTGCGCCGCTGTTGTCACGGCATTTGTACGGGCATTGTCGACCGCAACTTTCGATACTGTGCCGCTTGCCAGCAAATTTTCCTGCCGCTCCAGATTCTCGGCTGCATTCAAGGCAGTGGCCTGCGCCAATTCTAGCGCCGCACGACTGTTTTCAACCTTCAATTCCAAAGTTGCCGGGTCAAGCTCCGCAATCACATCACCCCGTCGCACCGGTTCACCGACTTTCGACGGGGCGGTAAAAAGTTGTTGGCCGATGGCGTGCTTGTACAGGTCTTTGCGGTTCGGTGAAGAATATTTGCCTGTCTCCGCGTTGCTGGTGGATAAAACCTGATATTACCTATCCTTGGCTTCTCCTTGGCTTCGTTTTTTATGGTGCGATTGCCGCGCAGCGTTGGATATTGAGGCCGAGGGCACGCAGATTGACCACGTAGCGCATGGCCGGCATGCCGCGAATGCGTAGGTGAGCCAGGTTCATCTGGTACTTTAATCGCGACATGGTCGCTTCTATGCCGGCCCGCCATCTGTAGACGTCGCGGAAGGCATCGCTTTGTTCATAAAGCCGGCGCTTTTGGTTGGCAGCCCTGTCCGGGGTATATTGAAAGCGGGAAAATTGGCCGTCACGCTTGGCCGCCTGCACGGGACATCGCAGTATATCGGGACATTTTTGGCAGATGGAAAGGTCGAAACGGGCCTGCAGCTTGGCTTTGGCGAGCGAGGCTGAAACCGGTTCGACGTTATTGGGACAGCGCAAGACCAAGCCTTCTTCGTTGAGAGTGAAATCCTCCAACGTCAACCGTCCCGAGACGGCGCCTTTCGGCGGTCGCGCGGGCGCCGCGAGATTGATGTTCTGTTCGCGCGTCAGAGCCATGTTGTCACTGGAACCGTAATGTGAATCACCCAGCATCACCGCCGGCGTCAGCGCGCGCTCGCTCAGATCATCCAGCGCATCGGCCAAGCGATGGCCGTCATGCACCGTCATCTTGTGGACCTCCACGTGGGTGATGAGGTCCGGTGTCGCGGCAACCGCCTCGTTACTGTCATCTTCACAATAGGTTTCGACGATCTGCGCCATGTATCCCTGACCCTTGTGCGCGTTGTAGCTCGCGTCCGGGTCGGCCGGATTGCCGACGGTATCGCACGGCACATCCTTTGGATCTCGAATCGCGGCGCGCGTTGCGTCACGATCGCCACACTCATCATCAACGATCTCGAACTGATCGCGCAGAACCCTCTCCAGGATCGCAAAACTGGAAAGCTTTGCCGCCGCCGTGTCACGGAATTGCAGCACCAGGGCTAGGAGATCCTGACCCGCTTCGCCGAGGCGGCGTTTTGAAACACTCGGCGCCGTATTCGCGAACGCGCCATTACCCTCGCGATCGACATAGCGGCGGATCACCTCCTTGCTGATCTGCTCGTGCAGACCGGGATGATATCGCTCAAGCTCACGGGCAAACTTCGAGATGCTCTCAACAACGATACCAAGTCGTGTCAGCGCCCGCATCGCCGAACGAAGGGCCGTCGAATCCATGCGTTGGTGGCTGGTATCGACAGAGAACCCCTGCACCAGCCGATCCGTCAAACACCGGAACAGCAATTCATCGAGACCTTGTTCGATAAACAGACGGCGATAGTTGCGCAGGGTTTTCTCACAGAAATAGCTGTCCGCTTCGCTGCGCACGTCCAAGGCATAGTGCCACGCCATATTGAAGGCCAGGGCCTCGACGGTCTCTGCATCGCTCAGATCGTGCAGCTGCTGCAAAAGCAAGACCCCGATGACAACGTGTAGATCCTTCGATGGTCGGCCCATGCGTTCATCAAGGTGACGGCAAAGATCGTCAACCGGAAGTTCGACAAGCAGATGGTTCCGAAAAACCCCGGCCCAGGATTGCTCCATCAGGCGCCGACGTTTGTCCCCGAAATCGGACCAGCGATCAAACAATTCTCCGGTCCGTCGGTCGCGTAAAGTAAACATGCACAATTATAACCCAGCCGACTCTCATGAGGAATCGACTTTTTACCGCCCCGTCATAACTTGGTGCTGCTTCCGGGTTGATCGCCCGGTTCAGATAGTCTTGCATTTGAGGTTCATAGTCACGCCACAAGTTTCGCAACTTTTCGATCGGGTCTTCGTCGTCCCAATCCACCCTCAAATCAACCAGTGGAAATGGTTGGTCGCCAGATACCAGCAGAGCGGCTGAATGCACCGGACCCTCTTCACCACCTGCCGCGACACCCCCCTCGATTCCCTGCAATAGCCGTTCCGCCAGATGTGCCGTCGGGTTGGCGTTAAAAGCGTTCGAGATCGCCTTTGCAACGCCAACATTCGACAGAAGATTACCGGCCGCAATACAATCTGCATCTTCGCTGATCGCGTTTGTGCCCAGAATATGCGCGCCGGTAAAGTGAGCGGTATATCCCATTGCATCTACCGCCGTTAACTGCCGGTAATTAATATGGTCCCGATCTTTAACAACACCCGCGATAGCGGTTGCAGAATCCTGTCCCGCCTCAAGCGCATTCAGGACCAAGGTCGCCAAATGCGGGTCTGTCACATTTTGCGTGGCAACGGCACCAACACCAGCACGCACATGCGGACAGCGCGACCCGACAGAAATTGAGGACGTGGTGATTGCAACGCCAAACATGCCGGTGCGTGCACAACGTCCTGCAATGGAAAAAGTCATTTTGCAGCCCCTACTATTTTGCCAGCAACCGACTGGCGAGGTATTTTTGGAAGTCGTGAATTTCGCGTTCTAGCCAACTGAGCTGACCCGGCCGAGCAAAACTGGATCTCGACCCAGCATAGATGCCCTCAACCACGTGC